>CAVXZM010000009.1:0-99262 GCA_963766315.1 uncultured beta proteobacterium
AGGCACTTCGCGTGCCCGCGTTCCGGGCGTGACTTCGCGCCAGTCGCTGCGGCGCGGAAGGGCCGCGCGGCTAGATAGTGTCGGACCAGAGTCCAGGCGGACTCGGCCTCCCGTGGCCCGGACCGAGCAACGCGTGGCGAAGTGCGGTGTAGTCGATTGGCTTTGCGAGGCACGCGTCGAGGTGATGTTTGACGGCATCATTGACTTCGCCTGCAATGATGCCAATGAAGCGCGTGCTCTTGTTGGGCCCCGCGCCGCGACGCGTCTCTGACCCCAACTCCGCACCACCTTTAATCGGCATCTCGATGTCCGACAGCACGGCGTCGTGGGCTCGCGTTGCCACTGTGTTTGCACCGGCAGCGGCAGAGGTCACTTGTTCGCATTCGAACCCTCGCTCATCGATGACGCTGGCTAGTGCGTCGATGACACCGTGGCGATCATCGACGATGAGAATGCGGCCCGTCGGGCTTGCTAGAGCTTCACCGGGGGTCGACGGGCTCGGCCGGGATCGACAGCGTGAACGTTGTTCCGCGGCCAACTTGGCTGCTCACTTCGATCCTTCCTCCTAAGTGATCCATAAGTGTGCGGACAATCGCCAACCCGATTCCCGAGCCTTCCCCGCGCCTTTCAGAGCCGGTAATCGTTCTATCGGGAGTTAGCAACGTGGGCAACATGGCTGCGGGAATTCCCGGACCCGTGTCGGACACGATGAAGCGGAGCACCCGGGCGGCGTTGTCGTAGGGAAGAAGTGAAATCCGAACTTGGCCGGTCTCGGTGTACCTGACCGAGTTGATGACGAGGTTTGTCAGAACCTGATCAATTCGGGCGCTGTCCGCAACTACCAGCTCGCCGAAAGCCGGAATCTCAGTGATCAGTTCGAGTCCCTTTGCTGACGCGAGCTCTTTCGCCGACGAACTGACACTTTCTACCAATGAGCAAACGTCGAAGGGTTCTGGTCGAATTTCGAGACGTCCAGCTTCACCCTTGGCAAGGGTAAGAAGATCTCGCAAATGAGTATTCAAAAGCAACGATGACCTTCGAATGCGGCTGATGAGTTCGACGTCCGCGTCACTTGCTGGGCCGTGCCGCATCGCCAATACGTCGAGGGCTGAAACAATTCCCTGCAAGGGTGAGCGGAGCTCATGGCTGACCTTCGCCAGGAATGCGCTGCGCGCTACTGTGTCTTCGTGCATCGCCAGCAGTCGCGCGTTCTCCCGAACAAGAAATGCTTCAGAGACCCTTGAATCTGAGCGGTCGGCGGTGATCAGCATTTGCAGCAACAACAAGCTCAGAGCCACCGCACAGTAGGCCCCTAACGCGTCTTGACGGAGAAGCACAGCCAAGATCATTGGAACGATGATCGGCACAATGTACGCAGCGGTCGCGATCCTGCTCGACTGCAGACCAAATGTTGCGCTGCACGCGATGCCAACAAAACTAGCAATTGCCAACGACGCTGTCGCGGGCGGTGAGCCCATCAAATAGAAAGCGGCGACTCCCCAAACAGCGCCATCCAGCGCCAGCATCAGATAGGTCATTCGCCGCCAGAGACCGCCGCCGGGTGTCTTTCGCCGGTATCTTCGAGCTTGCAAGGCGCGGAGAGCTGCTACGGCAACCTTCCCCGCGATCCACCAGGTGACGAGATCGGGGGCCACCGCGGGTCCGAAATACACGACCATGACAACGGCGAACGTCGTGGCAGATAGCAGAGCCGCAGTGCTATGGGTCCATACCATCTGCAATTGCTCATCTGCCGCTCTTTCCCGAAGCGCGGCGTCGTCGCGCTTGACTTCGAGTCGGTCCACCGTCGACGGGGGCATGTGCAACCTTAGTTGGGCCGAACGATGTAGCTTCTGGACAAGCGCAACTTTCTCATGATCGCCACGCCGCAGATCAACAAGAATAGCTTGCATGTTGATGTTCGACGGATGCTTCCTATCACCGTGGTCACATCTGTAGCCAGCCGATTGTCGCGCCCTACGTGTGCGGCTGCATCTACGCCGACACGGGGCGAGAAGGACGTCGTCTGCCGTAAGCATCAATGCGCCACCAGGCTCGCGGCGAGCCACCCGTCCGGTTGCTGGCCGACCTGCGCAAGCCTTGATACCCTGCGAAGGGTTCACGATCACCTGCTACTTTCACTCGCGGCAGGGCGTTGCTAGCACGATATCCTTCGCGCTGATGCCACCCAGCCCCGACACCGAGGTTTCCGTACACCGGGAGTTGCTGCACCTCGCGTTGAAGAATTCAACGCGGAGCGTGCCGCTCCAGTTGGTGGCCGTTGCGATCGTGGTCGCATTTGGAATCGAGGCCGGGACGACGTGGGCCCCCATCACCGCCGCGATATTGGGTTTGTCGGTCGCAGTCTGGCGCTACTCGCTCTCGCAACGCTACGGCATGGGCGTCGAGCTTTCCGAAGATCGCGTCTTGCTCGCCACGTGGGAGCTTGAAGGCAATTCCGCTCTCGCAGGATTGCTCTGGGTGACCTGCTCGTTCGGAATCTATCCGGATCTCGTTGGTACCCGGGCCACGACCTATGTCGTGATCGCCATCGGGTCCATCGCCACGGCGGCGCTCTTCATGTCGCTGGTGGGCCGATCGTTCACCTGGCTGGTCAGCCTGTCGATGGGCTCGGTTGTCGCGATCAGCCTGGTGGACGAGCGGGTGCGGTCGTGGCCGTTGGCCATCCTGATCGCCATCTTCGGCTGGACGATGGTGCGAGCGTCTCGCGAAGTGAGCGATGCCACCTCGAAGGCGATTCGGCACGGACTGGAAGAAGATCGTGCCAACGCCACGCTTCTTCAGGCCAAGGAAGCGGCCGAAGCGGCGAACATGGCGAAGTCGCAGTTCCTGGCGACCATGAGTCACGAGATTCGAACGCCGATGAATGGCGTGCTCGGCTCGTTGGACCTGCTTCGCCACTCCGAGCTCGACCCGCATCAGCGCGAGCTGGTGAACACCGCGGTCCAGTCCGGGATCTCGCTTATGGAGATCCTCAACGACGTTCTCGACCACTCGAAGATCGAAGCCGGCAAGCTGAACCTGGCCCATGCATCGATGTCGATCCCTGCGCTGGTGGCATCGGTCATCGCGCTGTTCCGTGCGAACGCGGAGAACAAGGGACTGTCGTTGCTGATCCACCTCGAGCCCGAACGTGCCCGCCTGGGTCATCGGCGATGCGCAGCGGCTGAAGCAGGTGCTCCTGAACCTGTTGGCAACGCGATCAAGTTCACGGAGCGCGGGAGCGTCCTGCTCAGCGTTGTCGCCGAGGAAGCACCCATCGGGCACGCCGAGGTCAGATTCGAGGTCAAGGACACCGGTATCGGTGTTGCAGCCGAATCGCTGACCCTCCTGTTCCAGCCATTCCACCAGGTCGCGGCGAAGGCAAGAAGCGGGCCGGTGGCACCGGGCTCGGGCTCGCCATCAGTCAGCGCATTGCCGCTGCGATGGGGTCCCGCATCGAGGTTGAAAGCAGCTCGGGCGTGGGCTCCAGGTTTTGGTTCTCGGCACTCTTCGAAGTGGACTCGACGCAGACGCATCCGGCGCCGCTCGATTCTGCGATGGGGGGTCTCGACGGCGATTCGGTTTTCCTCGGAACGGCCTTGGTCGTCGAAGACAACGACGTCAATCGGATGATCGCGCGCGAGATGCTTCAGGCGCTCGGTATGCAGGTTGTCGAGGCGGCTGACGGCATGCAGGCGCTCGATGCGATCGAGGCGCGAGCGTTCGATCTGGTGTTGATGGACTGTTTCATGCCTGTCCTCGACGGCTATTCGACCGCTCGAGAAATCCGTCGCCGCGAGGCGGCGTTGTCTCTCGGGCGCATGCCGATCGTTGCCGTCACCGCAAACGCCTTTGGCGAAGATGCCGAGCAGGCATTGGCGGCCGGCATGGATGCGCACCTTGCGAAGCCCTATACCCGCGGGCAGCTGCGCGAGGTCTTGCGAGCGTGGCTCTAGGTCACGGTGTGACGCGCCAGACGAGTTGACGTTGCGTCACAGCGTGCTCAATTCGCTGAACCCGGTCCTCTCGAATCCCCAAGCGGTGTCCAATTCGAACCGCTTGATCTCCTCGACCGCGCCCTCGTCGGCCCCGCCGACCTTGCGAACCTGGGCCCTCGCCAACCGCTCCATCAGGCGCAGGTCACGGTCTTTCAGCCTGAGCGCGCTCAAGGCCCAAAGCTCGACCACCGTCTGAAGGGATTCGTAGGTGATCGGTGCTGCGATGCGACGTGCCTGTAGCGCCGCAAGGGTTCCGCGTAGTCGCGGATGGGTGGAGCGGATCACTTTCGCGAGAGCGGCTTCGCCATCCCCGTCCTCGACGACGAGGTCGACGAGGCTCGCCCGTTCCAGCTGATCAGCGGTGTAGAGCTGTCCCGAGAGGATCATGTCGTTGGCGATCGCGAAGCCGGCCTTGCGGATCGTCGAAGATGCCAGGCACCCATGCCGGGAAAGAGGTTGAACAGCACCTCCGGGAAGCCGGCCTGGGCGCTGCGCTCGAAGATGACCTTATGGAACGGAATCACCGATTCCAGCCCGCCGCCGAGCGTGTCGCCCTGCACCAGGGCCGTCGTGTGAACGCCGATCTGGGCCGCGTTCTCCAGCCACCAGACGAGGTCGACGCACCGCCGGCCGTAGAGCCGCAGTGAGTCATGGTCGCGGGCACGAACGAGCAAGCACGAACAGCGACAGGTCGCCGCCGAAGTTGAAGACGCCCGGAACGTCGGAAGCCATGACGAAGTGCTTGACCAGCCCCGGGTTGGCGCCGATGTCGTCGAAGACGCTGTTGCAGCTCGGCCATGGCCGCCAGGCTGTAGCACTGGATCGGCTTGACGCAGGTTCGCGCAGCGCAGGGCGGCAAACTCGGAGTTCCACTCCAGCCGGAGGTACTTATATGGGCGACGAGCGCAGGCGGCAGACGATGTGTCGGTGCGTTCATATCGCTTCGAAAATTCGGGTGAAGATATCGAAATTCACGATCGTCGACTCGACGATCGAGGCCTTCGACGCATCGTCCTCGATCTGGTTGAGGATGTTGCGCAGGTCGGCCATGTGCTCGGTATCCATCTCGACATGCGAAGCTGATGAACGAGATGCCGCGGTCGCCGTCGAGCAGCAGCGACTCCTTGATCGCAGAAGCGAACGGCCCGCCATAGACGGAGGCGATCACCTCCAGTGCATACATCATGCCCAAGCACGGAACATGGATGGCGACGATCCGCCGACCAGTAGTTGTAGCCATTCAACGCCAGGATCGCATTGCTCGGCCGGTATTGCAGAACGTCGGCACGTGCCGACGCCCATGGCCAACAGGTCGTTGATGACCCATTCGTCGTGGCCTGATTCCTCCGTCATGTGCTCATACAGGAAGTTCCGGATCTCGGCATGCTCGTCGCTGCATGCGGCTCGCTGCCGCTGCGCACGATTGGGTTGAAATGCCAGACGACGTGATAGAGCTCGAGCAGGAGTTTGCGGTAGCGCTCGAACGGAGAGTCCGTCCGCGACGATCGCAAGACCACGAGGATGCGTCTCGAAGTCGCGGCGGGCTTCGTCGGTCGAGGTGACTAGGTCGATGAAGAATGGTTGGGTCACGGCTTGGCTAAGACTCTCATTGAAACCATAAACGCTCGATTGTCGGTGAGCAAATCGGGACATGTCCCAAAGCAACAAACGCGCTTGTTGCCGAGTGTTCCGTCATCGGAACCTGCGAGACTTACCTATTGAGTGAGCAGGGCGCTGCTGCTTGCTCGCGTGAGCGATCCCTTCCGATTGGAGTGCAATGCCGGTCAATCTCTCGACTCCTGAGGCGGCTGCATTGTCTTCCGTAGCCGGCCTCGCCATCGGCACCGCCAAGGCCGCCATCCGCAAGCCCAACCGCAGTGATCTCACCGTGGTCGTCCTCGACCCCGGCGCGTCGGTCGCCGGCGTGTTCACCGCCAACCGATTCTGCGCCGCGCCGGTGCAACTGTGCCGCGAGCATCTGGCCGCCGGTGCCGGGGTCCGCGCGATTCTCATCAACACCGGCAACGCCAACGCCGGCACCGGCGCCGACGGCCTGGTCCGCGCGCGCTCGACGTGCGCGGCGCTGGCGCGCCTGCTCGGCTGCGCGCCCGAGCAGGTGCTGCCGTTTTCCACCGGCGTCATCATGGAGACGCTGCCCAACGACCGCATCGAGGCCGCCCTGCCGGCGGCGCTCGCCGATGCGCAGCCCGGCCATTGGGTCGAGGCCGCCCAGGCGATCATGACCACCGACACCGTGCCCAAGGCGGCTTCGCTCACGGTGCAGCTCGGCGGCACGCCGGTCGTCGTCACCGGCATCAGCAAGGGTGCCGGCATGATCCGGCCGAACATGGCGACGATGCTCGGCTTCGTCGCCACCGACGCGGCGATCGACCCCGCGCTGATGCAGCAACTCGTCGCGCGAGGCGGCCGACGAGTCGTTCAACTGCATCACGATCGACGGCGACACGTCGACCAACGATTCGTTCGTGCTCATCGCCACCCATCGCGCCGGCAACGCGCCCGTGACCAGCCTCGCCAGCGCCGAAGGCCGCGTGCTGCGCGACGCGGTGGTCGAGGTCTCGCGCCGGCTGGCGCAGGCGATCGTCCGCGACGGCGAGGGCGCGACCAAGTTCATCACCGTGCGCGTCGAGGGCGGCACGAGCGTCGCCGAGTGCCGCGAGGCGGCCTACGCCATCGGCCATTCGCCGCTGGTGAAGACGGCGTTCTTCGCCAGCGATCCGAACCTCGGCCGCATCCTGGCCGCGGTCGGCTACGCCGGCATCGACGACCTCGACCAGACCCGGATCGACCTCTTCCTCGACGACGTCCACGTCGTCGAAGGCGGCGGCCGCCGCCCGAGCTATCGCGAGGAAGACGGCCAGCGCGTGATGAAGCAAAGCGAGATCACGGTGCGCGTCGATCTCCACCGCGGCAGCGCGAGCGCGACCATCTGGACCTGCGACCTGAGCTACGACTACGTCAAGATCAACGCCGACTACCGCTCGTGAACCGGCGCGCCGCGCGGTGTCGCGCATGATGCGTGGGCACGCCGCAACAATGCAAGTGAATATTGCCTTTCCGGCGCGCGACCCCGCTGCTAGGATGGCGCCTCGCCTGAAAGCCGAGCCATGAAGCCGACCAACCTCCACTCCGCCCGCAGCGCCTCCCGCGCCGCCTGGTCGCTGGCGCTTGGCTTCGGCGGCGTCACGGCACAGCGCGTCACGGGCATCGGCCCGGCGCCGATCTAGCACCTCAGCTCTTCGATCGAAGGCCGCTGAGGGATCAGCGGAAAAATCGATCGACCTTCGTTTTTTTCGCTGCTTCGGGCCCTCCGGCCCGCAACGGCACCCTTCACCAGAGGGCGCCGCGAAGAAGAAAGAGTTGGGTGAACCATGAGCACGTGGTTGCCGATACCGACAAGCTGGAAAGCCTCCGCGCAGCGCTTGCTGCCAGCGCTGCCCGCGAACGACCTGCTGCGCGACTTCGCCTACCGGCGCCTGTGGACCTCGATCCTGATCAGCTCGTTCGGCGGGCAGGTGACGATGCTGGCGCTGCCGCTCACCGCGGCGGTGCTGCTGCACGCCAGCCCGACGCAGATGGGCCTGCTCACGGCGATGGAGATGCTGCCGTTCGTGCTGTTCTCGCTGCCCGTCGGCGTCTGGCTCGACCGGATCAGGAAGCTCCCGGTCTACATCGCCGGCGAGCTGACGATCGGCGTCGTCGTCGTCAGCGTGCCGGTCGCCTGGTGGCTCGGCTGGCTCTCGATCGGCTGGCTCTATGTCTGCGGCTTGGTCATCGGCATCGTCTACACCGTCGCCGGCAGCGCCGCGCAGATCGTGCTGACGCAGGTGGTGGCGCGCGAGCGGCTGGTCGAGGCGCACGCCAAGAACGCGCTCGCCTCGTCGGGCGCCGAGGTCGCGGGGCCGGGCCTCGCCGGGCTGCTGATCAAGGCGGTCGGCGCGCCGCTGGCGCTGCTCGTCGACGCCGTGCTGGTGACGGTCTCGGCCGCGATCCTGCGCGGCATTCCGATCGTCGAGCCGCGCTGGCAGCCGCGCGCCACCGGAACGTCGCGGCAGCAGTTCTGGGCCGACCTCAAGACCGGCGTCCGCTTCGTCGCCCAGCATCGCCTGCTGGTCGCGCTCGCGCTCGCGGTCGGCTGCTGGCAGGCTTGCCACCAGGCGGCGATCGTGGTCCAGATCCTGTTCGCGACGCGCACGCTCGGCCTCTCGGAGCAGGCGGTGGGCCTGAGCTTTACCGGCATGGGCGCCGGCACGGTGCTCGCCAGCGTCTTCGGCAACCGCATCAGCCGGCGCATCGGCCCGGGGCCGTGCCTGATGCTCGGCTTCGCGGTCTGCGGCGCCGGCTGGCTGCTGCTCGCCGTGGCGCCGGCCAACGACTGGGGCGTCGCCGCGTTCGCGCTGATGCTGATGCTGTTCTCGACCGGCGCGGTCTTCATCTTCATCAACTTCCTGTCGCTGCGCCAGGCGGTGACGCCGGCGCCGCTGCTCGGCCGGATGACGAGCACGATGCGCTGGCTGATCCTGATCCCCGCCGGGCCGGGCGCGCTCCTCGGCGGCTGGCTCGGCGAGCACGTCGGCCTGCGCGCCTCGCTCGCGGTCGCCGGCGGCGGTGCGCTGCTGCTGGCGGTCGTCTGCTGGCAGCTCGGGCTGATCCGGCGCGTGCGCGAGCTGCCCGCGGCCGAGCGCGTCGACGACTGGCTCGGCGCCGAGGGCGACGTCGGCCCGCGCGTGCTCACCACCTGAAGCGAGGGCGCGCATGGACCCGCTGCTGATCGACGTTCCCGAGCGGATCGAGACCGAGCGCCTCGTCCTGCGCCCGCCGCGGCGCGGCGACGGCGCGCTCGTCAACGACGCGGTGCGCGTCTCGCTCGGTCGAGCTCGCGCCGTGGCTGCCGTGGGCCGGGACGATGCCGAGCGTCGACGAGTCCGAGGCGCACTGCCGGCGCCAGCAGGCGCGCTTCATCCTGCGCGAGGACTTCGTGCTGCTGATCTTCCTGCGGCCGCGCCGACGGCAGCGAGGGCGAGCTCGTCGGCGGTACGGGCCTGCACCGCATCGACTGGTCGCTGCGCCGCTTCGAGATCGGCTATTGGCGGAAGACCGGCTGCGAAGGGCGCGGCTATCTCACCGAGGCCGTGCGCGCGGTCGCGCGCCTGGCGTTCGACGTCCTCGGCGCGCGCCGGGTCGAGATCCGCATGGACGACAACAACGCGCCCAGCTGGCGCCTCGCCGAGCGCGCCGGCTTCACGCTCGAGGCGATCCTGCGCTTCGACGCGGCCACGCCGCAAGGCGAGCCGCGCAGCACGCGCGTCTATGCGCGGGTGCGCGGCGCGGAAGAGCCGATGGGGCCGACGGTCGCGTGATGCCGCCGCGTCGCGACGCCGCGATCGCCGGCGCGTTCAGTCGGCGACGCGCGTGCCGGGCGAGAAGCGGTCGACCGCGTCGGTGATCAGGCCGTCGATGGCGAAGGCATCGAGGCGCCGCGCCTCGGCCGGGTCGTTGACGGTGTAGCACGAGGCCGCGCATCCCGGCGCCGTGGATGCGGCCGAGCACGCCGGCGTCCATCACCGCGTAGTTGGTGACGACGGCGACGCAGCCGAGCGCGCGCGCCTCGTCGAGCCAGCCGTCGCGGAGCGAGTCGAGCAGCAAGGCGCGCGGCAGGTGCGGCGCGGTCGCGCGCGCGCCTTCGAGCGCCGTGGGCTGGAACGAGCTGAGGAGCGGCGGCAGCGGCGCGGCAGCCCACAGCGTCGCGGCGGCGCTCGCGACGACGCGGCCGGTCTCGCGCTCGCTTCCCGGCGACGGCTTGATCTCGACGTTGAGCGCGAAGTCGTTGCGCAGGCAGTAGCGCGGCGACCGCGGCGAAGCTCGGCGGCGCCTCGCCGGCGAAGGCGCGGCCGTGCCACGCGCCGGCGTCGAGGCGCGCGAGCTCGCTCCACGCGAGGGCCGCCGCCGGGCCGCGGCCGGTGGTCGTGCGATCGAGCGTCGCGTCGTGGAGCAGGAACGGCACGCCGTCGGCCGAGAGCTTGACGTCGCACTCGAAGGCGCGGTAGCCGTACGACGCGCCGAGGCGAAACGCGGCCAGCGTGTTCTCGGGCGCGAGCTTGCCGGCGCCGCGGTGGGCGATCCAGCGCGGATAGGGCCAGGGGGAAAGCGCGGGCGGCGGCACAGAGCGGATTGTCAGTCCGCGCGCGGCGTCGGCTCAGTCGCCGACGCGCGCCGAGGTCGCGGCGTCGAACCAGTGCAGGTGCGACGGCGAGGCCTTGACGTTGACGATGTCGCCGACCTTCGGATGCGCCAGCGTCGCGTCGAGACGAGCGGTGAAAAGCGTGTCGCCGAGCAGGCCGTAGACCAGTCGCTCGGCGCCGAGCATCTCGAGCGCCTGCACGCGCAGCGGCCAGCCCGCGGCCGAGAGATCGCGTGCCGAGCTCGACGTGCTCGGGCCGGATTCCCATCACCAGCTCGCCGGCGCGCGGCGCCGGCGCCGGCAGCGGCAGCAGCTGGCCGCCGGCGGTGAAGCCGGCGCCTTCGCCGCGGCCGCGCACCAGGTTCATCGGCGGCGAGCCGATGAAGCTGGCGACGAAGGTCGTCGCCGGGCGGTGGTAGACCTCGTCGGGCGTGCCGATCTGCTCCATGCGGCCGGCGTTCATGACGATCATCCGCTCGGCCAGCGTCATCGCCTCGACCTGGTCGTGGGTGACGAAGAGCGAGGTCGTGCGCAGCTCGCGGTGCAGCTTCTGGATCTCGAGTCGCGTCTGCGCGCGCAGCTTGGCATCGAGGTTGGAGAGCGGCTCGTCGAACAGGAACACCGCGGGCTGGCGGACGATCGCGCGGCCCATCGCGACGCGCTGGCGCTGGCCGCCGGAGAGCTCGCGCGGCTTTCTGAGCAGGAACGGCGCGAGCTCGAGGATCGCCGCCGGCCTTGTCGACGCGTGCCCTGATCTCGGCCTCCGGCACCTTGGCGATCTTCAGGCCGTAGGCCATGTTCGCGTAGACGGTCATGTGCGGGTAGAGCGCATAGTTCTGGAACACCATCGCGATGTCGCGCTCGGACGGCTCGAGGTCGTTGACGACCCGGCCGGCGATCCAGATCTCGCCGCTCGCTGATCTCTTCGAGGCCTGCGACCATGCGCAGCAGCGTCGACTTGCCGCAGCCCGACGGGCCGACGATCGACGATGAACTCGCCGTCGACGATCTCGGCGTTGACGCCGTGGATCACCTGGTTCGCCTTCGGCCCGACGCCGTAGCGCTTGACGACGTTGCGTAGCGAGATCGCGCCCATGTCAGATCTCTCATTTCTCGGTGTCCACGAGGCCCTTGACGAACCACTTCTGCATCAGCATGCACGACCAGCGCCGGCGGCAGCATCGCCATCATCGCGGTGGCCATCACGAGGTTCCACTCGTTCTCGACTCGCCGCCCGAGATCATGCGCTTGATGCCGATCACGACCGGGTACATGTTCTCGTTGGTCGTCGCCAGCAGCGGCCAGAGGTACTGGTTCCAGCCGTAGATGAACTGGATGACGAAGAGCGCGGCGATGCTCGTCGCCGACAGCGGCACCAGCATGTCCTTGAAGAAGCGCATCGGCCCGGCGCCGTCGATTCGCGCCGCCTCGGCCAGCTCGTCGGGCACAGTAAGGAAGAACTGGCGGAACAGGAAGGTCGCGGTCGCCGAGGCGATCAGCGGCATGGTGAGCCCGGCGAAGGTGTTGAGCATGCCCAGGTCGGCGACGACCTTGTAGGTCGGCCCGATGCGCACCTCGACCGGCAGCATCAGGGTGACGAAGATCGCCCAGAAGCAGAACATCCGAAACGGGAAGCGGAAATAGACGATCGCGAAGGCCGAGAGCAGCGAGATCGCGATCTTGCCGATGGCGATGATGAGCGCCGTGACGAGGCTCACGAACATCATGCGGCCGACCGCCGCGTTCGAGCCGGCGCCCTGCCGGCCCCGAGCAAGGCCGTCGTGTAGTTCTCGACCGCGTGCGAGCCGGGCAGCATCGGCATCGGCGACTGCACGATCTTCTGCGGCGGTGTGCGTCGAGGCGACGAAGGTGATGTAGACCGGCAGCGCGACCACGACCACGCCGAGGATCAGCACCACGTGCGCGAGGATGTCCCAAGGTCGGCCGGCGCTCAACCATCGGCGACCTTCATCAGTAGTTGACCTTCTTCTCGACGTAGCGGAACTGGATCACGGTGAGCAGGACGAGGATCAGCATCAGCACCACCGACTGCGCCGCCGAGCCGCCGAGGTCGAGCGCCTTGAAGCCTCGGAGCAGACCTTGTAGACGAGGATGGAGGTGTCCTTCCGGGGCCGCCCTGGGTCGCCGCGTCGACGATCGCCGAAGGTGTCGAAGAACGCGTAGACGATGTTGATCACCAGCAGGAAGAACGTGGTCGGCGAGAGCAGCGGAACCTGGATCGACCAGAAGCGCCGCCACGGCCGCGCGCCGTCGATCGCGGCGGCCTCGATCAGCGACTTCGGGAATGCTCTGCGAGGCCCGCTAGGAAGAACAGGAAGTTGTACGAGATCTGCTTCCAGACCGCGGCCATCACGATCAGCGCCATGGCGTGGCGGCTGTTGAGCAAGCTGTTCCAGTTCACGCCGATCGCGCGCAGCCAGTACGAGCGCGATGCCGATGCTGGGCGAGAACATGAACAGCCAGAGCACGCCGGCCACCGCGGGCGCCACGGCGTAGGGCCAGATCAGCAGCGTCTTGTAGACGGCGGCGCCGCGTACGACGCGATCGGCGAAGACGGCGAGCAAGAGCGAAATGCCGATGCCGAGGCCTGCGACGAGCACCGAGAAGACAGCCGTCGTCTCGAACGACGCGAGATAGTTCGGGTCGTTCCAGAGCGCCTGAAGTTGTCGAGCCCGACCCACTCGACCGACGTGCCGAAGGCGTCCGGACTGCTGCAGCGATTGCAGCATCGCCTGGCCCGCCGGCCAGAAGAAGAAGACGCTGATGACGACGCCCTGCGGCGCCAGCAGCACCCAGGGCAGCCAGCGCGAGCGAAAGAGGACGCGCTCTTGTCAGCGGCCACGGTGCGAAGGCGGTAATCAGCCCATCAGCCCTTGTTCGCAGCCTGGAACTTGGCCAGCAGCTCGTTGCCGCGCTTGACGGTTCATCGAGCCTTCCTTGGCCGTCTTCTTGCCGGCCCAGACCTGTTCGAGCTCTTCGTCCTCGATGGCGCGGATCTGCACGTAGTTGCCGAGGCGAACGCCGCGCGATTTGTCGGTGGTCTTGCGGATCATCTGGTTCACGGCGACGTCGGTGCCGGGATTTTCTTGTAGAAGCCCGACTTCTCGGTCAGCTCGAAGGCGGCCGTGGTGATCGGCAGATAGCCGGTGCGCTGGTGGCTGGCCGACTGCACCTCCGGGCTCGACAGGTAGTTCGAAGAACTTCGCCACGCCCTTGTTTTCGGCCGCGGGCTTCTTGCCGCGCATGCGCCCAGAGGCTCGCGCCGCCGATGATCGTGTTCTGCGGCGCGCCCGGAACGTCGGGGTAGTAGGGCAGCGGCGAGAAGCCGAAAGCGAACTTCGCGATCTTGTGCACGCTTGCCGTAGAAGCCCGACGAGCGTATTGATCATCGCGCACTCGCCGGAAATGAAAGCCGCGTCGGGCACGTTGCCGCGGCCCTTGTAGACGAACAGGCCCTGCTTGGCCATGTTGGCGAGGTTCTCGATGTGGCGCACGTGCAGCGGTCCGTTGAACATCAGGCGCGCGTCGATGCCGCCGAAGCCGTTGTTCTTGGTTGCGAACTCGACGTTGTGCCAGGCCGAGAAGCTCTCGAGCTGGGTCCAGCCCTTGCCACGCGGTGGTGAGCGGGCACGTGCTGCCGCTGGCCTTGAGCTTGGCCGCGGCGAGCGACACCTCGGGCCAGGTGGTCGGCGGCTTGTTCGGGTCGAGGCCGGCGGCCTTGAAGGCATCCTTGTTGTAGATAGAAGACGGTCGTCGAGCTGTTGAACGGCAAGCTCAGCATCTGCCCGTTCGGTGCGGTGTAGTAGCCGGCGACGGCGGGCACGTAGGCGCTGGGATCGAACTTCTTGCCGGCATCCTTCATGATCTTGCCAGACGGGCACGATCGCGCCCTTGCTGGCCATCATGGTCGCGGTGCCGACCTCGAAGACCTGCAGGATGTTCGGCGCGTTGCCGGCGCGGAAGGCGGCGATCGCCGCGGGCATCGATTCGTCGTACGTGCCCTTGAAGGTCGGCACGACCTTGTAGTCCTTCTGGCTGTCGTTGAAGCCCTTGGCGAGATCGTTGACCCATTCGCCGTTGACGGGCCGCCCATCGAGTGCCACCACTGGATCTCGACCTGGGCCTGCGCTGGCGCCGCAGACGGCAGCGAGGGCCGCGAGCGAGCACGAGACGAGGAACTTCAACTTCATGACGACTCCGTGAAAGGGGCGGTGACCGCGAGGCGGAACCGCGCGATTGTTCGCGCCGGATATGACAGGCGCGTTTATCCCGCGCCGGGCGCGCCCGGAGCAAGCGGGATAACCCGCCGCGATGGCCCGCCGCGCCTGGCTCCCGATGCCTCGCGGCGAATCGATTTGCTGCGCTGCGGTACGATGACTTGCTCCTCGTCCGCCGGCCGCGCCGCGCACCGTCACGCCATGAATGCCCCGCAGCCGCTGACCGAGATCGCCGCCGCCGACGCGGCTGGCGGCGCGCCGCGGCTGCGCGAGATTCCCTACAACTACACCTCGTTCTCGGACCGCGAGATCGTCATCCGCCTGCTCGGCCGGCGCGCCTGGGAGGTGCTCGGCATGCTGCGCAGCGAGCGCCGCACCGGGCGCTCGGCGCGCATGCTCTACGAGGTGCTGGGCGACATCTGGGTGGTCCAGCGCAACCCCTACCTGCAGGACGACCTGCTCGACAACCCGCGCCGCCGCGCCCAGCTGATCGAGGCGCTGCACCATCGCCTCGGCGAGGTCGAGAAGCGCCGCACGCCGGGTGCCGACGCGGCGCGCGACGCCGTCGTCGGCGAGCTGCTGACGCTGGCGCGCGCCGCGGTCGAGTCGTTCGCGGCCCAGTTTCGCGCCGTCTGGGACCTGAGGAAGCGCACCGTGCGCGTCCTCTCGAAGGTGACCGACAAGGACAACGTCAAGTTCGACGGCCTGTCGCGCGTCTCGCACGTCACCGACGCGACCGACTGGCGCGTCGAGTATCCGTTCGTCGTCCTCACGCCGGGCACCGAGGCCGAGATGGCCGGCCTGGTCGCCGGCTGCATCGAGCTCGGCCTGACGATCATCCCGCGCGGCGGCGGCACCGGCTACACCGGCGGCGCGGTGCCGCTGACCTGGGCGAGCGCGGTCATCAACACCGAAAAGCTCGAGGCGATGAGCGAGGTCGAGCGCGTCGCGCTGCCCGGCGTCGCCGGCGAGGTCGCGACGGTGTGGAGCGAGGCCGGCGTCGTCACGCAGCGGGTCGCCGAAGCGGCCGAGCGCGCCGGCCACGTGTTCGCGGTCGACCCGACGTCGGCCGAAGCGTCGTGCGTCGGCGGCAACGTCGCCATGAACGCCGGCGGCAAGAAGGCCGTGCTCTGGGGCACGGCGCTCGACAACCTGGCGTCATGGCGGATGGTCACGCCCGAGGCGAAGTGGCTCGAGGTCACGCGGCTGAACCACAACCTCGGCAAGATCCACGACGCGCCCGAGGCGAGCTTCGAGCTCAGGTACTTCGACGCCAGCGGCAAGAAGCTCGAGCGCACCGAGCGGCTCGACATTCCCGGCGCGGCGTTTCGCAAGGAAGGCCTCGGCAAGGACGTCACCGACAAGTTCCTCGCCGGCCTGCCCGGGATCCAGAAGGAAGGCTGCGACGGCCTGATCACTTCGGCGCGCTGGATCGTGCACAGGATGCCGAAGCACGTGCGAACGGTCTGCCTCGAGTTCTTCGGCAACGCCAAGGACGCGGTGCCGTCGATCGTCGAGATCCGCGACTACCTGTTCGACCTGGCGGCCAAGTCGGCGCCCGGCCAGCGCGTGCTGCTCGCCGGCCTCGAGCACCTCGACGACCGCTACCTGAAGGCGGTCGGCTACGCGACCAAGAGCAAGCGCGGCGGGCTGCCGAAGATGGCGCTCTTCGGCGACATCGTCGGCGACGACGCCGATGCCGTCGCGCGCGCGACCAGCGAGGTCGTGCGCATCGCCAACGCGCGCTCGGGCGAAGGCTTCGTCGCCGTCAGCGCCGAAGCGCGGAAGAAGTTCTGGCTCGACCGCAAGCGCACCGCGGCAATCAGCAAGCACACCAACGCCTTCAAGATCAACGAGGACGTCGTCATCCCACTCGACCGCATGGGCGAGTACACCGAGGCGATCGAGCGCATCAACATCGAGCTCAGCCTGGCCAACAAGCTGGCGCTGGTCGATCGTCTCGAGGCGTTCTTCGAAAGCGGCAACCTGCCGCTCGGCAAGGGCGACGACGCCGGCGAGATCGCCTCGGCCGAGCTGCTCGAGGACCGCGTGCAGCAGGCGCTGGCGCTGCTGCGCGAGGTCGGCGCGCAATGGCGCGGCTGGCTCGCCGAGCTCGACCTTCCCGCCGCGGGCGCCGACGGCGGGCGCACCGTGTTCCAGCTGCTCCAGGACCACACCTGGCGCGCGTCGTGGAAGGCGCAGATCCGGGCGCCGTTCGAATCCATCTTCGCCGGCGCGGCGCTGAAGCCGATCGTCGACGAATGCCAGAAGATCCAGCGCGAGGTGCTGCACGGTCGCGTCTGGGTCGCGCTGCACATGCATGCCGGCGACGGCAACGTCCATACCAACATCCCCGTCAACAGCGACGACTACGAGATGCTGCAGACGGCGCACACGGCCGTCGCCCGCATCATGAAGCTGGCGCGCAGTCTCGACGGCGTGATCTCGGGCGAGCACGGCATCGGCATCACCAAGCTCGAGTATCTGACCGACGCCGAGCTGGCCGCGTTCACCGAATACAAGCAGCGGGTCGATCCCGAGGGCCGCTTCAACCAGGGCAAACTGCTGCGCGACGCGTCGTTCGGCGGGACGACGCTGCCGGCCGACCTGACCAACGCCTACACGCCGAGCTTCGGCCTGATGGGTCACGAGTCGCTGATCATGCAGCAGAGCGACATCGGCGAGATCGCGAACTCGATCAAGGACTGCCTGCGCTGCGGCAAGTGCAAGCCGCCGTGCACGACCCACGTGCCGCGCGCCAACCTGCTCTACAGCCCGCGCAACAAGATCCTGGCGACGTCGCTGCTGATCGAGGCGTTCCTGTACGAGGAGCAGACGCGGCGCGGCGTGTCGCTGCGCCACTGGGAGGAGTTCGAGGACGTCGCCGACCATTGCACCGTCTGCCACAAGTGCCTGTCGCCGTGCCCGGTCGACATCGACTTCGGCGACGTCTCGATGAACATGCGGAACCTGCTCCGGAAGATGGGCAAGCGAAGCTTTCGCCCGGCGAGCAAGGCGGCGATGGTCTTCCTCAACGCGACCAGCCCGGAGACGATCAAGGTCATGCGCACGGCGATGGTCGACGTCGGCTTCAAGGCGCAGCGCGCCGCCAACAACCTGCTGCGCGGCCTCGCCAACCAGCAGGCTGCCGCGCCGAAGTCGAGCGTCGGCACGCCGCCGCTGAAAGAGCAGGTGATCCACTTCATCAACAAGAAGATGCCCGGCAACCTGCCGAAGAAGACCGCGCGCGCCCTGCTCGACATCGAGGACAAGGCCTACGTGCCGATCATCCGCAACCCGCAGGCGACCAACGCCGACAGCGAGGCGGTGTTCTACTTTCCCGGCTGCGGCTCGGAGCGCCTGTTCTCGCAGGTCGGCCTGGCGACGCAGGCGATGCTCTGGCACGCCGGCGTGCAGACGGTGCTGCCGCCGGGGTACCTGTGCTGCGGCTATCCGCAGCGCGGCTCGGGCGACTTCGACAAGGCCGAGAAGCTCATCACCGACAACCGAGTGCTGTTCCACCGCGTCGCCAACACGCTCAACTACCTCGACATCAAGACCGTCGTCGTCAGCTGCGGCACCTGCTACGACCAGCTGCAGGGCTACGAGTTCGACAAGATCTTCCCCGGCTCGCGGATCATCGACATCCACGAGTTCCTGCTCGAAAAGGGCATCACGCTCGGCGGCGCCGGTGGCGTCGACGGCGGCGCGCCTGGCTATCTGTTCCACGACCCGTGTCACAGCCCGATGAAGCTCCGCGAGCCGCTGGTCACGGTCAAGGCGCTGGTCGGCGAGAACGTGCGAAAGAGCGACCGCTGCTGCGGCGAGAGCGGCACCTTCGGCATCACCCGCCCCGACATCGCGACCCAGGTGCGCTTTCGCAAGGAAGAGGAGCTGCGCCGCGACGAGGCGGCGCTGCGCGCGACCGCTGCGACGACCGGCATGCCCGCCAAAGGCGACCTGAAGATCCTGACCTCGTGCCCGAGCTGCCTGCAGGGGCTGCAGCGCTACAAGGGCGACCTCGTCAACGGCCTGCTCGAGGCCGATTACATCGTCGTCGAGATGGCCAATCGCATCCTCGGCGCCGATTGGTTGCCCGAGTACGTCGATCGCGCCAACCACGGCGGCATCGAGCGCGTGCTGGTGTAGCTTTTCCGCCGCACGGCGCTTCTCCCCATCGCCCTCGGGGGCGACCTGCTTGGCTACACTGCGGCGGCCCTCAGACACCCGCGCATGAACGCCCGACCTACGCCGCGCCATCCGACCGCGATCACCGTGCATCAGCGCTCGCGCACGCTCGAGGTCGGCTTCGACGACGGCAAGTCATTCAAGATCCCGTTCGAGCTGATGCGCGTCTATTCGCCGTCGGCGGAGGTGCAGGGCCACGGGCCGGGACAGGAAGTGCTGCAGACGGGCAAGCGCGAGGTCGAGGTCGCGGCGCTCGAGGCGGTCGGCAACTACGCCGTGCTGCCGCGCTTTTCCGACGGCCACGAGACCGGCATCTTCACCTGGGAATACCTCTACTTCCTCGGCTCGCAGCAGGACACGCTGTGGCAACAGTACGAGGAGCGGCTCGCCAAGGCCGGCGTCGCTCGCGATGCGCCGATGGGCGGCGCCGCGTCGTCGTCGTCGTGCGGCCATTCGCATTGAGTCGGACCGCGAACGTTCGATGAGCGACACCCACTTCGGCTACAGCACCGTCGAGGACAGCGCCAAAGCCGGGCGCGTGCGCGGCGTGTTCGATTCGGTGGCGCCGAAGTACGACGTCATGAACGACCTGATGTCGCTCGGCCTGCACCGCGTCTGGAAGGCCTACGCCGTCGCCGTTGCCAAGCCGCGCCCGGGCGACAAGGTGCTCGACCTCGCCGGCGGCACCGGCGACCTGGCACGCGCCTTCGCCAAGCCGGTCGGCGCGAGCGGGCTAGTCGTCCATACCGACATCAACGAAACGATGTTGCGCCAGGGTCGCGACCGCCTGCTCGACGAAGGCATCGTCCTGCCGACGGCACTCTGCGACGCCGAATCGCTGCCGTTCGCGAACGGCAGCTTCGATCTCGTCAGCGTCGCCTTCGGCCTGCGCAACATGACGCACAAGGACAAGGCGCTGGCCGAGATGGCGCGCGTGCTGAAGGACGGCGGCCGTCTCGTCGTCCTCGAGTTCTCCAAGGTCGCTGCGCCGCTCGCCCGTGCCTACGACTGGTATTCGTTCAACGTCCTGCCACGGATCGGCCAGTGGGTTGCCGGCGACGGCGCGAGCTACCGCTATCTCGCCGAATCGATCCGCGTCCATCCCGACCAGGCGACGCTGAAGGCGATGATGAAGAGCGCCGGCTTCGGCCATGTCGACGTCCACAACCTGAGCGCCGGGGTCGTCGCGCTGCACGTGGGGATCAAGTGTTGAACGCGCCGTCCCCGTCGTGGCCGTGCGCGCGGCTCGGCGCGGCGCTGGCGCGCGCCGGTGTCGCTCGGCCTCGGCCTGCCGCTGCTGTTCGGCAGCACGCCGGCGGCCGCCGCCGGATCGAGCGGCCTCGTCATCGGCGGCCTGACGCCCTGGGTCGGCGTTCTCGCTGCGCTCTGGGCGCTGCTCGCGCCGCGCCAGGCGGTCGCCATGACCGGCACCGTGGCGCTGGCCAGCTTCGCGGCGGTCGTTCTCGCCGGCGCGGCCTGGCGCTGGCGGCCGCAACGCCGACTCGGTGGCGACGCGTCGCACGGCGCACTCCGCGCCGTCGTCGATCATCGCCTCCAGCGCGACCCGTGCCGCCGGCTTTCACTTGCCGGCGCTCGACGGCGCCGAGGTCCTCGAAGCGGCGCGGACGCGCTTCCTTCGCCTGCAAGCAGCCTGGGATGCCGGCGACGTCCAGGCGCTCGGCCACCTGACGACGCCGGCGATGCTCGCCGAGCTGCTGCCGATGCTGACGACGCGCGGAAATGGCGCGAGCCGTACCGACGTGATCACGCTGCATGCCGAATTGCTCGGCCTCGAGGAGCTCGGCGCGGCGTACCTCGCGAGCGTCGAGTTCTCCGGACTCATCCGCGAGTCGGCGGAGCAGGGTGCGGTGCCGTTTCGCGAGCTATGGATGCTCGCCTGCGAAAAGGACGGCTCGCCGTCGTGGCGCCTGGCGCGCCAGCAGGCGCTGTTCTAGCGGCGACGCGGCCGGCCGCGGCTCAGGTCGCGAAGCCGTTCGGGTTGGCGCTCTGCCAGCGCCACGCGTCGACGCACATCTGGTCGAGGTCGCGCGCGGCACGCCAGCCGAGCGTGCGCGTTGCCAGCGACGGATCGGCATAGCAGGCGGCGATATCGCCGGGACGGCGGGCGACGATCTCGTAAGGCACCGGTCGGCCGCTCGCGCGCTCGAACGCATGAACCAGCTCCAGGACGCTGATGCCACGGCCGGTGCCGAGGTTGAGCGTGATCGAGCCAGCGCCGCCGAGCAGGTGGCGCAGCGCCGCGACGTGGCCCTCGGCGAGGTCGACGACGTGGAGGTAGTCGCGCACGCCGGTGCCGTCGGCGGTGGCGTAGTCGGCGCCGAAGACCTGCAGCCCGGCACGCTTGCCGACCGCGACCTGGGCGACGTACGGCATCAGGTTGTTCGGCGTGCCGCGCGGGTCTTCGCCGATCGTTCCGCTCTCGTGCGCGCCGACCGGATTGAAGTAGCGCAGCAGGGCGATGCGCCAGGCCGGATCGGAGCGCTCGAGGTCGCGCAGGATGCCTTCGCTGACGAGCTTGGTCGCGCCGTACGGATTGGTCGACGAGAGTGCCGCGTCCTCGCGGATCGGCAGGCTTTCGGGCTGGCCGTAGACGGTCGCGCTCGAGCTGAAGACGAAGGTCTTGCAGCCGTGGTCACGCATCGCCTCGGCCAGGGTGACGAAGGCCGCCGACGTTGACCGCGTAGTAGAGGAGCGGCTCAGCGACGCTCTCGCCGACCGCCTTCTTGGCCGCGAAGTGGACGACGGCGTCGATCTTCCCGCCGGCGAAGATCCGGTCGAGCGCGGCGCGGTCGCGAACGTCGGCCGCGCTGAAGCGCGACACGTCGGCGCCGAGCGCGGCGAGCCGGCGCAGGACCTCGGGCGAGCTGTTCGAGAAGTCGTCCAGGCCGGCGACCTGGTAGCCGGCGGCCTCGAGCGCGAGCCAGGTGTGCGAGGCGATGTAGCCGGTGGCGCCGGTGAGGAGGATCATCGTCGAAGGCCCGAGAGGAGCGCCGATTCTCGGCCATCGGCGCCAGCGCGCGGCCCTGGGCGCAGGCGTGCGGCGGGACTGCGTGCCTACAATCTCGCGCATGCTCGATGCGATCAAGGCGCTCGCGGAGCGCTCGGTGATGGAGCGCTTCGTGCTGCTCGTCAATCATGTGATCGCCGCCGAGCCGGCGGCGGTCGAACGGCTGCGCCCGCACGCGTCGCGAACGATGCAGATCGAGCTCACCGGCTGGCCGGCGCTCCTGCCGCGGATCGGTCCGTTCGTCTTTCGCGTCACGCCTGCCGGCCTGCTCGAGTGGCACGACGACACCGCGCTGCCGACGCCCGACCTGCGCGTCGCCGTGGATGCCGCCAACCCGGCGCTTCTCGCGACGCGACTTGTTGCCGGCGATCGGCCTGCGATCACTGTCTCGGGCGATGCCACGTTCGCGACCGATCTCGACTGGCTGATCGACAACCTGCGCTGGGACGTCCAGGAAGACCTCGCCCGGATCGTCGGCGACGCGCCCGCGCGCCAGCTCGGCAGGATCGGCGGCTGGCTGGCGGGCGCGTTGCGCGAAGGCGCGAAGGCGTTGCGCGACCTGGCTGCGCGCGCCCCAGGCGCCGACACCGCGCCGCGCTGATGAGGCACTTCGCCCGCCTCGTCGTCATCTGCGTCACGGTTCTTCGCTACGGCCTCGACGAGCTGGCGCTGTCGAGCTTTAAACAGCCGTGGGTGCGCTTTCTCGTCCGCGTCATCACGATCGGCCGGACGCTCGACGCGCCGCGCGGCGAGCGCCTGCGCCAAGGGCTCGAAAAGCTCGGTCCGATCTTCGTCAAGTTCGGCCAGGTGCTCTCGACCCGGCGCGACATCCTCCCCACCGACATCGCCGACGAGCTGGCCAAGCTGCAGGACCGCGTGCCGCCGTTTCCCGACGCCGTGGCGCGCGCCATCGTCGAGCGCGCCTTCGGCCGGTCGATCGACGCCGATCTTCGCCAGCTTCGATCCGGCGCCGGTGGCCAGCGCCTCGATCGCGCAGGTGCACTTCGCGGTGCTGAAAGGCGGCCGCGAGGTCGCGGTCAAGGTGCTTCGCCCCGGCATGCTCGCGGCGATCGACGACGACGTCGAGGTGATGCGCCAGGTCGCGCGCGTCGTCGAGCGCTGGTCGGCCGACGGCAAGCGGCTGAAGCCGCGCCAGGTCGTCGCCGAGTTCGACAAGTACCTGCACGACGAGCTCGATCTCGTGCGCGAGGCGGCCAACGCGGCGCAGCTGCGGCGCAACATGCAAAGCCTCGGCCTGGTGCTCGTTCCCGAGATGGTCTGGGAGCTTTGCACCCAGGACGTGATCGTCATGGAGCGGATGGACGGCGTGCCGGTCAGCCAGGTGCAGCGGCTGAAGGACGCCGGCGTCGACATCCCCAAGCTCGCCCGCGACGGCGTGACGATCTTCTTCACCCAGGTGTTTCGCGACGGCTTCTTCCACGCCGACATGCATCCCGGCAACATCCAGGTGTCGATCGCGCCCGAGACCTTCGGCCGCTACATCTCGCTCGACTTCGGCATCGTCGGCACGCTCACCGAGATCGACAAGGACTACCTGGCGCAGAACTTCATCGCCTTCTTCCATCGCGACTACAAGCGCGTCGCCGAGCTGCACGTCGAAAGCGGCTGGGTGCCGCCAGCGACGCGCATCGACGAGCTCGAAGGCGCGATCCGCGCCGTCTGCGAGCCGCAGTTCGACCGGCCGCTCAAGGACATCTCGCTCGGCCAGGTGCTGCTGCGCCTGTTCCAGACCTCGCGTCGCTTCAACGTCGAGATCCAGCCGCAGCTCGTGCTGCTGCAGAAGACGCTGCTCAACGTCGAAGGGCTCGGCCGCGACCTCGATCCCGAGCTCGACCTCTGGAGCACAGCCAAGCCGTTCCTCGAGCGCTGGATGGAAGAGCAGATCGGCTGGCAGGGGCTGGTCGAGCAGATCAAGAAAGAGGCGCCGCGTTACGTCCACCTGCTGCCGCAGCTGCCGCGCCTGCTCCACGGCGCGCTCCAGCCGAGCGCGCCGGCGCAGCAGCGTGCGCTCGAGGCGCTGCTGGTCGAGCAGCGGCGCACCAACCGGCTGCTCTCGGGCGTGATCTACGCCGGGCTCGGCTTCCTGCTCGGGCTGGTGGCGATGCAGATCTTTCTGCGGGTGCACTGAGCCCGGGACTGGTGCGCCTGAAAGAGCGCCAAGATTTATACTGTGAGGTTGTCTTTTCCGGGGGTCCGGCGCCATGCCGATCTACGCCTACCGCTGCACCCACTGCGGCCACTCGCTCGACGCGTTGCGCAAGATTTCCGATCCCGCGCTTACGGTCTGTCCGGCGTGCGGCCAGGCGACGCTCGTCAAGCAGGTGACGGCGGCCGGCTTTCAGCTCAAGGGCTCGGGCTGGTACGTCACCGACTTTCGCGGCGACAAGAAGGCGGCCGGCAAGGCCGGCGACGGCGACGCAGCCGGCAAAGTCGATGCCAAGACCGGCGCCGAGAGCGAGGCCGTCAAGGGTGGCGACGGTGCCAAGAGCGGCGACGCGGCCACGGCCGGCGACGGGGCGAAGGGCACGGGCGCAAGCAAGTCCGAGTCGGCGCCTTCCGCAGCCGCGCCTGCCGCAGCGCCTGCTCCCGCTGCGGCGCCCGCGCCTTCGCCACCCGGCAAGAGCGCGGCGTGAGCCGCGGCCTGCGAAGCGCGTCACCGACTCCGTGAAGAAATACCTCATCGCCGGCCTGCTCGTCTGGCTGCCGCTCGCCGTGACGATCTGGGTCCTGCAGGCCGTGCTCGGTCTGCTCAACGGCGTGTTCGTCTGGCTGCTCGCCGGCTCGCAGGTCGTCCTGCCCCAGGGCAGCCACAGCTTCATCGAGATGCTGCAGCGGATTCCCGGCCTCGGCGTGGCCGTGATGGTGATCGGCCTGCTGCTCACCGGCGTGTTCGCGACCAACGTCGCCGGCCAGTGGGCGCTGAGCCAGGGCCATCAGCTGCTGAGCCGCATCCCGATCGTCAAGTCGATCTACAACTCGGTGCAGCAGGTCTCGGACACGCTGTTCTCGAGCAGCGGCAACGCCTTTCGCGAAGCGGTGCTGGTGCAGTACCCGCGCGCGGGCTGCTGGACGATCGCCTTCGTCACCGGCAAGCCCGGTGGCGAGGCCGCGATCCATCTGCGCGGCGACTACCTGAGCGTCTACGTGCCGACGACGCCGAACCCGACCTCGGGCTTTTTCCTGATGCTGCCGCGCGCCGATGTGATCGCCCTGGCGATGAGCGTCGACGAGGCGCTCAAGTACGTGATCTCGATGGGCGTGGTCGCGCCGCCGACGCGCATCGACTCGGCCACGGTCACGGTACGAAATCTGCCGGGCTGAGCGCCCGGCCTGCGCTCAGCCCACTGCTGCGATCAGCAGCCGAAGCGCCATGACGACGCGGCGCCGGCGAGGCGCCGTCGACAACGACAAATGCATGGAGTGATGTGATGAGAACGACATATTGCGGCCTGGTGAGCGAAGCGCTCCTCGGCCAGACGGTCACGCTGATGGGCTGGGCGCACCGCCGCCGCGACCATGGCGGCGTGATCTTCATCGACCTGCGCGATCGCGAAGGGCTGGTCCAGATCGTCTGCGACCCCGATCGCGCGGCGACCTTTGCCGTCGCCGAGGAGGTGCGGAACGAGTTCTGCCTCAAGGTGACCGGCATCGTGCGCGCCCGCCCCGCCGGCACCGACAACGCCAACCTGACGAGCGGCAAGGTCGAGGTGCTCTGCCACGAGCTCGAGGTGCTCAACGCCAGCGTCACGCCGCCGTTCCAGCTCGACGAGGAAAACCTCTCCGAGACGACGCGCCTCACGCATCGCGTGCTCGACCTGCGCCGGCCGCAGATGCAGAGGAACATGATGCTGCGCTACCGCATGGCGATGGAGGTGCGGCGCTTCCTCGACAGCAACGGCTTCATCGACATCGAGACGCCGATGCTGACCAAGAGCACGCCCGAAGGCGCGCGCGACTACCTGGTGCCGAGCCGCGTCCACGACGGCATGTTCTTCGCGCTGCCGCAGAGCCCGCAGCTGTTCAAGCAGCTGCTGATGGTCGCCGGCTTCGACCGCTACTACCAGATCACCAAGTGCTTCCGCGACGAGGACCTGCGCGCCGACCGCCAGCCCGAGTTCACGCAGATCGACATCGAGACCTCGTTCCTCGACGAGGAAGAGATCCGGTCGATGTTCGAGGGGATGATCAGGAGCACCGTCAAGCACGCGATCGGCGTCGACCTGCCGCCGTTTCCGGTGATGACCTACCAGGACGCGATGCGCCGTTTCGGCTCCGACAAGCCCGACCTGCGCGTCAAGCTCGAGCTGACCGAGCTCACCGACGTCATGACCGACGTCGACTTCAAGGTCTTCTCGGCGCCGGCCAAGGCCAAGGGCGGCCGGGTCGCGGCGCTGCGCGTTCCGGGCGGCGGCGAGATGAGCCGGGGCGAGATCGACGGCTATACCGAGTTCGTCAAGATCTACGGTGCCAAGGGGCTCGCCTGGATCAAGGTCAACGACGTCGCTAAGGGGCGCGAGGGCCTGCAGTCGCCGGTCGTCAAGAACCTGCACGACGCAGCGCTGGCCGAGGTGCTGGAGCGCACCGGCGCCAACGACGGCGACCTGATCTTCTTCGGCGCCGACAAGGCCAAGATCGTCAACGACGCGCTCGGCGCGTTGCGCGTCAAGGTCGGCCACAGCGAGTTCGGCAAGGCGCGCGGCCTGGTGCAGGGCGAGTGGGAGCCGCTCTGGGTGGTCGACTTCCCGATGTTCGAGCTACGACGAGGCCGAGCAGCGCTGGAACGCCGTGCACCATCCGTTCACGAGCCCGAAGGACGGCCACGAGGACTGGCTCGAAAGCGATCCGGCGCGCTGCATCGCCAAGGCCTACGACGTTGTCCTGAACGGCCTCGAACTCGGCGGCGGCTCGGTGCGGATCCACCGCGAGGAGGTGCAGAGCAAGGTCTTTCGCGCGCTCAAGATCGACGCCGAGGAGGCGCGGGCAAAGTTCGGCTTCCTGCTCGACGCGCTGCAGTACGGCGCGCCGCCGCACGGCGGCATCGCCATCGGCCTCGACCGCTTCGTCATGCTCATGACGGGCGCCGAGTCGTTGCGCGACGTGATCGCCTTCCCGAAGACGCAGCGCGCCCAGGACCTGCTCACCAACGCCCCCGGACCGGTCGACGAGAAGCAGCTGCGCGAGCTGCATATCCGCTTGCGCAGCACGCAGGCCGCGGGCGCGGGCTGAGGCAAGGCGCCGGTCGGCTCGACGTGATGACGGACATGTCGATCACCGGCGGCGACAAACCCGGGAGCTTGCCCTTCCTGCAGGGCGGCGGCGCGCTCGGCGCGCTGATCGCGGCCTTCGACTGGAGCCGCACTGCGCTCGGCCCGATCGAGACGTGGCCGCCGCACGTCACCGCACCGACGGCGCTGATGCTGCGCTCGGTCGTGCCGCTGGTCATGCTCTGGGGCGAATCGGGCGTGATGATCTACAACGACGCGTATTCAGCGTTCGCCGGCGCGCGCCATCCGCGCTTGCTCGGCTCCAACGTTCGCGAGGGCTGGCCGGAGGTCGCCGCCTTCAACGATAACGTGATGCGCGTCGGCCTGGCTGGCGGAACGCTCAGCTACCGCGACCAGGAGCTCGTCCTCAACCGAAGCGGGCGCGCCGAGCAGGTCTGGATGAACCTCGACTATTCGCCTTTGGTCGACGCCTCGGGCGCGCCCGCCGGCGTGATCGCGGTGGTGGTCGAGACGACGGCCAAGGTGCTGGCCGAGCGGCGGCTCAGCGGCGAACGCGAACGTCTGGCCCAGCTCTTCGAGCAGGCGCCGAGCTTCATGGCGATGCTGAGCGGCCCCGAGCACCGCATCGACCTCGCCAACCCGCGCTACCTGCGCCTCGTCGGCGAGCGCCATGTCGTCGGCCGCACCGTCGCGGAGGCTCTGCCGGACGCGGCGGCGCAGGGCTATGTCGACCTCCTCGACCAGGTCTATCGCAGCGGCGAGGTCTTCACGGCCTACGGCTCGCGCTTCGACCCGCAGGCGCGTCCCGGCGACCCCGCGAGCTCGCGCTACGTCGACTTCGTCTACCAGCCGATTCGCGACGAAGCGGGCCGGGTCAGCGGCATCTTCGTCGAAGGCGCCGATGCGACCGAGCGCGTTCTCGCCGAGCGGCGGCGCGAGACGCTGGTGCGTCTGACCGACGCCTTGCGCACCCTCGAGAGCCCGGCCGAGCTCGGCTTTGTGGCAGCGCAGGTCCTCGGCGAAGCGCTCGAGGTCAGCCGCGTCGGCTACGGCACCATCGACCACGAGGCGGAGACGCTGCACGTCCAGAAGGACTGGAACGCGCCCGGCATCGCGACCCTGGCCGGCATGCTGCGGCTGCGCGACTTCGGTTCGTTCATCGACGACCTGAAGCGCGACCGGTTCATCGCCATCGGCGACGTCCGCGAAGATGCCCGCACCGAGGCCGCGGCGGCCGCGCTCGAAGGGCGCAGTGCGCGCTCGTTTGTCAATGTGCCGGTGGTCGAGCAGGGCCGTCTGGTCGCCGTGCTGTACGTCAACCACGACGCCGCGCGCGTCTGGTCGGCCGAGGAGCTCGCCCTCGTTCGCGAGGTCGCCGAGCGGACGCGCACGGCCGTCGAGCGTGCCCGCGGCGAGCTTGCCCTCAGAGCGAGCGAGGCGCGCCTGCGCGAGGCCAACGAGACCCTCGAAGCCAAGATCGAGGCGCGGACGCGCGAGCTGCTCGAAGTCGAGGCCAAGTTCCGCCAGTCGCAGAAGATGGAGGCGATCGGCCAGCTCACCGGCGGCCTGGCCCACGATTTCAACAACTTGCTCGGCACCATCAGCACCAGCCTGCAGGTGATGCAAAAGCGTCTCCAGCTCGGCCAGGCCGACGACCTCCAGCGCTACATCGACATGGCCCAGGGCTCGGTGCGGCGCGCGGCCGCGCTGACCCAGCGCCTGCTCGCCTTCTCGCGCCGCCAGACGCTCGATCCGAAGGCGACCGACGTCAATCGCCTGATCGGCGGCCTCGAGGAAATGATCCGGCGCGCCGTCGGGCCGGCGGTGCGGGTCGAGGTCAGTGGCGCGAGCGGCGTCTGGCTGACCCGGGTCGATGCCTCGCAGGTCGAGAACGCCTTGCTCAATCTCTGCATCAACGCGCGCGATGCGATGGCGCCTGTGGGCGGCTTGCTCGCCATCACCACCGCCAACGAGTCGTTCGACGAGCGCGCGGCGGCCGAGCGGGAACTGGCGCCCGGCGAGTACGTCTCGATCGCCGTCGCCGACAGCGGCAGCGGCATGTCGGCCGAGGTGATCACGCGAGCCTTCGACCCGTTCTTCACCACCAAGCCGCTCGGCATGGGCACCGGCCTCGGCCTGTCGATGGTCTACGGTTTCGTGCGCCAGTCGGGCGGCCAGGTCCGGGTCCGCTCGGAGCTCGGCCGCGGCACGACGATGACGCTCTACCTGCCGCGTCACCTCGGGCCGTCGGAGCCCGAGACGGCGCCGCGTGGCGCCGGCCTGGCCGATCGGGCCGACGGCGAATGCGTGCTGCTGATCGAAGACGAAGCAACGCTGCGCCTCCTCGTCGCCGAGGAGCTCGAAGGTCTGGGCTACCGCGTGATTGCCGTTGGCGACGGCCCGGCGGCCCTGAGCGTTCTGCAGACCGGTCGCCGCGTCGACCTGCTGCTCAGCGACGTCGGCCTGCCGGGCGGACTGAACGGCCGCCAGGTCGCCGACGCGGCACGCGCGGCACGGCCCGATCTGAAGGTTCTCTTCATCACCGGTTATGCCGAGAACGCCGCGATCGGCGACGGCCTGCTCGGGCCGGGCATGGAAGTGATCACCAAGCCGTTCGACATGTCGGTGCTGAGCGCGAAAGTCGCCGCCATGATCGACCGGCCGGGCGAACCGCGTTGAAGCCCGCCGAGCGCCCCTTCAAGATCCCCGAGTCGGTTCTCGTCGTCATCCACACGCGCGAACTCGAGGTGCTCCTGCTCGAGCGCGCCGACGCGCCCGGCTTCTGGCAGAGCGTCACCGGTTCGAAGGAGACGCGGGCCGAGTCGCTGGTCGAGACCTGCGTCCGCGAGGTCGGCGAGGAGACCGGCATCGTCGTCGGCTCGGCCGCGGTTCCGCTCGCCGCGCTGGGCGACTGGGAGCTCGTCAACGTCTACGACATCTATCCGCAATGGCAGCATCGTTATGCTGCCGGCGTGACCCGCAACACCGAGCACGTCTTCGGCCTGCGCGTGCCGCGCGACACGCCGGTGCGTCCGGCGCCGCGCGAGCATCTGCGCTTCGCCTGGCTCGACTGGCGCGCCGCCGCCGACCGTTGCTTCTCGTCCTCCAACGCCGAGGCGATCCTACTGCTGCCGCGCCGTTTCGGCGCCCGCCTGACTCGGCGCGCCGTTTGCTTCCCGATGGCCATGCGACTTTCCCACACGACGACCCAGTTTCCGAGCAACGTCCTGCGGATCGCGACCTACAACATCCACAAGGGCGTGCGCGGAGTCGGCCCGAGGAAGCGCCTCGAGATCCACAACCTCGTCCTCGGCATCGAGGCGCTCGACGCCGACTTCGTGTTCCTGCAGGAAGTGCGGCGAATGAACCGGGCCGAGGCGCGCCAGTTCCCCGACACCCGCTTCGGCTGGCCCAAGGTGCCGCAGGCCGACTACCTCGCCCCCGACGGCTACGAAGTCGCCTACCGCACCAACGCGACCACGCGCGACGGCGAGCACGGCAACGCGCTCCTCTCGCGCTGGCCGCTCGGCGACATCGGCCACCATGACGTCTCCGACCACCGCTTCGAGCAGCGCGGCCTGCTGCACGTTCCGGTCAACTGGAACGGCACCAAGGTGCACGCGATCGTCGCCCACTTCGGCCTGATCCACGCCAGCCGCGTGCGCCAGTCGCAGCGGCTCGGCGCGTACATCGAGAAAGAGGTGCCCGCCGACGAGCTGGTGATCGTCGCCGGCGACTTCAACGACTGGGGCGACAGGCTCGACGACCTGATGCACGACTGCTGCGGCCTGCGGCGCGGCGTCGTCCACGGCGATCCGCCGTCGCGCTTCAACACCTTTCCGTCGCGCCTGCCGCTGTTCTCGATGGACCGCATCTACACCCGCGGCTTTCAGTGCCGCTCGACCGCGGTGCCGCGCGGCGCGGCCTGGGCGCGCATGTCCGACCACCTGCCGCTGGTGGCCGAGCTCGAGCTCGCCTGAGCCGGCGCCGCCGCGTCCGTGGTCACCATCGCCGAAGAGCGCCGCGCCGCCGACGAACGGGCGCTTCGGCCGGGCCATTCGCTCGAGCTGCTGCGCGGCGGCGCGGCGTTCTTCCGCGGCGCTCGTCGACGCGGTCGACGCCGCGCGCGTCGAGGTCCTGCTCGAGACCTACATCTTCGATTTCGCCGGCGCCGTCGCCGACGTCGCCGCTGCGCTCGAGCGCGCCGCGGCGCGGGGCATCCGCGTCCGCGTCGTCGTCGACGGCATCGGCACCGACCCGATCCCGGCCGAGTGGCAGCAGCGCTGGCAGGCCGCCGGCGTGCAGTGGCGCGTCTTCAACCCGGCGCGCGGCTGGCGCGTGCTCTTGCCGCAACGCTGGCGGCGACTGCATCGCAAGCTCTCGGTCGTCGATGGCCGCGTCTGCTTCTGCGGCGGCATCAACATGATCGACGACTACGTCGATCCGAACTACGGCAAGCTCGAGCAGCCGCGCTTCGACTTCGCCGTGCGCGCCACCGGGCCGCTGGTCGCCGACGCCCACGAGACGATGACCCGGGTCTGGCTGCGCCTGCAGGTCGCGCGCGAGGCGCGCCACTTCGATTTCGCCGCGGCGCTGGCGACGGTGCAGAAGGCGGCCGCCGCCGGCACCGACGCCGACGACCCGCACATGCGCGCCGGCGAACTCAGCGCCGCCCGCAGCCGCCTCCCGGCCCGGGCCTGCTCGCCGGCCTGGTGCTGCGCGACAACCTGCGCTTTCGCAAGCGCATCGAGCACTACTACCGCTACGCGATCGGCCAGGCGAGGAGCGAGATCCTGATCGCCAATGCCTACTTCGTTCCGGGCGTGGCGCTGCAGCGCGCGCTGCTCAGGGCGGCGCACCGCGGCGTCAAGGTGACGCTGCTGCTGCAGGGCCGCTACGAGTACTTCATGCAGCACCACACCAGCCGCGCGATGTACGGCGTGATGCTCGACGCCGGCATCGAGATCATCGAGTACGCGCCGAGCTTCCTGCACGCCAAGGTGGCGGTGTTCGACGGCGCGCACGGCGCGATGGCGACGGTCGGCTCGTCGAACCTCGACCCGCTCAGCCTGCTGCTCGCGCGCGAGGCCAACATCTTCGTCCGCGACGACGCCTTCGCCGCCGCGCTGCGCGGCCACCTGCTCGACGCCGTGCGCAGCGGCGGCAAGCGGGTCGAGAAGGCGAGCTACAGCAGCCGCCCGTTCCTGCATCGAAGCCTCTCCTGGCTCGCCTACAGCGCTGATGCGCTTCGCCCTGTTCGCGACGCGCCACCGCTACTGATCCTTCCGCGATGAGCGATCACAGCGACGACCTGGTCGTGCAGCGCCGCGAAGGCCTCTACTGCCCGCCGGGCGACTTCTACATCGACCCGTGGCGGCCGGTCGAGCGCGCCGTCATCACCCACGCCCACGCCGACCACGCGCGCCGCGGCCACGGCCACTACCTCGCGGCGGCGCCGGCCGAAGGCGTGCTGCGAACGCGCCTCGGCGACGAGATCGACCTGCAGACGCTCGCCTATGGCGAGACGATCGACCACTTCGGCGTTCGCCTCAGCCTGCATCCGGCCGGCCACGTCCTCGGCTCGGCGCAGGTGCGGCTCGAGCACGGCGGCCGGGTCTGGGTGGCCTCGGGCGACTACTACGTCGCCGGCGCGAGCGCCGACGCGCGCGAGGACAACCTCGACCTGCGCGCCGTTCGAGCCGGTGCGCTGCCACTGCTTCATCACCGAGTCGACCTTCGGCCTGCCGATCTACCGCTGGCAGCCGCAGGCCGAGCTGTTCGCGGCGATCGACGACTGGTGGCGCGGCAACGCCGAAGCAGGCCGCGCCAGCCTCCTGATGGGCTACAGCTTCGGCAAGGCGCAGCGCATCCTGATGGGCGTCGACGCGCTCGATCGGGCCGCTGATCGTCCACGGCGCGGTCGAGCCGCTGAACCGCGCCTACCGCGCCGCCGGCGTCGCTATCCCGCCGACGCAGCTGGTCACCGAGATCGCCGACAAGGCGCTGATCAGGCGCGCCCTCGTCGTCGCGCCGCCCTCGGTGCAGGGCTCGCCCTGGACGCGCCGCTTCGGCGACTACAGCGATGCCTTCGCGAGCGGCTGGATGCAGCTGCGCGGCGCGCGCCGGCGCCGCGCGGTCGATCGCGGCTTCGTCCTCTCCGACCACGCCGACTGGCCCGGCCTGCAGCGCGCCATCGGCGCGACCGGCGCCGAGCGCGTGATCGTCACCCACGGCTACGAGGCGGTGATGGTGCGCTGGCTCGAGCGAGCAGGGCCTGGAGGCGAGCGCGTTCGCGACCGAGTACGGCGACAGCGACGACGACGAATCGCCAGGCGGCGGCGCCGCCGCCGTGGCCGACGACGCGTCGCCGGGCGAAAGCGGATGAAGCGCTTCGCGCGCCTCTTCGCCGAGCTCGACCAGAGCACCTCGACGCTCGCCAAGGTCGACGCGCTCAAGCGCTACTTCGCCGAAGCCGCGCCGGCCGACGCCGCCTGGGCGGTCTACTTCCTCGCCGGCGGCAAGCCGCGCCAGGTGGTGCCGAACAACGTCCTCTGGGCGCTCGCCTGCGCGCCGCGCCGGCATCGACGACTGGCTCTTCGACGCCTGCTACCAGGCGGTCGGCGACTTCGCCGAGACCGTCGCGCACGTGCTGCCGCCGCCGGCGCACGAGAGCGACCTCGGCCTGGCGGTCTGGGTCGAGGAGCGGCTGCTCGCGCTGCGCGGCCTCTCGCCCGAGGAGCAGGCGGCGCGCGTCGCCGCGTACTGGGACGAGCTCGACACCGCCGGGCGCTTTCTCCTCAACAAGCTGATCGGCGGCGGCTTTCGCGTCGGCGTCAGCAAGCTGCTGGTGCAGCGCGCGCTCGCCGAAGGCTCGGGCGTCGACGGCAAGCTCGTGGCGCAGCGGATGATGGGCTACACCGACGCGCGCGCGACGCCGAGCGCCGAGCGCTTCGCCCAGCTCACCGCGTCGGCCGAGGCCGGCCCGCTCGACATCGGCCAGCCGTATCCGTTCTTCCTCGCCCACCAGCTCGATCTGCCGGTCGACCGAATTCGCGGCCACGCTGGCGTCGCCCGACGACTGGATCGTCGAATGGAAGTACGACGGCATCCGCGCCCAGGTGATCAAGCGCGCCGGCCAGGTGTGGGTCTGGTCGCGCGGCGAAGAGCTCGTCAGCGAGCGCTTTCCGGAAATCGTCGCGCTTGCGCGGAAGCTCCCCGACGGCACCGTCCTCGACGGCGAGATCGTCGTCTGGAAGGGCGGGCGGGTCGCGCCGTTCGCGCTCCTGCAGCAGCGCATCGGCCGCAAGGTCGCTGACCAAGAAGGTGCTCGCCGACGCGCCGGTCGGCTTCATCGCCTACGACCTGCTCGAGTGGCAGGGCAGCGACCTGCGCGAGCGGCCGCAGCACGAGCGGCGGGCACTGCTCGAGGCGGCGCTGGCCGCGCGCTGAGCCAGGGCGCCGACGCGAACGACGCCGCGCGCCTGCAGCTCTCGCCGGTCGAGCGCCGCGCCGACTGGGCCGCGCTCGCCGACGCTGCGCGAGGAGTCGCGCGCACGCGGCGTCGAGGGCTTCATGCTCAAGCACCGCGAGGCGCGCTACGGCACCGGCCGCAGGAAGCAGGACGACCTCGCCGCCGGCACGTGGTGGAAGTGGAAGATCGATCCGCTCAGCGTCGACTGCGTCCTGATCTACGCCCAGGCCGGCCACGGCCGGCGCGCCAGCGTCTACACCGACTACACCTTCGCGGTCTGGAACCGCAGGCCGGTCGATGCCGACGAAGCCGCGGCCGCGATCGCGGCGATCGCGCGCCGCGAGCCGGCCGCGCCCGACGCCTTGCAGCTGGTGCCGTTCGCGAAGGCCTACTCGGGCCTGAGCGACGAGGAGTTCAAGGTCATCGACCGCGTCATCCGGCAGACGACGCTCGAGAAGTTCGGCCCGGTGCGGAGCGTCAGGCCGAGCCTGGTGTTCGAGCTCGGCTTCGAAGGCATCAACCGGAGCAGCCGCCACAAGAGCGGCATCGCCGTGCGCTTCCCGCGCATGCTGCGCATCCGCGCCGACAAGCCGCTGCACGAGGCCGACACGATGGCCGAGCTCGAGGCGCTGCTCGCGCTGCAGCACGGCAGCGCCGCGCCGCCATAGGGTCGAGGGCTCGTCCTCTTGGCACCGCCGCGCGTCCAGAGCAGACTGTCCTGGTGAGTCGCGGTCCCCTTCGCCTGCACGTGCCCGAGCCGACCGGGCGTCCCGGTCAGGGCACCGACTTCTCGTACCTGCACCTGGCCGCCCGCCGGCGCGGTCGCGCGGCCGCCGGTCGACGTCGCGGCCGCCGCGACCCGCGACCTCGCCTACACGCTGGTGCGCGTCCTCGACGACGACGGTCGCGCGCGTCGGGCCGTGGGCGCCGCAGCTCGACGCCGAACGGCTGCGCGCCGGGCTGCGCGCAATGATGAAGACGCGCGCCTTCGACGCCCGCATGCTGATCGCGCAGCGGCAGAAGAAGATCTCGTTCTACATGCAGTGCCTCGGCGAGGAGGCGGTCGCGGTCGCGCACGCGCTCGCGCTCGCGCCCGGCGACATGAACTTTCCGACCTACCGCCAGCAGGGCCTGCTGCTGGCGCGCGACGACGTCTCGATGGTCGAGCTGATGTGCCAGCTGCTCAGCAACCAGCGCGATCCGCTCAAGGGGCGCCAGCTGCCGGTGATGTACTCGTACAAGCGCGCGGGCTTCTTCACCATCTCGGGCAACCTGGCGACGCAGTACATCCAGGCGGTCGGCTGGGCGATGGCGTCGGCGATCAAGGGCGATACGCGGATCGCCTCGGCCTGGATCGGCGACGGCGCGACGGCGGAGTCCGACTTCCACACCGGGCTCACCTTCGCCCACGTCTACCGCGCGCCGGTGATCCTCAACGTCGTCAACAACCAGTGGGCGATCTCGACCTTCCAGTCGATCGCCGGCGGCGAGGCGACGACCTTCGCCGCGCGCGGCGTCGGCTGCGGCATCGCCTCGCTGCGCGTCGACGGCAACGACTTCCTCGCCGTCTACGCGGCGAGCGCCTGGGCCGCCGAGCGCGCGCGCAGCAACCTCGGGCCGACGCTGATCGAATGGGTCACCTACCGCGCCGGCGCGCACTCGACCTCCGACGATCCGTCGAAATACCGCCCCGGCGACGACGCCCAGCACTACCCGCTCGGCGACCCGATCGCGCGCCTGAAGCAGCACCTGATCGGCCTCGGCATCTGGTCGGAGAACGAGCACGAGCAGACCGCGAAGGCGCTCGACGCCGAGGTCGGCGCCGCGCTCAAGGAGGCGACGAAGTACGGCTCGCTGCTCGACGGCCACACGCCGCCGCTGGCGACGATGTTCGAGGACGTCTACAAGGACATGCCGCCGCACCTGCGGGACCAGATGCGCCAGGCCGAAGGACGCTGACGCGATGGCGAGCATGACCATGATCCAGGCGCTGCGCTCGGCGATGGACGTGATGCTCGCGCGCGACGACAACGTCGTCATCTACGGCCAGGACGTCGGCTACTTCGGCGGCGTCTTCCGCTGCACCGACGGGCTGCAGGCCAAGTACGGCAAGACGCGCGTGTTCGATGCGCCGATCTCCGAGGGCGGCATCGTCGGCTCGGCGATCGGCATGGCCGCGTACGGCCTGCAGGCCGGTGGTCGAGGTCCAGTTCGCCGACTACTTCTATCCCGCGTCGGACCAGATCGTCTCCGAGGCGGCGCGGCTGCGCTATCGCTCGGCGGGCGACTTCACGGCGCCGATCACGATCCGCATGCCGTGCGGCGGCGGCATCTACGGCGGGCAGACGCACAGCCAGAGCCCCGAGGCGCTGTTCACCCACGTCTGCGGCATTCGCACGGTGATGCCGAGCAATCCGTACGACGCCAAGGGCCTGCTGATCGCCTCGATCGAGAACGACGACCCGGTCATCTTCCTCGAGCCCAAGCGCCTCTACAACGGCCCGTTCGACGGCCACCACGGCAAGCCGGTCGTGCCCTGGTCGGCGCACCCGATGGGCGAGGTGCCCGAGGGCCACTACACGGTGCCGCTCGAATCGGCGACGGTCTTTCGCGCCGGCGCCGACGTCACCGTGCTGACCTACGGGACGATGGTGTTCGTGTGCGAGGCGGCGGCGCGCGAGAGCGGCGTCGACGCCGAGATCGTCGACCTGCGAAGCCTCTGGCCGCTCGACCTGCCGGCGATCGTCGCGTCGGTGAAGAAGACCGGCCGTTGCGTCGTCGTCCACGAGGCGACGCGCACCAGCGGCTTCGGCGCCGAGCTGGTCGCGCTGGTCCAGGAGCACTGCTTCTATCACCTCGAGGCGCCGATCGAGCGCGTCACCGGCTGGGACACGCCGTATCCGCACGCGCTCGAGTGGGCGTACTTCCCCGGTCCCGATCGCGTCGCCGCGGCGCTCAAGCGCGTGCTGGAGCCCTGACGTGGCTGCGCACGTGATCCGCGTCCCCGACCTCGGCGAGGGCATCGCCGAGGTCGAGCTCGTCGTCTGGCACGTCGCGGTCGGCGACGCCGTCGTCGAGGACCAGGGGCTCGCCGACGTGATGACCGACAAGGCCTCGGTCGAGATCCCGTCGCCGGTCGCCGGCAAGGTGCTGGCGTTGGGCGGCGAGATCGGACAGATGCTGGCGGTGGGATCGGAGCTGATCTCGATCGAGGTCGAGGACGCGGCGGAGGCGCGACGCGACGACCACCCGGCGCCGAGCCGCCCGCGTCGCACCGCCCGCGCTGCGCGCCGCACGCCGGCACCGCTCCGTCACCATCGCTGCGAGCGGCAGCGCCATCGCCGGCGCCGACGCCAGCAGCACGGCGCCGGCAGATCGCGCGGCGCCGGCCGAGCGGCCGATCGCCTCGCCGGCGGTGCGGGCGCGCGCCTGGGAGCTCGGCCTCGACCTGCGCGACGTCGCTGCCACCGGCACGGCGGGCCGTATCGTCCAGGCCGACCTCGACGCTCACGTCGCGCGCGGCGGCGCTCGCTCGAACCGGCCCGCTTCGGCGCGCGCCGCACCGGCGAGCGACGCGACGCAGGCGATCAAGATCGTCGGCCTGCGCCGCAAGATCGCGCAGAAGATGCAGGAATCGAAGCGCCGCATTCCGCACTACAGCTACGTCGAGGAGGTCGACGTCACCGAGGTCGAGGCCTTGCGCGCCGAGCTCAACGCGAAGTGGGGCGCGGAGCGCGGCCGTCTCACGCTGCTGACCTTCCTGGTTCGCGCCGTCGCGCTCGCCGTGCGCGAGTTCCCGATGGTCAACGCGCGCTTCGACGACGAGGCCGGCGTGCTGACGCGCCACGACGCCGTCCATGCCGGCATCGCCACGCAGACGCCGATGGGGCTGGTCGTTCCCGTGGTGCGCAACGCCCAGGCGAACGACCTGTGGACGAACGCGACCGAGATCGCCCGCCTCGCCGACGCGGCGCGCAGCGGCAAGGCGGTGCGCGACGACCTCACCGGCTCGACGATCACGATCACCAGCCTGGGAAGGCTCGGCGGCATCGTCACGACGCCGGTCATCAACCATCCCGAGGTCGCGATCGTCGGCGTCAACAAGATCGCGCTGCGGCCGGTGATCCGCGACGGCGCGGTCGTGGCGCGCCAGCTGATGAACTTGTCCTCGTCGTTCGACCACCGCGTCGTCGACGGCGCCGATGCCGCGGCGTTCATCCAGAGCGTGCGGCGCTACCTCGAGCTGCCGGCGACGCTCTTCGTCGAATAGCGAAGCGCCTCAGGCGATCAGGCCGGCGCGCAGCTCCGGGGTCGCGCGCAGCGCGCCGACCTCGATCCCGTTCCAGTTGCGCAGGCGCACGTTGCTCAGCCCTTCGAGCAGGTCGGCCTCCTCGTCGTCGAGGTCGACGAAGGCCTCGAGCGTCGCCGCCATCGCGACCTCGGCGGCGCGGGCGGTGTTGCCGTCGTCGATCTTGATCGCGACGCCGAGGCCGCGCTCGGGCAAGCGCGGCGCAGAAGACGCCCTCGGCGCCGACCTTGCAGAAGACGCGCTCGCCGAACGTCGTCATCACCGTCGGTGTCGAAGCGGGTGCTGCCGGCGACCATGAACGGATGGCGCGCGACCGCCTGGCGCAGCCGCGCCGCGGCGCGCGCGTGGCCCGGACGCAGGCCGGTGCCGGTGCCGATGCGGGCGAAGGCGAGGGCCAGGCGATGGAGCGGGATCGCGAAGGTCGGGATCGAGCAGCCGTCGATGCCGCGCGGCGCCTGCGCCAGGTCGTGGCCGGTCGCCGCCTGCAGCACCTCGGTGACCGCGCGCATCACCGGATGGCGCGGCAGGACGTAGCCCTTGGCGTACTGGCGCAGGCCGACGCCGTCGCACAGCATGCAGGCGAGGCAGAGAAAGCCGGCGTGCTTGCCCGAGCAGTTGTTGTGCAGGGCGGTCGGCTCGCGCCCGGCAGCGGCGATCGCGTGCGCCACCTGCTCGACGCGCGGCCAGTGCGTGCCGCACTCGAGCGCGCTCTCGTCGAGGCCGGCCTTGGCGAGCATGCGCGCGACGACGGCGACGTGCTCGGGCTCGCCGTTGTGCGAGGCGCAGGCGATCGCCAGCTCCTCGTCGTCGAGCTCGAGCCGCGCCGCCGCGCCGCTCTCGACCAGCGGGATCGCCTGCAGCACCTTGACCGCCGAGCGCGGAAAGACCGGCCGCTCGACATCGCCGAGCGCGACGACGCGGTGGCCGTCGGCATCGACGACGACGATGGCGCCGCAATGCGCCGATTCGCGTGCGTCGCCGCGCGTCGCTTCGACCAGGACCGGGTTCACGCGCGATCTTTCGTGTCCATCACCGAAATGTAGCGCTGCGCGCGATCGATCCTCGGTCCGAGTCGCGCACGCCACGAGCCGCGCGACGCGAGCGCGTTGCGCCTCAGTCGGCGCGAAATCCCGATGCCTTGACGATCGGCGCCCAGCGCGCCGTGTCCTGCGCCATCCGCGCCGCCAGGTCGGCCGGCGTGCCGCCGGTCGGCTCGAGGCCGAGCCGGGTGAAGCGCTCGCGCACCTCCGGCGCGGCGAGCGCCTTGTTGATCGCGGCGTTGAGCTGGCGCACCGTCGCCTCGGGCGTCTTCGCCGGCGCGTAGACGGCGAACCAGGCGGTCCCTTCGACGCCGCTCACTCCCGATTCGACGAACGTCGGCACCTCGGGCAGGAGCGGGCTGCGCGTCGCGCCGGTGCTGGCGAGGATGCGAACGCGCCCGGTGCGATGCAGCTCGACCTGCTCGGCGAGCGTGTCGATCGCGGCCGTGAGCTGGTCGCCCATGAGCGCGTTCATCATCGGCCCGCCGCCGTTGTACGGAACGTGGATCAGGTCGAGCCCGGCGCTCTTCGCGATCATCACGCCGAAGAAGTGCGGCAGGCTGCCCGGCGCCGGGCTGCCGAAGTTGGCCTTGGCCGGGTTGGCCTTGTACCAGGCGACGAGCTCGTTGATGTTCTTCGCCGGATGGCTGGCGTTGACCGAGAGCGCGAACTGGAAGTTGCCGACCTGCGCGACCGGCGCGAAGTCGACGATCGGGTCGTACGGCAGCTTCGCGAACACCATCGGCGCCAGCACCGGAACGACGATCGGCGTGAGCATCAGCACGCTGCCGTCGGCGGGCGCGTTCTTCACCGCTTCGGCGACCAGGCGGCCGCCCGCGCCGGGCCGGTTCTCGACCAACACCGGCTGCTTCAACTCGTCCTTCATGCGATCGGCGATGAGCCGCGCGGCGATATCGGCCGAGCCGCCGGGGGCGAAGCCGACCAGCAGCCTGACGGGCTTGTCGACCTGCGCCAGGACCGGCGCCGCGGCGCCGGCGAGCATCGCCGCGCAGGCGAGGACGAGCAGTCGCAAGGCGCGCATGGCGTCTCCTTGGATGGCGAAGGCCTCACTGTACGGGCGCGGTCGCAGGCCTCTGCTAAGGTGTTTCGCTGCCTCTTCGGAATCCGCACCGCATGGAAATCGCTGCCTGGGCCGCCGTCGCGGGGCTGCTTCTGATCGTCATGGCCCTCGGCGACTCGCTGCTCGCCCGGCTGCCGCTCAGCACGTCGATGCTCTACCTCGCGGTCGGTGTCGCCGCCAGCCCGCTCTGGCTCGACTGGACCCACATCGCGCTCGAGTCGCACACCAAGGTGCTCGAGCGCATCGCCGAGGTCGTCGTCCTGCTCTCGCTGTTCGGCTCGGGGCTGAAGATGAGCCTCGGCCTGAGCGACGGCCGCTGGCTCCTGCCGTTGCGGCTCGCGTCGCTCTCGATGCTGGTCACGGTCGCGCTGGTCGCCGCCGTCGGCATGTCGTGGCTCGGCCTCTCGCTCGGCGCCGCGATCCTGCTCGGCGGCATCCTCGCGCCGACCGATCCGGTGCTCGCCTCCGACGTCCAGCTCGCCGAGCCGGGCGACCGCGATCGCCTGCGCTTCGCGCTGACCGGCGAGGCCGGGCTCAACGACGGCACCGCCTTTCCGTTCGTGCTGCTCGGCCTCGGCCTGCTCGGCCTGCACGACCTCGGCGGCTCGCTCTGGCGCTGGTTCGCGCTCGACGTGCTCTGGGGCGTCGGCGTCGGGATCGGCATCGGCGCCGCGCTCGGCACGCTGGTCGGCTGGCTCGTTCTCTATCTGCGGCGCATGCACAAGGAGGCGGTCGGCGCGCGACAACTTCCTCGCCCTCGGCCTGATCGGCGTCTCCTACGGCGTCGCCGGCCTCGTCGCCGGCTACGGCTTTCTCGCCGTGTTCGCCGCCGGCGTCGCCTTGCGTCGACTCGAGCAGCAGGCGAGCGGTGGCGGCGCGATCGGCGGCGCTGGCAGCGCGCCGAAGAAGGCAGCGGCGCGGCGCAAGCGCTCGGCCGAGATCGCCGCCGTCGCCCACGCCCATCCCGATCTCAGCCACGCCGAGCAGGCGGCGACCGATCCGAAGCACGCGCCGGCGTTCATGGCGCATGCGGTGTCGAGCTTCAACGACCAGATCGAGCGCATCGCCGAGGTCGCCGCGGTCGTTGCCGTCGGCATGCTGCTCTGGGCGGTCGAGTGGCGCCATGCGTCGTGGCCGTTCGTCGCCGTGCTCCTGCTCGTGATCAGGCCGATCGCGGTGGCGATCGGCCTGATCGGCACGCCGACCTCGACGTCGCAGCGCGTCCTGATCGGCTGGTTCGGCATCCGCGGCATCGGCTCGCTCTACTACCTCGCCTACGCGACAAGTCACGGCCTGCCGTCGGGCATTGCGACGACGATGGTCGCGCTCGTGCTCTCCGCCGTGGTCGTCTCGATCGTCGTTCACGGCATCTCGGTGACGCCGCTGATGGGCCTCTACGAACGAAGAAAGCTGCGCCGGCGCGAACCCGCGTGACGGCGGCCTGTGGGCCGAAGACTGGTTCGCGCGCCGCGGCTGGCGTCCGTTCGAGTTCCAGCGCGAGGTCTGGCAGGCGATGGCCGCGGGCGAGAGCGGCCTGCTCCACGCGACCACCGGCTCGGGCAAGACCTACGCCGTCTGGTTCGGCGCGCTCGCCCGCGCCGCGGCGATCGGCGTGCCGCTCGCCGGCGGCGCCGCGCCGCAGTCGACGCGAGCGTCCGTCCCACCGCCGCTCGGCGTCCTCTGGCTGACGCCGATGCGCGCGCTCGCCGCCGACTCGGCGCGGGCGATGCAGACGCCGCTCGCCGAGCTCGGCCTCGTCGTGGTCGATCGGCATACGCACCGGCGACACCGCGCCGGCCGAGCGCGCCAAGCAGGACCGGCGCTTCCCGACCGCGCTCGTCACGACGCCCGAATCGCTCAGCCTGATGCTGACGCGCGAGAGCGCGCGCGACGAGCTCGGCCACGTGCACACGGTGATCGTCGACGAGTGGCACGAGCTGATGGGATCGAAGCGCGGCGTCCAGGTGCAGCTCGCGCTGGCGCGGCTGAAGCGCTGGCATCCCGGCCTCGTCGTCTGGGGCCTGTCGGCGACGCTCGGCAACCTCGACGAGGCGATGCAGGTGCTGCTCGGCCACGACCGCGGCCGAAGCGTTCGCGGCCGGATCGAGAAGAACCTGATCATCGACACGCTGCTGCCGGTCAACCCCGGGCGCTTCTCGTGGGGCGGCCATCTCGGCAAGCAGATGCAGGCGCCGGTCGTCGCCGAGATCGAGCGCTCGGCGACGACGCTAGTCTTCGTCAACATGCGCTCGCAGGCCGAGGCCTGGTACCAGCTGATCCTCGATGCGCGGCCCGACTGGGCCGGCGTCGTCGCGCTGCACCACGGCTCGCTCGACAAGGAAGTGCGCGACTGGGTCGAGCTCGGCCTGAAGGAAGGCAGGCTCAAGGCGGTCGTCGCGACCTCGTCGCTCGACCTCGGCGTCGACTTCCTGCCGGTCGAGCGGGTGCTGCAGATCGGCTCGGCGAAGGGCGTCGCGCGGCTGCTGCAGCGCGCCGGGCGGAGCGGCCACGCGCCAGGTCGCGCGAGCCGGATCACGCTCGTGCCGACCAACACGCTCGAGCTGGTCGAGGCGGTCGCGGCGCGGCGCGCCGCGCTCGCCGGCCGGATCGAGAAGCGCGCGACCCACGACAAGCCGTTCGACGTGCTGGTCCAGCATCTGGTCACGATCGCCCTCGGCGGCGGCTTCACGGCCGAGGCGATGTACGAGGAAGTGAAGGGCGCGTGGGCCTATCGCAAGCTGAGCCGCGCCGAGTTCCAGTGGGCGCTCGACTTCGTCGTCAAGGGCGGCGAGAGCCTCGTCGCCTATCCCGAATACCACCGCGTCGTCGCCGACGACGCGGGCGTCTACCGGGTGCCGAACCGGGCCATCGCGCGGCGCCACAAGCTCAACGTCGGCACCATCGTCAGCGACTCGTCGATGCAGGTGAAGTACCTCAGCGGCGGTCGCATCGGCGTGGTCGAGGAGGGCTTCGTCGCTCGCCTGAAGAAGGGCGACTGCTTCGTCTTCGCCGGCCGCACGCTCGAGTTCGTGCGCGCCGAGGAGATGACCGCGTACGTGCGCCGCGCCGACGGCAAGAAGGCGTTCATGATCGCCTGGGCCGGCGCCAAGATGCCGCTCTCGAGCGAGCTCGCCGACTCGGTGCTCGAGGTCCTCGCCGACGCCGCGCAGGGCGATTTCTTCGACCCCGAGATGGAAGCGGCACGGCCGATGCTCGAGACGCAGATGCAGCTCTCGCGCATCCCGACGCCGAAGACGCTGCTGATCGAGCGGCTCGAGTCGCGCGAGGGCCAGCATCTGTTCCTCTATCCGTTCGCCGGCCGCAACGCCCACATCGGCCTCGGCAGCCTGCTCGCGTGGCGGCTCTCGAAGGATCAGCCGAACACCTTTTCGATCGTCATCAACGACTACGGCCTCGAGCTGCTCTGCGGCCAAGCCGGTCGATCCGACGCCGCTCGTCGACCAGAGCCTGTTCGAGGAAGGCGACCTGCTCCACGACGTCTTCGCCAGCCTCAACTCGAGCGAGCTGGCGCGGCGGCGCTTCCGCGAGATCGCGCGCGTCTCGGGGCTCATCAGCCAGGGCTTTCCGGGGCAGCCGAAGTCGGCGCGCCAGCTGCAGGCGTCGAGCTCGCTGTTCTACGAGGTCTTTCGCAAGTACGACGGCGCCAACCTGCTCTTGAGCCAGGCCGAGAGCGAGGTGCTGAGCCAGGAGCTCGACATCAAGCGGCTGCGCGAGGTGCTGCAGGCGAATGCGCGAGCAGCGCGTCGTCTTCTGCGAGCTCGCGGTGCCGAGCCCGTTCGCGCTGCCGCTGATGGTCGAGCGCTTCCGCGAGAAGCTCTCGACCGAGAAGCTCAAGGACCGGCTCGAGCGGATGCTGAAGGAGATGGAGCGCGAGGCCGACTCCGCCGACGAGGCGGTCGGCCCGACGCTGAGCTACCAGAGCTGCTCCGCCACCGTCGCCGCGAACGGATGGTCGAGCAGCGGCTCGACGGCGGCGACGAAGCGCAGCGTGTGCGGCAGGAGCGCGTGCCGCTCGAACGCCGCCATGTCCTGCCAGCGCGAGTGGATGTAGAACTCGTCGCCGTCGCGCAGCGACTGGTACGCGCCGTAGCTCAGGCAGCCCGGCTCGGCGCGGGTCGGCGCCTGGACCTCGAACATCGCCTGCTGCACGGCGTTGCGCTGCTCCGGGCGGGCGTGAAGACGGGCGAAGACGAATACCGCCATGGTCGATCGATCGATCGTCTCCGCCGCTGCCGGCGCTCGCCAGCAGCTACTTCACCTTGTCCTGCGCGATGTCCATGATCATTCGCGCGGTCAGGTAGAGGCGCGGCACGATGGTGCCGATCTCGACGTACTCGGCATCGTTCGAGTGGGCGCCGAAGCCGCTCAGGCCGAAGCCCTCGATCACCGCGGCGCGCGTCTGCAGGGCCGCGAACGCGGCGTCGGTGCCGCCGCCGCTGGCGACGTCGACGACCTTCATCGGCAGGCCGAGCTCGGCATAGATCGCCTGGCCTTGCGCCGCCAGGCGGCGCGACGCGGCGGTCGCTTCGAGCGGTGGCCGGCGAACCTCGAACTTCAGCTGCACCTTCGCGTCGGTGACGAGCTGGCGCTTGACGCGCTCCTGCAGCGCCGCCTGCAGCTGATCGAAATCGGCGACGCGCAGGGCGCGCGCGTCGGCCTGCGCGGTGGCGCGCGCCGGGATGACGTTGCGGTTGGTTCCGGCCTGGGCGACGGTCCAGTTGAGCTTCAAGCCCTTGTCGTTCTGCGACAGGTCCTTCATCTGCAGGATCTGGTGCGCCAGCTCATAGAGCGCGTTGATGCCGCCCTCGGGCCGCGCCCCGGCGTGCGACGACTTGCCCTCGACGCTGAGATAGGCCGAGCCGATCCCGCTCGTCGCCAGGCGCAGGCCGCCGTCGCTGCCGCCGCCTTCGAACGAGAACACCGCGTCCTGGGTGGCCGCCGTGCGCGTGATCGTGCTGCGCGAGCCGGGCGAGCTGATCTCTTCATCGCCGTCGATCAGGACGGTGAGCGTGGCGTAGTCCTTGAAGGCGAGCTTGTTCAGCATCGCGACGGTGTGAATGATCAGCGCCACGCCCTGCTTGTCGTCGGCGATGCCGAGGCCGAAGGCGCGCTCGCCGGCGACGCGAAACGGCTGGTCCTTGAGCATGCCGCGCAGATAGACGGTGTCCATGTGGGCGATCAGCAGCACCTTGCGGCTGCCCGTGCCCTGCCACTCGGCGCGCACCATCGAGCCGGTCTTCGCCGGCGTGTCGTCCATCCGGAAGACGTCGGCCGGCGGCAGGATCTCGACCTTGCCGCCCGAGCTGGCGCAGACGCTCGGCGATCAACCCGGCGATCTGCGCCAGGCCTTCGCTGTCGCCACTGCCCGACTCGATCGAGACCAGGTCGCGCAAGGTGTCGAGCAGCGGCTGCTGCTCCTGGCGCGCCAGCTCCTGGATCGCGGCGACCGGCGCGGCGCCTGCCTCGGTGGCCGGCGAGAAGGGCAAGGGCGCGCGGCGGCGAGCGTGACGTGGCGGCGCAAGCGCAAGAAGGCGTAGGTTCGCATGGGTGGCTCAATCGTGAATGTTGGCGGCCTTGACGATGCGCGCATAGCGCTCTTCCTCGCGCGCAACGAAGGTCGCGAACGCCGCCGGCGTACCGCTGCCCGGCACCGCGCCCTGCTCGGCGAGCTTGTCGCGTACCTCGTCCGAGCGCAGCACGGCGTCGAGCTCGCGGCTCAGCCGCTCGACGATCGCCGGCGGGGTATGCGCGGGCGCGAACAGTCCGGTCCAGGCGACGACGTTGAAGCCCTTGAATCCCGGCGTCTCGGCGACCGTCGGCACGTCGGGCAGCGAGGCGACGCGCTTGTCGCTGGTCACGGCGATCGCCTTGAGGCGCTTGCTCTGCACTTGCGACACGGCCGAGATGCTGACCAGCATCGCCAGGTCGAGCTGGTTGCCGATGACGTCGCTGACGATCTGCGCGCCGCCGCGATAGGGGACGTGGATGATCTCGACCTTGGCCTGCTCCTTGATCATCTCCATCGCCAGCTGCAGCACCGTGCCGACGCCGGACGTGCCGTAGCTGAGCTTGCCGGGCTGCGCCCGCGCCAGTTCGACCACTTCACTCAGGCTCGCCGCGGCCAGTCCCGGGCGGGCGACGATCACCATCGGTGCGGTCGTCACCAGGCCGATCGGCGTCAGGTCCTTTTGCGCGTCGTACCTCACCGACGCCGGCGTGACCAGGCGCGCGATCGCGATCGGGCTGTCGGCGCCGAGGACGAGCGTGTAGCCGTCGGGCGCGGCCTGCACCGCCTTGGCGACGCCGATGACGCCTCCCGCGCCGGCGAGGTTCTCGACGACGACGGTCTGCTTCAGCCGTTCGCCGAGCTTTTGTCCGACCAGCCGCGCCGTGGCATCGACGCTGCCGCCGGCGCTGAACGGCACGATGATCGTGATCGGCTTGGCCGCCGGCCACGCCGGTTGCGCCGCGCTCGAGAACGCGGCCGAGCCGGTGACGACGCCCAAGAGGAGCGCGCGCAGGAAGCGATGGGACATGGGCAGGGCTCCGAAAGGGTGTCGTGTCGGCGGCTCAGCGGTCGTCGCTGCGCGGCGCTTCGATCAGGCGCGCGCGCAAGCTGTCGAAGTGGCGCGTCGCCTCGTCGCGCCAGCGCCGGCGCGTGCCGTCGTCGATCCAGGCGGCGTCAAGGCCGTTGAGCATGAACGCGCGCAGCTGATCGAGGTCGAAGCCGAAATCGCGCGCCATCATCGTCCAGGCCCCGGTCGGCGTGACGTGATGCAGCGTCGGGTCGTCGGTGTTGGGATGGAGGCGCAGGCCGAGCTCGGCCATGCGCCGGATCGGATGGTCGCATCGCCCAGCGCGCCGGCGCCAGCGTGCGCAGGTAGTACGAGTTGGTCGGCACGACGGTGAAGACGACGCCGGCGTCGGCGCAGCGCGCCGCGAACGCGGGCTCGTCGACGGTCGTGTAGCCGTGGTCGATGCGATCGACCTCGAGCACGTCGAGCGCGGTCTGCACGTTGGTCCACGGCATGCCGAATTCGCCGGCGTGCGCGGTGGTCTTGAGGCCGGCGCGGCGCGCTGCCGCATAGGCGGCGGCGAACAGCTCGGGCGGCCGATCGACCTCGCGGTAGTCGATGCCGATGCCGACCACCTCGTCGACGCGATGTTCGACGACCCAGCCGACCATCTCGAGCGCCGCCGCGGGATCGGCCTCGCGGTCGATCGCCGGCACCAGCCGGCCGATGATGCCGTGTTGCCGCTCGGCATCGCGGATCGCGCGAACGATCGCGGCCAGGGCCTCGGGGTAGGCAATGCCCGGAAGCGCGCGCGGTGCCGGTCGGATTCCAGAAGAATTCGCTGTAGCCGACGTGGTGCGCGGCAGCGTCTTCCAGGTACTCGAAGGCGATCCGCTGCAGATCGTCGGCCGAGCGGATCAGCAGCGCATCGAGCGCGCGCAGCACGCGCAGCACGCCGACGGGCTTTTCGCCGCGGGTATAGAACGACTCGATCTCGGCCATCGCGATCGGCGCGCCGGCGCGCCGCACCAGATCCTCGAAGGTCGCGCGGCGCACCGTGCCGAGCAGATGGCAGTGCAGCTCGACCTTGGGCATCGCATGCAGGAAGCCGTCGAGCGTGAGCGGTGCCGGCGTCGCGGCGGCGGGTGACGTCGGCGCGACGGAGCGGTCCATGCGACGGACGAGCGCGGCTCGATCGGCGGACTTACTTCTTCGGCACCTGCGCCGGGCCGGTGGTGCATGGCCCGGGCGGGTACTGGGGCGTGCACTGATCCTGCGAAGCGGTCTGCGTGGCGCACGACGTCAGCAGGGCTGCAAGTGAAACCGAAAGGATGATCTTGAGCACTGCCTTCGAGCCGGAAACCGCGATCCATGATCGTCGCACAGACTGCGCCGCCGCGAGCGCAAAGGCCCGCGACCGGCCGCGGCTGGCGCGCACCGGATCACCGCTGGCGCAGTCCTTGCCTCTGCCGAGCGTCCCTCATCGGCCGCCCGTGCGCATCCTTCTCGTCTCCGATCTCCACTACACCTTGCCGCAGCTCGACTGGGTGGTCGCTGCAGCACCGTCGTTCGATCTGGTCGTCCTGGCGGGCGATCAGCTCGACATCAGCTCGACCGTCTCGCTCGACGCCCAGACGGTCGTCGTCCTGCGCTACCTGGCCCTGCTGCAGGCCGCCGGGCGGGTGGCGATCGCCTCGGGCAACCACGACCTGACGGGCCCTGACGCGCACGGCGAGCAGGCGGCGCTCTGGCTCGCCGAGGCGCGCGCCGCGGGCGTGCCGACCGACGGCGATTCGCTGCTGCTCGGCGACACCCTGGTCACGATCTGTCCCTGGTGGGACGGCCCGCTCGGGCTCGCGGCGCTCGAGCGCCAGCTCGTCCGTCGATGCCGAGCGCCGGCCGCGGCGCTGGCTGTGGGTCTACCACTGGCCGCCGCTCGATTCGCCGACCTCGTGGACCGGCAAGCGCCACTACGGCGATGGCGAGCTCGAACGCGCTCATCGCCCGGCACCGGCCCGATGTCGTTCTCACCGGCCACGTGCACCAGTCGCCCTTCAAGCCGGCGGGCTCGTGGGCCGACCGAATCGACGCGACCTGGGTCTTCAACGCCGGCCGGCAGATCGGGGCCGGTGCCGTGTCACGTCGCGATCGACCTGGGCGAGGGAACGGCGTCGTGGCGCTCGCTCATGGGCAGCGAAAGCCTGCACCTCGCTGCGGCGCAGGCGCCGGAGCGCACCGTGTTCTGACGCGGCCGGCCTGTCCGACCGCTGCCGTCGCTAGTACTCGGGATCCGGGTCGCGCGCCGAGCCGGGCCGGGCGACCGGACCCTGGCGCTCGGCGAGCCGCGCGAGCACGTCGGCGACCATCGACAGCCCCGGCGCGTCGCCGTACTGGAGCTTCAGGTCGGCGAGATAGGTGGTGACGAAGTTCAACCGCTCGGCCAGGCCGATCGCGACCAGCCGGGTGATGGCCGGATCGCTCGCCAGGAGGGCGCGGCCGTCGACGGCGTGGCGCAGGACGCTCGGCTCGGTCGCCCGGACCGTGGCGCTGTTGATCGTGTCGAGCAGGACCGCGATCTCGCCGACCAGGGCACCGGGGCGGGTGACGGTGTTGACCACGACCGGGCCTTTGGTCACCTGCAAGGCGCCCGAGACGAGCACCCACAGGCTGCCGGCGGAGCCGCCCTCCTGGACGACGACGTCGCCGGGAGCGAACGCGACCTCGGGCAGATGCGCCGAGAGGGCCAGCATGTCGGACATCGCAGCCATCCTACCCGCGCCGAGCGCGCGCGGCGCCGCGATCTTCCGGCCGACGGCAGGATCAGAACGTCGGCTCGGTCTCCTGCAGCGCTTCGTAGAGCTTGAGGAAGGCGGCGTCGGGCTGGCCGCCGGCGCCGCTGAAGCGCGCCTGGGCGGCCGGCGGCAGGGCCGCCAGCGCGACCTCGGCGGCGTCCTTCTGCGCCACCGACGCCGCCAGCGCCGAGGCGCTGCGCAGCGTCAGCAGGAGCGGCGCTTCGCTGTCGGTGGCCGGCTCGGCGACGCAGCGGATCGTGTCGGCGACCGGCTGCGGGAAGCCCAGGCTTTCGACCCAGAGCGCGCCGACGGCGGGATGGTCGATGCCGAACGCGCCGGCCTCGATCGTCGCCAGCTCGGCGCCGCGCACGACCTCGAAGCCGGTGAACATCGCGTTGGCGATGTCGGGATAGGTCTGGCACAGGATCAAGTGGCCGGTGCCGTGCAGCAGGCCGCAGGTGTAGGCCTCCTCGGCGTCGGCCGAAAAGCGCGGCGCGAGCTTGTTGGCGGCGATGCCGGCGACCAGCGCATCGCGCCAGAACACCTGCAGGTCGATCCCCGGAATGTCCTTGAACGGCGCGGCGACGCCGCAGGCGACGATCAGCCGGTTGAGCGCCTGCAGCCCGATCAGCGCGACCGCGGCGTCGATCGACGCCATCGAGCGCTGGCCGCCGAAGAAGGCCGAGTTCGCGAGGCGCAGCACCTTCGCGCTCAATATCGGGTCCTGCGCCAGCGCTTCACCGATCTTGCGCGTGTCGACGTCGGGGTTCTGGAGCGCGATGATCAGGCGCTGGACGACGCGCGGGATCGTCGGCAGCTCGACCTTGCCGGCGGCGATGTCGTTGATGAAGTTCGGCCGCCGCACCACGTCGCCGACAGCCTCGCTCTTGGCCGCCTCGCGCTGCGTCGGCGTGAGCGTGAACGCGGGAACGTAGGTGGCGCTTCGGTCTTCGGTCGTCTTCATTGCTCGGCCGACCCTTGTGGTCGTCCTGATTCTCGTGACGCGCCGGCGACTCGGCGTCAGCGTCGTGCATGGCGGCGTTCGACGCGGGGCGTGTGACGGGGATCTCGGCCAGGTAGCCGGCGCTCTTCAGGCGCGCGGCGATGGCGCGGGGAAGGCGCTCGGGTTGGCTTGGCGAGCCGGGTGCCCGCGCGTGCGGGCCGTTGCGCCAGGACATTGGCGTGTCTCCAGTCGATGAGATGCGAATGGTAGGAAGCCGCTTGGCCGCGTGCGCGTCGCGTCGCGGCGCGGCCGTGAACATCCACACGGCGCCTCGCTGTGCGGATCGATACATGGGTGCCGGCGCAACATCCGGTCGCCCCGGGGAAGGCCGCGCGGCGACGCGCTCGGGTTCGGCGGCGGCGCGGTGCGCCTGTAGACTGCGCCCGCCCCTTCGTTCGAAGGAGCTGGGTGGTTTCGGCGCAGCACGAGCAGTCCATGCCTGGTCCGAAGAGCAAGCAGACGCGCAGACTGCACCGCGGCAGCGGCAGCGGCGCGCGCGAACCGCGCGCTTCGCCGGCCGCCGACTCGCGCAAGCGCCGGTCGGGTCGAGCAGGCTGCGTCAGCGTCGGGCGCGACGCGCGTGCTGCTGTTGCGCGAAAGCGCCGGCGGGCCGGTCATCGTCGCTTCGCACCTGCCGCCCGGTGAAGACGGCGCGACGCTGCACGCCGCGATCAAGCCCTGGCTCGACGAGGCACGGCGCACGCGCCACGCGCGCCTGCGCCATGGGCCGGCGGGCGCCGCGGCCGCGGCGCAGCGCTCGTGCATCGTCGCGCCGCTCGTCGCTCGGCGGCACGCTGCTCGGCTACCTCTACGCCGACATCGACGGCGCAGCGGGGCGCTTCGGCCGCGCCGAGCGCGAGCTGATCGCGGCGCTCGCCGACGCGGCCGCGGCCGCGCTCGATCGCGAACCGCCGGCGAGACGCTGGACGCGCGAGCTCGCCGAGCGCAGCGCCGAGCTTGCGCGACGAACCGGCGAGCTCGCCGTGATCGGCAGCATCCAGCGGGCGATGGCCGCGGCGCTCGACTTTCAGGCGATCGTCGACCTCGTCGGCGACAAGCTGCGCAAGGTGTTGGAGACCGGCGACATGATGATCACGTGGCGTGACGCGCCGACCGGCACGCGCCGATACCCTCTACAGCTGCGAGCACGGCATCGGCGCGCGCTGCCGCCCGCGCCGGACTCGCTCGACCGCCCGGTCGACAAGCTGCTGCTGCAGCGCCAGGCCGGCGCTGTCGCGCAACCCCGCCGAGGCCGAAGCGCTCGAGCCTGTTCCAGTTCGAGGGCACCGACACGAGCCGGTCGGCGGTGTTCGTGCCGATGTTCTCGGGCGACCGCTTCCTCGGCACCATCATCCTCGAGAACTACGAGCGCGACGAACGCTTTCGACGAGGCCGAGGTCCGCCTCCTGTCCACGGTCGCTGCCGGCATGGGCGTGGCCTTGCTCAGATGCCAAGAGTCTTCGAGGCGGAGCGCCAGCGCGCGGCCGAGCTGGCCATCATCAATGCGGTCCAGGCGGCGCTGGCAGGCCAGCTCGACATGCAGGGCGTGTACGACGCCGTCGGCGAGAAGCTGCGCGAAGTGTTCCCGCGCGCGCTGGAGGGAATCCGGATCGTCGACCGCGCGTCCGGCCGGTTCCTGTTCCCCTACGCGGTTCACGAGGGTGTGCGCGTCCAACCCGCGCCTATGGTGATCACCGACCGCGGCTTCGGCGCCGAGGTCATCCGCACCCGTCGCACGCTGCTCGCCAACGAGGATATCTTCGGCATCGCCGCTCGCCTGGGCAGCGCCGGAACGATCTTCGGTACGCGTGCGCCGAAGTCGCTCCTGCTGGTGCCGCTGATCGTCTCCGGCGAGGTCTTCGGCATGCTGTGCCTCAACGACATGGAGCGCGAGCACGCGTTCAGTCCCGACGACGTCCGCCTGCTCGAGACGCTCGCGTCCAGCATGGCCGTCGCGCTCGAGAACGCGCGCCTGTTCGACGAGACCCAGCGCCTGCTGAAGGAAACCGAGCAGAGGAACGCCGAGCTGGCGGTGATCAACAGCATCCAGCAGGGCATAGCGGCGGAGCTCAGCTTCCAGGGCATCGTCGACCTGGTGGGTGACAAGCTGCGGGAGGTGCTTGGCTCCGGCGACGTGGGCATCCGATTGGTGGGACGAAAAGACCAGCCTGATGCGCGGCCTTTACGCCTATGAGCACGGTGTGCGGATCACTCCGCCGGCGCTGTTGGTGCGTCCGGGCGGATATCTCGACGAATTAGTCCGCACCCGGCAAATCCGCATCGCGAACACGCGCGCTGAGCAGGTCGCGCTGGGCAACAGCGGTCCCTCGCCGGGTACCGATTGGTGCCTGTCGTTCGTCGATGTGCCGATCGTCGGTGGCGACCGGGTGCTCGGCCTTCTCGGCCTGGAAAACCACGAGCGCGAGCATGCGTTCGGCGCTGCCGAGGTTCGCCTGCTCACGACGGTGGCGGCAAGCATGGGCGTGGCGCTCGAGAACGCGCGCCTGTTCGCCGAAACCCAGCGACTGCTCAAGGAAACCGAGCAGAGGAACGCCGAGCTGGCCGTGATCAACAGCGTCCAGTCGGCGCTGGCCGCCGAGCTCAGCATCCAGGGCATCTACGAGGCCGTCGGCGACAAGATCCAGGAGATCTTCCACGGCGCCGACGTGCAGATCCGGGTCTTCGACCAGGAGTCGCAAAGGGTCGAGTTTCCTTACGCTCTGGAAGAGGGCGGGCGCTTGTCGATCGCTCCCATCGACTTGAAAGTCAACAGCGGCGGCTTCGGTCCGCACGTGTTCCGCACCGGACAGTCTTTGCTGATCAAGGAGAACTTGGCCGAGGAATCGGCGCGCTACGGCAGCTACACGATAGGCGGGTCGGGCCCCCTCATGAAATCGCTTCTGATGGTGCCGATGGTTGCCGGCACGGCGGTGCGTGGCCTGATCGGGCTGTCGGACCAGCATCACGAGCACGCCTTCGACGAAGGCGACCTGCGCCTGCTGCAGACGCTCAGCGGCAGCATGGCCGTGGCGCTCGAGAACGCGCGCCTGTTTGCCGAGACCCAGCGCTTGCTCAAAGAGACCGAGCGGCGCAACGCCGAGCTGGCGGTGATCAGCAGCATCCAGCAGGGGATGGCGGCCGAGCTGAACTTCCAGGGCATCGTCGACCTCGTCGGCGACAAGCTGCGCGACGTCCTGGCGACCGAGAGCATCGGCATCCGCTGGTTCGATCCGGACACTGGCCTGATCCGCTTCCTGTACGAGTACGAGCACGGCGAGCGCCTGCACGTCGAGCCGATGGCGCGCATTCCCGGCGGCCCCGGCGAGGTGATGGAACGGACTCGCCGGCCGGTGGTGCTGAACACGCCCGAGGAACGCGCTGTCGCCGGCATCAGCGACATCCCCGGGACCGATCCCTCGCTCTCGGTGATCTTCGTTCCGATCCTTGGCCCCGACTGCCTTCTCGGCACGATCGTTCTCGAGGATCACCATCGCGAGCATGCGTACGGCGACGCCGAGGTGCGCCTGCTCAGCACCGTCGCCGCGGGGATGGGCGTTGCGCTCGAAAACGCGCGCCTGTTCGACCAGACGCAGCGGCTCCTGAAGGAGACCGAACGGCGCGAGCGCGAAGCATCGGCGCTGTCGGACGTCGGCCGCGACCTGTCGTCATCGCTCGACCTCGCGGTAGTGATGGACCGGATCGCGCACCACGCCAAGGATCTGCTGCAGGCGACCGACAGCGCGATCTTCCTGCCCGATCCGGGGGCAGCAACGCATCGCGCGACGGTGGCGATTGGTGACGACGCGGAGGCGATCAAATCGGCGGTGATCGAGACCGGCGCCGGCATCATCGGCACGCTGCTGCAAAGCGGCGAGCCCGAGCTGATCAACGACATCGACGCCGACCGTCGCGGCATCCAGGCCGCTGGCACGCCGCGCCGCACGAACGAGCGGCTGATGGTGGCTCCGCTCCGGGCCGGTAAGAAGGTGCTCGGCGCGACGGCAGTCTGGCGCAACGGCGGCCGGCCGTTCGAGGCGCGCGAGCTCGAGTTCCTGGTCGGCTTGTCGCGCCAGGCGACGCTGGCGTTGCAGAACGCGCGGCTGTTCAACCAGACCGCCGACGCGCTGACCCAGGTCGAGCAGCAGGCGCGCGACCTGAGCGAGTCGCTCGACTACCAGACCGCGATCAGCGACGTCCTACGCGTCATTAGCAGCTCGCCTACCGACGTCGCGCCGGTGTTCGAGGCGATTCTCGTTTGCGCGACGCGCCTGTTCGGCAGCGCGGTCGCGGCGGTCTATCGCTACGACGGTCGCGTGGTCGAGCTCGCGGCGACGCGCCATTGGCCGGCGCGTGCGCTCGAGGTGGCGCGCACGGTCTACCCCGCGCCACCCGAGCGCGCCCTCCTTGCCGGCCGGGTCATTCTCGCGGGGCGGGCGCAAAGCATCGACGACGCGCAGACCGACCCGAACTACGACCATGACTTCGCGGCCGCCGGCGCGTGGCGGCGAACGATGGGCGCACCGATGTTGAGGGACGGCGCGGCGGTCGGCGCGATCCTCGTCGGCTGGGCTGAGCCCGGGCACACCCCGGCGCGCCAGATCGAGCTGATCCGGACCTTTGCCGATCAGGCAGTGATCGCGATCGAGAACGTGCGCCTGCTCAACGAGACCAAGGAGGCGCTCGAGCGGCAGACCGCGACCGCCGAGATCCTCAAGGTCATCGCCAGCTCGCCCGACGACGTGCAGCCAGTGTTCGATGCCATCGCGGCGAGCTCGAAACGACTGATCGGCGGCCACTCGGCCACTGTCTGGCGCTTCATCGATGGTGCCCGCTATGTGGTCGGCTACACGCCGACGACCCCCGAGGGCGATGCCGCATTGCTGAGCGTCTCCGGCCGGCCTGCTGACGAGTGGCAATATTTCCGCTCAATCAGCGATGGCGAGACCGTGCTCGTCACGGATATCGAAGACGAGGCTCAGTCCCGGGCCTTCGTGCGCGACTTGGCGCGCCAGCGCGGCTTTCGCAGCCTCGTCATCTGTCCGCTTCGGCGCGACAACGCGACGATCGGCATGATCAGCGTCACGCGAGTCGAGCCGGGGAACTTCGCGCCGGATCAGGTCCAACTGCTGCAGACGTTCGCGGACCAGGCCGTGATCGCGATCGAGAACGTGCGCCTGTTCAACGAGACCAAGGAGGCGCTCGAGCAGCAGACGGCGACGGCCGAGGTGCTCCAGGTCATCAGCAGCTCGGTCGCCGACGCGGCGCCGGTGTTCGAGAAGATCCTCGACAGTTGCCAGCGACTGTTCTCGACTTCCCAGCTCGGGATCTTCCTCGTCGGCGAGGGTAGCCAGCTGCACACAGGTGCGTTCCGAGGCTCGCTGATCGAAGGCGTGAAGGACACTTTTCCGAGACCGCTCGCCGAAACCACGACCGGGCTGGCGATCAGGCAACGGCAGCCGATATATGTTCCCGATTCGGGCGACGCCAATCGCACCGCGCCGGCGACGCGCGCGGTCGCCCAGCGTTCCGGAAACTTCTCCGCGGTGTTCGCGCCGATGCTCTGGGAAGACTCCGGCATCGGTTCGATCGGTGTGCTCAGGCAGCCGCCGCAGCCCTTCTCCGACAAGGAAATCGGCCTGCTCAAGACCTTCGCCGACCAGGCGGTCATCGCGATCCAGAACGCGCGCCTGTTCAAGGAGACGCAGGAGGCGCTTCAACAGCAGAAGGCGTCGGCCGAGGTGCTCGCCGTCATCAGCAGCTCGGTGGCCGACACCCAACCGGTGTTCGACAAGATCCTCGACAGCTGCAAGCACCTGTTCGGCGGCGACGAGCTCGACGTGCTGCTGGTCGATGCGGAGAACCAGCTGCAGGTGGCGGCCTACGTCGGCAACGCCCGCGACGCGGTGATGGCAACCTTTCCCGCGCCCGTGGTCGGGTCGGCGCCGGGCCGGGCCATCACCGATCGCCGAATCGCCCACTACGTCGACGTCCTCAACGATCCCTTCACGCCGCCGATGCTGCGTCGCATGGGCAAGGTGGCGGGTTACCACTCGGTCGCCTTTGCGCCGATGCTGTGGGAAGGCCGCGGCATGGGCGTCGTCGGCGTCGCCCGCGCCCGCGGCGCGTTTAGCGATAAGGAGCTTGCGCTGTTGCAGACCTTCGCCGACCAGGCGGTGATCGCGATCCAGAACGCGCGCCTGTTCAACGAGACCAAGGAAGGCCTGCGCCAGCAGACCGCGATCGCGAGCGTACTCAAGGTCATCAGCCAGTCCACGTTCGACCTGCAGCGCGTGCTGACGACCCTGATCGAGAACGCGACCCGGCTGTGCGAAGCAAGCCAGGGCTTTATCTTCAGGCCCATGGGCGAGGTATATCGGCTCGCTGCAGCGCACGGCGCCTCCGCCGAGTTCGAGGCGCATATCGCCGGAATCGCTATCCGGCCGGAGCGCGGCTACCTGATCGGCCGCGTGGTGCTGGAACGGCAACCGGTGCAGATCCTCGACGCGCTCGCTGATCCCGACTACTCCGAAGCGGAATCTCAGCGGCTCGGCGGCTATCGCACGATGCTCGGCGTGCCGATGTTCAGCAGCAACGCCGTGGCCGGGGTGATCGTCGTCTGGCGCCAAGAGGTGCGCGCGTTCACCGACAAGCAGGTCGAGCTGTTGACCACGTTCGCGGACCAGGCGGCGATCGCGATCGAGAACGTCAGGCTGTTCAACGAGACGAAGGAGGCCCTCGACCAGCAGACCGCGACGGCCGAGATCCTGCGCGTCATTAGCGGCTCGATCACCGATACGCAGCCGGTGTTCGACGCCATCGTGCAGAGCTGCCGTCGCCTGTTCGAAGGCAAGGCGGTTCATCTGGCGATGCCGCGCGGCGACATGATCGAGGACGTCGCGTTCGCCTCCGACGCGCCTTCGCCGAAGGGCGTCGGCTTCCTCAAGCCCTGGCCGCTCGACCGCGGCAGCGGCGCCGGCGCCTGCATCCTCGACGGTCGCGTCATCTCGGTCGCGGACACGGTCGAGGGCGCCAAGCAGTTCTGGCGCATGCCCGACCTGGCGATCGCACTCGGCTACCGCTCGTGCCTGTTCGTGCCGCTGCTGAAGGACGGCAAGGCGCTTGGCTCGCTCACCATCCTGCGCGAGACGACCGGCGAGTTCGACGACAAGGAGATCGCGCTCGCCCAGACCTTCGCTGATCAAGCGGTGATCGCGATCGAGAACGTTCGCCTGTTCAACGAGACCAAGGAAGCGCTCGAGCGCCAGACCGCGACCGCCGAGGTCTTGCGCGTCATCAGCGCATCGGTGACCGAGACGCAGCCCGTGTTCGACGTCATCGCCGAGCGTGCCGCGCGCCTGACCGGCACGACGCTCGGGTTCGTGTTTCGCTTCGATGGCGAACAGATCCACATCGCGAGCGCCTATGGCGTGAACCAGGAAGGCCTCGACGCCGCGCGCAGGGCGTTCCCGATGCAACCGGGCGACGCATCGGCCACCGCGCGAGCCGTGCGCGACGGCGTGGTGGTCAACATCGGTGACGTGCACACCGACACAGACGTCGGCCACAAGACTCTCGACGTTGCCCGGCTCGCCGGCTACCGCGCCGTGCTGAGCGTGCCGATGCTGCGCGAGCGCGAGATCGTCGGCGCGATCTCGGTGACGCGCGCCGAGCCCGGCCTGTTCACCGATCGCGAGGTCGATCTGCTGCAGACCTTCGCCAGCCAGGCGGTGATCGCGATCGAGAACGCGCGCCTGTTCGACGAGACGCAGAAGGCGCTCGAACGGCAGACCGCGACCTCCGAGGTGTTGAAGGTCATCAGCGCGTCGCCGACCGATGTCCAGCCGGTGCTCGATGCCCTCGCGGAGCGCGCCGGAATGCTCTGCCATGCCGAGGGCAGCCGGGTCTGGCTCACCTTCGGCGACAAGCTGCGGGCGATGACTCACTACGGGAGCGCGTACGTCAACGAATCGCACGGGGAGGAGCTGCCGATCGAGCGCACCTCGGTCGTCGGTCGCGCCGTCATCGAGGGCCGAGCAGTGCATGTCGAGGACATCGTGCCGCTCATCGACAGCGAATATCCCGACGTGCGCGGGCTCCAGGCCAGGAACGGGTTCCGCAGCGTGCTCGCCGTGCCCATGGTCCAGAAGGGCCGATCGATCGGCGTGATCGCGCTGCTGCGTTTCAAGGTGCACCCGTTCGCGCCGGCCGAGATCACCCTGCTCCAGACCTTCGCCGACCAGGCGGTGATCGCGATTCAGAACACGCGCCTCTTCAACGAGACGCAGGAGGCGCTCGCGCACCAGACCGCCACCGCCGACATCCTGCGCGTCATCAGCGAATCGCCGACAGACGTGCAGCCGGTGTTCGAGGCGATCGTGAGCAGCGGCGTGCGCCTCTTTCCAGGCGCCGCGCTCGCCGTCAGCCGCCCGGTCGACGGCGAGGTGCGTTGCGTCGCGATCGCCGAAGACAATGCCGAGCGAGCGTCACGCTGGCGCGACGTCTTTCCCTTCCCGTTGTCGCGTGATTACATCCACGGCGCGGCGCTCCTCGATTGCCGCGTCGTCGACGTCGCCGACGTACTCGAGGAGGGCGGCCAATTCGCGGCCGGCAAGCGCAATCTCGCGCCGGCGGGCTACCGCGCCATGACCGTCGTGCCGATGGTGCGCGGCGCATCGGCGATCGGCGCCATCGCCGTCGTTCGCACCGCGCGCGGCCTTCTCGCCGACACGCAGCTCGCATTGCTTCAGACCTTCGCCGACCAGGCCGTGATCGCGATCGAGAACGTGCGCCTGTTCAACGAAACCCGGGACGCTCTCGAGCGGCAGACCGCGACCGCCGAGATCCTGAAGGTCATCGCCAGCTCACCCTCGGACGTGCAGCCGGTGTTCGAGGCGATCGTGCGCAACGCGGTCGCCATCTGCGACGGCATGTTCGCCAGCGTCTTCCGGTATGACGGCGAGCTGTTGCACTGGGCCGCCAGCCACAAGCTGGCGCCGGCGGCGGTCGAGATGCTGCGCGCCACCTATCCGATTCGCCCGGATCACTCGCAGATCTCGGGACGGGTCGTCCTGACCCGGACGGCCGCGCGCACCCGCGACGCCATCGACGATCCGGACTACGACCAGCGCTTCGCCATCGCCGGCGGCTGGCGGCGGATGCTGGGCGTGCCGATGATGCGCGAAGGCAAGCCGGTCGGCGTGATTGTTGTCGGCTGGCGCGACGCGGGAGAGATCCTGGCGCATCACGACGAGCTGCTGCGAACCTTTGCCGACCAGGCCGCGATCGCGATCGAGAACGCGCGGCTGTTCAACGAGACGCAGCGCCTGTTCGACGAGGCGCAGGAGGCACGGGCCGCGGCCGAGGCGGCCAACGAGGCCAAGAGCTCGTTCCTGGCGACCATGAGCCATGAGATCAGGACGCCGATGAACGCCGTGATCGGCATGAGCGGCCTGCTGCTCGACACCTCGCTGAGCGACGAGCAGCGCGATTTCGCCGGCACGATCCGCGACTCGGGCGACGCGCTCCTGACGATCATCAACGACATCCTCGACTTCTCGAAGATCGAGGCCGGTCACATGGAGATCGAGGCGCATCCGTTCGACCTGCGCGAGTGCATAGAGTCGGCGCTCGACCTGATCGCGGCGCGCGCGGCCGAGAAGCACCTCGATATCGCCTACCAGTTCGAGGGCGAGGTGCCGCCGGCCGTGACCGGCGACGTCACGCGGCTGCGCCAGGTGCTGCTCAACCTGCTCAGCAACGCCGTCAAGTTCACCGACCAGGGCGAGGTCGTGCTGACCGTGTCGGCCAGCGGCGACGAGCTGCAGGTCGCCGTGCGCGACACCGGCATCGGCCTGAGCGACGCCGGCAAGAGCCGCCTGTTCCAGAAGTTCAGCCAGGCCGACAGCAGTACGACCCGCAAGTACGGCGGCACCGGCCTCGGCCTGGCGATCAGCCGACGCCTGGCGGAACTGATGGGCGGGCGCATGTGGGCCGAGAGCGATGGGCCGGGCCGCGGCGCGGTGTTCTCGTTCACGATCAAGGCGCCGCTCGCCGAATTGCCGACGACCCGACGCCGCGAATTTGCCGGCACCCAGCCGGAGCTGCTGGACAAGCGCCTGCTGATCGTCGACGACAACGCGACCAATCGGCGCATCCTCTCGCTGCAAGCTGGCAAGTGGGGAATGGAGGCGCGCGACACCGGGTCGCCGCGCGAGGCGCTCGCCTGGCTCGCGGGCGATGCCGCGACGCCCGCGGCATTCGACCTCGCGATCCTCGACATGCACATGCCGGAGATGGATGGCGTCGAGCTCGCGCGCGGCATCCGCGCACTGGACGCCGGGCTGCCGCTGGTGCTCTTCAGCTCGCTCGGCCGGCGCGAGGTCGGCGACGTCGGTGCGCTGTTCGACGCCTATCTCGCCAAGCCGCTGCGCCAGTCACAGCTGTTCGACACGCTGGTCGGCCTGGTCGCCCACGACGCCGTCGCCAGGCCGCAGGTCGAAAAGGCGGCAACCCCGAAGCTCGACCCTGGGATGGCGGCGCGCCATCCGCTGCGCATCCTGCTCGCCGAGGACAACGTCGTGAATCAGAAGCTCGCGCTACGGCTGCTGCAGCAGATGGGTTACCGCGCCGACCTGGCGTCGAACGGCATCGAGGCGGTCGAGTCGGTCGAGCGCCAGGCCTACGATGTGGTGCTGATGGACGTGCAGATGCCCGAGCTCGACGGACTCGACGCGACGCGCCGGATCCGCAAGCTCGGCCCGGCGCACGAGGCCTGCGCATCGTCGCCATGACGGCCAACGCGATGGAGGGCGACCGGGAGATGTGCATGGAGGCAGGGATGGACGACTACCTGACGAAGCCGATCCGGGTCGAGCGGCTGGTCGAGGCGCTGCACGCCGTGCCGCAACGCCGACTCGACTGCCATGAGCGCGCCGGTCATCGACCCCGCGACCTTCGTCGAGCTGCAGGCGAGCGCCGGCGCCGATTTCGTCGCCGAGCTGGTCGACACCTTCCTGGAGGAGGCGCCGGTCATGCTGGCCGAGCTGAGGCGCGCGCTGGCCGCCGAGCAGGTCGAGCCGTTTCGGCGTGCCGCACATTCGCTCAAGTCGAACGCCAACACCTTCGGCGCGCTCGCCCTCGGCGCGCTGGTGCGCGAGCTCGAACTCGGCGGGCTCGATGCCGGCCGCCAGCCCGGCGCCCTGGATCGTCTCGACGAGGCGTACCAGCGCGCAGCGGCGGCGCTCTCGGAGCGCGGCGATGGCTGACCTGCGCCACGGGCCGGCACGCCTGCTCGTTGCCGACGACAACAAGGTCAACCGGCTGCTGCTGCAGCGCAGCCTCGAGCTGCAGGGCCACGACGTCGCCTGCGCCGAGAACGGCCGCGATCGCTCTCGAGATGCTCGCCGCGAGCAACTTCGACCTCATGCTGCTCGACATGGAAATGCCCGAGATGACCGGCTTCGAGGTGCTCGAGCACCTGGCCGCGCGACCACGCGCTGCGCGACCTGCCGGTGATCGTGACCTCGTCGCTCGAAGGCCTGGATAACATCGTTCGCTGCATCGAGCTCGGCGCCGAGGACTACCTGCCCAAGCCGGTCAATGCCGGTGCTGCTGAAAGCGCGCATCGGCGCCAGCCTCGAGAAGAAGCGCCTGCGCGACCAGCAGAAGGAGCTGGTGCGGCGCTTTGCGACCTCCGAGGTCGCGCAGGACCTGCAGCAGTCGGGGTTCGCGCTCGCCGGCGACGCATCCAAGGCTCGGTGATGTTCTGCGACATCCGCGACTTCACCGCGCTGGTCGAGTCGCAGCCTCCGGAAGAGACGATCGAGCTGCTCAACACGTACTACACGCTGATGTTCGATGCGATCAGCGGCCATGGCGGCGTCGTCAACCAGATGATCGGCGACGGCCTCATGGCGATCTTCGGCGCGCCCTTGCCGCTCGCCGACCATGCCCGCGCGGCGGTCCACGCCGCGCTCGAGATGGTCGAGCTGATCGAGCTGCTCGGCAACGAACGGCGCGAATCCGGCAAGCGAGCCGATCCGAGTCGGCATCGGCGTCGCCACTGGCGAGATGGTCGCCGGCTACACCGGCACCCAGCAGCGCGCGACCTACACCTGCATCGGCGACACGGTCAATCTCGCGGCGCGACTCGAGACCCACACCAAGGTCGCGCTGCGCGCGATCCTGGTCGACGCCGAGACCTGCGCCGCGCTCGGCGACCGCATCGCCGTCGAGCGGCTCGGGCCGGTCGCGTTCCGAGGCAAGGCGCTGCCGGTCGAGGTGTATGCGGTCGCTACGTCGCCAGCGCCGTCGCGATGAGAAGCCGTCGACCCGGGCGCATGGGCTGACGACGCCGCGCCCGGCGCGCGCGATTCTCAGGCCGGGGTGTGCACCAGGCGCAGCGGGAACTTGCGCTGGCCGGTGTTGCCGCTGACCTTGCCCGTGGCGAAGCTCACCAGCCAGGCATTGAGGTCGTCGTCGGTGCCCGGTCGCATCGCCCAGAAGGGCTGCGACGGCGTCTGCGGGAACGCGTGCGTGTCGATGCGCGGCTTTTTCTTGGTGCTTTTGTCGACCAGGCCGACGAGCTCGTCCTTGGTCGGAATGCGCCATGCCTTGCCGCCCTTTGCGGCGCCCTCGGCCGTGTCCTTGGCCTCGCCAAACTTGTATGTCTTCAGCTTGCCGGCGCACGCCTTGCCGTCCCAGCGCAGGCCCTCGGCACAGCGGCGCCAGACAAGCTGCGTCGTCGTGTCGGTCACCTCCTGGCCGTCGTCCGAGATCGTGAATCGGGTCTGGCCCTGACTCGCCGTGGCGGCGAGGGCGAGCAGCGAAAGCGCAGCGATCCGCGAGCCGAGCGTGGCCAGGCGCAGCAATGTCATGAAGTCTCCCTCTTCGAACCGGTGGCCCGTGCGGGGGCAGGGCCTGATCGATTATAGAAATGAACTCTCGTGAGGCCATCGCATAAGCCGGAATGCGCGTCGCGGATCACGCGGCGCGAGGTGATGCTCTTCCGGTCAACCGCCCGTCGCTCGCTCCGGCAGCCGCCTGCGTATCCTCCGGGCGCAAACACCGGAGGGAAGCATGGACACGGACATCCTGGTCGTCGGCGCCGGGCCGGCGGGGCTCGCGGTCACGGCGGCGCTGATCGCGCGGGGCCACCGGCCGACCGTGATCGAGAAAGGGGCGCAGGTCGGCGCGTCGTGGCGTGCGCATTACGAGCGGCTGCACCTGCACACCGTCAAGGAACACTCGGCGTTGCCAGGAATGCCGTATCCCGCCGCCGACCCGCGTTACGTGCCGCGCCAGCGCGTCGTTGACTACCTCGACGCTTATGCCGCGCGCGCCGGCATCGCGCCGCGCTTCGGGGTCGAGGCGAGCGCGATCGTTCCGGCCGAAGGCGGCGGCTGGCGCACGACGACGCGCGACGGCAAAGAGATCCGTTCGCGCGTCGTCGTCGTCACGACCGGCGCGAACAACGTTCCTTTCGTTCCAGACATTGCCGGCCAAGACGCCTTTGCCGGCGAGATCTTGCACAGCCGCGGCTATCGCAACGCGGCGCCGTTCACGGGCCGGCGCGTGCTCGTCGTCGGCATGGGCAACACCGGCGCCGAGATTGCGCTCGACCTGGCCGAGCAGGGCGTTGCCGTCGCGCTCTCGGTGAGGTCGGCGGTCAACATCGTCTATCGCGATGTTCTCGGCCGGCCGACGCAGAAGACGACACTTCTGCTGTGGCGCTTGCCGACCGCGCTCGGCGACGTGCTCGCGCGCTGGCTCTGCGACGTCACGGTCGGCGAACTCGCGCGCTATGGTCTGCGCCGCTCGGCGATCTCGCCGCTTCGCGAGCTGCGCGAGCACGGGCATACGCCGGTGATCGACGTCGGCACGCTGGGCCGGATCAAGGCCGGCGCGATCGCGGTCTATCCGGGTATCCGTCGTCTCGAGCCGAGCGGCGCGCAGTTCGTCGACGGCCGCAGCGCGCCGTTCGACGCGGTCGTCCTCGCGACCGGTTACCGCTCCGGCATCGCTACGCTGTTCCCGCAGAGCGCCGTGCCGCTCGACGAGAACGGCCTGCCCAACCAACCGGTCGGACGCGGCGCGCTTGCCGACGCGTACTTCGTCGGCTTCGACATGCGCCAGCCGGGGACGCTGCGAACGATCGCCGGTGAGGCCGGCATCGTCGCCAATGCGATCGGCGCTACCGACGCAGTCGGTGCGACCGCAGCGAGGTAGTGGTTCGCGCCATGTCGGTGGCGCGAATCGCCGACTAACATCGCGGCCACGCGCCGGCGCATCGCCGGGCGCCGACCTCACGACGCCGGAGAAGCACCGATGAGCGCCGCCATGCCGCTGGAATCCTCTCGCGCCGTTCCCGGCGTGAACCGCTGGATCCAGCTCTTCCGGTCGCTCGAGCGCGCGGCGGCGGCGCCGTCGCCGTCGCCCGACGGCACGAAGCTCGCTTGAACCGCTCGGGCCGCGCGCGCCGCTTCAGCGACGGCATCGAGCCGCGCCTGCCTGTCCTTGCCCGAGCCGCGAAAGGGCCGCGTTGAATCCGACCGAGATCGCCATCTACGCCGTCGAAACGAAAGCGATCGTGCAGATCCTGTGGGGTCTGCTGCTGATCATGGCGATCACGCTGGTCGCCTTGTCGATCATGTACGTGCTGCTGCGCCTGAAGCTGCGCTCGAACCGCAAGCGCGAGGCGCAACTGGCGCGCAACGTCGCCGTCAAGTCCGAGGAGATCGCCCGGCTCGAGGCGCGCATCGCCGAGTACGCCGAGATGGCAGAGGGCATCGAGGAGCTGAAGACGGAGGTGCGGCGCGCCGATGCGATCCGCACGAAGAGCGAAAAGCGCCTGCAGCAGCAGAACACCGAGCTCGACGAGTTGCGGACGGTGGCGGCGGAACGGATGTCAGAGCTCGAGCGACTGCGGAAGATCGTCGAGCACGTCGACGGGCTCTGAACGGCGAGCGATCGAGCGGGCCTGTAACGAGCGTGTCGCGGCGACGCCGCGCGCCTTCAGCGGCGTCTGCCCCGCGGTTGTGCCGTGCCCCTGAAGATCGGCCTACGACCGAGCGAGGTGACAATGGATCGATGAAAGCACCCGCGCGGCTCGTGCCGCTGATCGAAGAAGGGCTGGTCGACAGCGTCGTGCGCCAGCTGATGAGCGGCAAGGAGGCGTGGTCTACGTCGTTCGCTGCGGCGACGAGACGCGCTGCGCCAAGGTCTACAAGGAAGCGAACGCAGCGCAGCTTTCGCCAGGCAGTCGACTACACCGAGAACCGCAAGGTCAAGAACACGCGCCAGGCGCGCGCCATGGCCAAGGGCACGCGCTTCGGCCGCGAGGCGCAGGAGGCGGCGTGGCAAAGCGCCGAGGTCGATGCGCTCTACCGTCTCGCCGGCGCGGGCGTGCGCGTGCCCAAGCCCTATAACTTCCACGACGGCGTGCTGCTGATGGAGCTGGTCACCGACGCCGAAGGCGGCGCCGCGCCGCGTCTCAACGACGTCGCGTTCACGGCCGAGCAGGCGCGCAGTCCACCACGCCACGCTGATCGCGCGAGGTCGTTCGCATGCTCTGCGCCGGCGTCGTCCACGGCGATCTGTCCGAGTTCAATGTCCTGCTCGCCGACGACGGGCCGGTGATCATCGACCTGCCGCAGGCGGTCGACGCCGCGGGCAACAACCACGCCAGGCGCATGCTGCTGCGCGACGTCGCCAACCTGCGCGACTTCTTCGGCCGCTTCGCGCCCGAGCTGCTCGCGACCCGCTACGGCGAGGAGATCTGGGCGCTCTACGAGCGTGGCGTGCTGCAACCCGGCGACCCCGCTGACCGGCCGCTTCGACGCAGCGGCGGGCCCGGTCGACGTCGCTTCGGTGCTGCGCGAAGTCAACGACTCGCTTGCCGACGAAGCCGAGCGGCTGCGTCGGGTCGCGCTCGCGGGTTAAGTCCTGCGGCGACCGATCAGTTCGGGTGCAGCAGCAGCTTCTGCACGCGCCAGGTCAGCAACTCGGCGACGTAGAGCACGTTCTCCGACGGGCACGCGATCTCGTGCACCCAGGCGAACTGCTTGAGCTGCCGCCCGGCCCGCCGATCGTGCCGAGCACCTTGCCGTCGAGGCTCAGCTTGTAGATCCGGCCCGGGTAGGCATCGGCGCTGTAGAGCACCTGGTTCGGCCCCGGGGTGATGCAGATCGCCCAAGGCGCGCCAGGGGCAAAGGTGCCCGAGGTGGCGTTCGGATCGACCGGGTTGCCGATCACCGGCTTGGTGCCCTTGTCGAACGGAACGTCGATGACCAGGCGCGCGCAGGAACTTGCCCTCGCCGTCGAATACCTGGATGCGCCGGTTGAAGCGGTCGGCGACGTAGATGTTGCCCTGCGCGTCGGCGGCGATGCTGTGTGGCGTATTGAACTCGCCTGGCTTGTCGCCCCGCGTTCCCCACGACGTCAGCCAGTTGCCGTTCTTGTCGATCTTGGCGACGCGCGAGTTGATGTAGCCGTCGCTGACGAAGATGTTGCCGGCCGGGTCCCAGGTGACATCGGTGACCTGGCGAAAGCGCCCATCCTCGGCCGGCAGCGGCGGCTTGGGATGCTTGAGCGGCGCCGTGTCCTCGTCGGAAGCCTCCTGCTTCCGGCCAAGGATCATCAGCACCTTTCCTTCCGGGCTGAACTTGATCACCAGGTCGGAGCCTTTGTCGGTGCACCAGATGTTGTCGTCGCGATCGACGCGTACGGTGTGCGCGAACGACCAGGCGTACAGGTTCTTGCCGATCTCGCGCACGAAGCGGCCATCGGCGTCGAACTCGAGCAGCTGCGCCGCCGCCGCCGCATAGGCCGGCCCCGTGGTGTTGCCGCGCGAGAACACGAACACGTGGCCCTTCGAGTTGACGGCGACGCCGGAGGCCTCGCCGAGATAGAGGTCCTTCGGCAGCTTGAGCGCGTCGGGCACCGAGTCGAAAGCGATCTGCGGCACCGCCGGCTGGGCACATGCCGCAACGGCGACGAAGAGGCTCGACAGGATCGGCAGGCTTTTCATGGCGATAGCTTTCGTTCGGCAAATGCCGGGCGGCACGAGCCTAAGCCGAAAACGGAAAGCGCGCAGCGACGCGGTCGTCGGCTCCCGGCAGCGCCGCCACCTTGGATTCAGAATCGAAAGAACGCGAAGACCCGTCCCCATGCAGCCAGCATCGATCGCCACCTCAAGCTCGCCTGCCGCCGGCTGGCGCTACGGCCGCACCGCCGTCGTTCTGCACTGGGTGCTTGCCGTGCTGATCACGCTGACCACGGTGATCGGCTGGCGGATGATGCTGATCGAGCACCAACCCGGAAGCGAGCAGTACTTCGACCTGCACAAGTCGATCGGCCTGATCATCGCGGCCTTCGTCCTCGCGCGCGTCCTATGGCGGCTGGGTCATCGACCCGAGCCTCTGCTCGGCCGGCCGACCTGGAGCGCCCGCCTCGCGGCGACCACGCACGCCCTGCTTTACGTGCTCATGGTCCTGCTGCCGATCACCGGCTACCTGGGCGCGTCCTACAGCAAAGCCGGCGTCCGATGGTTCGGCCTGGCGACGCCGCAATGGGCGCGCGCCGACCACGACCTGTCCGAGCAGTACCTCACCGTCCACGGCGTGCTCCTGTGGTCGCTGGTCGCGCTCCTCGCGCTGCACGTCCTCGGCGCGTTCAAGCATCTGCTGCTCGACAAGGATCAGGTCTTTCAGCGGATGTGGTTCGCACGCCGGCATTGACCGGATCGCGCGGCGCGTGCTCCTAGAATGCCGCCCGCAACAAGGAGCTGCCTTTGCTCATCGCCTGCGCTGCCTACGAGGATGGCAACAAGCTCGCCGATTGCCCGATCGACGCCATCAGCGAGTTCCTGAGCAAGCCGGGCTGCTTCGTCTGGGTCGCGCTCAAGGATGCCGGCGAAGCCGAGCTGGCCAAGATGCAGGAAGAGTTCGGCCTGCACGATCTGGCGGTCGAGGACGCGCGCCAAGGCCACCAGCGGCCGAAGATCGAGGAGTACGGCGACACGCTGTTCGCGGTCCTGCACACCGTGGAGTTGAGCGCGACCGACGAGCTCGTCGTCGGCGAGGTCGATGTCTTCGTCGGCCCGAATTTCGTGCTCTCGACGCGCAACCGAACCCAGCAGGGCTTCCTCGGCGTGCGCGCCCGCGCCGAGCGCGAGCCGCATCTGTTGCGGCACGGCTCGGCGTTCGTCTTCTATGCGCTGATCGACGCCGTCGTCGACCGCTACTTTCCGGTCATCGATTCGCTCGAGACCGACCTCGAGTCGATCGAGGACCAGATCTTCGAGCCCCATCTCGGCCGCGCCAACATCGAGCGGCTGTACGCACTCAAGCGCAAGATCGGCATCGTCAAGCATGCCGTCGCGCCGCTGCAGGAGGCGGTCGCCAAGCTGATCAGCGGCCGCGTGCCGCAGGTCTGCAGCAACAACCGCGAGTACTTCCGCGACGTCTTCGATCACCTGGCGCGGATGAACGCGTCGCTTGATTCCCTGCGCGACACGATCGGCACCGCGATCCAGGTCAACCTGTCAACGGTGACGATCGAGGAGACCGAGATCACAAAGCGGCTCGCCGCCTGGGCCGGGATCTTCGCCGTGGCGACGGCGTTCGCCGGCATCTGGGGAATGAACTTCACCAACATGCCCGAGCTCAAGCTCCCGTGGGGCTATCCCGCGGCGCTCGCCATCATCGCCTGCGCCTGCGCCTTCATGTGGTGGCGCTTCCGTCGCGCCAAGTGGCTCTGACGCCCTTGCCGATCACGCTCTACTCGACCTGAGCGTGTCCGCAAGGACAACACTACGGTCGATGCGCGTGACCCACGGTTTCGTTTCGACACAGGTGAAGCATCTGCTCGCAAGGGCGTGAAAAATTGGTCGCTCGACCTCTGAGGACCTGGGAATTGCCGGTTACGACTAACAAATATTGCCGCTTTCCGGGCAGGCCAGCGCCCGCGCCGGGGACGGCACGTCATCTGCGTATGGGTTCGGCACGGCCACTCGTATCAAGTCGTCGCCGGTCCCTTCCATCCCGAAGAAAGCGCAGCAGCTGTGTTCGCCACTTCCCCAGTGCAACATCGTGAGGCAAACGTGCTAGGCAGGTTCGGCCGGCCCGCGTCCGGCGCATGGCTGAAGCGCGACGAGGCGATCATGGGCACCGCCATCAGCGTCGAGCTGTGGAGCGACGAGCGCGCCGCGGGCGAGGCCGCGATCGCCGCCGTGATGGACGAGATGCACCGCATCGACCGCACGATGAGCCCGCACAAGCCCGACTCCGAGCTGTCGCGCATCAACCGCGATGCCGGCGCCGGCGCCGTCCCGGTCAGCGCCGAGATGGCGCGCCTGATCGTTCGCGCCGCCGAGTTCTCCGAGCTCTCGGGCGGCGCCTTCGACATCACCTACGCCGCCGTCGGCCACCTCTACGACTACCGCCAGCGCATCCGCCCGAGCGAGGCGGCGCTGGCCCAGGCGCGCGCCGCGGTCGGCTGGCGCCATCTCCTTCTCGACACCCAGGCCGGCACCGTGCGCTTCACGCGCCCGGGGATGCGCATCGATCTCGGCGGCTTCGCCAAGGGCCACGCGGTCGACAACGCGGTCGCGATCCTGCGCCGGCGCGGCATCGGCCACGCGATGGTGAGCGCCGGCGGCGACAGCCGCGTCATCGGCGACCGGCGCGGCCGGCCCTGGTCGATCGGCGTGCGCGACCCGCGCCGTCCGGACCGTGTCGCGGCGGTGCTGCCGCTCGAGGACGTCTCGATCTCGACCTCCGGCGACTACGAACGCTACTTCGAAGCCGACGGCGTGCGTTTTCATCACTTGATCGATCCGGCCACGGGCAAATCGCCCTCCGGAATACAAAGCGTGACGATTCTTGCCGACGATGGCTTGACCAGCGAAGCGCTTTCCAAGATCGTCTTCGTACTCGGCGTGGCGCGCGGAATGGCGCTGGTCGAGTCGCAGCAGGGAGCCGACGCCGTGGTCGTCGATGCTGCGGGAGCCCTTCACTTTTCTTCCGGATTGCTGGCCGCGCCACCTCCCGGAAAGTCGCCAAGTCAATGATTTTTGTGCAGAGCCGAGACCACCAGGAGACTTCCATGAACAAGGTCGTGACCGGATCGTTATGGACCAGCAGCGTGCTGCTGGCGGGCGTGTTGGCGGGCTGCGGCAGCGGCACTAGTAGCGGCGATTCAGCAACTGTCACCGTCGCGGGTGACGTGCCGATCGCATATGCACAGCGCGCCAACACGATCAGTCAGAACCCGACCAACGGCGGCCCGAGCGCTCCCGGCGGCGACCTGATGATCCGCGAGAAGTCCTCGGCCAGCGCGCTCGAGCACAACATCACCGCCCAGTTCACGCAAGGCGTGGGCGACGTCCAGACTCCCGACGTCTCGTACGACGGCAAGAAGATCATGTTCTCGATGCGTTGCCCGACCAGCAACACGTCGATGATCGGCTCGGCCAAGGCCTGCACCGGCGCCTGGAACATCTGGGAATACGACATGACCGGTCGGCGGTCTGACCGGCGGCACGTTCCGCCGCCTCACCGCCCGACCGGCGCCGACGACGTCGAGCCGACCTACCTCCCGGCCGGCCACGGCTTCGTCTTCACCTCGAACCGGCAGACCAAGTCAAGCGTCAACCAGTTCAACGGCCACACCTACAAGGCGCTCGACGAGTACGAGCGCGAGACCGTCTTCAACCTGCACACGATGGACGCCGACGGCGGCAACATCGACGCAGATCTCGTTCAACCAGAGCCACGACCGCAACCCGACGGTGCGCCAGAACGGCGACATCATGTATTCGCGCTGGGACCACGTCGGCGGCCGCAACCACTTCAAGGTCTTCCGCGCCAAGCCGGACGGCACCGACATGTTCGTGCTGTACGGCGCGCACAGCCAGGGCAACAGCTTCCTGCATCCGCGCGACATGGACCCGAAGGGCAAGTACGCGGGCTTCCTGGCGTCCGACCTGATGCCGCTCTCGGGCACGCATGAAGGCGGCGCGCTGATGCTTCATCGACGCCGCCAACTTCTCCGAGCAGAACACGCCCGCCGACACCCGGCGTCACCGGCCAGCGGCCAGAACCAGGCGACGGCGCAGCTGCTGAGCCTCGGCCGCGGCGTCTCGCAGTTCGGCCGCATCACCACGCCGTTCCCGCTCTGGGACGGCACCGATCGCGTCCTGGTCTCGTTACCCGCCTTGCGAGGTCACGCGGGTCGGCGTGGGCGTCGTCTCGTGCTCGACGCTGACGGCCGACGAGATGTCGCGTCTGCGGCATGGAAGAACGCCTGAGTCGAGCGACATCCAGAAGGACTCGATGCAGGACAACGTCACGCCGTCCGTACGCGATCTACATGTTCGACCCGAACCAGCAGACCTTGCTGATCGTCGCCGCGCCGCCGCCCGGCTTCATGAACACCGACCCGGTCGCGATCCAGCCGCGCACCGAGCCGACCGCGACCGAGCCGACCACGTCGACGCCGACTCTCGCGGCGGCCAACCTCGGCTCTGCTCGACGTGCGCAGCGTCTACGACACCGACGGCCTCGGCCGCATGGGCGAAGGCGTGCTCGCCGCCGTCGACGTGCCCGCGGGCTGCGCCTCGGCGATCGCCAAGACCGCGCCGACCGATCCGATCGACACGCGCGTCGCAGGTCGCCGACCTGGCGAAGATGAAGGACCCGGCCGACGCCGCCTACGGCTGCGCCCCGGCGCGCTTCATCCGCGCCGTTCGCGCCGTCGCGCCGCGAGCGGAATGATGGGCATGCGCAGCGCCATCGGCGAGACCGAGTTCGAGATGCAGCAGATCCTCGGCTACGCACCGATCGAGCCCGACGGCTCGTTCAAGCTGACCGTGCCCGCCGACATGCCGATCGGCCTCTCGGTGGTCGACGCCAAGGGCCGTGCGTTCCAGACCCACACCAACTGGATCCAGGTCCGGCCGGGCGAGCGTCGCACCTGCGACGGCTGCCACAGCCCGCGCCGCGGCGCCGCGCTCAACTCGGGCGCCGTCGTCAACGCGATGCCCACCGGCGCGAAGCCGACGCTGCAGGCCGCGCACCAGTCGGGCGAGACGATGGCCTCGACGCGCACCCGCCTCGACCCGACCGCGCTCAAGCTCGTCAACGACCTGGTGTTCAGCCGACTTCTGGGCCGACACGACCAAGCCCGGCGTCACCGCCCGGCCGCGATCGCCCTGAAGTACACCGGCAATGCGGTCGCGGCCGACGACCTCCTGCGGCATCCCGGCGCCGGTCAACGGCTTCATCAACTACCCGACCCACATCGAGCCGATGTGGACGCGCCCGCGCACCGCGGCGCCAACACCTGCACCAACTGCCACAGCGATCCCGCGATCCAACCTCGACCTGAGCGCCGACGCTCGGCGGCGCCGGCCGCGTCGACCTCGTACCAGACGATCATGCTCGGCGATCCGCAGCTCGACCCGGTCACCGGCCTGCCGCTGACCCGAATCGAGGAAGGCGTGCTCGTGATCGTGCGCGGTCCGGCACTGGTCGATACCACGGCCAGCGAGGGCGAGGCGCTCGGCCTGGCGCGCAAGAGCCGGCTGCTCGAGATCATGACCGGCCAGACGCTGATGTCGGGTGCCGACGCTCGCGCCGCGCATCCGAATCCGCCGTCGACCGCGCCCGATCACTCGAAGATGCTGAACGCTGCCGAGCTGCGCCTGCTCGCCGAGTTCATGGATCTGGGTGGCAAGTACTTCAACGACCCGTTCGATCCGCTCGCCGGCGTGCGCACGATCCACGGCCTCAGTGAAGAGACTTTCGCGACGGATGTCTACCGATCCTCACTACGACGTGCGCCGCGCTTGCCACCAGGCCATCGGAAGTAGCATGTCCGAAACGCCGATTGGCACATCGTTCCGCAACAACCGGTTCGTTCTTACCGGTGACCCGAAGGGCGATTACGGCGTGACCCTGACGATGATCTCCAACACATGCAACGCGGCTGTCGAACTACCTGTTGTCCAAGCCTCGACGGTGCCGCATCCCCCGGGTGCGGTCAACGAGACGGGACGCCGGTGACGGTGCCGGTGCTGCCGATCGGAAGCGCCGAACTACAACACGATCGCGAACTGGATAGCGACGGGCTGTTGACACTGATGACCGAACTGCGGAGGTCCTTCCTATCGATTGCATTGCTCAGCACGCTGGCGGCTTGCGGGGGTTCGTCGGACCCCCTCACCAATCCGCCGGCGGTGAGCAACCCACGAGACCGATCAGGGAAACCAGCACCTCGCGTTCGCGTACTTCCAGAAGTGCATCAACCCGATCTTCCTTGCCCAGCTGCAGATCCCAGGGTTCCGCCACCACCAACACCTGCGCCGGCTCCGGCTGCCACGACACGCGTCACCGGCACCGGTGGCGCTTTGCGGGTCGTCCCCGCCGCCCAGCCGGTCGACCTCGCCGATCCGGCCAACACGCCGGCCGTGATCCGCGCCAGCGACATGTACAAGAACTTCTATTCGGCGCAGGGCGATGGTCATCATCGGCAACCCGGCGCAGAGCCGGCTGTTGGTCAAGCCGCTGGTGCTCAACGTCCTCCACGGCGGCGGCCTCGTCTTCCCGAGCGAGAACGATCCCAACGTCAAGCTGATCAAGTACTGGATCAGCCACCCGGCGCCCGCCGGACAGGACGAGTTCAGCCCCGCGACCTACACGATGTTCACACCGGCCGATCCGAAGACCGGCACGTGCAACACCCAATGAGCGCAGCCCGCCCCGTGAGCGTGCGAGGCGAGCGCGGCAGCGTCGTCGTGGTTCGGCATCGGCATTCGCGCATCGATCGCGGATCGGCCTCGCCGCATCGCGCTGTTTGTCGCGCCTACGCCGCGCATGCGGCCGATGCGGTCGACCCCGGCGTGCCGCGGCCTCTGCGCCGGCGACTGCGGCCTCGGCCGCAACGCCACCGCTCGCGGCAGCCTCTGCGGCATCGGCGGCGCCTACTGCATCGGCGTCGCCGGTCGCGCCGCCGCGTCCGCGCCACCGCCCAAGCCGGCGCGCTCGCCGAAGGCCGAGCGCGTGCTCATCACCGATCCCTACATCGAGCTGCGCACCGGCCCCGGCCGCGGCTACCCGATCTATTACGTCGCGCCGCGCGGCGAGTGGATCGAGATCGAGCTGCGCCACACCGACTGGTTTCGCGTCCGCACCGACGACGGCAAGGTCGGCTGGGTCAGCCGCGCGCAGCTCGAGACCACGCTCACCGCGCTCGGCAGCAAGAAGACCTTTCGTGACGTTCTTCTCGACGACTACCTGAGCAGAAAGGTCCAGCTCGGCGCGGCCTGGGGACACTTCCAATCCGAGCCGATGTTCAAGGTCTGGACCAGCTATCGCTTCTCGGACACGCTCAGCCTCGAGGCCACGTTCGCCCAGGTGCAGGGCGTGTTCTCGGGCACCGACCTCTGGCACGTCAACCTGGTCGTCGAGCCGTGGTCCGACTAGCGTTTGTCGCCGTTCTTCAGCATCGGCCTGGGCAAGTTCAAGAACTTCCCCAACCCGAGCCTGATCGGAGCGCCGATCGACCGACGCCAAGCTCGGCAACGCCGGCGTCGGCGTGCGCTAGCACCTCACCGAGCGCTTCGTGCTGCGCGCCGACTACTCGCTCTACACCGCTTTCGTCAGCGACCAGCGACGACCGAATACAGCGCCTGGACGCCGGGCGTCGCGTTCTTCTTCTGAAGCGGTGGCCACGACCATCGTCAACACCATGAACAACAACTCAGCATAGAAGGCTGCTCCTGGCATCGGCTCTCGCGGCCGCGAGCTGCGGCGCGCTCGCCGCCGACCCGCCGGCGCCGCCGAACGACCAGGTGGTCGTGCCGCGAGGTCGACCGGCGCGAGTCGCGAGGTGCCGAAGTTACCCGTCGAACGACTTCGAGGTCGGCCTGTACACCGGCGCCTACGCGACCCAGAACTTCGGCACGAGCTGGGTCTACGGCGCGCAAGCATCGGCTATCACATCACCGAGGACTTCTTCGTCGAAGGCGTGTACGGCCAGACCAAGGTCAGCGACGAGCTGTTCCGCCAGATCCTGCCGGGCGGCGTGTTCCCGAAGCGAAAAGGCAAAAGCTCAGCTACTACAACCTCTCGATCGGCTACAACTTGTTGCCGGGCGAGATCTTCATCGGCGCCCGGCGCGCCCGGCCCTCGCAGTTGTATCTCATCGCCGGCGTCGGCAGCACCAGTTCGTCGACCAGCGCAGGCCGACCTTCAACTTCGGCTTCGGCTATCGCGTCTACCTCGTCGACTGGGCCGCGCTGCAGCTCGACCTGCGCGACCACATCTTCTCGCTCGACCTGCTCGGCAAGAACCAGCAACACGCAGAACCTCGAGCTGACCGCCGGCTTGTGCTTCTTCTTCTGATCCTCGAGGGCCGACAGCCATGAGCACCCCCTTCCCGTTCGACGCAGCCGCCAGCCGCATCGTGGCGTCTCGCGCTGGTCGCGCTCGCGACGCTGTCCTCGCCGCCGGCGCAGCCGGCGCCGGCGCTGCCCCCGGCCGGCATCGCGCCCGACTTCACCCTGCACGCCATGACGGTCCGAACCTGCAGCCTGGAGGAGCAGCGCGGCCGGGTCGTGCATGGTCAATTTCTGGGCGACCTGGTGCGGCCCGTGCCGCGCAGGAGATGCCGCAGCTCGACCGGCTCTACGAGAAGTACCGCGCCTCGGGCTTCGTGCTGCTCGGCGTCAACGTCGACGACGACTCGCGCAAGGCGGCCGAGCGTCGCGCACAAGCTCGGCGTCACCTTCCCGGTGCTGCTCGACACCGACAAGACGGTGAGCAAGCTGTACGACCTGAGCACCATGCCCTCGACCGTGATCATCGACCGCGACGGCAAGGTCCGCTACCTCCATCGCGGCTACCTCGACCGGCTACGAGGACGACTACGACAAGCAGATCCGGGAGCTGCTGAAATGAGGATGCGGCGCGCGCCGGCGACGACGCTCGTCCTGCTCGGCCGCAGCGCTGCTCGGCGGCTGCTCGGGCTGCCGCGGTCAAGCCGATCGAGCCCTGGGTCAAGCCCTACGAGCGCGAGCGCCTGGCCGATCCGATCATGCAGCTTGTCGCGCGACGCGCTGCCCGACAAAGCATTTCGAGCACGTGCGCGACGTGCGCGAGGGCGCGCGCGGCGCCACCGGCGTGCAGGGAGGCGGCTGTGGCTGCAACTAGGGCCGCGACGGCCTCTGGCGGCGTCTGCGCGGCGCTGCTCGGCAGCCTGCTCGGCGGCCTGCTCGGCGCCGGCGGCGCGCGCGCCGTCGATCTGCCCGGCGACACCGCCGAGGCCATGATCCACCTCTACAACGGCGGCGGCGTCGACGCCTACGGGCCGGCGTTGCTGGTGCGCAAGAGCATCGCGGATCGCGTCTCGCTCGCCGGCACCTACTACATCGACGCGGTGAGCAACGCCTCGATCGACGTCGTCACCACCGCGAGCAAGTACAAGGAGATCGCGCCACGAGTTCGGCCTCGGCGTCGACTACGTCTTCCGCGACTCGCAGATCACGTCTCGGGCGGCGGCACCAGCCACGAGCCCGACTACACCGCCAACCCGTTCAGCCTCGACCTGACGCAGGAGGTCTTCGGCGGCATGACGACCGTCGCGCTCGGCTTCACGCGCGGCGCCGACAAGGTCGGCAAGAAGGGCTCGCCCGAGTTCTCTCGACACGGCGCAGCACTGGCAGTACCGGCTCGGCGTCACGCAGATCCTCACGCCCGCGCTGGATCACGAGCGCCAACCTCGAGGCGCTGTCCGACGACGGCTACCTCGGCAGCCCGTACCGGGTGGCGCGCGTGTTCGGCGCCACCGTGCCCGGAGCGCAATCCGCGCACGCGCACAGCCGCGCGCTCAAGCTGCCGCGCGTCGTCGGCGACCTCGGCTCGCGCGACTGCGATGCACGCCGAGCTACCGCTACTTCTCCGACACCTGGGACATCACGGCCACACCGCCGAGGCTCGGCTACAGCCGCTACTTCGGCGACAACTGGCTGGCCGACGCCTACCTGCGCTACTACACCCAGACCACGCGCCTCGTTCTACAGCGACAACGCGCAGAGCGAGACCCTCTACGTCTCGCGCAATCGCCAGCTCAGCACCTTCCACGACGCCGGCGTCGGCGCCAAGGTGGCGTACACGCTCAAGCAGCGTGCCGGGCAAGTACAACGTCAAGCTCAACGGCGCCGTACGAGTTCATGCGCTTCAAGTTCAAGGACTTCACCGACCTCCGCACCGGCAACACCTACTCCTACAGCGCCAGCGTCCTGCAGCTGTGCGTGACGGCCACCTTCTGACGACGAGCATGTCAAACGAAGCCCATGCTGATCATCGCCGCCTTTCCGGCCTGTCGCCTCGCGAGCGCTGCTGCTGGCCGCGGCCGACGTCCGCCGGCGTGCCGCCAGACGCCGCCGCCGCGCCCGCCTGCCGCTAGCGCATCGGCGCGCTCGATGCGGCGCTGCATCGCCCGGCGCGGCCTCGGCGCCTGTCGTCGCCGCGGCGACCAGCGCGCGGCGCCGGCCGCGGCGCCGCGCGCCCTCGACCGCGCGGCGCTGGCCCCGAGCGCGCCGGCGACGCGCCGGCGCCGGACGCTCGACGGCCGGATGCAGGACGCCAAGGCCGACGTGATCAAGCTCAACCGCGACCTGCTGGTGCTCGAGGAGGAACTGCTGTTCCCGGCCAACACGCAGGTGGCGGTGTTCGTCTCGATGGACGTGGGCATGATGTTCGAGCTCGACTCGGTGCAGATCAAGCTCGACGACAAGGTCGTCTCCAACTACCTCTACACCCCGCTCGAGGTCGCAGGCGCTGCATCGCGGCGGCGTGCAGCGCGTCTACCTCGGCAACCTGAAGACCGGCGAAGCACGAGATCGTCGCCTTCTTCACCGGCAAGGGCCCGCACGACCGCGACTACAAGCGCGGCACGACGTCAAGTTCGAAAAGGCACCGAGCCCAAGTACATCGAGCTGCAGATCAAGGACTCGACCGGCAAGCTGCAGCCCGAGTTCGACGTCAAGATCTGGCAGTGACGGACGATGCGACTTCGCCCGCGCTTACCCGCTTCGCACGGCCGCTGGCCCTCGCGGCTGCGGCGCTCGCGCTCGGAGCGCCGGCGCGCGCGCGCGCGGCCGTCGGCGACGAGCGCGCCGGCCGAGCCGAACCACGAGGTCAAGGATCCGCACTACGGCGACGTGCTGTTCGAGTTCTTCCAGGACCACTACTTCACGTCGGTGACGAAGCTGAGGTGTCGCAGCACTTCGAGCGGATGCCGCACCACGCCGACGAGGCCGAGATCCTGCGCGGCGGCATGCTGCTGTCCTACGGCATGCACCAGCAGGCGGGCGAGATCTTCGAGCAGCTGATCGCGCGCGGCGCGGCCCGAAGGTGCGCGATCGCGCCTGGTACTTCCTCGCCAAGATCCGCTACCAGCGCGGCTACCTGCCCGAGGCCGAGACGCGCTCGCCGCAGGTCGAGCACAAGCTGCCCGGCGAGCTCGAGGAGGAGCGCGAGCCTGCTGCAGGCCAACGTGCTGATGGCGCGCGGCGACAACGCCGGCGCGGCCGGCGTCCTGAGCGGCCTGCCGCTCAAGGGCGCGAGCTCGCGCTACGCCCGCTACAACCTCGGCGTCGCACTGGTCAAGCGCGGGCGACACGCCGCGCGGCATCGAAGATGCTCGACGACATCGGCGACATGGAGCATGCGGCCGAACGAGGAGTACCGGAGCCTGCGCGACAGGGCCAACGTCGCCCTCGGCTTCGCCGCGCTCGCGAAGGCCAGCCGCAGCAGGCGCGCGGCTACCTCGAGCGCGTGCGCCTGAAGAGCCTGCAGTCGAACAAGGCACTGCTCGGCTTCGGCTGGGCCGCCGACGCGATGAAGGATCCGCAAGCTCGCGCTCGTGCCCTGGATCGAGCTCGCCGGCCGCGACGTCGGCGACTCCGCCGCCCTCGAGGCGCAGCATCGCCGTGCCCTACGCCTACGCCGAGCTCGGCGCCTACGGCCAGGCGCTGCGAGCGCTACAACGCCGCGATCGCCGAGTTCGAGGAGCGAGAGCGACGGCGCTCGAGCGAATCGATCGTCGCGATCCGCGCTCGGCGAAGCTGATCGACAGCCTGATCGACGCCAACCCGGGCGAGCGAGATGGGCTGGTTCTGGACGCTTCGGCGACCTGCCCGAGATGCCGCACGCGCGCCACCTGTCGCAGGTGCTGGCGCAGCACGAGTTCCAGGAAGCGTTCAAGAACTATCGCGACCTGCGTTACCTGGCGACGCAACCTCGACGAGTGGCAGGACAAGCTGGGCATCTTCGACGACATGCTCGCGACCCGGCGCAAGGCCTTCGCCGACAGCCTGCCGCCGGTGCAGGCGAGCGCCGGCGACGACCGACATCGAGCTGCTGGCGAAGCGCCGCGACGCCGTCGCCGGCGAGATCGCGCGCGGCGAGGCCGCCGGCGACGGCGTGGCCTTCGCCGATGCCAAGGAGCTCGAACTGCTCGAGCGCGTGAAGGACGCTGCAGGCCGCGCTCGACGCGCCGAGCGCCGAAGCCGAGGTCGCCGACGCTGCGCGACCGCGTGCGCCTCGTCAGCGGCGTGCTCGCCGTGGCAGCTCGGCCAAGACGCGGACCGGCCGCGCCTGGGCCCTGCAGAAGCGAGCTGCGAGCGCATCGACGCCGAGCTCGTCGAGGCCGGCGCGCGCGACGCCGCGCTCGCGCGGCGCAGAAGCGACGAGCCGGCCCGCTTCGAGCGCTTCGGCCAGCGGATCGCGGCGCTCGACGCCGCTGCTCAACGTCATGATCCCGCGCGTCGCGGCGCTGAGCCGCGAGCAGCAGCGAGGCGGTCCAGGACATCGCCGTCGCCGAGCTCACCGGCCAGCAGGAGCGCTGGCCGACTACACGCCCAGGCGCGCTTCGCGCGTCGCCCAGCTCTACGACCGCGCCTACGGCAACACAGGAGCGCCGAACGTGCGGCCGGCCAAGCCCTGAGCGCGCTGGCCACCGCCTGCGCCGGCGCTCGCTGCTGGCCGCGGCGTGCGTCGCTGGCGGCGTGCTCGATGTTCGGCTGCGGCAAGAAGCGGCACGCCGGACAACGAGCCGACCTTGAAGACGCTCGCCAACCGCGAGGTCGACGGTCGACAAGGACCGCGTCATCGCCGCAACGAGGCGCAAGGCGATCGACGCCTACCGCAAGTTCCTCGACATCGCGCCGAAGGCCACGCAGCGCTCCGAGGCGATGCGCCGCCTCGGCGACCTCGAGATGGACCAGCGCCGACAACAAGAGCCAGGCGCGAGCACCGCCGCAGCGGGGCGCCCGACTACAAGGCGGCGATCGCCCGCTACGCGAATACCTCAAGGCCTACCCGAACGACCCGGACAACGACCGCGTGCTCTACCAGCTGGCGCGCGCGCACGAGCAGGGCGGCGACCTCGAACACGGCGCTCGCGACGCTCGACCGGCTGGTCAAGGACTATCCGCGCAACGCGCTACCGCGACGAGGCCCAGTTCCGCCGCGGCGAGCTGCTGTTCACCGCGCAAGGACTATCCGAACGCCGAGAAGGCGTTCGCCACCGTGCTGGCGAGCGGCCCGACCGAATCCCGTACCACGACCGCTCGCTCTACATGCAGGGCTGGTCGCAGTTCAAGCAGGGCCGGCTCGAGGATGCGCTGAAGCTCGTTCTTCGCCGTGCTCGACCTCAAGATCGCCGGCAAGAAGGGCGAAGGCGGCATCGATGACCCTGGCCGGCCTGAGCCGCGCCGACCGCGAGCTGGTCGAGGACACGTTCCGCGTCACCAGCATCAGCCTGGCGAACCTGAAGGGCGCCGAGTCGATCCCGCCGTTCATCGGACGACTCGGCGGCGCGGCAGAGCTACGAGTTCCGCGTCTACGAGCAGCTCGGCCGAGCTCTACATCAGCAGGAGCGCCCAAGGACGCGGCCGACACCTTCGGCCAGTTCGCGCGCGGAACCCGCTGCATGCGCAGGCGCCGGTGCTGCAGGCGCGGGTGATCGAGATCTACGAGAAGGCCGGCTTCACCAACCTGGCGCTGGAGGCGAAGAAGGAGTACGTCGCCCGCTACGGCGTCGCACGAGCGAGTTCCGCCGCGCCAACCCCGAGGGCTGGGACAAGGCGCAGCCGCTGGTCAAGACCGCAGCTCGCCGAGCTCGCGCGGCACTATCACGCCAGCGCGCAGAAGACCAAGGCCAGCGCCGACTACCAGGAGGCGATGCGCTGGTACCGCGAGCTGCCTGGTCGCGTTCCCCAACGACGCCGGCCGCGCCGCAGAACAACTTCCTGCTCGCCGAGCTGCTGTTCGAGGACGCGCGCTTCGCCGAGGCCGCGGTCGAATACGAGAAGACCGCCTACGGCTACCCGGCGCATGCGAAGAGCGCCGACGCGGGCTACGCCGCGCTGCTCGCGCTATGCTGCAGCAGCAGAAGAAGACGCCGGCCGCCGAAGTGCCGCCGCTGCAGCGCACGAGCGTCGCCAGCGCGCTGCGCTTCGCCACCGCCTTCCCGGCCGACCCGCGCGCCGGCCCGGTGCTCGCCGATGCGGCCGAGAAGCTCTACGCGCTGCACGACGGCGCCCAGGCCGCGCGTGGTGGCGCAGCGGGTGATCGACCTGCAGCCGCCCGCCGCCGACGCCCAGCGCCGCGTCGCCTGGACCGTGCTCGGCCACACCTCCTTCGAGGCCAGAACGCCTTCGACCGCGCCGAGAAGGCGTACGCCGAGGTGCTCAAGCTCACGCCCGAGCGGATCGCGGCGCGCAACGACCTGGTCGAGCGCCAGGCGGCGGCCATCTACAAGCAGGGCGAGCAGGCCCGCGCCGCCGGCCAGACGCGCGATGCGGCGGCCATTTCGCCCGGGTCGCGACGGTGGCGCCGCAGTCGACGGTGCGCGGCAGCGGCGCAGTACGACGCCTCGGCCGCGCTGATCGTCGCTGAAGGACTGGGACGCCGCGATCCGCACGCTGGAGGATTTCCGCAGCCGCTTCCCGAACCACCCCTCCAGGGCGAGGTCAGCGGCAAGCTCGCGCGTCGCCTATCTGGAGAAGGGCCAGTGGGCCAACGCCGCCGCCGAGTTCGAAGCCGCCGCCGCGACGACCAGCCCCGATCCGAAGATCGCCCGCGACGCGCTCTGGCAGGCGGCCGAGCTGTACGAGAAGGCCGGATCGCGAGCCGACCGCGGCCAAGGCCTACGAGCGCTACCTCGGCTAAGTACCCGCAGCCGCTCGAGCCCGCGATCGAGGCGCGCTGGCGGCTCGCCCGGCTCGCCGCGGCCGACGGCAACGTCGGCGCGCGAAGCGGCGCTGATGAAGGAGATCTTCTACGCCGACCAGGACGGCGGCGGCGCCCGCACCGACCGCACCCGCTACCTGGGCGCGACTGCGGCGCTGGCACTGGCCGAGCCGGTCGCCGCCGAGTACCGCAAGGTGGCGCTGGTCGAGCCGCTGCAGCGCCAGCTGCAGCTGAAGAAGACCAGGATGGAGGAGGCGCTGAAGGCCTACGCGGTGGCCGCCGACTACGGCGTGGCCGACGTCACCACTGCCGCGACCTACCGCATCGCCACCGTCTACCGCGACTTCGGCAAGGCGATGATGAGCCTCGGAGCGGCCGAAGAAGCTGCGCAAGGTCGAGCTCGAGCAATACAACGTGCTGCTCGAGGAGCAGGCCTTCCCGTTCGAGGAGAAGGCGACCGAGCTGCACGAGGTCAACGCCCGCCGCGCCGCGGCCGGCGTCTACGACAAGTGGGTGCAGAGCGAGCTTCGACGCGCTGCGCGAGCTGCGTCCGGTGCGCTACGGCAAGGTCGAACACAGCGAAGGAGTCGTCGATGCGATCCGCTGAACCCGCCCTCCGCGCCGTCGCCGTCGCCGCGCTCCTGGCCGGCGCTCGCCGGCTGCGCGAGCGTCGAGTCGAGCGCGACGCGGTCATGCGCTCGATCCGCCGCCGCGCCGGCGGCGACGACCGCCACCAGCTCGACGGCGCGGGCGCCGGGTGCGCCCGGCGCCGCTTCTGCGCCGGCCGCGCCGCAAGCACGGTCGTGACGTCGGCGCCGGCCGACGTCGCGGTCAGCCCCGAGTCGCAACGTGCCTTCGACGATGCCGCCCGGGCGCTGCGCGCCGGCCAGGCGACCGATGCCGAGCGGCGCTTCCGCAGCCTGGCGCAAGCCCATCCCGAGCTCGCCGGGCCGCACGCCAACCTCGGCCTGATCCAGCGCCAGGCCGGCAAGCTCCCCGAAGCGGTGAGCCGAGCTCGAGACGGCGGTGCGAGCTCAGCCCGCGCCAGCCGGTCTACTGGAACCAGCTCGGCGTCACCTACCGCCAGAAGGGCCAGTTCGCCAAGGCGCGCGAAGCCTACCAGCGGGCGATCGCGCTCGACCCGGGCTACGCCGCCGCGGTCGCTCAACCTCGGCATCCTCCACGACCTCTACCTCGGCGACGCGCGCGCGCGCGCTCGAGCTGTACGGCCGCTACCTGCTGCTCGCAGCCGAGCGGCGACGCGACCGTAACCAAATGGGTCGCCGACCTCAAGAACCGCAAGCCCGCGCCGATCACGGTGAGCCGGAAGGAGAAGCCATGAACGCCAGCGGTTTCCTCGTGACCGGCCTGCGTCGCCGCCGGCGCGGCCGCGCTCGCGTCGGCGCCCGGCGGCGGCGCAGAGCGCGCGTGCCAAGGCCGAGGCGGCCGGCTGCCGCGGCCGCGGCCGCCTCGGCGGCGGCGCCCGACCGCGCCGACCTCGACCGCACCCAGATCATCGGCAACCGCGAGCTGCCCAAGGTGCATCTACATCGTGCCCTGGAAGAAGCCGGGCGCCGGCGACCTCTCCGGCCGGCCGCTGGTGAGCGTGCTCGACGAGGCGCTCGCGCCGGTCGACCGCGACGTGTTCCGCCGCCAGGTCCGCTACGACGCGCAGACCGTCGCCCGCACTCCCGCCCGCTGCCGCGCCCGCGGCTCCCGCCGCCGCGACCAAGTAGATCGAACCGCCTTCCACGCATTCAGTCACTTTCATCGGAGATCAGCCATGGATGCCTCTCAGCACCGCCATCAAGTTCTTCCAGGATTGCGGTCTCTTCATCTACCCGAGCGCGCTCATCATGGCGCTCGGCGTGACGATCGCGATCGAGCGCTTCATCTTCCTGACCAAGGCGCGCAACCAGAACCGCAAGATCTGGGCGCAGGTGCTGCCGATGCTGCAGAAGGGGCAGTTGCGCGACGTCCAGGGCATGACCGCGCAGTCCGACGCGGCGGTCGGCAAGATCGTCAGCTACGGGCTGTCGCGGATGCAGAGCCCGGGCCGGCGCGAGGACTTCGACGCGGCGATGGAGGAAGGAATGATGGAGATCGTGCCGCGCCTGGAGAAGCGCACGCACTACATCGCCACCTTCGCCAACGTCATCACGCTGGTCGGCCTGCTCGGCACCATCATCGGCCTGATCAAGGGCTTCACCGCGGTGGCGCAGGTCAATCCGGCCGAGAAGGCGGAGATGCTGTCGGCGTCGATCTCGATCGCGATGAACAACACCGCGTTCGCGCTGATGGTCGCGATCCCGTTCCTGCTCATCCACTCGTTCCTGCAGGCCAAGACGAGCGAGATCGTCGACGGCCTCGAGGCCGCGAAGATCAGCTTCCTGAACCTGGTCCAGCGCATGCGCCTGGAGCACGCCGGCTCGTCCAAGGGCTGAGATGAGCGACCGCTGATCCGCCAGCATCCGAACGGAGGCCTGACATGCCTGCACGCCGCCTGAAGAAGACCGCGGCTCACCTGGAGATCACCGCGTTCATCAACCTGATCGTCGTGCTGGTGCCGTTCCTGCTTTCGATGGCGGTGTTCACGCACCTCGCGGTGATCGACCTCAGCCCTGCCGGCGCAGTCGAACGAAAAGGTCGAGAAGCTCGATGCCGACAAGCCCTCAAGCTCGAGGTCGTCATCCGGCCCGAGTCGGTCGAGGTCGGCGACCGGATCGGCGGCGCTGATCGAGCGCATCCCCAACATCGCCGCCGGCCCCGACCGAAGGCGCTTTCGACGCTGATGCAGCAGATCAAGGTGAAGTTCCCGGACGCAAGGACTCGACCGTCTGGCCGAGCCGAACACCTCGTACGACACGCTGGTCCAGGTGATGGACGCGGTGCGCGCCGGCCACCAAGTCCAGGGCGCGCGCAGTCGTCAGCACCGACTACTTCCCCAACATCTCGATCGGCGACGCGCCGATCCGCACAGCAGTGAGGCGGAGCCATGAAGCACCGATGAACTCCACTGCAGCGCGCGCGGCACGCCGCGTCGCAAGCCGCAACAAGTCGATGGTCGACATGAACCTCGTGTCGCTGATCGACGTGTTCACGATCCTGATCTTCTTCCTGCTCTCGAACTCCGGCGGGGTCGAGACGCTGGCCGAGCCCGAGCGCGGTGCAAGCTGCCCGAATCGATGTCGCAGAAGGCGCCGAAGGAGACGCTGATGATCGCGGTCACGCGCGACCGAGATCCTGGTCGCGGGGCGCAGGTCGCCGGCTCGGTCGAGCGACGCGATGGAGATCGAAGGCGACCTGATCCGCCGCTCAAGGCCGAGCTCGACATCAGGTCAGCCGCCAAGTCATTCGCAAGGAGAACGAGGCCGACAGCAAGCGCGTGACCATCATGGGCGACAAGGACATCCCGTACCGGCTGCTGCGCAAGGTGATGTTCACCGCGGCGCGCGCCGGCTACAGCCGACGTGTCGTTCGCCGTGCGCCAGAGGTTCGAACCGTGAGGGCCGGACGGATGTCGGAAGCCGGGCGGATCACCGTGAACAGCACGCGCGACGATTCCCGCCAGCACGGCAAGCGCAAGAGCTCGCGCCGGCCCGGCAAGGTCTCGTTCCGCTCGCGCGTCCTGCCCTGGCCGCGTCGCGCGACGACGACGCGCGCTTCCGCCGCATCGCCGAACGCGTTCTCATCAGCTGCGCCATCTTCTTCCTGCTGATGCCCTGGCTGCCGGTGCGCCAGCCCGACCGCTCGCAGGCGCCCGTGGCTGCGGCGCCGATGGCCAAGCTGCTGCTCGCCCACGAGACGGCGAAGCCGCCGCCGCCACCGCCGCCCAAGGCCAAGGCCGAAGCTGCCGAAGCCGATCGACAAGCCGGTCGCGCTCAACAACAAGCCCGAGCCGATCAAGCCGCCGGCGAGGAAGCCCGACGCGCCGGCCAAGGTCGCGCTCAACAAGGAAGCGCCCGTTCCCGAGGCGCGCCAGCCGATCGAAGGCAAGCCGCCAGGCGAGATCGACGCGGCGCGGCGCAAGGTCGCGGGCATCGGCCTTCTGGCGATGAAGAACGACCTGCAGGAGCTGCACGGCGCGCCGATGGCGGTGCAGCTCGCGCCGACGTCAAGCAGGGGCCGGGCGTCGGCACCGGCGTCGGCGTCGGCGTCGGCGCCGGCAACGAGGCCGGCGTGCCGGTGCGCGACGCTGATCACCTCCAACGCGACCAGCGGCTAGCGGCGGCATCAACACCGCCGCCTACAGCAAGAACACCGGCGGCGGCGGCCTGGCCGGCCGCTCGACGACGATGGTCGAAGGCGTGATCGGCGGCGGCGGCGGCGGCGGCCCCGGCGGCGGCGGCGCGCGCGGTCGCGGCGACGGCACCGGCAGCGGCATCGGTGGCGGCGGCGGCAACGGCAGCGGCGGCACCCTGCAGAAGGGCGGCAGCGGCAAGGCCTCGCGCGCGATCGAGGACGTGCGCCTCGTCTTCGAGCGCAACAAGGGCTCGATCTACGCGATCTACAACCGCGCGCTGCGCGACGAGCCGACGCTGCAGGGCAAGGTCGTGCTCAAGCTGACGATCGCGCCGTCGGGCGGCGTCGTCAGCTGCCGGATCGAGTCGACCGAGCTACACAAGCCCGAGGTCGAGGAAAAACTCCTGGCACGGATCCGAACCTTCGACTTCGGCGCCAAGGACGTCAACGAGATGGTCGTCAGCTACCCGCTCGACTTCCTGCCCTCGTAAGCGACGGCGCGCGCCGCGCGCCTGCCGCGACAATCGCTCGCATCTCGTCGTGCCGGCGCAGCGCCGGCCGTCCTGCCATGCAGCCGCGCGCCGCCTACACCGCTCGCATCAATCGCGTCGACGATCACATCGACGCCCATCTCGCCGAGCCGCTCGACCTGGCGACGCTGGCCGAGGTCGCCCACTTCTCGCCCTGGCATTTCCACCGCGTCTTCCAGGCGTTCACCGGCGAGACGCTCGCCGAGCGCGTGCGCCGGCGCCGCCTCGAGGCCGCAGCGCTGCGCCTGATGGCGCGGCCGCCGCCCTCGGCGCTGGCGGTCGCGCTCGACGTCGGCTTCGGCTCGGCGGCGGTCTTCACGCGCACCTTCAAGGCGCACTTCGGCGTCACGCCGACGGCCTGGCGCGATGGCGGCTGGCGCGACTGGGCTGCGCTGCGGCGGCGCGAGCTGCGCAAGATTCATCAAGCCGATCGCAATCCCGATCAAGCGCTCGACGCGCTGTTCCGCGACGATGCCGACTCGCGGCGCGAGCGCCGTCGACCACCGGGAGCAGCGATGAACGTGACGATCAAGACGACCCCCGACACCCGTGTCGCCTACATGCGCCACACCGGCCCGTACGGCAGCCCCGGGATTGGCCGTGTGTGGCAGCGCTTCGAGGCGTGGTGCCGCGCCCAGGGCCTGCTCGACGGCGCCCATGCGCTGTACGGCATCAGCCAGGACAGCCCGGACCTGACCCCGCCCGACAAGCTCCGCTATGACGCGTGCATCGCGGTCGACGCCGCGTTCAAGCCTGCCGCCGAGATCGGCGTGCAGACCGTGCACGGCGGGCCGTTCGCGTGCACGTCGTTTCGCGGCAGCGGCGCCGAGATCCACGGTGCCTGGATGCGTCTCTACGGCGAATGGCTGCCGGGAAGCGGTTGGCAGGCCGACGAGCGTCCGGCGCTCGAGCTCTACGGCACGACAATCGAGTTCGACGCTGCGACCGGCGTCTTTGCCTGCGAGCTGGCGCTGCCGGTGCGCGCGCTCTAGCTCTAGCCGGCCTGTTAACACAACCTCAGGCCGCCGGCGACCAGCGCGAAGCTGATGAAGCCGACGAACATGACATCGAGCTTTTCGAAGCGAGAGAAGATCTGGCGGAAGCTCTTCAGGCGCGGGAGCAGACGCCCCACCTCGTTGCGCCGCAGTACATCTCGCGGTCGTACTCCCAGGGCGAGATGCGCGCCGTCTTGGGCGGCACGACCGGGACGGGCAGAGCTGGTCAAGACGTGGTTGCCCGCAATGCCCGGACGGAAGGAACACGCCCCCTACTTCGAGAGCTTTCGCTGAAGATGAGCTGCCAGCGCGAAGTGCTAGATATGATGTGATGAGCTTCGTAAACCTTCAACGTCGTCGCGCGGGCTCCCGGGCGTCCCCGAGGCTATGGCCTCCGCTTACACCGTGCCCACTCGCACCCCATGAACCTGACCTACCTTGCCGAGAGGATCGCTCGCTCGCTGGGTTTCGCGCCCCAGGTGGAGCGCTACAAGGCTCACCTCAACCGCTATCGGCCGCCAACCGGACCACAGAGGATCCTTCCCGCAGCGTGCTTCGAGGCGGTCGAGCGGCCTCGCGGGACGGCGCTGCAGGCGCCGGCAAACAGCGCCGTCCATGCCCAATGGGCCAACCTGCCGGGCGGGCACAAGTGGCTGCACTACTTCGAGGTTTACGACACGCTGTTCGCTGCCATTCGCCCGCGCCCGATCCGCATGCTGGAGATCGGCGTCTACCGGGGCGGCTCGCTGCGCATGTGGCGCGAGGTCCTACACGCAGAGTCGGTCATCGTCGGCATCGATATCGATCCAAACTGCGCGCGCTTCGACAGCCCCGCCGAGCGAATCCACGTGTGCATCGGCGACCAGACCGATCCGGCTTTCCTGGCCGCGGTGGCGTCCGAGTTTGGCCCGTTCGACGTCATCCTCGACGATGGCAGCCATATCTGCTCGCACATGATCGCGAGCTTCGGCCACCTCTTCCTGTCGGCGCTGGCGCCGCGCGGCATCTACATCGTCGAGGACACGCACACCAACTTCTGGCAGGAGTATCGCGACAGCCCGTATTCGTTCGTCGACCTGGCCAAGGACCTGGTCGACGTGATGCACAGCCACTACCCGCTGCGGCCGGGCGAGCCCGCCTACCGGATCGGCTATGGGGAGGCCGAGCAAGGCGCTTCGCTGAGCGTGCCGCGCATCGCGGCGCAGGTCCAGGACATCGCCTTCTACGATTCGATCATCGCCATCCGCAAGCAGCCGGTCGGGCCGCTGCCGGCGAGCCAGCACAATCGACCCCCTCAGGGCGAGGGCGCGTTGGCACGCGCGAGCAGCATCACGTCGCAGTAGATGAAGAAGCGGTTCGCTGGGCGAATCGCGTGAGCTGTGCCGATTGCACGCACTATCGACCGAGGCGATGCGGCAACTACCGCCGCGCCGGTTTTCAATCGTCCGAAGTGGGCCGCGACTGGATGACGTTGCTGCAACGCTGTCGGGGTTCGACCGCCATAACCGCGACCAAGCCAAGCCACGCAAGCTCGCGCCCCTGTCAGTGCCTGGCTCGAAGCCGACACTTCCCGATGCCGAGCCCGTAGACAAAAGGGCAAATGGCGGTTGTCTGTGACCTCGGTAAGACTCAGGATCGTCAATTCGCGGACAAGGTGACGGATCGGTTTGCTGTCGAACGCATCCGCCGCCATTCGATTCGACAAGTATGAGCGAGGAGACGTGTCCCTCACCGACCTTGTCGCCTCGCTGAAAGATCGGGGCGAGGCGGTCAACCGGGGGCGATCCCGCCTCATCAAAGCGGATGCACAGCGCTCAGACCGTGGCGCTGAACTCGATCGTTATCGAGATGGCTCGCTGCGCGGCCGTGAACGTGGGCCAGGACTTGCCAGCGGCGGAAACCTACATGCGGCTTGCTCCAAAAGCGCAGTCGCAGTGCTGTACTACGGTGGAGACGCTGGCCGAGATGAAGAACCCGCGCGCCGTGGCTCATGAAGCAGGCGAACATCGCCAACGCGTAACGGTCTTACCGTCTCCCTGCACGAACGCGTCCGTAACGACCACTGCGTGCGCTGGGATGACGACAGAGACCGAAAGAAGGGCGACGCTGAGGCAAGCCACCAGTCTCTTCACGTGCGTCCTCCAAGCAAGTGCAGCGTAGTCTCACAGGCCTGCCTGACTTTGTGGCTGCACCAATTGATGAGCCGGCGACGCACGCGCAGCGGGTGGCCCGCGATTGATAGGGCCATTCGGAGGCGAGCGTCGGCTGATTTTCTTGTCTGTTCGCAGCGGCGGACATTGCTGGGCAGCAGCTCCCTCGCCGAACTGGCTTTGGTAGCAAGTCCGGTGAGCGCGTGTCTTACTAGCTGGCTGGAGCGTCAGCTCAGCACGATCCACGCCGGCGCGTGGTCGCTCGGCTTCTCCGTGCCGCGCACGGCCTTGTCGACACCGGCATCGGCGGAGGCGCGGCGGCGCGCGGGCGATCAGCAGCAGGTGGTCGATGCGCAGGCCCGCGTCGCGCGGGAAGCGATTGCGGAAGTAGTCCCAGTACGTGTACATCGGCGCGCCCGGATGGAGGGCTGGCGATCGCGTCGATCCAACCTTGGGCGAGCAAGCGCCGGTAGGCGTCGCGGCTCTGCGGCTGCAGCAGGGCATCCTTCGTCCACGAGCGCGCGAGTAGATGTCGCCACCTGAGTCGGTGGGCACGACGTTGTAGTCGCCGGCCAGGACGACCGTGCCGGCGCCGTCGATCAGGCTCTGCGCATGCGCCGTCGAGACGCTCGAACCAGGCCAGCTTGTAGTCGAACTTGGGCCCCGGCTGCGGATTGCCGTTGGGCAGATAGATCGAGGCGACGATGACGCCGTGCGCCGCCGCCTCGAGGTAGCGGCTGTGCGTGTCGTCGGGGTCGCCGGGCAGGCCGCGCCGCCGCTCGACGGGCTCGTCGCCGCCGGGCGCCAGGATGGCGACGCCGTTGAAGACCTTCTGGCCGTGCCAGACCGCGCTGTACCCGGCCTCGCGGATGGCGGCCACCGGAAAGGTCTCGTCCGAGGTCTTGAGCTCCTGCAGGCAGGCGATGTCGGGGCCGATTCGTCGAGCCACTCGAGCAGGCGCGGCAACCGGGCGGTGATGCCGTTGACGTTGAAGGTGGCGATTTTCATGAGGCGGATGAGGGGAGGCGGCAAGTCGGGGAACTCCGACGCGCCGATGCGCCCAAGTCGGCCAGGGCCTTCAGCGATCGTCCTTCGCCTCGGCCGCGGCGCGGCGCGGACACTGGTCGGCGTCGGCGCGTCGATCGATGCGCGATCGTTCATTCAACCATCAGGAGACTGTAATGAAATTCCTACCCAAGCTCGTTCTCGTCCTGACTTCGGCCGCGTCGTGCGCGGCCGGTGCCGCCACGCTTGTCACGCCCCAGCAGGACCAGGAGCGGCGCGATCGCAACCGCGAGGAGGCGCTCGCCGCGTACCACGCCTCGGCCGCCAGCCGCGGCGACAGCTCGACCTACGGCGACAGCGACAGCGTCAAGGCGAAGGCCACGCATGAGGGCCACACCCTCAAGGCGAAGACCGAGCACGCCGAGCACAGCGTCGAGGCCAAGGCAGAGCACGCTGGCAACAGCGTCGAAGCGAAGGCCGACCAGGCGACCAAGCCGGTGCGCAACTTCACCCACCGCCAGCTGAACGAGGTGCGCGCCTTCTCCGCCGCCAGGACGAGCGCTACGGCAAGACGACGCAGAACAACAACGGCGAGGCCCAGAAGTAGGGCGCTTTCACGCGTCGCTGGCGGGGGGCGGGCTGGGCACGGCGCTCAGCTCGCGCCAGATGGTGAGCATCACTGCCAGCAGCGTCGGGCCGATGAAGATGCCGAGGATGCCGAAGGTCGAGCCCGGCGACGATGCCGAGGAGTGCCAGCACCAGCGGCAGCCGCGATGCGCCGGTGATGAATAGCGGACGGATGAAGTGATCGGTGATGAAGATCGTGATCGCGCCGATCCGAGCACCGCGAACGCGGCGCCGCCCGCGTCGAGCGCGAACAGGTAGACCACGACGCCTGCCAGCGCCACCCCGGCACCGAACGGCACGATCCCGAGCAGCCCGGTCGCGAGGCCCCACAGCGCCGGATGGCGCACGCCGCGAAGGCGTAGACGAGGCTCATCAGGATCGCCAGGCCGAGGCCGACCAGGATCAGGCCGTTGACGGTGCCGCGGATCGCCTGCGTCGCCAGGCGCATGGTGGTCACCCCGCTCGGCCCGAACTGACGCGCGAGCACCGTCTCGATCTGCGCCGCGAAGCGGGCGCCGTCGAGGTACATGAAGAACAGGACGACGACACAAAAGAAGAGCGCCATCGCCCGATGGCCGACCACCTCGAGCAGCGCCCGGCCGGTCTCGAAGCTGACGTCGCTCAGGAAGTCGTGGACGTAGTCGGCGAGGGCGCCGGGCGGGCCGATCGTCGCTTGCCACTGATGCAGCAGCCAGGCGCCGACGAGCGGCATGTGCTCGAGCCGTCGGGTGGCGGCAGACCGGACTCGCGGCTCGCGGTCCAGATCCGGATCGCATGCGCAGCTCGTGCAGGCCGCGGTAGACGAGCCACGCGAAAGGCACGATGACGAGCAGCACCGCCGCGCCGGTGAGCAGCGCGGCGCTGACGCCGTGGCCGCGCCCCTGCGTAAGGCGTACCAGCCGCTGGTGCAGCGGCCAGCTGCCGATCGCGATCACGCCGGCCCAGCCGATCGGCGCCGCAGCCCGCGCAGCAGATAAGGCAGGTGGCAAAGACGATCAGCACCGCTGCCGCGCGTGCGGCGTCGCGCTTCATCGCGGCCTGCGCGCCGGGTGGCGTCGCTCAGGCATCGCGCCGATCTTGGCCAGCGCCTTGGCGATCGCCGCGCCGTCATGCGGCCGGACCAGCCGTGCCGCTTCCTTGCCGTTGCGCAGGAAGATCAGCGTCGGCCAGAGCTTGACGCCGAACGAACGGCCGAGCGGCAGGGCGCTGCCGTCCTCGACCTTGAGGTGGCGTACGTCGCGCTGTCCGGCGAGCGCCGCCGCGATCAGCGGCTGGGCGCGGCGGCAGTAGCCGCACCAGGCCGTGCCGAACTCGAGCAGCGTTGCGCCGGCGAGCGCGTCGACGCCGGCACGGTTGCGGCTGTGCGGTGTGGCGGTGGCAGAAGGAACCGAAATCATGTCATGGATCGGGCGGCAAATGGCGCGCCCGCTGTCTGTAGACAAGGAATCAGTCATGCCGCGGATCATCTGGAAAGGTGCGATCAGCTTCGGTCTGGTCCACGTGCCGGTCGCCCTCTATCCGGCATCGCAGGAGGTCGGCATCGACTTCGACTGGCTCGACGGGCGCTCGATGGATCCGGTCGGCTACAAGCGCGTCAACAAGCGCACCGGCAAGGAGGTCGGCGCGCGACGAACATCGTCAAGGGCATCAAGCAGGACGATGGCGACTATGTCGTCCTGAGCGACGAGGAGATCAAGGCCGCGTATCCGGTCTGACCCAGACCATCGAGATCGAGCGCTTCGTAGCGGCCAGCGAGATCCCGTTCTCGTATCTCGAAAAGCCCGTACTACCTCGCGCCGATCGGTAAGGGCGACAAGGTCTACGCGCTGCTGCGCGACGCGATGGCCTCGGCCGGCGTGATCGGCATCGCCCGCGTCGTCCATCCACAACAAGGAGCGGCTGGCGGCGCTCGTCGCCGAGGGCGACGCGCTGCTCCTGAACACCATCCGCTGGGCGGAGGAGATCCGGCCGCGCAGCGAGATTGCGTTCCGCCCGCGGCCAAGCCGAAGGAGGGCGAGATGAAGATGGCCGTGCAGCTGATCCGCGACATGAGCGGCGCCTGGAAGCCATCGGACTACGCCGACAAGTTCACCCATGCGATCCACGATCGCGGCGCAGCGCGTCAGGCGGGCAAGACCGAGAAGGTGACCTCGCTCGAAGGCGACGCGACACCGGCGACGAGCAATTTCGTCGATCTCGCCGAGCTGCTGAAAAAGAGCCTTCGAGAGGCCAGAGCCGTCGGCGACCGCGCCAAGGCGGACGCGACGCGGACCCAAGGCCAAGTCGGGCGCGCCAGGACCGTCGGGCGCAAGGCCGCGCTGGGGCCAGGCCGGCGAAAGCGCGAAGGCCCGCCGCGCCGCCTGATGGCGGCGTGCGGCGCTCAGGGCTTGGGCGTTGCGGCAGGCGAGTCGCTCGAGCCATCACGGGTCCGAGATCGAGCGGCCGAGCGACTCAGCGGGTTTTCGTCGCGCAGCGCGACGCGAGCGGGTGACGTCAGGGCTCTTCGGCGTCGTCGTCGGCGGGTTCCGTCGCCGACGTGCCCGCGGCGGGAGCAGCCGCGCAGCGACGCCGGTGCGGCTCGCGGTTGCCCGGCCCGGATAACCGGCTTCGTCGCGCGAGTCGTTCATGGTGTCATCGTTGCGAGTCTCCTTGTCGTCGTCCTTCACGCGGCAAGCGCCGCGCCGCGGCGCAGCCTGCGCGGCTGCTGGCCGCGATCGGCGAGCTCCTTGTTCGCCGGCGTCGCGCTGCAGCTGATCTGGCTGGCGCCGCTCTGGTCAGGGAGCTCTCTGAGCGCGCGGTCGATCGGTAATTTCGATCGCATGTCGATCGGCCTCACCACGTCGCTCGCGCCCGTGGTGCAGTGGCGCGGCGTGCGAATCGACAACGCACCCTGGGCCGACTCGCGCCGGCCGTTCGCGGCGCTGGCGGCGCTGCCGCGGTGATCTCGTGGCGAAGCCTCGCGCAGCGCGGCCGGTGAGGTGCTGATGGTTGCGCGACGGCGAGGGTGTCGACTGGAGCCCGTGGTCGATGGCCTGCGCAACTGGCGCCTGAGCCGTCCGACGCCGTGGGCCCGGTCGCTACAAGGTGTTCTCGCTGCAAGCCGAGCGCGCAGCCTGCGCCTTCGCGATCAGGCCGACCGACTTCGACCTGCGCGCGAACGCGAGACGATCGCCGAGGCAGCTGCGGCTGCGGCGCGGGCGCCGCCGCTTGCGGCACGAATCGAAATCGAGGCGAGTGGCGCGGCTGCCGTTCAAGATCAGCGGCACGACGGACGCGGCGCTGACGTTCTCGAGACGGCCAGACATTCGCACTGCGCGCCGCGATCGAGGCCGGGGGCGCCCGGCTCGACATCGACGGGCGGGCCGGCGACATCGTCCGCGAGCCGATCTTCGACGCCGGGGTGGACCTGGTTGCGCCGTCGCTCGCGCCGTTCGCCGCGTTCATCGAGTCGCCGCGCCGCGAAGCGGCGCGATCCGCCTCACCGGGACGGAAGGCCGGCCTTCGGCAGCTACACGCTCGCCGTGAGCAGCGCGCGTCGGCTCGGCAAGCAGCTCGCCGGCGAGCTCGGCTGGGCGCGCGGCGAGCCGCGCAGCGCCGTTCGCGCGCGCCTCGAGCGGCTCCGCCGAGCTTCGCGATCTGCACTGGCTGGCGGCGCTGCGCGCGGTCGCGGCGCGTGCGGTCGTGCCCGCGGCGGCGGCCTCGGCGGCCGCGCCCGGACTGCTGCTCGCGCGCAGCGTCAATGCCGAGCTGAGCCTGGTTGCGCGCCGTCTCCATGCGAACGAGATGCCGTGGCTCGAGAGCGCGCAGCTCGACGCGTCGCTGCTCGACGGCCTGCTCAGCGTCGCGCGCTTCGAGGTCGGCATCGCCCAGGGCCACGCGAGCGGCCGTGCGAGCGTCGACGCTCGCAAGCGACCGGCGCACGTCGAGGTCGAGCTGACGCTGCACGGTGCGCGCCTCGAGCGACTGTTGCACGAAGCGGCTGGCAAGGGTCCGCTCGGTGGCGCGCTGCACGCTGGGCGGAACTGAAGGCAAGCGGCGATTCGCTCGCGGCGCTGCTCGCCGACGCCACCGGTTCGGTCGATGCGTCGCTCGTCGGCGGCACGATCTCGAGCTTGCTCGACGCCGAGATCGGCCTGCAGGGCGGCCCGGATCGTGCGCAGCATGCTCGGCGGTGCGCAGCCGCTCGCGATCCGGTGCGCCGTCGCCGTGGTCAAGGTCGCCGAGGACCAGCCAGGTGCGCGGCTCGTCTTCGACACCGACCGGACGCGGACCGTCGGCCGCGGCACGATCGATCTCGCCCACGAGACGATCGACCTCGTCCTCACGCCCGAGGCGAAGCAGCCGGGCCTGTTCATCCTCGACCGCTCGATCCACCTGCACGGCCCGCTGCGCCAGCCCGCGCGCGAGCTGATCACGCGGGTCGCGCCGCCTGTCGAGGCGGCCCGCGCCTGTCCCTCGGCGCGGCCGTGAGCGCCGCGGTTTCCGTCTAGGCCGAACTTTGGTGACCATCGAGAGGTAAGTGCGCGCCCTGCTTGAGCTATTCGTTCGAAGGGGGAGCGGCTACTGGGTACAGGCGGGGTTCAAGCCGAGCAGCTTGAAGGCTTTGGCCTGAATTGGCGTGGGCCGCGTGGTGGTGAGGATCTTGGCCTCGGGGTTGAGGTGGGTGTAGGTGATGTTGTAGGCCAGCGTGGAGAGGTCCTGCAGCAGCGTCCTGAAGCTGTGTAGGGGCAGCCGTCGTCGGCGGTCTTGCTCGCGTCCTTGGCCTTGGCGTGCTCGGATCGCAGCGCCTTGGCCACGGGTGATGCTCTGGCCGCGCTGGCCTCTTCGAGGTGCTCGTCGTCGAACAGCATGGGCTTGAGGCGCTCGCGCATGTGCCACTCGACGTAGTAGGCGAGCATGCACAGGAAGACGTGAGCGCGCACGCGCTGCTCGCTGTAGTGGAAGACCGGGCGCACATGCAGGTCGATGGTCTTCATGCGAGCGAAAGGCCCGCTCGACGTGGGCCAGGCTCTTGTAGGCTGCCACCGCTTGAGCGGCATCGAGCTGCGCTGTGGCAACGCTGGTGCGGATCACGTACAGGCCGTCCAGCGCGGCCTCGGCGTCGATGGCATCGGTCTTGCGCCGGTAGGCAAACGTGGTCTCGGTGATGGTGAGCTCGAAGTGCTTGGCCATGTGGAAGTGGTCGATCACGCGCCCCACGCGCAAGCCGATGGCATCCTCACCGCGCAGCGGGTGGCGAGCACGCTGCGTGGCCGCCACGATCTTGTTCAGATCGGCCTCGGTGGCGGCGAGCAACTCCAGGCGTTTGCGCGCGCGCTCTTCGGCCAGCAGCGGATTGCGGCACACCACCAGCCGCTCGCCGGGGAAGTGCGCGCTGGTGAGCTCGAGCAGGTTGCGCTCATCGAACAGCGACGCGCTGGAACGGGCCGTGTTCCTCGGCCAGCTGCGCGATCTGCGGCGCGCGCAGCGAGCTCACCCAGTCCATGCCCGCGGGCTTGAGGACCTGCTCGATGCGCGCCGAGGTCAGCATGCCGCGGTCACCCACCCAGGCCAGGTGCTCGATGCCGAAGCGATCCTTGAGCTTGGCCACCTGCGCGGCCACCGTGGCCGGGTCGGCCGTGTTGCCCTTGAAGACCTCCACCGCGATCGGACAACCCTCGGACGAACACAGCAGACCGAAGACGATCTGCGGGTCATCGCGCTTGCCGTCGCGCGAGTGGCCCCGGGCAGCGAGCTCGCAGCAGTGCCCGGTCAACCAGGTCGAGGTCAGGTCGTACAGCACCAGGGTGGAGCCCGCGAGGTGCTGGCGGGCCAGACGCCGCTCGATGGCGGGCTGGGCATCGTGCAGCCAGTCGAGGGCCCGGTACAGCTCGTCGGCACGGCATTGACCCACCCCCAGCAGCCGGCCCAGCGAGGAGCTGGCGGTGTCGTCGTGCAGCAGCCGGTGGGTGGCCAGCTTGGAGGCCGGCGCGATCACGCGGGCCACCAGCATGGCCAGCAACAGCGGGCTGCAACTGCGCTGGGCGCGGAGGCGAACCAGGACGACGCACCCGAGCCTCGAGCCGAACCCAGCACGGCGGCCACATGGCCGTGCGGCAGGGTGCGCTCGACCGTGAAGACCGCCTCGACACTGGGTACGGCCACGCCGCCGCGCAGCAGCACCTTCAAGCCCTCGATCACTTCCTCGGGCAGGCAAGACAGGTTGGCCAGGGTGCGCTTGCGGACCTTGCCGTCCTCGCGGTAGGACTCGCGCAGGAGCACCGCGGGGGGCGAGTCGCGGTTGGGGACGGACTCGATGTACATGACTTCATTTATAGATC
>CAVXZM010000010.1:0-74170 GCA_963766315.1 uncultured beta proteobacterium
TGATGTCGCTCGGCATGATGATGCTGTCGCCGGTGCTGATCGCGCTGCCGTTCAAGCTGATGCTGTTCGTCCTCGCCGACGGCTGGAATCTTCTCATCGGCTCGCTCGCAGCCAGCTTCGTGACCTAGACACATGGACTCACAACAGGTTTTCACCTTCGGCCAGCAGAGCCTCTACATGCTGCTGATGATCTCGGCGCCGATCCTGCTCACGGTGCTCGTGGTCGGCCTGCTCGTCAGCATCTTCCAGGCGGCGACGCAGATCCACGAGGCGACGCTGTCGTTCGTGCCCAAGGTGATCGCCGCCGTCGCCGTGCTCGCGATCGCCGGGCCGTGGATGCTCACCTCGCTGGTCGAGTTCCTGCAGCGTTCCCTGCAGGCGATCCCCACGGTCGTCGGCTGATGCTCACGTTCACCGAGGCCGACGTCCTCGGCTGGGTGACGCCGATCCTCTGGCCGTTCCTGCGTGTCCTCGCCCTCTTCGGCGCGCTGCCGGTGATCGGCCAGGCGGGCGTGCCGATGCGGGTTCGCATCGGCCTGGCGTTCCTGATCGCCTTCTGCGCCCAGGCGTCGATCCCGGAGACGCCCGCGGTCGCGCTCGATTCGGCGGCCGGCATGCTCGTCGTGCTGCAGCAGGTGCTGATCGGCCTCTCGCTCGGCTTCGCGGTCAAGATCGTCTTCGTCGCGGTCGAGTACGCGGGCGAGATCATCGGCCTGCAGATGGGCCTCAACTTCGCCGCTTTCTTCAACCCGATGAGCGGCGGCGAGGAGACGGCGGTGAGCCGCTTCTTCGGCATCTCGGTGTCGTGGCTCTTCATCGTCAGCGGCGGCCACCTGCTGGTCATCGCCGCGATCGTGCAGAGCTTCGCGGCGTTTCCGGTCGGCAGCGATCCGTTCGCGTTTTTGCGCAGCGTCGAGCCGCAGCGCTGGGGCGCCGAGATCTTCAGCCTGGGCCTCTGGCTGGCGCTGCCGCTGGTGGCGATGCTGCTCTTCACCAACCTGGTCCTCGGCGTCATCGCCCGGTCGCGCAGCAGATGAACATCTTCGCGATCGGCTTTCCGATCACGCTCGGCGTCGGCCTGGTCGGCGTGCTGCTGACGCTGCCGCTGATGGACGCGCCGTTCACGATGGCGCTCGAGCGCATGCTGCAGAACTTCCGCTAGGCATTCGGCGGACCCGCCGGCACGCGGGTATTCACGGCGGCGCGAAGGCGCGAGGGCGAATCTATAGTGGCCGAAGGCGACCGATCGTTCGCTCGCCTCGCACCTCGAGGTTTCGCATGAGAGCAATTCGATCGTTCGCCCCCTGGGTGCTGTCGGCTGCGCTCCTGAGCGCATGCGGCGGCACCGATGATCCCTACGTCCCCGGCAGCGGCTCGCCGGCCGGTGCACCGACGACCAAGGGCAGCTTCACGGCGCGTGGTCTCGTTCGGCGACAGCCTGAGCGACATCGGCGCTTACGCGCCGGCGACATCGCTCACCGGCAACGGCGCGCCGCCCTTCTTCGGCGGCAAGTTCACGACCAACGAGACGAGCAACGGCCTGCCCGACGCGAACCCGCTCGGCAAGGTCTGGGTCGAGAACCTCGCCGCCTCGCTCGGCATCGTCGTCACGCCGGCCGAGGTCGGCTTCGGCGCGAGCTCGGTGAAATGTCCCGCGGCGGCGAACCCGGCATTCGCGAGCACCTGCACCGCCTACGGCCAGGGCGGCTCGCGCGTCACCGACCCGAACGGCATCGGCCACTCGACCGGCGCGCTGACGGTGCCGGTGGTGACGCAGATCGCCAACCACCTGGCGCGCTTCGGCGCGTTCAAACCGAGCGACCTGATCCTCGTCTACGCCGGCAGCAACGACGTGTTCACGCAGTTCGGCGTCTTCGCGGCGACCGCGGCACAGGTCCAGGCCGACGCCGCTGCCGGCAAACTGACCGCCGACCAGGCAAACCTCGCCCTCTTCAACGCGCAGCAAAGCGCCCAGGCGGCGATGAAAGTCGCCGCGCTCGAGCTCGTCACCGACATCACGACGCAGATCCTCGCCAAGGGCGGCAGCTACGTCGCGGTGATGACGCTGAGCGACATCGCCGACACGCCATTCGGCAATTCACCGCAGGTGGTGCCGGCGAGGTCGGTGCTGACCGCCCTGTCGCAGACCTTCAACCTCTGGCTGCGCGAGGGCCTCACCGGCCAGCCGGTGCAGATCATCGACACCTTCGCGCTCTTCAAGGACACCTACCAGAATCCGGGCAAGTACGGCATCGTCAACAACACGATCCCGGCGTGCGACGCGGCCAAGATCAGCGTCGTCACCGGCGGTGCGGTCACCGACGGCTCGTCGCTGTTCTGCAATGCGACGCCGGGCGCGCCGTACAACGGCCTGCGTCGCCGGCGCCGACGTCACGACCTGGCAGTTCGCCGACAGCGTCCATCCGACGACCGGCGGCCACAAGATCATCAGCGATGCCTTCGCGGCGCAGCTGAAGTCGTTCGGCTGGATCTGATCCAACGCAACGAGGCGAAAGCCATGAAGACAACCTGCTCGCTCGCGCTCGCTGCCGCCCTCGCCTTCGCCGCGTTCGCGGCCGGGGCGCAGGAAAACGTCGTCAAGGTCGGCATCACGTACTACCAACCCCATTCGCGCACCGACGGCATCAGCGGCATCGGCGTGCCGCCGGGCGCTGACGCCGACGTCGGCAGCGCGACGACCGTGATCTTCGTCTACGAGCGGATGTTCACGCCCAACGTCGGCCTCGAGCTCGTGGTGGGCGTGCCGCCGCGGATCAAGGCCAAGGCCACCGGCAGCGTCGCCTTCCTCGGCGACGACGTGCTCTCGGCGAAGATCGTCGCACCGACCTTGCTTCTCAACTATCACTTCTTCGCGCCGAGCGACGCCTTCCGGCCTTACGTCGGCGCGGGCATCAACTACACCCGCTACACCGACGTCAAGTCGAGCATCGCGCCCCAGGTCAGCATGGGCAACTCGACCGGCTTGGCGCTGCAGGCCGGAATCAACTACGCGCTCAGCAACGGCTTCGGCCTGTTCGCCAGCATCGCCAAGCTCGACGTCAAGAGCAAGGTCGTCGCCACCGGCGCGACGGTGCTGACGACGACGGTCGACTTCCGCCCGATCGTCTACTCGGCCGGCGTGTCGTACCAGTTCTGAGTCGCGTCAGCGGGCCTGCGCCGAACGCTGCCCGGCGATGTCCGCTAGCGCTCCTCCAGGTGCTCGCTCTGCAAGTAGAGCAGCACGCCGGCCCAGGCGAGCGACGCGTACAGGCCGATCGCGGCGAGTGCCTTCATCGCCCGTGCCCAGCCGCGCGCATGACCGAGCTGGTGGTAGCGGTCGAACAGGAAGACGAAATCGTGGAAGCTGTCGGCACCCGTGCCGCCGCCGATCAGCGGGAGCACCGGGTCGGCGGCGTCGTAGGCGTAGACCGATGCGTCCATCCCGCTCATCCCCAGCCACGCACCGCAGATCGCGGCGCCGAAGTTGTCGCCGCGGCGATGCAGCGAGACGGCGCAGGCAAGCGGCATGAGCAACTGGCCGAACGTGCCGCCGGCGACGCGCAGGGCGTCGCCGAACGGCGCGAAGAGCACGTGCCCGGCCTCGTGGAACAGGATCACCGTGAGATGCAGGAGCACCGGCGGGTCGGTCATCCTGCTGATCAGCACGGCCGTGCCCCAGACGGCGACGAGCGCGAGCGCGGCGAGGCGGCCGAACCAGACGCCGCGCGGCACGTCCCACGGAACGTCGAGGAGGCGCTCGCGCAGCGGCACGCGATCCTCTGCCAGCGCGGCGGAGCGCTGCTCGATCATCGGTGGCGTCGGCCGGGCATCGCACCGAGGATGCCATCGAGGGGCGCCGAGCGCCCGGCGCCGCGCCGCCGCGGCCGGCAGTACTTCGCGAGGCGCCGGCTTCTCTCGGGCCGCCGGGACCGGTGCCGATCAGGGCCAATGCTAGGGCCGACCTTCGCGAGCGAGTGCTTTACTAGGGCCTTCCTTCGATCAGGAGGCCGTCATGGGAACCGTCGCCTTGCGTTTGATCCGGTCGGGCCTCGCTGCCGGCGCGGCCCTGTGGCTCGCGTCGTGCGCCGCACCGCCGCGAGACGATGCCGCGGCCGTGCTGACGCGGGCGTCGCAGGCGATGGGTGCGAGCCAGCTCGACACCTTGCGCTATTCGGCCGACGGCACCGGCTACACCTTCGGTCAGGCCTATCACGCCGGCGGCGCCTGGCCGAAGATCACGGTCCATTCGCTGATGCGCAGCATCGACTACGCCAGCGCGGCGATGCGCGACGAAGTCGTGCTCAGCCGCGCCGAGCCGCTCGGCGGAGGCGGCTATCCGCTCTCCGGCCAGCAGCGCAACGACCAGTTCGTCAGCGGTGAGCTTGCCTGGAATCAGTCCGGCGACAACGCCACGCCGGCGCCGCGCGCGCTGGTCGAGCGTGTCCATCAGCTCTGGATCACGCCGCACGGCGTTCTCAAGGCAGCGCAGCGCAGCAGCGCCAGCGTGCGCGCGGGCGACGCCGGCGCGAGCGCGGTGTCGTTCGACCTTCCCGGACGCTTCAGCGCCACCGCGACGATCGGCGCCGACGGCCTGGTACGACGCGTCGAATCGGTCGTCCCCGATCCGGTGCTGGGCGACACCGCGGTCGTCACGACCTACGACGACTACCGCGACTTCGGCGCCATCCGCTTCCCGACTCGAATTCGCCAGACGATGGGCGGCTATCCGGTGCTCGACCTCACGGTCAAGGAGGTGCAGGTCAATCCGGCGCTGGCGCTGGCCGCGCCCGAGGCAGCGGGCAACGTCGCCGAACGCGTCACGTTCGAGAAGGTCGCCGAGGGCGTCTGGTTCCTGGCGGGCGGCTCGCACAACAGCGTCCTGATCGAGCTGCAGGACCGGCTGGTTCTGGTCGAGACCCCGCTCAACGACGCACGCACGCGCGCGGTGATGAACCAGGCGAAGGTGCTCGTGCCCGACAAGCCGATCCGCACCGTGGTCAACAGCCACCAGCACTTCGACCACGCCGGTGGCGTTCGCAGCGCGGTCGCCGAAGGGGCGACGATCGTCACCCACGCCGACAACATGACGTACCTCGAGGCCGCGTTCGCACAGGCCAACCGGATCCTGCCGGACGCGATGGCGCGCTCCGGCAAGAAGGCCATCTTCCAGCCGATGCGCGACAAGCTCGAGATCGGCGACGCGCTGCGCCCGATCGAGGTGCATCGGATCGTCGGCAGCCCGCACAGCGAGAGCATGGTGATGGTCTATCTGCCCAGGGAGAAGCTCCTGATCGAGGCCGACGCCTTCACGCCGCCGGCGCCAAACACCCCGCCGCCGGCGGTGGCCAATGCCAACAACGTCAACCTGGTCGACAACATCGAACGGCTGAAGCTCGCGGTGGATCGCATCCTGCCGCTGCACGGCCGGGTCGTGCCGACCTCGGAGCTGTACGCCGCGACCCGGCGGACGCCGCCGCGCTGAGCCTCGGTCTCAGCCGAGCGCCCGCTCGATCTCGGAAAAGCTGCTGGCGATCGGTGTGACGTCGATGCCGCTCCCGAGCTGGCGCTCGATCTGCGAGCGCGAAATGACGCCGCGCACGCGCCGCGGCGTTCGCGCCGTCGCCACCTCGACGACGAGCAGGTGATTGCGGCCAAGGCGCTGCAGCGTCGCGACGGCGTTGCCGACCGACGCCGTCCTGATCCGTTCGTAGTCGACCGCGTCGAGGCTGTCGAGGCCGGTCATCACATCGGCGACGCTGAGTTCGTCGTAGTGGAGGTTGCGCTCGTGGACGACGCGCATGCGCTTGTCGCCATCGAGGTCGGTGGTGGTGATCAGGCCTTCGACCAACGGCATCGCGGTGACGACGAAGAGCATGCGAACGCCCTGGTAGATCATCATCTGCTCGGCCTGGCGCAGCGAGGTCGCGGGATGGGTCGTCGCCGCCTTGACCCGCGTCAGGTCGGTCATCACGGCCAGAGCCGGCGAGTCGAGGGTGACCGGCTCGTCGCTCGTGACATCGGCCTGGGCGAGGCCTGTTCCGCGTTCCAGGCGAAAGGTCGGTAAGGCAGAGCTCATGGCGGCACCCGAGGTTGACCGGCGTCGCTGCGCCGAGGGCAACGACATTACTCCCGAAACCGCGTCGCTGCCAGCAACGCCTTGCTAACCTTGCGTTCTCGCCAAGGAGATTGCCATGTCGGAAGATCTGATCGCCATCGAGACCGCCGTGCAGACCTATCTCGACGGCCTGCACGAAGGCGACGCCGACAAGCTCGCGACTGTTTTTCATCCGACGAGCTCGTTGACCTACGAGGAGAACGGCGCGCTGACGCCGCTGACGCGCGATCAGTGGCTGGCGGCGGTCCGCGACCGGCCCTCGGCGAAGTCGCGCGGGCTGCCGCGCCACGACCACATCCTGCAGATCGACCAGGCGTCGCCGACGATGGCGTTCGTCAAGCTGAAGTGCGCGCTCCCGCCGCGCTTCTTCACCGACTACCTGTGCCTGCTGAAGGTCGAAGGCCGCTGGCAGGTTGCCCAGAAGGTGTTTGCGACCGAGCGCCGCGAGGAAGATCCGCTGCCTTGACGATCGCGCCGTTCGAGACCTCCGGGATCACCTGCCGCGATCGAGGAAATCGCGCACCAGCCGGGTCGTGGCGCGCGGGTTCTCCTCCATGATCCAGTGCCCGGAATCAGGAACGATTCCTTCGGTCACGTCGTCGGCGCCGGCGCGCATCACGGTCGCCATCATCGGACCGAACGACTTCTCGCCACCGAGCGCGAGGACCGGCATCTTCAGTCGGCCGTGGGCGAGGAACTCGCGGTTGTCGATCGCGTCCTGGTCGAACGCGGCGAACTGGGCGAAGCCGGAGTGCATCGCGCCGGGAAGCGCATAGAGCGCGGCGTAATGCTGGCGCGCGGCTTCGCTGAAACGATCCGGAGAGGCCGAGAACTCGTTCCAGAAGCGGTCGAGGTAGATCCGCTCGCGGCCGGCGACCAGCCGCTCCATGTCGGGACCGCCGAAGCGGAAGTGCCAGAGCAGCGGGTTCTTCAGGATCTCTTCCCAGGGCCCGACACCGGGCACCGGCGCGTCGATCAGGACCAGCCGCCGGACCCGCTCCGGATGCCGGGCGGCGAACTGGAACGCGACCATGTTGCCGATGTCGTGGGCGACGACGTCGGCCTGGCGCACGCCGAGCGCCGTCATGACGCCGTCGACGTCTTCGGCCTGGGTCTTCTTGTCGAAGCCGCCGGCAGGCTTCGACGACAGGCCGAGGCCGCGCAGGTCGGGGACGATGACGGTGTGGTCGCGCGCCAGCTCGGCGGCGAGCGGCACCCACATGTCGCCGGTCTCGCCGTAGCCGTGCAGCAGCACGACGGCGGGGCCGGAGCCGCCCGAGCGGACATGGATCGTGGCGCCGTTGGCTGGCGATGTCGCGGATCGCGAATCCGGGGAAGGTGAAGTCCTCTGCCGATGCCGGCGTCGCCAGGGCAAGCGACATCAGTGCCGCCGCAAGGAATTGGAGGGACACGCGCATCGAAGATTTCCTCTCGCTTGAAGTCGCGCTCGCAGGAAACGGCGCTGGGCGAAGTGTCCGCCGAGCGCACGTGCCGTCGGCTAGTCCCAAGGGAGGCATTCACCTTCAACCCGCGGTTTAAGATCGGTCATGGCGAACGTGCAGCTTCTGGTGTCGTTCGTCCGGACCGCCGAGCACGGCAGCTTCTCCGCGGCGGCGCGCATCCTCGGCCTGACGCCGGCCGGCGTCAGCAAGAACGTGGCGCGCCTCGAAGGCGATCTCGGCGTGCGCCTGTTCCAGCGCAGCACGCGTCGGCTGGCACTGACCGAAGACGGCGAGCGTTTCCTGCGCCAGGTCGAGGGCCCGCTGGCGTCGCTGCAAGCGGCCGTGTCCGGCGTCCGCAGCGTCGACGAAGACCCGACCGGCACGCTCAAGGTCAGCATGGGCCACGCTTTCGGTCGCAACTTCCTGATTCCGCTGCTCGGCGACTTCCTCGCGCGCTACCCGCGGGTGTTGCCCGACTGGCACTTCGACAACCGCCAGGTCGACATCGTCGGCGAAGGCTTCGACGCCGCGATCGGCGGCGGCTTTCCCCTCGCGTCCGGAGTCGTCGCGCGCGAGCTGGCGCCGGTTCACATCGTCGCCGTTGCCTCGCCCGGCTATCTCGCGGGACGGCCCCTGCCGCGCACACCCGACGACCTGGCCTCGCTCGACGGCATCATGCGGCGCTCGTCGCCGACCGGCCGCGTGCGGCCGTGGACCTTGCGCTCACGGCGCACGCCGGAGCGACCCGTGCCGTGCCGGCCACGGCTCATCCTCAGCGATCCCGAAGCGATCGCGCAAGCGGCTCGGCTCGGTCTCGGCGTCGCGCTCCTGCCGATGCCGTTCGCGTTCGCACTGATCGACTCGCACGAGCTCGTCCGGCTTCTGCCGGGCTGGTACAGCGACGCCGGGCCGCTCTCGCTGTACTACCCGAGCCGCAGGATGCTGCCGGCCAAGACCCGGGTCTTCGTCGACTTCGTCGTCGAGCGCTTCCGCTCGGCCGGCTTCGCACACCTGGTCGATGGACGCTGAAGGCCGCGCCGCCGATAGCGTGATGGCGTAACGCCTAACATCGACGGGTCCGCGAACCGAGGGGCTTCGCATGCCAACCGTCACGCTCATCGTCAACGGCGCTGCCAAGGCCGTCGACGCCTGGGATCCCGAGATGCCGCTGCTCTACGCGCTGCGCAACGATCTCGGCCTGCATGCCGCCAAGTTCGGCTGCGGCCTCGGCCAGTGCGGTGCCTGCACCGTCCTGCTCGACGACGCGCCGATACGCTCGTGCACGATCGCGCTCAAGGATGTGGCAGGCCGCCGCATCGTCACCGCCGAGGGACTCGGCACGACCGAGCGGCCGCATCCGGTGCAGGCGGCGTTCATCGCCGAGCAGGCGGCGCAGTGCGGCTACTGCACCAACGGCATGGTGATGAGCACGGTCGCGCTGCTGCGTCGCACACCGCGGCCGACGCGTGAGCAGGCGCAGCAGGCGCTCGCCGGCAACCTGTGCCGCTGCGGCTCGCACGACCGCGTCCTGCGCGCGGTGCAGCGCGCGGCCGACGCGCCGAGGCCCTGAGCATGGCCGCCCTCCGCGATCGCGATCGGCGATTGGCACCGACACTGACCCGGCGCGCCTTGCTCGAGGCCGGCGCGCTGGTGGTCGGCTTCGCCTTCGCGCCCGTCGCGACGGCGCAGACGCAGCGCGCCGCCGGTGCGCCGCGCGACCTGCCGCTCGACCAGATCGATTCGTTCCTCGCCATCCGCGGCGACGGCACGGTCGTCATCCGCTCGGGCAAGGTCGACCTCGGCACCGGCCACCGGATCGCCATGCGCCAGATGGTCGGCGAGGAGCTCGGTGTCGGCGTCGATCGCATCGAGCTGATCGAAGGCGACACCGCGCTGACGCCGAACCAGGGACCGACCGCCGGCAGCAGCGGGATCATGCGCGGCGGCGTCGAGCTGCGCCAGGCGGCGGCGACGGCGCGCGAGGCGTTGCTCGCGATGGCGGCCGAGCGCCTGCAACTGCCGGTCGCGGAGCTGATGTTGGCCGACGGCGCGGTGACCGCGGCCGGCGGCCGCAGCATCGCCGTGGCGACGCTGCTGGGCGAGCGCGGCTTCGACGTCAAGATGAACGCGAAGGCGCCGCTGAAGCCTCCGTCGCAGTACATGCTCGTCGGCAAGCCGCTGCCGCGGCCTGACATTCCGGCGAAGGTCACCGGTCGCCACGTTTACGTCCACGACCACGTCGTGCCCGGCATGCTGCACGGCCGCGTGCTGCGGCCGCCGGCGGTCGGCGCAAAGGTAGAAGCGATCGACGAATCGTCGATCGCCGCCCTGCCCGGCGTCCGCGTCGTGCGGATCGCCGATTTCGTCGGCGTCGTCGCCAGCGACGAATGGGCCGCGGTGCGCGCCGCGCGCGAACTCAAGGTGCGCTGGAGCGAGAGCGCGACGCTGATCGGCCACGACGCCCTCGTCGGCTGGGCGCGCACCGGACCGTTCGTCGCCGAAGAAGTCATCGCCGCCAAGGGCGACGCCGAGCGCATCGCCGCGCTCGGCGGCGCCGCCGACGCCGTTCGCGCGACCTACTCGTGGCCGATCCAGTCGCACGGCTCGATCGGTCCCTCGTGCGCCGTCGCCGACGTGCGCGCCGACGGCGGCACGGTCTGGACCGCGTCGCAGGCGAGCCATCGCTTCCTCGCCACCTTCGCGGCGCTGGTCGACCTGCCGCGCGACAAGCTGCGTGTGATCTACCTCGACGGCGCCGGCTGCTACGGCATGAACGGCCACGACGATGCCGCCGCCGATGCGGTGTTGCTGTCGAAGGCGGTGGGCACGCCGGTGCGCGTGCAGTGGAGTCGCCAGGACGAGCTCGGCTGGGATCCGAAGGGACCGCCGCAGCTGCTCGAGCTGAAGGCGACGCTGACCGCCGACGGCCGCATTGACGCCTGGGAAACCGACATGTGGGTGCCGCGCGCGACCGCCAACCTCGAGTGGGTGCCGCTGCTGGCGCCGCTCGCCGCGGGTATGCGCCAGCCGGTCGGGCAGGCGCTCGGGCTGGTGTCGCAGAACGGCGATCCGCCCTATCCGGCCAACGCCGTCAAGGTCTCGGCGCACTGGCTCGGGCCGGCGCCGCTTCGGCCGTCGAACATCCGTGCCCCCGGCAAGGTTGGGAACTGCTTCGCCGTCGAGAGCTTCGTCGATGAGCTCGCCGCCCGGGCCAAGATCGATCCGCTCGCGTTTCGTCTCCGCGATCTGGCGAATCCGCGCGGCGCCGAGGTGCTGCGCCGGATGGCGCAGCTGAGCGGCTGGCAGGCACGGCCTTCGCCCGCGCCGGCAAGCCGCGGCAACGTCGCGGCCGGGCGCGGCATGGCCTACATCCACTACAAGAACAGCGAGACCTATGTCGCCGTCGCGATGGAGGTCGAGGTCGATCGCGGCAGCGGCGAGATCGCGGTGCGTCGCGTCTGCTGCGCCCACGACTGCGGCCTGATGATCAACCCCGATGCCGTGCGCGCCCAGGTCGAGGGCAACATCCTGCAGACGCTTTCGCGCACCTTGTACGAAGAGACCACTTTCGATCGCTCGCGCGTCACGAGCATCGACTGGGCGAGCTACCGGCTGCTGCGCTTTCCGGCGGTGCCGCGTCTCGAGATCGCCCTCATCGATCGTCCCGACCAGCCGCCGCTCGGCGCCGGCGAGGCCGCGGCGAGCCCGGTGCCGGCGGCGCTCGCCAACGCCGTGTTCGATGCCACCGGCGTGCGCCTGCGCGACGTTCCGTTCAGCGCCGGCAAGCTCAAGGCGCTACTCGCCTGAGTCGCCCGGCTCAGCACCCGGCGGTGCACTTGCCGCCGGCGTCGAACTCCATCGTCTTGCCCGAGAGCGGGACGTGCACCGGCACCTTCGTCGCCTTGATGAACGCCTCGGTCTTGCTGCCGGCGCGCACCTTGCCGCCGACGGTGCCGACTTCGTTGGCGTGCGAAGCGATCACCGACGCCGGCTTCACCAGCTCGTTGATCACGTAAGCGGCCTCGGTCGGACCGGTGGTGAGGACGTCGCCGATGTTCATGACGGCGAGCTTGGCGTCGTAGTGCTTGCGCACCACCAGCTCCTGGTCGGCGCTGATGCCGGTGTCGCCCGACAGGTAGGCGACCAGGCCGTTGCTGAAGCGAACGACATAGCCGGTGGGCAGGCCGACGTCGCCGGCGATTCCGGCCTCCTTCATCGCCTTGCCGAGCTCGCCGCCGATGAAGTCGGGATCGATGCCGTTGCTGTGCATCGCCGTCACCGTCGCGATGCGGATGCCGCTGACGGTGACGCTGCCGCCGAAGCGGGCGAGGATCGAGTTGGCGGGATCGCCACCGTTGGCCTTGAGCTTGGCGGCGAAGAACGGCGCCATCTCGCTGCCGGTGACGATCTTCGATTTCTTCGCGACGGCGATGTCGGCGGCGTTGGTGTTGGGAACCGACGAGACCGACACGTCGGGGTTTTCGCAGCTGCCCGAGTTCGGCGCCTTGTTGTGCGCGTTGCCGGCGTGGTCGCCATGCATGTGGCTGACCAGGATGATGTCGATCTTGCCAAGGCGCGGATCGGTCGCGCCGGCGACGGTGCGGCCCGGGTCGTAGAGGATGCGCGTGCCGTTCGGATCCTCGAAGACGAGCGCCCGGTCCTGCGGGCAGAACTCGCCGTCGATGCCGCCGAGCGGCGTCACCTTCACGGTCTGGGCCAGCGCGGGGAAGGCGAAGGCGGCGCTGCAGGCAGCCAGGGCGACGATCCGGGTCGAACGATTCATGACACTCCGCAAAGTGGGTCTCGATGGAGTGCCAACGTACCACTACCGAGCCGGCGCCGGCATTGGTGGATGCGCGGGTTCCGCGCGCCCTCAGGCCTTGGCCACCTCGTGCGAAGCCATCAGCTCGAGCGCTCTCACCAGCGCCGAGTGATCGAGGTCGGCCATGCCGTTGGCGGCGCACGCCTGCATCAGCTGCGCCGCGCTCGCCGTCTGCGGCAGCGACACGCCGAGCTCGCGCGCGCCCTGCAGCGCGAGGCCGAGGTCCTTCTGGTGCAGGCGGATGCGAAAGCCCGGATTGAAGGTGCGCTTGATCATCCGCTCGCCGTGCACTTCGAGGATGCGGCTCGCGGCGAAGCCGCCCATCAGCGCCTGGCGCACCTTGGCCGGATCGGCGCCGGCCTTGCTCGCGAACACGCAGCGCCTCGCCGACCGCGGCGATGTTGAGGGCGACGATGATCTGGTTGGCGACCTTGGTCGTCTGGCCGTCGCCGTTGCCGCCGACGAGGGTGATGTTCTTGCCCATCTTCTCGAGCAGCGGCCGGACCCGCTCGAACACCGCCTCGTCGCCGCCGCACATGATCGTCAGCGACGCCGCCTTGGCACCGACCTCGCCGCCGGAGACCGGCGCGTCGATGTAGTCGGCGCCGGCGTCGTTGATCTTGCTTGGCGAAGACCTTCGTCGCCATCGGCGAGATCGAGCTCATGTCGACGATCACCTTGCGCGCGCCGCCAGCGCCCGCCTGCAGCGCCGTCGCGACGCCGCCGGCGCCGAACAGCACCGCTTCGACGTCGGGCGTGTCGGGCACCATGATGAAGACGACCTCGGCCTGGCGCGTCACCTCGGCGGCGTCGGCGCAGGCGATCGCCGACGACGCGGCGATGCTCATCCGGGACCTTGCGTCCGCTCTTGACGTAGAGCTGGTGGCCCGCCTCGACGAGGTGCAGCGCCATCGGCGCGCCCATGATGCCGAGGCCGATGAATCCGATCTTCATGTCTGTTCCCGGGAGTTGAAGAAGAGGCGGCGAGAGCTCAATACGAGCCCGATGCAGCCGGGCCCTGGCGCGAGCGCATCTTCGCGATCACCTGCTGCGCGCCGGCCGCCATCAGGCGCGCGTCCGAGCTGACCGTGACGAACTGGAATCCCTGGCCGAACGCGCTTCAGCGCCGCCTCGGGGCTCGCGTTGTGGATGCCGGCGACGACGCCGTGCGCCTTGGCGCGTGCGAGGATGTGCTCGATCGCCGCGGCGGCCTTCGGATCGACGTCGTCGAGCGTCGGCGTGCAGCCGAGCGAGAGCGAGAGGTCGGAGGGGCCGATGTAGATCGCATCGAGGCCCTCGACCGAGAGGATGTCGTCGAGGTTGTCGAGCGCCTGCGCCGTCTCGATCATCGCCATGGTGACGATGGTGTCGTTGGCGTGCTGCGGATAGTCGGCGCCGCCGTAGAGCTGCGCCCGCACCGGGCCGAAGCTGCGCGTGCCGCGCGGCGCGTAGTGGGTCCAGGCGACGAGGTTCTGGGCGTCGACGCGGCTGTTGACCATCGGGCAGATGACGCCGTAGGCGCCGGCGTCGAGCGCCTTCATCAGGATGCCCGGCTCGAGCCATGGCACGCGCACCACGGGCACGGTGTCGGTGGTCGACACCGCCTGCAGCATCGTCACCATCGCCTGGTAGTCGACGACGCCGTGCTGCATGTCGACGGTCAGCGAATCCCAGCCCTGATGCGCCATCGTCTCGGCCGAGAAGCTGTTGGCGATCGCGAGCCAGCCGTTGACGGCGGCAGCGCCGGACTGCCAGAGGCGACGAAGCTTGTTCTCACGCATGGTGCTCTCGGTTCAGGTCGTGCCGTTCGGCAGGCCGGCTCAGCGGTCGAGCGCGGGCCGCTTCGGATCGAACGTCCAGCCCGGGAATCAGGTACTGCATCGCCACCGCGTCGTCGCGCGCGCCGAGGCCATGCTCGAGGTAGAGCCGGTGCGCCTTGTCGACCTCGGCCATGTCGAGCTCGACGCCGAGACCCGGCTTTTTCGGCACCTCGACCAGGCCGCCCTTGATCTGCAGCGGCTCTCTGGTCAGGCGCTGTCCGTCCTGCCAGATCCAGTGGGTGTCGATCGCCGTCACCTTGCCCGGCGCCGCCGCGCCGACGTGGGTGAACATCGCCAGCGAGACGTCGAAGTGGTTGTTCGAGTGCGAGCCCCAGGTCAGGCCCCAGTCGCGGCAGGTCTGGGCGACGCGCACCGAGCCGGCCATGGTCCAGAAGTGCGGATCGGCGAGCGGGATGTCGACCGACTGCAGCGCCAGCGCGTGGCTCAGCTGGCGCCAGTCGGTGGCGATCATGTTGGTCGCCGTCGGCAGGCCGGTCGCGCGGCGGAACTCGGCCATCACCTCGCGGCCGGAAAAGCCGTCCTCGGCGCCGCACGGATCTTCGGCATAGGCGACGACGCCGCGCATGTCGCGCATCAGGCGGATCGCGTCCTTGAGCAGCCAGCCGCCGTTCGGGTCGAGCGTGACGCGCGCCTGCGGGAAGCGCTCGTGCAGCGCCACGATCGCCTCGATCTCCTCTTCGGCGCGCAAGGCACCCGCCCTTCAGCTTGAAGTCGTTGAAGCCGTAGCGCGCGTGCGCCGCGTCGGCCAGCCGCACCACCGCCTCGGGCGTCAGCGCCGGCTCGTGCCGCAGCCGCAACCAGTCGTCGTCGGCATCGCGATCGCGGGCGTAGGGCAAGTCGGTCCTGGCGCTGTCGCCGACGTAGAACAGATAGCCGAGCATCTCGACCGCCTCGCGCTGCTGGCCCTCGCCGAGCAAGGCCGCGACCGGAACGCCGAGGTGCTGGCCGAGCAGGTCGAGCAGCGCCGACTCGATCGCGGTGACGGCATGGATCGTCGTTCGCAGGTCGAAGGTCTGCAGGCCGCGGCCGCCGCTGTCGCGGTCGGCGAACTTGCGCTGCACGTCCTGCAGCAGCCGCTGCTGCGAGCCGAGCGGCTGGCCGACGACCAGCTCGCGCGCGTCTTCGAGCGTACGCCGGATCTTCTCGCCGCCCGGCACTTCGCCGACGCCGGTGCGGCCGGCGCTGTCGGAAAGGATCAGCAGGTTGCGGGTGAAGAACGGGCCGTGCGCGCCGCTCAGGTTGAGCAGCATGCTGTCGCGGCCGGCGACGGGAACGACGCGCAGCGCGGTGATCGTGGGAGTCGCAAGCCCGGTCATGGCTGCATGATAGGAGCCTATGCGCGCCCTTCGCCCCTGGGCCTTCGTTCTAGCGCTCGCGCTCGCCGTCGGCATAGCGGCGGCGGCGCCGCTGACGCGCGCGCAGGCGCTCGGCGCCCTTGAGCGGCCCGACGCGAGCGAGCGCCTCTCGGCGAGCGTGCGCCTGGGCCAGGTCGGCAAGATGGTCGACGTCGATCGCCTGCTGCGCCGCTTGAGCGACACCGATCCGCAGGTCCGCGTCGCGGCCACGAGCGCCATCTGGGACATCTGGAGCCGCTCCGGCGACCCGGCGATCGACCGGCTGTACGCACGCGGGATCGAGCAGATGCAGACGTCAGCGCTGACCGAGGCGCTGGCGACGTTCACCGCCATCGTCCGGCGCAAGCCCGACTTCGCCGAAGGCTGGAACAAGCGCGCGACGATCTTCTTTCTGCTCGGTCGAAACGAAGAGTCGCTGAAGGACTGCGACGAGGTCTTCAAGCGCAACCCCAAGCACTTCGGCGCACTTGCCGGCGCCGGCCAGATCCACCTGCTGCTCGGCGATCCGGAACGCGCCCTCGACTATTTTCGCCGCGCCCTCGAAGTCAATCCGAACATGGAAGGCCCGGCAGAGATGATTCCGATCCTCGAGCAGTTGCTGCGCGAGCCACGACCGAACCGCACCTGACGCTCCTGCCGCGTCGTCCGGCCGCCTACGCTCTTGGTTCGAGCGCGGCGAGCAGGTCTTCGATCTCCGCCGGCTTGACGAGATGCCGCTCGAACCCGGCCTGCTCGAAAGGCGGCGGTCGGGTTCCCGCCCGTAGCCGGTGAGCGCGACCAGCCGGGTGCGGACCGCGCGCGGATCGGTTCGGATCGCGCGCGCCAGCTCGTAGCCGTTCAGGTCCGGCAGGCCGATGTCGAGGAAGGCGACGTCGGGAACGAAGTCGCCGAACATCGCCAGCGCCTCGCGCGCCGTCGGCGCGGTGCGGACCGTGTGCCCTTCGAGCTCGAGCAAGACCGCGATCGCTTGCGCCGCGTCGTCGTTGTCGTCGACGACGAGGATCCTGACGGGTGCCGACGCAACCGGCGCAGCCGCCGGCACGGCCGGCTGCGGTGCAGGCGCTGCAGGAGCGGCCGACGGCGCCGCCGTCTCGGGCAGCGTGACGGTGAAGCGGCTGCCTTGGCCGGCTCCCTCGCTCTCGGCGGTCACCGTGCCACCGTGCAGCTCGACGATGTTGCGCACGATCGCCAGGCCGAGCCCGAGCCCGCCGCGCGCGCGCTGCAGCGACTGGTCGCCCTGGACGAAGCGCTCGAAGACGTGCTCGAGCAGCTCGCGCGGAATGCCGTCGCCGTCGTCGGCGACCGAAAGAAGCGCCTGGCCGCGACCGCGACGCAGTTCGATGCCGATGTGCCCGGCGGGCGGCGAGAACTTTGCGGCGTTGGTGAGCAGGTTGCACACGACCTGGGCCAGCCGCATCGGATCGCCATCGACCCACACCGGCCGGTCGGGAACGGAGACCACGGGCGGAACGAACCGGCCCGCCAGCGCCGGTCGCGCCAGCTCTAGGGCGCGGCCGACGACCTCGCGCAGGTCGATCGCCTCCCGGTGCAAGCTCGACCTTGCCGGCGGCGATGCGCGAAACGTCGAGCAGGTCGTCGACCAAGCGCGCGAGATGCCTCACCTGACGCTCGATGACGTGCCGCTCGGGCGAGCCGGCAGCGCCTTCGCGCCGCGCCATCAGCTCGAGCGAGGTGACGATCGGCGCCAGCGGGTTGCGCAGCTCGTGGCCGAGCATGGCGAGGAACTCGTCCTTCACCCGGCCAGCCGACTGCGCCTGCGCCAGCGCCGCGCGCGACTCGGCGAACAGGCGCACGTTGTCGAGCGCGAGCGCGGCGCGGCGCGCGATCTCGCCGACGAGGGCGACGTCGTCGGCCTCGAAGCGGCGCCCCGACTCGGTCTGGATCACCGCCATCGCGCCGATCGTTCGGCCGCGCGCGACCAGCGGCATGACGCAGGCGGCACGCAGGCCGACGACGCGAACGAACTCGGCCACTCCCGGGTCGGCGATCGCGGCGACGGCGGCGGCGTCGAAGTGGCCGACGAAGGTCTGGCCGGTCGCGATCGCCCACGGGAACGTGCCCGGAGCGTCGGCCGAAGCGACGCTGCGCACAACCCAGCTCGAGATCGCCTGGGTCCGCTCGGGGTCGCGATGGTGCGTGATCTTGCGCTCGAGCACGCCGTCGGCGGTGAGCAGGTCGATGCGGCAGAGGTCGGCGATGTCGGGGACGATCGAGGTCGCGATCGTCGTCAGCGCCGAACCTTCCTCGAGCGAGTTGGAAAGCGACGAGCTGGCGGCGACCAGGAGCTGCAGTCGCCGCTCGGCCTGCTCGGCGCTCGTGCGCGCTTCGCGCTCGGCATCGAGCAGCGACTCGCGCTCGCGCTCGCTCTGTGCGCGCAGAGCGGCGGCACCGACCAGCGCCTCGGATGTGGCCTCGATCTCGGCGATGCCGGTGCCGGTGAGCTGCACCGGATCGCCGCGGCCGAGCGCGCCGGCAGTGTCGCGCAGGCGCGCGATCGCATGCTCGATACGGCGCGAGGCGAAGCGGGCCGCCAGCGCGGCGAGCAGCGTCGACAAGACGATGCCACCCCCAAAGACGAGGACAGAGCGCCACAACGCCTGTTCGCCACCGATTGCGGCATGCCCAGGGTAACGATCCAACCCGGCGTCCGCATACGCCCGAGCGCGGTATTGACGCGCTCGCCTTCAAGCGTCGAGCTCTCGCCGAATCCTTCGTCGCGGTCTTTCAGGGTCGACATCAGCTGCGACAGCGACGCGCCCGGCGCGGTGCCGAGAAGCTTCTCTTGGTCGCGCGAGCGGGCGACGCGGACGTTGTCGGAGTCGAAGACCGAGACGGTCCACGCCGGCGGCACGCGCTGCCGGTTGACGACGGCGACGATCACCTCCGGCTTGACGATCGCGCTGAGCACGTAGCGGAGCGTTCCGTCGCGAATCACCGGAACGCGTACCGGTATGCCGCGAAAGCCGGACGTCCCCGCGGTCAGCGGTCCGACCGCCGGCTCGCCGGTGCGCACGACCTCGGCGATGCTCTTCAGCTCACTCACGCGCGGCAGCTTCGTGCCGGCCGGCACGATCGTATCGAGAACGACGTCACCCGACGGCCGGACCAGCAATACCGCTTGCCACTCGGGCCGGGCCGCGAGCGCCTTGGTCGCCAGGTCCTGCGCTTGCGCGAGGCCCTCTTCCGAGACCGCGCCGAACGGCTCGGTCAAGGCCAACGACTGCAACGCCGAGACCGTCAGGCGCAGCTCGTTGTCGATCGCGGTCGCGAGCGCCCGGGTCAGGTTGAGCGCCGACTCCTTGGCCTGCTGGCGCTGTTGCGAGAGCAGCGCCTCGAGCGCGATCGCCGCCATCAGCGCCAGCGGCACGATCGCCAGCGTCGCGATCAGCACGAGCCGCGACCGGATCCGGGTCATGGGCATGGTCGATGCTTAGCCATCGGGCGCCATTGTGGCGGCCCCGCCGACGCATCTTCGGCCTGCGTTATCTCGCGCGCGGCCTGCCCGCCGGTGCCTGCGCCCGGATCGAGGCGCTCGCCTTCGTCGGCGACCTCGACGACCTGGCCGGCAAGCACGAGCAGGCCAGGCTCTGGTTCGATCGCTGCATCGCCCGGCGCAACTCCTCGGGCCGGGCAGCGGGCTGCCGGACGACTGACCGGGTAGTCGAAGCTCAGGCGATCTCTTCGGCGGCCTCGCGCATCAGCTCGTCCTTGCGCGCCGCCAGCGCCTTGCCGAGCGCCGCCAGGTCGATGCCCGCGCCACGGCATTTGGGGAACATCTTTTCCTGCTCTTCCTCGATGTGGTGCTCGATCTGCTCGCCGAGCACCTTGACCTTGGCGTCGTAGTGATCCTCGTCGGGCGTCATCGCGCGGATCTGGGCGATCAGATCCTTCGCCGCGGCATGCTCGACGTCGGCCTCGTCCATGAGCGCGTCCTCGACGCCGGCAGCGCGCGCGGCCGGATAGAAGATCTCTTCCTCGATCGTGGCGTGGATCGTGAGCAAGGTGCAGATCTGCTCGGCGTGGGCCTGCCGGTCGGACGCCTCGGCGTTCGTCTCGGCGAGCTTGTGGTACTTCTTGAACAGCGCGCTGACTTCGGCATGATCGCTGGTGAGGAGCTGGACGGCATCCGGGACGACACGCTTCTTCCGCGAATGGGACTTGGCGATCGAGGTCATGGCAAGGCTCCTGGAAAACGGCCGCGATTGCGGCGGTGCGCGAATCATCGGCACCGTGGCTCGGGGCGGCCGTCGGCGATGACCAGCTTGCAGCCGCCACGGAGCGACGCGTCGCGGTAGGTCTTCCCCTACAGCGGACCCACCTCCGGGAAGCGCGCTCGCCCACAGTAGCATCTGCCCCCTCGCTTCGTTTGCGGATGCCGGAGAACGCCTTGTCCCACGCCCTCAGTGCTGCCCGCCGCCTTGGTGCGTGCGCCACGCTTGTCTTCGCCTCCGCCTTCGCCGCTGCCGCCGCGCCGCCGGCGCCGAGCGAGCCCGTCGTCGACACGATCCAGGGCGTGCGCGTGGCCGATCCCTATCGCAATCTCGAGAACCTGAAGAGCCCGGCGACCCTGGCGTGGCTCAAGGCCAAGGGCGACGAGGCGGCGGCGCAGCTGGCGCGAATCGAGGGACGCGATGCGATGGCAAAGCGGATTGCCGAGCTCGCTGCAGCTTCGGGTGATTCCGTTTCCGACGTCGTTCGCATGCCCGGCGAGCGCGTCTTCTTCCTGCGCCGCAAGAGCGGCGAGACCCAGTTCAAGCTCGTCATGCGCAGCGGCGCCGGGACTGCCGAGCGCGTTCTCGTCGACCCCGAGGCGCTTGCACGCAGCGACGGCGTACCGCGCGCGATCAACTACTTTCGGCCGTCGTGGGACGGCAAGCTGGTCGCCTACGGCATCTCGGCCGGCGGCTCGGAGAACGCGTCGCTGGAGGTGATCGAGAGCGACACCGGCCGGCGCGTCGGCGCGACGATCCCGCGCGTGCGCGAGCACTACCTCCACTGGACGCCCGACAACCGACCACCTCAGCTTCAACCAGGTTCGCGAGCTCGCGCCCGGAACACCCGACACCGAGACCTTTCTCGACACGACCGCCTGGCTGTACGAGCCGGGTCGGCCCGGCGCCACGCCGACGCCGCTCTTCGGCCCGCTGGTCGACAAGACGCTCGGGCTCGAGCGGCTCGACGTCGCGCGGGTGATCTTCGCGGCCGACAGCCGCTGGATGGTCGCGCGCACGACCGACACGACCGTTCCCGAGGGACGCCTCTTCGTCGCGCCGCTGGCGGCACTCGGCAGCGCGAAGATCGCCTGGCGACCGATCGCGACCGCCGCCGACAAGATCACCGACGTCGCGCTGCGCGGCGACACGCTCTACCTGCAATCGCTCGCCGGCGCGCCGCGCGGCCGCCTCCTGGCGCTGGCGCTGACGGCGAACGCGGCGCTGGGCGACGCCAAGGTGGTCGTCGCCGAGCCCGAGGCCGGCGTCCTCACCCGCTTCGGGCTCGGCCACGACGCGATCTATGCCCAAGTGCAGCAAGGCTTCGCGAGCCGCGTCTGCCGCCATCCGCGCGACGGCGGCGCCGGCCGCGATGCCGCTCCCGGCCGCGCCGGATCGACCTTCCTCACCGAAGACGCGGCGCATGCCTATGGCGATGTCTGGCTGGCGACCCGCAGCTGGACCGAGCCGCCGCGCATCTTCGCGGCAACCGCCGACGGCAGCGTGAGCGATACGCAACTGCTGAGCGGCGCGCGTCCGCCCGGCGCACCCGAGATCGAGGTCTCGGAGGTGATGGTGCCGAGCCACGACGGCGCGCTCGTGCCGATGGCGGTCCTGCGCAAGAAGGGCCTGGCGCTGGACGGCAGCAACTCTGCGCTCCTCATCGGCTACGGCGCATACGGCCTCTCGTACACCAACTTCTTCGACCCGCGCAGCATCGCCTGGCTCGAGCGCGGCGGCGTGCTCGCCTACGCCAACGTGCGCGGCAGTGGCGCGCTCGGCGACGCCTGGCACCGGGCCGGCTTCAAGGCGACCAAGGCCAACACCTGGAAGGATGGCATCGCCTGTGCGCGCTGGCTGATCCGCGAGCGCTACACCTCGGCCAAGACGCTCGGCATCATGGGCGGGAGCGCGGGCGGCATCTTCGTCGGACGCGCGGTGACGAGCGAGCCCGGGCTGTTCGCGGCGGCGATCTTCGACGTCGGCATGATGGACGCGGTGCGCTCCGAGGACTCGGCCAACGGCATCACCAACATCTCGGAGTTCGGCTCCAGGCGCAACCCCGACGAGTTCGGGCCGCTCCTCGAGATGAGCACCTATCACCAGATCCGCGACGGCACGGCTTACCCGGCGGTTCTCCTCATCCACGGTATGAACGATCCGCGCGTCGACGTCTGGCAAAGCGCCAAGGCGGCCGCGCGACTGCAGGCGGCGACGAGCAGCGGCAAGCCGATCCTGCTTCGCCTGGACGAGCAGGCCGGCCACGGCGTCGGCAGCACGGCGCTGCAGGGCTACAGCAAGCTGGCCGATATCTACAGCTTCCTGCTCTGGCAGTTCGGCAGGACCGGCCCCGAGCACTGAGCCCGAGACACGGCGCCGGGCCGCCGCGCGCCTAGTAGTGGATGCTGCGCGGCGCGCCGCCGCCCGCGGCGATGGCGTCGCCGTTGATCGCCACCGACTTCGGGGAGCAGAGGAAGACGACGACGTGCGCCACCTCGGCCGCGTCGACCAGATGGCGGATCGAGTTGCCGTCGGCCATCTGCTTCGTGACCGCCGCCTCGCTCGTTCCCTGTGCCTTGACGCGCGCCGCGACCAGCGCCGCCGTGCGCTCGGTACGTGTCAGACCGGGATGGACGACGCTGACGTTGATTCCCGCGGGCCCGAGCTCGTCGGCAAGGTTCTTGGTCAAGGCCGCGACTGCGACGTTGCGGATGCTGCCGACGGTGTTGCCGGTCTGGCGCGCGGCCAAGCCGCTGAGGTTGACGATCCGGCCCCAGCGCTGCGCCTGCATGTAGGGCGCGACGGCGCGGGCGCAGCGCAGGTAGCCCATGACCTTGACGTCGATCTCGCGCTGCAGCTGGGCGGCGTCGATCTCGGCCAGCGTCGGCGGCGCGGCGTAGCCGCCCGGCTCGGCGGCAGCGTTGACGAGGATGTCGATGCCGCCCCCGAGGGCGGCGACGGCCTCGGCGACCGCGCGTTCGACGTCGGCGTCGCGGGTCGTGTCGGCGCCGACGGCGACGACCTGCGCGCCGGTCTCGTTGACGAGCTCGGCCGCTGTGACGGCGAGCCGCGCGGCGTCGCGGGCGAGGATCGCGACCGCTGCGCCTTCGAGCGCGAGGCCGCGCGCGACCGCCTTGCCGATACCGCGGCTGCCGCCGGTGACCAGGGCGCGCTTGCCCTTGAGCTCGAGGTCCATAGACGAATCGCCCTGCTAATTGGATCCGGCGCCGATGGCTACCACTTGTTGCGCAGCTGCCGAAGCTTCACGAACACGGTCTTCGGGTCCGGCTGCTCGGGCAGGTCGGGAAATTCCTGGCGCAGCGCGGCAATCACGCTCGGGCTCGTCAGGCGCAGGAAGGTATTGATCCGCTTTTCCTCGTCGAGGGTCGTCACGCGGGAGGTCGCCGGGTCCTGCCCGCTCACCTCGGGCAGCAGCTTGGCGGCAGCGGCGTTGTCGGGCTCGCGCGCGAGCGTGAAGCGCAGGTTGTTCTCGATGTAGTCGTGACCCGGATAGACGCGCGTCGTGGCCGGGAGCCGGGCGAGCTGCTCGACGAAGGTGGCGTACAGGTCTTCCGGGTTGCCGCCGTTGTGGCAGTTGCCGGCGCCGGCGTTGAACAGCGTGTCGCCGGAGAAGAGCGCCGGCTCGTCGCCGTGCGAGCGCAGGCAGATGTGGCACATCGTGTGGCCCGGCGTGTCCAGGCACTCGAGCTCGACCGTCCTGCCCACCTTGATCACGTCGCCGGCCTTGACGCCGCGGTCGACGCCAGGCGATGCGCGATCCGGCGCGGTGATGCGCGATCACCTTCGCGCCGGTCGCCGCGACCACCGCCACATTGCCGCCGGTGTGGTCGTGGTGCTCGTGGGTGTTGAGGATCTGCGTGATCTGCCAGCCCTTGACGCGGGCGGCGTTCAGGCACTTCTCGTGGTCGAGCGGATCGATCGCCAGCGCTTCTCCGCTCTCGGGGCAGGCGATCAGGTAGTTGTAGTTGCGGTAGGCGTTGCCGGTCCAGATGCGCTCGACGATCATGCGGTGCTCCCAGCCGGCGCGTTCGCCTTGGCGGCGGTCCAGCGCGCGAGCGCGGCGCGCGCGCCGTTGCTCTTCGGGTCCATCTGCGCGTCGTGGTCGGCGCGCTTGGCGCACAGCTCGATCACGTAGCCGTTCGGGTCGCGGAAGTAGATCGAATCGATCATGCCGTGGTCGGACGGGCCGCGGCATTCCATGCCGCGCTCGCGCGCCTTGGCCATCATCGGCTGCAGCGCTTCGGCGCCGACCTCGAGCGCGATGTGCAGGTCGAAGTCGTGCTGCGCCTTGAACTCGAACGGCATGTCGTCGGTCTCGAAGAAGGCCAGGTGCGAGCCGTCGTCGAGGCGGAAGAAGGTATGCAGCGCGTGCGTCGCACGGCCGGTCTTGGTCTGGCCGAGCTCGAGCGTCTGCACCAGCGGCAGGCCGAGGAAATCCTCGTAGAAGGCGCGCGTCTCCTCCGAATCACGGCAGCGGTAGGCGTTGTGGTGCAGCTTGCGGATCATGGCGATCGCTCCTGGCTCGGTGGCTGGCCCGTCAGACGGCCACATCGGCTTGCTCTTGAGCGACTCGGCAAAGCCGTCGATCACCGACAATTGGGCCAGCTCTTCAGCGCTTCATCGCCGAGCCAGGCTTGATTCGGGTACGCGGGAGGTCGCGCCGATCACCTCGGCGAGCGCCACGTACGAGACGGCGTGGTAGTCGGCGATCGTGATCGAGTCGCCGCACAGATAGTGGTTGCCCGGCCCGAGGAGGTGATCGTTGAGGACCTTGAGCCAGGTCTGCGCGCGCTCCTTGGCGCGCTCGAGCGTGGCCGCCTGGGCTCGTCGCTGGGCCGCTTGTGACTGTCGAAGATCTGCGGATAGACCAGGCCGTAGACCAGGTCGCTGTACAGCTGCGTGTTGATCCAGTCGATGCGTTCGTTGACGCGCGCGCGCTGCTTCAGGTCCTTCGGGTAAGCGGGCGAGCCGGTCTTCTCGGCGAGGTACTTGAGGATCGCCGAGTTCTCGGTGAGCAGGAAGTCGCCGTCTCGAGCGTCGGCACGAGCTGTTCGGGTTGAGGCCGGGTAGGAGGCTGCATGTGCTCGCCAGTGAACAGGTCGACGACCTGCATCTCGAGCGGATGCGTTCGGCGGCGAACAGCATGATGGTGCGGCTGGTGTGGAGATGGGATGGTGGTAGAGCTTCATGATGGCAGTGTCTTCGGTGTGGGATGGAACGGCGGCGACCGGCGAACGGTAGGCGGGACGCCGGCGACGTCGATGCGCGTGCTGCAAACACCGCGTGCAAGAATGCGGTGCAGCAGAGAGGGCGGGGGGGCCCGATGACACGATGGAGTGACTTCAAGGTCCTGCTGGCGCTGGCCCGCGCGGGCTCCGTGGCGGGCGCCGCGCGCGAGCTTCAGGTCGACAGCTCGACCATCAGCCGTCGCCTGGTGGCGCTCGAGGAAGCGGTCGGCGCCCAGCTCCTGATCCGCGGCGGCCGCGAGTTCAACTGGACCGCCGAAGGCCGCACGTTGGTCGCCGCCGGCGAGACCATGGAAGGCGCCGCGACGCGGGCGCTGCGCTCGGTGCGGACGGCCAAGGCCGAGGTCAGCGGGACGGTTCGGGTTTCGGTCGCCGCCAGGCTTCATTCCGGTGCTGGTGCGGCGCCTGCTGCCTGCGCTGCGCGAGGCGCACCGCTCTTCGCGTCGAGCTCGACGGCGGCTTCCAGCGCGTCGACCTGGCGCGCGGCGACGCCGACGTCGCGCTGCGCATGGCGCGCCCCGACGAGCCCGGCCTGATCGCCTGCCACGTCCTCGACTGCGGCTGGTGCGTCTATGCGGCGGCGGCGTACCTCGAAACGCACGGCCATCCTGCCGAGCTTCGACGAGCTGCCGCGGCACGAGCTCGTTCTCTACAGCGAAGCGCTGCACCACGTGCCGCCGCTGCGCTGGATGGAGGCGTATCGCGGCGCGGCGCGCGACCTGCTGCGCGTCGACAACCTGGAGATCGCCTGCAGACCATCTCCGCCGGCGGCGGCGTCGCCGTGCTGCCGTGCTTCATCGCCGACGCGGTACCCGAGCTGCGCCGGGTGTTGCCGACTGCGTCGCGGTCAACCCAGGCTGGGTGCTCTATCACGAGTCCGCGCGCGACACGGCGCGCGTGCGCGTCGTCGTCGACGCCTTGAAGGACTTCTTCCGCCGCCACGAGGTCATGTTCCTAGGCGGCGCGAAGTAGCGACCAGCGCGCCGTCGAGATGCAGCGCCCGCCGTGTGGTGCGAAGGGCGATGCGCAATGCGACTACGTGATAGGGCGGCATGCTCAGTCGAGCGGCTTGGTCAGGTAGACGCCTTCGCGGCCGACGATCGCCACGCGCGCCGGCATGAAGATCGTGCAGTCATCGCAAGGCGCGCGGATCTCGAGCGCCCCGTCGGTCGCAATCAGCTCGCCTTCGGCGAAGGTCTCGAAGCCGATCACCGGTCGCAAGAAGGCGAAGCTCTCGTTCTGGATCACGTGCGTGCGCAGCAACTCGAAGCGGCGTGCCGGCGCGGCCGGCTCGGCCACCGGTCGGTCGACAAGGCCGAAGTGGGCGAGGAAACGGGTCGCGACCTCGGTCGCGAGGTCGGCGCTCGCCTGCTTGAAGTGCTGGCCGCATTCGACGACCAGGGCCGCGCCCTCGCCGTCGGCGCGGCCGTGCGCGTCGTACTGGATCAGCGGCGTTCCCGAGCCCAGTCCGAGCGGCATGACCAGGTGCACCTCGGGTCGCGTGATCGCCCGCGCCACGGCCGCGTTGCGCTCGAACCGCGGGTAGACCCAGAAGGGCACCACGTCCTGGCTGGTCGAATGGATGTCGAGGATGTGCTCGGCCGCGGCCACCGCCGGCCGCATCTCGCGCGCGCGGCGCAGCTCGACGCTGTCTTCGTGGCCGTCGAGCCAGGCCGACGACCAGATGCGGTTGAGGTTATGCGTGATCAGGCGGCTCTCGAACGGTTGCGCCGGATCGAAGGTCTCGTAGGCGGCGACGTTGGCAAAGCTCAGCGTCAGCGTGCCGATCTTCGGCCGCACATCGCTGTCGAGCAGGTGGCACACCGCGACCATGCCGCAGAACTCGTTGCCGTGGGTCAGCGCATTGACCATCACGTGCGGGCCGGGACGACCCGACTCGAAGCGATGGACGTAGTCGATCCCGGTGTTGCCGACGCGATAGCGCGAGAGGTCGCGCGGGGTGACTTCGATGGCGGGAAGGGGAGCACTCATGGCCGTGATTGTGCGAGCGTCCGAAGACGGGCGCCGTGCGGGCGTGGCGCCGGCTCAGCTCCGCCCGGAACGACGGCTGCGCGGCTGCAGCTTGTCGACCTCGGCGAGCTGTTGCCTGAGGAGGATGAGCAGGGAGCGCGCGTGCTCGACCGGCAGGCGAAGCAGGCTGGCCGCGGGCTGATCGTCGCGCACCGGCCGCGGCAGCACCAGCACGTCGACGCCGAGCTCGATCATCCCCTTGTCGTGCCGCGCCGACTTCAGGCGCTGCACTTCGATGTCATGGGTCTTCACGCGCCCATTCTCCACGGCGCGAGCCGGTTTTCGTCAGGTGACCGCGTCAGACGCCGGTTTCCGGCACATCGAATGGCCAGGTCAGCAAGACCTCGTCGGCGACGCGGATCGGGTCCAGGTGACCTCTGAATGCGTGAACCGCCTGGGTCAGATGCAGCAATTGTGCGGCCGAGCCCGGTGCCTTTCGGCGGGTGAGGCGGGCGAAGAAGGCGTAGTGCCAGGCAAAGCACTCCGTCGGCGTCTTCGTTCCGATCCCCTGTGGCTCCATGGCTACTCATGCAGGCAAGGAGCGTACCGAGCCCGGCTGACGAAACTTGCCACTCGGGCGACGGGCGCGAGCGAGCGAATCGTGTTCAATCCGGCAGATGACCACTGTCGCTGCCGGGAGATTGCATTGAAGACACGGAGGATCGCGCTCACCCTGCTTGCCGTCGTGGCGGCTGCCGCGTGCGCCGGCTGGTTCAGCCTCGACAAGGAGACGCGCGGCCTCCTGGCGGCGCTGCCGACCAACCGGGACGTTCTGTTCTGGAGCCAGTCGCAGCGCGACGCCGCGTTCCGTGCGCTCGACCGACTGCCGATCCTCGCCAAGGCACGGGCGGTTCCGGCCGGCGCCACGCCGACGCCGCTGCCCCCGGGGCCGCCGCTCGAGCTCACCGTCGACGTCGATGACTACATGGCCGGCCAGCGCAGCGCCGCGCTGCTGGTCGTGCACGACGGCAAGCTGCGCCTCGAGCGCTACGGCCTCGGCTTCGACAGCGGCGGGCGCTGGACCGCGTTCTCGGTCGCCAAGTCGATCACGTCGACCCTGGTCGGCGCGGCACTCCGCGACGGCTTCATCCGGAGCATGAACGACAAGGTCAGCGACTACATCACCGACCTGAAAGGCTCGGCCTACGACGACGTCAGCATCCGCCAGCTGCTGACGATGACCTCCGGGGTGCGCTGGAGCGAGAACTACGCCGACCCGAACTCGGACGTGGCGCGCTTCAACAACCACGAACCCGAAGCAGGCGTCGATGCGCTGGTCAGCTACATGCGGCGATTGCCGCGCGAGGTGCCGGCGGGCACGCGCTGGAACTACAGCACGGGTGAGACCAACCTCGTCGGTATCCTCCTCGGGCAGGCGACAAAGAAGCCTTTGGCAAGCTACCTCTCGGAAAAGATCTGGGTGCCTGCCGGCATGGAGCAGCAGGCCACCTGGATCCTGAGCAAGACCGGCAAGGAGATCAGCGGCTGCTGCCTCCAGGCCGCGTCGCGGGACTTCGCGCGCTTCGGGCTCTTCATCCTGAACGGCGCCCGGGTCGGCGGGCAAAGCGTCGTGCCCGACGGCTGGCTGGCCGAAGCCACCAGCGAGCGTGTCGCGATCGGCGTTCCCGGTCGCGGCTACGGCTACCAGTGGTGGACCTACGGCGACGGCACCTTCGCCGCACGCGGCATCTTCGGCCAGGGCATCTTCATCGACCCGAAGCGCAAGCTCGTGATCGCGTCCAACGCCGACTGGGGCGGCGGCGCCTCCGACCGCGTCGCCAGCGAGCGCGCGAGGCGTTCTATCGCGCGGTGCAGAGAGCCATCGACGACGAGGCGGCCGCGGCACCGAACGGCGCGTGCGGGTCGATAGCTCAGATTCCCATCGCGCTCAGTTTCTCGAGGACGTCGTTCATGAGAACGGCGACGCGAGGGTGCGAGACCTCGAAATTCAATATCGCAGCCTTGAGACCGCCGGTCAGCGAGTCGTCGCCGGTGGCGCCGTTCGAGTCGTCGATCCGGCTCTCGATATCACGCACGAGCCGGTCGAGCCGTTGTCTGGCTGCTTCGTCGCCACTGTCGAGCGCACGAATCTCGGCGCGAAGCGTCTGCAGGGATTCATCGAGATGTCTGCGGCTGGTCATGGTGCTTCCTGTGGCAGATAGGGCGAAATGTTCTTCATCGCCCGCGAGACGTATTCGTCCTTCTCGCCGACCGGTGCGACATAGTGCAACGCGCCCCGGGCGGCTTCTTCGCCCGCGAGGCGGGCGATGATCCAGGCCGCCAGATACTGTGACGCGAAGCAGCCTCCTGCCGTGGCGACGTTGCCGGAGGCAAAGAACGGCTGGTTCAGAACCTCGACGCCGGCCTCCAGCACCCATGGCTTGGTCGTGAGATCGGTGGACGCGGGAACGGCGGCCAGCAGGCCGAGCCTGGCGAGCACGAGCATGCCGGAGCACTGCGCGCCGACGAGCTGACGAGCGGGATCCAGGCACAGCGCCGACATGAGGGCGGGATCGCGAACGATCTCGCGCGTCTTGACGCCGCTGCCGACGATGACCGCGTCCGCCGACGCCGCTTCCGCTAGGGTCGACTGGGCGTGCACGGTAACGCCGTTCATCGACGTCACGGTCTCCTCGGGGCAGCAGAGCGTCACGCGCCAGGCCGGTTGCTTGATCCGATTGAGCACGCCCAGTGCGACGAGCGAGTCGAGCTCGTTGAAGCCCTGAAAGGTGAGGATGGCGATGTGCATGCCCCGATTGTGTCGAACCGGGGCGCGTAGGGCGGACCACCGGGTCGCCGAACTTTGCGCTAAGGTCTTGGCCTGGATCTCACCGCCGAGCTCTCATGACACTGCGCACCCTCGTCTGCACGGTCGCCCTGATGGCGGCCACCGCCGCGTTCGCCGCGCTGAAGGCGGGCGACCCCGCGCCCGCGTTCAGCGCGACCGCGTCGCTGGCGGGCAAGCCCTTCACCTACTCGCTGAAGGACAGCCTTGCCAAGGGACCGGTGGTCGTCTACTTCTACCCCTCGGCCTACACCGAGGGATGCAACATCCAGGCGCACGAGTTCTCGACCCAGGCCGATCAGTTCGCCGCCGCCGGCGCGACGGTGATCGGCGTCTCGCTCGACAGCATCGAGCGGCTGAACGAGTTCTCCGCCGACCCCGACTACTGCGCCGGCAAGCTCGCGGTCGCGTCGGACGGCGAGGGCAAGATCGCGCGCGCCTTCGGCCTGCGCGTGAGCGGCGCGCAGCGCGGTGCCACCGACACGCGCGGCAAGGAGATCGACCACGGCTTCACCGAGCGCACGACGTTCGTCGTCAAGCGCGACGGCACGGTGCTCGCGGCGGTGGGCGGCGTTTCGCCCGAGGCCAACGTCGCGCGCGCGCTCGAGCTGGTGCGAACGCTGGCGCCGGCGCGCTAGCGCTACTGCGCCTCGATCCCCGCCTTCTTGACGATCTGCGCGTACTTCGCGAGCTCGTTGCGGAAGAACGGCATCGCCTTGTCGGCCGCGCCGACGTTGATCACGTTGCCCTGCCTGGCCATCGCCTCTTTGACCTCGGCGTCGTCGAAGGCCGCGACCACCGCCTCGTGGATGCGCTGCACCTCGCGCGGCGCCAGGCCTTTCGGGCCGATCACCGCGAACCACGCCTCGACGACGTAGTCCGGCATGCCCTGCTCGGCGAAGGTCGGGATCTCGGGGGCCGCGGCCACGCGCTGCGCCGTCGCGACGCCGATCGCGCGCAGCGCGCCCGACTTCAGATGGCCCTGCACGCTCGGCAGCGCGACGGCGCCGAAATCGATCTGCCCGCCGATCAGGTCGGTCACCATCGGACCGACGCCCTTGTAGGGAATGTGGCGCGCCTTCGCCTTGGCTTCGTCGAGGAACATCTCGCTCGCGAGGTGCAGGATCGTGCCGTTGCCGCCCGAGGCGAAGGTCATGTCGCCGTCGCGGCTCTTCAGCAGCGCGACGAATTCCTTCGCGTCCTTCGCCGGCACCTTCGGGTTGACGACCAGCACCACCGGCGTGTAGCCGACGACCGCGATCGGCGTGAAGTCGCCCGGCATGTCGAACGGCATGCTCTTCATCACGCTCGGGAAGATCACGACGTTGTTGGAGACGATGCCGAGCGTAAGGCCATCGGGCGTGGCGCGCGTCAGCGACTGCAGGCCAATCATCCCGCCCGCGCCCGGCTGGTTGTCGACGATCACCGGATGGCCGAACGCCTTCGCGAGCGCCGGTTGCGCGGCACGCGTGATCGCGTCGACGCCGGAGCCGGTCGCGTTCGGCAGGATGAAGCGCACGGGGCGGTCGAGTTGCGCGAACGCCGGCCCGGCAAGGCCGGCGGCAAGTCCCGCCAGCAACGTGCGGCGCGTCAGCGGAGTCCGGTCCATGGTCTGTCTCCTGTTCTGCGGGGTGAAGGGTAGCGCTATCCTGCCGACGCGCCGCACGGCGCAGACGCGATGCGACCGTCCCAGATCTTCATCAGCTATCGCCGCGACGACGCCGCCGGCTATGCGCGCGCCGTCAACGACGAGCTGACCCGTTGCTTCGGCGCCGACCGGGTGTTCATCGACGTCGACGACATCGACGCCGGGCAGCCGTTCAGCGACGTGATCCAGCGTTCGGTCGCCGACTCGGCCGTGTTGCTGGCGCTGATCGGCAAGCGCTGGCAAGGCGAAGAAGGCGCCGCGCCGCGCATCTTCGAGTCCGGCGACTTCGTTCGGCAGGAAGTCGCGGCCGGGCTTGCAAAGGGCCTGCGCGTCATTCCCGTATTGCTGGACGGCGCTGCGATGCCCGACCCGGCGCATCTGCCGCCGGAGTTGCGCCCCTTGGCCGGCCGCAACGCCCTGGCGCTCGACAACTCGCGCTTCGCCGCCGACATGGCCCACCTGGTGCGCGAGGTGGGCGAGGCTCTCGGTGAAACGCCGCATCCGCCCAAGCCGCGGGGATCGTTCGCGAAGTGGTGGCTGGCTGGCGCCGCGCTGGTCCTGGCGGGGGGGACCGCGCTCTGGCAACTGCGCTCGCACCCGGCCGATGAGCCACAGGCTTCCGCTCCGGCCGCCCGGCCCCAGGTCAACGGCGAATGGCGGGCCGAGGTCGACTACGACTGGCCCGGTGCGCACTACAACGAACGCTTCGTCTTCTTCGGCGAGGGCGCCGAGTTGCACGGCAGCGCCTCGTTCCTCGGCATGGCGCGCGGCGTCCTCGAGAGCCGCATCGATGGCGCGGGGCTGAGCTTCGTCACCCGGACGAGCGAGCTGACGGGCGCCGCCGACAGCAGCCGGAGGTCGTGCATCGCTACCGCGGACGTGTCGCCGGCGACGAGATCCGATTCGTCATGCAGACCGAAGGGGGCAGCTCCGCGCACGTGCCGATCGAGTTCGTCGCCCGCCGGGCGGCGGCGAGCGCGCCGCAAGCCAGTCGCTGAGACGGGCCACGACGCGAGGATGGCTAAACTGGCGAGTCCATAGACAGACGCGGAGACATCGATGTCACTCAAACACTTGGCCACGGCGGCGCTCGCGACGGCCAGCTTCGGGCTCGCGACGACGGCGCAGGCAGGCAAGACGCTCGACGCGGTCAAGGCGCGCGGCCAGGTCGTCTGCGGCGTCAACACCTCGGGTCCTGGTTTCTCGGCGGCGGACAGCCAGGGCAAGTGGTCCGGCCTCGACGTCGACTTCTGCCGTGCCGTCGCCGCGGCCGTGCTCAAGGACGCCGACAAGGTCAAGTACGTGCCGCTCAATTCGCAGCAGCGATTCGCCTCGCTGCAGGCCGGCGAGATCGACGTGCTGTCGCGCAACAGCACCTGGACGCTCTCGCGCGATGCCTCGCTCGGCGTCGTCTTCACCGGCATCAACTACTACGACGGCCAGGGTTTCATGGTGCCGAAGAAGCTGAAGATCGACGGCATCAACAAGCTCAACGGCGCGACCATGTGCGTGCAGGCCGGAACGACGAGCGAGAAGAACGTCGCCGACTACTTCGGCGCCCACGGCATGAAGTACAAGTCGGTCGTGTTCGACACCGCCGAGGCGATCACGAGCGCGTTCTTCGCCGGCCGGTGCCAGGTCTACACCACCGACATGAGCGATCTCGCCGGTGCCCGCTCGAAGGCGCCCAAGCCCGACGACTACGTCGTTCTGCCGCAGGTGATCTCGAAGGAGCCGCTCGGCGCCTCGGTTCGACGCGGCGACGACGAGTGGTTCGAGATCGTTCGCTGGACCCAGTTCGCGCTGCTCGAGGCCGAGGAGAACGGCCTGACGCAGGCCAACGTCGACCAGCAGAAGTCGACCAACAAGGACCCGGGCGTGCAGCGCTTCCTCGGCGTCAACGAAGACATGGGCAAGCTCCTCGGCCTCGACCCCGAGTGGGCCTATCGCATCGTCAAGCAGGTCGGCAACTACGGCGAGAGCTTCGAGCGCAACCTCGGCAGCAAGTCGCCGCTCAACCTGCCGCGCGGCGCCAACAACCTGTGGACCAAGGGCGGCCTGATGTACGCGCCGCCGATTCGCTGAAGCCGGGCGCCCGCGCGAGAAGGCGATCCGGTGTCGGTCATCGCCATCGGTGACGAGGCCTGGCGGAGACGGCAGCGCGCGCGCGCGCGGCGCGAGTGGTTGCTGCAGGGCGCGCTCCTGCTCGTCATCCTCGCCCTGATCGCCGGCCTGGCGCAGAACGTCGCCGCCAACCTCGAAGCGCGCCAGATCAAGTCGGGCTTCGGCTTCCTGCGCGATCCGGCGGGCTTCAACATCGGCGAGCTGCTGTTCGACTACAGCGCGCGCGACAGCTATCTGCGCGCCTTCGCCGTCGGCATGGCGAACACGCTGCGCGTCTCGCTCGCGGGCATCGTGCTCGCAAGCGTGCTCGGCGTGATCGTCGGCCTGATGCGGCTGTCGCACCACGGGCTCGTCGCCTGGCTGGGCAGCGCCTACGTCGAGGTGTTCCGCAATACGCCGCTCCTGATCCAGCTGCTGACGATCTACCTCCTGGCGACCGAGCTGCTGCCCGATTCCTCGGCGGCGATCTCGATCGAGGGCGTGGCGCTGCTCTCCAAGCAGGGCCTGCAGATCGCCGTGCCCGCGTCGGGCACGCTCGCGTTGCTGGTCGCGGTCGCGGTCGGCCTGCTCGCCGGCGCCGCCGCGTTCGTCGCGGCCAGACGCTCGCTGATGGTCGGCGCCGGGCCGGTCGGCTGGGGAGCCGGACTCGTCAGCGCGCCGCTCGCATGGCTCGCGTTCGGCGCGGCCACCGGCTGGTCGCGCCCCGAGCTCGACGGCTTCCTGATCAGCGGCGGCGCGTCGCTGACGCCAGAGTTCCTCGCCCTCTGGCTCGGCCTGTCGCTGTTCACGTCGGCGTCGATCGCGGAGCTGGTGCGCGCCGGCGCCCTCGCGGTGCCGATCGGTCAATGGAACGCCGCGCTCGCGCTCGGGCTGACGCGACGCAAGGCGATCGCGGGAGTGATCTTTCCGCAGGCGCTGCGTCTGGCGATCCCGCCGCTGGCGAGCCAGTACATGAACCTGATCAAGAACTCGTCGCTGGCGGTGGTGATCGGCTACCCGGACCTGGTCTCGATCGGCAACACGTCGATCAACCAGAACGGCCAGGCGCTCGAAGTGATCGTCATCATCATGGCGGTCTACTTGTCGCTCAACCTGGTGGTCGCGGTGGCCATGGGTGCAGTCAACGCGCGCGTGACGCGCGCGCCGCGATGAACGGCAACGAGAGCGCTCTCGCCGCGCCGCGTCCGAGCTTTCTGGACGGTGCGCGCCGGCGCTTCTTCTACGGCCCCGGCGCCAGCATCGTCACGATCGCCGCCACGGCGCTGCTCGCATGGCTGGCCTGGCTCGCGTTCGACTGGGGCGTGCTCCGCGCCGTCACGCAGCCCGACTATGCGGCATGCAAGCTGCCGGGCCGCGGCGCCTGCTGGGGCTTCGTCGCCGAGAAGTGGCGGCTGATCGTCTTCGGGCGCTACCCCTACGAAGAACAGTGGCGACCGGCGCTCGCCACCGCGGCGGTCGTCGCCATGCTGGTGGCTTCGGCGCTGCCTGCCGGGTGGACACGGCGCGGCGCGCGCTGGCTGGCCGTAGGCTGGATCGCCGCTTTCGCCACGTTCTTTTTCCTGATGGTCGGCGGCGCGCTCGGCCTCGGCGTCGTCGGCACGGAGCGCTGGGGCGGCCTGCCGCTGACGGTGATCCTGACCCTGATCGGCATCGCCGCGTCGGCGCCGATCGGCGTGCTGCTGGCGCTGGCGCGGCGCTCGCAGCTGCCGTTGCTGCGCTCGCTCGCCACCGCCTACATCGAGCTGGTGCGTGGCGTGCCGCTCCTGACGGTGCTGTTCGTCGCGACCTTCATCTTCCCGCTGGTGCTGCCGCCCGGCTGGGGCATCGATCCGTTCTGGCGCGTGGCGATCGGGCTCGTCCTGTTCCAGGCCGCCTACACGGCCGAGACAGTGCGCGGCGGCCTGCAGACGCTGCCGCGCGGCCAGCTCGACGCCGGCGCCTCGCTCGGCCTGCGCTACTGGCAGCTGCAGCGCGCGGTGGTGATGCCGCAGGCGCTGGTCGCCGTGATCCCCGCCTTCGTCAACAACCTCTTGTCGACCTTCATGGACACCTCGCTGGTGACGGTCGTCTCGATGTACGACCTCACCGGGATCGCTGCGTCTGGCGCTCGGCGATCCCCGCTGGCGCGACTTCTTCATCGAGGGCTACCTGTTCATCGCCTCGATCTACTTCCTCGCCAGCTTCGCGATGTCGCGCTACAGCCAGTGGCTGGAACGGCGGCTGAAGATCGACTTCGCGCGCTAGCGATCCCGGCGCTCGAACGTCGGCCCACCCGCCGACCCATCGGGTCACTCGTTCACGAAGGCCAGCAGGTTGGCGTTGCCGGTGGTGGCCTCGGTCGTCGCCATGCCCTGCGGAAAGCCCTGACAGGTATCCAGGCCGGGTCGCCGAGTCCGGCCCCTGCCGTCGGCGAAGGGCCGGCATGTTTGTCTTACCGGGAGAGCGCCGTTGCCGCCTTCTCGATCAGCGATGCCACGGCCTGTGGCTGAGAAACATAGACCGCGTGACTTCCCGAGACCTCGCTGACGGTCGACCCGGCGCGTTGTGCCATCTGGCGCTGCGCCGGCGGCGGGATCATCTTGTCGTCAGAGGCGACCAGGTACCAGCTGGGCTTGGCCTTCCACGCCGGGACGGTGACTTCGCCCGCCAGGGCTGCGACACCCCAGGGCACCTGCGAGGCCGCCATGAAGCTGGCTTTCGCCTCGCCCACATCGGCGGCGAACGACGCGGCGAACTTGCCCTGATCGAGCAGCAGGACGCCGTCCTGGGGAGGAAGGATCGGCGGAACCGGCGCGCCGGGCGGCGGGTTCTTGATGAGCGAGGCGACGGACTCGCCTTTGTCGGGAGCGAACGCGGTCACGTAGACCAGGCCTGCCACCTTCGGGTCGGTGCCCGCCTCGGTGATGACGGCACCGCCGTACGAGTGACCGACAAGGAGCGTCTTGCCTGGCTGTGCAGCGATCACCCGCCGGGTGACCGCGACGTCGTCGGCGAGCGACGTCGTCGGGTTCTGGACGATGGCGACGTCGTATCCGTCCTTCTTCAGGATGTTGTAGACGCCCTCCCAGCCGGAGCCGTCGACGAAACCGCCGTGGACGAGGACGATGTTGAGTGTCGGTGCGTTCATGGAGAGCTCGCTTTCACAGAGGCGCAAGGAAGTCGCCTTGCCGATTGCTTTAGAACTAAAGCATACTGGCACTTTAGATGTTGATTGTTCAGTTGTCAACTATCTCAGCAAGACGTTCTGTGGAATGCAGAGATGGACCCCGCCCCGTAAATTCGACCGACGATTCGACGCCCGGCAGGCACCCAGCCCGGGCGAGTCGGGGGGAGGCCCCCGGCACGTCGTTTGCACATTCGCCGTGCGCGGCCGTATCGAGCCGTCTCCCGGAGACACCATGATCCTCACCCGCTTGCCGGCCTTGGGGCTCGCCGCCCTCGTCGCGTCCTCATCTTTGCTGCTCGCCGCCTGCGGCGGATCGGACGCCGATCCGAATCTCGTCACGACCGACAAGGGCAGCGTCGAAGGCAGCACAACGGCGGGCGTGCGCTCCTTCAAAGGCCTGCCGTATGCGGCGCCGCCGGTCGGCGCGCTGCGCTGGGCCGCGCCGCAGCCGGCAGCGGCGTGGACAAACACCCTCGCCGCGACCGCCTTTGCGCCCCACTGCCCCCAGCTTGCCGGTCCGTTTGGAGTCGCCAGCACGAGCGAGGACTGCCTCTACCTCAACGTCTACACGCCGACCGTCGAGGGGCCGTACCCGGTGATGGTTTGGATCCACGGCGGCGCGCTCGTCACCGGCGAGAGCGACGATTACGACGTCGACCAGCTGGTCGCGCAGGGCCTCGTCGTCGTCACCATCAACTACCGGCTCGGCGCGCTCGGCTTTCTCGCCCACCCGGCGCTGAGCGCCGAGAACGCCTCGCAGGTTTCGGGCAACTACGGCTTCCTCGACCAGCAGGCGGCGCTTCGCTGGGTCAAGACCAACATCGCCGCGTTCGGCGGCGATCCGGCCAACGTGGCCATCGCCGGCGAATCGGCGGGCGGCTACAGCGTATTGGCGCAGGTCGCCTCGCCGCTCGCCGCCGGCCTGTTCAGCAAGGCGATCGTCGAAAGCGGCGCGTACGCGCTGACGCAGTCGACGCTGGCCCAAGCGCAGACGAGCGGCCAGTCGTTCGCGACGCGCGCCGGCTGTACCGACCAGAGCGCCGCCTGCCTGCGCGCCTTGTCGGTGGCCGCGGTGCTGCAGGCCCAGACCGGCGGCAGCCCGAACGTCGACGGCAAGGTGCTGACCGCGACGCTCGCGAGCGCATTCGCGAGCGGCAACTTCAACAAGGTCGCGCTCATCGACGGCAGCAACTCGCATGAGTACAGCCTGCTCTCGGCGGCGTCGATCGACACCGCGCTCGGCCGCGAGATGAACGCAACCGAGTACCCGACCAACATCACCCAAACCTTCCGCACGCTCGCACCCGCGGTGCTCGCGCAGTACCCCGTCACCCTCGGACCGACGCCGACCTGGGCCTACGACCAGGCGCTCACCGACACGACTTTCTCGTGCAGCGGGCGCACCGCGGCGAAATCACTGACGGCGAACGGATCGACGGTGTTCACCTACGAATTCAACGACGCCAACGCGCCGATGGTGTTCGCGTTGCCGCAACGGGCCGAGGGCTTCGGCGCGTACCACGCATCGGAGCTGCAGTACGTGTTCCCAGGCAACCAGACGATCACCCAAGGCGCGCCGTTCAACGCCAACCAGCAGGCGCTCTCGACCCAGATGATCCGCTACTGGGCGCAGTTCGTTCGCAGCGGCGACCCGAACGGCACCGGCAGCCCATCCTGGCCCGCCTACAGCGCCGCCAACGACACCTACCAGTCGCTCACGCCGGGCGCGATTGCGCCCACGACTGGCTTCGCCGCCGCGCACAAGTGTGTGTTCTGGACCGGATCTTGATGAGGGCAGGGAACCGGGCAAAGGGGAGGACGCAAGCCGGCGTTCACCCACGACGGCGGCCCGAAGCCAGCCGTCTCTGTCACTCGCCAGAACCGGCAGCCTGCTCCTGCGCCGCCCTCACCTCCACCCTCACCTGGTCCGTCAGCTCCGCCTTGATCTCGCTGAACGCCGCCGTCGTCTTCACCGAGTAGTGGCGCGGATGCGCGATCGGCACCGGCCGGTCGAGCTTGATGCGCCCCGGCCTCGCGCTCATCACGACGACACGCGAGCCCATGAAGACGGCCTCGTCGATGTCGTGGGTCACGAACAGCACGGTCTTCCGCTCCGCTTCCCAGATGCCGAGCAGGAGTTCCTGCATCAGCTCGCGCGTCTGGTGGTCGAGCGCGCCGAAGGGCTCGTCCATGAGCAGGATGCGCGGGCCGTTGGCGAGCGCGCGGGCGATCGCCGTGCGCTGCTGCATGCCGCCCGACAGCTGCTTCGGGAAATGGTGCTCGAAGCCGACCAGACCGACCTTGGCGACGAAGCCGTTGGCGATGGCGAGCTGCTCGGCGCGCGCCAGGCCGCGTTCCTGCAGGCCGAAGCAGACGTTGTCGAGCACCGTCAGCCACGGGAACAGCGTGTAGCTCTGGAACACCATGCCGCGGTCGGCGCCGGGCGCCTCGATGCGCCGGCCGTCGAGCAGCACCTCGCCGGCGGTCGGCCGGTCGAGGCCGGCGACGATGCGCAGGAGCGTGCTCTTGCCACACCCCGAGGGCCCGAGGATGGTGACGAAGTCGTTCTCGGCCACCTGCAGGTCGGTGGCCTCGAGCGCCAGCGTCCGGTCGAAGCGGCGCGCGACGCCGCGCACCTGCAGGATCGCCGCCCCGATCATCGATCGCCCGAGCGCAGGGCTCGCTTCATAGCGCGGCCACCGGAACGCAGAGGTTGCAGTCGAAGACGCCCGTCTTCGGGTCGAACTTCGCCTCGACCGGGTAGTGCTCGAGCAGTGGCCGGGCATCGAGCTGCAAGCCGCTCGTGGGCAGCCAGCCGCCGAGCACGCGCTGCCAGGCGGCATCGATCTCGTCGACGGTGCCCTCGAAGCGCGTGCAGGCGTAGCGCCCGCCGGGCAAGGTGGTGCGCATCGGCGCGCCCGACAGCACCTCCTTCGGCGCGGCGACGACGCAGGCGTCGTAGCGGCACTTCGCCGGCTCGGTGATGGTCGGGTCGTCGTGGGCGATGCCATAGCGCTCGCGGCCGAAGAGCTTGTTCTCTTCCATCCAGGGCGCGACGCGCTCCATCCAGAAGCGCGCGACCGGCTGGCCATACGGCCCGGTGTAGCGGTGATAGGCGACGCGGCGTGGGCGGCATGTCGGTCAGCGTGACGATGGCAGCGTTCATGGTCGAGTCCTCGTTCGTGGGAGTTGCGGAGAACCCATGATCGAAGTCGACGCCGCTTGCTGCCTGACCCAGGCTGCGCTCCGCCTGATCGGAATTGCGCGCCTCGCGCCACGCGCTCGGCGTGGCGCCGAAGCGCAGCTTGAAGGCGCGCGCGAACGCCTCGCCCGAGCCGAATCCGACCGCCAGCGCCACCTCGAGCACGGTCGACCTCGGCTGCGTCAGCAGGCGCAGCGCGCCGGTCTCGACGCGGCGCCGGCGCAGGTAGTCGCCGAGCGTCTCGCCGGTCCAGGCGCGAAACAGCCGGTGGAAATGAAACGCCGAGAAGTTCGCCACCGCGGCCAGCGACTCGAGGTCGAGCGGCTGGTCGAGATGCGAGTCGATGTGCGCCACGACGCGATGGATGCGCCGCTCGTACTCGGCGCGGCTGTCGCTAGCCTGCGCCATGGAGATGCTCGTAGACGATCGCGGCACCGACGGCGACGAGAACGATCCCGCCGACGATCTCGGCGCGCTTGCCGATCGCCGCGCCCAGGACTCGCCCCAGCATGATCCCGGTCGTGACCATGACGAAGGTGGCGCAGCCGATCGCGAGCGCGACCCAGGCGATGTCGACGTCGACGAAGGCCAGGCCGACGCCGACCGCCATCGCGTCGATGCTGGTGGCCAAGCCCGTCGTCGCCAGGTTCCAGAACGAGTGCCGTTCCGGCCGTTGATCCACCACCTCGTCGGACGAACGCAAGCCTGCCCACACCATGTGCGCGCCGAGGCCGGCGAGGAGCGTGAAGGCGATCCAGTGATCCCACTCCGCCACGTAGCGCGATGCCGCCGAGCCGAGCAGCCAGCCGACGAGCGGCGTCAGCGCTTCGATCGTTCCGAAAATCGCTCCCGTGCGCAGTGCTTCGCGCCAGTCGGGCCGCTGCAGCGCAGCGCCCTTGCCGATCGCGGCCGCGAAGGCATCGGTCGACATCGCCAAGGCGAGGGCCACGGTCGAGACGACGTTCATCGGCCGAGCTGCGCCCACGGAAAGAGCCGCCGGTTGAGCCCCTTGAAGAGCATGTCGCTCACCAGGCCGATCACGCCGATGACGATGATCCCGAAGATGATCTGGTCGGTGGCGAGCAGCGCCTGGCTGTCGGTGATCATGTGGCCGATGCCGCTCGAGGCGCCGATCAGCTCGGCGACGATGACGTAGGTCCAGGCCCAGCCGAGCACCATGCGCAGCACCTCGGCGATCTCGGGCGCGGCGCCGGGCAGGAGCACGCGCCGGATCAGGCCGCGGTCGCCGACGCCGAGCGTGTACGCCGCCTCGACGAGGTCGCGGCGCGTGTTGCCGACGATCACCGCGATCATCAGCACCAGTTGGAAGAAGCTGCCGATGAAGATCAGCGCCAGCTTTTGCGCCTCGCCGATGCCGGCCCAGAGGATGAGCAGCGGAATGAACGCGCTCGCCGGCAGGTAGCGCGCGAAGCTCACGAACGGCTCGAAGAAGGCCTCGATCGGCTTGTACGCGCCCATCGCCACGCCGAGCGGCAGCGCGAGCACGGCGGCGATCAGGAAGCCGCCGAAGACGCGCCAGACGGTCCAGCCGATGTCCCAGCCGAAGCCCTGGGTCGCGAGCAGAGCCCAGCCCGAGCGGAGCATCGACAGCGGGTCGGCGAGGAAGGTCTTCGAGACGAAGCCGCCGAAGGTCGCGAGCGACCAGCCGGCGACGAAGACGACGAAGAACGCGATGCCGAGCGCGAGGCGCGTTGTCGCGGCGACCGGGGTGAGCGGCTTCACGGTGTCATGCGCTCATGGTGTCGATACGCGCAAGTTCACGCGCGGCCCGGAGCGCCGGGCGGCCGATGGCGCTCATGTCCCCGAAACGCTGCTGCGCACCGTTTCTCCTCCCAATACTTCGCTCCATCGGCCACCCGACGCTCCGGGCCGACCGAGATCTTCGTCGAGAACGAAAGCTGCCTCAGGATCGGGGTGGTGGGGCGTTCTGTGGAGCGAAGTATTGGGAGGAGAAGGCGGCGACGAGCCGCCTTCGGGGGGACATGAGCGCAACAGAGCGCCCCGTGGCCCCGATCCCGCTCTGACAGTCGCGCTACTTGATGAACTGCGTATCCGCGAGCTTGGTCATGTCCGGGATCTGCTTGATGATCCCCGCCTCGAGCAGCAGGTCGGCCGCTTCCTTGCTGAACGCGGCGTGCTCGCCGGCGAAGAACTTCTGGTTGGCGGCGCGGTCCTGCCAGCGCAGGTACTTCTGGCTGCCCTCGAACGCCTCGCCCGATCTGCTTGACGTCGGCGCCCATGATCTCGAAGCTCTTCTTCGGCTCGGCCTTGATCATGTCGAGCGGCCTCGAAGTAGGCGTCGGCCAGGCCCTTGGCGGCCTTCGGGTTCTCGGCCAGGAACTTGGGCGTGCAGCCGAAGGTGTCCATCACCATCGGGTAGTCGAGCGTGGTGGCGATGATCTTGCCGGCCTCGGGCTTGGCGCGCACCGCCGAGAGGTACGGCTCGTAGGTCATCGCCGCGTCGATGCCCTCGGTGCCGGCGATGATCGCGTTGGCGGCCGGCTGCGGCTCGAGGTTGACGACCTTCACGTCCTTCGGCGACATGCCGTTCTTCTTCAGCATCCAGGCGAGCGCGAAGTACGGCGAAGTGCCCGGCGGGCTGGCGGCGACGGTCTTGCCCTTCAGGTCGCTGATCTTGGCGATGCTCGTTCTTCACCACCATGCCGTCGGCGCCGTAGCTCTTGTCGAGCTGGAAGATCTGCGTCGTCGCGACGCCGGCGGCGTTCCAGCCGATCCAGGTCTCGACCGTCGTCGCCGCGCACTGCACGTCGCCCGAGGCGATCGCGAGGTGGCGATCCTTCTGCGGGATCTTCTTGATCGTCACGTCGAGGCCCTGCTTCTTGAACAGGCCCGCCTCCTTGGCGAGGGTGAGCGGCGCGAAGCCGGTCCAGCCCGAGATCGCGATCGCGACCTTGGTTTCCTGGGCATGCGCGCCGAGGGCGGCGAGGGCCGCGGCGGCGAGGACGATCAGGGGCTTGTTCATCGGAATCCTTTCGCGGCGGGAACGAACGGGGTGCGCCGGCGACCAGCAGTTGCTCGCCGTTTGCAGCGCACTGTAGCCGCAGCGGCGCCGGCGGCTCGCGCCGATCGGAACCTAGCGGAACAGCTCGTCGAGATCTTCGAGCGACATCCTGGTCTCGAACACCGTGATCTCGAGGCCTTGCGCCAGATCGAAGGCCGAGCCCGCCCAGATCGTCCCGGCGCCGGCCCTGGCCGCCCTGACGGTCGTCGCGCCGCGCAATGCGCGCGACGGCAGCACGCCGTTTCGTCTCGCCTTGGCCCTGCTCGCTGAATCCCTGATTGCCCTGCACGATGCCTCCGCTCTCCGACTCCTGGGCGACCGACGACGATCGGTCGCTGGAGTCGAACTGAACGGTCGAAGTTGTAACCGTTCGTCCTCGCGAAGCGTCCCCCGATTCGCGGGTTTGCGTGACAGCGCGTATCGCTCAAGCCGGATGCCAGAGCGCGGGAGGTCGGGAATCGTGCGAAATACACGCGCCATCGCGCCGTCCTGGACGAGCGCGCTTGCACGACCGATGTCCGCTGCGAGAGAGCGGTCGGCCGGCATCGGCGCGCAGTGCCGCGCGCAGCAGCGCGTGCGCCGCCTCGAGCGGCGCCGAGCTCGCGAGCGGGCGCAGGAACTCGATCCCCTGCGCGGCGGCGAGCAGCTCGATGGCGAGGATGTGCGCGGTGTTGGCGATCATCGGCTGCAGCCTGCGCGCGGCGAAGGTCGCCATCGAGACGTGATCTTCCTGGTTGGCGCTCGTCGGCAGGCTGTCGACGCTCGCCGGATGGGCGAGCGACTTGTTCTCGCTCGCGAGCGACGCCGCGGTGACATGGGCGATCATGAAGCCGCTGTTCAGGCCCGGCTCGGCCGTAAGGAACGGCGGCAGGCGCGACACGTTGGCGTCGATCAGCATCGCGATGCGCCGCTCGGCGATCGCGCCGACCTCGGCGATCGCGACCGCCATCGCGTCGGCGGCGAGCGCGACCGGCTCGGCGTGGAAGTTGCCGCCGCTGATGATGCTGCCTTCGGCGCCGTCTTCGCCGACGAAGACCAGCGGGTTGTCGGTCACCGCGTTGGCCTCGCGCACGAGGACGAGCGCGGCGTGGCGCAGCTGGTCGAGGCAGGCGCCGACGACCTGCGGCTGGCAGCGCAGGCTGTACGGATCCTGGACGCGGTCGTCGCCCTGCAGATGCGAGCGACGGATCTCGCTGCCCGCCAGCAGGGCGCGGTAGTAGCGCGCGACGTCGATCTGCCCGGGCTGGCCGCGCAGCGCGTGGATGCGCGGATCGAACGGGCCGTCGCTGCCGCGCGCCGCGTCGACCGTGAGCGCGCCGATCACCAGCGCCGCTTCGAGCACCGGCTCGAACGCGAACAGCGCATGCAGCGCGAGCGCGGTCGAGACCTGGGTGCCGTTGATGAGCGCGAGGCCTTCCTTGGCGGCGAGCGCGAGCGGCGCGAGGCCGGCGGCGCGCAGCACCTCGGCGGCGGGACGACGCGCGCCGGCGACGACGAACTCGCCTTCGCCGATCAGCGCCAGCGTCAGGTGCGCGAGCGGCGCCAGGTCGCCCGACGCGCCGACCGATCCCTGCGATGGAATCGAACGGAACGAGGCCGGCGTTGTGGACCGCGAGCAGCGCGTCGACGACCGTCTCGCGAACGCCCGAGTGGCCACGCGCCAGGCTCGCCGCCTTGAGGCCGAGAACGAGCCGCACGACCGGCGCGGCAAGCGCCTCGCCGACGCCGACGCTGTGCGAGCGGATCAGGTTGAGCTGCAGCTGGGCGAGATCGCCGGCGTCGATGCGCGTTCCGGCGAGCTTGCCGAAGCCGGTGTTGACGCCGTAGACCGGCGCGGCGCCGGCGGCGGCGCGCTGCACGACCGCGGCGCTGGCGCGGATCCGCGCGCGCGCGCTGGCGTCGATGCGCAGCGTCGTGCCGCCTGCGTGCAGGCGCTGCAGGTCGTCGAGCGACAGCGCGCCGCCGATCAGGTCGAGGGTCGTCGGCGGCGCGCTCATTCGGGCTTGATGTTCTGCTTCTTCACGACCTCGCTCCAGCGCGCGCTCTCCGCGCGGATGGTCGCCGCGAGCTCCTGCGCCGTGCCGCCGGCCGCGTCCATGCCTTGCGCCGCGAGCTTGGCGCGCGTCTCGGGCAGGGCGAGGAAGCGCGTCGTCGCGGCGTTGAGCTTGTCGATCACGTCGCCGGGCGTGCCCGCAGGCACCATCAGCGCGTACCACGAGACCGCCTCGAACTTCGCCACGCCCTGCTCGGCGATCGTCGCCAGTTCGGGCAGCAGCGGCGAACGCTTCTGGCTGGCGACGCCGATCGCGCGCAGCTTGCCGCTCCGGATGAACGGCAGCGCCGTCTGCAGCGGCGCGAACATCATCGACACCTGGCCGCCGACAAGGTCGTTGACCGCCGGCGCGATGCCGCGGTACGGCACGTGCAGCAGCTGCACGCCGGTGCTGAGCTCGAGCAGCGCGCCGGCAAGATGCGCCTGGCTGCCGGCACCGGGCGAGGCGTAGCTGAGCGCGCCCGGCTTCTTCGCGGCGAGGTCGAGCAGCTCTTTCAGGGTCTTCGCCGGCACCGTCTCGGCGTTGACGACGAGGACGTTGTCGACGGTCGCGAGCATCGTCACCGGCGCCAGGTCGGCAGCCTTGTACGGCAGGTTCGCGAACAGCGTCGGGTTGACCGCGATGTTGCCGGCCGGGACGATGCCGAGCGTCGTGCCGTCGGGCGGCGCCTTCGCGACCGCATCGACGCCGATGTTGCCGGCCGCGCCGACCTTGTTGTCGACGACCACCGTCTGGCCGAAGGTCTCGCCGAGCGCCTGTCCGAGAACCCGCCCGAGCACAGTCGGTCGGGCCGCCCGGCGGGAACGGCACGACGACGTGGATCTGCCTGGCCGGATACGCCTGCGCCGCGGCCAGGAGCGGCAACGCGGCGGCGGCCAGGGCGAGCAGGAAACGCTTGAACATCATCAGAGGTCCTCGAAGGCGATGGCGGATGCAGTCGGCGATGGCGGCGAGCGCGTCGTAGTCGGCGGCGGCGGGAACGGCGAAACCGGCGAGCTGCAGGCGCGCCATCGTCGGCGCGAGCTCGCTCGCATGACGCGTGCCGAGGAGCGCGTCGCGCAGGCGCGCGAGCGCGTCGGCGGCGATCGGCGCCGTGGCGACGAGCGGCGGGATCGGCCGCATCGCCGTGCTCGCGACGACGCGCACCTGGGCCGCGAGCGCCGGGTCGTAGCGCTTCAGCAGGTCGTGGCTGTAGCTGTCGAGCGCGCCGACGTCGATGCGGCCGGCGGCGAGCGCGTCGATCACGCCGCGGGCGTTGATCAGCTGCGCCGACGGCGCCGCGGTAGAGACGCGCGCCGTGCTTCGCGCGCAGTGGCATCAGGTACGTCGCGCAACGCGACCGCGCCCGACATCGAATCGGCGAGCGTGTAGCCGACGACGCCGCCGAAGGTGTCTTCGATCGTGCGATGCGGCGAGCCCGCGGCGACGACGACATCGCTGCAGTAGACCGGCGCGCCGCCGTAGCGCGCCGGGCTCGGCAGCGGCGCGGCGATCAGCGTCGGTCGCGGCACGCGCTGCGCGAACGGCAGGCCGCACATCAACGCCGCGCCGAGATCGTCGCGCGCCCAGAGCCGCGCAAGCGGCGCCGGCGCGTCGAAGTCGACGATCTCCCAGTCGAGGTCGGCGCGTTGCAGCGCCCAACCCAGGACACGATGCCAGTCGGCCTTGCACTCGGCCGTGACCGAGTACATGCGCGCGTTGACGATCGGCATCGGCGTGCGTCGGCGGATCAGCGAAAGCGCAGCCGCTGGCCGATGCCGAGGCGCTGGGCCTTGGCGAGCATGGCCGCGCCGAGGGCGATGTCCGAGAGCGACAGGCCGCGGTGCCAGAACAGGTTGGTCTCGCCGTCGCTCTCGCGGCCGGGCTTCAGGCCCGCGACGATCTGGCCGAGCTCGGCGTGGAGGTTTTTCTCCGAGAGCCTGCCGCTGTCGACATGGGCGCGCAGCGCGCCGTACGGGCCGGAGCGCGCCTGGCCCCAATCGTCCATCACGATCTTGTCCATGATGTCGGTGAGCGAGAGCTCGACCGCGCTCATCGTTCCGTACGGAATGACGCACGCGCCCTTCTTGATCCATGCCGTCTTCAGCTTCGGCTCGGGCTTCTCGAGGCGCGACGCCTCGACGACGATGTCGGCGCCGCGCACGCACGACTCCCAGTCGTCGGTGACGACGATGTTCGCCCCGGCGAGGTCTTCGCGCAGCCGCGCGCCGAACGCATCGCGGCTTTCCTTGCGCCGCGAATGGACCCGAATCTCGTCGAAGGCGAAGATCGAATGCAGCAGGCGGACGTTCCAGTACGCCGTGCCGCGCGCGCCGATGTGGCCGAGCACCTTCGAGTCGCGCCGCGCCAGCTCGCGCGCGCCGATCGCGGTGACGGCGCCGGTGCGCATGTCGGTGATGTCGCTCGCGTCGATGACGGCGATCGGCACGCCCGGTGGTCGGGTCGAACAGGTTGAGCAGCGCCAGCTCCGATGGCAGGCCGAGCTCGTAGTTGCGATAGAAGTCGCCGACCACCTTGACGCCGGCGAGGGCGAGCGGCCGGATGTAGCCGCGCAGGACGTTGAAGTGGCCCGAGCCGTCCTTCTCCGGCACGAGGTGCATGCGCGGCTCGATCGTCGTCTCGCCGCGACCCTGCGCGAGCAGCGCCTGCTCGACCGCGGCGACGATCTCGGCGTCGCTCAGCGCCAGCGCCTGGACGTCGGGATGGTTGAGGTAGTGGAGATGGATCTCGCCGCTGTCGTCGGCCATGTCACGCGTCCAGCATCGGCAGCTTCAGGCCCTGCTCGCGTGCGCACGCCTTGGCGATCTCGTAGCCGGCGTCGGCGTGGCGCATGACGCCGGTCGCCGGGTCGTTCCAGAGCACGCGCTCGATCCGCTTCGCCGCGGCATCGGTGCCGTCGCAGACGATGACGACGCCGGCATGCTGCGAGTAGCCCATGCCGACGCCGCCGCCGTGGTGCAGCGAGACCCAGGTCGCGCCGCCGGCAGTGTTGAGCAGCGCGTTCAGCATCGGCCAGTCGGAGACGGCGTCGCTGCCGTCGCGCATCGATTCGGTCTCGCGGTTCGGGCTCGCGACCGAGCCAGCATCGAGGTGGTCGCGGCCGATCACGATCGGCGCCTTCAGCTCGCCCGACTTCACCATCGCGTTGAACGCCAGGCCAGCACGATGGCGCTCACCGAGACCGATCCAGCAGATTCGCGCCGGCAGGCCCTGGAAGGCGATGCGCTCGCTCGCCATGTCGAGCCAGCGGTGCAGATGCGTGTCGGCCGGGAACAGCTCCTTCATCTTGGCGTCGGTCTTGCGGATGTCGTCCGGGTCGCCGGAGAGCGCGACCCAGCGGAACGGTCCCTTGCCGCGACAGAAGAGCGGCCGGATGTACGCCGGAACGAAGCCCGGGAACGCGAACGCGTCGGCGAGGCCCTCGTCGAACGCGACCTGGCGGATGTTGTTGCCGTAGTCGACGACGGGGATGCCGAGCTTCTGGAAATCGAGCATCGCCTGCACGTGGGTCACGCAGCTCTTCGCCGCGGCGTCGCGCAGCGCCGCGTGGCGCGCGGGCTCGGCCTGCGCCGCCTGCCATTGCGCGACCGTCCAGCCGGCGGGCAGATAGCCGTTCACGAGATCGTGCGCCGAGGTCTGGTCGGTGACGAGGTCGGGACGCGGGCCGCCGGCCTGTGCGCGCCGGAGCAGCTCGGGCAGCAACATCGGCGGCGTTGCCGAGCAGGCCGACCGAGACCGCGCGCTTCGCTTTCGTGTGGCGCTCGATCCGCGCGAGCGCGTCGTCGAGATCGCTCGCCTGCTCGTCGAGGTAGCGCGAGCGCAGGCGAAAGTCGATCCGCGACTGCTGACACTCGATGTTGAGCGACGACGCGCTGGCGAAGGTCGCGGCGAGCGGCTGCGCGCCGCCCATGCCGCCGAGGCCGGCGGTGAGGATCCATCGCCCCGACGAGGTCGCCGCCGTAGTGCTGACGTCCCGCTTCGACGAAGGTCTCGTACGTTCCCTGGACGATGCCCTGGCTGCCGATGTAGATCCACGAGCCCGCCGTCATCTGGCCATACATCATCAGGCCTTTGCGATCGAGCTCGTGGAAGTGCTCCCAGGTCGCCCACTTGGGCACCAGGTTCGAATTGGCGATCAGGACGCGCGGCGAATCGACCGTGGTCCGGAACACGCCGACCGGCTTGCCGGATTGCACCAGCAGCGTCTCGTCCTCGCCCAGCGCGACGAGCGCCTTCAGGATCGCCTCGAAGCTCCGCCAGTCGCGCGCCGCCTTGCCGATGCCGCCGTAGACGACGAGCGCGTCGGGGTTCTCGGCCACTTCCGGATCGAGGTTGTTCTGGATCATCCGGTAGGCCGCTTCGATCAGCCAGTTGCGACAGGTGATCGCCGCGCCGCGCGGCGCGCGCACCGGGTGCGGGCCGACCATGGCGGAGGAAGTCGAGAGGTCGGGCATGGCGGGTTCCTCGGGCGAGGTCGGTGCTCGACTTTAGGCCCTCGCCGGAACCGAAAGCGGCGGCGTCGCCGGGCCCGGCTGTATAAGACCGCATGCTTGCCAGCTCGACCGTCCGCGTCGTCGACGTCGCCCGCCAGCCGTGGCGCAACGGCGGCGGCGAAACCCGTGCCCTGCTCGTCCGGCCGCGCGGCGATCGCTGGCAAGTGCGCGTCAGCGTCGCCGACGTCGACGTCAGCGGTCCGTTCTCGCGCTTCCCCGGTGTTCAGCGCTGGTTCGCGGTGCTCGAGGGCGCGGGCGTGGTGCTGACGATCGGCAGCAAGGAGCACCCGCTCGGTCCCGACGACGACGCGATCGCGTTTCGCGGCGACGCGGCGGTGCGCTGCCGCCTCGTCGACGGCCCGACGCGTGATCTGAACCTGATGCTGAGCGGCGTCCCGGGGGCGATGCGCCGGGTCGTCCCGGGCGAGCCTTGGCGGCCCGAGGCACGCGAATGCGGTCTGTACGCGACGCGAGCCGGCCACTGCGACGCGACCGCGCCCGACGAGCGCGAGCCGATGCCGGTCGAGGCATTGCGCTGGTGGCCCGAAGCGCCGGAGTCGCTCGTCTTCGACGGCGCCGGCTGGTGGCTCGCCGCCGGGTCGAAGGACGCGCCGCCGTGACGACGACGCTCTGGCGCGGCGCCCGCCTCGTCACCTTCGCCGAGGCGCGCGGCTGGGGCCTGGTCGAGCGCGGCGCGCTGCTCGTCGACGGCGCGACGATCGCGTTCGCCGGCGCCGAGGCGGACCTGCCGGCGGCGACGCATATCGATGCCGAGATCGACCTCGGCGGCGCCCTCGTCACGCCCGGCCTCGTCGACTGCCACACCCACCTGGTCTACGCCGGCCAGCGCGCCGGCGAGTTCGAGCAACGGCTCGAAGGCGCGAGCTACGAGGACATCGCCCGCGCCGGTGGCGGCATCCGCTCGACCGTCGCGGCGACGCGTGCCGCGAGCGACGAGACGCTGTTCGAGCTCGGCCGCGAGCGCGCCCTCGCCTTGATGCGCGAGGGCGTGACCACGCTCGAGATCAAGTCGGGCTACGGCCTCTCGGCCGAGCACGAGGCGAGGTGCCTGCGCGTCGCGCGCCGGCTCGGCCGCGAGCTGCCGCTCGACGTGCGCACGACCTGCCTTTCCGCGCACGCGCTGCCGCCCGAATACGCCGGCCGCGCCGACGAGTACATCGATGCCGTCTGCGCCTGGCTGCCGGAGCTTCATCGCGAGGGGCTGGTCGACGCCGTCGACGGCTTCTGCGATCGCATCGGCTTCAGCGCCGAGCAGACCCGGCGCGTCTTCGACGCGGCGCGGCGACTCGGCCTGCCGGTCAAGCTGCACGCAGAACAGCTGAGCGACCAGCACGGCGCGGCTCTCGCCGCCGAATTCGGCGCGCTGTCGTGCGATCACCTCGAGTACATCGGCGCCGACGGCGTCGCCGCGATGGCGGCGGCCGGCACCGTCGCCGTGCTCCTGCCCGGCGCGTACTACTTCCTGCGCGAGACCCGGCTGCCGCCGGTCGCGGCGCTGCGTGCCGCCGGCGTGCCGATCGCCGATCGCCACCGACCACAACCCGGGATCGTCGCCGACGCTCTCGCCGCTCCTGATGCTGAGCATGGCGTGCACCTTGTTCCGGCTCACGCCCGAGGAAGCGCTGCGCGGCATGACGGTGAATGCGGCGCGCGCGCTCGGCCTCGCCGACCGCGGCACGCTCGCGGCCGGCCAGCGCGCCGACTTCGCGGTCTGGGACGTCGCCCACCCGAACGAGCTCGCGTACTGGTTCGGCCGCAGCGCGCGGCCGCGCGTCGTCTTCGCCGGCATCGAGCGAGCCGGATGAGCGATCCGGTCTTCACGCTGCAGCGCGGCACGACGCCGCTCCTTCTCAGCCTGCCGCACGTCGGCACCGCGATTGCCGGAGCAGCTCGCGCCGTCGCTCGTGCCGCGCGCGCTCGCCGCTCGAAGACACCGACTGGCACCTCGCCGAGGTCTACGCCTTCGCGCGCGAGCTCGGCGCGAGCGTGCTCGTGCCGCGCTATTCGCGCTACGTGATCGACCTGAACCGGCCGCCGGAAAACGCGCCGATGTACCCCGGCGCCAACAACACCGAGCTCGTGCCGACGCGCTTCTTCACCGGCGATCCGCTCTATCGCGACGGTCATGTTCCCGACGAGCGCGAGATCGCGCGGCGCATCGACGCCTATTGGCGGCCGTACCACGATGCGCTCGCCGCCGAGCTTGCGCGCCTCGTCGCCGGCGCACGGCCATGCGCTGCTCTGGGACGGGCACAGCATCCAGGCCGAGGTGCCGTGGCTGTTCGAAGGGCGCCTGCCCGACCTCAACCTCGGCACCGCCAGCGGCACGAGCTGCGCACCGGCACTGCGCGCCGCGCTGATGGCGGTGCTCGCGGCGCAGAGCTCGTTCAGCCACGTCACCGACGGCCGCTTCAAGGGTGGCTACATCACGCGCCACTACGGCCGGCCGGACGAGCGCGTCCACGCGATCCAGCTCGAGATGGGCCTGGCGACGTACATGGACGAGACGCGCGCCGCGCTGCCGGTCGCGCCGGTCGACCGCGACCGCCTCGCGCGGCTGCAGCCGGTCCTGCGCGCGCTGCTGCAGACGACGCTCGATTGGCGCCCCGATGGCCGCTGATGCGACGGCCGCCGGGAAGGCGCCGTCCCTGCTCTGGGCGCCGCTCGCGTGGCTGCCCGGCGGCTGGCGCGAGAACGTCGTCCTGCGCGCCGGCGCCGACGGCCGCTGGGCCGAGATCACGCCCGACGTCGCCGCCGCTCCCGCCGGCGCGCTCGTCCTCGCCGGGCCGCTGCTGCCCGGCGTCGTCGACGCGCACAGCCACGCCTTCCAGCGCGCCTTCGCCGGCATGGCCGAGCGACGCGACGCGGCGAGCGACGACTTCTGGTCGTGGCGCGACCGGATGTACGCGGTCGCGCAGCGCATCGGCCCCGAGCAGCTGCGCGCGGTCGCGGCGCAGCTCTACGTCGAGCTGCTGCGCGGCGGCTACACGCACGTCTGCGAGTTCCACTACCTGCGCCGCGACCGCGACGGCAGCGACTACGCCGATCCGCTCGCCCTCTCGTGGGCGCTCGCCGACGCCGCCGCCGATGCCGGCATCGGCCTGACGATCCTGCCGGTGCTCTACGAGCGCGCCGGGTTCGCCGCGCCCGCATTGCGCGACGACCAGCGGCGCTTTCGCGCGTCGGCCGAAGAAACGTTCGATGCGGCGCGCCGGATTCGTGCCGCGGCCCGCCCGCTCGTCGATTCCGGGCTCGCGATCCACTCGCTGCGCGGCGCGAGCGCGGCGTCGATCGCCGCATTGCGAGCGCTCGCCGAAGGCGGCGGCGAGCCGATCCACATCCATGTCGCCGAGCAAACCGGCGAGGTCGACGAGTGCCTGCGCACAGCGGTGCGCGGCCGATCGAATGGCTCGCGCGCCGAGCGCCTCCTCGACGCGCGCTGGCAGCTCGTCCACGCGACCCATGCGACGCCCGACGAGATCGCCGCGGTCGCCGCGAGCGGCGCCGGCATCGTCCTCTGCCCGAGCACCGAGGCCAACCTCGGCGACGGCCTGTGCGACCTGCCCGGCTGGCTCGGCGCCGGCGTGCCGATCGACGATCGGCTCCGACAGCCAGGCGACGCGCGACTGGCGCGAGGAGCTGCGCCTGCTCGAATACGGCCAGCGCCTGGTGCGTCGGCAGCGCAACGTCGCCGCGGCGCCGGAGCTCGGCGTTGCGTCGACGGCCGAGCGGCTGTTCGAGCGCGTGCGCGAGGGCTCGGCACGGGCGATCGGCCAAGCGGCGTGGGGCCTGGTCGAAGGCGCGCGCGCCGATGCGCTCGTCGTCGATCGCGGCGACGACGCGCTGCTCGGCATCGCGCCGAAGCGCGCGCTCGACGCGCTCGTCTTCAGCAGCCCGAGCGCACCCTGGCGCGACGTGATGGTCGCCGGCCGCTGGGTGATCGAAGGCGGCGTGCACGCCGCGGCGCGCGCCATCGGCGAGCGCTTCGCCGCCGCGCTCGGCGACCTCGCCGCGAACGGCGGCGCCGCGCCGCCGCGCGCGCGCTGAGCGCGCCGCGGCCGCGTCAGCCCGGGAGCTTGACGGCAAGAAGGTCGATCTTTTCGATCGTCGGCGGCTCGGCCAGCAGTGCGGCAGCGTTGGCCATCAGCGCGGCGGCGATCGGCCCGCTGAGGTGCGCCTGGCGGCCGGCTTCGTCGAGCGAAGGCGTCGAACACGCCGAAGGTCGAGGGGCCGAACTTGAGCGCGAACCAGGCGGTCGTCCCGGCCTCGGCATTGGCGAGCGGCAGCGCGCCGGCGAGGAAGTCGGCGACGGCGGCCTCCTTACCGGGCTTGGCTTCGAGGCGGACGAAGAGAGCGAGCTTGACCATGGTGATTCCTTTCGGTGCGACACGCCCGACGGGCGCAGGGAGGCTCGCACTCTCGGCTCGCTGCCGCCGCGGAGCAAGTGGCAGGAACGACAACATCGATATCATTCCTGCCATGCGGCTGCACCTGATCGTCCTCGACGGCGTGTTCGACCTCGGCCTGGCCGCACTCACCGACACGCTCACCACCGCGAACGAGCTCGCGGCCACGCTCGCCGATCCGCCGGCGCCGATCGAGATCACGCTCGTCGGCGTGCGCAAGCGCGTGCGCACGGCGCAGGGGCTGACCGTGCCGGTCGTCGCGGCGACGGCGGTGCGGCGGCCCGACGTCGTCCTCGTCCCCGCGCTCGGCGCCAAGATGCCCGACGCGCTCGCAGCGCGCCTCGACCGCGACGACGTGCGCGAGGCCGTGCGCCTGCTGCAGCGCTGGGCGCGCGCCGGCGCGAGCGTCGGCGCCGCGTGCACCGGCACCTTCGTCGTCGCCGAAAGCGGCCTGCTCGACGGGGAGCGGGCGACGACCTCGTGGTGGCTGGCGCCGATGTTCCGCAAGCGCTATCCGGCGGTCGCGCTCGACGAGTCGCGCATGCTCGTGCACTCGCACCGGCGTCACGACCGCCGGCGCGGCGCATGGCGCACCTCGACCTCGCGCTCGGCGTGCTGCGCCAGCGCAGCCCGGCGCTGGCCGCGCTCGCCGCGCGCTACCTGCTGGTCGAGGCGCGCGGCTCGCAGGCCGAGTACGTGATCCCGGACCACCTCGCGCACGCCGATCCGATGGTCGAGCGCTTCGAGGGCTGGGCGCGCAAGAAGCTCGCCAAGGGCTTCTCGCTCGCCGAGGCGGCGCGCGCCGCCGGCGCCAGCGAGCGCACCCTGGCGCGACGCATGCGCAGCGTGCTCGGCAAGACGCCGCTCTCGTATTTCCAGGATTTGCGCGTCGAGCGCGCGCTGCACCTGCTGCGCACCGGCAACGACGAGCGTCGACCAGATCGCGGCGCAGATCGGCTATGCCGACGGCGTGACCCTGCGCTCGCTCCTGCGCAAGAGGCTCGGCCGCGGCGTGCGCGAGCTGCGCGCGCGCGGCTGACCGGCTGGCGCCGCCTGAGCGCCGCCTGAGCGCCGCCTGAGCGCCGACGCGGCGCCGACCGGCGCGCGATGTCACTTGCCGACCGTCACCCAGGCGACCTCGAGCCAGTTGTCGGCGCGGTGAACGACGTCGACGTTGCTGCGCGCCGCCCACGGAATCACCTGGCGGTGCAGCGGCAGCGTCGTGACCTGTTCCTTCTGCTCGCGCAGCGCCGCCTTGACCAGCTCTTCGCGCTTCTTCGGGTCGGGCTCGACGCTCGACTGCGCCGCGAGCGCGTCGAGCTTGTCGTTCCTAGCGTGGCCGTAGTTGTAGAAGCCGATGCCCTTCTCGCCGGCGTTGTTGCGCATCACCGGCGTCAGCACCTGCTCGGCGTCGGTCGAGGCGCCGCCCCAGCCGAGCAGGTACATGCTGAAGTCGTATTTCTCGAGGCGCGGAAAGTAGGTCGTGCGCGGCTCGGCGGCGACCTTGACCTTGACCTTGACCTGTGCCCACATGCCCGCCAGCGCGATGCAGATCTGCTCGTCGTTGACGTAGCGGTTGTTCGGGCAGTTGAGCTGGACCTCGAAGCCGTCCGGATAGCCGGCGTCGGCGAGCAGCCCTTCTTCGCCGCGGCCGGGTCGTACGGCAGGCGCGCCTCGAGCGCCGGGTCGTCGTAGGCGCCGGCCGGCGACGGCGTCATGCCGCCGGTCGGATAGCTCTGGCCCTGCATCAGCTTGGTCTTCAGCGTCTGGATGTCGATCGCCTGGTAGAGCGCCCTGCGAACGCGCACGTCCTTGAACGGGTTCTTGCCCTTGACGCTGCTGTAGAGCAGTTCGTCGCGGCCCTGGTCGAAGGCGATGAAGACGATCCGGTTCTCGGGCCCGTCGATCACCTTGACGCCGGGCGTGCTGCCGCAGCTTCGCGACGTCGCGCGGCGCCGGGTCGAGGACGAAGTCGATCTCGCCCGAGACCAGCGCCGCGAGCCGGGTCGCGTCGTTGGCGATCGGCGTGAAGACGATGTCCTGGACGTTGCCGTCGATCTTGCCCCAGTAGTTCGGGTTCCTCTTGTAGACCGACTTGATACCGGGCGCGCGGCTGACGAGCATGTACGGCCCGGTGCCGTTGGTGTGCAGCGAGGTGTAGAGCTCTTCCTTGTTCTTGAAGTCGAGCGGCTTGCTCGGCCTTGTTCTTCTCGCACCAGCGCCTTGCTCATGATCCAGAGCGAATCGAGGTGCTCGAGGAAGATCGGGTTGACCGCCTTGAGCCTGAACTCGACCGTCAGATCGTCGATCTTCACCGGCACGCCGACGCCGGCGGCGTAGTTGTTGATCTGCGAGGTCGGCTGCTGCGCGCGCAGCACCGAGAAGACGACGTCGTCGGCGGTCATCGGCGAGCCGTCGTGGAACTTGACGCCGGGCCGCAGCCTCGCGCGCCAGACGAGCGGCGAGACCTGCTGCCACTCGGTCGCCAGGCCGGGGACGATCTTCAGCTTGCGGTCGCGGCTGGTGAGCCGCTCGTAGACCTGGCCGTTGACCATGTTGGTCATGCCCTCGTTCTGCGAGTGCGGGTCCATGGTCTGCGGATCGCCCTGGCTGGCCCAGCGCAGCGTCTGGGCGTCGCGCCGAACGCGACGAGCGCGGCGGCGAGGACGAGCGGGAGGAAGCGCGGCATCGCGCGCGCGCCTACTTGAAGCGCGACTGCGACACCGTCTGCAGGTCGCTCGGCAGCGAGCTGAGGTAGGCGGCGATCGCCTTGATCTCGGGATGCGTGAACGGCCGCGCCATGCCCATCATGATCGCGTTGCTGCGGCCCATGCAGCGGGTTGTGGTCGACCTGGTACGACTTCAGCGCGGCGTACAGGTAGTCGGCGTGCTGGCCGGCGAGCTTCGGGTACGAGGGATCGATCGGCGAGGCGAAGTTGGCGCCATGGCACGAGACGCAGTTGGCGGTCGCGAGCAGCTTGGCGATCGATGCCGGCGGCTCGGCGGCAGCCGGCGCCGATGCGCCCGTCGATACCGGCATGACACCGGCCTCGGCACGATGGAGATGGGTGTAGAAGGCGGCGAGGTCGGCCATGTCCTGGTCGGAGAGGCTGGCCGCGATCGCGCGCATCGTCGGATGCCTGCGCTCGCCCTTGCGATAGGCGGTGAGCGCGCTGACGATGTACTTGTCGTTCTGGCCGGCGATCTTCGGCACCTTGTAGATCTCGGGGAAGCTCGCCTGATAGCCCGGGATGTTGTGGCAGCCGATGCACATCGCCGCCTTCTTCTCGCCGGCGACGGCGTCGCCGCGCAGCGCCCTCGGCGTGGGCGACGCTGGCGAGGCCGAGCCAGAGAGCGAACGAGGCGGTCGCGAGCGACAGGAACAGCGGCTGCTTCATGGTCGAGAGTCGAGTGTGGGTGACGCGTGCAAACCGCGAATTATAGGGGTCGCCCTTATACTGAAACGACCCTCCGATCCGCGCCCTCCATGAAGTTTCACGGCTCTGAAACCTACGTCGCCACGCCCGACCTGATGCTCGCCGTGAACGCCGCCACGACGCTGAAGCGCCCGCTGCTCGTCAAGGGCGAGCCCGGCACCGGCAAGACGATGCTCGCCGAGGAGGTCGCGACCGCCCTCGGCATGCCGCTGATGCAGTGGCACATCAAGTCGACGACCAAGGCGCAGCAGGGCTTGTACGAATACGACGCCGTGAGCCGATTGCGCGACAGCCAGCTCGCCGGCGTCGAGGGCAGCGACAGCGGCGCCCGCGTCAAGGACATCCACAACTACATCGTCCGCGGCGTCCTCTGGCAGGCGTTCACGGCCGACGAGCCGGTGGTGCTGCTGATCGACGAGATCGACAAGGCCGACATCGAGTTCCCGAACGACCTCCTGCGCGAGATCGACCGGATGGAGTTCTACGTCTACGAGACGCGCGAGCTGGTCAAGGCGAAGCACCGGCCGCTGGTCTTCATCACCTCGAACAACGAGAAGGAGCTGCCCGACGCGTTCCTGCGCCGCTGCTTCTTCCACTACATCAAGTTCCCGGACGCCGAGACGATGAAGCAGATCGTCGCCGTGCATTTCCCGACGCTGAAGAAGGAGCTCCTCGGCGCGGCGCTGAAGAGCTTCTACGAGGTCCGCAACCTGCCCGGGCTGAAGAAGAAGCCGAGCACCTCCGAGCTGCTCGACTGGCTCAAGCTCCTCGTCGCCGAGGACATCCCGCTCGAGGCGCTGCAGAGCAAGGACGACAAGGTCGCGGTGCCGCCGCTGGTCGGCGCGCTGCTCAAGAACGAGCAGGACGTCTCGCTGTTCGAAAAGCTGGTGTTCATGCAACGCCACAACCGCTGATGCGGGCGGTCGAGCCGATCACGCTGGCCGACGAGCGCGTCCGGCTCGAGCCGCTCGGCCTCGGCCACGTCGAGGGCCTGAAGCGCGCCGCCGCCGACGGCGAGCTCTGGACGATCCGCGTCACCAGCGTTCCCGATCCCGACGACACGCGCGGCTACGTCGAGCGCGCGCTGCAGGCGTTCGCCGAGGGCCATCGCCTCGCCTTCGTGGTGCTCGACGCGAAGAGCGGCGAGGTGATCGGCTCGTCGAGCTACCACGACATCGTTCCCGCGGTCGAGCGGCTCGAGATCGGCTACACCTGGTACGCGAAGAGCCGGCAGCGAAGCCACGTCAATGCCAGCGCCAAGCTGCTGCTCATGACGCACGCCTTCGAGACCCTCGGCGCGAAGCTGGTCGGCTGGCGCACCGACAACTTCAACTTCGCCAGCCAGCGCGCGATCGAGCGCCTCGGCGCGAGAAAGGACGGCGTGCTGCGCCACCACGCCCTGCGCCGCGACGGCACGATCCGCGACACCGTGATGTACAGCATGAGCGTCGGCGAATGGCCCGAGGCGAAGGCCGAGCTGCAGTCGCGCCTGGCACGCTCGCCCGCCTGATCGGCCTTGCGATGGAGCGCGGCTCGCAGCTTCGCCGCGCCGCGGTCGGCGTTGCATTCGGCCTGCTGTCGTTCGCTGGCCTGCTGCCGGCGCAAGCGCTCGACCTGCGCGTCCTCTCCGGAGGTGCGGTCGAGCCCGGCATCCGGCCCGCGCTCGCCGCCTTCGAGCGCGCCAGCGGCCACACGACGAGAATCGAGTTCGCCGGCGCGCCGGTCCTGCGCACGAGGGTCGCCGGCGCGCCGAGCGCCGACGTCGTCATCCTGACGCAGGGCATCGTCGACGAGCTCCTGGCCCAGGGCACGGCACTCGGCCCGCGCGCACCGATCGGCCGTGTCGGCGTCGGTGTCGCGGTTCGGCCGGGCGCAGACGTACCCGACGTCGCGAGCACCGAAAGCCTCAAGGCGGCGCTGGCCGGCGCCGACGTGGTCGTCTTCAACCGCTCATCGTCGGGGCTCTATGTCGAACGGATGCTGCAGCAGATCGGCATGGCCGACGTCGTCAACGCCAAGGCGGCGCGCGAGCAGGACGGCGCCGCGGTGATGAAACGCCTCCTCGCCGGGACGGCACGACGCGAATTCGGCTTCGGCGCGACGACCGAGATCGTGCTCTTTCGCGACCAGGGACTGAAGCTGGTCGGGCCACTGCCGGCGGCGCTGCAGAACTACACCGCCTACGTCGCCCTGCCCTGGCCCGGCGCGCCGGCCGCCGAGCCGGCACGCGCCGGGGCCGTCGCCGCCCTCATCCGCCATTTGCAGAGCGCAGAGATGCGCGCTCTGTTCGCCAATGCCGGTATCGAGCCGACGCCTTGAAGAGAGGACGCGACGTGAACCCACCGACCCGGACCACGACTGCGCCCGACGCCGACCGCGACCGGCTCGGCGGCCACGTCTCCCAGCTGCTGCTCGAGAAGGTCGCGAGGAAGCGCATCGCCTTCGTCCACTCGCGCTGGATGAACGTGAGCACCTAACCCAGGAGGCGCCGGGCCGGTGGTGGCGCCCACCGACGAGCACGCCGCCTCGGCGCTCGAGCTGGCGGACAAGACGACGCCGAATCGCGCCCCGGTCGGTGCGAAGCCAGTGCTCGCGAAAGGGAAGGTTCCGCCCCGGCCGTACGCGCCGCGGTTCGGCCGAGCGCAAAGCGAGGCTGGGCTCGCTTTTTGCTCGCCCGCCGGCAGCCATGGCGCCGTTCTTCTCCATCGTCGTCCCGACCCTCAACTCCGAGGCGACGATCACCGCGTGCCTTTCGAATGTCCTCGCGCAGACGTTCGGCGACATCGAAGTGGTGGTCGCCGACGGGCTCTCGACCGATGCGACGAGAGAGATCGTCGCCGAGCGCGCGCGCGCCGATCCGCGAGTCCGCTGGGACTCGGCCCGGGACCACGGCATCTATGACGCGATGAACCGCGGCATGAGCCTTGCGCGCGGAAAATGGCTGTATTTCATGGGCAGCGACGATGCCCTCGCCGAGCCCGAAACCCTGGCGCGGGTCGCCTCGCAATCGCACGGACAGCAGGTGATGTACGGCAGCGTCAAGATCGAAGGCGATACGCCCTGGGCGGCCGACGGCTCCATCTACGACGGCCGTTTCTCGCTGCGCAAGCTCCTGACCAAAAACATCTGCCATCAGGCGATGTTCTACCGGCGCGACTTCCTCGAAAGCGAGGTCGGGAGCTATTCGATCGCCTACAAGACATGCGCCGACTGGGATCTCAATCTGCGCTGCCGTGCGAAGACGTCGTTTCACTATCTCGGGATGATCGTCGCCGTCTTCAGGGCCGGCGGCCAGTCGACGACCGCGCCGTTTGACGCAGCTCTCGGCGAAGGCTTCGTTGAGCGAACGTTGGGATACTTCCACATGTCGCCGTTCCATCCGGTCGCGCTCGCCGCATTCAGGCATCGCAAGCGCGAGCTCGCACGCCAATGCTGGGAGCGCACCGTGACGACCAAGACCAGGCCATCGCGCAGCGGGTGGTAGGGTCGCGGACGTTCCGGCCTGCCACCGTCCGAGCCGTCGATGTCGGAACCGTCAATCAGCGTCACCGTCCCGTCGTACAACCGATCGGCCCGCCTCGCCGAGCTGCTCGCGGCGACCGTCGCTCAGCTGCACGACGGCGACGAGCTGATCGTCGTCGACGACGCCTCGCGTGACGACTCGGTGCAGCAGGCGCGTCGCTTTGAGCGCTGCAGAGTGATCGTGCACGAGACCAACCAAGGCATGGTCAAGACATGGAACGCCTGTCTGCACGCAGCCTCGCGCGACTGGATCTGCATCGTTCACAACGACGACCGCATCGCCCCCGGCGCGCTCGCCGCAATCCGCCACGCCGCACGCCTCGCGCCCCGCGCCGGTCTGATCGCGCACAAGCACATGCCGGAAGCAGTGGGTGGCTGGCGCGGGGAAGTGTGGGCGGCGGGGCCCGACGCGGTTCTGAACTCGACGGTCATCCCGTCCGGCGCTTGCGTCAGCCGCGCGGCGCTGGCCGCTCTCGGCGACTACGACGAAGCATTCGCCTATTCGACCGACATCGAGTATTTCGCTCGCGTCGCCGCGCGCTTCGACATGGTCCTCATCCGCTCGCCGCAGGTCGTCGAGTACTGCCTGCACGACGAGAACCATCAATACGCCACTTGGCGCAAGACCGACTTCTTCGAGCAGCTCGAGGCGATCGAAGACGCCGTGCTTCGCCATGCGGCCGTCAGCGGCGAGCTGCACGAGTATTGGCGTAACGTTCGCTGGACCGGCTACCTCGTCTACATGTTCAAGAACGCGGCGCGGCTGAAGGACAAGGCGCTCCTGCAGAAGGTGGGAGCCCGGCTCGCCGAGCGCCGCGATGCCGGGCGCAGGTTGCAACTGCTCGCGCGCCTTGCCCGGCACAGCGGCTGGTGCCCGCCGGTCCGATCGCTGCGGCTATGACCGCAAGCTCGCGCGCGGGTCGTCAGGTCGGCTGCTTGACGACCCGCAGGTAGGGCTTGATCGTCTTGTAGCCCTGCGGGTACTTCTTCTTCGCGTCCTCGTCGGAGACGGAGCCGGCGATGATCACGTCCTCGCCCTGCTTCCAGTTCACCGGCGTCGCCACCTGGTGCTTCGCGGTGAGCTGCATCGAATCGAGAACGCGCAGGATCTCGTCGAAGTTGCGGCCGGTGGTCATCGGGTAGGTCAGCATCAGCTTGATCTTCTTGTCGGGGCCGATGACGAAGACCGAGCGCACGGTCGCGTTGTTGGCGGCGGTGCGGCCGTCGGCGGCGACCTCGTCGGCGGGCAGCATGTTGTAGAGCTTGGCGACCTTCAGGTCGTGGTCGCCGATCATCGGGTACTTGACGGTCGCGCCCTGCGTTTCCTCGATGTCCTTCGACCAGGCGCTGTGGCGGTCGACCGGGTCGGCCGAGAGGCCGATCAGCTTGGCGTTGCGCTTCGTGAACTCGGGCTCGATCTTGGCCATGTAGCCGAGCTCGGTCGTGCACACCGGAGTGAAGTCCTTCGGGTGCGAGAACAGGATCGCCCATTTGTCGCCGATCCAGTCGTGGAAACGGATCTTGCCCTGGGTGGTCTCGGCTTCGAAGTCGGGCGCGGTGTCGTTGATGCGCAGGGACATGGTGGCTCCTCGAAAGTCTTTTGGTTCCCGCCACGAGCGCGGGCCAAGAAGTATGCCCCTCAGCGCGTATCCGCGCCGGCCTCGTACCAGCGGCCGAGGGCGGCGCGCTCGGCGTCGGTGATCTGGGTCGCGTTGCTCATCGGCATCAGCTTCAGCACCACCGCCTGCTGGTAGACCTGCTGCGCATGGGCACCGATCTCGGCGGCGGAATCGAGGCGCACGTTCTTGTTCGCGAGCGTCGCGTTGTGGCAGACGACGCAGCGCTGGGCGACGATCGCCTGCACCTCGGCGAAGCTCGGCGGCGGCGCGGCCTTGGCGACCGCGGCCTGCGGCGCCGGCATCAGCAGCGCGACCGTCGCGACCAGCACCAGCGTGCCGGCGATGGCATAGCGCCACGGCACCGGCCGCTGCTCGACCAGCGCCTTGTGGCGCAGCACGAACGAGGTCCGGATCAGCGCCCCGGCAAGCATCAGCACCACCAGCACCAGCCAGTTGTGGCGCGCGCCGAAGATGAAGCCGTAGTGGTTGCTGATCATCGTGAAGATGACCGGCAGCGTGAAGTAGGTGTTGTGAACGCTGCGCTGCTTGCCGCGCTGGCCGTGCACCGGATCGACCGGCGTGCCGGCGCGCAGCGCGGCGACGACCTTCCTCTGTCCCGGGATGATGACCATCAGCGACGTTGGCGCTCATGGTCGTCGCCATCATCGCGCCGACGAGCAGGAACGCGGCGCGGCCGGCGAACAGGTGGCACGAGAGCCACGAGGCGAAGACGATGAAGGCGAAGACGAGCACGCCGACGATCAGGTCGCCGCGCGCGCCCTTGCCGAAGACGCGGCAGATCGCGTCGTAGATCAGCCAGAAGGCGACGAAGAAGCCGAGCGCGGTCGCGATCGCCGCGCTGGGTGACCAGTCGAACACCGACTTGTCGATCAGGAACGTGCTGGCGTTGAAGAGATAGAGCACGGTGAAGAGCGCGAAGCCGGTGAGCCAGGTCGAGTAGCTCTCCCACATCGACCAGTGCAGCTGCTCGGGCAGCGTGCTCGGTGCGACCGGGTACTTCTGCTGGTGATAGAAGCCGCCGCCATGCACCGCCCAGAGCTCGCCGCCGATGCCCTTGGCGCGATCGCTCTCGTCGGCCGGCGGCGTCAGGCTGGCGTCGAGGCCGACGAAGTAGAACGAGGCGCCGATCCAGGCGATGCCGGTGACGACGTGGGCCCAGCGCAGGGCGAAGTTGGCCCAGTCGAGGAAATACGCTTCCATGTGCGCGCGGTCGCTCCGGCTCAGCTGCCGCGGTAGGTCGAGTACGACCAGGGGCTGACGAGCAGCGGCACGTGGTAGTGCTGGTCGACCGCGGCGATGCCGAAGTCGAGCGGAACGTCGTCGAGGAACGGCGGGTCGGCAAGCACGGCGCGCACGCGACGCAAAATACGCGCCCACCGCGAACACGAGGCGATAGCGGCCGCGAACCAGAGTCGCGCCTTCGAGCAGCGGCCGCCGGCGGCACGGCCGTCGGCGTCGAGGGCGAACGACTTCAGCTCGGTCGCCGCGCCGGCGGCGTCGAGGCGAAACAGCGCGACCCGCATGCCCGCGGCCGGGCAGCCGTGGGCGGTGTCGAGGACGTGCGTCGTGAGCTTTCCCATGCGGCCTCCGCGCCGCGCGAAGGTGCGCCGGCCTCTGCCAAAAGTGTATCGTCGCCGCCAGCCGATGACTGCCACACCCTACCCGCGCGATCTTCGCGGCTACGGCGCGAGCCCGCCGCATGCCCGCTGGCCGAACGGCGCGCGCATCGCCGTCCAGTTCGTCCTCAACTACGAGGAAGGCGGCGAGAACAACGTCCTGCACGGCGACCCGGTCTCGGAGACCTTCCTCTCCGAGCTGGTCACGGCGCAGGCGTACGAGAACCGGCACATGACGATGGAGTCGATGTACGAGTACGGCTCGCGCGTCGGCGTCTGGCGCATCCTGCGCGAGTTCGATGCACGCAAGCTGCCGCTGACCGTGTTCGGGGTCGCGATGGCGCTCGAGCGCTATCCCGAGCTGGTCGGCGAGTTCATGCGCCGCAACCACGAGATCGCCAACCACGGCCTGCGCTGGATCCACTACCAGAACCTGCCCGAGGCGACCGAGAAGCGCCACGTCGACATCGCCACGCGGGTGCTGAAGGAGCTGACCGGCGGCGCCTGGCCGCTCGGCTGGTACACCGGCCGCGACAGCCCGAACACGCGCCGGCTTGTCGTCGAGCACGGCGGCTACGAGTACGACAGCGACTACTACGGCGACGACCTGCCGTTCTGGACCGAGGTCGAGAAGAGCGACGGCAGCAAGACGCCGCACCTGGTCGTCCCGTATTCGCTCGACACCAACGACATGCGCTTCGTCCAGACCCAGGGCTTCAACACCGGCGAGCACTTCTTCACCTACCTGAAGGACGCTTTCGACGTGCTCTATGCCGAAGGCGACCCGGCCGGCCTCGACCGGCCGAAGATGATGTCGATCGGCATGCACTGCCGCCTGCTCGGCAAGCCCGGCCGGATCGGCTCCTTGCGGCGCTTTCTCGACCACGTGCAGTCGCACCGCGGCGTCTGGATCGCGCGCCGGATCGACATCGCCCGGCACTGGCGCGCCGAGCATCCGTTCGCCGCGACCGTCGCCCCAGGCGATGGCGCGGGAGTTGCGTAGCGCAGATCCCTTTCTGCCCTCGCAAGGAACGAACATGACCTATCGCCTCAGCCGCCGTGACTGCCTGCGCGCCGGTGCCGCCGGCGCCGCCGCCCTCGCCTGGCCCGCCTGGGCGGCGTATCCCGACAAGCCGATCCGGATCGTCGTCACCTTCGCCGCCGGCGGCGCGAGCGACATCGTCGCCCGCGTCATCGGCGAGCAGCTCGGCAAGAAGCTCGGCCAGGCGGTGATCGTCGACAACAAGCCGGGCGCGGGCGGCAGCGTCGGCGGCACCAACGTCGTCCAGTCGCCGGCCGACGGCTACACGCTGATGCTCTCGAACTCGACGCCGATCTCGATCGGCCCGTTCGTGCTCGAGAAGCAGCCCTACGACCCGCTCGCCGACTTCACCCACATCGCCTCGATCGGCTCGGCGCCGTGCGTCGTCATGGCCAACCCGACCGCCGGCATCAACACCATCGTCGATCTCGAGAACGCGGCGAAGAAGGCGGGCTCGCTCCAGTTCGGCTCGGGCGGGCCGGCGTCGATCGGCCACATCTACGGCGAGATGATGAGCAAGGCGCTCGGCATCAAGATGACCCACGTGCCCTATCGCGGCGGCGCGCCGATGACGACCGACCTGGTCGCCGGCGTGATCCCGGTCGGCATCGACGTCATCACCGCGTTCGTTCCGTACTTCAAGACCGGCCAGATCAAGCCGCTCGCCGTCACCTCGGCGCAGCGCTCGCCGCTCGCGCCCGACGTGCCGACGGTGGTCGAGACCGGCCACGGCCGACTCGTCCTCGACAACTTCTTCGGCCTCTCGGGCCCGGCGAAAATGCCCGCCGACCTGGTCGCCCGCCTCAACGCCGCGACCAACGAGGTGCTGGCGCAGCCCGAGATCAGGAAGCGCCTGCTCGAGCTCGGCGTGACGACGACGCCGGGAACGCCGGCCGACTTCTCCGCCTTCGTCCGCAACCAGGTGGCGACGCTGCAGCCGGTCGTCAAGACGGTCCGCATCACGCTTTGAACTGGGAGAGCCGGCCGCGGCGACGATGAACGAGACAGGACCGCTCACGCTCGAACGCCTGAACGCGTCGTCGCACACGGACTTCGTCGACCTGCTCGCCGGCATCTACGAGCACTCGCCCTGGATCGCCGAGCGCGCCTGGCCGCGCGGCCCGTTCGTGTCGTTGGCGCAACTGAAGCGCGCGCTGGTCGAGGTCGTGAGCGAGGCCGATCGCGACGAGCAGCTGCGCCTTGCTGCGCGCCCACCCCGAGCTCGCCGGCAAGGCGATGGTCACCGGGACGATGACCGCGGAGTCGAGCCACGAGCAGGGCCGGGTCGGCCTCACCGCGTGCACGCCGGACGAGCAGGCGACGATCGCACGCCTGAACGCGGCCTACCGCGAGCGCTTCGGCTTTCCGTTCATGCTCGCGGTGCGCGGGCCCCGCGGCGACGGCCTGACGAAGGCGCAGATCATCGCCACCTTCGAGCGCCGCCTCGAGCACCATCCCGACTTCGAGTTCGCCGAGGCGCTGCGCAACGTCCACCGCGTCGCCGAGCTGCGCCTCGACGATCGCTTCGCCGCCCAGCCGCTGCTCGGCCGGCAGGCATGGGACTGCGCCGAGCTGCTGGCGCGCCACTCCGATCCCGGCTACGCCGAGAACGGTCAGCTCACCGTCACCTACCTGACCGACGCGCATCGCGCCTGCGCCGCGCAGCTCGAGCGCTGGATGCGCGAGTGCGGCTTCGACGACGTGAAGGTCGATGCGGTCGGCAACGTCGTCGGCGTCTATCGCGCCGCCGCGTCCGGCGCGAAGACGCTGCTCACCGGATAGTCATTTCGACACCGTCAGGAACGGCGGCAAGTACGACGGCCGGCTGGGCATCTTCGTGCCGATGGTCGCGGTGCGCGAGCTCCACCGCGCCGGCAAGACGCCTGCCGTTCGCGCTCGAGCTGGTCGCCTTCGCCGAGGAGGAAGGGCAGCGCTACAAGGCGACCTTCCTGGGCTCGGGCGCGCTGGTCGGCCAGTTCGACAAGCGCTGGCTCGAGCAGCGCGACGCCGACGGCGTGACGATGAAGGCGGCGATGCGCCACGCCGGCCTGCCGGCGAGCAAGGCGGCGATCGCCCGGCTGAAGCGAAAACCGGGCGACTACCTCGGCTTCGTCGAGGTCCATGTCGAGCAGGGTCCGGTGCTGAACGAGCTCGGCCTGCCGCTCGGCGTCGTCACCTCGATCAACGGCGGCGTCCGCTTCGCCGGCGAGGTGCGCGGCATGGCGAGCCATGCCGGAACGACGCCGATGACGAGCCGGCGCGACGCCGCCGCGGCCGTCGCCGAACTCGCCGTCTACCTCGAGCAGCGTGCCAGCGCGGCGCCGAATCTGGTCGGGACGATGGGAATGCTCGAGGTGCCGAACGGCTCGACCAACGTCGTCCCCGGCCGCTGCCGCTTCACGCTCGACATCCGCGCCACCACCGACGCCGTGCGCGACGACTGCGTCGCCGACGTCCTCGCCGAGGCGAAGGCGATCTGTGAACGGCGCGGCGTCATCCTCGCGCTCGAGGAGACGATGCGCGCCGCCGCCGCGCCATCGGCGCCCGGCTGGCAGGTGCGCTGGGAGCGCGCCGTCGCCGCCGTCGGGCTGCCGGTGCACCGCATGCCGAGCGGCGCCGGCCACGACGCGATGAAGCTCGCCGAGGTCATGCCGCAGGCGATGCTGTTCGTTCGCGGCGAGAACGCGGGCATCAGCCACAACCCGCTCGAGTCGACGACCGCCGACGACATGCAGCTGGCGATCGAGGCGTTCGCGCGCATGCTCGACGACCTCGCCGCCGACCAGGAGCGGATCGCCGAAAAGGCCCGACTTTCATGAGCAGCGACGACGACAACGCCCGCCTCGACGCCTGGATCGACGCGCACTTCGCCGAAGAGGTCGCGTTCCTGCAGGCGCTGGTGCGCGTGCCGACCGACACGCCGCCGGGCAACAACGCGCCGCACGCCGAGGCGACGGCGAAGCTGCTCGAAGGCTTCGGCTTCAGCGTCGACCGCTATCCCGTGCCCGACGCGTTCGTTCGCGAGCACGGCCTCGAGTCGATCACCAACCTGGTCGTCCGGCGCCGCTACGGCAGCGGTCCGACGATCGCCCTCAACGCCCACGGCGACGTCGTACCGCCGGGCGAAGGCTGGAGCCACGATCCGTACGGCGGCGAGGTCGTCGCCGGTCAGCTGTACGGCCGCGCCGCGGCGGTGAGCAAGAGCGATTTCGCGACCTACACCTTCGCCGTCCGCGCGCTCGAAGCGCTCGGCGCCGAGCTCGCCGGCGGCGTCGAGCTGCACTTCACCTACGACGAGGAATTCGGCGGCGAGCTCGGTCCGGGCTGGCTGCTCAAGATGGGCCTCGTCAAGCCCGACCTGCTGATCGCTGCCGGCTTCAGCTACCAGGTCGTGACCGCGCACAACGGCTGCCTGCAGCTCGAGGTGACGGTGCACGGCAAGATGGCGCACGCGGCGATTCCGGCGAGCGGCGTCGATGCGTTGCAGGGCGCGGTCGCGATCCTGAACGCGCTCTATGCGCAAAACGAGATCTACCGCGGCGTGACCTCGAAGGTCGCCGGAATCACCCATCCGTACCTCAACGTCGGCACGATCGAGGGCGGCACGAACACCAACGTCGTCCCGGGCAAGGTGGTGCTGAAGCTCGACCGGCGCATGATTCCCGAGGAGGATCCGGTCGCGGTCGAGGCGACGCTGCGGCGGGTGATCGACGACGCCGCGGCGAGCCGGCCGGGCATCACGGTCGAGGTCCGCCGCCTGCTGCTCGCACGCGCGCTCACGCCGCTGGCCGGCAACGGCGCGCTCGTCGCCGCGTTGCAGCGCCACGGCGAGGCGGTCTTCGGCGAGCCGATCCCGGTCTCGGGAACGCCGCTCTACACCGACGTCCGTCTCTACGGCGAAGCCGGCATCCCGGCGGCGATCTACGGCGCCGGGCCGCGCACCGTGCTCGAGTCGAACGCCAAGCGCGCCGACGAGCACGTCGACCTCGATGATCTGCGCCGCGCGACCAAGGTCGTCGCGCGCACCCTGCGCGAGCTGCTCAATGCAGATCGAACGACAGCTGGAGCATGAGCGCCGAATCGCCGAGGATGTTGACCTGTGCCGAGACCGCGCGCGTGAATTCCCAGCCGACGGCACCGACGACGCCGGGGGAAATGCCGTGATGGTTGAACGGAACCTTGTCCTCGTACGGCTCCTTGTAGCCGTAGAGGATGCCGGCGCTCACCTGGAAGAAGAGCTGCGGCACGCTCGCGAACGGCGTTTCGAAGCGCTTTCCGGCATAGGCATACATGCTCGGCTGGCCGAACGAATTGCGGAAGCGCGCCGGCACCGAAGAGATAGCCGCTCGGATACTGGCGCTCGACGCCGAGCGAGTAGACGGCGCGATGATCGGGGCTCGGGCTGAAATGGATCGTCAGGGGCGAGGCGTAGAAGCGCCAGAAGGCGCCGGCCGGTTCGCCGCCGGCGACGTCGGGGTAGGTCGGCTCCGCGGGGGCTGGCTCCGGGGAGGCCGACTCCGGGGAGGCCGCAACGCAGTGACAGGTGAGCAGAAGAAGCCCGGCGAGGGCGACGGCGCGAACAGTCATCAGCGCGATTGTCGCGGCTCGCGGCCAGGGCCATGAGCGACCGCCACGAGCCGACCCAGGCGCAGCTCGTCGCCATGCTCGAGCGGGCGCAGCGGCTCGCGCGGCGCGCGATGGATGCCGGCCACCATCCGTTCGGCGCCCTCCTCGTCGCCGCCGACCACGAGACCGTGCTGATCGAGCAGGGCAACGTCGACAGCGTCAACCACGCCGAGGCGGTGCTCGCGCGCGACGCGGCGCGGCGCTATTCGCCGGCCGAGCTGTGGCCGTGCACGCTCGTCACCACGGTCGAGCCGTGCGCGATGTGCGCCGGCACCCAGTACTGGGCAAACATCGGCCGCACCGTGTTCGGGATCGAGGAGAAGGCGTTGCTGGCGATCACCGGCAACCACGTCGAGAACCCGACGCTCGACCTGCCCTGCCGGCATGTCTTCGCGCGCGGCCAGAAGGACGTCAAGGTGTACGGCCCGGTGGCAGAGACGAGCGAGGCCATCGCCGCGCTGCACCGGCGCTACTGGCGCTCGCGCTAGGGCGCTGGCGGCAGCGGCAGCGGCGCGCTCGCCAGCCTCAGGCGAGCGGCGAGCGGACATGCTCGGGCCGCACGCCCATGCCGAGCAAGCGCGCAAACAGACGCTGCAGCGCCGGCACCCGCGTGACGACGCGGATCGGCAGCGGCACCTGCAAGCCGGCGCTGGCGCCGCCCAGCACCGGCACGAGGACGTTGTTCTGGATCGCGACCTGCATCGTCTGCGTCGCCTTGGTCGGCCAAAGCCGACGCTGGCGCACGGCGTCGAGATCGTCGTCGTCGACGCCGCCATCGCGCAGCTTGGCCGCGATCAGGTTGGCGGTCGCGACCGCGTCCTGGATCGCGAGGTTGATGCCGACGCCGCCGACCGGCGACATGGCATGTGCCGCGTCGCCGATGCAGAGCAGTCCCGGCTTCGACCAACGCGTCAGCCGGTCGACGGCGACGGTGAGCAACTTGACGTCGTCCCACGAGCGCACGTCGTCGGCGATGCGCGCGGCGAGCATCGGCACGGTGGCGACGACCTGCTGGCGGAAGAGGTCGATCCCTTGGCCCTGCAGCGCCTCGGCGCCGCCCTTGGGAATCACGAACGCGCACTGCCAATAGTCGCCGCGGTCGATGGTGACGACGAAGTGGCCCGGGACGATCCGCGCCAGGCTGCTGTCGCTGTCCTTCGGATCGCGGCCGACGCGAAACCAGAGCACGTCGATCGGCGCGCCGACGTCCTCGACGGCGAGTTGCGCGGCCGCCCGCACCGTCGAGTGGCGGCCGTCACAGCCGATGGTGCAGTCGGCACGGACCTCGAACTCGCCTTCGGGCGACGTGCCGCGAACGCCAGCGACGCGACCATCGGCCTCGATCAGCGCGGTGACCTCGGCCTGCATGCGCAGCGTGAACGCCGGCAGCTTCTTCGCCTCGCCGGCGAGGAAGTCGAGGAACTCCCACTGCGGCATGAGGGCGATGAAGGCGTAGCGCGGCGGCAGACCGCGGAAGTCGCCGAGCTGGACCCGCTCTCGGCCGAACCAGCCGCTGATCAGCTCGAGGCGCTGATGCGGCCGACGCAGGAACGAATCGAGCAGTCCGAGCTCGTCCATGATGCGCAGCGTCGACGGATGGACCGTATCGCCGCGGAAGTCGCGCAGGAAGTCGGCGTGCTTTTCGAGCACGACGGTGCGCACGCCGGCACGCGCCAGCAGGTAACCGAGCATCATGCCGGCCGGGCCGCCGCCGGCGATACAGCATTGCGTCGCCATGCCGGTCGCGGCGCGGGCGCCGTCGGTGCGGGAGTCTTGGGCCATCGATGCGCCTCCTGTTCGCGGTGATCCTGCATTCCATGATCAAGCCGGATCGAATTTAAGCCAGGTCGGGTTCGCCGCTCACGGCGCGAGCACGAGCGGCTTGCTGAGGTAGCGCGAGCCGGCGAGGACGAAGCGCCACGGCAGCTCGCGCGACTTGGTGATGCCGATGCGAAGGCCGCTCGCCACGGCAAGGTCTACGTCGCTGCGCGCAACGATGCGAAAGGGCTTCCGGTCGAGGCGCAGGCCGTTGTCTTCGCCGGTCACGCCCAGCGCCTCGCACAGTCGGCCCGGGCCCGAGCAGAGCAGGCGCAGATCGGCGACGCCGCGGCGCTCGCGCATGCGCTCGATGCCAAGGGTCGGCTCGAGCGCACGGATCAGCACCCCGGCGCCGTGGCCCTTCGGCGCGCAGACGAAGTTGAGGCACCAGTGCAGGCCGTACGAGCGATAAACATAGGTCCGGCCGGGCGGCCCGAACATGACGGCGTTGCGCGCCGTGCGGCGGCCGAAGCTGTGCGACGCCGGATCGACCTCATCGTAGGCCTCGGTCTCGACGATCGTGCCGCCGACGCCATCGACGAACACGCTCGCGCCGATGAGCGCCTGAGCGACCGCGAGCGAAGGTGCCGAGAAGTCGATCTTCATGGCCGAAGAATACGGGGCGCGTCGATAGAATCCGCGCCTTCATCGCGCCGCCCGCCACCGTGTCCGATCGCCGCAAGGTCCTGCCCCAGTACGTCTTGCCCAAGCGCGGCCTGACGGCGTTCGCCGGTCACGTCGCGTCGCGCGAGCGCGGCGCGACGACGACGCGCCTGGTCCGCTGGTTCGTCCGCAAGTACGGCGTCGACATGAGCGAAGCCGCGGTCAGCGACATCGGCACCTATCGCAGCTTCAACGACTTCTTCACGCGTGCGCTCAAGGAAGGCGCGCGCCCGCTCGCCGACGCCGACCTGATCTGCCCGGTCGACGGCACGATCAGCCAGTTCGGTCGGATCGAGCACGACCAGATCCTGCAGGCCAAGGGCCACCGCTACTCGACCACGGCGCTGGTCGGCGGCGATCACGACCTTGCCGCGCGCTTCCACGACGGCAGCTTCGCAACGCTCTACCTGAGCCCGAAGGACTACCACCGCATCCACATGCCGTGCGACGGCGTGCTGCGGCGGATGATCCACGTCCCGGGTGCGCTGTTCTCGGTCAACCCGACGACGGCGCGCGGCGTGCCGGGCCTCTTCGCACGCAACGAGCGCGTCGTCTGCGTCTTCGATTCGCCCCTCGTCGGCAGCTTCGTCCTCACGCTCGTCGGCGCGACCATCGTCGGCAGCATGGCGACGGTGTGGCACGGCGCGGTCCGCCTGCCGCGCGTGCGACGGGTGCGTGAGTGGCATTACGCCGACGGCGCCGTGGCGCTCAAGAAGGGCGCGGAGATGGGCCGCTTCATGCTCGGCTCGACCGTCGTCCTGCTCTTTCCCGAAGGCGATCTGCGCTTCGACCCGGCTTGGCAGCCCGGCGGCCCGGTGCGCTTCGGCGAGGCGATGGCCGAGCTCGCTCCCGGCGGGTAGCTCACATGCGCGCCGTCTTCGTCGACGCCAACCCGGCCCTGCGCGCGCTCGCCGAGGGGATCGGGCCGGCCGTCGTTGCCGCAGCTCGAGCTTGCCTTCGGCGACGCCGACATCACGCCCGACGAACTGCCGGCGGCGCTCGCCGGCGCGCCGATCGCGGTCATCGACCACACCGCGCTGCCAATCGACATCGCGAAGCGCTGCGCTGGGCTGCGCGACGTCGTCTTCCTCGGCACCGGCGCGCGCAGCTACATGGATCCCGAAGCGCTCGCGGCGATCGGCATCACGGTCCACCTGATCAAGGGCTATGGCGACACGGCGGTCGCCGAGTGCGCGATCGGCCTGCTGTTCGATGCCGCACGCAAGTTCGCGGCGATGGACCGGGCGATGCGTGCCGGCCGCTGGCTGCGCAGCGAAGGCATGCAGCTCGACGGCAAGACGCTCGGCCTGATCGGCTACGGCGGCATCGCCGCCGAGGTCGCGCGCATGGCGCTCGGCATCGGCATGAAGGTCGTCGCCTGGAACCGGACACCGAAAGCCGGCTGTCGGCCGGGCGTCGAGTTCGTCGCCATCGAGCGCTTGCTCGCCGAGAGCGACGCGGTCTCGCTTCATCTACTCCTGAACGACGAGACGCGCGGCTTTCTCTCGCCGGCGCGGATCGCGTCGCTGCGGCGCGGCGCCTTGCTCGTCAACACCGCGCGCGGTGCGCTGGTCGACGAGGCGGCGATGGTCGAGGCGCTGCGTTCGGGGCAGATCGGCCATGCCGGCCTCGACGTCTTCGCGATCGAGCCGCTGCCGCCGGGCCACGTGCTGACGACGCTCGCCAACGTCACGCTGTCGGCGCACTCGGGCTTTCGCACGCCGGAGGCGAACACGCGCCTGATCGAGGCGGCGTTCGC
>CAVXZM010000011.1:0-62421 GCA_963766315.1 uncultured beta proteobacterium
ATCGGCAGCGCGCCCTCGTCGATGAAGCGCACGAGTGCCTTCCAGCGATTGAGGCTGTAGTCGATCGCCTTTGCCGTGGCCGAGCCGTCGGGTACCTTCTGGCGCTGCTGCGTCAGCCACAGATGCAGGGCATCGGCGATCGGTTTGCTCTTCTCCTGCCTGATCGCCTTGCGCTCGTCCGCAGCGAGCTCGCGCACTTCACGCTCGACCTCGTAGAGCTTCATGAAGAACTTCAGCGCCTGCTCGCCGAGCGGGCTGGCGTGGTGGATCCACAGCTCGTGGAACTTGCGCGCGGCCAGCCACACGCCGATGCCGTCGTGCACCAGCACCTTCATGCGGTTGGTGCGTCGGTTAGCGAAGAGGTAGGCGCGATGCGGGTGGGCAGCACCGAAGACGCGCACCACTCGGGCCAGGGCCGCTTCGGTCCCAGAACGCATGTCCAGTGGTCCGACCGCAAGCCACACCGAGTCGACACGGATCACCGCAGCAGCTCGCGCATCCAGGCCCCGAGTCGGCCGCCGCCGAGAGCGGCCATGTGATTACGACATCCCTTAAATAGCTTTCCTATTTAAGGGATGTCGTACTAGTTGTGACCATGTCTGAGGTTGACGCGCCGGACGCGTAGCCTTCGGCCCAGATGACGGATTCAAACCCCCAGAGCGCCCAGGTTGACCCAAGCGGCATGACGCGTCTGGTTAGCGCCGATACCGGCTCCAGCATGAGACCCAGCAAGGCCGGTACGGGAGGCCTGTAGCGTGGTTCCGCAAATGTGATGCGCATGTCGGCTCTCGCCAATACGTCCAGTACTGCTTGCCATCTCGGTGGTTTGCGGTGTGTGGGGTCATCGAAGAAATTGAGGGAGCCGACTCGGCCAGGGAAGTGGACGCTGGCTTGGCAAGGAAACGAAAGATAGAGGCGTCCCGCAGGTTTCAGAGCGGAAATCATCTTTTCAAGCACCGCGGTCGGCTCTTCACAATGTTCCAGATTGTGCGAAGAGATTACGGCGTCCATTGTTGCCCTTTCGGTACCGATTGCTTCCAGAAATCGGGCCGCTGGAGTCAGCCGGTATTCATCGGCATAGGTCAGCGCATGCGCGTTCTGCGCGTAGTCCTGAACATCTAGCCCGACGTAGTAGAGATCTGGGCGCAGCAATTTGGTTCGCTGCGCCGACATGTTCCCGCAACCGATGTCGAACACCCGAGCACCGACCGGCAAAGCCGGCAACGAAGGCATCCTTCCCATGTCGACGCAAGGTACGCTGAAGACGAATTCGGTTAGGGTTCATCGCGGACGTACCGGTCTGCCGGTGCACTTACCCCCCGCTTGGAACGCGGCTGGCACAACAGGGTGGCGACGGCAGCCGATACCGCATCGACTCCAACGCCTTCGATGCAATGCGCATGTTCGTATTCGCACCCCTCAATGCAGGACCTTGAGCGAGGTTTATCCGGGCGGATAACAACCGAACCCAATGACGTTGGCCCGAAGCGCTCAGGCGCATTGGAATGATTTGCCGATGCGCCCTTCGGGTGGCAAGACACCTCAACGACTGGCAACGCGACGGCACTGGCCAGGTGAGCCAGGCCGCTGTCGTTGCCAACGAAGAGTCGGCAGCGAGCCAGTACGGCCGCGCACTGCGGTATTGACAGTTGGCCGGCCAGATTTAGCGATGAATCGCCAATGAGTTGCTCGAGTCGGGTGCATATGCGTAGTTCGCCCGCAGACCCGAGGATGGCTACTCGCACACCAAAGCGTACGGCCGTCGAAGACGCAACCGCAGCGAAGCGATCTAACGGCCATTCGCGTCGAGCGATGGAAGCGCCCGGTGCAATGGCGATCCATTGCATAGGGCTGGCGGTTCGCAGAAGGGATTTGGCCACCGCGTCATCAGCTTCGGAGAACCAAAACTCCAGATGAGACGGCACTGATTCCTGTAGTCCCAAAGGTTTCAACAGCGCTAACGGCCGCAGCGACTCGTGGCGTGGCACTGCATCACATAACACTTCGGTGTACAGGCTGTCGGCAACGAAACAATGCACGGCTTTGTTTTGCCAGACTTGGCGTGAAAATCCGATTCGCTTCGCTGCACCGCTAAACCAAGTCAAGAAGGGAGCATAGAGATCTCGATCCCAGCGCGGCGTAATGGCGACGGCATAAGGCCCACAGCCGGGGGCCGCTTCCAGCAGTCTCCGGCAGGCGCGCAGCCGCCGCAACAGGGCCGATACTGACGACGGCTCCCAATCCAGTTCGATGCGTCTATCGACGTAGGGGCAGTTGGCATAGACCGGACGGGCCGCAGGATGGTGAAGCACGTGGATCTCCCGATTCGGGAAACCTTGGCGCAGCGCCCTTAGGAATGGGACCGTCAGCAAGTTGTCGCCTAGCTTGGCTTCGCAGCGGATCACGAGCAGCGGTGCATTGCCTTGTGCGTCCGTTCCTGGCGAGGGCCGACGGAGCCCATCGACACAGGGCTACGTGAAATGCGCCGATCAATGCCAGCCCTAGTGTTTCGAGCCGGGCCCTCATCACGAGCGAAGACCCGTCTTTACACCTATCGCCCGAGACAGCCGCGCCATTCGCTCACTCACTGCGATGGAGGCCATCGAGCGTGGGCCGGCATTGATCGGGACCACAACTCCCGACTTGCCCAAGTGTCCTGACAGTCGATGTTCGAAATAGGACGAACTGGCCTTGCGCCTAAGGAGGTCCGGGCTGCTGGACCGCGCCGCTGGCCACAAAAATGGAGAGTCCGGATAGAGCAGGTGTGCACGCAACATCTCCCGAAAATCGTCAGGCAACTGACGACCCCAGCCCGCATCGCCAATTTCGACGCCTCCAAGAACGCCATCGGCTTGGGCGTCTGCGGTGAGTTGCTGCATCAGTGGCAGTGCTTGGGAGTTCAGTAGGAAGCAGAATGAAGTGATGTAGCCGGAATGTCCGCTCCAAGGATTGCGCATGCAGATCGCGCGGTAGGGGTCCAGCTTTCCGCTCATCGCCGGTACTCGCAAGTCTCCCACCAACGCGTCCAAATCCAGCACTCGACCCAGGATGCACGCCGCGGCATGCTTCGTGACCAGTGTGTCGTTGACAAATAACACGTTGCTGGCCAAGGCATCGGGGTGGCGAACCAGCAGGTGATCCAGACCTTCGAAATAGCCGGAGAAGTCGAGGAGTCGGTTACTGCCTCGCAGTATTTCCGGCTCACGGGGCATCTCGGTCCACGCATGTGCCGCGTTGTTGCTAACCACCACACCGCGCAATGTGATGCCGCAACCAGAGAGCAATGACTGAAGCTTGGCGACAAAGGCTTCTGGCCGCAGTTGGTGGCAAACGGCTACAAGATGCACGTGCCGCGGCGCTTCGGTCGATTTGCTCACCCGGGGCCTTCGGGGAACTTGACACGGCGAGACGGGCCGGCGGGGCGGCCCCACAGGACGGCACACGGATGCAATAGCAAGACCGGGCCCACGATCACTACCAAGCCGATGATCATGTTCGCCAGCTGCGACATTGAATATCCGAAGTCGATACTGGCACTGATCAGGGCAAAGTAGAGCATGAATGAAACTAGACCCATGAAAAAGGAGCTGTGCCTTTTGAAATAGAAGCGCGTATGCACCGTCATCGTCATCAGCCCTAGTACGAACGACAGGACAAAGCCGAGCGAGCCAAAGTAGTGGTAGCCAAAGACAGCATGCTGCGGATTCGGCCCGACGAACAGGTCTAGGTCGGGAAAGACGATTTGGGTGAACTGGAGGCCGATGTTTGTATGAAGCGACTCTTGCGGGAACAGTCGGAACGTGCTGAGGAAGCTTCCGAACATGCCGACCAGAGGATTCGTGCCGCTCAGGCTCTCGATCGTCCCCTCCGGATAGGCAAAGATGTAAATGTCACCATAGCTCACGATGCGGAACAGCAAGCCCACCGCAGCAGACTCAAGGTCGCCATCCTGCTGCAGAGCCACCACCGCGATGGCGAACAGAGTCGAGAGCACCACGAGCCATTTGCCGGCACGCCCCCCCAGAAGCGATCTCTTCGCGCTCGCAGGCCGCCGCAGACGAACATGATTGACAGAAGATACTGGCCCACGGTCAGCAGGGCGCCTTTGGAGCCGGACAGCGCCATCGTGGTGACGTACCAACCGAGGAAGGCCAGGACGGGCAGGTTGCGTCGAAGGTGGGGTCGTCGCAACAGCAGGTATGTCACGCTGAACAGCCCGATCAACGACGACGAGTCGGCCAGCCGTTCGAGGATGCCCAGCCCGCCAGAATTATGGAAGCCACCCAGCCGCGAGTCCCGGAACAGGGGAATCCCCACGAGGGTCCAGATGGCCAATGTTGATGCCACGTGGAAGGCTGCAGCCATTGCCAGCGTCAGCATCGGCAGCGATGTCCCGTCTTGTGGCATCGGCGCAACGATCGTCCGGCCGCTGATCAGGCGGCCGACTCCCATGCCTAGATACAGCGCCAGTTGGGCTGCAGTGAAGGTCAGCGCATAGACCGACGCGATATCGCCACGCAGATACATGAACCAGACGATGGCCCAGCCCAGCGCGTTGGAGACCAGCAGCATGAACAGTGGATCGTAGATTCCCACCGTCCACCGCCGAATGATGAAGGCGTGCAGGCCTATGAACAGCACGACAAGCATCAGGTACTGAGGCCAGTCATCGAGCGATGCGACGATGTACTCAAGTGGTGACATGTCGACCCTTGATGAGGCTGACGCAGGCGCTGCGCAGCCGCTTGATTGCATAGAACGGCCATCCGAAGCTGCTTCGGATGGCCGCCAGTTTCACTGCCTCGAAGTTGAGGTCGCGCGCCGCCGATCTGCCGGCATCGTTGAACAGACTGATCGTCACGTCGACATGCACGAATGGAACGCCGCTGCCCATGAGCTCGATGTTGTAGCGGTGGTCGGCGAGCAGGCCACACTTGGTGTCGTAGGCCTTGTGCTTGTAAGCGGACCGCGGATAGAGGATCGATTGATGGCAGATGTTTTCCTGCATCAGGCGATATCGCGAGAAATGGCCTCCTGAGACCCTCCCGCTGGCCTGGATGCGCACATTGCCGTAGTACGCGGCGTCGGGACACTTGCACAGGTCCAGCAACTGGTCCGGCGAAGCGAGCAGTTCGTCGTCGGCCCCCAGGAACAGCAGCCAGTCGCCGGTGGCCACCCCAAGCACCTTGTTCATCGCGTCGTAGATGCCGGTGTCGGGCTCCGAGCGCCAATGGTCGAGAATGTCCGCATGACGTCGCAGGATGTCGAGCGTGCCGTCGCTGGAAGCGCCATCGACGACCACCAGTTCCATCGCCGGCGTCTTGTGCCGCATGATGCTTTGCAGCGCCCGCTCTAGAACGGCAGCGGCATTGAAGGTGACCATGCCGATGCTCAGCCGCGCAGCCGGTGCTGCGCCTGATAGGGGAAGCGGGCGATTCATTGATTCGGTTTGAGAAAACTTGCTTGGCATAGGCGTCACCAGCGGCTTTGCATCGGTGCTTGGTCAGGGCCAAAGTTCGCTTGACCGCATGGTCGCGCTCTCCGGCGCATGCGCCAGGATCCACGGTACTGGTGGCACGCTGGAGAAGGCTGTCCGGGCGAAACCAAGTAAGACATACGGGAGCGGGGAGGGTGGTTCAAGCGATTCGACGAATCGGGCGCAAGACACGCTCTCGAAAGGCGAGCCCGTACGAACCTCCAACGACAGCCAAATACGAAAAGATTGCGGCCAGCATCAGTCCATCAACGCTCCATGAGACGGCGCCGAATACCTTTAGCGGAACCGCTAGAAGACAAAAGGCTGCGACGACCACGACCTGCTCGCGCATGATGCCGCAACCATTGAGATATACCCCGAAGGCGTTCCCCATCATCTCCAGGATCGTCCACAAAGCAATCAAGGCGAGCGTCAGCCTCGGCACTTGAATCGTGCCGGACGTCCACGCCGAGATGATCAGCGGCCCGGCGAGAAACAGTACCAGCGCCAGGATTGTTACGGCGCCGAAGCTACCGAGGAGGCTTTTCTTGAGAGTGACCCGGATGAACTCCCTGTCGTTCTGGACGGATGCATCGGCATACGCGGCCCAAAGCGGCGTAGTCGCGATCGCGACGGGTTGGGAGGCGAATTGAAACAGCCTAATAGCAATCGCGTAAGTCGCTACCGCGGCCGGCCCCTGTAGAGTCGAGAGAACAAAGCTGTCGCTTCCCCACGCGACCATCGTCCCGATCTGCAACACGAGAAACACGAGACCTGAGCCAAGCAAAGGCCTGCGCTCCAGGCGAGCGCTCGTCCAAAGCAGGCGCCAATCGAACAGTCGTCTGCACTTGAGGATCCAAACGGCTCCCAGGCCCGCCGTAGATTGAATCCCGAAGGTGACCAGCAGCAAGAGAGGGATGCTTGCCTGAAAGCTCGCCGCCAGTGCCAGCGCCAAGCAGGAAGCGAGAGTACAGGCGGCGCTCAACAGATTCGATTCGAAAGACCGCTGCTGACCAAACAGAATGCGAGGGCCCGCACTGGTAGCGAGGTTCAGCCCGAACAACAGCGCGAAGCACAACGCTGACGAGGTAGTCTCAGCTCCAATTGCCGGATCGTGGATGCGAAAGACCGAGTTCCAGGGAACGATCAGAGCAACCAAGATCAATAGCAAGGAAGACAGAATCCCCACGGTTGCCAGGACTGCGATACCGCCGGTGACGGCCCGGCGCATCAGCAATTCGTCGGACTGCGCCGCGACATGGGCGACGCGGTTCACTAGCGCGTTGCCGATGCCGAGGTCGAGCATAGACAGCATCGACACCATGCTCGCGAAGGTTGCCCAGAGCCCGAAGCGAACACTCCCCAGATAGGGCACCGTCAAGTAGACGCCGAGCACGACCAGCAACATCGACGCACCACGGGAAACAACATTTGAAATTGATCCCCATTGCGCAAGCTGAATACGCGCGCGCGACCGCCCTTCCTCGGTTTTCGCATCGACTTGTTGCGGCCTGGCCAACGCGATCGCGCGTTCGATGAGCTTGGTCATGGAATGAACCAGCTTCCGGGGTCAGCCTGCATCACAACTTGCGCTCCGTGCCCGCTACGTCCAACGTTGCTCGGCATTGTTGGAGGACGGTGGCCGGCTCGACTTCCAGTATGCAAGGCTTAGGCCTTTCCTCCGCAACTGGAAAAATACATGCCCAGTTGCAGCCGAAGCAGGGCATCGGCGCTGCCGCGACCCTGAGGCTCAGGTTGGCGGCCGAGCCGATGGGATAGGGGGCAAAGAGTCCGAAATGGCCGCCACCCACCACCGCGACAACGCGGGAGCCGGCCCAAAGCGCCAAATGTAGAAGCCCGCTCTCGTTCGCAAGTACGAGCGTGGCTTTGGCGATGACATCGCCGACCTCCTCGATCGGAAGGCGGCTCGTAAGATCGCAAATCGGATACGACACCGCTCCTTTGAAGGAGGACGCGATCGACTCATCCTCGGCAGTTCCGAGCAAGACACACCCTAGCTGATAGGACTGGAGCAGATCGTTCACCACCGAAGCAAAGCGCTCAACGGGCCAGCGGCGATATGACACACCCGCGCCGAGGGCGACGGCCAAGTATGGTCGACCGTCAAGGACCGGTGCGAGAGGCAGGCCCCTGTTCGTTGGATAAGGAACGAGCAAGTGCGGATCTCCGCCGAGTTGATGGGCAAAAGTCTGGTTTCTGATAGTCTCGTGTACCGTCTGGATAGGGGTCGGCAGGAGGGCCGTGTAGTAACGGTTTCCGGCACGCTGTGCGGAGGCGTCCTCGTTTAGTAAGCCCCCCGAAGCGCCGATCGAACTCGCTGCGCCGAGGGTGTATACCAGCCTGTCCTCAAGCAGAAATCCCCGCCAAACGCGAGGCGAAACGACAGTGCGCGCGCCCAGCCGCTTCGTGCGAATCGACGTGAAGAGTCTGTATAACAGTGAACGTTGATAGCGACCCGGGTCAACGGCAACCACAAGGTCCCAAAGCCCCAGGCGCCTGGCGAGCGGCGCCCAAAGAAGATTTGCGACCAGCACCACATCGTCGTGATCTCGGCGAAGCACCGCGGTCACTCCAGCGGCGCCGCTCTGCAGCCAGATGACGAAGTCACCCAGTGCATCCAGACGCAGGATTACGGCTCGGTTGCGGCTTCGGACCGGCAAGCGGCGGACCGAGCCGTCCACGATGTCTCGAAGGCGGGACTTGATGCGCCGACCCAATGGACGGATAGACACCATCTCTACCTCGAAGCTCGAGCCTTCAACTCGTACGTGAAGATCTCCGGGCTCGGTGCATGGGTCGGACTATTCAGAGCCCACTTGAAGAGTCTGTACTGGGTGGCAAAGAGAGCGAACAGCAGGCGCTTCACAAGCTTGGCCATAGGTCGGTTGAATTGATCGCCTCTTGTGTCGACGAACGCGACGTTGCCGAAGCCCGCCGCGTTCAACACGTACTTGAGGCTCCCGGACGTAAACAACGTGTGATGGGTGAAATCCTCGTACGCCCAATAGCAACCTGTAAAAGCATGACCATTCGGGACGGCGATCAAGAGCTTGCCGTCCGCTGCCAACAGGTCGCGCAGCTTCCTCAGCGTGGCGATGACCTCTGCTTTCGGGACATGCTCAAGGACATGGAGCGCGACGATGACGTCGAAGCATTCCCCCGGCCCGAAAGCGCGCTCGATGCCCCCGCCAACATCGACGACCCGGCATCCAGTACCACGACTCTCCGCGATCGCGCCCGGGTCCACATCGGCACCTGTCACCTCGACAAAGCGCTGCTCCGTCAGAGCGCGAAGGTTCTGACCCAGACCGCAGCCGAAATCGAGAATGCGACCAGTGCGTGGAATGTCTCGCAACTCGTGGTTCAGCCAAGCCGGAAGCCTTGCGTTTGCGTAGTCCTGGGCGCTCAGCCCTCTCGCCTCAAAGTAGTCCATCTTGGCGTTTAGTCCTCACGCGCTCAAGGTCGCTCAAGGTGAGCGATCTGCGGCCGATGCTGCTGAGGCGACTGACTCCGTTCCGAAACGAGAGCATGGTTTTCCAAGCCAGCGGGCTTACCTTCCGCTTGCTGAACAGGTGATAGCTGCGCCCATCCGAGACGAGATGCAACTTGGCCTTGTCGGCCAGCACCTGCAGGCTGGGCAAACCAAAGAACCCCACGTGCTGACCGTGGTCGAGACCCAAGTACCACCAATTTTCGGGATGGGTGGGTAGCAATTCGGTGGATGCCAGGATTGCCTCGGCGCGCGATGCGAGATTGGCGATTTCACTCAATGGGTCGACGTAGTGCTCGAGGACCTCGAAGAGCGTCCCGAGCGTGACACAGCGGTCGTCGAGCTCGAAACCGCGCGCCAACTGATTCACGCAGTACTTGTCGTCCCATACGGCGTCGATTCCACGGTCTCGCAACAGGCGAACGAGAATGCCGTAGCCACCAGCGAAGTCGGCCACGGTCGGGGGCAAGGGCCGAAGGATCTTCAGCGTCGAGCACACCAAGCCGCAGTTGAATGCGTTTCGGATCAGGATGCCCGTATCGGAGGCATTGATCGGTTCGCGATACGCCTCGTCCAGCCAGTAGGGCGATTCGGTCTGCAGATAGCCGCAGGTCGCACAACGATAGAACCCAACGAGGTGGCGGTTGAGCACACGACGCGAGAACGTCCAGATAGAACTGCTACCACAGAGTCGACACGACATGGGGGGAGGCCCCTCCGTTGCGCTGGACTCTTGCTTTGCCCCTTTACTCTGCATCTTGGCGCGGTGTGCGGCAGCCCGAGGAGATCGTCAGGTGATCGCCTCGCGCGAAGGGAAGATCTGACTCGACCGTCTCGCTAACAAACTTTGCAAGCGACGTGGTCGTCGTCCACCCGAGCTCTTTCTTCGCTTTCGTTGGATCGCCCTGGAGCTTCTCGACTTCGGTCGGGCGGTAGTAGCGCTCGTCGACCCTGACGACCATATCGCTTACCCCGCATGGGGCAAGCATTCCGCCAGGCCTTTCTTCGACGCGATTGGCGATCGGGATCTTCGAAGTACCACTGCCCGCGAATCGAAGCGAAATCCTCAGCTTTGCCGCAACCATGCGGACGAAGTCTCGGACGACCTTGTAGCCCTTGGCGCGCAGGAAGTGCGCCAAGTAGGCGCCGTCCTGGCCGCCAACGCCGCAGATCAGTGCGCGGCCGGCGACGCAGCGCCCTCATTCGTTGTAGTCATAGGCTTGAAAGCCGGCGCTCTTGACCAAGCTGTCGCGCCGCGCGGCGTCGTAGTCGGCGGCGACCATCTCCCCCACCAACTCGGGCAGGCTGGTCTTGGGCGTCCAGCCGAGCTTGAGCTTGGCCTTGCTGGCGTCGCCGAGCAGCGTCTCGACCTCGGTCGGGCGGTAGTAGCGCGGGTCCACGCGCACCACGACCTGCCCCGGCTTGGACGACGGCCTTGGTCGCCCTGTACGGATTCGACCGTGGCCGTCTCCTGCTCGCCCTCGCCGTCAAAGCGCAAGCGGATGCCCAGCTCGCGCGCCGCCATCTCCACGAACTGCCGCACGCTGTACTGCACGCCGGTGGCGATGACGAAGTCCTCGGGCCGGTCCTGCTGCAGCATCAGCCACTGCATCTCGACGTAGTCCTTGCGCATGGCCCCAGTCGCGCAGCGCGCTCAGGTTGCCGAGGTACAGGCAGTCCTGCATCCCGAGCGCGATGCGCGCCATCGCGCGCGTGATCTTGCGCGTGACGAAGGTTTCGCCGCGCACCGGGCTCTCGTGGTTGAACAGGATGCCGTTGCAGGCATACAGCCCATAGGCCTCGCGGTAGTTGACCGTGATCCAGTAGGCGTAGAGCTTGGCCACGGCGTAGGGGCTGCGGGGGTAGAAGGGCGTGGTCTCCTTCTGCGGCGTCTCCTGCACCAGGCCGTAAAGCTCGCTCGTGCTGGCCTGGTAGAAGCGTGTCTTCTTCTCCAGGCCCAGCAGGCGGATCGCCTCGAGCAGACGCAGCGCGCCGAGGCCGTCGGCATTGGCGGTGTACTCGGGCTCCTCGAAGCTCACGGCCACATGGCTTTGCGCGGCCAGGTTGTAGATCTCGTCGGGCTGCACCTGCTGCACGATCCGAATCAGGTTGCTGCTGTCGGTCATGTCGCCGTAGTGCAGGATGAAGTTCCTGGCGTCGACGTGCGGGTCCTGGTACAGATGGTCGATGCGCGTGGTGTTGAAGCTCGAGGCACGGCGCTTGATGCCGTGAACCTCGTAGCCCTTCTTGAGCAGGAACTCGGCCAGGTAGGCGCCATCCTGGCCGGTCACGCCGGTGATCAGCGCGGTCTTCTTTGCGGACGTGGGGCTCATGGCAGTACCGGAAATTCAGGGATGCGCCGCGGCGGCAGCGAACGCTTCGTAGGCGCGGGCGATGCCTTCGCGCAGCGAGGTGCGGGCGCGCCAGCCAAGGGCGCCCAGGCGGCCGACATCCAGCAGCTTGCGCGGCGTGCCGTCGGGCTTGGACTTGTCGTAGACGACACGGCCGCGGTAGCCGACGACGTCCATCACCACATCGACGAGCTCGGCGATCGTCAGGTCGGTGCCGGTGCCGATGTTGACCAGCGACGGGGCTTCGTCGCCGCGCTCCATGAGGAAGATGCAGGCATCGGCCAGGTCGTCGACGTAGAGAAATTCGCGCCTCGGCGTGCCGCTGCCCCAGACGACGATCTCGTCCAGGCCACGCGCCTTCGCCTCGTGCGCCTTGCGAATCAGGGCCGGCAGCACGTGGCTCGTCGCCAGGTCGTAGTTGTCCCCGAGGCCGTAGAGATTGGTCGGCATGACGCTCAGATAGCGACGACCGTGCTGTGCGTTGAACGCCTCGCACAGCTTCAGTCCCGCGATCTTGGCGATCGCGTACGGCTCGTTGGTGCGCTCGAGAGGGCCCGTGAGCAGGTACTCCTCCTTGATCGGCTGCGGGCAATCGCGCGGATAGATGCAGCTCGAGCCGAGGAACGTCAACCGCTCGACGCCCGCGGCGTGCGCGGAGCCGATCACGTTGCTCTCGATGACCAGGTTCTGGTACAGGAAGTCGGCGCGCAGCGTGTTGTTCGCCTGGATGCCGCCGACCTTCGCCGCGGCGACGAAGACGTAGTCGGGCCGTTCGCTCGGCCATGAACTCGGCGACGGCGCGCTGGTCGAGCAGGTCGAGCTCGGCGCGGCTGCGCAGCAGCAGGTTGTCGTATCCGCCCTCGCGCAGCCGGCGCACGAGCGCCGAGCCGACCATGCCGCGATGGCCGGCGACGAAGATGCGCGCTCGACGGTCCATGCGTTCAGCCGCGCCCGTAGCTGTCTTCGAAGCGCACGATGTCGTCCTCGCCGAGGTACGAGCCCGACTGCACCTCGATGATCTCGAGCGGCACCTTGCCCGGATTGGCGAGCCGGTGCGTCTGCCCGAGCGGGATGTAGGTGCTCTGGTTCTCGCTCAGCACGCTGACCGTCGTGCCGTTGGTCACCTCGGCGGTGCCCGACACGACGACCCAGTGCTCGGCACGGTGGTGATGCATCTGCAGGCTGAGCTTGGCGCCCGGCTTGACCATGATCCGCTTGACCTGAAAGCGCGGCCCCTGGTCGATCGATTCGTACCAGCCCCAGGGCCGGTGCACGCGGCGATGGCTGCTTGCCTCGCTGCGTCCGGTCGCGGCGAGCGCGGCGACCATCTCCTTCACCGCCGGGCTCTTGGAGCGATGCGCGACCAGCACCGCGTCGGCGGTCTCGACCACGGTCACGTCGTCGAGGCCGATCACGCCGACCAGCCGGCTGGTCGCGTGGACGAGCGTGTTGCGCGACTCGCGCACCAGTGCGTCGCCGTGCGCGACGTTGCCGTCGCCGTCACGCGCGCCGACCTGCCAGACCGCGTCCCACGCGCCGAGGTCGCTCCAGCCTGCGTCGAGCGGCACCATGCGGACACCGGCGTCGGCGTTGCCCGGAGCGGCGCGGCTCGCCGGCTCCATCACCGCGTAGTCGATGCTGTCGGCGGGAATCGCGGCGAACGCCTTGGCGTCGAAGCGCAGGAACGACGCGTCGGCAGCAGCCGTGCGCCAGGCCGCCTCGCTCGCCGTCGCGATGTCGGAGCGGAAGCGGCGCGAGCGCGGCGAGCCAGACGCTCGCGCGCAGCACGAACATGCCGCTGTTCCAGTAGTAGCCGCCGTCGGCGAGGTAGCGCTCGGCCGTCGCCAGATCGGGCTTTTCGACGAACGCGGCGACAGCGACGGCGCCTTCGTGCGGCTCGCCTTCGGTGCGGATGTAGCCGTAACCGGTGTCGGGGCGATCGGGCCGGATGCCGAGGACGACGATGCCGCCGCCGGCCGCGGCGCGCACCGCCTGGCGCAGCGCCGACGTGAATGCCGCCGGGACGCCGATCGCGTGATCGGCCGGCGCGACCACCAGGATCGGGTCGCCGCCCGCGAGCTTGCTCGCCTCGTGCGCGGCAAGCGCGAGCGCCGGCGCGGTGTTGCGCCCGACCGGCTCGAGCAGCACGCGCGCCGGCTCGATGCCGACCTCGCGCAGCTGGTCGACGACCGTGAAGCGATGCTCCTCGTTGGCGACGACGCACGGCGCGCGCACCTCGAGGCCGTTCTCGGCCAGCGTCGCCAGGCGTTGCGCCGCCTGCTGGAACAGCGTGCCCTTGCCGCCGACGCCGAGCGCGAGGTACTGCTTCGGATGCAGGGAACGGCTGAGCGGCCAGAGCCGGGTGCCGCTGCCGCCGGCCAGGATCACCGGGACGACCACGAGCGGTGCGGCGGCGGTCATGACTGCGAGCCTTCCTGGCTGGCGACTTCCTTGCGCAGCGCCGAGATCTGCGAGCGCAGCTGCAGGTACTCGCTTTCCTTCCTCGCCAGGAACGATTGCGTCAGCCGCAGGCGATGGCGGATGCCGCTCGGCGTCAGCGTGTAGAGGTAGCCGAGCTTGTGGTCGCTGCGCTGGAAGTTCTGCGCCTTGACCCAGCCCTTGGCGAGCAGCGCCTTCAGCAGGTAGTGCGTCTTGCCGAGGCTCACGCCGAGCTCGCGCGCGAGCTGGCGCTGCGAATACTCGGGATGCTCGTCGAGCAGCCGCAGCAACGCGACGGCGGAGTCTTCGTCGGACGCGGAGGAGTCGGGATGCAAGGCGGTGGCTCGTGTGTTCAACGGCTGAACGCGGGAGTGTACCCGCTGCTCCCCACGCCGCCAGCGCGGTAAATCGCTAGCGGATCGGCGCCAGCTCCGCGAGGCGCGGCGCCTTGCCGTCGCGCTCCGAAAGCGCGAACGGCACGCCGGCGTCGGGCCAGGCGATGGCCAGCTCGGGATCGTCCCAGCGGACGGTGATCTCGGCCGCGGGCGCGTAGTAGTCGGTCGTCTTGTAGAGGAAGTCGGCGCTCTCGCTCAGCACCACGAAGCCGTGGGCGTAGCCGGGCGGGATCCAGAGCTGGCGATGATCGTCGGCGCTCAGCTCGGCGCCGACCCAGCGGCCGAACGTCGGGCTGGCGCGACGCACGTCGGCGGCGACGTCGAAGACCCGGCCCTGGGTCACGCGCACGAGCTTGCCCTGCGCGTGCGGCGCCGCCTGCAGATGCAGCCCGCGCAGCACGCCCCGGGCCGAGCGCGAGTGGTTGTCCTGGACGAAGGTCACCGGCGCGCCGACCGCCGCGTCGAACGCCTTCTGGTTGAAGCTCTCGAAGAAAAAGCCGCGCGCGTCGCCGAACACCTTCGGCTCGATCACGAGCACGCCGGGCAATTCGGTCGGCGTCGCCTTCATCAGAACACCTGGCTGTCGGCGATCTGCAGCAGGTACTTGGCCGTAGCCGTTCTTCAGCATCGGCTGGGCCATCGCCAGCAGCTGGGCGCGGTCGATCCAGCCGGCCCGGTAGGCGATCTCCTCGGGGCAGGCGACCTTCAGGCCCTGGCGCTTCTCGAGCGTGGCGATGAACTGGCCGGCCTCGAGCAGGCTGTCGTGGGTGCCGGTGTCGAGCCAGGCGTAGCCGCGGCCGAGCACCTCGACGTTGAGGTCGCCGCGCTCGAGGTAGCGCGCGTTGACGTCGGTGATCTCGAGCTCGCCGCGCGCCGAGGGCTTGATCGCGGCGGCGATGGCGCAGACGTCGGCGTCGTAGAAATAGAGCCCGGTGACGGCGTAGTTGCTCTTCGGCGCGGCCGGCTTTTCCTCGATGCTCGAGGCGCGCCGCTGGTCGTCGAAGGCGACGACGCCGTAGCGCTCGGGGTCTTGCACGTGATACGCGAACACCGAGGCGCCGCTCGTGCGCTCGTTCGCCGACGCCAGCATGCGGTGCAGGTCGTGGCCGTAGAAGATGTTGTCGCCGAGGACCAGCGCGCTCGGCTGGCCGGCGACGAAGTCGCGGCCGAGGATGAACGCCTGCGCCAGGCCGTCGGGGCTCGGCTGGACGCAGTAGCTGAGGCGGATTCCCCACTGCGAGCCGTCGCCGAGCAGCGCCTCGAAGCGCGGCGTGTCCTGCGGCGTGCTGATGAGCAGGATCTCGCGGATGCCGGCCAGCATCAGCGTGCTGAGCGGGTAGTAGACCATCGGCTTGTCGTACACCGGCAGCAGCTGCTTGCTGATCGCGAGCGTCGCCGGATGCAGCCGGCTGCCCGAGCCGCCGGCGAGGATGATGCCCTTGCGGGTCGTGGGCGTGGTCATGCGGCTGAGTGGCCGACAGGCGGAGCACCGAGACGTGATCGAAGCGTTCGAATCCGGTCGAACGTGACCAGCCGGACCTGCACCGAGCCCGCGACGCGGGGCGCGTTCTTAGTCATCGAGCAGACCGAATAGCGCGGCGTTGCTCGGATGCGCCAGATTCAGCGGCCGGCCGAGCCGGATCGAGGGCAACGCTGGCGGGCATGCCGACGGATTCGGATCGCGCCTAGTCAGAGCCTTCAGGCCGCGCTCGACCGCGTTCTGAATGAGCGCTTTGAGAGAAGGAGTGTTACGCATAGGACCTTCTTAGAATTTTTGATGCAAACGCATTACGTGGATCGGTGCTTCAAGCGCTCAACTTACCGTCACTTCGTTCGTCGACGAGCACTTCGCTCAGCATGCGCTCGACGCCGGCCTGCCAGGGCGGCAGCGTCGAGGCCGAAGGCGCGCGCGCAGCTTGCTCGTGTCGAGGCGCGAGTTCTTCGGCCGCGGCGCCGCCTGCGGATAGGCCGAGCTCGGGATCGGCCGGATCGCGTCGGCGCCGACGCGGATCGGCTCGCCGTGGCGGCGCGCGAACTCGATCACGTGGCGCGCATAGCCGTGCCAGCTCGTCTCGCCGGCGGCGACGGCGTGGTAGGTGCCGGCGAGCTCGGGCCGCGCGGCGGCGGCGCGCCAGGCGTGCGCGGTGACGTCGGCGAGCAGCTCGGCGCCGGTCGGCGCGCCGACCTGGTCGTCGATCACCGAGAGCGCGTCGCGCGTTGCGCGCCAGCTGCAGGATCGTCTTGGCGAAATTGCCGCCGCGCGCGGCGTAGACCCAGCTGGTGCGAAAGATCAGGTGGCGGCAGCCGCTCGCGCGGACGAGCTCTTCGCCGGCGAGCTTGGTCCGGCCGTAGACGCTGAGCGGCGCCGGCGTCGCCTCTTCCGACCGCGGCGACGTGCCGCTGCCGTCGAAGACGTAGTCGGTGCTGTAGTGGATCAGCCACGCGCCGCGCGCCTTGGCTTCCTGCGCCAGCACGCCGACCGCGGTCGGCGTTGATCTGCAACGCGAGGTCGGGCTCGCTCTCGGCCTTGTCGACGGCGGTGTGGGCCGCGGCATTGACGATCAGGTCGGGCGCGCACCGAGCGAACCAGCGCGGCCAGCGAATCGCCATCGCTGAAGTCGGCGCGCCAGGGCGCCGGGCTGTCGAAGTCGCAGGCGACGACCTCGCCGAGCGGTGCCAGCGAGCGCTGCAGCTCCCAGCCGAGCTGGCCGTTCTTGCCGAGCAGGAGGATCTTCACGCGCTGCGCCGGTCGTAGTTGGCCGAGACCCAGTCGCGGTAGGCGCCGGTCTGGACGCGCTCGACCCAGGCGGCGTTGTCGAGGTACCAGCGCACCGTCTTGCGCAGGCCCGACTCGAACGTCTCGGCCGGCCGCCAGCCGAGCTCGCGCTCGATCTTGCCGGCGTCGATCGCGTAGCGCCGGTCGTGGCCGGGCCGATCGGGCACGTGGGTCACGAGGCGCGCGTGCGGCCCGTCGGCATGCGCCTTCATCTCGTCGAGCAGGCCGCACACGGCGTGGACGATCTCGAGGTTGGGCTTCTCGTTCCAGCCGCCGATGTTGTAGGTCTCGCCGACCCGGCCGCGCGCCAGCACCTCGCGGATCGCCGCGCAGTGGTCCTTGACGTAGAGCCAGTCGCGCACCTGCTGGCCGTCGCCGTAGACCGGCAGCGGCTTGCCGGCGAGGGCGTTGACGATCATCAGCGGGATCAGCTTCTCGGGGAAGTGGAACGGGCCGTAGTTGTTGCTGCAGTTGGTCGTCAGCGTCGGCAGGCCGTAGGTGTGGTGCCAGGCGCGGACCAGGTGGTCGCTCGCCGCCTTGCTCGCCGAATACGGGCTGTTCGGCTCGTAGGTGTCGGACTCGCAGAAGGCGGGATCGCCCTTGGCCGAGGCTGCCGTAGACCTCGTCGGTCGAGACGTGCAGGAAGCGGAACGCCTGCTTCTCGTCGGCCGGCAGCGCCGACCAGTGCGCGCGCGCCGCTTCGAGCAGCGTGAACGTGCCCTGGACGTTGGTGCGGATGAACTCGGCCGGGCCGTGGATGCTGCGGTCGACGTGGCTCTCGGCGGCGAAGTGGAGCACCGCGCGCGGCCGGTGCGTCGCGAACAGGGCGTCGAGCAGCGCCCGGTCGCAGATGTCGCCGCGGACGAACACGTGGCGCGCGTCGCCGTCGAGCGACGCCAGGTTCTCGGTGTTGCCGGCGTAGGTGAGGGCGTCGAGGTTGAGCGACCGGCTCGTCGCCGATCGCGAGCCAGTCGAGGACGAAGTTGGAGCCGATGAAGCCGGCGCCGCCGGTGACCAGGATCATCGGCGCGGCTCCGCGCGCTGCGGGCGTCCGCTCACGGCCGGCCGATGCCCGCGTACTCGAAGCCGGCGGCGCGGGCGCGTCGCCGGATCGATGATGTTGCGGCCGTCGACGATCAGCGCGCGGCGCATCAGCGGCCGCATCGCCTCGAGATCGACGCTGCGGAATTCCTTCCACTCGGTGACGATCACCAGGGCGTCGGCGCCCTCGAGCGCGCGCATCGCGCTGGCGACGAACTCGAGCCCGGCGACGTCGCCGAGGACGCGCCGCGCCTGCGCCGTCGCCACCGGGTCGTAGGCGCGGATCCGCGCGCCGCGCCGCGCCAGCTCGCGCACCACGACCTGGCTCGGCGCCTCGCGCATGTCGTCGGTGCCGGGCTTGTAGGCCAGGCCCCAGAGGGCGACGACGCGGCCGGCGAGGTCGGCGCCGAGATGCGCCTCGACCTTGTCCATGACGACCAGCTTCTGCCGCTCGTTGACCACGTCGACCGCCGTCAGGAGTGGCATCGGCTGGCCGACGCCTGAGGCCGTGCGCGCCAGCGCGCGCACGTCCTTCGGGAAGCACGAGCCGCCATAGCCGCAGCCGGCGTAGAGGAAGTGGCTGCCGATGCGACTGTCGCTGCCGATGCCGTGGCGTACCGCGTCGATGTCGGCGCCGAGCTTGTCGGCGAGCAGCGCGATCTCGTTCATGAAGCTGATCCGCGTCGCCAGCATCGCGTTGGCGGCGTACTTGGTGAGCTCCGCCGAAGCGGTGTCCATGACCATGATCTTGGCGTGATTGCGCTCGAACGGCGCGTAAAGCTGGCGCATGACGGCGGTCGCCTCGGCGTCGTCGCTGCCGATGACGATCCGGTCGGGGCGCATGAAGTCCTCGACCGCGGCGCCTTCCTTCAGGAACTCCGGGTTCGAGACCACCCGACAGCGGAAGGCGACGCCGCGCCGCTGCAGCTCTTCGTCGATCGCCTCGCGGACGGCGCGCGCCGTGCCGACCGGCACGGTGCTCTTGTCGACGACGACGCGGTCGCCGTTCATGTGCCGGCCGAGCTCGCGTGCCGCGGCCAGCACGTACTGCAGGTCGGCCGAGCCGTCGCTGTCCTCGGGCGTGCCGACGGCGATGAACTGCACCTTGCCGTGGGCCGCGGCCGCGCGCGTGTCGGTGCCGAAGCGCAGGCGCTCGCCGGCGACGTTGCGCTGCACGACCTCGGCCAGCCCCGGCTCGTGGATCGGCAGGCCGCCGCCCTGGAGCAGGGCGACCTTGGCGGCGTCGACGTCGAGGCAAAAGACGTCGTTGCCGAGATCGGCAAGGCAGGCGGCGGTGACGAGGCCGACGTAGCCGGAACCGATGACCGTGACTTTCATGGGACGCGCCGGGCGCCGAAGCGCCCTGTTCAAAGGCTGAACGCGGGAGTGTATTCGCTGGCGTCGATCCAGCTGTGACGGCCGCCACGGTTGCCGCGCATGTCCCTCGGCAGCGCCGAAACGGCCGTAGGCGCGATAATTGCAGGATGAATGAACCTACCAGCGCGCCGGTCGCGCTTGCTGGCGAGCCGGACTCGCCGCCTTCTCCCGCCCCTTCGACGCCGGCACCTCCCGGCCCGGCAGACGACGGCCCCTCGCTCAAGTTCTCATCGGTCGGCCTGTCGCCGATCCTGCAGCGCGCGGTCGCCGACCAGGGCTACACGACGATGACGCCGATCCAGGCCAAGGCGATCCCGCTCGTCCTGGCCGGCCGCGACATCATGGGCGCGGCCCAGACCGGCACCGGCAAGACGGCGGCGTTCTCGCTGCCGCTGCTGCACAAGATGCTGCCGCACGAGAACGCCAGCATGTCGCCGGCGCGCCATCCGGTGCGCGCGCTCGTGATCGCACCGACGCGCGAGCTCGCCGACCAGGTCGCCGACAACATCAAGGGCTACGCGGCGCACTCCAAGCTGCGCGTCGCCGTCGTCTTCGGCGGCATCGACATGAAGCCGCAGACGCTCGAGCTGAAGCAGGGCGTCGAGGTGCTGGTCGCGACGCCGGGGCGCCTGCTCGACCACATCGAGGCCAAGAACTGCGTCCTGAACCAGGTCGAGTACGTCGTTCTCGACGAGGCCGACCGGATGCTCGACATCGGCTTCCTGCCCGACCTGCAGCGGATCCTCTCGTACCTGCCGAAGCAGCGCCAGACGCTGCTCTTCTCGGCGACCTTCTCGCCCGAGATCCGGCGCCTCGCCGAGAGCTATCTGCAGGATCCGCTGATGGTCGAGGTGGCGCGCCCGAACGCGACCGCGACCAACGTCGAGCAGCACTTCTACAGCGTCGCCACCGACGACAAGCGGCGCGCGGTGCTGCGTCTCCTGAAGGAGCGCGGCATCACGCAGGCGCTGGTCTTCGTCAACTCCAAGCTCGGCTGCGCCCGCCTGGCGCGCTCGTTCGAGCGCGATGGCCTGCGAACCAACGCCCTGCACGGCGACAAGTCGCAGGACGAGCGGCTGAAGGCGCTCGAGGCGTTCAAGAGCGGCACCGTCGACATCCTGGTCGCCACCGACGTCGCCGCGCGCGGCCTCGACATCGTCGACCTGCCGGCGGTGTTCAACTTCGACGTGCCGTTCAACGCCGAGGACTACGTCCACCGCATCGGCCGCACCGGCCGCGCCGGCGCCTCGGGGCTGGCGATCACGCTGGTCTCGCGCGACGACACCCGGCTCGTCGCCGACATCGAAAAGCTGATCAAGAAGAAGATCGAGCTCGAGCCGCTCGAGCTCGACGACGACGCGCCGCCGCGTCGCTCGTCTCGCGAGCGCCCGCGCGACGACGACGAATTCCGCCCGCTCGCCGAAGGCCGTCGTGTCGCCCTACTCGGCGCGCACCCCGGGCCGCGAGGTCTCGCCAGCGTCGCCGGCGCGCGATCCGTTCTTCGACAAGCCCTACGAAGCGAGCGCGACCACTGCCGAGCCGGCGTGGGAAAAGCGCGCCGCGCCGGTCGGCCGCGGCCTGTCGCCCAACATCAAGCCGAAGAAGAAGGTCGCCGCGCTGTTCGGCGGCAAGGTGCCGGAGACCGCCGACTCCTGAGCCGGCTCGCCGGCGCTCAGCGCGCCAGGAACGAAAACACCGCCGGCACGTCGGCGGGCACGACGCTCGGCGCCGCGCGCCAGCGCGCGACGCTGTCGCTGCGCGTCGCATTCCGAGGCGAGCGTCAGGCCGACGCTGACCGAGAGCTGCGTCGTCGGCTGCAACTCTGCGACAAGCGCGGCCAGCAGCGCCGGGTTGCGGTACGGCGTCTCGATCATCACCTGCGTCTGGCCTTGGCGGCGCGACGCCGCCTCGAGCTCGCGGATGCGGGCGCTGCGCGCGGCGGCCTCGATCGGCAGGTAGCCGACGAAGGCAAAGCTCTGGCCGTTGAGGCCGCTCGCCGCGACCGCCAATGCGATCGAGCTGGCGCCCGGCAAAGCGACGACGCGCAACCCCGCCGCATGCGCCGCGGCGACCAGCCGCGCCCCGGGATCGGCGAGCGCGGCCAGCCCCGCCTCCGAGAGCAGGCCGAGGTCGTTGCCGGCGATCGCCGGCGCAAGCAAGCGTGCGAAGTCGTCGGGCGCGACCTCGCCGCGGCCTTTCGGCGGGCGCGGCAGCTCGACGATCGACACCTGCTGCAGCGGCACGGCGAGCGGGAAGCGGGCATCGACGCGCTTGAGGAACGCGCGCGTCGTCTTGGCGTTTTCGGCGACCCAGTGGCCGAGGCGGGCGGCAATCGCGCAGGACGCCGAGCGGCAGCCGCTCGCCGATGTCGGCGGCGCTTTCCGGGCTGCCGAAATCGAGCGTGTTCGGCACCAGGTAGAGCGTGCCGCGCGGCGCGGTCATGGCGTCGCCGCCCGACGCATCCGGCGCGAGCGGATCGATGCCGGCCTGGCGCAGCAGCTCGCAGGTGCGGATCAGCGGCAGGCCGATCAGCGCGGTCGGGTCGGTCGAATCGACGCTCGCGACGAGGGCGATGCCGAGCGTTTCGATCTTGGCGCTGCCGGCGCAGTCGTAGGGCGTCTCGGCGCGCAGGTAGTGCTCGATCTCGGCATCGCTCAGGTCGCGAAAGCGCACCGTCACCGGCACCAGCTCGACGGCGCGAAATCCGCTCGCGCCGCAGACGACCGCGACCGCGGTCTGGAAGATCACGGTGCGGCCGCGCATCGCCACCAGCTGGGCGCGGGCGCGCTCGTGGTCGCCGGGCTTGCCGATGGCGCGGCCGTCGAGGTCGGCGACCTGGTCGGAGCCGATGACGACCGCCTCGGCGTCTCCGGCGGCAACCGCGTCGGCCTTCGCCAGGGCGAGGCGCAGCGCCGTCTCGGCCGGCGTCTCGCCATCGTGCGGGCGCTCGTCGACCTGGGGCGCGCGGACGTCGAACGGCAATCGCAGTCGCGCCAGCAGCTCGCGCCGATACGGCGAGGTCGAGGCGAGAACGAGACGGCGCGCGGGCATCGCCCATTTTCCCCTGCCGCGCGAGACGTCGGGCGCCGCTCTAAACTGAGGCAATGGCCGGCCCGCGCGCGCACGATCCGAAGCGTCTCGACGTCGCGGCATTCGCCGCCGCCGGCGACGAGCTCGAAGGCCGCTGGTCGGTCGAGCGGCTCGCCCGCCTGACCGCGGCGACCCTGGCGCCGGCCGACGGCGCGGCGCGCGGCGGCGTCGCCTGGCAGGTGCGCGGCGAGCGTGCCGCCTTGCTCAACGCCGGCGTCCAGCCGATGCTCGAGATCCGCGCCGACGTCGAGGTGACGCTCGAGTGCCAGCGCTGCCTGCAGCCGATGACCGTGCGCCTCGAAGCCGAGCGCTCGATCTTCTTCGTCGAGGGCGAGGACGCCGCTGCCGCGCTCGACGCCGAAAGCGAGGACGACGTGCTGGCGCTCACGCCGGCGCTCGACCTCGAGGCGCTGATCGAAGACGAGCTCCTGCTCGCGCTTGCCGCTGATCCCGCGCCACGGCGTCTGCCCGCAGCCCCTGCCGCGTCCGTTCATCGACGAAGACGGCGCTGCGCGCCCGCCGACAACCCGTTCGCGGCGCTGGCGGCGCTCAAGCGCGGCTCGCTGCCGAGCTGAGGCGGTCTTGGCCCGAGCCAGGCGCGGACCCGTCGCGGATCGACGCCGCTGCTACAATGCTCGGCTTTTCCGCGACCGCCCAGCCTGTGCCCAGGCCGCGTCGCGCCACCTGCCAAAAGCGGGTTTCAGGAGAATTCCATGGCCGTCCAACAGAACAAGAAGTCGCCTTCCAAGCGCGGCATGCACCGCGCGCACAACGCCCTCGCCAAGCCGGGCCTGGCGATCGAGCCGACCACGGGCGAGACGCACCTGCGCCACCACATCAGCCCGACCGGCTTCTACCGCGGCAAGAAGGTGCTGAAGACCAAGGCCGAAGCCTGACGGCTAGCGCGCACCGGACCCTGGCGTGAGCACGGCCCCCGTCCGGGCGTCGCTGATCGAGCGAGCGTTCCATGGCGGCCCAATCCGCCGCGCCGATCCGCCTCGCCGTCGACCTGATGGGCGGCGACCACGGCCCGTCGGTGACGCTGCCGGCGTGTCGCGCCTTCCTCGCTGCGCATCCGCAGGCCGAGCTGCTGCTCGTCGGCCGCGCCGACGCGCTCGAAGCGGCGGCCGGCTGGCCGCGCTGCACCCGCGTCGTCGCCAGCGAGGTGGTCGAGATGACCGACTCGGTCGAGACGGCGCTGCGCAAGAAGAAGGATTCGTCGCTGCGCGTCGCCGTGAGCCAGGTCAAGGCGCACACCGACCGCGCCTCGCTGGCCCAGGCCTGCGTCTCGGCCGGCAACACCGGCGCGCTGATGGCGGTCTCGCGCTACGTGCTGAAGACGACCGTCGGCATCGACCGGCCGGCGATCGCCACCGTGATGCCGAACCAGCGCGACGGCTACACGACGGTGCTCGACCTCGGCGCCAACGTCGACTGCACCGCCGAGCACCTGCTCCAGTTCGCGGTCATGGGCAGCGCCCTCGTCTCCGCCGTCTCGGGCAAGGCCGAGCCGACGGTCGGCCTGCTCAACATCGGCGAAGAGGCGATCAAGGGCGGCGAGGCGATCAAGCAGGCGGGCGAGCTGCTGCGCGCCGCGGCGGCGGCCGGGATCGTCAACTTCTACGGCAACGTCGAGGGCAACGACATCTTCAAGGGCACGACCGACATCGTCGTCTGCGACGGCTTCGTCGGCAATGTCATGCTCAAGACCACCGAGGGGCTGGCGTCGATGCTCACCCAGTTCATCAAGGAAGAGTTCACGCGCAACGCGTTCACCAAGCTGGCCGCGCTCGCCGCCTTGCCGGTGCTGAACCGCTTCAAGACCCGCGTCGACCATCGCCGCTACAACGGCGCCGCGCTGCTCGGCCTGCGCGGCCTGGTGTTCAAGAGCCACGGCTCGGCCGACGCGTTCGCCTTCGAGCAGGCGCTCAACCGCGCCTACGACGCGGCCCGGAACGGCCTGCTCGACCGCGTCCAGGACCGCATCAGCGCCACGCTCGCGGCGATGCCGGCCGCTGCGGGCCAGGCCGCCGACGACAGCGCGTTCTCGCCGGTCACCGCCTTCGGCGGCGCCCAGTCCGCATGAGACTCCGCGCTCGCCCGCTATTCGCGCATCACCGGCACCGGCAGCTACCTGCCGCCGGAGCGGCTGAGCAACGCCGACCTCGCGGCGCGGCTGCGCCAAGGACGGCATCGAGACCTCCGACGACTGGATCGTCGAGCGCACCGGCATCCGCTTTCGCCATTTCGCGGCCCCGGACGTCGCCTGCAGCGACCTCGCCGTCCATGCCGCGCGGCGCGCGCTCGAGGCGGCCGACCGCGACCCGAGCGCGATCGACCTGATCATCGTCGCGACCTCGACGCCGGACATGGTCTTCCCGTCGGCGGCCTGCCTGGTGCAGCAAAAGCTCGGCATCCACGGCTGCGCCGGCGTTCGACGTGCAGGCGGTGTGCTCGGGCTTCGTCTACGCGCTGGCCATGGCCGACTCGATGATCAAGACCGGCATGGCGACCAAGGCGCTGGTCATCGGCGCCGAAGTGTTCTCGCGCATCCTCGACTTCAGCGACCGCACGACCTGCGTGCTGTTCGGCGACGGCGCCGGCGCGGTCGTGCTCGAGGCCAGCGAGACGCCGGGCATCCTCGCCAGCGAGCTGCACGCCGACGGCCGCTACGTCGACATCCTGTGCGTGCCGGGCACCGTCTCGGGCGGCAAGATCTTCGGCGACCCGCTCCTGAAGATGGACGGGCCGGCGGTGTTCAAGCTCGCCGTCGGCGTGCTCGAAAGCGTCGCCCGCTCGGTGCTCGCCAAGGCCGGCCGGCACCGAGACGCGACATCGACTGGCTGATCCCGCACCAGGCCAACATCCGCATCATGCAGAGCACGGCGAAGAAGCTGAAGCTCGCGCCCGAAAAGCTGATCGTCACCGTCGACCGGCACGGCAACACCTCGGCCGCGTCGATCCCGCTCGCCCTCGACGAGGCGGTGCGCGCCGGCAAGATCAAGCGCGGCGACACGGTGATGCTCGAAGGCGTCGGCGGCGGCTTCACCTGGGGCGCGACCCTGCTCGACTTCTGAGGCCGGCAGGGCTCGACAATCGCCATGAAACCGTTCGCTTTCGTATTCCCCGGCCAGGGCTCGCAGGCCGTCGGCATGCTCGACGCCTGGGGCGACCACCCGGCCGTGCGCGCAGACGCTCGAGGAGGCCTCGGCGGCGCTCGGTCGACGACATCGGCCGGCTGATCCGCGAAGGCCCGAAGGATCAGCTCGACCTCACGACCAACACCCAGCCGGTGATGCTGACCGCGGGCATCGCCTGCTATCGCGCCTGGCTCGCCGAAACCGGGGCCGCGCCGGCCGTCGTGGCCGGGCATTCGCTCGGCGAGTACAGCGCGCTGGTCGTCGCCGGCGCGCTCGCGCTTCGCCGACGCGCTGCCGCTGGTGCGCTTTCGCGCCCAGGCGATGCAGGAGGCGGTGCCGGTCGGCGCCGGCGCGATGGCGGCGATCCTCGGCCTCGACGCCGCCGCGGTGAGTCGCCGGCTGCGCCGCAGGCGCGCGATCGACACCGGCGAGGTCGTCCAGGCGGCCAACTTCAACGATCCGAAGCAGACCGTCATCGCCGGCACCAAGGCCGGCGTCGACAAGGCCTGCGAGCTGCTCAAGGCGGCGGGCGCCAAGCGGGCGCTGCCGCTGCGCGGTGTCCGCGCCGTTCCATTCGCAGCTGATGAAGCCGGCCGCCGAGCGCTTGCGCGAGCGGCTGGCGACGGTGCGCGATCGCGTCGCCGCCGATCCCGGTGATCGACAACATCGACGTCAAGAGCGAGAGCGATCCGGCGCTGATCCGCGACGCGCTCTATCGCCAGGCGTTCGGCGCGGTGCGCTGGGCCGAGACGATCCAGGCGATCCGCGCCCGCGGCATCGGCCACATCTTCGAGTGCGGCCCGGGCAAGGTGCTCGCCGGCATGGTCAAGCGGATCGAGGCCGACGCGGTCGCGGCAGCGGTCGCCGATCCGGCCTCGCTCGCCGCCGCCGCGGCATTGCTGCAATGAGCGAAGCGGCACAGCGCGCGGCCAGGTCGCGCTCGTGACCGGCGCATCGCGCGGCATCGGCCGGGCGATCGCGCTCGCGCTCGCGGCCAAGGGCTTTCGCGTCGTCGGCACGGCGACGACCGAAGCCGGCGCGGCGGCGATCGGCGAAGCGCTCGCCGCCCATCCCGGCAGCCGCGGCATCGTCCTCGACGTCACCGACGGCGACGCCGTCGGCGCGGCGATCGATGCGCATCGTCAAGCGACCGAAGGCGGGCTGCACGTGCTGGTCAACAACGCCGGCATCACGCGCGACATGCTGTCGATGCGGATGAAGGACGACGACTGGGACGCCGTGCTGGCCACCAACCTGACGGCGGTCTTTCGCGCCAGCCGCGCCGTGATTCGGCCGATGATGAAGCAGCGCTACGGGCGGATCGTCAACATCACCTCGGTGGTCGGCGCGAGCGGCAACCCGGGCCAGGCGAACTACGCCGCCGCCAAGGCCGGCGTCGCCGGCATGACGCGCTCGCTCGCGCGCGAGGTCGGCAGCCGCGGCATCACCGTCAATTGCGTCGCGCCCGGCTTCATCGAGACCGACATGACCAAGGGCCTGGCCGAGGCGCAGGCGACGGCGCTGCTGGCGCAGATCCCGCTCGGCCGGCTCGGCCAGGCGAGCGAAATCGCCCACGCGGTGGCGTTTCTCGCCTCGCCCGAAGCCGGCTACATCACCGGCACCGAGCTGCACGTCAACGGCGGCATGTTGATGTCCTGAGGCCGGGCCTTGCCGGCCCGGCGCCGAGGGCGCCACGCCTTAGAATCCGCGTCTACTTTTTCACACAGCTCCCGGAGGAGTCATGAGCGACATAGAAGCACGAGTCAAGAAGATCATCGCCGAGCAACTGGGTGTTCCCGAGGCCGACGTCACGAACGAAAAGGCGTTCGTCGCCGACCTGGGCGCCGATTCGCTCGACACGGTCGAACTCGTGATGGCGCTCGAGGACGAGTTCGGGATCGAGATCCCCGACGAAGAGGCCGAGAAGATCACCACCGTCCAGCTCGCGATCGACTACGCGTCGAAGCACCAGAAGGCCGCCTGAGCCGCGCCCGCGATTTCCGTTTTCAGCGATGAATCCGCGCCGCGTCGTCGTCACCGGCCTGGGGCTGATCAGCCCGGTCGGCAACAGCGTCGAGGAGGGCTGGCGCAATCTGCTCGCCGGGCGATCGGGGATCGCCAACATCACCAAGTTCGACGCCTCGGCCTTTGCCTGCCGCTTCGCCGGCGAGGTCAAGGGCTTCAACGTCGAGGACTACTTCCCGGCCAAGGAAGCGCGTCACATGGACGCGTTCATCCACTACGGCCTGGCGGCATCGATCCAGGCGGTCAAGGACGCGGGCCTCGCGACCAACGACCAGCTCGGCGAAGAGGAGGCGCAGCGCATCGGCTGCCTGGTCGGCTCGGGCATCGGCGGCCTGCCGCTGATCGAGGACACCAAGGCCGAGCTCGAGAAGCGCGGCCCGCGCCGGATCACGCCGTTCTTCGTGCCGGCATCGATCATCAACATGATCTCGGGCCACGTCTCGATCATGTTCGGCTTCCAGGGACCGAACCTGGCGATCGTCACCGCCTGCACGACCGGCCTGCACTCGATCGGCATGGCCGGCCGGCTGATCGAGCACGGCGACGCCGACGTCATGATCGCCGGCGGCGCCGAGGCGACCGTCTCGCCGCTCGGCATCGGCGGCTTCGCCGCGGCACGCGCGCTTTCGACCCGCAACGACGACCCGGCGACGGCGTCGCGGCCGTGGGACAAGGACCGCGACGGCTTCGTCCTCGGCGAGGGCGCGGGCGTGCTGGTGCTCGAGGAATACGAGCACGCGAAGCGGCGCGGCGCCAAGGTCTACGCCGAGCTGGTCGGCTTCGGCATGGGCGCCGACGCTTTCCACATGACGGCGCCGAACGTCGACGGGCCGAAGCGCTCGATGGTCGCGGCGCTGCGTTCGGCGGGACTCAACGGCGACCAGGTCCAGTACCTCAACGCGCATGGCACCTCGACCCCGCTCGGCGACGTCAACGAGACCAACGCGATCAAGCTCGCCTTCGGCGACCACGCCAAAAAGCTCGTCGTCAGCTCGACCAAGTCGATGACCGGCCATCTGCTCGGCGGCGCCGGCGGCATCGAATCGGTGTTCACCGTGCTCGCGCTGCGCGACCAGGTCGCGCCGCCGACGATCAACATCTTCAACCAGGATCCCGAGTGCGATCTCGACTACTGCGCCAACACGGCGCGCGAGATGAAGATCGATCACGCGGTGAAGAACAACTTCGGCTTCGGCGGCACCAACGGCACCCTCGTCTTCAAGCGGACCTGACCGACTGCCGCCGGGGCGCCGCTGCGCCATGCCATGAGGACGAGCTCGTCGTGTGTCGTGACGGTGCGCCGCTTCGGCGTCTGGCGTCGGGCCGTGACCGCGCTCGCCGGCGCTGCATTGGCCACGCTCGCCGCATGGGCGACGGCGATGCTCGCCGCCTGGTCGGCCAAGGCCGCGCCTCGGACCCTGGCTGCGGCGACAGCGCTCGGCCTGGGCACCACCTTGCGCGGGTTCTCGCTCGCGCGGGTCGAAGGTGGCGTTCTGGCGTGCCACGAGTGCCTTGGACGTTCGCGTCCGACCATCCGGGCTCGGCTCCGCTTCCCGGCGAGCTCGCGGTCGCCCTCGACCTGGGCTCGTTCCTGTTGCTGACCTTGGCCGGCCCGGGCGTCCGGCGCCGGCTGCCGGTGCAACGACGCGGCCTCGAGCGCGAGTGGCAGCCCCTGCGACGTGCGGTATATTCGCCGCCGCTCGCCGCCGCCGAAACGCTCGCGGCGAACGAAGACCCTCCCGGATGAATGCTCCCGACGCCGACGCCCCGCTGGTCGAGCGCGTCAAGCAGGGCGATGTCAAGGCTTTCGAGATGCTGGTGGTCAAGTACCAGCGGCGGATCGAAAGACTGGTCGGCCGGATGGTGCGCGACGTCGACCTCGTTCCCGACATCGCTCAGGAGACGTTCATCCGCGCCTACCGCGCGCTGCCCCAGTTTCGCGGCGACAGCGCCTTCTACACCTGGCTCTATCGCATCGCCGTCAACACCGCGAAAAAGACGCTGATGGAGCTGAAACGCGATCCGCTCGTCACCGAGTCGGCCCGCGCCGGGCGCGACGAGGAGGACGAAAATCCCCGGCACGATCGCGAGCCGAGCGACGGCGCCACCCCGGATGCGGTGCTTGCAAGCAAGCAAATCGCCGCCGCGGTGAACTTTGCGGTCGAAGCGTTGTCGGAAGACCTGCGGCAGGCAATCACGCTGCGCGAAATCGACGGTCTCAGTTATGAGGAAATCGCCGAGCTCATGAACTGCCCGATCGGCACCGTCCGGTCGCGTATCTTCCGGGCTCGCGAAGCCATTGCTGCGCGCCTGCGGCCGTTGCTGGATACCCGGGAAGGCGATCGATGGTGACCCTGGACAGAGAAGAAGGCCGTCGGCTCGCGGCGTTTGCAAGCGGAATCTGGAGAGTTGTGATGTCGATGGATACTTTTGACGAAGCCGCGGCGCGCCAGGCGCTGTCCGCGCTCGCCGATGGCGAGCTCGCCGGCGCCGCCGGCGAGGCGGCGTTCGTGGCCTGGCGAGGCGACGCTGGAGCGCGCCGCGACTGGCACGCCTGGCATCTCATCGGCGACGTCCTTCGCTCCGAAGATCTGGCATCGGATCCTCGTGCCGACCTGCGCTTCTGCGCGGCGCTGCGGGTGCGCTTGACGAGCGAGGCGGTCGTGCTCGCGCCCGTCGCTGGCCGCGGACGCGTCTGTCGAGGCGGCCTCGGCGCGTGGCGCAGCGCGTCCCCGTTCCGGCCGATGGATGTTCGCCTCGGCGGCTGCGGCTGGCTTTGTTCTCGTCGCCGGAACGTTCGCGGTCGTGCGGACCGTCGATGCCCCGACGGCAACGCCGATCGCCGCTGGCCGACCGCGGCGCCGTCGGTCGCCGCCGGCAGCGCGCGCGATTCGGTGCGCCCGGCGACCGGTCAAGTCGCCGCAGCGCCTTCGGAAGCGACCGCCCCGCCGGTCGCCGTCGTCGCCGACAGCCGCCTCATCCGCGACGCGCAGCTTGATCGTTATCTCGTCGCCCACAAGCAGTTCGCGGGCACCTCGGCGCTCGGCGTGCCGTCGGTGTTTCTGCGCAGCGCCACCGTCGATTCGACATCGCGCTGACGCGACCGCCCGTGTTTCTGCGCGCTGTCGCTCCGTTGACCCTCGCCTGGGCGGCGCTGGCGCACGCCTCGCCGGTGTGCGGCCAGGCGGTCGCCGCCGGCGCCACGGCGACAGCGTCGGCGCCGAGCGAGGTGCGCGCCTGGCTGCTGCGCATCCACGACGCCGCCAGCCGGCGCAACTTCCAGGGGACGTTCGTCGTCAGCGGCGCCGGCGGCGTGGCGAGCGCGCGCATCTCGCATTTCTGCGAAGGACCGAACCAGTACGAGCGGATCGAGTCGCTCGACGGCCGGCAGCGCAAGGTCTTTCGCCACAACGACGTCGTCCAGACCGTCTGGCCGGCAAGCCACGTGGCGATGATCGAGCAGCGCGGCATGCTGAACTCGTTCCCGGCGCTGCTGCAGGCCGGCGACGACGGCATCGCCGAGTGGTACGAGGTCCGTGCCGAGGGCAGCGAGCGGGTCGCCGGGCACGAAGCGAACGTGCTCGCGATCCGCGCGCGCGACGGCCATCGCTACGGTTACCGCCTGTGGGCCGATCGGGCATCGGGACTGCTGCTGCGCGCCGAAGTGGTCGGCGAGCGCGGCGACGTCCTCGAGACCTCGGCGTTTTCCGACGTCGTCATCGGTATCCGGCCGCAGCCGGAAAGCGGTCTTGCAGGCGATGAAGAAGCTCGACGGCTTTCGCGTCGTGCGGCCGGTGCTGACGCCGACCCGCCTCGAGGCCGAAGGCTGGACGATGCGCCCGGTCACTCCCGGCTTTCGCCAGGTGAGCTGCGTCAGCCGGCAGATCGAGGCGCCCGACGAGGCCGGCCAACCAGCCGCCCGCGGCGCCGCCCGTGATCCAGACCATCTACTCCGACGGGCTCACCTACGTCTCGGTCTTCATCGAGCCGTTTCGCCCCGAGCGCCACGCCAAGCCGATGTTCGTCGCCCTCGGCGCGACCTCGACCCTCGCGCAGCGCCAGGGCGACTGGTGGGTGACGATCGTCGGCGACACCCCGCCCGCCACGCTGAAAATGTTCGCCGCTGCGCTGGAGCGAAGAAAGCCGTAGGCTTTCGCTCCGGCGCGCGACACTTCTTCGCCGCTTCGTCAACCGCGTCGCCCGCCGACGGATATCCGCCATGTCGCACCTGATCCTTTCGCCACGCTCGCTGGCGAGCCGCATCGCCCCCGCGGCGATCGCCCTCTCGTTCTGCCTGCTCGCCTCGTCCGCGCCGGTGACTGTGGGCGCCCAGGGCTTGCCCGACTTCACCGAGCTGGTCGAAAAGGTCGGCCCGGCGGTGGTCAACATCCGCACCACCGAGCGTCCGCGCGCCGGACGCGGCGGCAGCGGCAATGAAGCCGACGAAGACATGCTCGAGCTGTTCCGCCGCTTCGGCATCATCCCGCCCGGCCAGAGCCGGCCGGGGCCGCGCTCGCCGCAGCAGCCCGACGACGCGCAGCCGCGCGGCGTCGGCTCGGGATTCATCCTCAATGCCGACGGCTACGTGATGACCAACGCCCATGTCGTCGACGGCGCCGACGAGGTGATCGTGACGCTCGCCGACAAGCGCGAGTTCAAGGCCAAGACGATCGGCGCCGACAAGCGCTCCGACGTGGCGCTGGTGAAGATCGAGGCCACCGGGCTGCCGACGGTGCGCATCGGCGACGTCTCCAAGCTCAAGGTCGGCGAGTGGGTGATCGCGATCGGCTCGCCGTTCGGCCTCGAGAGCACGGTGACGGCGGGAATCGTCAGCGCCAAGTCACGCGACACCGGCGATCTGCTGCCGCTGATCCAGACCGACGTCGCGATCAATCCCGGCAACTCGGGCGGTCCGCTGATCAACATGCGCGGCGAGGTCGTCGGCATCAACTCGCAGATCTACAGCCGCTCGGGCGGCTACATGGGCATCTCGTTCGCGATCCCGATCGACGAGGCCACCCGGGTCTCGGAGCAGCTGCGCGTCGGCGGGCGCGTCATCCGCGGTCGCATCGGCGTCGTCATCGCCCGCATGACGAAAGAAGTTGCCGAGTCGATCGGGCTCGGCAAGCCGATCGGCGCGCTGGTGCAGTCGGTCGAGGCGGGCGGCCCGGCCGAGAAGGCGGGCGTCGAGCCGGGCGACGTCATCACCAAGGTCGACAACCGGACGGTCGAGAGCTCGGTCGAGCTGCCGCGCATCGTCGGCAGCATCAAGCCGGGAACGAAGGCGACGCTGCAGGTCTTTCGCCGCGGCAGCACGCGCGACCTCAACGTCGTCGTCAGCGAGCTCGAGCCCGAGAAAGTGGTCGCGCGCAAGACGCCCGATGTGCCCAAGACGCCGGTCGTGAGCAGCATCGGCCTCGCCGTCTCGGACCTCTCCGATGCGCAGAAGCGCGAGCTGAAGATGAAGAACGGCGTGCACGTCGACACCGCCGAGGGCGCTGCAGCGAGAGCGGGGATTCGCGAAAACGACGTCGTGCTCTCGGTCGAGAACGTGGAGATCACCAGCGCCAAGCAGTTCGAGGGCGTGATCGCCAAGCTCGACAAGGCCAAGCCGGTGACGATGCTTGTCCAGCAAGGCAACCTCGCCAAATTCCTGATCGTCAAGCCGACTCGATAGCCAAATTGGGTATGTTTGCGCTCACTCGCAAGCGTCCTTGAGTGCCTTCGAGAGCGCCTTCCGGGCGTTCGGAACGGCCGAAAGCGAGCCGTCTGCGGGGCGTCAGCGCATCCCGAAAATTACCCCCAGCCGGTCCACAGGCAATTGTGGACAATCTGTGGATAGAATCTGTGTTGGCGCTCTGCAACGTAGAGAAATCAAGTCCTGGCGCGGGTTGCGCCAGGGGTGTTTTGCATACAATGAAGTCCCAACAAGCAGTTGCCATACGTTTTGTTGGAAGGCGCGTCATTCATTCGACGTGCCTTTTTTTTAGCTCCAGCGCGGCGCCTCGCGCATTCACATCCGCTTCGCGATTCGAGCCTTCGCTGAAAACGGCCGCGCCGTTTTCGACTCTCCGCGATGCTCACCAACGACGTTCGCGAACGCATGGACCAGATCCGCAATTTTTCGATCATCGCCCACATCGACCACGGCAAATCGACGCTCGCCGATCGCCTGATCCAGCGTTGCGGCGGGCTTTCCGATCGGGAAATGGAAGCGCAGGTGCTCGACTCGATGGACATCGAGCGCGAGCGCGGCATCACGATCAAGGCGCAGACGGCCGCGCTCCAGTACACGGCGCGAAACGGCCGCACCTACCAGCTCAACCTGATCGACACGCCCGGCCACGTCGACTTCTCGTACGAGGTCAGCCGTTCGCTTTCGGCGTGCGAGGGCGCGCTCCTGGTTGTCGACGCCAGCCAGGGAGTCGAGGCGCAGACGGTCGCCAACTGCTACACCGCGCTCGACCTCGGCGTCGAGGTCGTCCCGGTCCTGAACAAGATGGACCTGCCGCAGGCCGACCCGGAGCGCGCCCGGGCCGAGATCGAGGACGTGATCGGCATCGACGCCGACGACGCGATCCCGTGCAGCGCCAAGACCGGCGAAGGGATCGACGAGATCCTCGAGGCCGTCGTCCACCGCATGCCGGCGCCGCGCGGCAACCCCGAGGCGCCGCTGCGCGCCATGATCATCGACTCGTGGTTCGACAACTACGTCGGCGTCGTCATGCTGATCCGGGTCGTCGACGGCCAGCTCAAGCGCGGCGAGCGGATTCGCCTGATGGCGAGCGACGCCGTCTACGGCGCCGACCAGCTCGGCGTCTTCACGCCGAACTCGGTGGCGCGGGACCAGCTCTCGGCCGGCGAGGTCGGCTTCCTGATCGCCGGCATCAAGGAGCTGCAGGCGGCCAAGGTCGGCGACACGATCACGCTCGAGAAGAAGCTGCCGAACAACGCCGGCGTCGCCAGCGAGCCGCTGCCCGGCTTCAAGGAAATCCAGCCGCAGGTCTTCGCCGGCCTCTATCCGACCGAGGCGAGCGAGTACGACCAGCTCCGCGACGCCCTGGAAAAGCTCAAGCTCAACGACTCGTCGCTGCGCTACGAGCCCGAGGTGAGCCAGGCGCTCGGCTTCGGCTTTCGCTGCGGCTTCCTCGGCCTGCTGCACATGGAGATCGTCCAGGAGCGGCTCGAGCGCGAGTTCGACCAGGACCTGATCACGACCGCGCCGTCGGTCGTCTACCAGGTCCAGCTCAACAGCGGCGAGGTGATCGAGATCGAGAACCCGTCGAAGATGCCCGACCTCGGCCGGGTGGCCGAGATCCGCGAGCCGATCGTCACGGTCCAGCTCTACATGCCGCAGGAGCACGTCGGGCCGGTGATGACGCTGGCCAACCAGAAGCGCGGCGAGCAGAAGAACATGGCCTATCACGGCCGCCAGGTGCTGCTCACCTACGAGATGCCGCTGGCCGAGATCGTGCTCGACTTCTTCGACAAGCTGAAGAGCGTCTCGCGCGGCTACGCCTCGATGGACTACGCGTTCAAGGAATACCGCGCCGCCGACGTCGTCAAGGTCGACATCCTTCTGAACGGCGAGAAGGTCGACGCCCTCTCGATCATCGTCCACCGCAGCCAGAGCCAGTTCCGCGCCCGCGCCGTCGTCTCGAAGATGCGCGAGCTGATTTCACGCCAGATGTACGACGTCGCGGTGCAGGCCGCGATCGGCGCCAACATCATCGCGCGTGAGACAATCAAGGCCCTGCGCAAGAACGTGATCGCCAAGTGCTACGGCGGGGACATCACGCGCAAGAAGAAGCTGCTCGAAAAGCAAAAGGCCGGCAAGAAACGCATGAAGCAGATCGGCTCCGTCGAGGTGCCGCAGGAGGCGTTCCTGGCCATTCTCCAAGTGGACGACTGATGGGTTTGCTGACCGGTTTGCTCTATGCCTGCCTCGCCGTCTTCGGCCTCGGCTGGTACTTCAACAGATGGTCGGGCAACTTCTCGCTTCTTCTTTTCATCCTCACCGTCGTGACCTTCGCCTACTGGCTGGCGGAGCGCTTCTACTTTCGCGCCGCGCCGCCTCGCCGCGGTCGCGACCTTCGAGCAGCAGGACGCCGCCCGGCGCGAGGAGCTGGCGAGGAAGGGGATCACCCGGGTCGACGACAACGTCGCCGCGACGCGCCAGGCGCTGCTCATGCAGCCGTGGTGGCTCGACTGGACCGCGGGCCTGTTCCCGGTGATCCTGGTCGTCTTCCTGCTGCGCTCGTTCCTGTTCGAGCCGTTCAAGATCCCGTCGGGCTCGATGATGCCGACGCTGCTGGTCGGCGATCTGATCCTGGTCAACAAGTTTCACTACGGCGTTCGCCTGCCGGTGATCAACAAGAAGATCATCGCCAACCACGACCCCGAGCGCGGCGACGTGATGGTGTTCCGCTTCCCCAAGGATCCGAGCACCGACTACATCAAGCGCGTCGTCGGCGTTCCCGGCGACGAGGTGGTCTTTCGCAACCAGCAGCTCTTCATCAACGGCCAGCAGGTGGCGGTCGAGGCCTTGCCGCCGCCGGGGTTCTACGACGAAGAAGCACGTCGTTACTCTCCCGAGTTCAAGGAGAAGCTCGGCGCGGTAGAACACGGCATCCTCATTAATCCTCAAACGACGCCTTTTTTCGGCAGCCAAGAGGGCAATCAATTTCCGTTCCGTGAGAACTGCCGCTACAGTGCCGAGGGGGTTGCCTGCAAGGTACCTGCGGGCCACTATTTCATGATGGGCGACAACCGCGACAACTCGCTCGATTCCCGTTACTGGGGCTTCGTTCCGGACGAGAACATCGTCGGCAAGGCGTTCTTCATCTGGATGAATTTCGGCGATGTCAAGCGGATCGGGTCGTTTCGATAGGCGACGCGAGCGCTGCGAAAGGACGAGGGGAGCGGATGACCGGTCAAGTGGATAGAGCGAGCCGCCAGCGCGGCATCACCATGTTCGGGCTCCTGTTCTGGGCCGTGATCGTGGGCTTCTTCGCCCTCATCGGCATGCGCGTGTTGCCGGCCGTGAACGAGTTCTTCACGATCAAGCGCACCGTCAACAAGATCGCGACCGAGGGTTCGACCGTCCCCGAGATCCGCGCCGCGTTCGAGCGCCAGAAGGACATCGAGTACTCGATCACCACCATCTCCAGCAAGGACCTGACGGTCACCAAGGAAAACGACAAGGTCGTCGTCTCGCTTCGCCTACGACAAGGAGGTGGAACTTGTGAAGCCGGTCTATCTTCTTATCAAGTTCGAGGGCCGCTCGAACTAGCGTCTTCGGCCCGTTTCGCGACCGGCCACCTTTCACGCGCATGGATTCCAGCCTCGTAGCACTGCAGCAGCGCATCGGCCACCGGTTCAGCGACCCGGCCTTGCTGGAACGCGCGCTCACCCACCGCAGCTTCGGTGCCGACCACAACGAGCGCCTCGAGTTCCTCGGCGACGCGGTCCTGAGCCTGGTCGTCTCGAGCCTGCTGTTCGACCGCCTCGGCGACTCCGACGAAGGCGACCTGACGCGCGTCCGCGCCCATCTCGTTCGCGAAGACAGCCTGCACCGTGCCGCGCTCCAGCTCGGCCTGCCCGAGTCGCTGCGCCTCGGTGAAGGCGAGGCGCGCGGCGGCGGCGCGCTGCGCGCGTCGATCCTCGCCGACGCGCTCGAGGCGCTGATCGGCGCGACCTTCCTCGACGGCGGCTTGGCCGCGGCGCGCGCGCTGGTGCACAGCCTGTTCGGCGAGGTGATCGAGACGACCGAGGTCGCGAGCTGGGCCAAGGACGCCAAGACCGAGCTGCAGGAATGGCTGCAGGCGCGGCGCATTCCGGTGCCGAGCTATCGCATCATCGCCACCCGCGGCCAGGCGCATGCCCAGACCTTCGAGGTCGAGTGCGCCGTGCCGGCGCTGAGCCTGCAGGAAACGGGCGAAGGCAAGTCGCGCCGTGCCGCCGAGCAGGAAGCGGCGCGCCGCGATGCTCGACGCCCTCAGCGCCAGCGACGAGCCGGGAAGCCCGCTCAGGTCCTGATGGCTGACCCGCGGCCGCCTCGGAGCGCCGCCGCGCAAGACAGCCGACGCCCCCGATCCCGCGCAACGGTGCGGCCTCGTGGCGATCGTCGGCCGCCCGAACGTCGGCAAGTCGACGCTCCTGAACGCGCTGGTGGCGCAGAAGATCAGCATCACCTCGAACAAGGCGCAGACGACGCGTCATCGCATCACCGGCATCCGCACGCGCGGGCGAGGCGCAGTTCGTGTTCGTCGACACGCCGGGCTTCCAGACGCGCCACGGCGCCGCGCTCAACCGCTCGCTCAACCGCGCCGTGACCGGGACGCTGGCCGATGTCGATGTCGTCCTGCTGGTCGTCGAGGCCGGACGTTTCGGGCCCGACGACGACGCCGTCCTGTCGCTGCTGACCCACGGCAAGCCGGTGCTGCTGATCGCCAACAAGCTCGACGAGGTCGCGCGGCGCGCCGACATCGCGCCCTGGCTGCAGCAGATGCAGGCGCGCCACCCGTTCGCCGAATTCGTTCCGCTGTCGGCCAACAAGCCGGCCGACGTCGAGCGGCTGCTGACGATCGTCGAGCCCTACCTGCCCGAGCAGCCCTGGCTCTACGCCGAAGACGCTCTCACCGACCGCAGCGACCGCTTCCTCGCCGCCGAGATCGTGCGTGAAAAGCTGTTCCGGCTGACCGGCGACGAGCTGCCCTACACCTCGACCGTCGTCATCGACAAGTACGAGGAAGAGGGCGCGCTGCGCCGGATCGCCGCGACCATCGTCGTCGAGCGCGACGCGCACAAGGGAATGATCATCGGCGCCGGCGGCGAGCGGCTGAAACGGATCGGCTCGGAAGCGCGCCAGGAGCTCGAGCGCCTGCTCGACGCGCGCGTCTTCCTCGAGCTCTGGGTCAAGGTCAGGAGCGGCTGGGCCGACGACGAAGCGCACCTTCGCTCGTACGGCTATGAATAGCCGGCCGGCCCGGCCGCGGCCGCGCCGGCGCTCGCTGAGGCATGGCGACCCGATCCGCGCGCCAGCCGTCGCTGGCGTCGTACGTGCTGCACCACTACGACTGGAGCGAGTCGAGCCTGATCCTCGACCTGTTCACGCGCGAAGAGGGTCGGATCGCGGTCGCCGCCAAGGGCGCGAAGCGGCCGTTCTCCCAGCTGCGCGGCACGCTGCTGCCGTTCCAGCGCCTGCAGATCTCGCTCGGGCGTCAGCCGGCCGGCGACGACACGCGCGAAGTGCAGACGCTGCGCGCCGCCGAGTGGGCCGGCGGCCACGCGATGCTGACCGGGCCGGCGCTGTTCAGCGGGTTCTATCTGAACGAGCTGCTGATGAAGCTGCTCGCCCGCCACGACCCGCACGCGGCGCTGTTCGACGCCTACGCCGCCACCATCGCCCGTCTCGCCGAAGGCGACGAGGCGCATACGCAGGCGGCGCTGCGCGCCTTCGAGGTCGTGCTGCTCAAGGAGATCGGCCTGCTGCCCGACCTCGCCACCGAGACCGCCTCGCGCCGCCCGGTCGGCACGGCGCAGCGCTATCGCGTGCTTGCCGATGCCGGCGTGGTCGAGGCCGAGAGCACGGCCGAAGCGACGGTCAGCGGCGCGACGCTGCTGGCGCTGCAGGCCGCGCTCTCGGCCAGCGACCTCGGCGCGCTGCAGCGGGTCGCGAGCGGCGAACTGACCGAGCTGCGGCCGCTGCTGCGAGCGCAGCTTCACTATCATCTCGGCACTTCGCAGCTGCGCACGCGCCAGGTGATGATCGAAGCGCAGGCGCTCGACCGATGAATCCCCTCCTCACGACCGGCCTCGACTCGCGGCGGCCGCTCACGGCGCTGTCGGTCAACGTCAACAAGATCGCCCTGCTGCGCAACCAGCGCGCGCTGGCGATCCCGAGCGTCGTCGGCCTGGCGACGATCGCGCTCGCCGCCGGCGCGCACGGCATCACCGTCCACCCGCGCCCCGACGAGCGCCACATCCGCGCCGGCGACGTGCGCGAGCTCGCCGCGCTGCTGAAGGACTGGCCGCAGGCCGAGTTCAACATCGAGGGCAATCCCGTGCCAGAACCTGATGTCGTTCGTGCGCGAACTGCGGCCGCAGCAGTGCACGTTCGTTCCCGACAGCGAGCAGCAGGCGACGTCCGACCACGGCTGGGATCTCGCCGCCGACGGCGACCGCGCTGGCGCCGCTGATCGCCGAGGCGCGCGCGCTCGGCGTTCGCGTCAGTCTGTTCATGGACGCCGATCCGGCGGCGATGGCGCGGGCGCAGGCGATCGGCGCCGACCGGGTCGAGCTCTACACCGAGCCCTACGCCCAGGCCTGGGGCTCGCCGCGCCAGGCGCAGGCGATCGCGACCTTCGCTGCCGCCGCTGCGGCGGCGCAGGGCGTCGGCCTCGGCGTCAACGCCGGCCACGACCTCAACCGCGACAACCTCGGCGCTTTCCTCGGCGGCGTCCCCGGCGTGCTCGAGGTCTCGATCGGCCACGCCTTGATCGCCGACGCGCTCGAGCTCGGGATGGCCGAGACGGTTCGCGCCTACGCACCGCGTCATCGAGCTCGCCGCGGCACGCTGATGATCTTCGGCATCGGCACCGACATCTGCGACATCCGCCGCATCCGCGCCGTCCTGGCGCGCCGCGGCGACCGCTTCGCCGAGCGCGTCCTCGGCGGCCACGAGCTCGCCGTCTTCGCCGCGCGCCGAGCGCAGTTCGAAGAGCGCGGCGTTCGCTACCTGGCGACGCGCTTTTCCGCCAAGGAAGCGTTCTCGAAGGCGATCGGCCTGGGCATGCGCATGCCGATGACCTGGCGCGGCTGCGAGGTCGTCAAGCGGCCGAGCGGCAAGCCCGAGATCCGCCTGCACGGCGCGCTCGCCGACTGGTTCGAGTCGCGCGGCCTGAGCGCGCACGTCAGCGTCACCGACGAGGCCGACTACGCGGCGAGCTTCGTCGTCGTCGAGAGGAGGGAGCCATGAACCACAACCACGCGCCGGTGATCCTCGACATCGCCGGCCTCGCCCTCGATGCCGCCGACCGGCGCCGCCTCGCGCATCCGCTGACCGGCGGCGTGGTCCTGTTCGCGCGCAACTGGCGCGACCGCGATGCAGCTGACCGAGCTCGCCGCCGAGATCAAGTCGATCCGCGCCGATCTGCTCGTCTGCGTCGACCACGAGGGCGGCCGGGTGCAGCGCTTTCGCAGCGACGGCTTCACCGCACTGCCGCCGATGCGCACGCTCGGCGAGATGTGGATGGACGACGCCGGCGCGGCGCAAGGGCGCCGGCGCGATGCGGGCGATGGAGGCGGCGCGCGCCGCCGGCCACGTGATCGGCGCCGAGCTGCGCGCCTGCGGCGTCGACCTCAGCTTCACGCCGGTGCTCGACCTCGACCACGGCGCCAGCGGCGTCATCGGCGACCGCGCCTTCCACCGCGACCCGCGCGTCGTCGCGATGCTGGCGCGGGCGCTGATGCAGGGCCTGCTGCAAGCCGGCATGCACAACTGCGGCAAGCACTTCCCCGGGCACGGCTTCGTCCGTGCCGACAGCCACCTCGAGATTCCGGTCGACGACCGGCCGCTCGCGCGCATCCTGGCCGACGATGCGCGGCCCTACGAATGGCTTGCCGGGACGCTCGCCAGCGTGATGCCGGCGCACGTGATCTACCCCGAGGTCGACGCCCATCCTGCGGGCTTTTCGGCGCGCTGGCTGCGCGAGATCCTGCGCCTCGAGATCGGCTTCGACGGCGCGATCTTCAGCGACGACCTGAGCATGGCCGGCGCGCGTCGCGTCGGCGGGGCCGACGTGAGCTACGCCGAGGCGGCGGCGCTCGCGCTCGCGGCCGGCTGCGACATGGTGCTGCTCTGCAACCAGTCGCTCGACGGCGGGGCCGCCGTCGACGCCCTGCTCGACGAGTTGCTCGCGGCCGAGGTGGCCGGCCACTGGCAGGCCGATCCCGACAGCGAAACGCGGCGTCGCGATCTCCTGCCGCAGACGGCGCCCGTCGTCTGGGACGAGCTCATGCACCAGCCGGCGTACCAACGCTCGCTCGAGCGCTTGCCCTGATCGCCCAAGAAAAAGCGCCGCGGTTTGAGCCGCGGCGCTTGCCTGGTGCGATGCCTCGCCGAGACGACTAGTAGCGCCCCTGCGTCTCTTGCGGCGCGGTCTCGAACGGAAGCTTGACCTGCGCCAGGTCCTTCTTCGTTTCGACCAGCACGAGCGGACCTTCCTCGCCGACGCTCACCGGGCGAATCTCGCGCGGCACGTGGGCCGGCGGCGCATCGGCGGCGAGCGCCGACTGGGCCGCCTCGATCTTCGCTGCGTCCGAGTTGACCCATTGCAGCCCGGCCGCCTCGGCGACCGCGGCAAGCGAGTCCAGGGGCAGCGCATACGACGCAGGCGCCGTGGGTTCGGCAACGCGAGCGATCGACTCGGCCGGCGCCGGCGCGGTCGGAGCCATTGGCTCGGCTACGCGCCACTCGTCACGCGCCGAAGGCCGCGGCACTTCCGCCGTGTCCGGGGCGCTGACGCGCGCCGGAACGGTCTCTTCGCCCGATGGCGAAAGGTCGAGCGCTTCCATGTCGGGCGCGGCGAACGGCAACGCCGCGATCGGCGCTTCGCGGTCGCGCTCGCGCTCGCGCTGCGCATCGTCGCGCGCCGCCGTGTCGCTCGCACTGGCGAGGTCGCCCTCGCGCGCTTCTCGATCCCGGCCGCGACCACGACCGCGCCTGCGACCGCCTTCGCCGCGCAGCTCGTTCGTCGTGTCGTTGCCTGCCGCGGCGCCGAAGGCGTCGCGCTCGCCGTCGCTGCCAGCACTGCCGCGCTCGTCGGGGGACGCCCCGTTCGCCTCGGCCGCTGTCGTGCCGGAATCAATCGTCTGGCCGCTGTCGACGTTGCGCTCGCCCGAAATCGTGTCGTCACGATCGCGGCCTCGGCCGCCACGCCGGTTGCGGCGTCGGCCGCCCTGGCGCTCGCCGGCGTCGCCGCCTTCGGCCGTCTGCGGGTTGGGCAGGGTGTCGACGAACGAAGCCGGTGCTGCCGTGTCGCCGGTTGCTTCGGCCTGGCCTTCACCCCGTGTCGCGGGGGTGCGGTTCGCGCTGCCGTTGCGACCGTCGCGACGACCTTCGCCACGCGCGCCATCGCTGCCTTCGCCTCGGCCGCCGCCACGCTCGCCGCGCGGTGCGCGCGCTTCGCGCGGCTCGCGTCCCTCGCGTGGCTCACGGCCTTCGCGCGGCTCGCGCTCTCGAGATTCACGAGCTTCGCGTCCTTCCGCAGGAGCGCCTTCGCCGCCGCGCATCGCTTCGGCGGGACGCTCGCCGCGACGCGGACGGGCGTTGCCGTCGCCCGCCTCGCCCGGACGCTCAGCCGAGCGCTCGCCGCGCCGGCCATCGCGGCCGCCGCGACCACCGCGGCCACCTCGTTCGCCTCGTTCGCCGCCACGATCACCGCGCTCGACCACCGCGCTCCGAGCGCTCGCCGCGCTCGCGCCGCGCTTCGCCTGGCGTCGCCGCAGGTGCCGGCAAGGCCGCACGCACGGGCGCCAGCGGCTCGCTCGCCGCGCCGCCGAAGAGCGATTTCACCCAGGCGAAGAAGCCGTTTCCGGCGGGCGCCGGTGCAGCGACCGGCGGCCGGGCCGCGGGCAGTCGCGCTGCCGGAGCGCCAGGGGCCGCGGCGGGCGCCGGCGCGCGCTCGGCCGCCTTGGGCGCGGGCGTCTCGGGCAGGATGCCCTTGATGACCGGTTCCTGCTTGGCCTTGGTCTTCTCGCGCCGGGTGATGCCGACTTCCTCTTCCTGCTCGTCGACCATGGTGTAGCTGGCCTGCAGGTTCTCGAGGCGGGGATCGTCGTGGCGCAAGCGCTCGAGGCGGTAGTTCGGCGTCTCGAGGTTCTTGTTCGGCACCAGCAGCACGGTGACGCGCTGCTTCAGCTCGATCTTGGTGATCTCGGTGCGCTTCTCGTTCAAGAGGAACGACGTCACCTCCACCGGCACCTGGACGTGCACGGCGGCGGTGTTGTCCTTCATCGACTCTTCCTGGACCATGCGCAGGATCTGCAGCGCCGACGACTCGGTGTCGCGGATGTGGCCGGTGCCGTTGCAGCGCGGGCAGGTGATGTGGCTGCCTTCGCTGAGCGCCGGGCGCAGGCGCTGGCGGCTCATCTCGAGCAGGCCGAACTTGCTGATCGAGCTGAACTGGACGCGGGCGCGGTCGGACCGGAGCGCATCGCGCAGGCGGGTCTCGACCTCGCGCCGGTTCTTCGACTCTTCCATGTCGATGAAGTCGACGACGATCAGGCCGCCCAGGTCGCGCAGGCGCATCTGGCGCGCGATCTCGTCGGCGGCCTCGAGGTTGGTGCGGGTCGCGGTCTCCTCGATGTCGGAGCCGCGCGTCGAGCGCGCCGAGTTGACGTCGACCGAGACCAGCGCCTCGGTGTGGTCGATGACGATCGCGCCGCCCGAGGGCAGGTTGACGGTGCGCGCGAACGCGGTCTCGATCTGGTGCTCGATCTGGAAGCGCGAGAAGAGGGCGGCGTCGTCCTTGTAGCGCTTGACCTTGTGCGCCGTCTCCGGCATCACGTGGCTCATGAACTGCTGCGCCTGCTCGTAGATGTCGTCGGTGTCGATCAGGATCTCGCCGACGTCGGCAGTGAAGTAGTCGCGGATCGCGCGGATCACCAGCGACGACTCCTGGTAGATCAGGAATGCGCCCTTGCTCGCCTTGGCCGCGCCATCGATGGCGGTCCAGAGCTTGAGCATGTAGTTGAGGTCCCACTGCAGCTCGGGCGCGGTGCGGCCGATGCCGGCGGTGCGGGCGATCAGGCTCATGCCCTTCGGGTACTCGAGCTGGTCGAGGTTTTCCTTCAGCTCTTCGCGGTCTTCGCCCTCGATCCGGCGCGAGACGCCGCCGCCGCGCGGGTTGTTCGGCATCAGCACCAGGTAGCGGCCGGCCAGCGAGACGAAGGTCGTGAGCGCCGCGCCCTTGTTGCCGCGCTCTTCCTTCTCGACCTGGACCAGCAGGTTGTCGCCATCCTTGATCGCGTCCTGGATGCGTGCGGTGCGGGCGTCGGTGCCTTCGCGGAAGTAGTTCTTGGAGATTTCCTTGAACGGCAGGAAGCCGTGGCGGTCTTCGCCGTAGTCGACGAAGCAGGCCTCGAGCGAGGGCTCGACCCGCGTCACGACCGCTTTGTAGATGTTGCCCTTCCTCTGCTCGCGACCTTCGATCTCGGTCTCGAAATCCATCAGCTTCTGGCCATCGACGATCGCCAGGCGGCGCTCTTCGGGCTGCGTCGCGTTGATCAGCATGCGTTTCATCTGCATCACTCCTTCGGCGCGGCCGTCGTTCGGCTGCGCTCAACTGCGCTGCCGCGGCGGGCCGCAGCAGCTATCAGATGCACGAGAAACGAGAGGAACCGGAAGGAATCGCCCTGGACTGGCGGAGGAGCCGGCGCGGTCAGACGACCGCGGGCTCCGCCAGCGTTGGCGCGCGCGAAACAGTGAGAAAAGGGCTTGGTTGCAAGCTTGCGATCACTGGACGCAGGTTGAAGCGCGAAGACGCGAGATCGGGCGGAGCCCTGGTCAAGCGGATCGTCTTCAGCCGGGAAACCTTGTCGTGGATTCTTTCTTGTTTGCTCTGCCGTCGCGCTTGATGGCCGCTGCGTCGCATGGGGACGCTGCCTGCCCGGCGACGCGACGTTGCATCACCGTGTGGCCGAAACCGGATCCGGCCGCTCCTCTCGAGCCGCTCGCGTCGCCTTCGTGAGGCAAAGCTAAACTCTGAAAAATCAACAACTTGGGCGAGAGTGGAGCAGCGCATTATAAGGGCCAAAGGGGCCGCGAGAGCGGCTTCGCCGGTGGCCGCGACAGGCCGCGCCGAGGCGGCGGCGCCGCGTGTGCGAAACGTCCGCATCGACGAAGGCTCCGACGGCCAGCGCCTCGACAACTTCCTTGCCAAGGTGCTCAAAGGCGTGCCGCGGGCCCATCTGCACCGGGTCATCCGCTCGGGCGAGGTGCGCGTCAATGGCGGCCGCGCCGCCGCCGACACGCGCCTGGCGCTCGCCGACGAGGTGCGGATTCCGCCGGTGCGGGTCGCCGATCGCGCGGAGCGGCCGGAAGCACCGGCTCGCGAGTTCGCGGTGGTCCACGAAGACGAGGCGCTGCTCTGCATCGACAAGCCCGCGGGCGTCGCCGTCCACGGCGGCAGCGGCGAAAGCTTCGGCGTGATCGAGCAGCTGCGCCGGGCGCGCCCGGGCGTGTTTCTCGAGCTGGTTCATCGGCTCGACAAGGAAACTTCGGGGCTGCTGCTGCTCGCCAAGACCCGGCCGGCGCTGGTGGCGCTGCAGAACGACCTGCGCTCGCGATTGCCGGAACGGGCCGTCGGCAAGACCTATGCGGCGCTCGTCGCCGGCGTCTGGCCCGAGCGGCTGAAGGTCATCGATCTCGCCCTGCGCAAGGATCTGCTGAGCGACGGCAGTCGCCATGTCCGGGTCGTCGGCGACGACGACGAGCGCGGCCGGCGCTCGATCACGCTGGTGCGCGTGGCGCAGCGGTTCGCCGGCTTCAGCCTGCTCGACGTGACCTTGAAGACCGGACGCACGCACCAGATCCGTGTCCACCTCGCCGATGCCGGGTACGCCATCGCTGGCGATCCCAAGTACGGCGACTTCGCGCTCAATCGCCGGCTGGCGCGCGGCACGCTGCTTGTCCGGGCTGCGTTTCGAGCGCATGTTCCTGCACGCTCGCCGGCTGCGTTTCGTGCACCCGGCCAGCGGCCGGCCGATCGAACTCGAGGCCGCGTTGCCATCCGAATGCACCGGGCTGCTCGCGGTCCTGGCCGCGGCACCCCGATAGCGCAAGGGCGCGGCACTTTCCTACGGCAGGCCCCGGCATCGTCCGCCCCACCGCGGGTGCGAGCTGGCCTCCAATGCAGAACGGCCGATTCGGGCTGCCCGTCGCGGGCCGACCGTGCCGACCACTTTGGAAGGAAACACATATGAAGACCAAGCTCCTGACCCTCGCCGCAGCGACTGCCTTCGCTCTCGGCTCGATCACCGGCTGCTCGACGACGGGTCCCTCGACTCCGACCGCCAGCAGCGCCGATCCGATGGCCAAGCGCCAGGCGATCGACGCCAATGTCGACGGCGCGCTGGCGCGCCTCTATGCCCAGGATCCGTCGTCGCGCGAGCTGGTCGCCAAGGCGCGCGGCGTGCTCGTGTTCCCGGCGATCGTTTCGGCCGGCTTCGTCGTCGGCGGCTCGTATGGCCAGGGCGCCCTTCGCACGCACGGCCACAGCGAGCGCTACTACAGCACGGCCGCCGGCTCGCTCGGCCTGCTCGCCGGCGCCGAATCAAAGTCGGTCTACATCCTGTTCATGACGCAGGAGTCGCTCGACAAGTTCCTGGCCAGCAATGGCTGGACGGTAGGCGCCGACGCCTCGGTGACCCTGATCAACGTCGGCGCCAACGCGCAGGTCGACAACAAGACTGCGCAGCAGGCGGTGGTCGGCTACGTCCTGACCAATGGCGGCCTGATGGCCAACGTCAGCCTCGAGGGCACCAAGATCACCCCGCTCGTGATCTGAACGTGAAGGTAGCCCGGGCCCATCGGGTCCGGTGACGGCTCGCATGGCCAATGTCATGTCGAGCCGTCGTTTCGACCGGCTCGGGTCGGCCGGCCGATTCTTCACTTCGAAGCGCGTGTCCGGTATTCTTCAGGGAACGGCAGCAGCGCGATGCGAGTCGCCATCGCGGCGCCGGGCCGGTGGCGCTGCGCTGCCCCATCTCTGGAAGGAACCGACAATGAGAAACAGGCTCATCGCTCTCGCCTCTGCCACCGCACTGGCGATGGGCTCCATCACGGGATGCTCGACCACGTCGAAGCCGCCTGACGCCACCCCGGCTGCCAAGAAGCAAAGCATTGACGCCGCCGTCGATGCGGCGCTCGCCCAGCTGTATGCCCAGGATCCGGCGGCGCGCGAGCTGGTCGTCAAGGCGCGCGGCACGCTCGTCTTCCCCTCGGTCGTGACCGCCGGCTTCGTCGTCGGCGGCTCCTACGGCGAGGGCGCGCTGCGCAGCTACGGCTCAAGCGAGCGGTACTACAAGACGCTCGCGGGCTCGGTCGGCCTCCTGGCCGGCGCCGAGTCGAAGTCGGTCTTCATTCTTTTCATGACCCAGCAAGCGCTCGACAAGTTCAGGGCCAGCAATGGCTGGACGGCCGGCGCCGACGCCTCGGTCTCGATGATGAAGGTCGGCGCGAACGCGTCGGTCGACAGCGAGACCGCGAAGCAGGAGGTGATCGGCTACGTGCTGAACAAGTCCGGCCTGATGGCCAACCTCAGCCTCGCAGGGACGAAGGTCTCGCCGCTCGACCTCTGAGCGGGCGCCCAGTGCCTGGCCGGTCGGCGGTGGCGCCGCCGGCGCAGGAGAAACAAGCGATGTCGACGCGCCGCTTCGACCTGATCGTCTTCGACTGGGACGGCACGCTCTTCGATTCCACCCGTCTGATCGCCCGCTGCATCCAGGCGGCGTGCGCCGATGTCGGCACCGCGGTGCCGAGCGAACGCGATGCGAGCTTCGTGATCGGCCTCGGGCTGGCCGATGCGTTGCGTCTCGCCGCTCCGGAGCTGCCCGCCGAGCGCTACCGCGAGCTCGCCGATCGCTATCGCACGCACTACCGCGCGAGCCTGGACGACATCGTCCTGTTCGAAGGCACGCTGCCGATGCTGCGGGCGCTGAAGGCGCGCAACCACTGGCTCGGCGTCGCCACCGGCAAGACCCGCGCCGGCCTCGACGATGCCCTGCGCCGCTCCGAGCTGGGCGCGCTGTTCGACGCCACGCGCTGCGCCGACGAGACCGCCGGCAAGCCCGACCCGCGCATGCTCAACGAGCTGATGCGCGAGCTCAGCTGCACGCCGGCGCGCACGCTCATGATCGGCGACACGACGCACGACCTGCAGCTCGCGGCCAACGCCGGCTGCGCCAGCGTCGCGGTCAGCTTTGGCGCCCATGCCCACGTCGAGTTCGATGCGTTCGGGCCGCTCCACGTTGCCGCGACGACGGCCGAGTTGGCCGCATGGTTGACCGCCAACGCCTGATAACGGCGTCGGCATAGCATCGCGATCCACTCTGGATCGGCCATGCCCTCTTCCCGTACCGCATCCCCGCTCGTGTCGCGCCGTCTCGTTCGCGGCAGCGTTCGCGCTCGCCTTTGTCGTCGCCAGCGGACCGGCAGCCGCGCAGGTCCAGGCACCGGCAGGGCCGCCGCCTGTCGCCGCGGCGCCGGCGCTGCCTTCGGGGATGGCGCGGGTGACGTCGGTCGAGGGCATCTCCGAGTACGCGCTCGCCAACGGCCTGCACGTGCTCACTCTGCCCGATGCCTCGAAGCCGACGACGACCGTCAATCTGACGATCCGCGTCGGCTCGCGGATGGAGAACTACGGCGAGACGGGCATGGCGCACCTGCTCGAGCATCTGATGTTCAAGGGCACGCCGAACCATCCCGATCCGAAGAAGGAGATGAGCGAGCGCGGCCTGGCCTGGAACGGGACGACCTCCGACGACCGCACCAACTACTTCGCCAGCATGGCGGAGAACCCGTCCAGCCTCGACTTCTATCTGCGCTGGCTGGCCGAGGCGCTGACCCAGTCGTTCATCGCCAAGAAGGATCTCGATTCGGAGATGACCGTCGTCCGCAACGAGATGGAGTCGGGTGAGAACGACCCCGGCAACGTTCTGTTCCAGAACGTTCGGGCGGCGGCATTCCACTGGCACAACTACGCCAACAGCACGATCGGCGCCCGCAGCGACGTCGAGAACGTCGACATCGCCCGGCTGCAGGCGTTCTATCGCACCTACTACCAGCCCGACAACGCCTACCTGATCGTCGCCGGGAAGTTCGACGAGGCGAAGACGCTCGAGATCATCGCCGCGACCTTCGGCAAGATTGCCAAGCCGACGCGGGTGATCGAGCCGACCTATACGCTCGACCCGACCCAGGACGGCGAACGGACCGTGACCTTGCGTCGCGTCGGTGACACGCCGATCCTGCTCACCCTCTATCACGTGCCGGCCGGCCCGTCGCCCGACTTCGCGGCGGTCACGCTCGCCGGGTTGATGCTCGGCGGCCCCGAGTTCCGGCTGCACAAGGCGCTGGTCGAGAAAAACCTCGCCGCCGCCGCGTTCGGTGGCGCGCGCGCCCTGGCCGAGCCGGGCTACGCTTACTTCGGGGCGCAGCTGAAGAACGACCAGCCGCTCGACGCCGCGCGCGACGTTCTGATCGCGACCGTCGAGGACGTCGGCCGCACGCCGTTCACCGCGGCCGAGCTCGAGCGCGCCAAGAACATCTGGCTGCGTGGCTTCACGCAGACGCTGAACGACCCGCAGCGCGTCGGCCTTGGGCTGTCGGAATACATCGCGCTCGGCGACTGGCGCCTCGGATTCGACCGGCGCAACCGGATCAAGGCGGCGACGCTGGCCGACGTTAATCGCGTTGCCGGCGCTTATTTCATCACCAGCAACCGCACCCTCGGCAGCTACATCCCGAGCACAACGCCATTGCGCGCGCCGGCGCCGGTCAAGGTCGACGTCGCCGCCCTGATGAAGGACTTCAAGGGCGGCGAAGCGGTCGTCGCCGGCGAGGACTTCGACGTCGCCCCGGCCAACATCGACCGGCGCACGACGATCGCGGCGCTGCCCGGCGCGGCCGGCGTTCGCACGGCGCTGCTGCCGAAGGCGACCCGCGGCGCCAAGGTGGTGGCGCTGGTCGCGCTCAGGCTCGGTGACGAGAAGTCGCTGTTCGGCAAGGAGCTCGCCGGCGATGCGGCGGCAAGCATGCTCGCGCGCGGCACCGAGCGGCTGACGCGCGAGGAGCTGGCGGCGGCGTTCGAGAAGCTGCAGACCTCGTGGAGCGTCGACGGCGGCGCCTCGGGCGTCGTCGTGCGCCTCGAGACGACACGCACCAACCTGGCGCCATCGCTCGCGCTGGCGAGCGAGGTGCTGCGCACGCCACGCTTCGATGCGCACGAGTTCGAGCAGATGAAGACCGCCTGGATCAGCGACATCGAGTCGGCGCGCTCCGAGCCGCGCGCGCTGCTGCAGCAGCGGCTGCAGCGCCACGGCAATCCGTATCCGAAGGGCGACCCGCGCTACGTGATGACGTTCGACGAGACGCTGGCCGAGATCGCGGCGCTGAAGCTCGACGACGTGCGCGCCTTTCATCGCCAGTTCTACGGCGCGTCGAACGCGGTCGTGACGGCGGTCGGCGACTTCGACCCAGGCGGCGTCAGCGCGCAGCTGCAAAAGGAGCTCGGTGACTGGACCAGCAAGACGGCGTACGTGCGCGTACCGCAGCCGGTCTACGACGTGGCGCCGGCCGACTTCCGGATCGAGGTGAAGGACAAGCAGAACGCCGTCATCAGCGGTCGTCTGCAGGTGCCGTTGCGCGAAGACGAGCGCGAATACCAGGCGCTGCGCCTGGCGGCGCAGATCTTTGGCGGCTCGGGCGGCGGCAGCGGCCGGCTCTGGGACCGCGTGCGCGAGAAGGAAGGCCTGTCGTACGGCGTCGGCAGCTCGCTCTCGGGCGGCCAGTTCAACCGCCATGCCGACTGGAGCGTCTTCGCGATCGCGGCGCCGCAGAACGTCGCCGGGGTGCGGACCGCGTTCAGCGAGGAGACGGCGCGCGTCCGCCGCGACGGCTTCACCGCCGCCGAGCTCGAGCGTGCCAAGGCGTCGATCGCCGCCTCGTCGCGCCTGGCACGGGCGCAGGACGGATCGCTCGCGAGCGCGCTCGACAGCTTCGTCGAGCGCGCCAAAACGCCGCTCTACTTTGCCGAGCTCGACGCGCTGCGTGCGCAGATCACGCTCGACGAGGTCAATGCGGCGTTTCGCAAGTACGTCGTCCCGGAGAAGATGGTGTTCGGCGTTGCCGGTGACTTCGCCAGCGCCGCCACGACCCCCGGAGCGACGGCCAAATCCGCGGGCATCGCCGCGCCCGCGCCGCGATGACGACCCCGGGGCCCGGCACGCTGGCGGTGTCCGTGCCCGAGCGACTCTGCGCCTCGCACGAGCTCGTCGAGAAGGGCAAGGCCGTTCTCTTCGACGTGATCCACTTCCGCGAACCGGCGCGGGCCTTTGCGCTGCGCTTCGAAGGCCGGGTCGTCGCCTACCTCAACCGCTGTGTCCATGTGCCGACCGAGCTCGACTGGCTGCCGGGCGAATTTCTCGACGGCGATCACGAGCTCATCATCTGTTCGATTCACGGCGCGACCTACGATCCGCGCAACGGCCGCTGCGCCGGCGGCCCGTGCGGCCAGGGCAAGCTGACGCGGATCGATGCCGAAGAGCGCGATGGGCTCGTCTATTGGCGGCCGACCCGCGACACGCGACCCGCAGACCCGCCGGCGCTGATCGGGCCTGCGCCCGCCGCCTAATCCGTCGCGGAATTCGTTCGGCTTCGCCGACCGCTTGTCGGGCGCCGGTCCGGACCGTGCGCGCCGCCATCCAGATTGGTGCGGCGGCCTTCCCACGATGGTGCGCCCGCTCGCCACTGCCCGCCGCGCGGCTGGTGTCGATGCAGCACCGTCATCGACCGGCCGCGACGACCGAGGCGAGGCCATTGGCATAGGCCTTGCTGACAGTGCCCCCGCTGGCGAATCGTCGTCCGCCGTCACCCCATTCGAAATAGCACGGGAGATCCTTTTATGAAACGCCGCTTCGCGCTCCAAGCCGCCTGTGCAGCCATCGCTGCTTCGGGACTCCTGTCGCTGCCAGCCCTGGCGGCGGACACCATCAAGGTCGGCATCCTCCATTCGCTGTCGGGGACGATGGCGATCTCGGAGACGGTGCTGAAAGACGTGGCCTTGATGACGATCGACGAGATCAACGCCAAGGGCGGCGTGCTCGGCAAGCAGCTCGAGCCCGTGGTCGTCGACCCGGCGTCGAACTGGCCGCTGTTCGCCGAAAAGGCGAAGCAGCTGCTCACCCAGGACAAGGTCGCGGTCGTCTTCGGCTGCTGGACCAGCGTCTCGCGCAAGTCGGTGCTGCCGGTGTTCGAGGAAGCCAACGGGCTGCTCTTCTATCCGGTCCAGTACGAGGGTGAAGAGCTCTCGAAGAACGTCTTCTACACCGGCGCCGCGCCGAACCAGCAGGCGATTCCCGCGGTCGAGTACCTGATGAGCAAGGACGGCGGCACGGCCCGGCGCTTCGTGCTGCTCGGCACCGACTACGTCTATCCGCGCACGACCAACAAGATCCTGCGCTCGTTCCTGCACTCGAAGGGCATCACCGACGCCGACATCATGGAGGAGTACACGCCGTTCGGCCACTCCGACTACCAGACCATCATCGGCAAGATCAAGAAGTTCGCCGCCGAAGGCAAGAAGACGGCGGTGATCTCGACGATCAACGGCGACTCCAACGTGCCGTTCTACAAGGAGCTCGGCAACCAGGGCCTGAAGGCGACCGACGTTCCCGTCGTCGCGTTCTCGGTCGGCGAGGAAGAGCTGCGCGGCGTCGACACCAAGCCGCTGGTCGGCCACCTGGCGGCGTGGAACTACTTCGAGTCGATCAAGAATCCGACCAACGCCGCCTTCATCAAGGAGTGGTCGGAGTACGCGATCAAGAAGAACATCCCCGGCCACAAGGACAAGCCGCTGACCAACGATCCGATGGAAGCCACCTACATCGGCATCCACATGTGGGCGCAGGCGGTCGAGAAGGCCAAGTCGACCGATCCCGACAAGGTGATCGCGGCGATGGCCGGCCAGACCTTCAAGGCGCCGGGCGGCTTCACGTCGACGATGGACGCGAAGAACCACCACCTGCACAAGCCGGTCTTCATCGGCGAGATCAAGAGCGACGGCCAGTTCAACGTCGTCTGGAAGACGCCGGGCCCGATCAAGGCAGAGCCGTGGAGCCCGTACATCCCCGAGAACAAGGGCAAGAAGGACGAGCCCGAGAAGAAGTAAGGCGCTTCCCTCGCCATGAACACGGCGCGCCGTGCCCGGCTCCAGAGCCGGGGCGGCGCGACCTTGTTTCTGCGCGCTTCGATCGACTCGCCTCTGCCCATGCTGCTACGAAACTTGTTGCGGATCGCTTGCGCGCTGCTGCTGTGCGGCGCCGGTGCCGCGGAAGCGTTGACCGGACCGCAGGCGCTGGCGATCGCCGCCGGCGACAACGACCAGCGCATCGCCGCGCTCAATGAGGCGGTGACGCGAGGTGACGATCGTCTGGCCGTGTTCGTCAAGGCGATGCTCGACGACGAAGTCAAGGTCGCCGGCGACAAGGTCCTGATCGTCCACGACGGCAAGACAACCGACGCCGCGACCGGCGCCGCCGCGACGCTTCCTGAAGGCGCCGAGGACGTCACCAACAACAACCGCACCCGCGGCGCGCTCGAGGCTGCGCTCGCTGGGCTGCGCGTGTTCTCGCCCGATGTCGCGGTGCGCAGCGAGGCCGTCGCCGAGCTCGCCAAGGCCTCGCTCGACGAATCGCAGTTACCGCTGATCGAAAAGGCGTTCGCGGGCGAAGCCAACCCGGGCTTGAAGAGCCAGCTCGAGCGCATGCGCGCGACGATCCTGATCTCGTCGTCCGATCGCGGCAAGCGTCTCGCCGCCGCCGGCGAGCTCGCCGGCAGCAACCAGAGCACCGTCGCGAGCCTCTTGCAGGAGCGGCTCGGCCCCGGCGGCGAGACCGACGCCGAGGTGCGTGCGGCGTTGCAGCAGGCGCTCGGCTCGGTGCGCGCGCGCCTCGCCTGGGGCGAGCGGCTGGCGGTCGTCTTCACCGGCATCAGCCTCGGCTCGGTCCTGCTCCTGGTCGCGCTGGGCCTGGCGATCACCTACGGCCTGATGGGCGTCATCAACATGGCGCACGGCGAGCTGATGATGATCGGCGCCTACACGACCTACGTCGTCCAGAACCTCTTCCGCACTTATCTGCCGGGTCTGTTCGACACCTACGTGCTGGCCGCGATCCCGGCGGCGTTCCTGGTCTCAGCGCTGGTCGGCGCGGTGCTCGAGCGCGGCGTGATCCGTTTTCTCTACGGCCGGCCGCTCGAGACGCTGCTCGCGACCTGGGGCATCAGCCTGGTCCTGCAGCAGGCAGTGCGCTCGCTCTTCGGCGCGCAGAACGTACCGGTCGAAAACCCGAACTGGCTCTCCGGCGGCGTCGAGGTGATGAGCAATCTGGTCCTGCCGTACAACCGGATCGCGATCATCGCCTTCGCCTTCATCGTCCTCGGCGGCGTCGCGCTGCTGATCGCCAAGACCCGCTTCGGCCTGTTCATCCGCGGCGTGACGCAGAACCGGCGCATGGCCTCGTGCGTCGGCGTCGACACCGCGAAGATCGACATGATGGCGTTCTCGTTCGGCGCCGGCATCGCCGGCCTCGGCGGCGTCGCGCTCTCGCAGATCGGCAACGTCGGTCCCGACCTCGGTCAGAGCTACATCGTCGACTCGTTCCTCGTCGTCGTCCTCGGCGGCGTCGGCCAGCTCGCCGGCACCGTCGTCGCCGGCCTCGGCCTCGGCGTCCTCAACAAGCTGCTCGAAGGCGTCGCCGGCGCGGTGCTGGCGAAGATCGCGGTCCTCGTCTTCATCGTCATCTTCATCCAGCGCAAGCCCTCGGGGCTGTTCGCGATGAAGGGCCGGAGCGCGGAGGCATGAGCGCGGTCCTGCCTTCGCCGGTCGCTGCGTCCGGCGATCGTGCCCGGCGATCGTGCCGCGGCGCGGCCTCCTGCTCGGCATCCGCGGCTGGGCTGGCGTGACGATCGCCCTCGCCGTCGTCGCGGTCGTCGTGCCGATCGCCAACCTGCTCGTGCCGGTGGGCAGCGCGTTCCACCTCAGCGAGTACGCGGTGCAGCTGGTCGCCAAGATCATGTGCTACGCGATGTGCGCGCTGGCGATGGACCTGATCTGGGGCTACACCGGCATCCTCTCGCTCGGCCACGGCGTCTTCTTCGCGCTCGGCGGCTATGCCATGGGCATGTACCTGATGCGCCAGATCGGCAGCGACGGCCAGTACCGCATGCCGATGCCCGACTTCATGGTCTTCCTCAACTGGAAGCAGTTTCCCTGGCATTGGGCGCTCTCGGACTCGTTCGTCGCCCAGATGCTGCTGGTCGTCCTCGCCCCGGGCCTGCTCGCGTTCGTGTTCGGCTTCTTCGCCTTCCGCTCGCGCATCAAGGGCGTCTACTTCTCGATCATCACGCAGGCGATGACCTACGCGATGATGCTGCTCTTCTTCCGCAACGAGACCGGCTTCGGCGGCAACAACGGCTTCACCGACTTCAAGCGCATCCTCGGCGTGCCGATCCAGACGCCGACGATGCGGATGCTGCTCTTCGTCATCACCGGCTGCACCCTGATCGCCTTCTTCCTGATGGCGCGGGCGATCGTCGCGAGCAAGTTCGGCCGCGTCCTGCAGGCGATCCGCGATGCCGAGAGCCGGGTCATGTTCACCGGCTACGACCCGCTGCGCTACAAGCTCGCGATCTGGACCCTCTCGGCGGTGATGTGCGGCATCGCCGGCGCGCTCTACGTGCCGCAGGTCGGCATCATCAACCCGAGCGAGATGACGCCGGCGGCATCGATCGAGATCGCCATCTGGACCGCGGTCGGCGGCCGGGCGACGCTGATCGGCCCGATCGTCGGCGCCTTCTTCGTCAACGGCGCGAAGAGCTGGTTCACGCAGGCGTTTCCCGAGATCTGGCTCTACGCGCTCGGCGCGATGTTCATCGCCGTCACGCTGTTCCTGCCGCAGGGAATCGTCGGCCTGGTGCGCGGTCCGAACGGCATCGTCGCGCGGCTGCAGCAAGAGCGCACGCAAGGAAGAGGGGAGCGCGTCGTGACGCCCGACCTGATGCGCGCCGGCGCGCACGCCCGGCGCGTCGCCGAGGAGCGGTCGAGCGCCGCCGGCGCCGGCCAGTCGGGCGGGCGCGAGACGAGCTACTCGCGGATCGTCCGCCCGGGCCAGCTCGACGTCACCCACGGCGCGATCCTCTACCTCGACGACATCACAGTCAGCTTCGACGGCTTCAAGGCGCTCAACGCGCTCTCGCTCTCGATCAGCGCCGGCGAGATGCGCTGCATCATCGGCCCGAACGGCGCCGGCAAGACGACGATGATGGACGTGATCACCGGCAAGACCCGGCCCGACGCCGGCCAGGCGTTCTTCGGCTCGACGATCGACCTCTTGCGCCTGCGCGAGAACGAGATCGCCTCGATCGGCGTCGGCCGCAAGTTTCAAAAGCCCACCGTGTTCGAGCAGCTCTCGGTGTTCGAGAACCTCGAGCTGGCGCTGAAGGCCGACCGCGGCGTCCGCGCCTCGCTGTTCTTTCGCCTCTCGGGCGCGCAGCTCGACCGGATCGGCCAGACGCTGGTCCTGATCCATCTGAAGGACCACGCGCAGCGTCCCGCGGGCCTGCTCTCGCACGGCCAGAAGCAGTGGCTCGAGATCGGCATGCTGCTGATCCAGAACCCGAAGCTGCTGCTGCTCGACGAGCCGGTCGCCGGCATGACCGACGAGGAGACCGAGCGCACCGCCGAGCTGTTCCTCTCGCTCGAGGGCAGCCATTCGCTCGTCATCGTCGAGCACGACATGAAGTTCATCCATGCGCTGACGCACGGCAACCCGGACAAGAAGGTGACCGTGCTGCACGAGGGCAGCGTCCTCGCCGAAGGCTCGCTCGCCGAAGTGCAGCGGAACGAGAAAGTGGTCGAGGTCTACCTTGGCCGCTGACGGCGGTTCCTCGCTGAGCGCGCGCTCCTCGCTCGTCGGCAGGAGTGCGACGCGACGCGACGCGTCCGGCCGCGGCCACGCATGCCGGCGCGGCGCCGCTGCTGAAGGTCGACGCGCTCAACCAGTACTACGGCGGCTCGCACATCCTGCGCAACGTCGCCTTCGAAGCCGTCGCCGGCGAGGTGACGGTGATCCTCGGCCGCAACGGCGTCGGCAAGACGACCCTGCTGAAGAGCCTGATGGGCGTCGTGCCGGTGCGCTCGGGCAGCGTCCGCTTCGGCGGCGCCGACATCACCCACGAAACGCCGTACCAGCGCGTTCGCCGCGGCATCGGCTACGTGCCGCAGGGGCGCGAGATCTTCGGCCGCCTCACGGTCCAGGAGAACCTGGCCATGGGCCTGGCCTACAAGAGCGGCCGGACGGCGCTGCCGAAGGAACTGTTCGAGCTCTTCCCGGTGCTGAAGCAGATGCTCCATCGCCGCGGCGGCGACCTCTCGGGCGGCCAGCAGCAGCAGCTCGCGATCGCCCGCGCCCTCGCCGCCGGGCCGACGCTGCTCGTCCTCGACGAGCCGACCGAGGGCATCCAGCCGTCGATCATCAAGGACATCGGTCGCGTCATCCGCATGCTCGCCGACACCGGCTTGGCCGTCGACGGCAAGCCGCAGCGCATGGCGATCGTCCTGGTCGAGCAGTACTACGACTTCGCCGCCGAGCTCGCCGATCGCTATCTCGTCATGGAGCGCGGCGAAGTCGTCCAGCGCGGCCGCGGCGCCGACATGGAGAGCGAGGGCGTTCGCGCCCGGATGTCGATCTGAGCATCGGCGGCGCTCGCGCACCGCCGACGCCGGCGGGCGCCGAGCGCACGGCCACAATCCCGCCTCCGTCCCACCCGACGCGAAAGGCGCCGCGATGCTCACCGTCCACCACCTCAACAACTCGCGCTCGCAGCGCGTCCTCTGGCTGCTCGAGGAGCTCGGCGTGCCGTACGAGCTGCAGAAGTACCAGCGCGACGCGAAGACGATGCTGGCGCCGCCCGAGCTGACCAAGGTCCATCCGCTCGGCAAGTCGCCGGTCGTCACCGACAACGGCATCACCGTCGCCGAATCGGGCGCGATCATCGAATACCTGCTCGAGACCTACGGCGCGGGGCGGCTGGTGCCGCGGGCGGGGAGCGAAGAGGCGCGCCGCTTTCGCTACTGGCTTCACTTCGCCGAAGGCTCGGCGATGCCGCCGCTGCTCCTGAAGCTGATCTTCGATCGCATCGCCTCGGGCCAGGGAATGCCGTTCTTCGTCAAGCCGGTCGCCAAGGGGATCGCCGGCAAGGTGAAGCAGCTGATGATCGAGCCGAATCTGAAGCGCCAGCTCGACTTCATGGAAAGCGAGCTGGCGAAGAGCGAATGGTTCGCGGGCGACGAGTTCAGCGCTGCCGACATCCAGATGAGCTTTCCGGTCGAGGCCGCAGCGCAGCGCGCCGGGCTCGACGCGAGCCGGCCGAAGCTGATGGCGTACCTGAAGAAGATCCACGCCCGCCCGGCCTACCGGCGCGCCCTCGAGCGCGGCGGGCCGTACAGCTTCGCCAACGACTAAGCGCGCGGCCGCCTCAGCGCGGCGTCGTCTCGTCGCTCGGCGCGTGGGCGTCGAAGCGTACCGCCTGGCGCACCGGGCGTGACGACGGGTCGCCGCGCGCTGCCTTCGCGCCGGCACTGCCCCGGGCAAGCGTCGTCGGCGCGGCGGCGATGCGGCGACCGGCGGATTGAGCAGCGGCAACATCGGGCTCTTGATCGATGCCGCGAAGGCGATCACGGTCTTGTCGGGATCGAAGGGCAGCTTCTTGTGCGGGTCGGCGCCATGCGCAATCAGGAAGTGGACCATCTGCGCCTGGCTCGTCCGGATCCTGACAGGAATCCCGGCAGGAGGACGCGCTGCAGCGGCACCCACTCCATCTGCGCGCCACGGCTCGGCGGCGCCGCGTTGGCGAGCTGCGGCAGCTCGTAGAGCCACCATTCGAGCGCGGGCCAGTGGCTGCGGCGCAAGGCCTCCTCGAAGCCGCTCGGCAGGGAGCCGTCGTAGTGGTCGAGCGCGGTGGCTCGACGAGAACCCCGCGACGACGAGATCGCGCGCGAGGCGCGTGCCGATCAGGTCGGGGTCGAGCGCTTCGAGCGGGTTGAACGACAACGTGCCCGGCGCGAGCTGGCCATGGTCGAGCCAGGTGGTGAGGACCTGGTCGAGCCCGGCGCTGCGTGCGCGCGTGCAGCCGAGCATGCGGAACACGTCGTGGCGCACCGAGCGCGGATCGTTCTCGGCCAGGAAGACGAGCGCCTTCAGGACCTCGGGCGAGGCGCTCGCGAAGTCGGGGCAGGCGTCGGCCTCGGCCAGGTCTTGCAGCGGCGGGCGGGCGCAGCGCTCGAATTTCGCGCCTTTGTCGATCAGCTCGGGCAGGGCGCGCCAGAGGCGTGCGTCCTGGGTCGCTGCCGTCAGCGGGCAGCCCTGCAGCCCGGTCTTGGCGAGGTCGGCGACGCGGATGCTGCCTGGAACGAATTCACAGCGCGCACTGAGGGCGCGCTGGACGCTGTTGAGCATCGCGCACGGCGTCGGATCGCCCTCGGTGAGCATGCCGTGGACGTGCTTGACGATGTCCCAGGTCATGCTCGTGTCGGTGCCGATGCCGACCGCGGTGAGCGCGAGCGCGGGTGCGGTGCAGCCGGCGAGCGAGACCGCGCCGGCACAGAGGGCGGCGGCAAGACCGACGAGGCGGGAAGTGCGGAGCATGGCGTTTGGGCAAGCCCGGCGCCGGCGCACGAGCGGGCACGCACCGATGACGGAGGAAGATATTAGCCAGCGTGCTGCGCCGCTGTCTGTGAACAAACGCCCCGAAGCCTGCGATCTCGTAACACGATGTGCACTGGGCGGTCGTCGAAGGCCGCGCGTCGACCACGCGTTACAGTGGCTCCGACACGCCTCGGAGCGGCGCCCAAGGAGACAGTCTCATGCAGAGCCACTCAAGCGCTTCGCCGCGCCGCGTTGCGCTGGCATTCATGCATCGGCCTGGCGCTCGCGATCGCGCGGCGTCGCGCTTGCGCGCGCGCAGCCGCTTCGATGGCACCGGTGGCCGCCGAGAACGGCATGGTCGTGACGGCCCAGCACCTCGCGACCGAGGTCGGCGTCGACGTCCTCAAGCGCGGCGGCAACGCCGTCGACGCCGCGGTCGCGGTCGGCTATGCGCTCGCCGTCGTCTATCCGGCGGCCGGCAATCTCGGCGGCGGCGGCTTCATGACGCTGCAGCTCGCCGACGGCAGAAAGACCTTCCTCGATTTCCGCGAGAAGGCGCCCCTCGCCGCGACGCGCCAACATGTACCTCGACGCTGCCGGCAACGTCATCAAGGGCGCGACGACGACCGGCCATCTCGCCGTCGGCGTTCCGGGAACGGTGTCGGGCCTCGAGATGGCGCTCGCCAAGTACGGCACGATGAAGCGCGCCGATCTGATCGCGCCGGCGATCCGCTTCGCCGAGCAGGGCTTCGTCCTCGACCAGGGCGACGCCGAGATGTTCGCGACCGCGACCGAGGCGTTCAAGGTCGACCCGGCGACGGCGGCGATCTTCCTCAAGGCCGGCGGCCAGCCCTACGGCGCCGGCGACAAGCTGGTGCAGAAGGACCTCGCGGCGACGCTGCGCCAGATCCGCGAGGCCGGCGCGGCCGGCTTCTACAAGGGCCCGGTGGCGCGCGCGATCGTCGCTTCGAGCAAGGCCGGCAAGGGCCTCATCACGCAAGCCGATCTCGACCAGTACGCGACGCGCGAGCTGGCGCCGGTCGAGTGCGACTACCGCGGCTATCACATCGTCTCGGCGCCGCCGCCGAGCTCGGGCGGCGTCATCATCTGCGAGATCCTCAACGTCCTCGAGGGCTATCCGCTGAAGGACTGGGGCTTTCGTTCGGCGCAGGCCGTGCACGTCCAGATCGAGGCGATGCGCCACGCCTACGTCGACCGCAACAGCTACCTGGGCGATCCCGGACTTCGTCAAGAACCCGCTCGACCGCCTGCTCGACAAAGCGCTACGCGGCAAAGATCCGCGCCGCCATCGATCCGGCGAGGGCGGCAGTCTCGAAGGACCTGAAGCCCGGCGTCGCGCCGCACGAAGGCAGCAACACGACCCACTACTCGATCGTCGACGCCAAGGGCAACGCGGTCTCGGTCACCTACACGCTCAACGACTGGTTCGGCGCCAAGGTCACCGCCGCCGGAACCGGCGTCCTGCTCAACGACGAGATGGACGACTTCACCGCCAAGCTCGGCGTGCCGAACATCTACGGCCTGGTCCAGGGCGAGGCCAACGCGATCGCGCCGGGCAAGCGGCCGCTCAGCTCGATGAGCCCGACCATCGTCAGCAAGGACGGCCGGCCGGTGATGGTCGTCGGCACGCCGGGCGGCAGCCGGATCATCACCGCGGTGCTGCACACGATCATCAACGTCATCGACTACGACATGACCGTGCAGGAGGCGGTCGACGCGCCGCGCTTCCACCAGCAGTGGCTGCCCGAACCCGACCAATCTCGAGCGCTTCGCGGTCAGCCCCGACACGCGCAAGATCCTCGAGGGCATGGGCCACGTCTTCGCCGGCGCCGCAGCCGGCCAATCACGTCGTCGCGATCCTGGTCGGCGCGCCGTCGCTCGGCGGCAAGCCGGTCGGCAGGAACCGCTTCTACGGCGCCAACGATCCGCGCCGCAACAGCGGCCTGGCGCTCGGCTATTGAGCGCCGGGCGACTCCTACTACGACGACTTCTTCGACGCTCGTTCTCGCCGTCTTCTTCGCTGTCCTCTTCTTGGCGGACGCCGTTCTTCGCCGTCGTCTTCTTCGCCGTGCCTTTCTTGGCCGGCACCTTGGCGCCTTCCTTGCGCGCCTCCGACAGCCCGATCGCGATCGCCTGCTTTCGGCTGGTGACCTTCTTGCCCGAGCGGCCGCTCTTCAGCGTGCCTTCCTTCTTCTCGTGCATCGCTCGCTCGACCTTGTCGCCTGCCTTCTTGCCATACGTTGCCATGTGCGTTCCTCGTCTTCGTGGTTGAACGTGGTTGCGACAACGCCA
>CAVXZM010000012.1:0-150784 GCA_963766315.1 uncultured beta proteobacterium
CCGACATCCAGGTCTACTTCTGCGACCCGCGCAGCCCTTGGCAGCGCGGTAGCAACGAGAACACGAACGGCCTGCTCAGGCAGTACATGCCCAAGGGCATCGACATCTCGAGCTACTCACAAGCCAAGCTCAATGCGGTCGCGAGACAATTGAATGAGAGGCCAAGAAAGACACTCGGCTTCAAGACCCCGGCTGAGATGTTTAGTCAAACCGTTGCGTTGACCGGTTGAGTTCGCCACCACACTCCGGTCATTCATACGCCTAAGGAGATCTCGACGCGGCCGACCCAGTCCAAGTTGCTGCAGACTTAACGCGTCGCCGACAATGGTGCATCGCTTCGTGGGCGGCAGCTCGATCGCTGTTAAGCGCCAGTCGGCGCTCAGCGTCGCTCGGAAGTCTGCTGATCAAGGGTCCGAACTGGTACTCCCGCTTCTGCTGTCGCTCAGCCTTGTGCTCGAAACGCCAGCGCAAGTCACCACTCCTTTTGCGAACGATGCAATCGGTCTCTCAACGCGGCGGCAGCGTCATCGACATTCATTGCCTCTGCGAGGAATGGCTCCGTCAACGCCGTTCGGGACCAAGACTCCGCCAGCTCTTGCACTACCTGAAGGCGCTCGAACAGCGACGAGGCGGCCTTGGCTTGACCGGCTCGCATCTTGCCAGCCTCCAATATGGCCGTCGCGTCGTCGAGGGGCTTCGTGATGGCCTCCAGTGCTTCCCAGGCATCTTTCAGGTCCTTCAAATCTTCTTGCCGAATGGGCGTCAGTTTGAGCGCCCACTTACCGGCCGTGCTCAGTGTTTTGAGGCCGAGCGTCTTGATCGCTTCGACGTCGCGAGACCGCGAGACTTGGTCCGCCGAACGGTACAGCTTGCTTGCTGTCAGCAACACGCCCGCCGCCCAGACGTCGGACACATCGGGCACGTCGATGCTGCTCTCGAGACTTCGTGCCAGGGTCTCCTGCATTTCGGCGTACTGCCGATCCCCCTCAGCCTGGGCCAGGACGCGCAACTGACGTGCACGCTCCTGATCGCGAACCTTCTGCTCTTCGCGCAATTTGCGCATCTGTTGTTCCTGGCCGGCCGCATCGACCAACAGGCTAGACAAGGCCGGTGCCATCTCGACCAGGATCTCAGTCATGGCACCGAGAGCAGCGTAAGCATCGCGCACTTGGGCAATTACGATTGGGTGGGCGTCTTGAGCCACCCATGAGCGCAGTCGCTGACGCCGCTTCTTCAGGAGCTCGGCGATCTCTGCAACGGTACTACCCATGCCTCTATCCTCCGACTGAATTGAGGCCAACGCAGCATACGCTCCTTGCCCGTGAGCTCACAAGGCTGCAGCCCGCGTCGCCAAACTTCTGGATGCAGCCAGGCCGCAGAACTTCCGAGCGAACTCCGCGCGTCTGCCCGATGCATCAGATTCGAAGTCAGGAGATTGATTGGCGACAACGCTTCAGATCCCAACGTTGGCAAAGCAGACCTTCGCGATCGCGCTACTTAGCCATCAGCGTGAATTCCGGGCGTTGACCGAGGCTCTGTGAGAACAGCCAGGAGGCCAGACAGAAGCGGTGACCTATCGGCTTGATCGCAGTCACGGGACAGTCGACTCTGGTTTCAGAACGGACAAGGTCTGACGAAATCTCGCTAAGGTAACTTGGCGGTTCGGACGACGATCAAGACCGATGAGCGAGCCTCTCGCACGGTCGGTACAAGAGGCAGCTTCTGGGCGACGCGATTGCCATGCGGATCGCACAGCCAGTACAGTCAATGCTCGGGCGCAATCTGCAGCTGGTAGCACTCGACCCGCGCCCGCACGTGATCCGCCGGCCGCAGCCGGATCAACGCGGGCAGAGCAGCGCGGGTCTGGGATAGCGATAGCAGCTGCGATGTTGGACGACACGCACCCCGCGTTCTTACCATTGGAGCGCGGCTCAATGGTCCCCGCGCCACGGTGTGGTGCGCGGAATCCACCGTCTCACGTTCGCACGGTAGCGCTTGTACTCCTCGGGGAACTGCTCGCCGAGCGCCGGCTCCTCGTAGCCGAGCACGAACAAATAGAAGGCCGCCCACACGATCGCTCCGTACTCGAGCACCGTTACGCTGCCGAACAGGACGCCCTGACCGATGATCAGCGCGGTGACCGCGACGTACATCGGATTGCGCACATACCGATAGAACCCGGTGACAACGAGGTGCTTGGGCGGCATCACGGGAGCCGGTGTACCGAGACCTTGCAACGCGAAACGCGCGAATGAATCGAGCAAGATCGGTAGCCCAGCCGCGATCAGGATGCCGCCGATCACGCGCGCGATCGGGAACAGCGCAGACTCGAAGTGCCACTGCGTGAAGTACCACGGCACGTACACGGCGAGCGTGCCCGGCGCGATCACCAAGAAGATCGCCGACCCGATGATCGCAGGGGCGCGCCGCATGACATCAGTCTAGCCAACGTGGACGTCGCCGGCCCGTTCAACGTCGCCGTGAATCGTGCGGGTCAGTCGAGCGCTGGGAGCGGTGATGTGCTGCGCGAGGTGTTTGTTGCGCTCGAGCCAGTGGTTGAGGCCCTAGACGGTTTTGGTCAGGCAAGATTTAGCTCAAGCCTTTTGCCGATGGCAAGCAGGGCCAATGAGATCGTGTCGATCTTGGTCGGATGGTGCAGATCAGTGAGGCGGTTGACTTCTTGGGGGCGCACCTTCATGCGTCGCGCCAACTCGGCGGGCTTGACCTGCTGGCGCAGCATCTCATTGAGGAGCAGCACCTTGGCGCCCACGCTCGGAGGCAGGTCGATCATGACCTGGCCACGCTTGGGTGCCGACGGCGCAGGGACTTGCCTTCGATCCTCGAAGTAGAAGTCCATCGCCGTGGTCAACGCATCGACCGCGAGGGCGCGGCGGGCCTCTTCGCGGGTCGCCGCACCGGTCAACGCTTCCGGGATGTCAGGAAACGACACCATGAATCCGTCGCCGTCCCGAGCGATACGTGCAGGGTAGCTCAACATCTCATTTGTCACGCAAAGCGCACCTCACCGGATCGCGCCGCAGTGAGGATGGCGAACTCGAGTGCGCGCGCGGCCGAGCCTTCCTGCTTGCACAGGCCGCTCATGAAGGCGCTCGCGTCCGAGACGGGTAGCGCCGCGTGGTGCCTGGGTTTCGCCACCTTGTTTCGCGCCGGCAACTGCGTATCGAGATGGCCACGCCAGCGCGCCGGATTCAGGCGTTCGCGCTCGGCGCGCTTGTCGGCCCAGGCCAGGATCAGCTCGATCCGCCTACGGATCCGCGATGCCGTCTCCGTCTTCGTGCGCCAGATTGGCTCGAACACCTCGAAGACGTTGGTCATTCCAATGTCCCCCACGTCGAGCTGGCCGATCTTCGGAAACGCGTAGAGCTCGAGGGAGTTGTTCCACTGCCAGGCGTGCTTGGCGTTCTTCCAGCCCGCTTCATGTGCAGCGATGTAGGCTGCTGCGGCCTGCGCAAAGGTGATCTGCTTTTGCTGGGATGCGCGAAGCGTGCTCTTCGCCGCACGCCGCTTGGTCACCGGGTCCTTGCCCTGATGGACGGATTGACGCTTCTCGCGCGCAAGCTCCAGTGCCTTCGCAAGGGTGACCGCCGGGTACCCGCCCAGACCAAGGTCGCGACGCTTGTTCCCCACGACGATCCGCAGCGTCCACATCTTCGCCGACGAGGGTGGTGTCATCACCCGCAGGCGGAGACCGGGGACGGTCCCCACTGCGTGGAGCCCAGGGGTCTCCAGGCGCTTGATCTCGAGCCCCTTCAGCGGCTTGGCGACCTTAGGCACCCATGCCCCTCACAAATGCCGGGATGAGGGGCATGCAGACACCTCGACGGTTCGAAGTCCAGATCCGCCACCGAAGCGGTCCAACGACTTCGACGATCTCATGTTCACCAACGTGCCCCTCATCAAAATGAGATTGCAGCGTACGGCAGAAAACCTCCGCGGACAACGTCGCGGCGGTTTTACCTTTGAAAACAAGGAGTTTTAGAGACGTCCTCGAATCGCTCTGGACGTCATTTTGGTGGAGAGGGTGGGATTCGAACCCACGTTACGGTGAAACCGTAAACCAGATTTCGAGTCTGGCGCATTCGACCACTCTGCCACCTCTCCGTTCGGGTGCTTCGGCGGGTCGCTGCCGAGGACGGGATTCTAGGGCCTGCGCGCGAGGCCGTCTTTCGCTACGGCGTGGTGTCGAGCGTCATCGCCGCAAGCCGCGGATCGCTGAGGCGTGTTTGCCAGCGCACGCCGGCCGCGCTGAGCGGCGCCGCGTCGGTGATCGTGCCGGTGGTGACGATGTCGCCCTCGCCGATCGGCCAGCGCTGCGGCTGCGCCGCCATCGCGTCGACCCAAAGGCGCAGCGCATTGAGCGGGCCGTCGAGGACGATGTCGGCGCGGCCGGTCTCGACGTCGCGGCCGTCGGCGACGAGCGTCACCGAGAGCGCGGCGAGCGCCTCAGCGGCGTCGCGGCCGGCCGGGCCGAAGCGCTCGATCGGCACGCGCGGGCCGACGAAGAGGCGCGCGTGCAAGGCGAAGTCGGCGACCGTGTCGGCGGCGGCGAAACGCCAGTCGGCGAAATGGGTGTCGACGATCTCGAAGCCGTGCGCGACCCAGGCGATGCAGGACGCGAGCTCGGTCACGCTCATTGCCGCGTGCGGCGCGCGGGCGATGCCGAACATGATCTCGGGCTCGAGTCGCGGCGCGACGAAGCGCGCCAGCGAGACGCCGGTCACGGCGCTGTCGACGCGCTCGGTCGTCGTGTCCCAGACCGGGCCCCAGATCGGGGCGAAGACGCCGTAGCGCTGCCAGATGCCGCGGTTGGTAAAGCCGATCTTGTAGCCGAGCGGCCGCTCGCCGCGGGCGATGCGCCGGCGCCGGATCTCGTCGGCGACGGCGTACGCGTCGCTGAGCTCGAAGGATGGATCGGCGCCGGTGATCGTCGGCAGGCAGCGCTTGTAGTCGTAGGCGGCAAGCAATGCCGTCGCGCGCTCGTCGCGCAGCGACCCGACTGCCGTGCTCATGCGCGCAGCTCGGCCAGGCCGCCGAGGTAAGGCCGCAGCGCCGCCGGAATGGCCACCGAGCCGTCGGCGTTCTGGAAGTTCTCGAGCACCGCGACCAGCGCCCGGCCGACAGCCAACCCCGAGCCGTTGAGCGTGTGCACGAACTCGTTTTTGCCCTGCGCGTTCTTGAAGCGCGTCTGCATGCGCCGCGCCTGGAACGCCTCGCAGTTCGAGACCGAGCTGATCTCGCGGTACATGTTCTGCGCCGGCACCCAGACCTCGAGGTCGTAGGTCTTGCTCGCGCCGAAGCCCATGTCGCCGCTACACAGGTGGACGACGCGATACGGCAGCTCGAGCTTTTGCAGGATCGCCTCGGCGTGGCCGACCATCTCCTCGAGCGCGGCGAAGCTCTTCTCGGGATGCGTCACCTGCACCATCTCGACCTTATCGAACTGGTGCTGGCGGATCATGCCGCGCGTGTCGCGTCCGGCGCTGCCGGCCTCGGAGCGAAAGCACGGCGTGTGCGCCGTGAGCCGGATCGGCAGGCGCGCCTCGGCGAGCACTTCGTCGCGAACGCTGTTGGTGAGCGAGATCTCCGAGGTCGAGATCAGGTACTGCTCGCGCGCGCCCTCGCCCTCCTCGCCGTCGGCGCCGCGATAGACCCAGAACATGTCGTTGCGGAACTTCGGCAGCTGGCCGGTGCCTTCGAGCACCTCGCGGTTGACGATGTACGGCGTGTAGCACTCGACGTAGCCGTGCTCGCTGGTCTGCACGTCGAGCATGAACTGGGCGAGCGCGCGATGGAGCCGCGCGACCGGGCCGCGCAGGAACGAGAAGCGCGCGCCGCTCAGCTTGACGCCGGTGTCGAGGTCGAGGCCGAGCGGCGCGCCGACGTCGACGTGGTCGCGCGGCGTGAACTCGAAGCGGCGCGGCGTTCCCCAGCGCCGCACCTCGACGTTGGCGCTCTCGTCGACGCCGACCGGAACGCTCGCGTCGGGCAGGTTCGGCAGCGCCATGAGCAGCGCGTGCAGTTCGGCCTGGATCGTCTCGAGCCGCGCCGCCGAGCGCGCCAGCTCGTCGGCGATGCCGGCGACCTCGGCCATCGCCGCGCTCGCATCGCCGCCCTGCCCCTTGGCCTTGCCGATCTCGCGCGACAAGGCATTGCGCCGCGCCTGCAGCTCCTCGGTGCGGGTCTGCAGTGCCTTGCGCTCCGACTCGAGCGCGACGAAGCGGTCGACGTCGAGGAACGGTTGCGGTGATGCCCGCGTCTCGAGGCGGGCGACGACCTGCGCGAGGTCCTTGCGCAGCAGGGTGATGTCGAGCATTGCGGAGCCCGTGGCGCCGCGTCGGGCGCCGCAAAGTTGGCGGGGAGCCGGATTGTAGGGAGCCGGCTTCGGCTCAGGCCATCTGCTCGCTGCGCGGCGCGGCGGCGATCGGGATCACGCCCTGGCCGTGGCCGGAGCGCGCGTCGCACAGGACCCGCGTGGCGCAGTCGGCGCAACGGCCGCATTGGGTCGCGACGCCGAGCTCGAACTGCAGGCATTCGAGGCTGACCGCGCCTTCGCGCGCGGCCTGGCGAATGTCGTGGTCGGAAACGCGGCGGCAGACGCAGACGATCATGGCAAGGGGCTTCGCTTCGAATGCAGCGGGCGTCAGTCGTGAGCGCCCATTTGCGATTGGAGATAGTTCTCGACGCCGACCTTGGCGAGCAGGTCGATCTGGGTCTCGAGCCAGTCGATGTGCTCCTCGGTGTTGTCGAGGATGACTTGCAGGAGGTCGCGCGAGACGTAGTCGCGCGCGCTCTCGCAGTAGGCGATGCCGTCCTTGATCGTCGCCTGCGCGCCCCGACTCGGACTGCAGGTCGCACGCCAGCAGCTCGGGAACGTTCTCGCCGATCAGGAGCTTGCCGAGGTCCTGCAGGTTCGGCAGGCCGTCGAGCATGAAGATCCGCTCCATCAGCTTGTCGGCGTGCTTCATCTCGCCGATCGATTCTTCGTATTCCTTGTTCGCGAGCCGATCGAGGCCCCAGTGCTTGAGCATCCGGTAGTGCAGGAAGTACTGATTCGTCGCCGTCAGCTCGTTCTTGAGCTGGGCATTCAGATGGATGAGGACTTGCGGATCGCTTTTCATCGGAATGGAGACACGCGCGAAGGCGCCCAATGCGGAACGGATTATGATTGATAATCATTCCTATTACCAACACAGGGTTTCCGGGCGATGTCGGAGTTGCAAAGGACCTTCACTATGGCGCAACTGCAAGCGCGCCCGCGATCGCGTTTGCGCTCGGGCACCCTCTGCGCCCTGGTGGCGACGGCGCTGCTGCTGGCCGGGTGCGGAGGCGGCGGCACGGCATCGTCGGCATCTGCACCCGAGGCGGTCGAGCTGTCCGCGGCGGCGGCGCTCGGCGAAAAGATCTTCCACGATCCATCGCTCTCGGCTTCCGGCCGGCAGTCGTGCGCTTCGTGTCACGACGCTGCGTTCGGTCACTCGCCGCCGAACGACCTCGCGGCCCAATTCGGCGGCGCCAACCTCGATCTGCAAGGCACGCGCAAGGCGCCCGGCATCCGCTATCTCGCCGCCAACACGCCCTTCTTCTTCGCCGCCGACGGCACGCCGACCGGCGGCTTCTTCTGGGACGGCCGCGCCCGGACCTTCGCCGAGCAGGCCACCGAGCCGTTCATCAATCCCTTCGAGATGGCCAACGCCGACAAGGCCGCGGTCGTCGCCAAGCTCGCGGCCACGCCGTATGCGGCCGAATTCAGGAAGCTCTACGGCGACGACATCTTCAGCGACGTCGAAGGCGCCTACCTGCGCCTGTCGCTCGCGGTCCAGCAGTACGAGCGCGAAGACGTCGAGTTCAACTCTTACAGCAGCAAATACGACGCCTTCCTGCGCGGCAGCGCGACGCTGAGCGACCAGGAGATGCGCGGGCTCGCGCTCTACAACTCGCCGACCAAGGGCAACTGCGCCGGCTGCCATCCGTCGGCGCGCGGCGCCGACGGCACGCCGCCGCTGTTCACCGACTTCACGTACGACAACCTCGGCCTGCCGCGCAATCCCGAGCTCTCGCGCAACGCCGACCCGACCTACTTCGACCTGGGCCTCTGCCAGCGCGCCGACATGGCCGGGCGCACGGACCTGTGTGGCGCGTTCAAGGTGCCCACGCTCCGCAACGTCGCGCTGCGCCAGGCGTTCTTCCACAACGGGCGCTTCAAGACGCTCAAGGACGCGCTCACCTTCTACGTCCAGCGCGACACCAACCCGGAAAAGTTCTACCCAGCTCGATGGCAACGGCGCGCTCGCGAAGTTCAACGACCTGCCACCGGAGTTCCGCGCCAACGTCAACACCAGCGAGGTTCCCTACAACCGAAGCCTCGGTGATGAGCCGGCGCTGAGCGATGCCGAGATCGACGACGTGATCGCCTTCCTGAAGACGCTGAGCGACGGCTACACGCCCTGAGCGCGCGCGGCGCGCATCGACCAAGAACACAACTCCCGGGAGAAACCATGAACCGAATTCGTCCCCTGGCCGCGCTGAGCGGCGTCATCGTCGCCGCAGGCCTGACCTGCGCCGGGCCGGCAGCCGCGCAGAGCACCAGCGAGGCCGAGCTCGCCAAGCGGCTCGACCAGCTCGCCGCGGAGCTCGCGCAGGTAAAGGCCGAGCTCGCGCAGCTGCGCCAGCAACGCGCGGCGGCTCCGGCGACGGCCGCAGCATCGGCGCCGGTCGTCGCGGCGGCGGCCGCGTCCGCACCGGCCGCGGCACCGGCACCGGTCGTGACCGCGCAAGGCCCGGGGCTCGCGGCCGAGCCGGCCACGGTCCTCACGAGCTATGCCGAGATCGGCTACAGCCGGCCGACCAACGACACCAAGAACACCGTCGCCGACCTGGGTCGCTTCGTCCTCGGCTACCAGCATCGCTTCGACGACAAGACCAAGGTCGTGACCGAGCTCGAGGTCGAGCACGCGGTCTCGTCGGCCGACGATCGCGGCGAGGTCGAGGTCGAGCAGGCCTACATCGAGCGCCAGCTGTCGAACCAGTACGCCGCCCGCGCCGGCCTCTTCCTGATGCCGTTCGGCCTGCTCAACGAGAACCACGAGCCGACCGCGTACTACGGCGTGTTCCGCAACTTCGTCGAGACCGCGATCATCCCGAGCACCTGGCGCGAAGGCGGGATCCAGATCGTCGGCAACTACGACAACGGCCTGACGGCGCAGGCCGGCGTCACGACCGGCTTCGACCTGAACAAGTGGGACGCGACCTCGACCGAGGGCGCCGAGTCGCCGCTCGGCTCGATCCACCAGGAGCTTCAGTTCGCCAACGCCCGCGACCTCTCGGTCTTCGGCGCGCTCGACTGGCGCGGCGTTCCCGGCCTGCTCCTCGGCGGCTCGGTCTTCACCGGCGGCGCGACCCACGGCCAGTCGCCGACCAGCGCGCGCGTCACCCTGTGGGATCTGCATGCGCGCTACACGCCCGGCCGCTGGGACCTGTCGGGCGTCTACAGTCGCGGCACGATCTCCAACACCGCCGCGCTCAACGCCCCGCTCGTCGGCAACCCCACCTTGATCCCGAAATCGTTCGATGGCTGGTACGCGCAGGCGGCCTACAAGGTCTGGTCGAACGCCGACTACTCGCTCGCGCCGTTCGGCCGCTACGAGCAGTTCAACACGGCGCGCAGCTTCGCCGATCTCGGCGCGGGCCTCACGCCCGACGCGGCGCCGAACCAGCGCGTCGCCACCTTCGGCGCCAACTTCAACATCGGCACGGGCATCGTCCTGAAGGCCGACTACCAGTGGTTCCACGACAACTCCGACGCCAACCGGTTCGACCTGGGCCTCGGCTGGAGCTTCTAGTGTGCGTCTGACGCTCGCCAGCACCCTGAGCGCGGTCGCCGCCGCGGCGCCCGCGGCCGCGTTCGCGGTCGACTACCTCAGCGCCGAGCAGGCCGCGCAGCTGATGTTCGGCGACGCCGATCGCTTCGAGTCACGCGAGCTCAACCTCGACGCGGCCCAGCTCCAGACGCTCGCCACGCAAGGCGTGCGCGCGCGCTCGGCACGCTGGACGGTGCGCGTCGCCGAGCGGTCCGGCCAGCCGCTCGGCTACGTCGTCAGCGACGACGTGATCGGCAAGTTCGAGCTGATCTCGTACGCGGTCGGGATCGGCCTCGACGGCGCGGTGAGGCAAGTCGAGATCCTGTCGTACCGCGAAAGCCACGGCGGCGAGGTGCGGCTGCCGGCATGGCGGCGCCAATTCGTCGGCAAGACGGCGGCGTCGCCGCTGCGCGTCGGCGACGACATTGCCAACATCAGCGGTGCAACGCTCAGCTGCACCCATCTCGCCGAAGGCGTGCGCCGCATCGTCGCGATCGTCGAACTGGCGAAGAGCAGCGGCGCCCTCGGTCGATGATCGATCCGTCCTTTTCTACAGCGCCGCGGCAAGCCGGCAGCGAACGCGCGCTGCGACGCGCCCGACCGCTGCTCGGAACGCTGGTCGAGATCGGCGCGGCCGACGCCGATTCGGCGCGCGCGGCCGCGGCGATCGGCGCGGCCTTCGATCGCATCGCGGCGATCCAGTCGCGCCTGTCGCGCTTCGACGAGGCGAGCGAGATCGGCCGCTTCAACGCCGCTCCCGGCGGCGCCTGCATCGCGGTCGGAGCCGAGACGCGGGCCGTGCTCGCCGCCGCGCTCGCCCTGCGCGACGCGAGCGAGGGGCTGTTCGACGTCTCGCTCGGCAGCGGCGCGAGCGCGTGGCGATGCGACGAAAACGGCCTGCACAAGCTCTCCGCAAACGTCCGTCTCGATCTCGGCGGGATTGCCAAGGGCTTCGCCGTCGACGCGGCGGTCGCGACGCTCGGCGCGCACGGCGTCGCCTCCGGCTGGGTCAATGCCGGCGGTGACCTGCGCGTGTTCGGCGCGCTGACGCTGCCGATCGACCTGCGCGACGAGCGCGCAGGCGGCGTGCGCCGCTTCGCGACGCTCGGCGACGGCTCGTTCGCGACCAGCCGCCTCGCGCGCGGCCGCGACCGTGACAGTCGCTCGCCCCGGTCATGCGAGCGTCGCCGCGCCCGAATGCATGTGGGCCGACGCGCTCACCAAGATCGTCATCGCCAGCGGCGATGCCACCCATCCGATACTGGCGCGCTTCGAGGCGCGGGCCTGGTGCCACTGAGCGCGCGCGCAGCGTCGCGGCCGGCAGATCGCCTCGGGAGCAGGCATGCAGAAAAGCGTCAACCGAGTCGTCGCCTGGCAGCGCCGCGTCCTCTACGCCTCCGGTGTCGTGCTGCTTCTGAGCGGCGCGGCCTGGCTGGCGATCCACTACGGCCGCGCTGCCGACACCTTGCCCTCGCCGCTCGAGGCGTGGCTGATGCGGCTGCATGGCCTCGCGTCGTTCGCGGCGCTGTTCGTCTTCGGCGTGTTCGCGGCCAGGCCACATTCCGCAAGGCTGGCGCTTCACCGGCGCGCGCGAGGATGCCGGCCAGCGCTGGACCGGGCTCGTCCTGTGCGCCCTCGCGGGCGCGCTGGCGCTGAGCGCGTACCTCCTGTACTACTTCGCGCCCGACAGCGTCCGGCCCGCGCTCGGCTGGCTGCACAGCGGCCTCGGCGCAACGATGGCCGGGCTGGTCCTCGTCCACCGGCGCAACGCCTAGCGCATCGCCGGCAAAACCGAGCGTCGTCAGGACCTGGGTCACATCCAGGCTGCAGCGCGACTTCTCGTGAATCTCTATTGCGAGCGGCCGACAAGATCGCGACGATGATCTCCTGAGCATCGTGGCTCCCGGCTGCACACAACGCGAAATGTCCCCAGGATCCAAATCCCGTCCCCTGTCCATCGTCGCCGCTGCCATGCTGGTCGGCTGTGCGACTACCCCGCAACCCGGCGCCCGCAGCGTGCAGATCGATCGCACCACCTACGGCATCGCCCATGTCACGGCGTCCGACTACGAAGGCATCGGCTACGGCGTGGCGTACGCGTACGCGCAGGACAACCTCTGCCAGACCGCCGAGTACCTGCTGACCGTGCGCGGCGACCGCAGCCGTTTCCTGGGCGCGCAAGGCAGCCGGCGAAATCGGCCTGGGACGCCTGCCCAACCCGCAGCTCGACCTCTTCGTCCGAGCCCACATGGACGACGACGCTCTGGCTCGCGCCGCAGCCACCTCGAGCCCCGAAATGCGCGCCTCGGCGCGCGGCTACGTCGCGGGCTACAACCGCTACTTGCAAGACGCGATCGGCGCCGGCACCGTGCCCGAGAGTTGTCGCGGAAAGTCATGGCTGCAGCCGATGACGACGAGCGATACGCTGCGCAGCACCGAGCTGTCGATGATCCTCGGTGGCCTGGGCGCGTTCGCGGGCGCGGTGCTCGCCGCCGAGCCGCCGAGCGCGGCCAAGACAGGCGCAGGCCGATGTCGACGCACCGGTCGCGGCCGCGGAACTGGCGCACTACAGCTTCAACGCGAATCCCGACGGCGGCGAGTACGGCTCCAACGGCTGGGCGTTCGGCCGCAACGCCACGCCCGACGGTCGCGGCGTGCTGCTCGGCAATCCCCACTTCCCGTGGACCGGAGTCAACCGTTTCTGGCAGGTTCACCTGACGATTCCCGGAACGCTCGACGTCATGGGCGTGAGCGGCAACATGTCGCCGGTGGTGACCATCGGCTTCAACCGCGACGTCGCGTGGACCCACACCGTCTCGACGGGCAAGCGCTTCACCCTGTACGAATTGAAGCTCGACCCCGCCGATCCCACGGTGTACCTGGTCGACGGCGAACGCCGCAAGATGACGTCGCAGACCGTGGCCTTGCCGCCCGAGGCCACCGCGGGCGGATCCGCGATAAGCAAGGTCTTCTACCGCAGCGAATGGGGGCCGATCATCGCGATCGCGCGCGCCGGGCTCGGCTGGACCGCGGCCCACGCATACGCCCTGCGCGATGCCAACAGCCTCAACCCCCGCGCCGGCGACGCCTGGATGCGCATGGCGCGCGCCCATGACGTCGCGGAGCTGCGCGCCGCCATGGGCAACCAGGGCATCCCCTGGGTCAACACCATCGCCGCCGACCGCAACGGCAATGCGATGTACGCCGATCTGTCGGTCGTGCCCGACGTCTCCGCCGACATGCTCAAGCGCTGCGCTCCCTCGCCGGCCGCGGCCGCGCTCTTCGGCGCCGCGGGCCTGGTGGTTCTCGACGGCTCCCGCAGCGAGTGCGCCTGGGCGCGAGACCCAGCCGCCACCTCGCCCGGCACCATCGCGGCGAACCGCATGCCGGTGCTGATCACCTCGGACTGGGTCCAGAACAGCAACGACAGCTACTGGCTGAGCAATCCGGACGTGCCCCTCACCGGCGTGTCACCGCTCGTCGGCCCGGTCGGCACGACGCAGAGCCTGCGCACCCGCAGCGGCATCATGGAAATCCGCGGCCGGCTGAGCGGTGGCGATGGTCTTCTCGGCAACCGGATGGGAGCCGACGAGCTGCGCAGCGTGATCTTCCGCGACCACAACCTCGCCGGCCGCCTGGTGATGGACGACCTCGCGGCCGCTTGCAAGGCCGCTGCCGCTTCGCTCGCGCCGGACGCGAGCGAGGGCTGCCGCGTACTCGTGGCCTGGGACCGCACCAGCAATGCCGACTCCGCGGGGTCGCCGCTCTTTCGCGAGTTCTGGCGCAAGGCCAAGGACATCCCCAAGGTCTGGCGCGTGCCCTTCGACCCCAGCCGGCCGATCGAGACACCGACCGGACTCGACATGGACAACCCGGCCACGCGCGACGCCGTCTTCATGGCGCTGGCCAACGCGGTCGGGATCGTTCGCGCAGCGGGCTTCGCCCCCGACGTGGCGCTCGGCATCCCGCAATCGCGCCTGGTGCATGGCCAACGGGTGGCGCTGCACGGCGGCGATGAATTCGAAGGCGTACTCAACAAGTTGCAGACCCGAGGGCAGCCGACGATCGACGCCAACGGCTATCTGATCAACTACGGCAGCAGCTACATGCAGGTCGTGACTTTCGACGATCGCGGTCCGGTGGCGCAAGGCATCCTCACCTATGGCCAGAGCAGCGAGCCGGGCTCGGAGCACGCCTACGATCAGCTGCCCCTGTTCGCCGCCAAACGGTGGCAGCCTCTGCCCTTCCACGCGGCGGACGTGCGAAGCGCAGCGCATCGGCAAGCCGCTGCGGCTGAACTACTAGCTTGGCGACCTGGCAAGGATGAGCCTGCTGGCCGGACCGCTCACCCCTTGCCGGCCCAGCCCGGCAAAAAGCGGCTCTCCTTCGAGCGGGCGAGGCGGACCGCTTGCGCGACGGTGCGGCGGTAGTGCTTGTCGAGAGCTGCTTCGGAGATGTGGGCGCGGAAGTGGTTCGCCCACAGGAACTCCAAGAACGGCTCGTCCGGCTTGGAGAATCCTCCCGCTTCCTCGACCGAAGCGGCCAGACTGCGATACGGATCGTCGGTCAGGTCCTCGAAGCGCCTTGGCACCGCGCTGAACGGGCGCCGACGCCCGTTCCGGTCATAGCAATGGACCCAGCTGCGGTGGTCCATGTAGACCCAGAACGCCTCCATCGACAGCCTCGACAGGTCGGCGACGAGGCCAACCGTGACGTCCTCGGCGCCCTCCTGCAACGCGGCCAGGGCTTCGTGATGATGGTCGATGATGTAGAAGACCTTGTTCGGGCCCTTGACCGCCGGGTAAAGCTGGGCGGCCATGTGGGCCAGACGCTTCTTGGCCGCGACGCCCTTCAGCGCACGTCGCTTCTCGGCCACCTTGCGCATGCCGACGGTCATCTGGGTGGGACGCAGGCCGCGCAACGGCAATACCTGCAGGTTGGGTTCGATGCGGAACATACGTGAGATCCTTTCCCCGGCAGCACCCGGTTTCGCGACGATCTTGTTACTCCCTGCCAGACGGTCTCTCGCCTAAATTTCGTCTGACGGGCCCGCGCCAGGCGGCGATGGACTCGATCAGCGAACGGAGCCTTGCCATGCTGACATCACGCGACACCGACCGAAGCGACGCACATCTCTCGCACCAACCGACCGCCTGTCGTGTCGCCGGCGGAATGGCAATTCGCGCACCGGCAGATGCTTGCCAAGGAAAAGGCCTTCACCCGAGCCCGCGACGCGCTGGCTGCCGAGCGCCGGCGGATGCCGTGGGTCGCGGTGGAAAAGGCGTACCAATTCGAAGGGCCCCACGGCGTGGCGACCCTGCCCGATCTGTTCGCGGGCCGCCGCCAGCTGATCGTCTACCGCGCCTTCTTCGAGCCGGGCGTTTACGGCTGGCCCGAGCACGCCTGCCGCGGTTGCTCGCTGGGGGCAGACCAGGTCTCCCATCTTGCTCATCTGAACGCCCGCGACACGACGCTCGTGTTTGTGTCGCGGGCGCCGCAACCCGACATCGTTCGCCTGAAGGCCCGAATGGGCTGGGACATGCCGTGGTACACGCTGACCGACAGCTTCGACGTCGACTTCGACGTCGACCAATGGCATGGGACCAATGTGTTTTTCCGCGACGGCGATCAGGTGTTTCGCACCTACTTCATCAATTCCCGCGGTGACGAGGCGATGGGAACCACCTGGAGCTACCTGGACGCGACTCCCCTCGGACGCCAGGAAACGTGGGAGGACTCCCCCGAGGGCTACCCGCAGACCCCGCCGTACCACTGGTGGAGGTGGCACGACGAATACGCCGCGCAGACCGCGCCCGATCAGCGGTGGATCGAGGTGTCGGAAGCGGGACAGGTGTGGAAGGACCCGGCGCAGTCGCGGTCTTAGGATGGTCGCCGCCGCGGGATTCGGGTCCTTGCCAGAACCGCGACTGCCGGTGGCGGCGCCGAACCAACGACAGCCTTTTCGGACTCGCGGGTCAGCACCGCTCCTACAACGCCAAGGGCCCCGCTCCGGTCCCCTGCAGCAGGAAGGCATGTCCTACTTCAGCCACCGCAACTTTTCCGTGGAGAACATGATGGGCAAGTACTTTCTGGGATGGATCCTCGGCGTTCCTGTCGTTGTCTTGGTCGGCGTCTACCTGGTGACGCACCTCCTCTGACGAATGCCGACGTCTCGGCGGGCGTGTGTGCGTCGAGTGTTATGTCGTGACCGCGGCCATCGGCGTCTGCCTTGGCTTGCTGTTGGCGTGGGTCACGAGAACGAGGCGACTCGGCGGGGTGGTCGCGGAGATCGCCGTCGGCGTTGTCGGCTCGGTGGCGATGGCGTGGTTTCTTGCGCCCTTGGCAGGCAACCCCGCGAGCCAGCGTGCCACCACGCCCGGAAGTCGTTGGCGCCTTGTTCGGCGGTCTCGTGCTGCTGGCCGTTTACGCAGCGCTTACTTTGAGGGCGGGTAGCGACCGGGCGTAAGTCGACCGTCAACCGGAGAGCTAGAACAGGCTCGCGCCGATGTTGATGAGCAGCGCGAGCACCGTGGTGTTGAAGAGATAGGCGAGGATGCAGTGCAGCGAGCCGATCCGGCGCATCGGCTTCGAGACGAACGAGACGTCCGCGGTCTGGCCTGATGTGCCGATCACGGCCGAGAAGTAGAAGAAGTCGCCGTAGTCGGGCTGGTCATCGTCAGGGAACTGCAGCCCGGGCGGGCGACCGTGGCAGGCCGCGGCGTAGTAGTCGTGGGCGTAGTGAAGCGCGAACATCACCTGGATAAAGGCCCACGACGACAGCACGGTCACGCCCGCAAGCGCGATATGCGCGCCCTTGAAGAAGCCGTGCATGTCCTTGACCACCACCAACTCGCCGGCGATGGCCACAAGACTCGCGACCGCCGACACGACGACGAGCACGAGGATCACGAGCTGGCCGTCGTCCTGCAACTGGGCACGATGGCGCATGCGGTGGTTGGTGGACCGCGTCATCATGATCGCGGCGAGCAGCACGTAGAGGCCGGTGCCCGTGTTCCACGCGATCAGCCATCGCGTGACCGGATGGCTGGCCACGCTCATGGGCAGGAAGATGCCGACGACGAGGGCCACGGCGGTCGCGATGAAGAGCCTCGGCCGCGCGTGCACCTGTCGCAGGACGCGATACCGGTGCCAGATTGCTGCGGGCCGAATATGGGAAGGGATCAAGGGGTTCGTCCGGGTCGCGGGCGTGGTTGAAGGTGCCGCGCTAGCGTACCGCAGCGACCGGAGCGCGGCGCAGCGCAGCGCGGGCGCCGGCCGTACAGTTGGCGATCAGTCAACAATTGGGCGGACCGCGATGCACGCCAAGCACCTCGACGGAGCGCTGCGCGAGACCTTCGTGGTCGTTCCGGCGTACAACGAGGCGCGCGTCATCGGCGACGTCGTCCGAGGGCTGCTGGCGGCATTTCCGAACGTCGTCGTCGTCAACGACGGCTCCTCGGATAACACCGTAGCCGTCCTGAAGGAAACTCCGGCGACCGTCGTCACCCACCTCATCAACCTGGGCCAGGGTGCGGCGCTGCAGACCGGGATCACGCACGCCCTCGAGCGGGGGGCGAGCTACATCGTCACCTTCGATGGCGACGGCCAGCACAGGCTCGAAGACGCCCTGCAGGCGGTGCGCGTCCTTAGCGAAGGAGGCTGCGACGCGGTCTGCGGGTCGCGGTTCCTCGGCACCGCCAGCAACGTTCCGCGCGTTCGCAAGTTCATCCTGAAGGCGGCCGTCGGCCTGACGAACCTGACCTCGGGCGCGCGCATGACCGATGCCCACAACGGCTTGCGCGCGCTGAGCCGCAAGGCGGCGGCGTCCCTCGATCTGACGCAGTCCGGAATGGCGCACGCGTCCGAGATCATCAACCAGCTCAGGGACCACGGGATGCAGATCCGGGAAGTGCCGGTGCAGATCCATTACACCGAGTACTCGCTCGCCAAGGGCCAGTCGTCCCTGAACTCGATCAACATCCTCATCGACCTCGTCATCGGAAGGTTTCTCAAATGACGTTCAAGTACTTCCTCGTCGCCGTCCTCATCGGCTTCATCTTCTACCTCCTTCTGCTGCGCCGTCTCGATGTCCTGCGCAAAGCGGTCATCTCGGTGGTCGTCCTGACGATGCTGGTCTTCGCCATCCAGCCCGATTGGTCGACCAGCGTGGCGCAGCACGTCGGCATTTCGCGCGGCGTCGATCTGCTCTTCTATCTGTCGCACCTGACCTTGTTCTTCCTCGCCTTCGTCTATTTCCTGAGGTTCAAGAGCATGGAAGCCCGCTTCACGAAGCTGGTGCGCCAACTCGCGCTGGACCGGGCGCGGGCGAACCCGTGACGCTGCGGCGTCGCCGCGGCTAGCCCGCGCGCGGGCCGCCGACACCGGCGCGCCCGGCGCCGCGACGGGCTAGCCACAGGACTCCGCCGGGCACTCCGAGCACGACCTGAAGCAGTCCGAACGCCACCGACACCGCGAGTGCGTCGGTGGCCGCGATCCCGGCAAGGCCGAGCCCGACGATCATGGCGCCTTCCCGCACGCCCCAGCCGGCGAACGAGATCGGCGCCATCGCCACCAGCATGACCGCCGGGACGATGACCAGCGATTCACCCAAGTCCAGATCGAGGCGCATGCCCTTCGCGCACCAATACATCGCTGCGACGTTGAGAAGCTGGACTGCCACCGCGAGCACGACCACGAGCGTGCTCCGTCCACGCGAGCGAAAGAGCACGCCGTGGAGATCGTGGGTGAGCCTGCCGAGGGACTCGGTGAGCGGGTGCCTCATGAGCAGGCGGGCCACCGGCGCGCCCAGCAGGAACAGCGCCCCGAGCATTCCCACGCCGAGCAAAGCGACGAGCCGGAAGGTGCTCTTTCCCGGGACCTTGTCGGCGGCGACGTCGGGCACGGCGAAGAGCGTGACGAAGACCATGAGAATCAGCACCAGCAGGCCGACGACGCGATCGCAGACGATCGCACGCACGGCCGGACCGAGGCGCACTCCTTCGCGAGCGGCCAGCCAGGCGCGCGCCGCGTCGCCGGCAAAACCCGACGGAAGCACCTGGTTGAAGAATTGCCCGATGGCCGTCAGGCGCAAGACCTGCATCGCCCGCATCGGTGCGTGGACGATCCTGTTCACGATGTGCCAGCGCAGCGCCAGCAGCCCGAGCTGCAGCACCAGAAGCAGTTCGCCGCCGGCCGCCGCCGCCGGTGACATGGCACGCAATTGACCGAGGACCGGCGCGAACTCGACCTTGCGGAGCAAGTAGGCGAACAGGCCGAGCGTGATCGCCAGCTTCAGGCCGAAAGCGATCGCCGCAAGGCGCTCACGCTTGAGCATGGCCGCACGATGCTGGCGATCCGGCGCCCGGCCGATCGGCCGCACTGACGGCGTGGCTCAATGGACTTCGATCGCGGGCCTGCCGGCCTCGTTCATCCAGGGCTGGGGGCCGATGCCGAACCACGACAGGATCGTCGGCGCGATGTCGGTGACTGGAATTTCGGGTCGCATCATCTCGAGCCGGCGGCCCGCGCAATAGGCAAGCAGGAAGCCGGGCTCGTCATGCTGCGCCGTCGACTGGTCGTTGGTCGGGTGCTCATGCACGTGTCGCTCGAACGGCGCCTGGAAGCCCGTGAGAGCGGCGTGACGGATCGGCGGCAGCGTCTCGCCATGTTGCCGCCTCGGCATGAGCAGCTCGAGAAACACCTGAGGCCCGCGCCGATCCACTTCGAACAAGGGCTTGCCCGGATGCACGTACAAGCCGCGGAGCACGTCCGCGGCGCGCTCGGCCTCGCGCTCGTCGGGGAGGGTCAGCGACACGTCGGGGTTCATCTGCGTCAGCACCTTGGCGTCAGGGAAGCCGAGCGCGGCGAAGAGCTCGCGTTCGTGCACCAGGCGCACGACGGGGTTGTGGATCTCGTGCACCGGATCGTGCGGCTTCTGGCCGAGCGCGGTGCCGATCACGAGGATCGCGTCATCGCCCGCGATCGCGAGCAAGTCCTCGAGGAGCCCGTCCGTCCAGATCAGGCTGCGCTCGATCCAGCTCGCGAAGCGCTGCTCATACGCCTTGCGCTCGGTCACCGTGCCGAAGAAGCGATGGTCCGTCAGGCTCAGGTCGTCGCGGAAGCGATCCGGCTCGGCCGCGCGCCAGTAGCGGTGCTGCATGTAGGCGACGTTGTTTAGATGGAGCGTCGCGAAGCGCGGCTTGTGCTCGGCATACAGGCGCCTGAAGGCGTCGGTCAGGATGTAGGACTGGATCATGGCGCGCTCCGGCACCTGCGCGTCGCCCTGCAGCAACTCGCGCGGAATCTGCAGCAGCGTACGCATCACGGTGGCCGGCCGCACGCCGCTTCGCATCGATCCCACCAGCAAGCGCGTGGCCTCTAAGTACTGTCGCGCGAAGCTCTCGCTGTAGTTGCGCGAAGTGAAGACCGAGAACTCCTGCACCGGACGTGCCTCGGCAGGGAAGCAGTCGGGGTCGTCGGCGAGCGACTCCGGAACGTAGTAGCGAGCCGCGCCGGCATTGCGCGGCGGGAACGAGAGCAAGCTGCCGAACACGCCGGTCGAGACGCCTGCCTTGTCGAGCACGTCCCAGACGCATCGCCCCTGGATCGATGTCGTGTCCTGGCCGAAAGCGATGATGCCGTGTTGCCGCGGCTTCATGCCGGTGTACACCGAAGGCCAGATGATCCAGGGCGTGATCGTGCGCCATGCGCGATCCGCAGCGGGGTCGAAGTCGGGGATCGACGTCCTCAGGCACACGCCGCCCTCGAGCAGCCGACGAAAGACCGGGAGCTTCCCGTCGGCGGCCAGCTTGTCGATCCAGTAGCGCTCGGCTTCGTTGAGCTCGAGAAAGAGGACCGATAGCGCGTTGCGGGATGCCGTCGCCATGTCGGATGCCGTGGGTGTCGTCGTTGGGACATGTCGCGAGCGCCGGCCGCCGCACGAGACGAACTGCCGAGACGTCGCCGAATGAGCGCGCGCTGGCTAAATCTATCATCCGCCGAACGCGGGCGAGGCTGCATCCTCGAATCGGCCACCGAAGCAAGGGGGGCGAGACATGAAGGCGGTCGAGACTCTCCTGCGCCGGCGCGGCCTGATGTGCCTGCTCATCGGCGCCGCTGCTCTGGCGTCCTGGTGGCCGCGCTGGGGCGGACCGATCGACCTGCGCTGGGACGGCGGCGCCTACTACATCCTCGGCACTTCGCTCGCCCGCGGCGAGGGCTACCGCATCCTGAGCGAGCCGGGCGGCCTGTCGAGCAGCCTGCATCCGCCGCTCGTGCCGGCGTTCGTGGCGGCCCATGAGCTGCTCCTCCGGACAACGGACCCCGTCGTGGTCGGACGCGCGCTGCGGGTCACGGTCGCGCTCTGCTCCGCCGCGTACGCGATCGTCGTCTTCCTGCTGCTCTCTGCCAGCCTGCCACGTGCCCTGGCGGCGGCCGTGACACTCGTCGGCGTGCTCCAGCCCCAGTACGTCTATTTCACGGACGCTCTCTACGCGGAAGCCTTTTTCGGCCTCTTCACGATCGTCTTCTTCGTCGTGCGCAGGTACCGGCGGGACACGCTCGGCTTCGTCGTTTGCGGCGTGTGCGCGGTCCTTGCCTACGAGGCGAGGACCGCGGGCATCGCCCTGCTCGCCGCCTGGGTGGTCGACCACGCGCTCAAGAAAGAGACGAGGCGGGCGTTGACGGCGCTCGTCGTCTCCGCGCTGCTGGTGGCGAGCTGGACGAGCTGGATCAAGGCCGTCGAATCCTCGCCCGAATACCGACACCCGGCATACGCCTACCAGACGGAGCCCTGGGTTTATTTCAACGTGAGCTACGCGCGCAATCTCCTGACGTATTTCGACCCCTGGCGGCCCGAGCTCGGCCCGCTGACGCCGAGCGGTTTCGTCCGCCGGGTGGCACCGAACCTCAGGGGCCTGCCCCGGAGCATCGGTCAGGCGGTCAGCACCTGGGAGGCGCCGGGCGCGCTCGCCCTTCCGCTCGGGATCCTCGTGCTCGGCGGGCTGCTGCTGCAGGCGGTGCGGCGCGAATTCGCCGTCGTCCTGTATGTCGTTTTGTCGCTGGCGGCGATGTGCGCGACTCCGTTCCAGAAGCAGTTCGCGCGCTATCTCTTGCCGCTCTATCCGCTGCTGGCCCTGGCACTCTTCGAACTGCTGGCCTGGGCGACGGTGCAGGCGCGAAGTCGCTGGCCGGCACTGCCTGCGGCGCTCGGCACCGCCATCCCGTGGCTGGTGATCGTCGTGATCGCGCTGCGGACGACGAGCGAGGTGCGCGGGATGTATGCGAACTGGCACCACGACGTCGCCTACGAGCAGCACGGCCAGGCCGTGCGCTATCGACTCTTCTATTACAGGCCCGAGGGTGCCGATCTCGATGCGGCGCTCGATTGGCTGGATCGCCGGGCCGCGCCCGACGACACGCTTGCCGCTGGCGACCCGCAGTGGGTCTATCTGCGGACAGGCAGGCGATGCGTGTTGCCTCCGTTCGTCCTCGACGGCAGGAAAGGCCAGCAGCTGATCGACAGCGTGCCGGTGAAGTACCTGCTCGCGCCCGTCAAGCCGGGCGCGTACGATCGTTTCACGACGCCACTCTTGGCCGCAAACCCCGACTCGTGGCGGCGGGTCTGGCGTGGCGCGAACGGTACGCTCGACGTGTACGAACGCGTCGGGTCGCTGCGGCCCTGAGCGTCCAGATCCGGCATCGGCTCGAGTCCGAACGCTGGCCTTGCGACACGGCACGACGTCGCACTGCGGCGCGTGAATTCGCGCAATTGGCCAGTGGCGTTTTATGCCGTCAGTCTTGGTGCCTTGTGCCGTCGAATCGGTGATTTGTGGTGTAACCCACGTGTCGGTTGACGCATAAGCCGCTAAGTCCGAATCGTTGCTAATCAACGACTTGGCGAGGCGTCGCACACCATTAGGCGCAATCCGTGGACGCCATAAACGCCTAATTTCCCACCCCGATTTACGCATATGTCGCTACTGCGTAGTGGTCCACCGGCTGGCGTCCTTGACGAGGAGGCGACTACGCGGGGCGTGTTCTCCGCGGTCGCCGCAGCGTGCACGTAGCGAAGCTCCAGCAGCCTCCAACCGAAGCGATATTCCGGGCTAGGAGGTCTGGTTTACATAATTGCTCTTGATGCGTCCGCGTCTGTAGGAGCCAATTAGTAATGTCGCGTTTTGGCCAAGTAGAGATGTCGCAGAGTCGGCCGCCCGAGCTCCGGGTGCTGAGGTGCGGCGATGGCAAGAACGGCGGCGACGATCACGATGAGCATGCGCGAGGCGGATCGGCTGAAGGTCGAGCTCGAGCACTCGGCGCCTTAGGGCCGCGATCTCGGAACGATGGGATGCTGGGGACTTTCACCTCGGATCTCTTTGCGGGAGATCCGAGAGATTTCGTCCCTAAGGAAGAGGCGATGTTAGGCATGCGTGATCGCATCAGAATAGGGCCGGCGCGCTACCGTCATGGTGGCGACCCTGCACATTCGAAGTGATACCTGCCTTCGCCCTGTTTGTCGGCGCTGCTGTGGTTGTCCTCCTGTACGTGAGGAGGCGCGGCAGGCGTTCTTCGCACCAAGAATCTCCGAGACGGTCCAAGCCTGACAAGCTCGACACGAGGCTGGGTGAATTCCGCGACATGCGGGAGGCTCTTCGTCCTTTGGAACACGCGCGAGCGGCCTCACGCCGAGACCCTCGACAGGGAAAGTAGCTGGACGGCCTGTGAAATAACGCGTCGGCTGGATTTTGGAGGCTTGTAGCGTCCGGAGCTCGGGCGTGAGGTGGCTCATTCCGCTAGCTCTCGTGTCTCGATCGGTGCTTCACCGTTGAGGGCCCGGCGGCTCGCGTACACGGGCCGCGGCATCCGTGAAAAAACCGCTGCCGGCCATTGCCGACGGTGTGACTTCCTCCCGGTGGGCGTCGCGCGGGCTGCGGCACAGTCGGCGGATCACTTTGGCGGCGTCGTCCGCACATCCGGCCAGTGTCCCCTGAATCAACGTACGAGCAGATGCTCGGCAACCTGTATGAGGCCGCCACCGATCCCGACGGCTGGCGCCCGGCACTTGCGGCCCTCGCATCCTGGACCGGCGCGAACGAGTTTCACCTGCTGCGCTGGGACGCGGGGTCGCAACAGCCCACGTTCAACGTCCACTCCGACGGCGTCGAGCCCGCCATCGAGCAGTACGGCGCGTACTACGCGAGCATCGATCCGCGTCGCATGGTGGTCGCCGCGGGACCGCCGGGACACGTCCTGGCCTGCCAGCATCGCTTCGAGGACGGCTACGTGGGCCGCAGCGAGTTTTACCAGGACTTCCTTGACGCCTGGGGCATGCGCCGCAGCCTGAGTAGCCTGCTCATGCAGGACGGGGACGAGCAGCTCATGCTGGGCTTGGTTCGCGCGACGGAGCGCGGCTCGTTCGAGGACGAAGACGTCGCACGCCTCGAGCGGGCCATGCCGCACCTACAGCGCGCCTGCCGCATCTGGGCGGACGCGGAACGCCTGAGGCACCAGGTTGCCCTCGGCGACGAGGCGAGCGGCGCAGCGAGCGTCGCCTGGATGGGCCTCGATTCGGCGGGCGCCGTGCTGCACGCCAATTCGCTCGCCGAGGAGCTGCTGCGCGAAGACGACTTCCTCGTGGTGCGCGACGGCCGCTTGCACGCTGCCGATGCCGACGACGGCACACGCCTGCGGTTGGCCATCGCGCAGGCGGCCCGGGGCGGCCCGGCGCGCGAGCTCACGTTGCGCGGCCGGCGCTCGGGTGCCTTTGCGTGCTCGGTCAGCGTGATCGGCGTCTCAAAGCGCTGGGCGGGGAAGGCCGCGGTGCTCGTCATGCTGCGGCGGAGTGGGGCGCAACTGCCGGCTCCCGAGCACCTCGCGCAGGCCTTCGGGCTGACACCTGCCGAGTCGAAGGCCGCGCTCGGCCTGCTTGAAGGCAAGACGCCCGCCGAGCACGCTGAATCCGCGGGCCTGTCGATGGCCACCGTGCGCAGCCACCTGAGCGCGGTCTACGCGAAGACCTGCACGCGCCGGCAAGCCGAGGCGGTGCAGGTGCTGCGCGCGTTGCGGCTCTGAGCCGACGCTTCGGCGCATCCCACCGATCGCTTCTCGGCGAGCTGCGTGGAGCGCGTCACGCTGCCTGCGCTGGGCTCGCCCCGCCTCATCCAAGTGAATGAGAGCGCTGTCCAGCGGCCCGCGAACAATCGCGCCGCTCCCAGACGTCCGAACGCGCGTCGCGGCGGGCTTCCAGAAGCAAACCCATTCCAAGGAAAATCGAATGAACCACGTCATCCGGCGCGTCCCCCAGGCCCATCGGCTCGCGCTGCCCCTGCTCCTCACCCTGGCCGCGTGCGGCGGCGGAGGCACCGCGCCGTTGGCCGACAACGCGCCGACCCCGCCCGGCCCGTCCGTACTGAAAGTGAGTGGCACGGCCGCCGTCGGCGCGCCGATGGCCAATGCCGCCGTCCAGGTGGCGTGCGCGGCGGGCACCGCATCCCTCACCGCCGATGCCAACGGCGTCTACACGGTCACCATCGCCGACGGGACGCTGCCGTGCGTGCTCACCGCCACGAGCGCCAATGGACAAGTCGAGCTGCACTCGGTTGCCCCCGGCACCGGCCGGGCCGACACCACCGCGAACGTCACGCCGCTGAGCGAGCTGCTGGTGGCCCAGCTGTCCGGCGGCGATCCGAAGGCCTTCGTTGCTAGCTTCGGCAGCACGACTGTCATCAGCGATGCGAATGTGACCGCCGCCCAAACCGCCCTCTTGCAGACCCTCGCGGCCGCGGGCATCGACACGACCAACGCGGGCAACATCGTCGGCGGTGCCATCACCGCGGGCAGCGGCACGGGCTACGACGGCGTGCTGGACAAGCTGAAGACGGCTCTCGACGGCGCTGGAGTCACGCTGGCGGACCTCACGAGCGCCGTGTCGACCACCAGCGCGGCCAGCAGCGATACCGGCACCTCGGTCATCAAGCGGGTACTGGCGCCCGCCGCATCCGATTGCCTCGCACTGAAGTCGGGGACGCTGCGCGTGCTCGACTTCACCTCTGGTGAGAGCGGCCTGATCACGGTCGATGCCGCGGCGCTGACCGCCACGTCGGATGGCACCGTTTACACGCTGACGAAGAACGCTCCCTGCGACTACACCATCCACGACGACGTCTCGACGCGCGCTCTGGTCGCTCCCTCGGGTCTGGCTGTGCTGCTGTCCGGTACCGGCGCCACGGGCGTGGCCGGAATCGCGATTCCGGAGCAGAAGCTTGATGTCGCCACCATGGCGGGCACTTATGACCGCCTGCAGTACGGCGCCATGTTCGACACCGAGGCTGGCGATTTCGGGACCACCATCTTCGCTGCCGACGGGCAGAACGGGCTCTCGGTGAATTGCCCGCTGGGCTACGGCAATTGCGTGGAAGACGCTTTGCCGAAGGGCAAGCTCGTTGCCAACAGCGAAGGTGGTTTCGACTACATGGAGAACGGCGCTTCGCAAGCCCGTGTCTTCGGCTTTCGCAATGGCTCGGGGCGCAATTTCATGATCGCCCTGGCCACGGATGGAGCGGTGCTCATGCTGGCAGGCAAGGACAACCTCGCGCTGCCGGAATCGGCTCGCGTGTCGTCCTTCTGGCAGTTCACGGTGAACAACGCCGGACTGAGCGCTGTGACCTCGGACACGAACACGGTGACAGCGGTGGACTCTACGACGGGCGTCGTGACACGCCAGTTCGCGTCTGACAGCCACGTCGACACCATCGCCTTCAACGCGCCGTTTGCCGGAACGCGCTATCGCGCCACGAATGGCTGCACGACTGCTGCGGGCGGCGCGTTTAGCTGCAACGGCGTCGTGCAGATGCCATTTGGCGGCCTGGTGATGGTCGTTAGCTCCGTGCCTGCTAAGCACTTCCTAACGGTGTCGATCGACAAGCCGTAGGCCACCGGACCGCTGCTTCTTGCAGCGGGGGTGGACCTTCGAGCCCGAAGCAACCCGAGCGAGGTTGCCTCGGGCTCTTTCGTTTTGCCCGCTTCCGATAGTCCCAGAGCGGGGTGGTTTCGGGTTCGGGTTGGGTGTGACGGTACGACCTTCGAGAGTGGCCAAAAACGGGGGGCAAAACGCTGCGGAAGTGAGACGATGACCAGCCTCTACTCGGAGAGGCTGCCATGCGAATCTCTATCCACGCCACCATTGAGAATGAGGACGGCGCGTCGCCCTCCCACGAGATTCAAGTTGGCGAGATCACTCGCGACCTCGGTGTTGACCCAGCTTCCGGTCTCGGGCTGTTCGTCCGAGAGGCCCACGCACTGCTCCAGCGCATCCAGGGCGTAGTTCTGAATGAGCAGGCTGACGAGTTCATCCGTGTCGAGTACTCGAGGACGTGCGCTTGCCTGGATCGCGGCCAGTACGTCACTCGGCCTGTCCAGCAACTACCCGAGCTGTCTACACCGCCGGACGATGTCTCGTGATGAACTCAAGCGACGGTCTGCTTTGGAGCAGCTAACCTTATGTGAGCGACTTCCGCTGTGGGGTCGTGAGCTGACTTCCCCAACTCCGAAAGTGTCGCCATTACCTGCCGTTGCGAGTTCGCTTCCGAAGCATCGAAAGTTTGAGAATCGCTTGCAACCGCTAGGGGGAAGTCAGGGCAAAAACAAAAATGACACCCCACGGAGTGGGGTGTCGGGGTTGGAAGTCAGTCGGGCATCGCCCGTGTTGTAGCAACTAGCCTTAATTGCCGTCTGTGCCTCGGTAAGTCGTTGATTTGACTCATTTCCAAGTTGCGGGTTATGCCGTCCGAATCCGCGCCTTATGCCGTCCAAATTAGCAACTTATGCGTTAACCCACACCACGGCCGGCGCGGCGGCTCGATGGCGCGTCGGGCGCAAGGGATTCGAATGCGAGACAATCTCATTCGCATGTACGCGGCCCCTGCCCGGGGTCGGCGGCCCGCCATGAACTCTGCCACCACGCTTTGTCTGCACCAGTTGCCCGTCGGCAGACGCGCGACCGTCGCCCGCGTCGTCTCGGCCTCGGCCGATATCGACGCCGTCGCCCTGCGCCGGCTCGGCGAGCTCGGCTTTCTTCCGGGCGAGCCGGTGCAGCTGCTGCGCCGCGGACCGGGCGGGCGCGAGCCGCTGGCGGTCATGATCGGCGAGACGATGTTCGCGCTGCGCCTGCTCGAGGCCCAGTGCATCGAAGTCACGCCAGCTAGCGGCTTGACGAGGCCGCCGCGACCATGGCCCACGCCTTGAACGCCGCTCACCACCCGCCGCTCTGGAGCGTCGCGCTGGTCGGCAATCCGAACTGCGGCAAGACCGCGCTCTTCAACCTGCTCACCGGCGCGCGCCAGAAGGTCGCGAACTACGCCGGCGTCACGGTCGAGAGGAAGGTCGGCCTGACCCGATTGAAGAGCGGCCGCACGGTCTCGATCGTCGACTTGCCCGGCGCCTACAGCCTCACGCCGGCGACGCCCGACGAGCAGATCACGCTCGAGGTGATCGAGGGCCGGCGCCACGGCGAGGCCGCGCCCGACGCGATCGTCGCCGTCGTCGATGCGACCAACCTGCGCATGAACCTGCGCCTCGTGCTGGAGCTGAAGCAGCTCGGCCGGCCGCTGATGGTCGCGCTCAACATGGCCGACGTCGCCCGCGCCGAAGGGCTCGCGATCGACGTCGAGCGGCTCGCCGCCGAGCTCGGCTGCCCGGTGGTCGAGACCGTCGCGGTTCGCGCCGACGGCCACGCCGCGCTGCTCGCGCTGCTCGAGCGCCGCCTTGCCGAGCGCGAAGCGCCCGAAGCGCTGGCGGCGCCTGCGGCGAGCGTCGATCTCGGCACGGCCGAGGGCGCCCGGGAGGCGCGCTCGTCGGCGGACCTGCAGGACGAGGTGCGCCGCATCCTCGCCCTCGTCGCTCCCGGCGCGTCGTCGGTGAAGCGCTTCCAGCACCGGATCGACGCCGTCGTCATGCATCCGGTCTGGGGCCTGTTGCTGCTCGGCGTGGTCCTGTTCCTGATGTTCCAGGCGGTGTTCTCGTGGGCCAACGTGCCGATGGACGCGATCAAGGCGGCGATGGCCGGCCTCGGCGCATGGACCACGGCGCACATGGCCGAAGGACCGCTGCGCAGCCTGATCGTCGACGGCGTCATCGCCGGCGCCGGCAGCGTCCTCGTCTTCCTGCCGCAGATCCTGATCCTCTTTCTCTTCATCCTCGCCCTCGAGGACTCCGGCTACCTGCCGCGCGCCGCGTTCCTGCTCGACAACCTGATGGGCAAGGTCGGCCTATCGGGCCGCGCCTTCATTCCGCTGCTGTCGAGCTTCGCCTGCGCCATCCCCGGGATCATGGCGACGCGAACCATCGCCAACTGGAAGGACCGGCTGGCGACGATCATGGTCGCGCCGCTGATGACATGCTCGGCGCGCCTGCCGGTCTACGCGCTCCTGATCGGCGCCTTCGTTCCGGCCCGCCACGTCGGCCCGTTCGACCTGCGCGGCCTGACGCTGTTCGGCCTGTACGTCGCCGGCGTCGTCTCGGCGATGGCGGTAGCGTGGCTCTTCAAGCGCATCTGGACCAAGCGGCGCTACCAGCCGCTGATGCTCGAGCTGCCGCCGTACCGCATGCCCGGCCTGCGCAACCTCGGCCTCGGGTTGTGGGAGCGCGCCGCGATCTTCCTGCGCCGGGTCGGCGGGATCATCTTCGCGCTGATGGTCGTGCTCTGGTTCCTGTCGAGCTTCCCGGCGCCGCCCGCCGGCGCCACCGGGCCGGCGATCCAGTACAGCGTCGCCGGCATGATGGGCCGCGCGCTCGAGCACGTGTTCGCGCCGATCGGCTTCAACTGGCAGATCTCGATCGCCCTCGTTCCGGGCCTGGCGGCGCGCGAGGTCGCGGTCGGCGCGCTCGGCACCGTCTATTCGATGTCGGCCGCCGGCGACTCGGTCGCCGCTGCGCTAGCGCCGATCATCGCCAAGGGCTGGTCGCTGGCGACGGCATATTCGCTGCTCGCCTGGTACGTGTTCGCGCCGCAGTGCATCTCGACCCTCGCGGTCGTCAAGCGCGAGACCAACTCGTGGCGCTATCCGCTCCTGATGGCGGGCTATCTGTTCGCGCTCGCCTACGTCGCCTCGTTCGTCACCTACCGCGTGACGCTTGCCCTCGGAGGCGGCTGATGGTCGTCCAGACGCTCGTCGTTTGCGTTCTCGTCGTCGCCTGCTCGGCCTACGCGGCGTGGACCCTGATGCCGGCGTCGGCGCGCCGCGGCATCGCCGTGGCGCTGCTCAGGCTGACGTTGCCTGCAACCCTCGCGGCGCGGCTGCGCAAGCACGCGGTCGAGGCTTCGGGCTGCGGCTGCGACGGCTGCGATCGTTCGAGCACGGCGAAGCCGAAATCGGGCACCGTCCAGCCGCTCACGTTCCACCGGCCTCGGCCACGTCGACCCGACTAGCGCCGTCAGTTCGGAACGTCGCGCATCGCCTTGTCGCCGAGGCCCATCGGCAGCGGGAAGTGGACCCGCTCGGGCGTGCCGGCGACGCTCCGCACCGAGACCGCCCCGAGCGCGCGCAGCCTTTCGACGACCGCTTGCACCAGCACCTCGGGCGCGGATGCGCCGGCGGTGAGACCGACCCGCCGCTTGCCGTCGAACCATTCGCCGCGCAGGTCGTCTGCGGTATCGACCATGTAGGCGTCGGCGCCGAGCCGCTCGGCGAGCTCGCGCAGGCGGTTGCTGTTGCTGCTGCTCGGACTGCCAACGACGACCAGCACGTCGACGCCGGGAGCGAGCACCTTGACCGCGTCCTGCCGGTTCTGGGTCGCGTAGCAGATGTCCTGCTGCTTGGGCTGGCGGATGTCGGGGAAGCGCAGTTTCACGGCGGCCATGATCTCGGCGGCGTCGTCGACCGAGAGCGTCGTCTGCGTGACGACGGCGAGCGGTCGGTCGGGCGAGAGGTCGAGCCGCTCGACGTCGGCGACGTCTTCGACCAGATGGATGCCGTGGTCGACCTGGCCCATCGTGCCTTCGACCTCGGGGTGGCCCTTGTGGCCGATCATGATGAAGTCGTAGCCCTCGCGCGCCAGCTTGGCGACCTCGATGTGGACCTTGTTGACGAGCGGACAGGTCGCGTCGAAGACCGAAAAGCCACGCGCCGCCGCGTCCTTGCGCACCGCCTGCGAGACGCCGTGGGCGCTGAAGACGAGCGTCGCGCCCGGCGGCACGTCGGCGAGGTCCTCGATGAAGATCGCGCCCTTTTTCTTCAGGTCGTCGACGACGTAGGTGTTGTGGACGATCTCGTGGCGGACGTAGATCGGCGCGCCGAACTTGTGCAGCGCACGCTCGACGATCTCGATCGCGCGGTCGACGCCGGCGCAAAAGCCGCGTGGCTCGGCCAGAAGGACTTCCTCGACGCTCATTCCAGAATGCCGATCAGCTTGACGTCGAAGGTCAGGGGACGGCCGGCGAGCGGATGGTTGAAATCGAAGACGAGCGTGTCGCCGTCGATGGCGCGCAGCACGGCGGCGATCGTCTGCCCCTCGGGCCCCGGGAAACGGACGACGTCGCCGACCTGGTAGTCGCCGTCGCCATCGCCTTCGGCGTCGAGCCGGGCGCGGCTGATGCGCTGCACCAGCGCCGGATCGACGTCGCCGAAGGCCTCGCCGGCCGCGAGGGCGAACGACGCCTCGCTGCCCGACGCCATGCCGATCAGGCGCGCTTCCATCGCCGGCGCGAGTTCGCCGTTGCCAAGCGACAGGGTCGCCGGCTGCGTCGCGAAGGTGTCGACGAACGCCGCGCCGTCGGCGCTGCTGAGGCGATAGTGCAAGGTGAGGAAGGAGCCGGACTCGACGCGGTTCACGCGTGCGCCTTTCGAGGGAATAGACTGGTCCGCATTTTACGAGCCGCGCTCGCCTGGGCTGCTCGACCCGCCATGTTCAAGGACATTCCCGCCTCGGCGCGACCGCGCGAGAAGCTGCTCGCCTTCGGGCCGGGAGCGCTCGCCGACGCCGAGCTGATCGCGCTCCTGTTGCGCACCGGCCTGGCGGGAACCGGCGTGCTGCAGCTCGCCGAAGCACTGCTCGCCGCGTTCGGCGGCCTCGCCGGGTTGCTCCGCGCCGAGCCCGAGCAGCTGAAGCGCGTCAAGGGTCTGGGTCCGGCCAAGCGCGCCGAAATGGCGGCGGTGCTCGAGCTGGCGCGGCGCTCGATCGCGACCGAGCTCGCGGCGCGTCCGGTGTTCGATTCGCCGACGAAGGTCAAGGAATACCTGCACCTGCAGCTCGGCGGCCGCGCGCACGAGGTCTTCGCGGTGCTCTTTCTCGATGCGCAGAGCCGCCTGCTGCGTCTCGAGGAGATGTTTCGCGGCACGCTGACGCAGACCAGCGTCTACCCGCGCGAGGTCGTCAAGCGCGCGCTCGAGCTCGGCGCCGCGGCGGTCATCCTGGCCCACAACCATCCCTCGGGTGCGGCCGAGCCGTCGCGCGCCGACGAGTTCCTGACCCAGACCCTGAAGAGCGCGCTCGCGCTGGTCGACGTTCGCGTCCTCGATCACCTCGTCGTCGGCCAGGCCGCAGTCGTCTCGTTCGCCGAGCGGGGGCTGTTGTGAGCGCGCCGATCAAGAGCCGCCATCTCGCCGACCTGGCGCAGATTCGCGCCACGCTGCTCGAGCGGCAGCGCCAGGCCGAGACGGAGGCGGAGGCGGAGGCGAATCTTGCGGCCACTCGCGTCGTCACGGAGCGGCGCGAGCCGAGTCTCTTCGCCGCCAGCGTCGGCCAGGTCGTGCCGCTGCGCCGCGCCGCAACGCCGGCACCGGCGCGACCGCGCCCGGCGGCGATCGCGCGCCAGCGCCAGCGCGACGAAGCCGCGGCGCTGGCCGAATCGATCTCCGACGCGTTCGACGGAGAGTCGCTGCTCGAGTCCGACGATTCGCTTTCGTTTCGCCGGCGCGGCATCGGCGTCGACGTGGTTCGCAAGCTCCGCCGCGGCGTCTGGGTGCTGCAGGCGGAGATCGACCTGCACGGCCTGCGTCGCGACGAGGCACGCGAACGAATCGCGGCGTTCCTGCACGACGCCGCGCGCTCGGGCCTGCGCTGCGTTCGCGTCGTCCACGGCAAGGGTCACGGTTCGCCCGGCAGGGAGCCGGTGCTCAAGGCTAAGGTCAAGTCGTGGCTGATCCAGCGCAGCGAGGTGCTGGCGTTCACGCACGCGCGGCCCGCCGATGGCGGTCACGGTGCGCTCATCGTCCTCCTGAAGCCGGCGCAGAAGCGGCCGGAGCCGGACTGAGCGCAGCGCCGGCGCGCACCATACGCGCGGCGATCGCGACCACCGCCAGCGCGGCAGGCGAGCCGGGAGTCTTCTCGAGCAGGAGGCTGCGCCGCTGCACCGCTTCGCGCACTGCGGCATCGGTCGGAATCTCGCCCTGCAGGTCGAGCGCCACGGCGGCGCTGTTGCCGTCGTTCAGATGCGGGCAGACGAAGCGGTCGACGACCAGCTGCAACTGGTTGCGGATAGTGCGGCCCTCGCCGACGGCGCTCACCTGGTTGACGACCAGGCGGATCGCGCGCCGGCCCTGCTGCGTCGCCAGCAGCTTGATCGTCGCGTAGGCGTCGGTCATCGAGGTCGGCTCGGGCGTGGCGATGACGAGCACGTCGTCGGCGAGCGAGATCGCATGCAGGACGACGTCGGAAATGCCGGCGCCGGTGTCGAGCAGGATCCGGTCGTAGCGCGGCGCGACCTGGTCGATGATCTCGACCAGCTGGTCCCTCACCTGTGACGTCAGGCGCGAATACTCGACCAGCCCCGAGCCGGCGAGCAGCACCGAAAAGCCCCCCGGCGCCGCGAGGATCGCCTCGTCGAGCGTCGCCTTGCCGGTGAAGACATCGTGCAGCGTGATCTTCGGCTGCAGGTTGAGGATGACGTCGAGGTTGGCCAGGCCGAGGTCGGCGTCGAGCACCAGGACGCGCTCGCCCTGGCGCGCCAGCGCCGCGGCGAGGTTGGCCGAGAAGAACGTCTTGCCGACGCCGCCCTTGCCGCTGGTCACCGCCAGGATCGAAGCGCGGGTGCTCATAGCTCGGCGAACTGCGACGTGCCGAAGAGCAGGCCCTTCTCTTCGGCACTGACGTGCGAGACCATCGGCTGCTCGAGACAGGCGCGGTTGCGCCCTTCCGACTTGGCGCGGTAGAGCTGCTGATCGGCGCGCTCGACCCAGAGCAGCGCCGACGAGCGCACCCACTGCGGCGCGAACGCGCCGCCGATCGAGACCGTCACCGAAACCTCCTCGCCGACGCCGATGGCGATGCCGCGCTCACTGACATGCGTCCTGATTCGCTCGGCCACCTGCTGGGCGAAGAACGGCGCGCAGTTGGGCAGGATCATCGCGAACTCTTCGCCGCCGAAGCGCGCCACCGTGTCCATCGGCCGGATGCATTCGCTGAGCGCGACGGCGACATCCTTGAGGACGATATCGCCTGCCTGGTGTCCGTGCGCGTCGTTGACGCGCTTGAAGTGGTCGATGTCGATCATCAGTACCAGCGCCGGCTCACCGGCCCGGGCAACGCGGTCGACCTCGCTCGCCAGGGTGAGCTCGAAGTGGCGCCGATTGGCAAGCCCGGTGAGCGGATCGCGGCTCGAGAGCTGGCACAGGCCGTCGATCACCGCCTGCAGCCAGGCAACGCGGTCGCTCTTCCGATCGGGCAGGACGTGGCCGGACTGCTGCAGCAGCTGGAGCGCACCGTCGAGGCGGAGCGCTGCACGATCGTGGATCGGGGGATCGATCTTGAAGGAGCCTGAAGCGTGGATGGAGGTCGCGGCAGTCTAGCAGCGGGGTATCGCCAGCGCGGCCCTCGCAAGGGCCGCGCACAGGCCCCCAAGTGCGCCGAATGCACGCCCCGCGGCGCGTACGCGCAACGTCCATGGGCCGGCCGGCGCCACGCGGGCGGCGTCAGCGCGCCTCGGGCAGGAACAGCTGCTGCAGGTCGTTCAGGAAATCGAAGCCGAGCGCGGTCGGCTGCAAATGCCGCAGATCGCGCTCGATCAGGCCGCGCCGCTCGGCCTCGGCGAGCGGCGCTTCGATCGTCGACAGCGGCAGCCCGGTGCGCTCGAAGAAGCGCGCGATCTCGAAGCCTTCCTTCAGGCGCAGCGCGTTGAGCATGAACTCGAACGGCAGATCGGACGCGCGCGATCTCGCGTCTCCGACGCCAGCGCCGAACCGGCCTCGGCGCCGGCCATGTACGCCACCGGATCGCGCAGGCGGACCTGGCGCGCGATGCGATGGGCAAAGCTCAGCTTGCCATGCGCGCCGGCGCCGATGCCGAGGTAGTCGCCGAACTCCCAGTAGTTGAGGTTGTGACGCGCGCGGTGGCCGGGGCGGGCGAACGCCGAGACCTCGTAGCGCTCGAGCCCGGCGTTCTCGGCGCGCGCGACGATCAGGTCGAGCATCGCCGCGGCGAGGTCGGCGTCGGGCACGCGCGGCGGAAAGCGCGCGAAGTAGGTGTTGGGCTCGATCGTCAGGTGATAGAGCGAGAGGTGCGGCGGCGCGAAGGCGAGCGCGGCGGCGACGTCGACCTCGCACTCGGCGAGCGTCTGTCCCGGCAGGGCATACATCAGGTCGAGGTTGAAGGTCGCGAACGCGGCCTTGGCTTCGGTGACCGCGGCGCGCGCCTGCGCCGCGTCGTGGACCCGGCCGAGCGCGGCGAGCTTGGCGTCGTCGAAGCTCTGCACGCCGATCGAGAGACGCGTCACGCCGGCGGCGGCGTAAGCGTGGAAGCGCTCGCGCTCGAACGTCCCGGGGTTGGCCTCGAGCGTGATCTCGCAGCCGGGCTCGAGCGGCAGGCGGGCGCGGATCGCCGCGATCAGCCGCTCGATCGACGGCGGCGCGAACAGGCTCGGCGTGCCGCCGCCGATGAAGACGGTGTGCACGCGCCGGCCCCAGACGAACGGCAGCGACTGCTCGAGATCGCGCACCAGCGCGTCGACGTAGCGCGCCTCGGGAACAGCGTCGTCGCCGGCACGCAGGCCGTGCGAGTTGAAGTCGCAGTACGGGCACTTCTTCAGGCACCACGGCAGATGCACGTAGAGCGAGAGCGGCGGCAGCGCGGCGAGCGTGAGCGCGCCGGGACGCATCAGGCGCGCCAGGCGCTCGGCGACGTCGCCGGACGGCCCGGTGCGATCCGCGACGATCGGTGTCACGCGCGACATCGCGATCGGCGGCACATCGTCGACCGCGGCGCGGGTCGACGTGCGCGCTGGCTCAGCGCACCGCGGTCCGCATCGTCGGATGCGCCGCCGCGTGCGAGCGCAGGCGCAGCGCGAGCATGACCTCGACGACGCCGATCACGATCGCCATCACGCCGATGTAGACGATCAGCGCCAGCGCTCCGGCGCCCGGAAAGAGCAGCAGGAACAGGCCGAAGACGAGCGAGAGCGCGCCGGCGGCGATCAGCATCCATTCGTTGTCGATCTCCTTGCGCAGGCGGATCGCGGTGGCGATCTCGGCCACGCCGCGGATCACCGCGAACACGCCGATCACGTAGACCAGCGCGATCGCGGTCAGCGCCGGCGCCATGAAGGCGTACACGCCGGCGAGCACGGCGACCACGCCCATCAGCAGGACCCACCACGGAAAACCGCCCGTGTTCGGCCCCTTGAAGGCGGCGAGGATCGCGAACACGCCGTCGACCAGCGCATAGGCGCCCCAGAACAGGACCAGGACGGCGATGGTCGCGATCGGCGCGACGAAGGTCAGGATGCCGAAGACGATGGCGGCGAGGCCGCGCAACGCCAGGATCCACCAGTTGCGGGCGAGAAAGGTCAGCATCGATTGCCCTCCGGATGACGAACGGCGAGGCGCCGAACCGCAGCCGGCATGTTGGCAACAAAGCCGCGTCAGCGCAAGGCCGGACGGCCGCTGCTGTCACCGGTCTAGCGGCCGCTCGCGCTCGGCGCCGACGAGCGGCTGCAAGCCCCACGCCTCGCGCATCAGCACGAGCATCCGCCGCGCCGCGTCGGCGCGGTGGCTGAGGCGGTTCTTGGTCGGCAGGGTCGAGCTCGGCGACGGTCTTTCCGTAGAGCGGCAGCCAGAGCAACGGGTCGTAGCCGAAGCCGCCCGAGCCGCGCGGCGACTCGAGCACCTCGCCCGGCCAGCGGCCGACGGCGACGAGCGGCTCGGGGTCGTCGGCGCCGCGCACCGCGACCAGCGTGCCGACGAAGCGCGCGCTCCGGTCGCGCGCGCCGCGCAGCTCGGCGAGCAGGCGGCGGTTGTTGGCCGCGTCCTGGCGCCGGCGATGCGCCTCGCGGTCCTCGCCCGGATCGCGCTCGATCGGCGCGTAGTGCGCCGAGGCGACTCCCGGCGCGCCGCCGAGCGCGTCGACGACGAGGCCCGAGTCGTCGGCGATCGCCGCGCCGCGCGCCGCCGCGCCGGCGTGGCGCGCCTTGGCGAGCGCGTTCTCGATGAAGGTCGCGTGCGGCTCGTCGGCCTCGCCGATCGCGAGCGTCGCCCTGCGCGACGAGGTCGACACCGAGCGGCGCGAACAGCGCGCCGAGCTCGGCGAGCTTGCCGGGATTGTTGGAGGCGAGGACGAGTCTCACGCCGCGACCGGCAGCGGTTCCGCGAGGGCGCGGCGCTGCGCCGCGACCAGCTCGCCGATGCCCTTGCCGGCGAGGGCGAGCAAGGCGTCCATCTCGGCGCGCGAGAAGGTCGCGCCCTCGGCCGTTCCCTGCAGCTCGACGAAGCCGCCGGCGGCGGTCATGACGACGTTCATGTCGGTGTCGCAGGCCGAGTCCTCGACGTACTCGAGGTCGAGCAGCGGCGTGCCGTCGACGATGCCGACCGAGACCGCGGCGACGAAGTCGCGGATCGGCGAGCGCACGAGCTTGCCCTGCGGCGAGAGCCACGAGACGGCATCGTGCGCGGCGACGAAGGCGCCGGTGATCGCCGCCGTGCGGGTGCCGCCGTCGGCCTGAAGCACGTCGCAGTCGAGCGAGATCGTGCGTTCGCCGAGCGCCGAGAGGTCGAACACGCAGCGCAGCGACCGGCCGATCAGGCGCTGGATCTCCTGCGTGCGCCCGCTCTGCTTGCCGCGCGCCGCCTCCCGGTCGCTGCGCGTATGCGTCGAGCGCGGCAGCATCCCGTACTCGGCCGTCAGCCAGCCCTCGCCGCTGCCGCGCTTGTGCGGCGGCACTTTCTCCTCGACCGACGCGGTGCAAAGCACCTTGCGTGTCGCCGAACGACAACGAGCACCGAGCCCTCGGCATGGCGGGTGAAGGCGCGCACGATGGAGACCGGACGCAGCGCGTCGTGCGCCCGCCCGCTGGAGCGTTTGAAGGTCATCGGGCGATTGTCGCCGCCATCCAAAGTGGCGCCAGCAGGCAGCAAGCAGCCGTGTCGAAGCGAAGCGAGCGGCGCGCAGCGCCGCAAGCTTCAGCCCTTCTTGTGCTGCGACGAGCGCTTGATCGCTTCGTTGATTTCTTTGATCGAGCGCTCGATCTCGGCGTCGTCGAGCTCGTCCGGCGAGACGTCGCTGCCGAGCACGCTCGCCTGGATCGTCGAGGCGAAGACGGCCTCGCCGAGCGACGTCGTCTGGATGCCCGAGCCGCTGTCGTTCTCGACCCCTTCCCACTCCATCGCCAGGACCGAGACGTTGTCGCACTTGGCGCCGCCGTTGCGCAGCGCCTGCTCGACCAGCTCGGGCACCGAGTCGGAGAGCGGCAGCGACGCCAGCTGGTCGGTGATCTCGCTGTCGCTCACCGTGCCCCAGAGGCCGTCGGAGCAGAGCAGGAGGCGATCGCCGGCCTGCATCAGCAAGGGGCCGACGGTGTCGACCACGGGCTTGCCGGGGCTGCCCAGGCAGGTGAAGAGGACGTTGCGGTTGAAGCGGTCGCCCATCGGCACGACCTGGCTCATCGTCTGCTGCAGCTCGGAGTACGAGTGGTCGCGCGTGCGCGCGATCAGCTTGTCGCCGCGCACCATGTACAGGCGCGAGTCGCCGCAGTGCGCCCAGTAGGCGGCGTTGCCCTGCATCAGGCAGGCGACGATCGTCGTGCGCGGCGTGTCGATCAGCGCCTTCTGGGTCGCGTAGCGCAGCAGCTGGTGGTGGCCGGCGACGATCGCCTCGTGCAGGAAGCGCAGCGGATCCGGCAGCGTCGGCTTGCAATCGCGCTGGAACATCGCCGCGAGCGTCTGCAGCGCCAGCTGCGAGGCGACCTCGCCTTCGGGATGGCCGCCCATGCCGTCGGCGAGCGCGAACAGGCCGGCATCGCGCGTGTAGCAATAGCCCATGCGGTCTTCGTTCTTTTCGCGGCCGCCCTTGCGGCTGACCTGGTAGACGGAGAAGCGCATGGGAAACGGCTACGCTTTCGCGCTCGCCGTCAGGTTCTCGAGCTGCAGCTTCAGCCGCTCGCTGAAGCTGAGCTTGGTGTACTGCCGCTCGGTCTCGCGCGAGAGCTCCTTCTGCAGCGCGAACACGCTCTGCGGCCGGGACAGCGGATCGAGCGACATGCACCACTCGGTGACCTCGATCAGGTTGTCGCTGTAGACGTTGCGCAGGCGCGAGAGCGAGAGCGCGAGGCGATCCTTCTCGATCCGCTGCGGCGCGTCGTTCGGCGGATAGCCCTGCATGCAGGCGTAGATGCAGGCGCCGATCGCGTAGATGTCGGTCCAGGGGCCGAGCGTGCCGTCGCGGCGGTACATCTCGGGCGCGGCGAAGCCCGGCGTGTACATCGGCCGGATGAAGTTGCCTTCCTTGCTCAGCACCTCGCGCGCCGCGCCGAAGTCGAGCAGGACCGCCTTGTTCTCGTTGGTGATGAAGATGTTCGCCGGCTTGATGTCCAGGTGCAGCATCTTGTGCTGGTGGACGATGCGCAGGCCGCGCAGTATCTCGTCGAACAACGAACGAATCGTCGATTCGCGAAATACTTTGTCACGTTTGAGGTCGCGCGCGGTGACGATGAAATCCTGCAGGGTATCGCCCTGCAGGTAATTCATCACCATGTAGACGGTTTCGTTCTCGCGGAAGAAATTCAGCACCGAGACGACGCTGGTGTGCGATATCTGCGCGAGCGAGCGGCCTTCTTCGAAAAAACTCTTCAGGCCGAGCCGGTAGAGCGGCTGCTTTTCGGGCTTGACGCGGGGCGTGAGCTCGCCCGGCGAGCGCTCGGCGAGCGACGACGGCAGGTATTCCTTGAGGGCGACGAGCTTCCGGTCGCTGTCCTCGCACAGGTAGACCACGCCGAATCCGCCGGCCGCCAGTTTCTTGATGACCTGGTAGCCGCCCACGACCGTGCCTGATGGCAATGGCGCGGGTTTTGGCTTTGACATAATCGGCGCGAAATACGAGGGAAAACGCGTGGCAGTTTACAGCATGACCGGCTACGCGAATGCCTCCGAAGGCCGCTTCGACGGCCGCTCCGGCAGCATTGCACGAAGCGTCGGCCGGGCGCGCCGCCGAGCGGCCGCGCCGGGCCCTCGATCAGCCGTCGAAGCGCGCTCGGTCAACGGCCGCTTTCTCGACCTCGCGCTGCGCCTGCCCGACGAGCTGCGCGCGCTCGAGCCGGCGCTGCGCGCGCTGCTGACGGCGCGCTTCAAGCGCGGCAAGATCGAGCTGCGCGTGAGCCGGCGCGGGCAATCGCGGAGGGCGACCGTTCCGGAGCCCGACGCCGAGCAGCTCGCCCATCTCGCGCGCATCGAGAGGCGCGATCCGCGAGCAGCTGCCGCAGGCGCGCGCGCTCTCGGTCCACGAGGCGCTGCAGTGGTGCCGCGGCGGCACGCGAGCAGCCGCGCGGCCGAAGACGCCGTCCTCGCCATCGCCGGGCAGTGCATCGAGCGGCTGAGCGTCGCGCGGGCGCGCGAAGGCGAGCGCCTGGCCGCGGTGCTGAGCGAGCGGGTCAGCGCACCTGCGCGCCCTCGCCGACGCCGCCGAGCCGCTGGTGCCGGCGCGCCGTCGCGCGCATGCAGCAGCGCTTTCTCGAGCGCTGGAAGGAAGCGCTCGACAAGCGCCGGCGGCGCGCAAGTCGGTCGCGCGCGAGGCGATCGAGGAGCGCGCGCTGAACGAGGCGGCCGCCTACGCGATCCGGATCGACGTCGCCGAGGAGCTGGCGCGCCTGCGCTCGCACCTCGACGAGGTCGCGCGCCTGCTCGCCAAGGGCGGCGAGATCGGCAAGCGCCTCGAGTTCCTCGTCCAGGAGCTGCTGCGCGAGGCCAACACGCTCGGCTCGAAGTCGCCGTCGATCGAGATGACGGCGATCTCGGTCGACATGAAGGTCGCGATCGAGCAGCTGCGCGAGCAGGTGCAGAACGTCGAGTAGACGAACGGGAAAACCCCGCCTCCCGGCGCCGTGTAGATCGGTACAGTAAACCGATACACAAGGCGCGGCGCAGTCGCCGCGCCGACAACACCGGGAGAGCTTCATGACCGCGATTTCACGTCGCCGCCTCGTCCAGGCCGGCAGCGCCGCCACCCTCACCGCGCTGGCCGGCTTTCCGGCGATCGGCCGGGCGCAGACCGCCATCGCGCTGCGCTTCTCGTCGTCGATGACCGCCGACGACAACGCCGCCCACTACGTCTGGTACCAGCGCTTCCAGACCAACCTCAAGGCCGGCGTCGGCGAGGCGATCAAGATCGACTACTTCCCGAACAACCAGCTCGGCAAGGAAAGCGACGTCGTCCAGCAGGTCAAGGTCGGCTCGATCGACATGATGGTCACCGGCTCGTCGATCTGGGCCACGGTGCTGCCCGAGATCGGCATGCTCGACCTCGGCTACCTGTTCGACAGCTACGCCCACGTCGCCGCGCGCCACCGAGGGCCGCGGCCGGGCTCAGCGCTCGCCGACATGCTGCAAAAGCGCGCCGGCTGCGTCATCCTGACCTGGGCCTCGCACTTCGGGCCGCGCAGCGTCTACACCAAGCAGCCGGTGCACTCGCTGGCCGACATCAAGGGCGTGAAGCTGCGCGTGCTGCCGACGCCGGCGTTCATCGAGACCTTCAAGATCATGGGCGCGATCCCGACGCCGATCCCGATCGGCGAGCTCTACATGGCGGCGCAGACCGGCGTCGTCGACGGCTTCGAGCACGACGCGGCGACCGTGCTGGCGAGCAAGTTCGACGAGGTCGTGAAGTACTGCTGGCTGACCGAGCACCTGTTCAGCCCGATGGTCGTCGTGATCGGCAAGCGCGGCCTCGACCGGATCCCGGCCAACCTGCAGCCCGGCGTTCATGAAGGCGGTCGCCGACTCGACGACGCAGCAGCGCGCCATCGCCAGCGAAAAGGGCGCCGGCGCGCTCGCCGAGCTGAAGCGAAAGGGCATGGTCTTCTCGCCGATGGCCGCCGCCGACCGCGCCGCGGTGCGGAAGGAAATGGAGGCGCGCCTGTGGGCCGACTTCGCCAAGCAATACCCGGCGACCGCGCCGCTGTTCACGGCGATCAACAACGCCAGAGGCTGAACCGTGACGCGGCGCTCGGGCGGCTGTTCAAGGTCGTCGAGGCGGTGCTCGCCATGCTCTTGCTGGCGATGGTGCTGATGGTGTTCGGCAACGTCGTGCTGCGCTACGCCTTCAACTCGGGGATCGTCGTCTCCGAGGAGCTGGCGCGCTTCTGCTTCGTCTGGCTCACCTTCATCGGCGCCATCGTCGCGGTGCGCGACAACGCCCACCTCGGCATGGACAACGTCGTCGCGCGGCTGCCGCGGCGCGGCAAGCTCGCCTGCCTGGCGGCCAGCCAGCTGCTGATCCTGACCTGCTGCGTGGTCCTGTTCTGGGGCACCTGGCGCCAGCACGAGATCAACGCCTCGACGACGGCGCCGGTGACCGGCATGTCGATGATCTGGATCTTCGGCCTCGGCTATCTGTGCAGCGTCTGCATCGCCCTGCACGCGCTCGACACGCTCCGGCGCATCGCCACGGGCGCCATCGCCGATGACGAGCTGCTGCAGGTGCGCGAGAGCGAAGAAGAGATCGGCAACGCGACATGACCGTCGCCGTCTTCACCCTCTCGCTGCTCGGCGCCATGGCGCTGGGCACGCCGATCGCGTTCGCCCTGCTCGTCTGCGCGCTCGCGCTGATGGTCGCGCAGGGGCAGATGGACGCGACCATCCTGTCGCAAAAGCTGATGGAAGGCGCCGACAGCTTCCCGCTGCTGGCGATCCCGTTCTTCATGCTCGCCGGCGAGCTGATGAACGCGGGCGGCATCTCCAAGCGCATCGTCGCCTTCGCGCTCGCCTGGGTCGGCCACATCCGCGGCGGCCTCGGCCTGGTCGCGATCTTCGCCTCGGTGCTGATGGCCGCGATCTCGGGCAGCGCCGCCGCCGACACCGCGGCGATCGGCACGATGCTGATCCCGATGATGCGCGGCGCCGGCTACAACGTGCCGCGCTCGGCCGGGCTGATCGCCGCCGGCGGCGTGATCGCGCCGGTGATCCCGCCGTCGATCGGCTTCATCATGTTCGGCGTCATCGCCAACGTCTCGATCGGCAAGCTGTTCCTGGCCGGCGTCTTCCCCGGGCTGATGATGGGCGCGTCGCTGCTCGTCGCCTGGCAGTGGGTGGCGCGGCGCGACCACGTCGCCGTGCTGCCGCGCCAGCGCTGGGCGGCGCGCGCCCAGGCCGGCCTCGACGGCATCTGGGCGCTGCTGATGCCGCTCGGCATCGTCGCCGTGCTCAAGTTCGGCATCTTCACGCCCACCGAGGCGGGCGTCGCGGCCTGCGTCTACGCCTTCGTCGTCGGCGTGCTGATCTACCGCGAGCTGGCGCTGGCGCGGATCTACGGCATCCTCGTCTCGGCCGCCAAGAGCACCTCGATCGTCGTCTTCCTGATCGCCGCCGCGCTGGTCTCGGCCTGGCTGATCACGACCTCGGACGTGCCGGCGCAGATCGTCGCCATGCTCGAGCCGTTCATGGGCAACAAGATCGTGCTGATGTTCGTGATCCAGGTGATCGTCGTCATCGTCGGCACCGCGCTCGACTTCGCGCCGACGGTGATGATCCTGACGCCGGTGCTGATGCCGGTGATCAAGATCGCCGGCATCGACCCGGTCTACTTCGGCGTGCTGTTCATCATGAACAACGCCATCGGCCTGATCACGCCGCCGGTCGGCATCGTCCTGAACGTGATCTGCGGCGTCGCCAAGATCTCGATGAGCGAGCTGATGAAGGGCCTGTGGCCCTTCCTCTGGGCCGAGCTCATCGTCCTGTTCCTGCTCGTCCTGTTTCCGCCCCTGGTCATGCTGCCGCTGAAGTGGCTGACCTGAACGCCATCGACCAGAAACACCACAGGAGACACCCCATGAAGACCGATCCCCGTTCTGCCCTGCTCCGGCCGCTCGCGCTGGTGCTCGCCGCCATCGGCGTGCTCGCGGCCTGGCCCGCGCAGGCGCAATTCCAGGAGCGAACGCTGCGCCTGTCGGTGCCGGTTCCGAAGGAGCATCCGCAGGGCAACGGCGTTGCCAAGATGTCGGCCTGCACGCTCGAGAAGAGCGGCGGCAAGCTGAAGATCCAGCCGTTCTACGACGGCTCGCTCGGCAACGACATCGCGGCGACGTCGAGCGTGCGCACCGGCTCGCTCGACATGGTCATCACCTCGACCGCGCCGCTGGTCGGCATCCTGCCCTCGATCGGCGTGTTCGACCTGCCGTTCCTGTTCAACAACGAGCGCGAGGCCGACCAGGTGCTCGACGGCAAGGCGGGCGACTACTTCACGACCAAGCTGATCGGCGTGGGCCTCGTCAACCTGGCCTATTGGGAGAACGGCTTTCGCAACACCACCAACTCGAAGCGGCCGATCACCCGGGTCGAGGACTTCGACGGGGTGAAGATGCGCGTGATGCAGAACACCGTCTTCATCGACACCTTCAAGGCGCTCGGCAGCAACGCCGTGCCGATGGCGTATTCGGAGGTCTATTCGGCGCTCGAGACGAAGACCGTCGACGGCCAGGAGAACCCGTTCGCGAACATCGAGAACTCGAAGTTCTACGAGGTGCAGAAGTACCTGACCCTGACCAGGCATGCCTACAGCCCGCTGGTGGTGCTGGCGTCGAAGAAGACCTGGGACGCGATGTCGCCGGCCGAGCAGGCAGCGCTGAAGGATTGCGCGACGGTCGGGCGCGACGAGGAGCGGCGCGTCAACCGCGAGCAGGCGGTCTCGAGCGTCACCAACCTGAAGGCCAAGGGCATGGTCGTCAACGAGATCAGCCCGGCCGAGATGCAGCGCATCCGCGAGCGCACCAGGCCGGTCTACGAGCAGCACGGCAAGGCGATCGGCGACGAGGCGCTGAACCTGGTCTTCGGCGAGCTGAAGCGGATCCGCGGCAACTGACGCGCGCACGCCGATGTCGACCGATCTCGCCGCCGCCTTGCCGCACGCCGCCGCGCTGCCGGCGTGGGGCTTCTCGCAGGCCAACCACGCCGGGCGCTGGCTGGCGCGCGTGACGCGCTGGATCGAGATCCTCGCCGGGCTGGTCCTCGCCGTCGACGTGGTCGTCGTCTTCCTGTCGGTGATCTGGCGCTACGTCCTGCACGATCCGGTCGACTGGGCCGAGGAGATCGCGCGCGCGCTGATGCTCGTGCTGGTCTTCTTCGGCGCGGCGACAGTGCTGGCGCGCAGCCGCCACGTCGGCGTCGACATCTTTCGCCATCTCTTCCCGACGGCGTGGCAGGCGACGCTTGTGCAGGCGGCGCACTGGGTCGTCGCCGCGGTCTCGGCGAGCCTGTTCGTGTCCTCCGTGCAGCTGCTCGTCGACACATGGACGCAGACGACGCCGATCGGCCTGCCGCAGTGGCTCTACGTCTTCCCGGTCGCGATCGGCAGCTGCTTCATGACGCTCTTCGGCATCGCCAACGCGCTCAACGCGGCGCGCCGCATCGTCGCCATCAGCCTGGCCGGCTGCGCCACGCTCGCCGTTGCCGTCTGCGCCTGGAACCGGCTCGTTCCCGGCCACTCGATCAGCCACGGCACCCTGCTCGGCATCGGCTTTTTCGGCTCGCTCGCGCTCGGCGTGCCGATCGGCTTCGTTCTTGCTTTCGCCGCGCTGCTCTACTTTCTCGCCGATCCATCGCTGCCGCTGCTCGTCTATTCGCAGCAAGTGATGGCCGGCAGCGACCACTTCGTGCTCCTCGCGATTCCCTTCTTTGTTCTCGCCGGCCTGCTGATGGAGTCGAACGGCATGTCGGCGCGCCTGATCGAGCTGCTGCTGCGCATCTTCGGTCGGGTGCGCGGCGGCCTCGGCCTGATCACGATCACGGCGACGGCGTTCTTCTCCGGCGTCTCGGGCTCCAAGCTCGCCGACATCGCCGCCGTCGGCGGCATCGTCATGCCGGCCGTGCGGCGCACGCGCCAGGATCCGAACGAAGCCGCCGGTTTGCTCGCCTGCACCGCGGTGATGGCCGAGACGATCCCGCCCTGCATCAACATGATCATCCTGGGCTTCGTCGCCAACATCTCGATCGCCGGCCTGTTCATCGCCGGGCTGGTGCCGGCGGCGGTGATGGCGCTCGCCCTCGCCGCGCTCGCGGTCATCGTCGGCAAGAAGATCAACCCCGACGAGGCGTTCGAGAAGCGCACGCCGATGCTGCAGCTGCTCGGCGGCGCGCTGGTCGCGATCGTCATGGTGGCGATGATCGGCAAGGGCGTGACCGCGGGCGTCGCCACCTCGACCGAGGTCTCGGCCTTCGCCGTCGTCTACGCGCTCGTCGTCGGCAGCCTGGCGTTTCGCGAGCTGAGCGTGCGCGCGCTGGCCGAGCTCTTCGTGCGCTCGGCGTCGATGGCCGGCGGCATCCTCTTCATCGTCGCGGCGGCGACCAGCCTGTCGTTCGCGCTCACCATCGAGCAAATTCCGCAGCACGTCTCGGCGACGATGATCGCCTTCGCGCACCAGTACGGCAGCCTGATGTTCCTGCTGCTCTCGGTGCTGATGATGATCGTCTTCGGCGCCGTCCTCGAGGGCGCACCGGCGCTGATCATCTTCGGCCCGCTGCTGACGCCGATCGCGAGCCAGCTCGGCATCCATCCGCTTCACTTCGGCACGGTGATGGTGATCGCCATGGGACTTGGCCTGTTCGCGCCGCCGATCGGTCTCGGCCTGTTCGCGACCTGCGCCATCACCGGCACGCAGGTCAAGGACGTCGCCCGGCCGATGATGAAATACCTGGTCGTGCTGCTGCTGACGCTGTCTGCTGCTCGTCCTCGTGCCTTCGTTCTCCCTCTGGCTGCCGCACCGGCTCGGCTTGTAGCGCACCCGCATGACGACGATCCAGGATGTCGCACGCCAGGCCGCGGTGTCGGTGAGCACGGTCTCGAACGTCCTCAACGGCCGCGCCGACCGGATGCGGCCGGAGACGCTGGCCCGGGTCGAGTCGGCGATCGAGCTGCTGCGCTTTCGGCCGAGCACGCTGGCGCGCCGGCTCAAGACCGGCCAGACGCCGCTGCTCGGCCTGCTCGTGCCGTCGATGGCCAACCCGATGTACGGCTACATCGCGCGCGAGATCGAGACCTGCGCCCAGGAACGGTTCGGCCATCGGCTGTTGCTGGGCAGCACCTACCGCGACCGGGCCAAGGAAAGCGCCTTCTTCGACGACCTGCTGGCCCACGGCGTGCGCCGCGTCATCGTCATCTCGTCGCTCGCCGACGAGCGCCACTTCGAATCGGCGGTCGAGCGCGGCATGGTCGTCGTCAGCTACGACCGCGGCGCGACGCCGGGGCAGCGCTCGCGCGTCGCCCACGTCATGCCCGACAACTTCGAGGCGGCGCGCCTGGCGACGCAGCACCTGATCGACAAGGGCCACCGGCGCCTCGCCTTCGCCACCGTCGCCGGGATGACGATGAGCCGCAGCGCCAAGATCGCCGGCTTTCACGCCGCCGCCGAGGCCGCTGGCCTGAAGCGGAGCGCGCAGGTGCTCGACGGCGGGACGCTGAACGAGTACGGCGACTCGGTCATCGCCGAGGTCGGTCGCGCCACTGCGCTGCAGATCGCGCGCCTGCGCGCGCCGCCGACCGGCATCGTCGCCCTCAACGACCTGATGGCGCTCGGCCTGATGGCGGGCCTGCGCGACGCCGGCATGCGCGTCCCCGACGACGTCTCGATCGTCGGCATCGACGGCCTCTTCCTCGCGGCGTTGTCGAATCCGATGCTGACGACGGTGCAGCTGCCGGTGCGCGAGATGGCGCAGGCGATGGTCGAGCGCGCGATCGCGCCCGACGCCGATCCGGCGGCGAGCGAGCACGAGATCGTGTTCACGCCGACCCACCTGATCGAGCGCGAGTCGGTCGCCGCGCCGCCGGCGGAGCGGCGTAACCGCGCGACGACGAAGGCGATCGGACGCAAGCGATGAGCACGGTCTTCGTCAGCCACCCGCGCGACAAGCTCGACTCGTACTTCGGCGCGAAGGCGACGGCCGCGCTGCAGGCGATCGCCGACGTGCGCTTCAATGCCGAGCCGCGCGAGCTGTCGCTGGCCGAGCTCATCGCCGCGGCGAAAGGCTGCGACGCGCTCATCGCCTACCGGCAGACGCCCGGACCCGGAAGCGCTCTTTCGCGACGCTGCCGGCGCTGTTCGCGTTCATCCGATGCGCGGTCGACATCCGCACCGTCGATGTCGCCGCGGCGAGCGCGCACGGCGTCCTGGTGACGCAGGCGAGCCCCGGCTATGTCGCCTCGGTCGCCGAGTGGATCGTCGCCGTCATGATCGACCTCGGCCGCGGCATCAGCCGCTATGCCGAGGCCTACCACGGCGACCGGCCGCCGGCGCCGGCGATGGGCCGCGAGCTGCGCGGCTCGACGCTCGGCGTGATCGGCCTCGGCCAGATCGGCCAGTACCTCGCCGATCTGGCGCTGGCGTTCGGCATGCGCGTGCTGGCGACGACGCCGCGCGTCGTCGACGATCGCGGCGGCCGGGTGCGCCAGGTCGACGCTCGACGCGCTCCTCGCCGAGTCGGACTTCGTCGTCTGCCTCGCGCCGGCCAACGCCGAGACCGAGAACATGATCGACGCGGCCGCGTTCGCGACCATGCGCCGCGGCAGCTTCTTCATCAACGCCGCGCGCGGCGAGCTCGTCGACGACGCCGCGCTGCTCGCCGCGCTCGACGCCGGCCACCTCGGCGGCTGCGCCCTCGATGTCGGCCGCGCCCCGGACCAGATGCCGACGCTGGCGCTGGCGCGCCATCCGCTGCGTCATCGCCGCGCCGCACATCGGCGGGCTCACGCTCGCGGCGATCGAGCACCAGGCGCTCGAGACCGTCGACCAGCTGAAGCGCCTGCTCGCCGGCGAGATGCCGCGCGGCGCCGTCAACGCGGCGCACGCCCGCCGCTGGCGCGAGCGGCTGACCGTCGACCGCGCCTGGCAGCGGCGAGCTCGCATGAACGCGCCGGTCGTGCCGGGACCCGGGCGCGTGCGACTGCCACATGCACGTCTACGAGGACGCCTACCCGCTCGCGCCGACCGCGACCTTCAAGCCGCCGCACGCGCCGGTCGGCGGCGTACCGCGCGGTGCAGCGCGAGCTCGGCCTGCAGCGCACCGTCGTCGTCCAGCCGACCGGCTACGGCCTTCGACAACCGCTGCACGCTCGCGGCGTTGGCCGAGCTCGGCTCCGCAGGCGCGGGCGATCGTCGTCGTCGCGGCCGACGTCGCCGACGCCGAGCTCGAACGCATGCACGACGCCGGCGTCCGCGGCGTCCGCTTCATGATGCTTCCGGGCGGCGTCCTGCCTTGGTCGGCACTCGAGCCGACGGCGGCGCGAATCGCCGCGCTCGGCTGGCACATCGACCTGCAGCTCGACGGCCGCGAGCTGGCGCAGCACGAGCCGATGCTGCGGCGCCTGCCGTGCCGGCTCGTCATCGATCACGTCGGCCGCTTCCTCGGCCCGGTCACGGCCGAGAGCGACTCGGTGCGAGCGCTGCTGCGCCTGCTCGACGCCGGCCGGTGCTGGATCAAGATCTCGGCGCCCTACGAAAGCTCGCGCAGCGGCCCGCCCGGCTACGCCGACATCGCCTGGATCGCCCGGCTCGTCGCCGAGCGCCATCCCGAGCGGTGCCTGTGGGCGAGCAACTGGCCGCATCCCAACCGCCATCCGCCGCCGAGCAACGCGTCGATGCTCGACTGGGCGTTCGGCTGCGTCGACGACGCGGCGACGCGGCGCAGGATGCTGGTCGACAACCCCGCCGAGCTCTACGGTTTCCTGTCCTAGCCGCGACAAAAGACGCGCGCCGCGCGCCGGCCGCGGCGAGCGCGTGCCGGCCGGCACTTAAACTGCTCGCGCATGGACTATCCGGGCAACCTCTACGCCGTCGCCGCGCCCAGCGGCACGGGCAAGTCGAGCCTCGTCAAGGCGCTGCTCGAGCTCGACTCGCACCTTACGCTCTCGATCTCGCACACGACCCGAAAGCCGCGCGGCCAGGACCAGCAGGGGCGCGAGTACCACTTCGTCGACGAGCCGACGTTCCGCTCGATGATCGCCGCCGGCGAGTTCGTCGAGTGGGCCGAGGTCCACGGCCATCTCTACGGCACGTCGCGCGGCGCGATCGAGGAGCGGATCACGGGCGGCCACGACGTCCTGCTCGAGATCGACTGGCAGGGCGCGCTGCAGATCAAGCGGCTCTATCCCAACGCGGTCCTGATCTTCATCCTGCCGCCGAGCTGGGACGAGCTCCGCCTGCGCCTCGAGCGGCGCGGCGAGGACGACGCCGAGACGATCGAGCAGCGCATGGCCAATGCGCGGGTCGAGGTCTCGAAGGCGAATCAGTTCGACTTCGTTATAATCAATGCCCTGTTCGAGACGGCGCTCTTCGACCTGAAAGCGATCGTCCACTCGCAGCGGCTCAAATACGCTGCGCTGCGGCGGGCGCGGCCCGCGATCTTCGCCGCGCTCGACCTCGAGTAGACCGCGTTTTTCACCCCTTTCGCACACCGGAATCGTCCATGGCCCGCATCACCGTCGAAGATTGTCTCGTCAAGATTCCGAACCGCTTCCAGCTGGTGCTCGCCGCGACCTATCGCGCCCGCATGCTGAGCCAGGGCCACGCGCCCAAGGTCGAGACCAAGAACAAGCCCGGCGTCACCGCCCTGCGCGAGATCGCCGCCGGCGAAGTCGGCATCGAGATGCTGAAGAAAGTCCCGGTCTAAGGGCAGCCCGCCCGCCGTCGATGACGGCGCGCGTTCCGAGCTAAATTCGGGACATGGTTGCGCGTTCATCGACCACCGACCCCGGCACCAAGCCCGCACCGAGGAAGCGTCCGTCCGCGCCGCCGGCGCATCCGCTTTCGCCCGGCGACGCCGCCGCGGCATCGTTCGCCGCCCTGACCGGCAAGCTCGACTACCTCGACGCCGCCGACATCCGGCGCGTCCGCGACGCCTACCGCTTCGCCGACGAAGCGCACCTCGGCCAGTTCCGCGCCTCGGGCGAGCCGTACATCACCCACCCGATCGCGGTCGCGGGCCTGTGCGCCGAGTGGAAGCTCGACGCACAGGCGATCATGGCCGCGCTGATGCACGACGCGATGGAGGATTGCGGCATCAGCAAGGCCGAGCTGATCGAGCGCTTCGGCGCGCCGACCGCCGACCTCGTCGACGGCCTGACCAAGCTCGACAAGCTGCGCTTCTCGACCCGCGAGGAGTCGCAGGCCGAGTCGTTCCGAAAGATGCTGCTGGCGATGACGCGCGACGTCCGCGTCATCCTGGTCAAGCTCGCCGATCGCCTCCACAACATGCGCACGATGGACGCGGTCGAGCGCGCCAAGCGGGTCCGCATCGCCGCCGAGACGCTCGAGATCTACGCGCCGATCGCGCACCGGCTCGGCCTGAACCAGACCTACCGCGAGCTGCAGGAGCTCTCGTTCAAGCACCTGAAGCCGTGGCGCGAGGCCGCGCTCTCGAAGGCGGTGCAGAAGGCGCGCGGCTACCGGCGCGACATCGTCGAGCGGATCCAGAAGGACGTCGAGAAGGCGTTCGCGCAGGCCAAGCTGCAGGCGCAGATCTTCGGCCGCGAGAAGACGCTCTATTCGATCTACACCAAGATGCTCGAAAAGCACCTGTCGTTCGCGCAGGTCAACGACATCTTCGGCTTTCGCATCGTCGTCGGCACACTGCCGGAGTGCTACCTGGCGCTCGGCGTGCTGCATCAGCTGATGAAGCCGGTGCCCGGCCGGTTCAAGGACTACATCGCGATCCCGAAGGCGAACGGCTACCAGTCGCTGCACACGACGCTGGTGAGCCCGCTCGGCACCGCGGTCGAGTTCCAGATCCGGACCGAGCCGATGCACGCCGTCGCCGAGAAGGGAATCGCCGCGCACTGGCTCTACAAGGAGCACGACGACGGGCCGGGCCACGGCCAGGAGGCGCAGCGGCTGGGCGCGCTCTGGCTGCAGTCGCTGCTCGACATCCAGGACGAGACGCGCGACGCCGGCGAGTTCCTCGAGCACGTCAAGATCGACCTCTACCCCGACGCCGTCTACGTCTTCACGCCGCGCTCGAAGATCCTGGCGCTGCCGCGCGGCGCGACGCCGGTCGACTTCGCCTACGCGATCCACACCGACGTCGGCGACCACTGCGTCGCCGCCAACGTCAACGGCGAGCCGGTGGCGCTGCGCTCCGAGCTGAAGAGCGGCGACGTGGTCGAGATCATCGGTGCGCCGAACGCGCGGCCGAACCCGGCCTGGCTCAACTTCGTCTGCACCGGTCGCGCCCGCTCCAAGATCAGGCACTACCTGAAGAACATGGAGCAAGAGGAATCGCAGAGCCTGGGCGAGAAGATGCTGGCGCAGGCGCTGCGCGCCGAGGGGCTGGCGCTGCCGGCCGAAGACGGCGCCGGCGCGCAGGTCTGGCAGCAGCTCCTGCGCTGGACCGGCAACAAGAGCCGCGACGACCTGTTCATCGACATCGGCCTCGGCCGCAAGATCGCGACCATCGTCGCGACCCGGCTGACGCGCCTGCTCGCCGAAGGCGGCGTTCGCGCCGGCGCGGTGGCGCTGACGCTCGGCCGCTACGCCGTCGACGACTCGCTGCCGTCGCAGGGGCTGGTCCTGATCGACGGCAGCGAGGGCGCCTCGGTCCAGCTCGCCCACTGCTGCCGGCCGATTCCGGGCGACCAGATCGTCGGCAACCTCGGCCGCGGCGAAGGACTCACCGTGCATACCGCCGAGTGCAGCGTCGGCAAGCGCCTGCTCGAGCGCGACAGCGAGCGCTGGATGCGCGTCGACTGGGCCGAGCAGCCGACGCGCTCGTTCGAGACCGCAGTGTCGCTACTGGTCAAGAACGGCAAGGGCGTGCTCGCCCAGGTCGCGTCGGCGGTGAGCCACGCCGAGGCCGACATCACCCACATCGACATGGGCAACGAGCCCGCGAGCGAGACGACCGAGCTGAAGCTGCTGCTCAGCGTGCGCGACCGGCTGCACCTGGCCGACGTGATGCGAACGCTGAAGCGCTCGCCGGCGGTGCTGCGCGTCGCGCGGGTCAAGCCCTGACGCGCGCGACCGGCGGCGGCCTCAGGGCGCCGGATAGCTGACGCCGAGCACCTCGACCGTCTCGAGCCCGCGCGGCGTCACGACCTTCAACTCGTCGCCGACGCGCGCCTTGAGCAGCGCGCGCGCGATCGGCGCGATCCAGCTGACCTCGCCGCGCGCGCTCTCGGCCTCGTCGACGCCGAGGATGCGCACCGTGCGCTCCTCGCCGCGGTCGTTGGCATAGCGCACCGTCGCGCCGAAGAAGACCTGGTCGCTGCCGTGATGCAGCGACGGCTCGACCACCTCGGCGATGTCGAGCCGCTTGGTGAGGAAGCGGATCCGCCGGTCGATCTCGCGCAGCCGCTTCTTGCCGTACAGGTAGTCGCCGTTCTCGGAGCGGTCGCCGTTCTTGGCCGCCCACGACACGATCTCGACGATCTTGGGGCGCTCGTCGTCGAGCAGCGTCATGAGCTCCGCGCGCAGGCGCGCGTAGCCGGCGGCGGTGATGTAGTTCTTCGCGCCCTGCGGCAGCAGCGCGGCGGCGACCTCGCCTTCGTCGTCGTCGTCTTCGCGATCGGTCTCGCGCGTGAAGGCCTTGTTCATCGCTCCATGCATGGATGACGCCAACTGGACGATGATTGTCCTCGCTGCATCCATTCCCTACCGAGGAGATCCCCGTGCCCACAACCCATCAAGTCGCCGTCATCGTCGGCAGCCTGCGCAAGGGCTCGTTCAACCGCAAGATGGCGCAGGCGCTGGCGGCAATCGCGCCGGCGAGCGCTCAAGCTCGAGATCGTCGAGATCGGCGAGCTGCCGCTCTACAACCAGGACGACGAGGCCAATCCGCCGGCCGCGTCGGCCGCCTTCAAGCAGCAGATCGCCGCCGCCGACGCCGTCTGTTCGTCACGCCCGAGTACAACCGCTCGGTCCCGGGCGTGCTGAAGAACGCGATCGACGTCGGCTCGCGGCCCTACGGCAAGAGCGTATGGGACGGCAAGCCCGGCGCGGTGATCAGCGTCTCGCCCGGCGCGATCGGCGGCTTCGGCGCCAACCACCACCTGCGCCAGTCGCTGGTCTTCCTCAACGTGCCGACGATGCAGCAGCCCGAGGCCTACATCGGCGGCGCCGGCGAGCTGTTCGACGAGGCCGGCGGCCTGAAGAAGCCCGAAACTCGTCAATTCATGGAGCAGTTTCCTGAACGCATTCGCGGCCTGGATCGAGCGCCACGCGAAGGCGCCGACCTGAGCCCGGGAACCGGCGCTAGCGGCGCTTGTTTGCCGGGCGGGCAGGCTTCCGGAGCGGCGGCCTTCTTCGCGACGGCCTTCTTCGCCGCACTCGTCTTCGTCGCCACGTCGTCTTCGCCACGCTCTTCTTCGCGACGCTCCTCTTCGGCGCGACTTTTTTTGCTGCGCCTTTCTTTGCAGCGATTTTCCTTGCAGCGCCCTTCTTCGCGCTGCTCTTCGTGACCACAACGGATCGTTTCGCGGCCGCTTTCTTCACGGCAGGCCGCTTCGCCACGGTCTTCTTCGGTGCCGGCCTGGGCTTGGGCGCCGCCTTCTTCTCCGCGCGCGCGGACGCGGCGCGCTGCCGGTGCCGGCGCCGGCGCCCCGAGCTGCACGCCCTTGGCCAGCTGCAGAAAGTCGAAGTAGTTCTCGCCGTAGTACTTCGTGCCGTCGAAGTAGCCTTGCTTGAGGCCCCGCGCCGGGTCGTAGCGGCCGGTGTTGTAGGCGATGGCGACGGCGGCTATCTCGGCGTCGGCGAGCGAGGTCTTCGCCTGCCAGCCGAGCCGCTGCAAGGCCGACTTCAGCTCGCCGATGCAGCGCGCCAGCGCAACGTCGAAGTCGGCGTAGCGCCGCTCGAGGAAGTAGTCGGGCTCGCTCTTGAAGAACTGGAGGTCGAGCTGGAAAATGCCGAAGCCGTGGCAGAACTTGTCGGGCCGGGCCGCAGCGCCGCGATAGTCCGGAATCTGCTCGGCCATGTCGACGAGGCCCTGGCGCGCGACCTGAAACATGCGGTCGCCGCCCGGCGCCGCGAGCAGCTCGGCCTTGTTCTTCGGGAACGCACGCCGGCCGCCGCCGGTCGGCGAGGCGTCGATGGTGTCGCCGACGCAGAGCTCGAGGATCCGTGCGGTCGGCAGGCCTTTCTTGCGCAGCGTCGGCCAGATCGCGCCGGTCTCCTGGCATGCGAACGCCGTGACCATGTCGACGCTGAACGGCGTGCCCGCGAGCTGGGCCTCGATCTTCGGCTGGAACTCGGTCTTGAACCAGAGGACGTCCTGTGCATTCGGCATGGCCGGCTCCCATGGAAAACGGCCTAGGGCAGCGATGCACTCTGTGACTGCGCCATCACTTCGGCCGGGACAATAACCAGAAACTGGCCGAAAGCTGGATGTAGCGGACGCCGTACACCCGTTCAACCCTTCCGCCAAACCAACCTTCGGTGAGCGCAATTGCGAAAGACTGGCCGAAAGTCTGAAATTCGTCTTCCGCTTGGCCAGAAGTTTTCGTTTGATGATAGGCACTTATCAGGGCTATGGAGTGTCTGAGCCCAAAGCTTGGCCAGAAGTAGACCTGTAGGGACGAGCTTGAATGTCTCGCCGCCTGGCACGGGCGCTAAGAGTTCGCTCATGCCGATCGACGGCCGAGTTGTTGCGTCTTGAAGCATCGTATCGCGGAGCGATTCCTTGGTTCCAGCCGACCAGACGGAGCGTTGCGGAGATTCAAGCGTCTGCGGCGGGGTGACTCAAGAGGTCAGAAGCGACGCTTACTCAGATTCAGACCCGGCCTTTAGAACACCAGTGGCCAACGCGTCGTCGCCGAGCAGACGCTGCCGTCTCACTTCGGCCAGAAGCCGACCTCGCGAAGGTCTGCTGCCGTGGTCACCCGTCGCGATGGCGACCGTGCTGCACCCCGACAGGTGGCAGCGCGGCTGGTTTGCGCCGAAAATCGCCGGATGCTGTCCTTTGGACGATTCCAACTCCTTGTTGAGCAGCAGTGCCTCCTGCTTGATGGGATTCCGGCGCATCTCGGAGCCCGCGCGTTCGACGTGCTGAGTGCACTGGCGCAACGACGCGATCGAGTCGTTACGAAGGCGGAGTTGCTGGACATTGTCTGGCCAGGCCTGGTCGTCGAAGAGAACAACCTGCAGGTTCAGATCAGCACGTTGCGCAAGCTTCTGGGTCCGCAGGCAATCACCACGACGCCAGGGAGAGGCTATCGGTTTACGGCGGCCATCGACAGCGACTCTCCTGCGGTCGAGGCAGTCAACATCGAACCGGTCAGGGCGATCACCGACGTCGCGGTGCACCGCACCAACCTGCCGGATCGTCTTCTTCCGCTGATCGGTCGCGACGATGACGTCGCCGCCCTTCTGCGACTGGTCGCCGAACATCCGCTCGTGACGGTCATAGGTGCAGGCGGTACCGGAAAGACGCTGTTGGCGCAGCACCTTCTCGATCGACAACGGGCGACGCTGATGCACGGTGTCTGCTGGATCGAACTGGCCGGCCTGTCCGATGGATCGATGCTGACGTCAACGGTCGCCAAGGGCTTGGGCGTACCGCTTGGCTCCGATCAAACAGTGTCGGCACTGGCTGCCGCGACAGCACCGCTGAAGATCCTGCTGGCGATCGACAACGCCGAACACCTTCTTGTCGACGTCGCACGGATGGTCGAGTCTCTGCTTGCCTACGCTCCGGGTATTCGTGTGTTGGCCACGAGCCAGGCACCGTTGAAGGTGAAGGGAGAGCACATCTATCGGCTCGAGCCCCTCGGAATTCCACGCCACGAGGTGCCTGCTTCCGAGGCTCTGGGCTTCGGGGCCGTTGCCCTGTTCGTCGATCGTGCCCAGGCAGCCGACCGTCACTTCGTTCTGACCGACGAAAACGTCGAGGAAGTTCGTACGCTCTGTCAGCGGGTGGATGGAAGCGCACTGGCGATCGAGCTGGCCGCGGCGCGGTTGCCTTTGCTGGGCCTGTCCGCGTTGACCTCCTCCCTCGACGAGCGTCTGAGGCTGCTCACCAAGGGCAGCAGCACCGCGCCGCAGCGACAGCAGACCCTGCGTTCTGCGCTGGAATGGAGCCACCGGTGGCTGGGCGAGACGGAACAGCTCGTATTCCGGCGCCTCGCTGTCGTCGTCGGCAGTTCCGCGTTGCCACTGATTCAGCAGATCGTCGCCGACGACAGCGTCGACCGCTGGCAGGTTCTCGATGCACTGGATGCACTGGTCGATCGATCCTTCGTGGCGGTGCTTGGCACTTCACCCCCGCGCTACCGCCTCCTCGAGTCGCCCCGCGCGTTCGCGCTGGAAATGCTGGCGCGTAGCGGAGAAGAGGCTTCGTTTCGGCAGAGGCATGCGCAAGCTGTCTTGGAGCACTTCATCTCGACTTGCGAAGCATCGAGGGGACTTCTGTCCGATCGATTGGTCGCCGAGCTGGAGCCCGATCACGACAACGCGCGCACTGCCTTGACCTGGGCACTTGAGCACGAGCGGGTGCTGGCAGTTGCCGCAGCTCCATCATTATCGAAATCGCTCTGCGCCGGACAGCAGGATGCGAAGACTGCGTTGTGGACCTCTACCGAAGGCTGTCTGAACGAAGACATCGACTCATCCTTGCTGGCCGGGTGGACGACGGCAGCGACGTCTTATTGGGCGGACCGCCACCCGGAAGTCGGCCGCTCGTGGGGACGGCGTGCCATCGCGCTTCACCGAGGTGTGGGCGATCGGCTGGGGCTGTACGAAGCGTTGTGCGCTCAGGCCCTTAGCCGCTCTGCGACGGGGCGCGACGAAATACGAGCCGCGCTCGACGAGCTCCGTAGCATCGAGCGACCGCAGTGGCCTGCATCGTTGCGGTACTTGGGCGCGCAAGCCGAGACTTTCGTTGCGTACTACGAAGAAGACTGGCCGCAATGCGAGGCTACGTTGTGGGAGACCCTTAGGCTCGCCGAGGAGGCGGGCAGCAGCACTGGGAGGAACTCGGCTCTGACCAACATAGCTGACATGGCTCTCATCAAGGGTGACGCCGCCGAGGCGGTGCGCCTTGGCAAGGATCTCGAGGCGCATATGGCAGCTCTTCGCTCGACGAGTCGGCTGCTGTTCGTTCGCCAGAACTTGCTCAAAGCTCTGCTTGCGATTGACGACATCGTTGCCGCGCGCGCGATGGCCGAGGCCAATTGGCAATCGGCGATGGGAGCTGGGTTCGACTTGTACTGGCTGGACGCACTGACTCTGTTGGCCGCGCAAGAAAAACGCATGCGCACCGCAGCACGTGTGCGGGGCTTCACCGACGCAGCCTACACAGCAAACCAAGAGAAGCGTCGCATCGGCGAGTTCCGCGCGGTCGAGCGAGCAGCCAGCTTGACCCGGGCGGCGCTCGGCGAGTCGAGCCTGAGCAACCTGCGAGCGCAAGGCGCAGCGATGACGGCAGTGGAGATCGCCGGAATCGTCCTTGCCAAAGAAGACAGCGACTTAGCGCCGTTTCCCGTGATCGGGCTCCCTGCGTGACGTGAGCCCGACGCGGGCTCGAGCGAGGCGCCGTCGATGTCAGCGACGCCGATCGTCGCCGCGACGGCGGCGGCGACGCGCTCGCCGTCCTGGAGCGGCGCCAGGTCGACGAACCAGCGCCGTCGGCGAAGGCGTGGAGCTGCTGGCCGGCCAGTTCCTGCGCCAACCGCGTCTTGCCGCAGCTGCCCATGCCGGTGAGCGTAATCAGCACGACGTCGTCAGCAGCCGGGCGCAATCGGCGAGCGCCGCCTCGCGGCCGATAAAGCGGGTGCGCGGCTGGGGCAAGTTGGTCTGCGCGGTCGGCTTCGCGCTGACGGCGTCCGGGCCGTTCGCTTCAGCGAGCAGGCGGGCGGTAAAGCGGTAGCCGCGGCCGGCGACGGCCGCGATCGCGTCGGTACCGACCAGCTTGCGCAGCGCGGAGACCTGGACCTGGACCTGGACCTGGAGGTTGTCCTCCTCGACGACAAGGCCGGGCCAGACCAGATCAAGTAGCTCGCTTTTGGCCACGACCGATCGCGCTGCTCTATCAGCGCGAGCAGAGATCGAACGCGCGCGCGCCGATCGCTACCGGCTCGCCTGGCGCTCAGGCACGGCAAGTTCGAAACGGTCGAAGCGGTAGCGGTAGGTCATCGACATGGGGGTCGGCAGCGGCAATGTAGCTGGCGCGGACGATGAGGGCATGCACCTTCAGGACGTTTCAGGACGGTTTCAGGTTGCTCAAGGACTGACAAGGGCCTTCAGCCGGACAGTCTCCCCACCCCGAAGCATCCCCGGATGCACTTCATCAAGGACTGCCATGAACCGCACCTCACGTTCGATCCGCCTCCTGAGCGCAGGCGCCGCCGTCACGATCACCTTCGCCCTTTTCCACAACGTCGCCTCGTTGTCGCGGCCAACGGCGATCGAGCAACTCGTCCAGGCGAAGAAGGCGACCGTGACCGTCGCTTCGGCTCACCAGGCCGCGCCGCGGCCTCGATAGTTGGCCAGCATTGGTCAGTGCCGCCACTCCTCGAGGCGTACGGGCCGGGAACGGACGTCGTACGAAAGTCGCGCCGCGCGCGCCTGATCCGTCGCCGCTGGAAGCGCTGCAATGGCTCGAGCGCCTGGTCGCTCAAGATCCGGGGCCGGAAGACAGCGTCGCGGCCTGGTTCGCCCCGTCGATCGCGACACGGCTCGAGAAAGCGAAGCTGCGCACCCCCGCGGACCGACGCATGCCCGAGATCGATCGCCTCGTAGTCGTTCTTTGTCTCGAGCAGACACCGGCGCAGGGGCGCCCTGAATTGCCCGTCACTGCCGTCGACCTCGGCCGGCAGCAGGAACTTCTCGAAGGGCACGATCGGCACGACGTCGGGCTATCTGACGACGGAACGAGACGCGGTTGGCGGCCATGAAAGGCTTCGGTGACAAGGTCGGGGCCAGGAGAACCAGCAAGTAAGACAAGGGCGCCGGTCGGGCACGTCGTTCGAAACCTCGCCCGATCCCGGACCGACTTTGATATCTGTACGCTCTTCACTGAGGAGCACGCGTTGGGGAACAGAGTGGTGATCAGGAAGAAGCAAGCGGGAGCTGGAACTTGAGTACCAAGCGGGTCGGGACCCGTTCGCGCGCCGCTGAGGAAACATTCGCAGAGGTCGTCAGGCTCATCGAGACGGCGCGCCAGCGAGCCTTCCAGGCGGTCAACACGGAACTGGTCGGCCTGTACTGGCAGATCAGCGAATACATCAGCGGCAAATTGACCGCTGCAGAGTGGGGAGAGAGCGTCGTCGATCGCCTGGCGGAGCACCTGGGCCGCACGGTCCCCGGCGTGCTCGGCTTCTCGGCGCAAAACCTGTGGCGCATCCGGCAGTTCTTCGAGACGTACCGGGGCGACGCAAAACTCTCCCGCTGGTGAGAGTTTTGCCGTGGACCCACAACCTGATCATCCTGGCGCAGTCGAAGCGACCGGGGGAGCGCAAGTTCTACCTGCGGATGGCCGTCCAGGAACGGTGGGGGAAACGCGAGCTCGAGCGCAAGTTCCGGCTGGGCGCATTCGAGAAGGCCGCACTGGCGCCACCGAAACTCTCACCGGCGGTGAGAGCAATTCATGGCGAGGCCGCGAGCGGAGTCTTCAAGGACACGTACGCCGTCGAATTCCTCGACCTTCCTTCGGATCACAGCGAGGCCGATCTGCACCGCGGGCTGGTCGACCAGTTGCGTGCGTTTCTGATCGAGCTTGGCCGCGACTTCTGCTATGTCGGCTCGGAGTTCCCGCTACAGGTGGGCGCTCGCGACTTCGCGCTCGACCTTCTGTTCTTCCACCGCGGACTGAATTGCCTCGTCGCGATCGAGTTGAAGGTCGACCGTTTCGAACCCGAGCACCTCGGCAAGCTCAACTCTACCTCGAGGCGCTCGATCGAGACATCCGAAAGCCGCACGAGAACCCGGCCATCGGCCTGCCACTGTGCGCTTCGAAGGACAGTGAGGTCGTCGAGTACGCCCTCAGCCGAACTCTCTCGCCGGCGTTGGTAGCGCAGTATCAGACCCAACTCCCGGACAGGCGGCTATTGGCGGCGAAGCTACACGAGTTTTACGAGTTGAAGTCGTCGACGAAGGCGCGCGACGGAGACCTTTGAGGAGTGGTCGTACTTTTGTGTAATTTAGTGCGCTTCGTCATGAAAAGCTGTTGCATGACAAGCACTTGCAATTCAGGGCACGGCGCGATCGCGAGCTTCAACGCAACTTCTTGATTTCATTGAGCGTCTTCACGTGCACTGTGTCGATCTGCGCGAAAAGTACGACTACCCCCAGTGGCTGAATTCGGCCCAGCATCGGCGCGGTCTGCAGCGCTGTCGCGGGACCAACAGAAAGCCATTCGCCGACAAGCACTTACGCGCCACGACCGTCGAAACCTGCGCCGGTCCTTACTGCTCGAACCGTCACTTATTGCACTGAAATCAAAGGGACCTCAGGAGCGGCGGCGTGGCCGCCGCCTCGTCGACCTTGCGCCGCTTGCTGTGGTCGGCGCCGATGAAGAGATACATCGCCGGCACCACGAACAGCGTGAACAGCGTGCCGATCGCCATGCCGGTGAAGATCACCAGGCCCATCGCGTGGCGGCCGGCCGCACCCGCCCCAGAGGCGATGACGAGCGGCACCACGCCGAAGACCATCGCCGCCGTCGTCATCAGGATCGGTCGCAGGCGAATACCGGAGGCTTCCTCGATCGCCTCGCGCTTGCTCTTGCCCGCCGCCTGCAGCCGGTTGGCCACGTCGACGATCAGGATGCCGTGCTTGCTGATGAGGCCCATCAGCGTCACCAGGCCGACCTTGGTGTAGATGTTGAGCGACGCGAAGCCGAGGAAGATGAAGATCGCCGCGCCGAACAGGGCCATCGGTACCGAGAAGAGAATGACGACCGGATCCCGGAAGCTGTTGAACTGCGCCGCCAGGGCGAGCAGGACGATAAGGACAGCGAAGCCGAGGGTGATGGCGAAACCGCCCGACTCCTGCACGTACTGGCGCGTCTGCCCGGAGTAGTCGACGATGTAGCCGCTTGGCGCGATCTGCTTCAGGTTGTCGCTCATGAACTTGATGATCTCGCCCTGCGACTTGCCCGATACGCCCGAGATCGTCGCCGAATTGAGCTGCTGGAAGCGGTTGATCGACTCCGGCACCACGCTGGTCTCGATGTGGGCGACCGTGCTTGCCGGGATCAGGCCGGCGTTGGGCGTCTTGATGTAGAAGTCGAGCACGTCGCGCGGGTTGAGCCGGTCGACCTGCAGCACCTGGGGGATCACCTTGTACGAGCGGCCGGCGATCGAGAAGTAGTTGACGTAGCCGCCGCCGAGCGCGGCGCTGAGCGCCTGGCCGACGTCCTGCTGGGTCATGCCCAGGGCGGCGATCTTGTCGCGGTCGACGACGACGGTCGCTTGCGGCTTGTCGAGCTTGAGGTCGATATCGAAAAAGTAGAAGAGATTGGCCGCGCGTGCCTTGTCGGCGAGCTGCTGGACGACCGTGTTCAGGTTCTCGAAGGGCTCCGTCGTGCTGATGACCACCTGCACCGGCAGGCCGGAGGCGCCCGGCAGCGACGGGAACTGGAACGCGGCGACCCGCCCGCCCGCGACCTTGTTCCACTTGGCCTGCAGGTCGAGCTGGATCTCGTGCGCGCTGCGCGAACGCTGCCCCCAGTCGCTGAGGATGACGCCGCCGATGCCCTGGTTCACGGTCGGCACGCCGGTGATCTGGAACATCTGCTTGTATTCGGGCTCGGCCCTGGCGATATTGAAGATCTGCTGCGCGTAGGTCAGCATCTGGTCCGAGGTCGCAGTCGGTGGGCCGACAACCTGCGAGCCAATGAAACCCTGGTCCTCCTCGGGCGAGAGCTCGGTCTGCGACATGCTGGCCATCAGCAGCAGCAGGGCGAACAGGATCGCGCCCATCACGATCAGCACTGGCCACGTATCGAGCAGGCTCGCCAGGACGCGGCTGTAGCCGCGGTGCACCCGCCCGAATGCGGCGTCGATCCAGCGCGCGAAGCGGCCGCTTTCCTGGTCCTGGCGAAAGAAGCGCGACGCCATCATCGGCGACAGCGTCAGCGCGACAATGCCTGAAATGAACACCGCCCCTGCCAGGGTAAAGGCGAACTCGGTGAAGAGTGCGCCCGTAAGGCCGCCCTGGAAGCCGATCGGGACATAGACCGCGATCAGCACGATCGTCATCGCGATGATCGGGCCGCCGAGCTCGCGCGCGGCGATGAAGGCCGCCTGCATCGGCGTCTTGCCTTCCTCCTTCATGTGCCGGTCGACGTTCTCGACGACGATGATCGCGTCGTCGACGACCAGTCCGATCGCGAGGACCAACGCCAGCAGCGTCAGCAAGTTGATCGAGTAGCCGAGCGCCAGCATCATGAAGAAGGTGCCGACGAGCGAGAGCGGCATCGCGACGATCGGCACGATCACGGCGCGCAGGCTGCCGAGGAACAGGAAGATCACGATCGTGACGATGACGAGCGCCTCGACCAGCGTCTTCACGACCTCGCTGATCGAGGTGTTGATGTAGTCGGTCGAGTCGTAGACGATTTCGCCCTTGACGCCTCCAGGCAACTCGTCGCGCAGCGCCGGAAACGCCTCGCGTACACGCTTGGCGACGTCCAGGATATTCGCCTCCGGCGCGACCTTGATGCCGATGAAGACCGAGCGCACGCCGCCGAAGGCGACATTGAAGTCGTAGGTTTCCGAGCCGAGGGTGACCGTGGCGACGTCCTCGAGGCGGACGATGGCGTCGCCGCTCTGCTTGACGACGAGCTTCTTGAATCCGTCGACCGTGTGCAGATCGGTACCGGCAGTGAGCGGCACCGTTACCATCTGCCCCTTCGAGGCGCCCAGCGCGGCAAGATAGTTGTTGCTGCCGAGGGCGTTGCTCACGTCGGCGGCGGTCAGGCCGTGCGCCGCCAGCTTACCCGAGTCGAGCCAGGCGCGCAGCGCGAAGGTGCGCGCGCCGAGCAGCTCGGCGGTCTGCACGCCCTCGATCGAGTCGAGTTTCGGCTTGACGACGCGGGCTAGGAAGTCGGTGACGTTGTTGGTGGGCAGCGTGTCGCTGTAGAAGCCCATGTACATCGCGTCGATGGTCGAGCCTGTCTGGACCGTCAGCACCGGCGTCTGCGCCTGCGGCGGGAGCTGGTTCTTCACCGAGTTCACCTGGGTGTTGATCTCGGTCAGCGCGCGGTTGGCGTCGTAGTTGAGGCGCAGCGTCGCGGTGATCACAGAGACGCCGCTCGAGCTGTTCGACGACAGGTAGTCGATGCCCTGGGCCTGCGCGATCGCACCCTCCAGCGGCTGGGTGATGAAGCCGGCGACGGTCTGCGCGTCGGCGCCGTAATACGTCGTCGAGACCGTGACGACCGCGTTCTGCGTCTTGGGGAACTGGTTGACCGGCAGCGAAAACAGCGCACGCAGGCCGAGCACGACGATGAGCAGGCTCACCACCATGGCCAGGACCGGCCGCTTGATGAAGATATCGGTGAAGTTCATGGCCTGCGCCTCACTGTTCCTGCGGCTTCGGGTTCGGACTGTTGGCCGGCTGCACGCTGTTGTCGATCACGACAGGCGTGTTGTTCTTCAGCTTGACCTGGCCGCTGGTCACGACCCGCTGGCCTTCCTTCAGACCCTTCAGGATGGCAACCTGGTCGCCGCGCGTCTCGCCCGTGGTGACGAACACCTGCTGCGCCACGAGACTGTCGCCCGAGCCCGACGCGGCGGCCGGGGCCGGCGCGGCTGCGGCGCTGCCCGATGCGCCCGACGTGGCGGCGCTCGCGGCCCGCGCCTCGGCATCGACCTCGCTCTTCGCCCGCAGGATGAACACGGTCGAGCCGTAGGGGTTGTAGGTGATCGCGGTTTGCGGCAGCGTCAGGTAGCGCTTCTTCTCGCCGATGTCGACGGCGACGTTGGCGAACATGCCGGGCAGCAGCTGGCGCTTGGCATTCGGCAAGGTCGCCTCGACCAGCACGTTGCGCGTCGCCGGGTCGACCTTGGCATTGATCGCGGTGATGCGTCCGGGGAACCCGACCCCCGGGAAGCCGTCGGTTGCCGCGCTCACCACCTGGCCGATGACCAGGCCGCCCATCTGCCTTTGGGGCAGGGAGAAATCGACATAGATCGGATCGATGGTTTGCAGAGTGACGATCTTGTCGCCCGGGTTGAGGTACTGGCCCGGGTTGACGGTTGTGATGCCGAGGCGGCCGCTGAAGGGGGCCACGATCGTCTTCTTCGCCACCGTTGCCTGCTGCTGTGCCACCAGCGCGCGCCGGCTCTTCAGATCGGCTTCATCGGAATCGATCTGGGCCTGGCTGATCGCTTCGACCGCGAGCTGTTCCTTGTCGCGCGCCAGCGTGGTGGCCGACAGATCGGCGGCCGCCTGCAGCGAGCGCAGCTGCGCCGTATCGGAATCGGCGTTGAGCTGCACCAGCACCGCACCGGCCTTCACTTCCTGGCCCGACTTGAACTCCACGCTGCGCACCAGCCCGGCGATCTCGGTCGTGACCTCGACGCCGCGCACCGCGACCAGCGTGCCGACCGCGGCCACCTGGGGCTGCCAGTCGAGGGCCTCGACCTGGGTCGCCGTCACTGTTTGCGGGCCGGGCTTCGGCGAGGAAGCGATGAGCTTCTGGATGTGCAGCACAAATCCGCCGGCCAGGATCGCGACGAGCAGCACGACGGCGCCGATCATGATGAGCATCCGCTGGGTCATCTTCTTCACGATCTATCTCTCCTCGGTCGCTGTAGTGCCCGCACGTGCGGTTTCAGGGTTGGGTCGGTGCGTCGGCGGGGTGCGAGATGTCGGCCAGCTCGGTCCGGTTCCACCAGCCGCCGCCGAGCGCCTGGAACAACGCCGCCGTGTCGGCATAGCGGTTGGCCTGGGCTTGCGTCAGGGTGACGCGGGTCTGCTGGTAGATGCGCTGCGCTTCGAGCAGGACCAGGAAGCTGACGGCGCCGATCCTGTACTGCCGGCCGACCAGGATCATCTGTTGCTCGGCGAGCGACGCCGCCTCCTGCTGGGCGCGGACCGCCTCGGCGTCGAGATCGAGCGCACGCAGGGTGTCGGCGACATTGAGAAAGGCATTGAGCACGGTCTGCCGGTACTGCGCGGCCGAAGCGTCATAGCCGGCGATCGCCGCGCGTTTGCTCGCTTGCAGGGCGCCGCCGTTGAAGAGAGGCTGCAGCAGGCCGGCTCCGAGGCTCCAGGCGCTGGTTCCGGCCGAGAACAGCTTGTCGACTTGCAGCGCCTGCGAGCCGAAGCTGCCGCTCAGGGTGATCTGCGGATAGAGGTTGGCGGTGGCCACGCCGACCTGGGCGCTGGCTTCGTGCAGGAGCGCTTCGCTGGCGCGGACGTCGGGGCGCTGGCGCAGCATCTGCGACGGCAGGCTGACCGGAATGTCCTCGGGCAGATGCAGCGACTCGAGGCTGAACTCGGGCAGGCCGGGGTCGCCGGGCAGGCGGCCAGCAAGCACGGCGAGCTGGTGCCGGGTTTGCGCCAGGGCTCTCTGGAGCGCCGGCAAGGTGGCGCGCGTCTGCGCCAGCAGGGCGGCCTGGGTCAGCACCGTGGAGCGCGCGACGGCGCCGAAGCGGGCCTGCTTTTGCACCAGGTCATAGGCCTTCGTCTCGGCGTCGATGACATCGCCGATGGCCTGCAGCTGGGCCCGCAACGACGCTTCCTGGATCGCCGTCGTCACCAGGTTGGCGGTCAGGCTGAGGTAGGTCGCCTCGACCTGGTAGTGCTGGTAGTCGATCGCTGCTTCCAGGCCCTCGAGCTCGCGTCGTATCCCGCCGAACGCATCGAGGGTGTAGGAGACGTTCACCGAGGCGTTGTAGACGCTGAAGATGTTGTGGCCGGGAATGCCGCCCTCGGCCGGCGAAAGCTGCTCGCGCTGGGCACCGAGCTGGCCGTTGACGGCAGGAAGGAGCTTGCGCCCGGAATCGGCTTCGTAGTTGGCCTGCGCCTGGCGCAAGGTTGCCTGCGCCGCGGCCAGCGTCGGGCTCTGTGACAGCGCCGAGCGGATCAGCTGGTCGAGCGGTTCCGAGTGGAAGAGGGCCCACCACTGGGCCGGGATGTCCTCGCCCATCGTCAGCCGTTGCGAGGCGCCGGCGGTACCGGGTGCGCTCGCCGTCTGCGCCGGCACGGGAACCGGCGTGTAGGGGTGCGAGGCGTCGGCAACCTGCGGCGTCGGCGGCGTCTCGAAGTTCGGGCCGACGACGCAGCCGGACAAGGCCAGCGCGAGCACCACCGCCAGTCGGGTAGGTTGCGGCAAAGAGTGGATTCGAGGATCGGTCATGCCCTGCTCCGGGATGGTCTGTTCGGCGTGAGCGCCTTCACGGCGGTTCGAGGCAGTGGCCGCGCCGTGCCCGTCTTGCGACGCGTCTGCTCGGCCTGGATCAGCGTTTCGGCGCTGCGCACAAGCCGCTCGCACCAGACGTCGACCGCGTTGGCGCCGGCAAGCAACTGCGGCGCCAGCGCGTCGATCACCTCGCAATTGACCAGGAGGTGCACCGCGGGCCCGATGATGAGCGTGGCCAGGGCCAGGACTTCATCGTCCGGTCGCTCAACGCCGAGGCGCCCGCAGAGCAGGGCGATCAGGGCTGCATGCATCGGCTGCATGCCGCGATCGACCTTTTCGCGCCAGAGGCCGGCCGGCTCGATCATCTCGCGCCGGTGCAGCTTGATCCACAAGCGGGCCTGCGCACCGCTGCGCAGCGGTGCCAGGATGTGCTGGAAGAAGTCATCGAGCGAGGCGGTCTTCCAGGCCGGCTCCGTCGCCTCGCTGTTCGAGGGCGCGGCGCCGCCCCAGAAGACGGTGCGATAGAGCCCCGCCTTGTTGCCGAAGTAGTAGCTGATCGCGGCGACGTTGGCTCCCGCCGCCAGAGCGATCTGCCGGATCGAGGTCTTGGCGTAGCCTTGTTCGGCGAACAGGCGTAGGCCGGCCAGCAGCAGGCGCTCGCGCGTCGGCTCGCCCGGATCGCGCAGCGACAGGTGCGACTGGGCGACCGGGCAGCAGCCTTCCGGCAAAGGCGCGGACTTCATCGCCGCGGATTCTAGCGGCCTCAAACAATCGTTTGATTACGCCGTTCGGGCGGTGTCGCGCGAGCCGCAACGTGCTTCTACGGGTATCACGCTTGGCAAGCGCAGCAGACCGCCGACCAATCCGCGGACTCGCCGTTCCGGTTCAGCAAGGTTGCTGACCTTCATTGAAGGATGCCCCCTTGGCTCCTTCGCGGCGGGAGTACATGCCTTCGACAGTCCGCTAGGCGAAGCGGGTCGATGTAGAGGAAGGCGCGGCCGGATGGTACAGAGGCCCCTCAATCGTACAAACCAAAGAAAACGGCCTAGGGCAGCGATGCACTAGGCCGTTGGCGACAATCGAATGTGGTGCGGCTGGCAGGATTCGAACCCACGACCCCTTGGTTCGTAGCCAAGTACGAGCCGCTCCTCACCGGGCGTCGTGCTTTAGCGCATCCATCAACACGTGCAGGGTAGTGCAGAGTAGTGCACTGGCGTACTTACCCAAAAGTTACCCAGCCTCACGCCGCACTGATCGCCCGGAACCTACCCAGGAAAGTTCTCCAGGATTGGAGGTGGGCGTAGGGGCCGCGCTGGAGGAACAAGCACGAGATCATGAGTCCCGAGGCACTGCATCCGCATTGAGGCTGCTATAGCCGGCAACTCGATGGCTTACGACTCGATCGGCAGCACTGCATCCGCTTTGTCCGGCTATTCGTTGAAACTGGTCGAAACCCGCAGGGCTTGTCCAGGGCTGGTGTCTTGGCTTCGCCCCGGCGCATACCCGATCGCCAGCGGCCAGTCCGGCGATGCGAATGGCAGCTTCAGGGAAATCCAATCGGCATCGGGAAGACCCGCAGGCGACCCGGAGGAGTCAGTCACGGTTGAAGAGACCAGTCGTTCTTGAACGCGTACGCATCCCGCGGCGCTTCAGGGGTGACGGTTACGATGCCTTCATGGGGTTGCGCCACGTCGACGTGAAATCGCCTGACGGCTTCCCCGGCGCAGGCGCGGGGCGAACCCCATCCGACGACCAGTCGCTTCTGGCCCAGCTGGATAGTTTTCTCGGCGCTCGCTACACCGCTTTCGTCGTCGTCCTCGCCCTGGCGCTGGCCCTACTGCTCGCGCTGGCCGCGTACGCGCACGACGGGAGCCGGCAGCGCGTCAGCTGGGGCCTCTGGACGTTCGGCCTCGACCCGGTGATCCTCATCTACATCTTGGCGGTTCATCCGTTCATGCATCGGCGCTGGGTGCGCGCGATGCATTCCCTCGACGCCTTGACACCACACCCCGGCGGCTCCAGCGGAGCCAAGCCGGCCGGCCGCCGCGCCGAGTGGGGCGTCATGCTGCTGGGTACGCTCGTCGGGCTCGCGGTTGCGCGCCGCGTGCCCGGAGCCGAAGGTTGGCTTCGGCTGTATTCCGAGATAACAAGCGCCCTGTCGTTCGCTCTGCTGGCGGCGGCGATCTACGGCAGCGTGATGCGGTCACGTCACCTGGCTACACATTTGCGCGCGGGGCTGGACCTGAACGTGTTCGACGGGCATCTGCTCACGCCTTTTGCGCAATGGGGGCAAAGCCTCTCGCTGGTGTTCGTCGGCGGCATCAGCCTGAGCCTGCTGTTCCAGTCCTACGAAAGCCTGCGCAGCATGGAAAGCGTGATCGTGTACGGCAGCCTCGTCATAGTCGCGCTGACGCTCTTCTTCACGTCGATGTGGACGATCCATGTCGCGCTGGCCAAGGCGCAGGACAAGGAGCTCGCCACGGTTCGGCGCGACCTGGCCACAGCGCGCGAAGCCCTGCTTAGCCACCGCGCCTGCGAATCGGTAGGGGCCGTGCAGGACGCTTATCTTCCCGTCGTGGTCCTCGGCGCTTACGAGCAGCAGGTGCTCGACGCGTCGACTTGGCCATTCAATCCGACGATCGTCGGGCGGGTGTTCGCGTCCGCGGTGGCGCCGCTCGGCGTCTACGTGCTGAAGGTCGCCTTTGGCGTAGGGGGCGGGCTTTAGCGCCGAGCGAGTCCTCCGTATTGCTGCCACTGGTGGATACCTGGAGTCGGCCATGAGCAGCCGATTGGCGCGGCGACCGTTGCAGTCATCCGGCTCGATTCGAACTGCTCCGAAGCGGCGTGTCGGAAGAGGACTGGAATAGCTACGGTTCGCGGATGCTGCGTTGCCACCGATTCAGCGCATCAACTCGACCAGGTGCGCCCGTGATGGTCCAGGCTTAAACGGATCGCAAAAGTACTGTGTCTCGCTCGCAACCTTGCCGTCCTTGAATTGCATGACGCTTATCGTGTACGACGGGACTCCGTCGTAGGTGAGCACGAGTTCGGTTATCCAGAGGTCGCCGTTTCCGAGAATTTGCTGTACAAGAAAGCGCTTCCTGCTTGGCTGAACGGTTCGGCTCTCCTGGATGTTGTGTCGGCCATGGATGCGCTCGCCAGATTGCGGGTAGTCGAGAACAGCGTCATCGCGGTAGATCTCATGCTCGGTTTCTAAATCGTTGCCGTCAGAAACAGCCCAATGCCGCTCGAGCGCGGCCCGTCTCTCGCGATCTCTCGTCTGATCGTTGCTCATGGCGGTAGCCTACGCCGTCAGGCGAGGCCCGGGCCTCGCTACGTTTTGTCAGGCCGGCGTTGAAATCGCCTCCAGCACGTCCTGGAACACGCTGTACTGCAGCCGAAACGCCTGCGGGCTGTAGTCCTGGTAATACCCCGCCGTCACCACGACCACGAGACCGAGCTCCGGGACGATGCGGATCGACTGGCCGCCGCGACCCAGCGACAGCGCACCGACCCAGCGGATCGTCCGCCGATGCGCCGCGGAGAGGCCGATCCACCACAGGTATCCGTACTCCTGATCGTCGGTCGCCTTGATCAGCGGCGCCGTCGAGACATCGATCCATCTTTTGGAAACGATCTGGCGATCGTTCCAGCGGCCGCCCGCGAGGACGAGCTGCCCGATCCTGGCCATGTCGCGCGGGCGCATGCGCAGCCCGCCTCCGGCGTCGGTGTCGCGGCCGAGCCGGCTCCACTGCTCGCCGGAAATGCCCAGCGGCGCGAGCAGGTTCGCTCGCGCGAATTCGTCGAGCGGCTGCCCGGTCGCCTTGTGGACGATCGCGGACACGAGGGCGAGCGCGCCGGTGCTGTAGTGGAATTCCTGCCCGGGCGGGGCGATGGCCGGGCGGCTGAGCACATAGCGGCAGGCATCGCCCGACAGGTACATGCGCTGCTCGTCGTTCGCGAAGTCGCCGGTCGACGGCGTGGCCTCGATCCAATCGAGGCCCATCGTCATGCCGAGCGCGTGCCGCAGCAACAGGCGATCCCGTTCAGGCGTGCGCATATCTGCAAGCTCGGGAAAGAAGCCGAGGATCGGATCGTCGACGCCGCGGATCAGTCCTCGATCGATCGCGATACCGACGGCAAGCGATGCGACGCTCTTCGACACCAACTTCATCGAGTGGAGCGTATCGGCGTCGAAGGCGACGTTCTCGACGCGGCTGCCGAGAAAGCTGAGGGGAACCTCGTCGTTGCCCTTGAAGTAGCGCTCGAACACCAGCTTCACGCCATGGACGACGAGGACCGCGTGGATGTTGGCACCCGACGTCGCGAGCCGATCGGCCATCGTGCACAGGGTAGCCCCGTCGACGAATTTGTCGTCGTCGGCCGCGGCCACGGCCCAGCCGTCGTTTCGCAAGCTCGGCGCAATGCAGCCCTCGGTCGGATCGGCGTGCGCGGGCAAGCCGGGGAGCGATGCGAGCGCCGTCCCGCCGAGGAGCGAGGTGAACTGGCGGCGTCTCATGGGATCAGCTTGCCGGCCGACATCGCACTCAGGCAGCGCCGACTTGCAGGTGGCGGAGCATGGCTGCTGCGTCTCGCATCGCCTCGCCCACAATCTGCGCTGCCGGCTTGATGTCGTTGACCAGCGAGCAGGATTGGCCAGCGTAGAGCGCCATGCTGTCGAGGCTTGCGCTCACGCCGGGCTCTGGCACGTAGGCCGAGTAGGCTGGAATCGAGACCGTCGTTCCTCCGCTCGACATCGTCCCGAGAATCTCCCCTTCTCGTGGGCGAGCGCCAGGGTCCGGGCGCCCAGCCGCCTCCCATGCCCGAATGAGTTCGTTGCGGAGAACCCTGTGCGAAGCCCGTTCCCACCCTCGGTCGAACAGCTCAGTGCGAACGGTGTCTTCGGCGATGGCACTCACGACCCTTTGCTTGTAGCCCGGGTCTGCGTTCGCTTCCTCGCTCGCAAGGAATCTCGTGCCCATTGAAACCGCCTGAGCACCAAGACAGAGGGCGGCCAAAAGGGTCCGTCCATCCGCCACGCCGCCGGCCGCTATCACCGGCACCGGAGCGATGGCATCAACAACGGTCGGCACCAGCACAGACAGAGCGGTCGTGCCCCGAACGTGGCCACCTGCTTCCCACCCCTGAGCGATGACCCCATCTGCTCTCGCATCGACCGCAACCAGCGCTTCGTCGCGAGAACCCACCTGCACAAAGACTCTTGTGTTTTGGCGATGTGCGTCCGCGATGATCGATCTAAGTTCTCCCGCTTCACCCCAGAAAAGTACGAGGACGGGAACGTGCTCGTCCAGGCAGGCCTCTATCGTTCCCCGACGTAGCAGCGGCAAGACCACATTGACGCCGAAAGGCCGATCGGAGAGTTCTCGAAGTCGGTTGATCTGCAGACGCACGAATCTGGCGGCCAGACTGGCGGTGCCGAGCACCCCGAGTCCACCGGCGTTCGAGACTACGGCCGCCAACTCCGGGCCAGCGGCAGATCCGATACCTGCGGAGAGGATCGGATGTGAAATACCGAGAGTTCGACAGAGCGGTGTGCAAAGCATGATCCTGCGCCTCCCCCCATCCGGCAGGACGCGACAGCCCTCGGATGCTCGGATTGTGCTTCGCGCCGCCCGACTCCGTGAGTTCGCTGCCGCGCCGGTAAGCTGTCCTTCGCGTCCAAAGGACCGACCTGCCACGGGCTGCCTTCCGAGACGTCGGCAAGCTCACGCTCACGGCCCAGAAGCGGACCATTGCGAGCGGCTGCCTTGCTCGCAATGGAAAGGGACAAGTGTCGCGGGCGGGAAGCTGCGAGCGACGCATGGGTCCGGCCCGGACGCGGGCGGCGCCCGTTCAGTCGCGAAAGCCGGACTCGAGGCGGTCGAGCCGGCGCAGCAGCGCAGCCCAGGCAAGCTGACCACCAGAGCCCTTCGTGACCTGGCGCCACTTCTCGCCGGCTCCGGCGACGATGTCGCTGCCGATCTCGATAAGCCGGCCCCCGCCGGCCTGCGCGCGTACCTGGATCGTGCAGGACGTCTCGAACAGGTACATCGAGGTGAACGCCTCGGCGATCGACGCGCCAACCGTCAGAAGGCCGTGGTTACGCAGCATCAGGAATGTCTTGTTGCCGAGGTCGCGTACAAGGCGCGGCTTCTCGTCGTCGTTCAGTGCAACGCCTTCGTAGTCGTGATAAGCGAGCGAGGCGGCGACGAAGATCGAATGCTGTGACAGGGGCCGAAACCCGTCCTCCTGCGCCGACACGGCAATGCCATTGATGCTGTGGACGTGGAGGACGCAGTGCGCGTCCGCGCGCGCCGCGTGGATCGCGCTGTGGATCGTGAAGCCGGCGGGATTCACGTCGTACGGGCTCGCGAGCACTTTGCGGCCGTCGAGGTCGACCTTGATCAGGCTCGACGCCGTGATCTCGTCGAACAGCATGCCGTAGGGATTGATCAGGAAGTGGTGCTCGGGCCCGGGGATGCGCGCGGAGATGTGGGTGAAGATGAGGTCGTCCCATCCGAATCGTGCGACCAGCCGGTAGCACGCCGCCAGGTCCACACGAAGCGACCATTCGACCTCGCTGACGAGGGCCTTCACGTCGAATACCGGTGCGTTCATCGCTGCTCCTTGACATGCATGCAGCGTCGAGTATTATATAGACCGGTCTACTTCTCAAGAGATGCGGACACCCGAAACCAAGGGCATGGCAACGCGCCGGCGCATGCTCGACGCTGGCATCGAGCTGATGCGCGGGTCGGGACTCGCGGGCGCGGGCATCAACGACCTGGTCGCTGCAAGCGGCGCGCCGAAGGGATCGATCTATCACTTCTTCCCGGGCGGCAAGCACCAGCTCGTCGGCGAGGCGCTGGCGGAATACACCGCTCGCGTGCACGCCTGGATCGAGGATGCGATGGTCGGCGCGCGCACACCTGCGGGCAAGGTGCGCGCGCTGTTCGCGGCGTTCGCGCGGCGGCTCGAAGCGGCCGACTTTCGCCAGAGCTGCGCCGCCGGCGCCGTCTGCCTCGACCTAGACGACGAGCTCGACGGCCTGCGCGCTTCGGTCGCCGCCGCGTTCGACGACTGGCGCGAGCTTCTCGCGACCGGCTTCGGCCTCACCGACCGGCGGCGCGCGCGATCGTTCGCGGGGCTTGTTCTGACCGCGATCGAAGGCGCCTACGTCCGCGGCCGCGCCGAGCGGTCGGGCCAGCCCTTCCTCGAGGCGGGGCGCTGGCTGGCAGAGGCGGCCGAGCGCGAAGCGACCGCGCGTTGAGCGGCGCGAATGCCGTTCGGCCGGATCTGGTGTCGCAAGGGCACCAATCCGTACATCCTTTAGAGGACGTCTTCACGCCCGCAGTGAAGATGTAGTCGGCGCCGCGCTCTCGCCACGAGCAACCGCCGACGTCGGGAGCAGCGGCGTCGCGTTGACCAGTCGAGCGTCCTTCTCGATACTCGATCTCCATGGCTGACGACAAATCGCCCAGCAGCGTGGAAGCCCGGCTTCACGCCGCCCTGGACAACATGCCGGGCGCGCTCGTCTACACCGACGAGTCGCTCGGGATCGTCGTCTGCAACCAGCGCTTTCGCGAGATGTACCCGGTGCCCGCCGAGCTGCTGCAGCCGGGGCGCCCGTACACCGACTTCCTGCGCCATCTCGCCGACCATGGCTACTACGGCCCGGGCGATCCAGCCGAGCTCGTCGCCCAGCGCATGCACAGCCTGCGCCATCCGACGGGGCGCGCCTTCGAGGACCACGTCCCCGACGGCCGCTGGTATCGCGTCCTGCGCCGGCGCGCGGCATGCGGCGGCACGGTGACGGTGATGACCGACATCACCGAGCTCAAACAGGCGGAGGCGGACCTCGCCGCTGGCGAAGCGCAGCTCCACATCGCGCTCGACAACATGCCGGGCGCGCTCGTCTATACCGACGACGACCTGCGCATCGTCGTCTGCAACGATCGCTTCAAGGAGATGTACACAGCGCCTGCATCCCTTCTGCAGCCCGGCCAGCCGTACACAGGCTTCCTGCGCTACCTCGCCGAGAACGGCTACTACGGTGAAGGCGACCCGGTGGCGCAGGTCGCGCAACGCGCCGAGAGCCTGCGTCATCCGACCGGGCGCAGTTTCGAGGACCACGCGCCCGACGGCCGCTGCTATCGCGTCCTTCGCCGGCGTGTCGCTCGCGGCGGCACGGTGACGGTGATGACCGACGTCACCGAACAGAAGCGCGCCGAGCGCGAGCTGCTCGACGCGACGCGGCGCACCGAGGAGGCGAACAAGCAGATCACCGAGAAGAACCGCCTGCTCGAGGCGCTCAATGCCGAGATCCGCGATAAGAATCGCCAAGTCGAGGAGCAGGCGGCGCAAATCGCCGAATGGAATACCCGGCTCGAGACGCGCGTCGCCGAGCAGGTGGCGCAGATCGGTCAGATGTCGAAGCTGACGCGCTTCCTCTCCCCCAAGGTGAGCGACCTGATCATGGCCGGCGACGCCGACGATCCGCTCAAGACCCGGCGGCGCGAGATCACCGTGGTCTTCGTCGACCTGCGCGGGTTCACCGGCTTCACCGAGACCGTCGAGCCCGAGGAGGTGATGAGCGTGCTGCGCGAGTACCACGCCGAGCTTGGCCGGGCGATCATGGCGCACGACGGCACGATCGAGCACTTCGCTGGCGACGGCGTGATGATCCTGTTCAACGATCCGGTCCCGGTCGACGAGCACGAGATGCAGGCCATCCGCATGGCGCTGCGCATGCGCGAGTCGATGGCGGTGCTGGCGCGCGGCTGGACCAAGCGCGGCCACGCGCTCGGCTTCGGCGTCGGCATCGCTGGCGGCTTCGCGACGATCGGCACGATCGGCTTTGAGGGCCGCCTCGACTACGGTGCGATCGGCACCGTCACCAACCTAGCCGCGCGCCTTTGCGGTGAAGCCGCCGACGGCCAGATTCTGATTTCGCCGCGAATCTTCTCGAAGACCGAGCAGCGTATCGATGCGGGCATCGTCGGCGAGCTCGCCCTGAAGGGCTTCCAGCGTCCGGTGCTCGCCCACAACGTCATTGGTCTACGAACCTGACGACCTATCCCCGCCAATCGATGACCGTCGGACGTTCTTTAGCTCGCTACGATCGCTTGCAACCGCCGCTCACATGACCTTAGGCGGGACATGCGCTTTTCAATGAGCCAACGGTTGCCGCTAGCTTTCGGTTGCGGCTGCGGATTCAACCGGTGGGGGCAACTCCTTCTGCTTACGCAGTGATCAGTGTGTCGCATCGACCGGTTGGATGAGTCGCGCAGAAGTCGTGCAGAAGGAAAAACGAGCTAGAGGCCTGAGCGTCTAACCCGTTGATCTGTCTGCTGATTTTGGTGCGGCTGGCAGGATTCGAACCCACGACCCCTTGGTTCGTAGCCAAGTACTCTATCCAACTGAGCTACAGCCGCTGAACCCGTAATTGTAGCAGTGCGCGACGTCACGCCTGGCGCGCGGCGCTCTCGAAGCAACGTGCGGCGCGGGCGGCGTCGCCGTCCTGGCCGGCGAGTTCGGCGAGCGCGATCCAGGCCCTGCGCCGCGCCGCCGCCGGCAGCGCGAGGTCGGCGCCGGCCTGCTCGAGGAATGCCCTGGCCTTGCCCCAGAGGCCTCGCTGTGCGAGCGCGCTTCCGGCGGCGAGAGCGACGGCACCGTCACGCGGCAACGCCTGCGCCGCCGACTCGAGCCGCGCCAGCCACTCGACGCCGATCCCCGAAACGGCCCCGGCGAGCGCCTCGGCGACCGCAGTGCGCTCCTCGAAGGCAAGCTTGTCGATTCGCTCCCAGATCGGCCGCAGCCAGTTGCGCGCGTCCTCGTGCGCACCGAGCGCGCTTGCCCGTGTCGCCGCACGCGCCGCGATGTACGGATCGCGCCGGTCGGCGGGATCGAGGGCCAGCCAGAGACGACGCAACTGGTCGGCATCGTGCACGGTGTCGAGCGACTCGAAGGCCAGCGAGCGCAGCAGCCCGGCGGCCGCAGCGGCCGAGAAGCCTTGATGCTTGACGAGCAGTCGCGCCGTCTTCAGCGCCTCCTGCGGCAGCCCGCCGAGGCGCGCTGCCTGCAGCTTCAGGCGCAAGGCATGGGTGCGACGGGCGACGCCCAGCGGCAGCTCGTTGAGCAGTTCGCCGGCGCGGGGGGCGTCGCGGTCATCGAGCGCCCATTCGGCGGCGAGCAGGCGCGCGCCTTCTTCGGCTGAGCGCGCTGTCGGGCTGCGTTGCGAAAGCTCGAGCGCGCGCCGCAACTCCTCGTCGCGCAGAGCCCGGTTCTGGACCCGATGCGCGCTGCCTGCGGCGAGCAGGTGGGCGAGGACCGTGAATTCGTTGTCCTGCGCCAACTCGGGCGTCTCGGCCTGGATCGCAAGCGCGCGCTGTGCCGCCTTCTGCGCCCGCGTGTAGCGGCCGCCGAAATACTGGGCGAGCGCCTCGCGCAAGGCCGCCTGGCCGCTGCGATCGCGACGCGCGGTGCGCCATTCGCGCGCGCGCTGCGGCAACCCGACGAGCGAGCTCACGCCCTGGATCACGGCGACGAGCAGAAAGCACGTGCCGACCAGAAGCAGGACGAAGAAGTTGAGCGACAGGTCAAGCCGCCAGCCGCCCCAGTAGAAGCTCGCCAGACCATCATTGGTCCCGAACGTCGCCGCCGCGACGACGGCCACGGCGAACAGGAGGACGAACCAGATCGCAAGGCGCATCAGCGGTTGCCGAGCGCGGCGAGCGCGGCGAAGGTGTCGTCGGGTCGCGCCGGCGCCGACTGGCGTGCCTGCTGCATCACCTGGCCGACGAGGTCGAGGGCGATCTGCGTCCGCTTCGACGACCGATCAAAGTAGCGCTCGATCGCGCTCTGCACCCAGCGCAGGTCGCCCTGCGCGGAGTCGAACTGGCGCGCGAGCAGCGACAGACGCGCGTTGAGCAGGCGCAGCTTGATGTTCTCCTTGAGGAAGAACGCCTGATCGGGGGCGGCGAGCATCGCCTCCGGGCGGTCGATGCGCGTGATGCGGACCAGCGAGCGGATCTCGGCCCACGCGCTTTCGAGCAGCAGTCGCCCGGCCTGCCCGGATTCGTTCGAAAGCCAGCGGCCGAATCCACTTACCGAGGCCGCTTCTGCGGCGGGCGCCGCAGAAGCGCCCGATGGCGCGCGCGCGCCATCGCGGCGCGGCTCGGCGTGCGAGAGCAGAGGCAGCTCGTCGACCATGCGCACCGCTTCCTCGAGCTTGATCGACAGCGTCGCGACGTCTGCGACGCTCGCGGCCTTGACCCGATCGAGGTCGCGCGCGACGGCGCGGCGCACCGGCTCGAGGCGCGGCTGGTTGGCGGAGGCGAAGCGATCGTCGATCTGCTTCAGCGCGGCGACGACTGGCTCGGCGCTGCCCGTGAGCGCGGCCTGCTGCAGCCCGGCGCGCAACGTCGCCTCGCCGTCGGCGACCAGGTTGTCGTCGCGCGAGCGCGCCACCGACTGCACCAGCGCTTCGAGCTGGCTGCGCTGCAGCGCGACCTCGTTGAGGCGCGCTTCGAGCAGGGCGACCTTGGCAGCGGCGTCACGCGCGCCCTCCTGCGCCTGGCGTGCCACCAGCGTCGCCTCGGTGACGAGCAGCGCGCTCTCCTGCTGACGCTGGACCAGCTCGCGCTCGCTGCTGCGAACGCGCTGGTCGGCACGCCAGGCGAAGAAGAGCGCGACGATCGCCAGCAGCGCGAGCAGCGCGACCGCGAGCGCGAGCCCGCGCGCACCCAAGGCGGCCCCGGTTTCGCTCGGCCGAACAGCCGGCGCCAGCGCGGCAGGAGGAGCGGAAGGAGCGGGCGGAACGGCGGGGTCGCGAGGCGCGGAGGCAGGCGAGGGGTCGTCGTTCACGGTCCGATCGATTGTATGCAGGCGACCACGGCGTCGAAGCGCGGCCCGGCCTCGATCACCCGACCGAAGCCAACGCTGCGCGCGCGCTCGGCGATGCGCGGATGGCTGGCGATCGCGCGCGCGTTCGCGAAGCGGCCGTCGCCGGCGGCGTCGGCGAGATTCGTGACCGCCTCGGCACTGCTGAAGAGCCAGACGACCGCGGGGTCGGCGAGCGCCTGCGCCAGGCGCTGCGCCTCGGCGCCGGTGAAGACGGGCGCTTCGCGCCGATACGCCGGCACCGCCTCGACCGCGGCGCCGGCCGCGCGCAAGCGCTCGGCGAGCCAGTCGCGGCCGCCGTCGCCGCTGACGATCAGGACGCTCGCGCCGCGCCAGTCGCGCTCTTGCAGGCGCGCCCAGAGCGACTCCGAATCGAACTGCCGGGCATCGCTCGCCGGCGCGACGATCGCCGCCTCGGCGATTCCCGCGGCGTTCAGCGCCTTGGCCGTCCCCGGCCCGGGTGCGGCGGCCACGAGGCCGACCGGCCAGGCGCAATCGGCCGGTCGGGCGGCGAAGAAATGGGCCACCGCGTTGCTGCTGACAAAGACGACCAGACGCCGCGCGCCCAGTCCGGCCCAGGCGGCATGCAGGCCACGCGGGTCGTTCAGCGGTGCGATCGCGATCAGCGGCAACGCCTCGGCGTCGAACCCCGCGGCACGCAGTCGGGCGACCCAGGCCTCGCCCTGCTCGGCCGGTCGCGTGACGAGAACGCGCAGGCGGCGCGGCGCGCTCACTCGCGGTCCGCAGCGGCGCCGAAGCTTTCGGCCGCGGCGAGATAGGGTGCCGCGCCGGCCGCGCGCAGCTCGAGCGCGGCGGCGTGGCCGAGCGCCTCGGCGGCGCGCTCGTCGGCGGCCGGCCCGGCGACATGCGCGCGCAGCAAGGGCGCGGCGCGCTCCGCCGGATGGCCGACGACGGCGTGCAGTTCGAGCATGTCGCCGTGCCAGCGCGCGTGCGCGGCGAGCGGCATGCTGCAGCTGCCGCCGAGGGCACGCGAGACCGCGCGCTCGGCGGCGACGGCGAGCCGCGTCGGCCGATGGGTGAGCGCGGCGACGCGCTCGATCAGCGCAGCGGCATCGGCACGGGTCTCGATCGCCAGCGCGCCCTGGCCAGCGCACGGCAGCATCCGCGTCGCCGGGAAGCGATCGCGAATGCGCGCCGCCAGGCCGAGCCGCACCAGGCCGGCGGCGGCGAGGACGATCGCGTCGTACTGGCCTTCGTCGAGCTTCCTGAGTCGCGTGTCGAGGTTGCCGCGCAGCGGTTCGAGCCTGAAGTCGGGCCGCAGCGCGGCCAGCTGGACCATGCGGCGCAGGCTCGACGTGCCCACGACCGCTCCCTGCGGCAGCTCCTCGATGCCGGCGTAGCGGCCCGACACCCAGGCGTCGCGCGCGTCCTCGCGCTCGAGCACAGCGGCGAGCGCGAAGCCGGGCGGCAGGTCCATCGGCACGTCCTTGAGCGAGTGCACGGCGAGGTCGGCGCGGCCGTCGGCGAGCGCGGTCTCGAGCTCCTTGACGAACAGTCCCTTGCCGCCGACCTTGGCGAGCGAGCGGTCGAGGATCTGGTCGCCGCGCGTCGTCATCGGCAACAGCGTCACTTCGACCTCGCCGCTGCGCATCAGCAGGTCACGCACGTGCTCGGCCTGCCAGAGCGCGAGGCGGCTCTCGCGCGTGGCGATGACGATGGGCGCGGCCATGCGGCTCATCCTAGCAGGCACATCTCCTGCATCATGGTCGCCCATGACCAAGAGCCAGCACGAAGCCGAGCGCGCGGCGCAGAAGAACCAGCCGCTGGTCGACGACGTCCGCCTGCTCGGCCGGATCCTCGGCGACGTCATCCGCGAGCAGGAGGGCAAGGCCGCCTACGAGCGGGTCGAGCGCATCCGCCAGCTCGCCGTCGCCTACCGCCTGAAGCGCGACAAGCGTGCCGGCCACGCCCTCGACCGGCTGCTGATGAGCCTGAGTGGCGACCACACGGTCAGCGTGATCCGCGCCTTCAGCTACTTCTCGCACCTCGCCAACATCGCCGAGGACCGGCACCACCTGCGCCGGCGCCGGGTGCACGAGCGCCAGGGCCATCTCCAGGAGGGATCGCTGGCGCTGGCGTTCGAGCGGCTGGCGCGGCGCGGCGTCTCCGGTGCAGAGATCGTGACGACGCTGAACCACGCCTTCATCTCGCCGGTACTGACCGCGCATCCGACCGAGGTGCAGAGGAAGAGCATCCTCGACGCCGAGCGCGCGATCGCCGAGCTGCTCGCGGCGCGCTCACCGCAGGCGAGCGAGCGCGAGCTCGCCGACAACGAGGCGCTGATCCGCGCCCGCGTCACCCAGCTCTGGCAGACACGCATGCTGCGCACTGCCAAGCTCACGGTCGACGACGAGATCGAGAACGCGCTCAGCTATTACCGCGCGACCTTCCTGGCGCAGATCCCGATCCTCTACCGCGAGATCGAGGAGGCGCTGCCCGGCCACGAGATCGCCAGCTTCTTTCGCATGGGCAACTGGATCGGCGGCGACCGCGACGGCAATCCGTTCGTCGGCGCGGAGACGCTGCAGACCGCGTTCATGCGCCAGAGCGAAACCGTGCTGCGCCACTACCTGACGCAGGTCCACGAGCTCGGCGCCGAGCTCTCCAACTCGGCGACGCTGCAGGCGATCACGCCGGCGATGCAGGCGCTCGCCGACGCCTCCGGCGACGCCAATCCGCACCGCGAGGACGAGCCCTACCGGCGCGCCCTGATCGGCATCTATGCGCGCCTGGCGGCGACGCTGCACGATCTCACCGGTACCGAGGCGCTGCGCCACGCGATCGCGCCGAGCGCACCGTATGCGGCGGCGGGCGACCTGCTCGCCCACCTGCGCACGATCGAGGCCTCGCTGGTCTCGCATCACGCCGAGGCGCTGGTGCGGCCGCGACTGGCGCCGCTGATGCGCGCGGTGCAGGTGTTCGGCTTTCACCTCGCGACCGTCGACCTGCGCCAGAGCTCGGACAAGCACGAGGCCGTCGTCGCCGAGCTGCTCAAGGTGGCGCGCATCGAGGCCGACTACTCGGCGCTCGCCGAGCCGGCGCGGCGCGCGCTGCTGCTCGGCGTGCTCGACGACGCGCGGCCGCTGCGCGTCGGCGCGAGCGAGCGCGACGCCGCCTACAGCGAGCCGAGCAGGAACGAGCTGGCGATCTTCGAGACCGCCGCCGAGATGCTGCGCCGCTTCGGCCGCGAGGCGCTGCGCCACTGCATCATCTCGCACACCGAAAGCGTCAGCGACCTGCTCGAGGTGCTGGTGCTGCTGAAGGAAGCCGGCCTGGTGCGCGGCACGCTCGACGACCACGCCACCACGGCGCTGATCGTCTCGCCCTTGTTCGAGACCATCGGCGACCTGCGCAGCGCGGCGACGATCATGCGCGAGTACTACGCACTGCCCGGCATCGCCGCCATGATGCAGCGCTCGGGCGCCGAGCAGGACGTGATGATCGGCTACAGCGACAGCAACAAGGACGGCGGCAGCTTCACCAGCAACTGGGAGCTGTACTGCGCCGAGATCGCGCTCGTCGCCCTCTTCGCCGAGCTGCGCGGCTCGCACGAGATCACGCTGCGCCTGTTCCATGGCCGCGGCGGCACCGTCGGGCGCGGCGGCGGGCCGAGCTACCAGGCGATCCTGGCGCAGCCGCCGGGAACCGTGAACGGCCAGATCCGCCTCACCGAGCAGGGCGAGGTGATCGCCTCGAAGTACGCGCAGCCGGAGATCGGTCGGAGGAATCTCGAGACCCTCGTCGCGGCGACCCTCGAAGCGACGCTGCTGCAGCCGACGCGCAGCGCGCCGAAGAGCTTCCACGAGGCGGCGCAGGCGATCAGCGCGGCGAGCATGGCGGCATACCGCGCGCTGGTCTACGAGACGCCCGGCTTCACCGACTACTTCTACGGCGCCACGCCGATCCGCGAGATCGCCGAGCTCAACATCGGCTCGCGCCCGGCGTCGCGCAAGGCGACACGCTCGATCGAGGACCTGCGCGCCATTCCCTGGAGCTTCAGCTGGGGCCAGTGCCGCGTCGCCCTGCCCGGCTGGTACGGCTTCGGCCTCGGCATCGAGGCCTACCTCGGCGAGGGCGAGCGCACCAAGCGGCTGGGGCTTCTGCGTCGCATGGCGAACGAGTGGCCGTTCTTCGCGACCTTGATCTCGAACCTCGACATGGTGATCGCCAAGAGCGACATGGCGATCGCCGCGCGCTACGCCGGCCTGGTCGAGGACAAGAAGCTCGGCAAGCGGATCTTCGCGCGCATCGAGGCCGAGTGGGAGCGGACGCGCGCGGCGCTGACGCTGATCACAGGCGAGGCCGACCGGCTGGCGTCGAACCCGGCGCTGGCGCGCTCGATCGCACATCGCTTTCCGTACCTCGATCCGCTCAACCACCTGCAGGTCGAGCTGATGCGGCGCTACCGCGCGAGCCGCAAGAACGACGCTGGCCTCGAGCGCGTGCAGCGCGGCATCCACATCTCGATCAACGGGCTGGCGGCGGGGCTGCGAAATACGGGCTGACGGCGCGCTCGCGCCTCACGGCGATCGCGGCAGTTTCACTCTCCTGCGCCGGCGCGCCACGCGCCTCGGCGGCGGACGCCTCGCGCCTCAGCCGTTGCGCGTGAGCGGCCAGGGCGAACGACTCGATCGACTTGCCTCTGGCCGTCGATCCAATCGCGCACTGCCTGCGGCTCCCCGACGCTCGCCATGGCGATGCGAGGTAGGCGATGGTCCGCCTTGCCGCCGCACAAGAATACGTGTCACCGCCGCGGAAATCCGTCGGACCGATGCCGCCAGATATTCGCTCTGCGCGATCCGCAAGCCATGGACCGCGATCGACGCGTTCATCGGGCCAGCCCAGCCGCTGCCCATGCGTCGCGCCGGTGCTCGCGACCAGGATCGTGTCGGAGCGTTCGGCGAGCGTCGCCGCGGCGGCGTCGCAAGCCTGCCTGCGGTTTGCGTTCTCGAGCGCGTCGCCACGGCAGGCGCGCACCAGCGGCAACACGCGGCAACTGGCGCATGCTGCAGCGACGTGAAGGCGTCGACCGTCGAGCGATCTGCGCGGCCAGGAGATCGCCGTCGTCGAGCTTGCCCTGCGCAGCCACCAGCCCGGCAACGGCGAAAGGCGATCCTCGACCCGCGCGCGCGCTGCCGATCCGGATACAGCGCTTCCTCGGCGCGTGCGGGATCGCTTGCGCGCCTCGGCATCGTCAAGGCGAACAGCCAGCGGCTCGGCGTTGCCGTCGTCCAGAAGCGCCCATTGGTCGACATTGAGCAGCGCGCAGCTGCCTTCGGTCGGCGCGCAACTGCAGGCATTGAAACGCCAGCGCGTAGACGCGAGGCATCGCGGGTCGCCGCTCCCAGCCGCGCCAGCTGTTCGAGAAGACCGTCGACGAAAGGCCGGTCGCTGCTGCAGCGCCTCGCAAGCGCTCGTGGGGCCGCTGCAGTACAACGAGGCTGCCGGGTTGGAGCCGATTTCGCGACGGCCACCATTCATCTCGAGCCACACCGCGGCGGCATTGCCGAACTCGTCGCCTCCGACGCGCAGCGAATCGACGATCGCGCGACGCGAATCCACCAGGCCCGGGACCGTGTTGAACAATGCGCTGTCGAAGAGAGTGCCGTCGGCCTGCGCCTCGACCCAGCCGAGGCCGCAAACCTCGATCCGCTCCGTGCCGGCGACTCGCCGTGCCTTCGAGCTGGCCGCGCAACGCCGCGGGCGGCAACGAAGCGTCGGCATAGCCGAACGACAGAAGCGACCGCTGGCGCGACGCGCGAGCACCCGGACGGGTCGCCGCAGATGGGTGTTGGCGGCGGGCCGATCCAAAGGCGACGCGCCAAGCACCCCGAGAACGCTCGCACGCCAGCAGCGCCCACAGCGCGCCGCGCGAAAGTCCGGGTTTTCGGAAAGCGCGCGCGGCAGTTTCACGCAGCCATTATCGGAACAATGCCGCTGCCCGTGTGGCAGCGGGGCCGCGCGCGCTAACGCTCGGCGTTGACCAGCGCCTCGCGCACCGCCGCGACCTGGCGGCGCGACACCGCAAGCCACTCGTTGACCGGGGCGATGCACACGCCCCAGCCTTCGAGCCCGTCGTCGGCGTTCTCGCCGGCGATCGCGCGCCGCTCGAGCGCGCGCACGGCGCGCCGGGCGACGAGCGCGTTGCGGTGGACGCGCAGGAAGCGGTCGCCGAGGCGCTCGGCCAGCTCGGCGAGCGAGTCGTCGAGGACGTGGGTGTGGTCGGCGGTGCGCAAGGTCACGTACTTGAGCTCGGCCTTCATGTAGAGCACGTCGGCGACCGGCACGCGAATGATCCGGCCGCGGTCGCTGACGACGATCACCGGCCCTTCTTCCTCGGCCGCGACGGCGCTGCTGTTGGCCGCGGCGGGCGCGCCGATGCGCTGGGCGACGCGGCGCAGCGCCGCCTGCAGGCGCTCGCGCTTGACCGGCTTGGTCAGGTAGTCGACCGCCTCGAGATCGAACGCCTTGAGCGCGTGCTCGGCGTGCGCCGTGACGAAGACGATCGCCGGCGCCGGGCGTGCGCAGGCGCAGCTCGGCGGCGAGCTGGGTGCCGTCGCGGCCGGGCATCTGCACGTCGAGCAGCAGCAGGTCGCAGCTGCGCGTCGCCAGCCAGACCAGCGCCTGCGCCGCATTGGCGGCTTCGCCGACGACGACCGCACTCGGCTCGCCGCATTCGCCGACGAGGCTCTTCAGGCGCAGGCGCGCCAGCTCCTCATCGTCGACCACAAGGACGCGCAGCGGCGTCGATAAGCCTGGAAAGGCCGTGCTCTGGTTCATCTCTGCGCTCATAGCGGCACCACGATCTGGACTCGGAAAACGTCGGCGTCCTGGCGCATCTCGAACTGCGCAGCGACGTCATGCATCAGGCGCAACCGCTCGCGCACATTCTTCAGCGCCATGCCGTGGCCGGGACGCGAAGGCTCCTTCGGCACGCTGTTGGCGATCGAGAGCACGGCGCGGCCGAGCTTGACCTTGGTCCGGACGCGGATCACGCCGCCCTCGGGCGACGGCTCGACGCCGTGGCGGACGGCGTTCTCGACCAGCGGCTGCAAAAGCAGCGGCGGCACGCGCGCGGTCGCGGCCTGCGCGTCGAGCTCCCAGGTGACGTGCAGGCGACTGCCGAAGCGGATCTGCTCGATGTCGAGGTAGCGCTGCGCCAGGTCGACCTCCTCGCCGAGCGAGACCGATTCGGTGCTCTCGGTGATGGCGACGCGAAATAGCTCGGCCAGGTCCTCGAGCACGCCCTCGGCCTTGCCCGGATCGAGCCGCACCAGCGTCAACGCGGTGTTGAGGGTGTTGAAGAGGAAGTGCGGCCGGATGCGCGATTGCAGCTCGGCGAGGCGCGCCGTCGTCTCGGCCGGCAGCGTCGCCTGGGCGAGCAGGCGCAGCCACTGGAAGATCGCCGCGGCCAGCGCCGCGCCGGCCAGCGTCGGCCCGTAGCCGACGAGCGCGCCGAGGCCGAACGCCACGGCGTCGGGCAGCATCGCCGCGATCAGGCGCGAGGCGCCGTAGGCGGCGAGCGCGCCGAGGGCGATGACGAGCGTCCATTGCGCGGCCAGCGGCGCGCGGCCGAGCGGCTCCTTGAGCGCGCAGACGACGAGCAGCCAGAGCAGGACCGCCGGCAGCGCGACGCTCGCGCCGGCGGCGGTGAGCGCGAGCCAGGCCGAAAAGGTGGTGGCGCCGAAGACCATGCCGATCGCCATCGCGCCGTGCACGAACAGCAAGGCGCGCAGGACGACGCCGACATGGCAGACATCGAACGCCGAGGTCAGGCCGCGCTGGCGCGGCGCGTTCGGCGCGACGACGTCGAAAACAGTGGTGCCGAAGCCGGTCGAGCGCGACGCCCGTGGCGGCCGCCGTCGGCGAAAGCGCGGGCGCGCTCATCGACGACGAGACGCCGTCGATAGAATCGTGCGAATCCTGGCTTGGCACATGCCGGGCATTGTCGCCAACCGACGCCCGGCCGTGGGGCCGAGTGGCGCCGATGCCGCCAGCAATCCGTGCGATGCGCACGCTTGGCCCGCTCCGGGCAGCCGCCGCCAGCCATGACCAGAAACCAGTTCGAGAAAAAATCCGAGGCTTGGTCGGCGCTCTTTTCCGAGCCGATGAGCGAGCTCGTGAAACGCTACACGGCGAGCGTCGCCTTCGATCGCCGGCTGTGGCGCGCCGACATCGCCGGCAGCCTCGCCCACGCGACGATGCTCGCCGACGTCGACGTCATCACCGCCGCCGACCTGGCCGCGATCAAGCGCGGCCTGGCGACGATCGGCGGGGAGATCGAGCGCGGCGAGTTCGCCTGGAAGGTCGAGCTCGAGGACGTCCATCTCAACATCGAGGCGCGCCTGATCGAGCTCGCCGGCGACGCCGGCAAGCGCCTGCACACCGGCCGCTCGCGCAACGACCAGGTCGCGACCGACGTTCGCCTCTGGCTGCGCGACGAGATCGACCTGGTCGCCGCCCTGCTGGTCGACCTGCAGCGCGCGCTGGTCGACCTCGCCGCGAACGCACACCGAGACCATCCTGCCCGGCTTCACCCACCTGCAGGTGGCGCAGCCGGTGTCGTTCGCGCACCACCTGCTCGCCTACGTCGAGATGTTCGCGCGCGACGGCGAGCGCATGGCCGGCGTGCGGGCGCGAACCAACCGGCTGCCGCTCGGCGCAGCGGCGCTCGCCGGCACGAGCTTCCCGCTCGACCGCGAGGCCGTCGCCAAGGCGCTGCTGATGGACGGCATCTGCCACAACAGCATCGACGCGGTCAGCGACCGCGACTTCGCGATCGAGTTCAGCGCCGCGGCGAGCCTGGCGATGATTCACGTCTCGCGCCTGAGCGAGGAGCTGGTGCTGTGGATGAGCCAGAGCTTCGGCTTCATCACCCTCGCCGACCGCTTCACCACCGGCTCGTCGATCATGCCGCAGAAGAAGAACCCCGACGTCGCCGAGCTCGCGCGCGGCAAGAGCGGCCGCGTCGTCGGCCACCTGATGAGCCTGCTGATGCTCATGAAGGGCCAGCCGCTGGCCTACAACAAGGACAACCAGGAAGACAAGGAGCCGCTGTTCGACAGCGTCGACACCTTGAAGGACACGCTGCGCGTGTTCGCCGAGATGGTGCCGGGGATCATCGTCAACGCCGCGGCGATGGAGCGCGCCGCAGCGCAGGGCTTCGCCACCGCGACCGACCTGGCCGACTACCTGGTCAAGAAGGGCGTGCCGTTCCGCGACGCCCACGAGGCGGTGGCGCACGCCGTCAAGCACGCGCTTGCCAAGGGAATCGGCCTCGCCGACGTGCCGCTCGCCGAGCTGCAGGGCTTTCATCCGGCGATCGCCGGCGACGTCGCCACGGTGCTGACGCTGCCCGGCTCGCTCGCCTCGCGCGACGTCGCCGGCGGCACGGCACCGGCCCGCGTGCGCGCCGAGATCGAGCGCCATCGCCAGCGCCTGCGCTCGGCCTGACGCGTCTCGGCCGATCCGCGACGCGTGTTCGTCCTCGGCCGCGGCGCCACCGCACTGACGCGCGGCGAATGTCTCAGCGCAGCGCCATCTCGCTCGCGTCGTACGTCGGCGAGCTCGGGCGGACGCGCCGCCAGACGCGTCGCCTCGGCCGCGAACTCGCGCGACGCCGGCACCTTGAAGTGCGCGAGCAGCGATTCGCGATCGGCCCAGCGCTCGAAGAAGACGAGGCGCAGGCCGTCGTTGGCGTCGATCGCCACGCCGTGCTCGAGACAGCCCGGCTCGGCGCGCGAGCGGGCGACGTGCTCGAGGCTCAGCCGGCGCAGCTCGTCGAGCGTGTCGAGGCGCGCCTGGATGGCTCCGGTGACGATGATCATGCGCATCAGTGTAGGTGGCTGGCGCGGACGCCGCGCGGCCACCGACAATGGGGTCGCGATTCACCCGGATCCGACTCACCACAACCAGCACGGAGACCCACGCCATGAACGCAAGCCACATCCGCACCGACCGGCCTTTGCACCGCCGCTCTGCTCGCGAGCGCCGCCGCGACGGCGCAGCCCGCAGCCGGCCCCAATCCGCTCGACGCGGTGCCGGAGAAGATGCCGTTCGACATTCCCTACGGCACGCCGATCACGCTCGAGCGCGCCGAGGCGGCGATCGCCGCCGCGGTCGCCGAGGCGAAGCGGCGCGACTGGAAGATGAACATCGCCGTCGTCGACGGCGGCGGCAACCTGGTCGCGTTCCAGCGCATGGACGGCGCCCAGATGGCCTCGATCGCGATCTCGCAGCACAAGGCGCGCGCGGCGGCGACTTTCCGGCGCGAGACCAAGGCGTTCGAGGCCGGCGTGCAGGGCGGCAACACCTACCAGCTCACCCTCGACGGCATCATCGCCTCGCGCGGCGGCATCCCGATCATCGAGGCTGGCAAACTGATCGGCGCGATCGGCTGCTCGGGTGGCTCGGGGTCGCAGGACGAGGTCGTCTGCAAGGCCGGTGCGGCGACGATCAAGTAATCGACAACGGAAGCCACCATGAGCGACACCGGCGTTCGACCGAACCGCCTCGCCGACGCGATCGACGCAAGCGGCAGCCCGCATCGAGGCCGACGTGATCGCCTGGCGGCGCGACCTGCACGCCCACCCCGAACTCGGCAACCGCGAGTTCCGCACCGCCGGCATCGTCGCCGCGCATCTGCGCCAGCTCGGCTTCGACGAGGTCCGGACCGAGGTCGCGGTCACCGGCGTCGTCGGCCTGCTCAAGGGCGCGCAGCCGGGACCGGTGGTGGCGCTGCGTGCCGACATGGACGGCCTGCCGGTGGCCGAACGCGCCGACGTGCCGTTCGCCTCGAAGGTGCAGACGACCTGGAACGGCGAGACCGTCGGCGTCATGCACGCCTGCGGCCACGACGCCCACGTCGCGATCCTGATGGGCGTGGCGAGCGTGCTCGCCGGCCTGCGCGACCATCTCGCCGGCTCGGTCAAGTTCATCTTCCAGCCGGCCGAGGAGCTGCCGCCCGAGGGCGAGGAAGGCGGCGCCAAGCTGATGATCGCCGAGGGCGCGCTCGAGAATCCCGCGCCCGGGCGCGATCTTCGGCCTGCACGTGACCTCGCGTCTGCCGACGGGCGTGATCGGCTACCGCGCCGGGCCGGCGATGGCCAGCGCCGACAGCTTCCGGATCACCGTCGCCGGCCGGCAGACGCACGGCGCGATGCCGTGGCACGGCGTCGATCCGATCGTCACCGCGGCGCAGGTCGTGCTCGGCCTGCAGACGATCGTCAGCCGCCAGGTCGACATCACGCGCGAGCCGGTCGTCGTCACCGTCGGTGCGATCAAGGGCGGCGTGCGCGAGAACATCATCCCCGACTCGGTCGAGCTGCGCGGCACGATCCGCACCTTCGACGAAGAGATGCGCGACGACGTCCACAGCCGCATCAAGGAGACCGCCGAGCACATCGCCCAGGCGGCGCGGGCGGGCTGCGAGGTGTGCATCACCAAGAACTATGCCGGTCACGGTCAACGACGCCGAGCTCACCGCGGCGATGGTGCCGACGCTCGAGCGCGTCGCCGGCGCCGGCCAGGCGCGGACGATCGGCAAGATCACCGGCTCGGAGGACTTCTCGTTCTTCCAGCACGTCGTTCCCGGCTTGTTCTTCTTCATCGGCATCACGCCGCCGACGCAGGACCTGAAGACGGCGGCGCCGAACCATTCGCCGCTCTTCTACATCGACGAGGCCGGGCTGCCGCTCGGCGTGCGCGCGCTGACCCACGTTGCCGTGGACTGGCTGGAAGCGAACGGCCGGTGAGGTCGCGTCCGAGCGCAGCGGCATCCGCGCGCCGCCTCGCCCGCTCGGCCTGCCTCGTTGCCGCCGTCGCCGCGACTCGCCGCGCCGACCCGCGCCGCCGAGGGCGACGAGACAGCGTCGCAGGTGCCTTCGGCGCACGCCCGGATCTCGTTCGAGCGCGCCAAGTTTCCCGGCGACGAGTCGGTCGGCCTGCTCGGCACGACCTATCTCGTCGACGTCACGGGCGCACCGGGCGTGGCCATCGGCCCGGCGGTCTACGGCGCGATCACCGGCCATCGCGGCGGCTTCTTCACCATCGGCGGCGAGGCGGCGTGGCGCCAGCGGCTGATGGGGCCGGTCGGGGTCGAGCTGGGCCTGTACATCGGCGGCGGCGGCGGCGGCGGCGCGCCGCAGGGCGGCGGCCTGATGCTGCGGCCGCATATCGACCTGATCGCCGACCTCGGGGCGGTCGCGGCTCGGCGTCTCGCTCTCGCACATCGAGTTTCCGAACGGCCAGATCTCGAGCACGCAATGGGGACTCGTCCTCAACGTCAACGACCAGTTCAAGTACACCCAGGCCACGCACTTCGACACTCCGGTGCGCTCCGGCGGACGCACCGGCATTGGCTTCGACCGGATCCAGGTCGTCGGCGGCTCCTACCGCACACGCAACGACGCGACGCTGCTCGACGGCAGCCCCGAGCCGAAGACGATCGGCTTGGTCGGCATTCGCGCCGAACAGGCGATCGGTAGCAACCTCTATTGGGGCCTCGAGGCCAACGGCGCGACCGCAAAGCGCGGTCGCCGGCTACGCCGAATACCTGGGCACGGTCGGCGCCGAGACCGAGCTGGTGCGCAACCGCCTCACGGTCGGCGGCCGGACCGCGCTCGGCATGGGCGGCGGCGGCGGCGTCCGCACCGGCAGCGGCCTGCTCGCCAAGGCCTCGCTCTACGGCATCGTTCGCCTCTCGGACTCGATCGGCATCTCGCTCGAGGGCGGGGTGACGGACGCACCGCGCGGCGAGTTCCGCGCCGCCCAGGTCGCCGCCGGACTGGTCTGGGCGCTCGACGGTCCGCACTCGGGCAGCGCGCCGGCGCGGCCGGTGCGGACCGACTTCAGCGGCGGCGTCGAGCGCTACGACGCGCCCCGCGCAGACGGCACGACGCGCGCGCTCACGAACGTCGTTCTCAAGGCCGACCGCTTTGTCGGCAGCAACGTCTACCTGACCGGTCAGGTGCACAGCGGCGTCGTCGGCGACGCTGGCGGCTACACCTCGGCGTTCGTCGGCGCCGGCTGGTGGCAGCCGTTCGGCCCGCGCTGGCATGTCGCCGGGGAATTGCTCGCCGGGGCGGCGGGTGGCGGCGGCGTCGCCACGCGGCGGCGGCGTCGCGCAGGCGACGGTGTACGCGGGGTATCAGTTGACGCCTGCGGTCGGAGCTGCGCCTGGCGACGGGCCGGATCAAGTCGCTGCACGGGCCGCTGAACAGCACGACGGTCGCGGCGACGCTGAACTTCACCTACGGCGTCTTGAGCGGCGATTGATTCAAGGCGCGCCGTCCAGGGCCGATCGCCGCCATCGTCTACAGTGCGTCGATCCCAGGAGCAGACATGGCCGACCAGAACACTGCGGGCGACAAGCCCAAGCCGCTCAACCCGCGCACCAAGCCGACCGGCCAGAAGCGCAGCCTCGAGCGCGGCAAGTCGACGCGCAAGAAGAACCCCGGCAAGCGCCCGCACAAGGGCGGCTGAGGACGGTCCGGGCCCGAGGGCTCGTCGACGGGCGCTAGCCGAGCAGCGGCCGGAACGGCGCGCGATAGAGCCAGACGCGGCGGCCGTCGGCGCCTTCCAGGACGTGGTGCGGCGCGAGGCGTCCCGATCTCGAATTCGAGGCTCAGCAGCCACGCGCCTTCGCGCAGCTCGCGTGCCGCCTTGGCGGCCGCGCGTTCCATGCTTTCCGGGCGCTGGAAGAGATAGACCAGCGCGTACGGCGACCAGTCGTGCGACCACAGATCGCCGCGCCGGACGCGCGCGAAGCGGCAGCGCCAGGCGCACGCCAGGCGCAGCGGCCAGCTCCATTCGACGCCCTCGAGCTGCGCCTGCGGATACTGCCGGCGCAGCTCGTTCAGGCCGGCGCCGAGGCCGCAGCCAGCGTCGAGAACGGCCGCGCCGGCATCGAGCGGCACGCGCGCCGCGAGGCCGCGCAGCGCGCCCGACCGGCGTCGGAAAGAGCGGCGCGTCGCGCCAGGCGCGCCATGGGTAGACGAGCGCGAGCAGCGCGAGCGGCAGCAGCCAGGCCCACGGCGCAACCGTTCCGGCGCTGCCCGAGGCAGCGAACGAAAGCGGAAAGCCGCAGCCGATGAAGACGCGCCGCCACGGCGTCGCGCCGAGCAGCGCGAGCGCCGCGCCGAGCACGCCGGCAGCGACGAACGCCGCCGCCGGCGGCGCGCCGAGCTGCGCCACCAGGACGAAGACGATCCACGACGCGGCCCATGCCACAAACGCCGGCAAGGGCCAGCTGCGGTTGATGAAGCGGCGTCGCTCCGGGCCGGTGTAGGCCATCGCGGCGGTCTGCGCCGCGTCGGCGTGCCGCGACGGCCGCGCCATCTTCAGTACTCGCGCAGCTTGACGCGCAGGCGCGCGATCGACTGGCTGTGCAGCTGGCAGACGCGCGACTCGGTGACCTTGAGCACCGCCGCGATCTCCTTGAGATTCATGTCGTGCTCGTAGTACATGCTCATCACGTACTGCTCGCGCTCGGGCAACACCTTGATCGCCTCGATCAGCGCCGCGCGCATGCGCTGGTCCTGCAGCTGCGCCAGCGGATTGGCCTCGGCGTCGGCGACGTGGCGGTCGAGGAAATCGCTGTCGCCGTCGGCGCCCGACATGTCCTCGAGGTAGACGAGCTGGGTGCCGCGCACCTTGCCGAGCAGCTCCTGGTATTCGTTCAGCGTGACGCCCATCTCCTTGGCGATCTCGCTTTCCTGCGGCGCTCGGCCGAGCTGCTGCTCGAGCTTGGCGACCGCCGACTCGATCGAGCGCTGGTGCTTCCTCGTGCCGCGCGAAAGGTAGTCGTTGCCGCGCAGCTCGTCGAGCATCGCGCCGCGGATGCGCTGCGTCGCGAAGGTCTCGAACTGCACGCCTTGCGCGGCGTCGAAGCGCGACAGCGCGTCGGCGAGGCCGATCATGCCGACCTGGATCAGGTCGTCGATCTCGACGTTGGCCGGCAGCTTGGCGATCATCTGATGGGCGAGCCGACGAACCAGCCCGCTGTATTGCTTCAGCGTCGTGTTCAGGTCCAGCTGGCCTTTGGCGGTGTACATGGTCGCTCCGGACATCATGGGGCTGCCGCTGCGGTGCCGCGGCGTTCGAGCCACTGCGAAGTCGGCCGGATCGCGGCGTGGTTCTCAAAGCGCGCGGCGACGATGCGGCGCAGCGCGGAGCTCGGCGCATCGCTCGGGTCGCCGGTCGGATCGACCCGTGCCCAGTCGCGCAAAACGCCGGCGAAGAAGCTGTCGGCGCAGCCTGCCAGCTTGGCGGCGATCCGTTCGGCGCGCGGCGATTGCGGCGCCGCGCCGAGGAGCAGGTCGGCGACGACGAAGCCGGCCCGTTGCGCGAGCAGCTTCATCGATGCATAGGCATGGGTGACGCTCGCCGGCCGGTCGTCGGCGAAGACGATCGGCGTCGGCGCTCCGCTCGTGGCGGCGCGGTCGCGCCGGCCGGACGCGAACATCCGGCACAGCTCGCTCGCGCTCGCGTGGACCAGGACGACGTCGCATCCGGGCGCCGCTTCCGCGGCGCGCTCGAGGAAGGCGCGGGTCGAGCCGGTCGCGTCGACGAAGCGGATCGCCAGGCCGCGCGCCGCCAGGTAGCAGACCTGCGGCGAGAGCCGCTCGACGCATTGCGCGAGCTCGATCATCGCCATCTCGCCGGCCTGGCCGGCGCGCTCGCCGGCATCGACGACGAGGACCTTGGCGCCGCGCTCGGCGAACGCGGTGCAGAGCCGCTCGAGCATGACGCCGCCCGAGATGATGTGCGGGTTCGAGACCACCGGCACGAAGCGCGCGCAGGCGTTGGCGAACATCTGGCGCAAGCCTTCGGCCTGGTCGTTGGGGGATGCGGTCGGCATGGGAGCGGTAAGTTCGATGGGCGATGAAGGTCGAGGCGGATTCAGGCGCCGATGCGCGGCGGCGGCGGATGCGCCGAGCGGCGCGGCGAAGACCAGATTCATCTCGGCGCTGTCCATGCGCCAGGCGGCGCTGCCGCCGCCGCGCAGCGCGCGCTGCACCAGCGCGTGGCCGGAGAGGCGATGCCAGTCCTCGGGAACGCGCTGGCCGTTGGCGACGCCGACGACGGTGAGCTTGTGGCGGATCGCGGCGTCGAGCGCCGGGCCGAGCTTGACGGCCTCGTCGAGCTTGCTCAGGATCATGCCGGCGCAGCTCGCGGCGCGATAGGCGACGAGCACGTCCTCGATCGTCTCGCCCTGCGCCGCGGCGTTGACGACGAGCACGCGCTGGATGCTGCGGTGGGCGAGCATGTCGAGCAGCTCGCGCGTTCGCGTGTCGCGCTGCGCCATGCCGGCGGTGTCGATCAGGATCATCTTCTTGGCCGCCAGCAGCTCGAGCAGATCCTCGAGCGAGGCGCGGTCGTGCGCGGTGTGCACCGGCACGCCGAGGATGCGGCCGTAGGCGCGCAGCTGCTCGTGCGCGCCGACGCGATAGGCGTCGAGCGTGATCAGGCCGAGGTTGGCGGCGCCGTGGCGGGCGGCGAAGGCGGCGGCGATCTTGGCCGTCGTCGTCGTCTTGCCGACGCCCGTCGGGCCGACCAGCGCGAACACGCCGCCGCGGTCCTCGAGCGCGTCGCCGGACGAGGCGGTGCGCAGGTTGCGTTCCAGGACCTGCGCCGCCCAGGCGGTCTCGTCGCCGGCGTCGGCATCGAAGCCGTCGGCCATCTTGCGCACCAGCATCGGCGAGAAGCCGCAGTCGAGCAGCTTTTGCGCCAGGCGCGCCTCGGCCGGGTGGCGCTGCAGCTTTTCCATGAACGCGAGCGCACCGAAGCGCTCTTCGATCAGACCCTTGACGGCGCGCAGCTCGGCGAGCAGGTCGCCGTCGTGGCGCGGCGTCGTCTCGGCGGCGAACCGGCGTTCGGCTGTCCGGCGCGGTCTCGGCAGCGGCTTCGAAGCGCGCTTCGGGCACCGGCTCGGCGCGGGGCGCCTCGGCCGGCGGGAACAGGTCGGTGTCGTCGAGACGCACGTCGAGGCGCGTTCCGCGGCGCAGGCACTCGCCGCAGCGGCTGCGGCGGCGCGGCGCCGCGCCACCTGCATGCGCAGCGTCGAGCGACGCCTGGCGGCGCTTCAGCATGCGCTTGCGAACGTAGTCCTGAAACGAGAGCGTGCTCATCGACAGGCGCTCGGCGTCCTGCTCGGCGCTGGTCGCGCCGAGGTCGGCGGCACGCGACGCGGCCTCGGCAGAAGCGGCGACTGCGCCGGCGTCGACTCGCGGCGCGGCCGCGCGGCGTCGTCTCCAGGGTCGACATCGCCTCGAGGCGGCCGAGGCTTTCCGGCGGCATCGCCACGACCTCGACGCCGCCGGGGCTCGGCTTGGTCGAAAGCACGACCGCGTCGTCGCCGAGCGCCTCGCGGACGAGGCGAAGGGCTTCGCGCGTGTTGCGCGCGGTGAAGCGTCTGACGTTCATGCCGCTGCTCCGATGATCGAGCCGATACGGATCGAATGGGTTTCAGGAATTTCGCTGTGCGAGAGAACCTTCAAGCGCGGCACGGCGCGCTTGAGCAGGCGCGCCATCGGCGCGCGGATCAGGTCGGGAACCAGCAGGCATGCCGGATGGCCGAGGTCTTCCTGGCGCTTGGCCGATTCGGCGGCGCTCTTGGCGAGCACGTCAGCGACGCCCGGATCGAGCGCGGCGCCGTGCGGCGAATTGAGGGCCTGCGTGACCATCCGTTCGAGCTCGGGCTCGAGCGCGATGACCTCGAGCTCCTTGGTCGGGCCGTAGATCTGCTGCACGATCGACGGCGCCAGGTGGACGCGGATACGCCGCGCCAGCTCGGCCGGATCGGTGACGGTGGCGGCGAACTCGGCCAGGCACTCGACGATCGAGCGCATGTCGCGGATGTGCACGCCCTCTTCGAGCAGCAGCTGCAGCACCTTCTGCAGCGCAGCGATGCCGACCATCTTCGGAATGACGTCTTCCATGAGTTTCGGTGCCAGCTTGGTGACGTGCTCGACGAGTTGCTGCGTCTCGACCCGGCCGAGCAGCTTGGCGGCGTGCAGTTGCATCAAGTGTGAGAGGTGGGTGGCGACGACGGTCGCGCAATCAACGACCGTAAATCCGGCCATCTGGGCGCCCTCGCGCTGGCGATCCTCGATCCAGGTCGCGGGCAGGCCGAACGCCGGATCGTGGGTCGCGGTGCCGAGCAGCGGCGTGGTGGCGCCGCCCGGGTTGATCGCCAGCCACATGCCGGGAAACGCCTCGCCCTCGCCGACGACAGCGCCGCGCAACGTCAGCCGGTACGAGCTCGGCCTGAGCTCGAGGTTGTCGCGGATGTGCACCGGCGGCGGCAGGAAGCCGACGTCCTGCGCGAACTTGCGCCGTACGCCCTTGATCCGCGCCAGCAGGTCGCCCTGGCGCGTCTTGTCGACCAGCGCGATCAGGCGGTAGCCGACCTCGAGGCCGAGCGTGTCGACCGGCTGCAGGTCGTCCCAGGTCGCTTCGGCGTTGGCCTCGAGCGGCACCGGCGCCGCCTTCGGCGCGTTCTTCGCGCGCTGCTGGCGCTCGCGCAGCGTCCAGGCGCCGTAGCCGAGGCCGGCGCCGATGAGCCAGAAGACGATGTGCGGCATGCCCGGGATCGAGCCGAGCACGACGAGCACGCCGGCGACGATCGCGAGCGAGCGCGGCGACGAGAACACCTGCTTCGTGATCTGGCTGCCGACGTCGTGCTCCTTGCCGACGCGCGAGACGACCATCGCCGCGGCGACCGAGATCAGGAGCGCCGGGATCTGCGCCACCAGCGCGTCGCCGACGGCGAGCAGGATGTAGCTGTCGGCCGCCTGCGACGCCGATGAGATCGTGCTGGACGACGCCGATGACGAAGCCGCCGATGATGTTGATGAAGAGGATCAGCAGGCCCGCCATCGCGTCGCCGCGGACGTACTTCGAGGCGCCGTCCATCGAGCCGAAGAATTCCGCCTCCTCGCCGACCTCGGCGCGGCGCCGCTTGGCCTCCTTCTCGTCGATCAGGCCGGCGTTCATGTCGGCGTCGATCGCCATCTGCTTGCCGGGCATCGCGTCGAGGGTGAAGCGCGCGCCGACCTCGGCGATCCGCTCCGCGCCCTTGGTGACGACGACGAAGTTGATCACGACCAGGATCGCGAACACGATCAGGCCGACGGCGAAGTTGCCGCCGATCAGGAAGTGGCCGAACGACTCGATCACCTTGCCCGCCGCGGCGGCGCCGGTGTGTCCTTCGAGCAGCACGACCCGGGTCGAGGCGACGTTGAGCGACAGGCGCAGCAGCGTCGTCAGCAGGATCACCGCCGGAAAGGCGGCGAAGTCGAGCGGCCGCACCATGTAGGCGGCGACCATCATCACCATCAGCGCCATCGCGATGTTGAAGGTGAACAGCAGGTCGAGCGCGAACGGCGGCAGCGGCAGGACCATCATCGCCAGGATCATCACGACGACGAGCGGCGCCATCAGCGCCTTGATCGCCTTGGCGTTCGGGCCGAGCCAGTTCTGGATCTGTTGCAGCAGCGGGTTCATTGCAGCCTTCAGCGCGCGGAGCGGATCGAGCTCCGCGGGAACGTCGAGGGCCGGCAACATCCCCGGCATCGGCACCTGCCCGCGCATCGCCGCGCGCAGCTGATAGACGTAGGCGAGCACCTGCGCCACCGCCGCAAACAGCGCCGCCGGAATCTCGGCGTCGAGCTCGGCATGCGCGTAGAGGGCGCGCGCCAGGACCGGCGCTTCGAGCACCGGAACGCTCGCCCCCTCGGCAAGAGTCGCGGATGCGCAGCGCCGTCAGGTCGGTGCCCTTGGCGACGACGCGCGGCGCCGCCATCGTCTGGTCGTCGTACTTGAGGGCGACCGCATAGTGGGTCGGGTTCATGACGACCAGGTCGGCCTTGGGCACCGCGGTCATCATTCGCCGCTTGGTCATCTCGCGCATGCGCGCGCGGACCTTGCCCTTGACCTCGGCGTTGCCGTCGAGCTCCTTCTGCTCCTGCTTGACCTCCTGATGGCTCATCTTCAGCTTCTCGCCATGGAGGCGCTTCTGCAGCGGCACGTCGATGGCGGCGAAGAGGGCGAGCGCGAGGACGATCGGGATCATGCCGGCGACGAGCGAGCCGCTGGCCGAGGCGATCGCCTGCGGCAGAGGCATCGCGAGCACGCCGGCGAGATCGGCGACGTGGCGGCCGAGCCAGGAGGCGCCGAGGCCGCCGAGGACGAGCGCGAGCAGGCTCGCCTTCAGGGCATCGACGAGCTGCTTCTTGGAGAGCACGCGGCCGAGGCCGGCAACCGGATCGAGGACGCCCAGCTTGGGCATCAGCGGCTGGAAGGTCCAGCTCCAGCCGCCGATCGCGATCGCGCTGACGACGCCGATCGCGCTCAGCAGCAGGCTGAACGGAACGACGCCCCAGAGCAGGGTCTTGGTCCATGCGAGCAGGTGCTCGTTCATGGCATCGGCGGCGAGCGCGTGCGCGGCGTCGAAGCGCAGCGAGCGCGCGAGCGCGTCCTTCAGCCAGGCCGCGGCGTGCGGCGCGATCACGATCAGGGCGATGCCGCCACCGGCGATCGCCGCGACGTGACCGAGATCGCGCGAGCGGGCGACCTGCCCCTCCTCGCGCGCCTTCTCGAGCCGGCGCGGGGTCGCGGGAAGCGTCTTGTCCTGGGCGGAGGAGTCGGCCATGTCGGAAGGGATTGTTTCAACGCGGGGTGCAAACTTGAGCGCGATAAGGGACTCGAATCGCAGTCAATTCGGCCCGCCCTTCTCCCAGCCGAGCGCCATGCATCCGCCACGCCCCGGCCGCGTAGATGCCACACCTGAACCGCAGCGCGTGCTAGCCCAGGGAACCCTTCAGCCTCCTTCAACAACTCAGGGACATGCCATGAAAGTCATCAAGTTCACCGCCATCGCCCTCGCCGCGACCCTTTCGGCGATCGCCATCCCGGCGATGGCCCAAGTGATGGTCGGCGGCGCGCCGATGTACTCGAGCAAGGACATCGTCGACAACGCCGTCAACTCCAAGGACCACACGACGCTGGTCGCCGCGGTCAAGGCCGCCGGGCTCGTGCCGACGCTGAAGGGCGCCGGCCCGTTCACGGTGTTCGCGCCGACCAACGAAGCGTTCGCCGCGCTGCCGGCCGGCACCGTCGACACCCTGCTCAAGCCGGAGAACAAGCCGGCGCTGACCAAGGTGCTGACCTACCACGTCGTCGCCGGCAAGATGGACAGCGCCGCGCTGACGAAGGCGATCGACGCCGGCGGCGGCAAGGCGACGCTGACGGAGGTCTCGGGCGGCACGCTCACGGCGACCCGCAGCGGCACCCTGATCATGCTGAGCGACGAATCGGGCGGGATGGCCCACGTGACCATTCCCGATGTCGTCCAGTCGAACGGCGTGATCCACGTCGTCGACAAGGTTCTGCTGCCGAAGTAGCCACCGACGCGCGAGTGCCGCGCGCGGCCGCGCTCAGCGCTGGCGGCGCTGGGCGCGCTGGGCGCCGCTTCGACTCAGGGCGGCGACGAAGCAGTCGGGCGCGATCTGGCGCAGTTTTTCCTCGAGCGTGGCGCGGCCGAACGGCTTGACGAGGTAGGCGCCGGCGCCGGCCTGGATGCAACGAACGATGTCGTCCTTGCGTGCCTCGGCGGCGAGCATCAGGACCGGCACGTGGCGCAGGCCCGCGTCGCTCTTGATCGCCGAGAGCAGCTCGAAGCCGCTCATCGTCGGCATCTCGATGTCGATGATGACGATGTCGGCCGGCGCGGCGCGCAATTGTTCGAGGGCGGCGGTGCCGTCTGCGGCCTCGTCGACGTCGTCGATGCCGATCTCGTGCAACAGGCTGGCGCAGGACGCGGCGCATCGTCCTGAAGTCGTCGACGACGAGCAGGCGCATGGTCGTCAGCGCGGTGCCGGCGCCGCCGCGGGCGAGCCTTCGACCACCGCGCCGGCCTCGGTCTCGGTCGGGCCCGGCAGCAGCTTCAGCAAGCGGTCCTCGGCATCGCGGTTCATGACGATGATGCTGATCCGGCGATTCATCGGATTCGCCGGCTCGGCGGGAACGAACAGGTTGCTCGACGCCAGCCCCTGGACGAGCAGCATTCGGTCCTCGGGCAGGCCGCCGGCGACGATCTCGCGCCGCGAGGCGTTGGCGCGGTCGCTCGAAAGCTCCCAGTTGCTGTAGCCGCGATCGCCGCCGACGAACGGCTGGGCGTCGGTATGGCCCTCGAGCGTGATCCGGTTCGGCACGTCGGAAAGGACATGGCCGATCTCGCGCAGCAGCTCCCTCATGTACGGCTTGACGACGGCGCTGCCGCTGTCGAACATCGGCCGGTTCTGCTCGTCGACGATCTGGATCCGCAGGCCGTCGCGCGTCATGTCGAGGCGGATCTGCGACATCATCGGCGCCAGCTTCGGGCTCGCCTCCAGCGCTTCCTCGACCTTCTTCTTGAGCGCCTCCAGGCGCGCCGCCTCGGCCCGCTTGTGCTCGGCCTCGAGCGCCTTCAGGCTGATCAGCTTCTTCTTGGCCGGGACGTCGCCGTCCTTGACCTGGCCGGTGGTGCGGGTCATGTCGCTGCCGCCGCCGCGCACCACGTGCGACGAGTCGCCGGCGCCGCTGCCGCCCATCAGCGCGACCTTGAGCGGCGCATTGAAGAAGTCGGCGATCCCCTTCTTGTCGCCCTCGGTGGTCGAGCCGAGCAGCCACATCAGGAGGAAGAACGCCATCATCGCCGTCACGAAGTCGGCATAGGCGATCTTCCACGCTCCGCCGTGCTTGTTGTGCCCGCCCTTCCTGACGCGCTTGATGATGATCGGCTGGAGCTTCTTCGAGTCGCCGGCCATCACCGCATCCAGTCGGTCGTTCGCGCCGCGCGGTCAGTCACGCCTTCTTCCCCTTCACATGCCCTTCGAGCTCCGAGAACGTCGGCCGGTCCTTCGAATACAGCACCTTGCGCCCGAACTCGACCGCGACCTGCGGCGCGTAGCCCTGCATGCTCGCGAGCAGCGTCGTCTTGATGCACTGCAGCTCCTTCGAGCCCTCGTCGACCTTCTGCTCGATCAGGCCGCCGAGCGGCTCGACCACTGCATAGGCGAGCAGGATGCCGAGGAAAGTGCCGACCAGCGCCGAGCCGATCATGCCGCCGAGGATCGCCGGCGGCTGGCCGACCGAGCCCATGGTGTTGACGACGCCGAGCACCGCCGCGACGATGCCGAACGCCGGCAGCGCGCCGGCGAGCCGGGCGAGCGCGTTGACCGGGCCGTGCGCCTCGTTGTGGTGGGTCTCGATCTCGCTGTCCATCAGGCTCTCGATCTCGTGGGCGTTGAGGTTGCCCGAGACCATCATGCGCAGGTAGTCGGTGATGAACTCGACCACGTGGTGGTCCGAGCCGACGACGGCGTACTTCTGAAACATCGACGACGACGCCGGTTCCTCGACGTCCTTCTCGATCGCCATCAGGCCTTCCTTGCGCGCTTTCTGCAGGATGTCGTAGAGCAGCGCCATCAGCTCCATGTAGCGCGCCTTCGAGTACTTCGAGCCCTTCAGCACGCTCGGGATCGCGGCAAGGGTTGCCTTCAGCACCTTGGGCTGGTTGTTGACCGCGAACGCGCCGAGCGAGCCGCCCAGGATCGCCAGCAGCTCGGTCGGCAGGGCGTGCAGGATCACGCCGATGTTGCCGCCATGGATGATGTAGGCGCCGAAGATGCAGCCGAGCGCGACGCCGTAACCGATCAGAACGACCATGGTGATTCGAGGAGTCTCAAGACCGGTTGCCGATGCGCCGGGCCATGCCGGTTATCGGCGGGGGCCGATCCGTCTTGAGTGTGCCGCGCCGGGGCGCAGGCGATCGCCGCAACTGGGCCGGAATCGCCCGGCGAATAAAAAAGCGGGTCCCGAGGGACCCGCATTCAAAGCACGAGTGTCGTGCTGGAGGAGACAAGCAAGAACAATGAACGGAGAGCCCTGTTCTTCGACAGGTCGGCAGCGAACTTGAGCGCTACCGCGGCAGATTCGGAACTAGTGCATGCGGATCGCGCCGGCCGCCTTGCCCTTGCCGGCGCGCGCCGGCGGATTGCACAGGGCGCATTCGTAGTGTCGGGCGATCTCGTGCGGATGGGTCACGAACTGGCCGCCGCACTTCGAGCATTTCGTCATGGTCAGCATGCCGTTGTCGACGAACTTGACCAGGCGCCAGGCGCGCGTCACCGAGAGCAGCGCCTCCAGGCCCTGCGCCGAGGTCTCTTCCTGGTAGAGCTGGTAGGCCTTGATCACGGCGTCGATCTCGTCGAGCTCGGACGACTTGTTCAGGTACTCGTGGATGTTCAGGAACAGCGAGGCGTGGATGTTCGGCTGCCAGGTCATGAACCAGTCGGTCGAGAACGGCAGTTGGCCCTTGCTCGGCGACTTGCCGGCGACTTCCTTGTAGAGGCGAAGCAGCCGCTCGTACGAAAGATCGGTTTCCGACTCGAGCACCTGCAGGCGCGCGCCCAGGCCGATCAACGCGACCGCGCGGCTGATCTGCTTGGCTTCGGTGAGGATGCTCTTGCTGCGCATGATCAGGCCGCCTCTTGGTGACGGCCGGCGAGCAGGATCGAGGCATGGAGGCGGCTGGTGCTGTCGTTGGCGGCGCTCTTGCCGTGGTTGGTCAGGAGGCCCCAGACCATGTCGTCGTCCATGCGGAAGCGGCACAGCAGCGTGTTGCCGGCGGCGATCTTCATCATCTGCGCCGGGCTCAGCAGGGCGATCAACGAGGCGCTCTCCTCGCTGATGCCGAGGCGGTAGAGCGCCTGCTCGCGGTCGCTCCGGATCAGGCTTTGCGCCAGCATCAGGTAGGACAGGTTGGCTTCGCGGATTTCGCTGAGGATCTGGTCTGCGTTCATGTTCAAGCTCCGGTGATCTGTGGTTGTGTCCGTTGCAGGGTCTGCGCCTTGCGATGAAGAGAATTCTGAAACGACGAGTTGGCCCGGGCCATCGGGTCATCTCGGTCGCTTCAGTCCAGTTTCTTCGGTGCTCGCTGTAAGGCAAATTCGTACACGCCCGTCGCCCCGGACCGGTGAATTACCCGGTCGGCGCTTGTCATTTCGAGTCACCGCCGGCATCGACGCCGACGAGGGTGGCCACGAAGCCCTCCTCGTGCTCCTGACAATCCGATACAGGTGATCGAATGAGCGAACAGGCCGGGGCGTGCCGGCCTATTCGCCGCATCGCCCCCGCGGCGACGCCCGAACATCTGTGCCGACGAGGAGCGGCGACGAATGATCCAGATGTACCCCAAGGCGGTCGTGCTGACGAACCGGCACCCGTTCGGTGGCACCGAAATGATGGCGCAGAGCCTGGCGAGCGCGCTCGATGCCAACGGCTACGACAGCCACATCATCAGCATCAACGATGCCACCTTCGAGGGCTTGAGCGCGCTGCTCAAGGACCCGCAGCTCGCGCTGGTCATGACCACTGGAACGTTGCCACTGCAGGTCGCGGTCAGCGGCGTGCCGATCTGGCGCGCGCTCACGCCCGGCGTCCAGTTCATCACCTACATCATCGACGCGTGGCCATACGACGCGGTCCGGGTCGAGGCGTGTCGCCAGTTCCTGGCCGACTGGGCGGCCACGCCACACCTGCATCTCGCCTCGCTCGAAGCCAACGACGCGCGCCTGATCGGCCCGCGCGCGCACTACCTGCCGAGCGGCGCGTATCCCGCGCCGCGTCGGCGCGGGCCGAAACTCCATGCGGGCCGTCTCCTGGTCTGGGCGTCGGCGAACAAGGAGCTGGCGGTGACGCCGGTACACGACGCGTTCGAGCAGACGATCGCCGCCAACAACGTCTGGGCGCTCGACGAGCGCCGCATCGCGCGCGTCGGCGAGGCGCTGCGAACGACCCGGGTCGTGCACGGCCTGAGCGCGATCGCGGCAGCGCTCGAAGAGCCGCTCGAAGAGGTCGTGCTGCCCGGTGCGCTCGTCGCCCTGTGTGCGATCGACTCGTGCCTGAAGCGCTACCGCCGGGTCAAGGTCGTGCAGGCGCTGAAAGGCTTGCCGGTCGACATCTACGGCGAGAACTGGCAGCAGCACGTCGGCCGCACGCCGTCGTTTCGCCTGCTGACGCCGAACCCGAACCACAACCACGCCTTCAGCCACCTCTGCCAGCACTACGCCGGCCTGGTCAACTTCGACCCGAATTTCGGCCACGGCACGAACGAGCGCGCGGTTTCGGCGCTGGCGCTCGGGATTCCGATCGCCAACAACCACAACACCCGCACCGATGCCAGCGTCGGCTGCATTCCGTATCACTTCGACGACGCGTCGATCCGCGCCGCCGCCGAAAAGCTGCTGGGCCACTGCGCCGAAGTGCCGCTCGACCCGGCGCACACGTGGGAATACCTCGTCGGCCGATTGCTCGGCGAAATCGCCGCCGAAGCAGCCGATGCGCCCGCGACCGTTGCCGCCGCGCCGCGCCTGGCGACGAATCGCGACCCGGTGGCGCTGCTCGGCGCCTGAACCCGCTCCTCCAACACGTCACGATTTTCGGAAGCAGACCCATGACCGAAGCCCTCGCCGAACGCGCCCTCGATTCGCTGCGCAACCTCGAGAAGCTGCGCGCCACAGAGCCGACGCAGACGATCGCCGTCCTCGCCGAGGCCAAGGTCAGCTACTTCGCGACGATCGAGGCGTATCGCCGCCTCGGCATCGAACCGGCCGACTATCTCGGGCCGATCTGGGCCAACAACCTGCAGCGCCACCTGATCCCGAACATTCGCCAGTGCCAGAGCGTCGAGCAGGCGATCGCCTACCTCAACGACAAGGCGTTCTACGACTTCAGCTGCGGCGAGCCATACCTGACGCCCTCTCTTTTCTGGCGCCTCGACTTCCTGGCGACACGTTACGGCTGCACCGTCGACGAATTGCCGCCCGAGCTGTGCGAGTCGCCGTTCGTGCTGCAGAAGCATTGCAAGCGGTTCAACTCGCGCCTGATCAGCTCCGACTTCCTGAATCGGCTGGCCTGGGTCTGCCGCCTCGAGCGCACGCTCGCGTTTCCGCAGCAGCCGTTCACGATCCTCGAGGTCGGCGGCGGCTTCGGCGCACTCTCGCGCGTCTTTCGCCTGGTCTATCCACAGTCGAAGCACGTCGTCGTCGACATTCCGGAGAGCCTGTTCTTCCAGCACGCATTCCTGAAGGGAAGCTTTCCTGAGGCGCGCCACCAGTACATCACCAGCCCCGACGACGTCGTCGACGAGAGCGCCGACTTCGTCTACGTCCCGAACTGCTTCGCTGGCGTCCTGAAGGAGCGCGAATTCTTTCTCGCCGTCAACACCAATTCGTTCGGCGAGATGCCCGAGGCCGCGTCGTCGCGCTGGCTCGATCTGATCGAGCGCGAGACACGCACCGAGAACATCTTCTTCCTCAACCGTTTCCTCAACCGCATCACCCAGCCGATGCTCGAGACCCGCCACGGCCACTCGAGCTGGAGCTTCATGCTCGGCGAGGGGTGGTCGATCCACGAATGGGAGGTCGACCCCGACTTCGAGCGCTGCCCGTACTTCCAGACGACCCTGACGAGGAACCTCCACATCGTCGCCAGCCGCGGCGCGATGAGCGAAGCGGACGCACGCGCGCTCAAGGCGCGCGGCGAGAACATCCGCCTCGAAGACTGGAGCCTGCGCCCGGGCTGGGACGACTTCGAGTTCAAGACCGGCGCCGACTACCCGCCGCTGATGAGCCGCGGCGACCTCGACCTGACGCCCGACCTGACCAAGACGGGGACCCTGTATGCGCTTTGGTCGCTGATGCGGCTGACGCGCGATCCGCAATGGTTCGCGATGCTGATCGGCTACCTCGACTACCTCAACGGCCAGCAGGCCGAGGTGTTCTTCGAGGAGATTCCGACGCTGATGCAGATGCGCGCGCTGCTCCCACAAACCTGAGGCCGGCGACCATGCGCTTCTACATCCACAGCGGCAACCACGACAGCCAGCACGGCATCGGCGACACGGTGCTCTTCCTGAAGAACGCGATCCAGGACTGCGGCCACACGGCGTGCATCTCGCACACCGTCGTTCCCGGCCAGATCAACATCGTGATGGAGCACTTTGTCAAGGAACATCACCTGAGGAACCTGCTCGAGGGCCATGCCAAGGGCGCGCGCTTCATCATGATCGGCACCGAGCCGATCGTCGACGGCACCTTCAACGGCGGCATCGACGCCAGCCACTGGCATTACAGCAACGCCGACTACTGGCGCGTCCGGTTCGAGTCGTTCAAGGCGGCGCTGACAATCTCCGATGCGGTCTGGGTCCTGGCCGAGAGCATGCTGCCCGGGTATTCGGAGCTGTTTCCCAAGGCGCCGGTCCGCTTCCTGCCGCACGGCTACGTCGACGACTTCGCGACCGTGCGCCAGCGCCCGGAGGAAGACCGCGACATCGACTTCTACTTCTCGGGCTCGCTGACGGAGCATCGCAAGCAGATCCTGGCCGCTCTGCACCGGACGCACAAGGTCGTCCTCGACGACGCCAACTCGCCCGAGTACCTGCGCCAGGACCACCTCTCGCGCGCCAAGGTCTGCCTGTCGCTGCGCCTGTCACCGCACAACGTGATCCCATCGGTGTCGCGGATGCACCATCACTTGCAGAACAAGAGCTTCCTGCTGCAGGAGAAGTACGCGCTCGATGGCCCGCTCGACCCGTTCGTGATGCATGCGCCCGAGGGCGATATCGTTCCCTGGGCGGTGAGCGCGCTCGAGCTCGGCAACCGGCGTGAGATCGCCGAGGCGATGCACCAGCGCTTCAAGACGTCGCTGCCGATGTCGAGGCTGCTGCCGCCGCTGCTCGACGAGGTGATCGGGCGCGTCGTGCCGGAGAGTGACGCGCGGATCGCACAGGCGGCCTGAGGCTCGAATCAGACAAGGCCGCTTGTGAGCGGCCTTCTTCCTGCGCGGCGAGGAATTCGCGTCAGGCGGCGAGCAGCCGGCGCGCGAGCTTGATCCCGGCCATGTCCTCGATGTTGGCGCGCTCCTGCGCGCCGAACTTGCTCTCGACCAGCGCCAGGTAGGCGGGGTCGCTGAAGTAGCGCTGCCACGCGGCGTCGCGAAAGCGCAGCACGTCGGCGGCGCTGACGTGCTTGGTCGCGAGCGGCTCGCAGTCGTACGAGAGGAAGCCGTAGCCAGCGTAGCTCTCGGGCAGCTTCCAGCCGTTGCGAACCGCCTGGCGGTACATCGGGCTGCCCGGGAGCGCCTGGCACGGGTACATGTTGGCCATCTCCGTGTTGAGCTCGAGCGCCAGAGTCGAGCGTCTGCTGCATCGTCTCGAGCGTGTCGTCGGGAAAACCGAAGATGTAGTTGCTGATGACGTTGATCCCGGACTCGCGCACGGTGGCGCAGACCTCGCGGATGTTGACTTCCTGAAACGATCCCTTGGAGACTTCCTTGCGCACCATCTGGCTGCCCGCCTCGATGCCGAGCGCGAGCCAGCCGATGCCGGCGCTGCGAAACAGCTCGAGCGCCGACGGCCGCACCGTGTCGACGCGCGAATAGGCCCACATGCGCAGGCCCAGGTCGCGCTCGACCACCTGCTGCAGCAGCGGCTCGTAGTAGCGGCGATTGAGGAAGAACATCTCGTCGCTGATGCGCACCGTCTGGCAACCCATCCGCGCCAGCTTCTCGAGCTCGCCGGCGATCAGCGCCGGGCTCCAGAACCGCATCCCGCGCGAGTTGGCGGCGTGGATCTCCTCGCCGTTGTCGTTGCGGTTGACGATGTTGATCATGCAGAAGTCGCAGCCGAAATTGCAGCCGAGCGAGGTGTAGATCGCCGCGAACGGCGTGCGCTTGGCGTGATCGAAGCCGGCGTGCCAGAAGTGGGCGCGGTAGAGGTCAAGCGGCCTGATCTTGAAAGGCAGCAGGTCCCAGGCGTAGCCGGGCAGATCCTCGTCCATCCGCTCCTGCGGCACGACCGCTTGCGGCTTGTTCAGCCAGAGCACCGGGCGGCCGTCGCGGTCGCGCTTCTTGTAGCCGATGCCGTCGACCTTGGCAACGTCGCTCGCCAGGTTGCCGCGCAAGAGATTGTGCAGCGCGTAGACGCCTTCGTTCAGGAAGACGATGTCGACGAACGGCAGCGCCAGCACCTCGCGCGGCAGCGCACTGGTATGCGAGCCGACGAAGGCGATCGTCTGCTCGGGCAACTCGGCGTCGAGCTGCTTCGCGAGCAGTGTCGCGCCGATCATGCTGGTCGTCCCCGAGTTCGGGTTCTGGCCGTAGACGACGAAGACCACGAGACGCGGCTTCAGCTCGCGCACGCGCCCGACGGCGGCTTCGAGCGAGAGCTTCTCGGCATCGCAGTCCATGATCGCGACGCCGAAGCCCTTGGCGCGGCACGACTGGGCGAGCAGCAGCGCCCAGGTCGGCGGCTCGATCGCCGAGTAGGTCGCGGCCAGCCCCTGGTACGCCTGCGCCGACGAATCGGGGTTGACGAACAGGACGTCAAGGGTGCGCCCGGCGGAGCCGCGCGCCATCGTCGCGTCGGCCTCAAACATTGCCGAAGCGGGTGTTCTTGATCATGGCGAAGCCCTTGATCAGCTCGGCGATGCCGGCGTCGAGCGAGGTCGCGGTCTTGAAGCCGGTGCTCTCGAGCTTGGCGTTGGAGACGATGTAGTTGCGCTGGTCCGGGTCCTTGCCGACCGGAGCGTCGATGAAGACGAACTCCGGCACGTGCGCCTGGATCCGCTCGCACAGCTCGCGCTTCGAGACATTGGCTTCCGACAGGCCGACGTTGTAGATCTGGCCCTTCATGCGGTCGAAGTTCTCGATGCCATGCATGAAGACGCGGGTCACATCGCGGACGTGCACGTAGTTGCGCTTGAACGCGCTCTCGAAGAGGACGACGAAGCGGTCGTGGACGGCGCGGTAGGTGAAGTCGTTGACCAGGAGGTCGAGGCGCATGCGCGGCGCCATGCCGAACACCGTCGCGAGCCGGAAGCTGATCGCGTTCTCGCGCTTCATCAGTTGCTCCTCGACCGCGACCTTTTCCCTGGCGTAGGTCGAGATCGGCCGAAGCGGCGATTCCTCGGTGCAGAAGTTGTTCTTGTCGCCGCTGCCGTAGGCGCTGTTGGTCGTCGGCATCAGGACGCGCTGGGCCGGCGACAGGCGCTTCAGCATCGTCACGATCGCGTCGTGGTTGATCGTCTTGGCGCCGACCGGATCGGCGTTGCACATGGGCGCACCGACCAGCGCCGCGAGCGGGATCACGATGTCGGCCTTCTTGAGCAGGGCGCGATCGTGTCCTCGATCCGGATGTCGCCCTTGACGACGCTGAACTTCGGGTCGTGGCAGACGTGGTTCAGGCTCGATTGGCGGAACATGAAGCTGTCGAGCACCGTGACGCGGTGGCCGGCCTTGAGCAGCTCGGGGACGAGGATCGAGCCGAGATAGCCGGCGCCGCCGGTGACGAGGATGTCGTAGGTCATGTCGTGGATTCCGTGAGATTCAGTCGAAGAGCGCCGACTCGACGCATTCGCACAGGGTATGGGCCAAGAGGATGTGCAGCTCCTGGATTGCGCTCGTCGTCGTGCCGGGCGCGAGGATGCAGAAGTCGGCCAGGGCGCGCGCCGCGCCGCCGGCGTGGCCAGTGAAGACGATGCTCGGGATCTCGCTGCGCCGGCATTCCTCGAGCGCCTTCAGGATGTTGGGCGAGTTGCCCGAGGTCGTGATCGCAAGGAAGCAGTCCTTGTCGGTTGCCTTGCCGGCGAGCTGGCGCGCGAACACGTTCTCGAAGCCGTAGTCGTTGCCGATCGCGGTCAGGATCGAGCTGTCGGTGGTGAGCGCCTCGGCCGGCAGCGGCGCTCGGTCGCGCGCGAGCCGGCTGACGAACTCGGCGGCGAGGTGCTGGGCATCGGCCGCCGAGCCGCCGTTGCCGGCAATGTAGAGCCGGCCGCCGCGGCGGTAGCGGGCGACGACCATGTCGACTGCGTGCGCGAAGCCCATCAGCGCCGGCGTGTCGGCGAGCAGCTGCTGCTTCGAGGCGATCGACGCCTCGAGGTTGGTGCGGACGCGGTCAACGGGCGATGGCATGGCTCTGCTCCGAAGCGCTCGCGCGCGACAGCACGCCGGCGGCGCGGTGATAGTCGTGCGGCACGCCGATGTCGATGAAATGGCCGGCGCAGACGAGGCCGGCGAAGCGCTGCCCCTGGTCAATGAAGCGCGGCAGCAAGCCGTTTTCGAGCGACGCGGCCTGACCGGCGGCAATGCCGGCATTCGCCAGCGCATCGGGCCGAAACCAGTAGACGCCGCCGTTAGCGAGGGGCGCTTGGGCGCGCGCAGCGCCGTGATCCGGCCCTCGGCCGTCGTCGCCACGCCCATGTAGCGCGCCGCGTCGTCGTGGCGAAAGAGCGCCAGGCACCAGTCCGCGCCGTGGCGTGCCGCCTGGCTTTCGAGCTGGCGAAGATCGACGTCGAAGTAGGTGTCGCCGTTGAGCAGCACGGCCGGCTCGGACGAACGCAGTTTCGCGGCCGCGAACAGCAGCGCGCCACCGGTGCCGAGCGGCGCAGGCTCGACGGCATAGTCGATCGGTACGCCGCGGTAGCGGTCGCCGAAGTGGTTGCTGATCGCGACCGCCAGGTAGCCGACCGAGAGCACGAAGTGATCGATGCCCTGGCCGATCCAGTGGTCCATCTGGTGCGCCAGGAACGGCCGGCCGGCGACCGGCGCCATCGGCTTCGGCAGGTCGGGAACCGCGTCGCGCAGCCGCGTGCCGAGGCCGCCGGCAAGGATGATGGCCGAGGTCATGGGGCCGGCCCTCAGACGCCGTTGACGATGCTGCAGATGGCATCGATCTCGTCATCGCGGATGTCGGGGAAGTTGCCGATGTAAAAGCCGTAGAAGTGGACGTGCTCGGTATTCGGGAACTCGCGGTGGTGATCGGCCGGGACGATGCCGCGCAGGTACGGCTGGCGCACCTGGTTGCCGCCGCCGGCGCTGCCGCGGCGGAATTCAATCCCGGTCTCGCGCATCGTCGCCATCAGCCGCTGCACGAAGTCGTCGTCGGCGTCCTTCATGATCAGGTTGAAGGCGTAGTTGCTGCTGCCTTCGAGCTTGAAGTCGGTTCGGTAGCGCGCCCGTCGATCCGAGCGAGGAAACGCTGCAGGTTCTTCGTCCGCTGGACGACGTTGGCGTCGAGGCGCTTCAGCTGGCTGCGACCCATGATTCCGCCGATCTCGGTGTTCCTGACGTTGTAGGCGGCGTGGGCGAAGATGAAGTCGGGGTTGAGGTCGGGATACGCGCCGCGCCACGCCGCGCGCTCGTCGGCATCGGTGCACTCGCGCACCATGCCGTGGCCACGCAGCATGCGCAGCTGCTGGTAGACCCGGTCGTCGTCGGTGCACACCATGCCGCCCTCGATGGTGCTCATGTGGTGTGCGTAATAGAAGCTGAAGTTCGACATCCAGCCGAAGCTGCCGAGGCGCTTGCCGTCGTGGGTCGCGCCATGCGACTCGCATACGTCCTCGATCAGCGGGATGCCGCGCTGCTTCAGGCCGGCCAGCAGCTCGTCGCTCAGGCCGTCAAAGCCCTGCACGTGGGTCAGGAAGACGGCGCGGGTCCGGTCCGTCACCTTGGCGAGGATCTGCTTCGTGTCCATCGACAGCGTGCGCGGATCGATGTCGGCAAAGACCGGCATAAAGCCGTTCTGCAGCACGGTCGCGATATCGGAGACCCAGGTCAAGGGCGGCACGATCACCTCGCCGCCCTCGGGATGACGAATCTTCAGTACCGCCATCGAGAGCAGGTTGGCCGAGGCGCCGGCGTTGACGAAGACGCTGTGCTTGACGCCCAGCCACCGCGACCACTCGGCCTCGAACGCGGCGCACTGCGGCCCGTTGGTGAGGATCGGGTCGTCGCTCTGCAGGTGGCGGATCACCGCGTCGAGGTCTTCGCGCAGGATGTTGCTGCGCATCAGGGGGAACTTGGCCATGGCGTCGTCGGGTGACCTTTTACTTTTCGCCGTAGAAGTCGCCGTGCTCGACGACCAGGGTGCTGCGCCCATCGTCGCGCAGCAAAGCGCGCTCGTAGGCGGGGAAGATCTGCTCGGGCTCGTCGACGCGGATGATCTCGAGCGTCGTGCACATCGCGCGCAGCGCCTCGGTGTAGTCGCCGACGTGCTGCTGCTGCGGATGGAGCGGCCGCTCCGAGCCGATGCCTGTGCGAACAATCGCCTTGGCGCGAAAGCGCCCGTTCGACATCGCGTGCAACTTGTCGAGATGGTTGACGAGCTGGCTCATCGCGCAGAGCAGGAAGTTCCAGCGCGGGAAGATGCTCACCGGCACCGCACCGGCGAGCGCCAGGCCGGTGGTCATTCCCATCTGCATTTCCTCGGCGACCGGCAGCTCGATCAGCCGCTTCGGGTCGACGCCCTTGAGCGTGTTGCTCATCGCCGTGCCAGGCACCGCGACCGCCTGGCCGAGGAAGACGGTGCGGGGATCCTGGGCCAGGAACTCCATCGAGCGCTTGAGCTCGTCGAAATATTTCATGTCTGTGGCGGGCTCAGAACTGGACCCGTACGCCGGCGCCGGCGTGCGGATACTTGGTGACGTAGCGGTAGTACTGGACGTAGTCGTCATGCCCGCTCTCGAGGTGCTCGAAGCTGAGGCGCGGCTGGTTCCATGCCCCCCGGGTATCGGTGCAGACCGATTTCTCGTTGTCCTCGACGATGAAGCGGATCGGCAGCCGGTGGTTGCGGCTGTACTTGATCGCCTCGTGGGCGATGCCGCTCTCGGCCGTCATCTCGCCCATGAAGCAGTGGACGCGCGCGTCCTCGCCGTTGCGCTGGACCTGCATCGCCGCGCCGACAGCGATCGGCAGCACCCCGCCGACGATCGCCGACGAGTAGACGCGATACCTTGGAAAGCAGAGCGAGATCGAACGCCCGGCGACGATCTCGGCCAGCAGCTCGTCTTCGGGAACGCCCTTCAACAGGCACTGGTAGTGCGAGCGCCAGGAGCAAAAGACCCAGTCGTTCTTGCCGACGTCCTTGAAGACGTCGATCATCTGCCGCTCGTTGCCCGAGTAGAGATGGACCGGGGCACGGATCGAGCCGGCGTTGAAGAGCGCGGCGACGCGGTCCTCGAAGGCGATCAGCTGTTCGGCGGTCTTCATTTGTTTCAATGCAGCCCGTTCGGTTGGTAGAGAACCACGCGGCTGCCGGCCTCGTCGAAGCCGAACGGCACGTGGACGAGATGCTTCAGACGCTCCTTGACGCGCGCCTGCAGCTCGGGCTTGACGAACAGCAGCAGGAAGCCGCCGCCTCCCGCGCCCAGAAGCTTGCCGCCGATTGCGCCGGCGGCGCGCGCCGCGGCGTAAAGCTCGTCGACCTCGGCGGTCGAGACCTTCGCCGAGAGCTCCTTCTTCAGCATCCAGCTGTCGTGCAGGAGCTTGCCGAACTGCTCGATCGGCGCGTTCGCGCTGTGCAGGATCTTGACCGCCTCGTCGACCATCGCGCGCATGCGATGCAGCTCGCGCTCGCGCCGGCCCATGTTGGCGATCTGGTCCTGCGCGACTTCGGAGGCGATCCGCGACAGGCCCGTGAAACACAGCATCAGGTGGCTCTGCAGCTCGTCGATGCGGCGCCGCGGGATGATCACCGGCGAGACCTGGAAGCCGCCACAGCGCTTGAACTCGATCCGGTTGAAGCCGCCGAACGCTGCCGCGACCTGGTCCTGCGAGCCGACGTTCTCCTTGATCAGCTGCTGCTCGATGTGAATCGCGTCCTTAGCGAGCTCATCCTTGGCGACAGCCGCCCCTTCATCGCCGCCAGCGCGTGCACCAGGCCGACGGTGAACGACGAGCTCGATCCGAGGCCGGAGCGCGCCGGCAGGTCGCCGTCGTGGTGGATCTCGAGGCCCTGCTCCTGTTTCGCCCACTCGAGCACGGCACGGACCGCCGGGTGCTTGATCTCATCCCAGTGGCGAACGTTCTCGATCAGCGAGTAGACGATCCGGTGCTTGAACTCGAAGAACGGCGGCAGGTGCCGGCAGGTGATGTAGCAGTACTTGTCGATCGCGGTCGAGAGCACCTCGCCGCCGTGGGCGTTGAACCACGTCGGGTAGTCGGTGCCGCCGCCGAAGAACGAGATCCGAAACGGCGTTCGGGTGATGATCATCGCGCTCGCCTCAGGCAGCCAGGCGCGCGCTCGGCGCCGGCGCGGCGGCCGAGGTCTCGGCCGGACGGCACATGAGCCCGGCGGCGACCGCGTCGTCCGGCAGGCGCAGATCAGGCTGCAGCGTCCGCGCAGTCGTCCGCTCCTGCGCACTCGTCTCGACTTTCTTCAGCACCAACCGCATGAACGCGGCCTTCTCGCGGCCGCACGGCTTCAGATTGATGTCGAGAAACGTCGAGCGTGGCGACCGCGAACCGGTGCTCGAACCAGCCGAGGTACCAGAACCAGTCGGTGTAGTAGAGCCACGAGTTCTCGTTCATCGCCCGCACGTGGGTCGGGTCCTGCCAGGCGGTCGGTGCGCCCTCGTACGGCACCTCGACGTGCATTTCGGCGCCGGTCTTGAGCAGCGCCAGGCAGTTCGTCATCAGTGCCGGCAGGTCGGGCACGTGCTCGAGGACGTTGTTGGCGTTGATCACCGAGACGCTCTCGGCCTCGAGGCGAACCGCGCCGGCGATCGCCGACGACGCCGCGTGCGGCAGCTTCAGCGGCGCGGCCAGGTCGAGCACCAGGTCGGGCTCGGCGCGCGCCAGCACGTCGAGGTTGAGCCAGCCGCTCTTGTAGTCCTTGCCGGAGCCGAGATTGAGCCGCGTCGGCTGCCACGGCGCCGTCGGCCGACGCTCGTGATGCGTCGTGGCGAAGCCGCCAGCGAACGCCAGCAGGTCGGCGTAGGCCTCGATCGGATCGCTCTCGGCGAAGCGCTGCAGCGCGGCGCGGGCGACCTCGTAGTATTGCGCGGTGCCGAAGTCCTCGGCGAAGAACTGCTCGAGCTGGGCGCCTTCGAGCCAGAACACGCTGTCCTCGAACGCCGGGTGCGGATGGGTGCGCTCGGTGCGTTCGCAGATCACCGGCGTGCCGAGCGAGAGGCAATGGGCGACGCGGCACTGCTCGAACCGGCTGGTCTCGTAGAAGTGCGCGTTGACGACCGCCTTGGCCTGGCGGATGAGGTCGTCGCGTTCCTCGCCGTAAAGCGGAGTCGTCAGTGCCGTGACGGTGCGGCCGAGCGCCTGGATGCGATCGAGCCAGGCGCGCCGGCGCTCGTTCATGCTGCCGAAGAAGAGCAGGTCGATCGGCCGATCCTCGAGGCGGATCGGCTCGGCAGGCGTTGAGGTACGGCGCGTGCAGCAGCGGCACGACCATGACGTCTTCGGGATGGGCCGTATAGGCCGCCGGATTCTCGCGGGTCATAGTCGACCACCGCCGACGACGCCAGCAGGCGCAGATAGTCGGGCGACACCTGCGCGCCGCCATGGCCGAGCTGCTCGAGGTTGACGACGATCGTGGCGTGGCGCTCGCGCAGGCCGGCGTCGAAGCCGAGGTGGGCGCCGAAGACGAAGTTGACGGCGTCGTGGCGGAGCCGGTTCTTGGCCAGGCTGACCTCGGCGCCGAGGCGCTTGAACTGGTAGCGGAAGTAGCGTGCCTGGTCGAGCAGGCCGAGCGAGTGGACGTAGCCCATCGGCTGCTGGATGCAGAGATGGATGTTCGGGAGCTTCGTCATCGGCGCGCCTCTTGATTCGGTCGTTGCTCGGGCGCAGCGCGCCTCTCGCCGGGAAGCTTAGGCGGGGCTCCGCGCGGCAAAGGCCCGATCAACGCCGTCATTCCTCGGCAATTGCGCTGGTGCGGTCGCGGCCGCGACCAGCTCGCCCGCGTCGTCCTCGGCCGCAAGCGGCGCCGGTGCTTCGCCGGCGATGGCACGCGTCCACATGCGCAGGTAGAGCGCCTCGATCGCGCGGGCGAAGCGGGCGCCGTCGAACAGCGCGCTCTCCTTTCGCTGCGCGATCAGATGCTGACGAAGCGCGGCGCGGCGCGGCCCGGTCGGCGGCAAGTGCGACCGCCGTGGTCGCATAGCCGGCGACATCCGTACACGCCAGTTCGTCGAGGCCGACCGCATGGAGCAGGCTCGCGGCGACGCGCTGCGCGAAGGTCGTACCAAGCAGCGTGATCACCGGCACGCCGACCCAGAGCGCCTCGCCCGCGGTCGTGTGGCCGTTGCACGGCCAGGTGTCGAGGAACACGTCGGCATGGGCGAGCCGGCTGAGGTGGCCCTGCAGAGGCAGCAACGGCGCGAAGCGCAGCCGCTCGGCGGCGATGCCGCGCTCGCGCGCCGCGGCGACGAGCGCGCTCTGGACGTTGACGTTCCACTGCAGCAGCCACAGCACCGAGCCGGGGATGCGGCGCAGCAGATCGCACCAGACGTCGAACACCTCGGCCGAGATCTTGTACGACTGGTGGAATGCGCACAGGACGAACGCGTCCTCGGGCAGGCCCCATTCGGCGCGGCTCGACGGCAGCGGCAGCGCGCGGCGCGAGTCGTTCGGCTGGTAGCAGTTCGGCAGCTGAGCGATCTGCTCGCTGAAGTGGCCAGAGTCGGCGAGCGGCGCGACGACCGCGTCGCCGATGAAATAGTCGATGTAGGGCGCGCCGCTCGTTCCCGGAAAGCCGAGCCAGCCGACCTGCAGCGGCGCCGGGCGTTGCGCGAGCACCGGCAACAGCGTGTCGTAGGTCGCGCCCTTCAGGTCGACCAGGATGTCGATGCCGAGCTTCCTGATGCGTGCCGCGACCTGCTCGAAGCCGAGCCCGCGCAGCTCCTCGAAGTGCTCGCTCGCGGCGACGACGCGCTGGCGCAGCGCCGTCTTGTCGTCGCGGCCGGTCGACAGCAGCGTCACCTCGAAGCGCGAGCGGTCGTGGCGCTCGAGCATCTCGACCAGCAGCTGGCTGGTGGCGTGCTGGTGGAAGTCGGCCGAGAGGTAGCCGATGCGCAGGCGTCCGTCATGGCGGCGCGCCGGACGCCGCGGCAACGGCGGATACATCGCGGCGGCGTGCAGCGCGTAATGGCGCGCGACCTCGAGCTGCTCAAGCGGATCGTCGACGAGCACGGCATGGGTGAAGACGCCGGTCTCGATCGGCGTGCCGCGCGGCAGCGCGCTGACGGCGCCGGCGGAGCTCGGCCAGCGCCTCGTCGGCACTGGCCCAGCGGCACGCCTCGCGCTCGAGGAAGACGAGCTGGGCGCGCGCCGCCAGATCGCTGCTGCCGACGCCGAGGACGATCGCGGTGCGGACGCACTCCGCGGCCTCGGCCTTCAGGCCGAGTTCCTTGAACGACATGCCGAGGCGAAAGTGCGAGAGCGCATCGTCCATCTTCAGCGCCAGCGCATCGAAGAACGAGCGGATCGCGTCTTCGTGGCGATTGCAGCGCTGCAACGCGACCGCGAGCGAGACGTGGTGGTCGCTGTCGCGCGCGACGTCGGCGGGCAGCGCGCGCAGACATTCGACCGCGTCCTCGGCACGGCCGAGGCCGAGCAGCGCGTGCGATTCGAGCAGATAGGCGGTCGCCGTGCGCGGCGCGCTCGCGCGCAGGCCGCGGGCACGGCGTGCCGCGTCGGCGGCGCGACCGGACTTGATCAGGGCATGCGCCGCATGCAGGACATAGGCCGGGTCGCCGTGCAAGCCGCCGCCTGCTCGAACGCCTGCGCCGCAAGCGGCCACTGCTCGCGCTGCGCGTGGCCTTGGCCGGCATGCCAGCGCCGATGGGCGCGCGCCTGGGCGGGCGAAGGTCCGGAGCCGCGGGAGTCGGAAGCGCAAGGGCCATGGCGGTGCGATCGGCGCGACGCGTGCGCGGCGCCGCCTCTGGAGGTGATGGCGATGAGAGTAGGTCCGCGCGTGTTCGGCGAAGCGTTGAAATGGCCCCGGTCCCGGTCCCAGTTCGAGCCGCTGCGCGGCCCGCGCCGCGTGGGGCCTATCGCCTCAGGCGTCCTGGCGCAGCGTCGCCGCGCGCTCGCGCCATCGGCTGGCCTCGGCGTCATGGCCGAGGCCGGCATGGAGCACTGCGAGGTTGTGCGCCGCGAGAAAGCTGCCCCGGCCTCGAACGCTGTCGAGCAACTGCGGCTGCTCGCCGATCTCGAGCGCGCGCAGCCAGCTCGACTCGATCAGCGGCAGCAGCTCGCCGGCACGAGCCGGGCGTGCTCGCGGCGCAATCGAGGAGCAGGTCGCCGAGCGCGAAGAAGAAGTCGGGCGAGCCTTGCCAGCGCGGCATTTCGGTCTCGGCGAGGGCGACCGCCGCGTCGTGGCGGCCGAGCTTCTTCAGCGTGAACAGGGTTCGCACCACCAGGTCGTGGCGCCAGGCATCGTCGGCGCCAGTGCCGTGGAGCGCGCGCAGGTAATGCACCGCCGCGCCTTCGAACTGCTCCCGCACCTCGAGGTCCTTGCCGAGTTGGTAGCGCAGGTAGGCGTCGTCGGGCGTCTCGCCGAGGGCGCGCATCAGCAACTGCTCGTTGCGGCCGGCCTTCACCTTCATTTGCGCCTGCCGATAACCGTCGTGGCCGACGACCAGCGCGAGGCGACGGCGCGGCAGCGTGGCGACCGGCTGCTCATGCACGCTGCCCTGATATTGGACGCCGCGCGGCAGGATGCGCGGCAGCCAGCTGGACGCGTGGCCGACCATGCCGTCGGCCTGGTCGAGCTCGCTCGTGACGCTGATCTGGCCGATGAACGTCGGGGCTTTCGGCGCGCAGTGCCGCCAGCGAATCGCCGCCGCGACGGATCCATTCGTCGCCGTCGAGGACCAGGCGCCAGGACGCATCGGTCAGCGCCAACGCGGCGTTGCGGGCGGCGGAGAAGTCGTCGCTCCAGGCGAAGCGGCCGACGCGCGCGCCGAGGCGGCGCGCGATCTCGATCGTGGCGTCACGCGAGCCGGTATCGACGACGACCGTCTCGTCGACCCAAGGCAAGGCGCTCGCGAGGCAGCGCTCGAGGCTGCGCGCTTCGTCGCGAACGATCATGACCAGGGCGATGCGATTCATGCGGAGCGCCGCGTGTGACCAAAGGTATTTCAAGTCGGAGCGAGCGGCGGCCGAAGATGAGACCACCACGGCCACGCGTGAATAACGTGATCAACGCAACCAATCGCCGTCTTATCCCTCCATCGAGCGACGATCGATCTCGGAGCTTTCGCACACCTCACATGGTTAGCCCTCAAGTTCACAAAGTCCGGCTCGATAACCCAGCCAACGTACCCGGAAGTAAGGGGTTCGTGGTCCGGTTAGCCGGCCGAAGGTGAGGCAGTCGATTGCTGCCGGACACAACGGTTGACTAGCGCGGGCGGTGCCGATGAACGTGATTACCGTCGCGGACATCGGCAGGCAACGGAGGTGTCGGGGCTTGCTTCGATGCAACCGCGTGTAACGCCGGCGGCTAGGCCGGGAGTCATCAACCTTAGGAGTTTTTTAATGGCACTGACGATCAACACCAACATCGCGTCGCTGAACGCGCAGCGCAACCTGCGACCAACGCGCTCGTCGCTCGCGCACGTCGATCCAGCGCCTGTCTTCGGGCTTGCGAATCAACTCGGCCAAGGACGACGCGGCCGGCCTGGCGATCGCCGACCGGATGAACGCGCAGGTCCGCGGCATCAGCGTCGCGATCCGCAACGCCAACGACGGCATCTCGCTGGCGCAGACGGCCGATGGCGCGCTGGCGACGGTGACCGACGCGCTGCAGCGCATGCGCGAGCTGGCGGTCCAGGCGCAAAACGGCTCCAACGGCACCAGCGACCGCGCCAACCTCGACACCGAGTACCAGCAGCTGTCGCAGGAAATCACGCGCATCGCGGCGCAGACGAAGTTCAACGGCACCGCGATCGTCGGCGCGGCAGCGCCGGCGCCCAGGTGTTCCAGGTCGGCGCCAACAACGGCGACACGCTGACGATCACGACGACTCAGGTCGACGACGGTCGGCGGCGACTTGACGACTTCGGGCAACGCCTCGACGGCGGTCGCCGCACTCGACACGGCGCTCGACACGATCACGACCGACCGGGCGACCTACGGCGCCGCGATCAGCCGCTTCGGCTTCGCGATCTCCAACCTGCAGATCTCGAGCGAGAACCAGACGGCCGCCCGCGGCCGGATCATGGACGCCGACTTCGCCCAGGAAACCGCGAACCTGTCGCGGGCCCAGGTGCTGCAGCAGGCCGGCACCGCGATGATCGCGCAGGCCAACGCGCTGCCGAACGAGGTGCTCACGCTCCTGCGCTGACCACCGCGCCTCGGCGCGCACTTCCAAGCCGCCCTCCGGGGCGGCTTTTTCGTTTCCGCTTCGAATTGGCGGGTCGAAGCGCTCCACTTCGCACGACCGGCACGCTCAAGTCGGCGAAAAAATGGCGCACAGGCCGCACCTTCATCGGCCCTTGACCGGCGCCTCTGCCGGAAGTCATTCTTTCCTCCAGGAGTGCCCTCATGCCCCAGACGATCAACACCAACCTGCAGTCGCTCAACGCGCAGCGCAACCTCACGACCTCGCAGGGGTCGCTCTCGACCTCGATCCAGCGCCTGTCGTCAGGCCTGCGCGTCAACTCGGCCAAGGACGACGCCGCCGGCCTGGCGATCGCCGACCGGATGAACGCGCAGATCCGCGGCACGACGGTGGCGATCCGCAACGCCAACGACGGCATCTCGCTGGCGCAGACCGCCGAAGGCGCGCTGGCGACCATGACCGACGCGCTGCAGCGCATGCGCGAGCTCGCGGTGCAGGCGCAAAACGGCTCCAACGGCACCAGCGACCGGGCCAACCTCGACACCGAGTACCAGCAACTGTCGCAGGAAATCACGCGCATCGCGACCCAGACCAAGTTCAACGGCCAGGCGATCGTCAGCCCGGCCGGCGCCGGCGCCCAGGTGTTCCAGGTCGGCGCCAACAACGGCGACACGCTGACGGTCACGACGGTCGGCGTCACGACCGTCACCGGCGACCTCATCGACCCAGGCCAGTGCCTCGACGGCGCTCTCTGACATCGACGCCAAGCTCGACGTCATCACCACCAACCGCGCCACCTACGGCGCGGCGATGAGCCGCTTCGGCTTCGCGATCTCGGACCTGCAGATCGCCAACGAGAACGAGACCGCCGCGCGCGGCCGGATCATGGACGCCGACTTCGCGGCCGAGACCGCCAACATGTCGCGCGCCAACATCCTGCAACAGGCCGGCAACGCGATGGTCGCGCAGGCCAACCAGCTGCCGCAGGAGGTCCTGCAATTGCTGAAGTAAGCACGCCCGACGGCGCGCGCCGTCCGCGAAACGAGCTCAAGTCGGGGGTCCGGCGGCCGAGATTGAGGCAGCGGCCTGCACGCCAGCGGCCGCTGCGCGCACGTGAGTCAGCGATGAAAAGGGGTTGCCCATGGCAACGATAAGCTCGGCAGGAATCGGCAGCGGCCTCGACGTCAACTCGATCGTCACCCAGCTGATGGCCGTCGAGCGCCAGCCGCTGACGGACGCTGCAGACCAAGGCGACGACGATCCAGAGCACGGTCTCCGAGTACGGCAAGATCAAGAGCGACGTCTCGACCTTGAACGACCTCGCCGCCCAGCTGGCGAGCACGACCACCTGGAACCAGACGACCGCGAGCTCGTCGAACACCGCGGTCAGCGGCACCACCAACGGCGCGACCGCCGGCACCTACACCGTCGAGGTGCAATCGCTGGCGAGCGTGCAGACGATTGCCAGCGCTTCCCAGCCCGCGACCGCGCTGGTCGGTGCCGGCACGCTTGCACATCGAGCTCGGCACCTGGGGAACAGGACAGACGTCGCTTCACGCCGAACGCCGGCGCCAGCGCCGTCGACGTCGACATCGGCGGCGACCGACACGCTGAGCGACGTGCGCGACAAGATCAACGCCGCCGGCGCGGGCGTGACCGCGATGATCATGACCGACGCCAGCGGCTCGCGCCTGCTGATCCGGTCGAGCGCGACCGGCGCAGCCGGCGGCTTTCGCACCAGCGGCGTCGCCTCGCTGGCGTTCGATCCGTCCGCCGGCGCGACCGCGATGACCCAGACCCAGACCGCCGCCGACGCGGCGGCGACCGTCAACGGCCTGGCGGTCACTTCGCCGAGCAACACCCTCGCCAACGTCGTCGACGGTCTGACCCTGACGCTGAACGCCGTCACGACCACGCCGGCCAACATCAACGTCGCCACCGACACGACGTCGCTGAAGAAGCTGATCACCGACTTCGCCGCCGCCTACACGGCGGTCAACAAGATCATCGCCGACGACACCAAGTACGACCCGGTGGCCAAGGTCGGCGGCATCCTCCAGGGCGACAGCGCCGCGGTCGGCCTGCAGCGCCAGCTGCGCACCCTCGTCGGCCAGGCGTCAGGCGCCTCGGCGACGTTCGCGCATCTCTCCGACATCGGCCTGCAGATGCAGACCGACGGCTCGCTGACGGTCAACGGTGCGGTGCTCGACAACGCGCTCAGCAATGTCACCGAGCTGAAGAAGGCGTTCTCCAACTCGAACCCGACCGACCCGACGCAGGACGGCTTCGGCAAGCGTTTCCGTGTCATCACCGACTCGCTGCTCGGCATCGACGGATCGCTGACGACGCGCACCGACGGCCTGGCCGAGCAGCTGCAGCGCAACCAGCAAGACCAGGACAACCTCAATGTCCGGCTCGACGGCATCGAGACGCGGATGCGCGCCCAGTACACCGCGCTCGACACCGTGATGGCGCAGCTGAACAGCCAGAGCAGCTACATCACGCAGCAGCTCGCCGCGTTCAACAACTCCAGCAACGGCTAGCGGCAAGTGCGCCGCGGCCGCTCGCATCGGCCAGGGCGCGAGGAGCATGACTTTCGCCCCGGGTTTCAGCGGATTCGTCGATTCAAGTCGGCAGGGACGATACCGATATTGAAGGCAAGCCCGACAGGAACCTTCGCCCCATGTTCGCTTCCGCTCCCCTCGCCCACCGCAGCCCCGGCGCCTTCGCCGGCGCCTACCGCAAGATCGGCGTGGAGACCGGCGTCACCGCGGCCTCACCGCACCAGCTCGTGACGATGCTGTTCGACGGCTTCAACGAAGTCGTCGCCCAGGCCAAGCGCGCGCTCCTGTTCAAGGACATCGAGGCCAAGTGCAATGCGATCAATCGCGCCGCGCGGATCGTCGACGAAGGCCTGCGCGCGCCCCTCAACACCGAGGCCGGCGGCGAGCTCGCGCTCCAGCTCAAGGCGCTGTACGGCTACATCACGCTGCGCCTGACGCAGGCCAATCTGAACAACGACGTCGCCGCGCTCGACGAGTGCGTGCAACTGATCGAGCCCGTGCGCCAAGCATGGATCGCGATCGGCCCGCGCACCGACAGTGGCGCCGAGGTCCAGTGACATGCCCAGCATCCAACCCGTCGAGGCCTGCATGAACTCGCTGCTGATGAACTACTACGAAGCGATCGAGAAGGCGAGCCAGGACATGCTCGAAGCGGCGCGTGCCGGCAACTGGGACACGGTCGTCAAGCTCGAGGGCGCGTGCGCGGTGCTGATCGCGCAGCTCAAGAACACCGCCGCCGAGCAGCCGCTGCCGCCCGACGAGGCCGAGCTGAAGTCGCGCCTGATGCAGCGCATCCTGGTCAACGACGCCGAGATCCGCCAGCTCGCGGAGCCCTGGCTCGAGGACCTCGACGACATCCTCGCCGGCCGGCCGAAGACACTGCACTGATCCGCGACCTCCGCAGGCACACTCACGAAACGGCGTTCCAAGGAGACGCGATGGAAACCAGACCGGCGCCGCTCGACGGCATGTCGGGCAAGAACGGGCTCGAGGAATTCCGGGTCTCGTCGCCGCGCGACGTCGGGCTGCTCCTCAAGCAGCTGGTCGACGGCTCGATCCTGCTGCACATGAACAGCAGCGACGGCCACGTCTTCACGAGCGCAATCTGGACCCTCGACAGCAGCCGTGGCACGCTCGGCTTCAACGCCGACCCGAACGACCCGGCGATGCAATCGGTCCTGCAGTCGGACGAGGTGGTCGTCGTCGGCTACCTCGACAACGTCAAGGTCCAGTTCGACGTCCACAACCTGGTCCTGGTGCACGGCAACCGCGCCAGCGTGCTCAGCTGTCCGTTCCCGCGCGAGATGTACCGGTTCCAGCGCCGCAACGCCTTTCGCGTCCGCCCGTTGATGCGCGCGGCACCGCTGGCGCGGGTTCGCCATCCCGACATGCCCGACACCGAGTTCGCGCTTCGGGTGATCGACATCAGCATCGGCGGCTGCGCCCTCTTCCTGCCGGTCGACGTGCCGGCGATGAACGCGGGCGTGCTGCTGCAGAACGTCCGTATCGAGCTCGACGACGACACCAAGCTCGACGTCAACCTGCGCCTTCAGCACGTCACGTCGCTCAACGCCGAATCACGCGGCGTCAGGCTCGGCCTCGAGTTCGTTCGCCCCGGCGGCGACGCGTTGCGCACGTTGCAGCGCTTCATCGACTTGACGCAGAAGCGCGGCAAGTTGATGGCGTTGAACTGACCGGTTCGACAGCGCCGGCCAAAACCGGGCGCGCAACGGACGCGCTCGGCCGGCGAACTCCGCATCGCCGTGACGGTCGGCCCTGGCGTCTACTCCCCTGCGTTGCTCGCGTTCGGCGCCCCGCCGGCCAACTTCTCGTCTGTCAATTCAAACCACGGCTGCTGGCGATTGTGCGCCGCCGTGACCGAGACGACGGCGCCTGCTTCGAGGCGAATCGGCTCGTCGAATCGATGAACGATGTTCTGCCAGTTCGCGATTGGGCGGCGCTGCGATGGGTGATTCTCGAAGTGCACGTCCTTGCTGAGCTCGATGCAAATCCATTGAATGACGCCGTAGCACAACCCCGATTCCTTCACCTCTATCTCGATCACTTTTGATTCGGCAGGAAATGTCGCGTCGTTGAGGAAGTCGAACCGGAAGGCTTCGACATCGTCGCTCAATAGAAGCGTCTCCAGATCGTGGCGATAAAGGGGTCCTCGCTTCGCATTGATGGCATTGAAGTCACGCAGGTCAAATCCGAACGACTCCTCGACCCGCAGATGCTGTCCCAGCTCGGCACCGCCCACCAGCGCGATCATGATGCTCGCTGCGGAGGGCAGGACATGCCCATCCGGCTTCAGCAGACGTTGTTTGGCATCCTCGAGCGCGTCGAGAAGATGCTCGCCGAGCAAGTCGCTGGCGAAAATCTCATGGACCAGGACATCCGCCTTGCCGGGCAGGTCCTTGTCGAGTTCGACAGCCGATGACAGCTTAGCCAGGACCGTGATCTGGTCCTGATAGTGATTGCGCTTCACTATTCGTCTGGCGGTATCGGCGATCAGCTCGACGGCTTCGCAGGTCACTATCCTTCTTGCGCCGAGCCTGGCGATCATCATCGCCAGCAGGCCTGATCCGGTGCCGATTTCAAGAACCAGCTTTTCCGGCGTGACCACCGATTCGAGGGCCTGGTAATAGGCCTTGTTGCGCTCTTGCTCGTTCATCATCGGCACATGCCACATCGGAACAAGCTCGTTCAAGACCCATTCCTGCACGAGCGTGGCCGTCAACATATCCGGTTGAGCTCCCAAGATGCCTCGACAGAGTTCGAGCGCCTGCTGACCTTGATGTAGTCCGAGCAGACAGAGGCACGCCTTCTTCAATGTCTCACCATCGCCGGGGGTCAGCGTCAGCGCTGCCCGGTAGTCGGCAACGGCCTCTTGCAGTCTGCCGCGGTTGTGAAACATGCCGCCCCGGGTGACTCTCAAGCTGGCCACGTTCGGCGCCAGCGCAATCGCGTGGCTGAGCGCGTCTATGGCCTCCGACACCCTGTCGATCTCAAGCAGCGTCAGACCTGCGTTAAGCCAGCATTCGACGTTCGGCTGTATCTGGTTGGCCCGACCGTAACTTGCCAGGGCATTTTCGAACTGCCCCGTCGCCCTTTGGCAATCGCCGCGAACGGTCCATGCCGCAAGGGAGGAGGCGTCGAGCTTGATCGCCCGGTCAGCAAATCTGATGGCCAGGTCGAACGATTGCAATTGAAGCTGGCATTCCGCCGCGCTTGCCCAGCCATGCGAATGATTCGGAAACTTGTCGGTATAGATCTGGAAATACCGTGTCGGCGTTCTTGAAGTTCTTCAGCTCCCTCTCGCACGTGGCGATGTTGAACAGGACGTCGGCGTCTTCCTTGTTCGCGTCGCGGACTTCAAGCAGTAATTCAAGCGCTCGGCCATAGTTCTTCACGAGGGCATGCATCATTGCGCACAATCTCTTGATCTCGGGATTGGTCGGGTCCTGACTGGCACCGGGCTTCGCATGCCGCGATCGCTTCTGCGTGGTGACCCTCCTTGAATTTCTTCTTCAACGCGTCCATGGCCGATATCCCCGGGAAGTGGTGCAAGTCTTTCGTGCGCATCAAGCACGGCGGGCGTAGCGACACCCACCGATGTCCAAAGTGTCGCTGACGCTCGCTGCCCCCACCGAGCCGCGGGCGGCGGGCGGGTGGCGCGTCGCGGCGTCACCGACACGCCGTTCGCGGCGCACCGCGGCGATCGCATTGTTGGGCCTTGGCTGCCTCCTCGCCCAGTTGGTGCACGCGCAGGAGGAAGAGGAGCCCAAGAAGGCTCCTTCGCCCTGGTTGCTGCTGCCGACGTTCTCGAACAGCCCGAAGCTCGGCACATCGGTCGGGGCGCTTGCCGGCTATCTCGCGCAAGTTCGATGCGGAATCGCAGGTGTCCATCTTCGGAGCCAGCGCGCAGTACACGTCCACGGATTCGGCCACCGCCGTGCTGTTTGGCCGAACCTCGTTCGCCGCCGACCAGCATCGCCTCAATGTGTTCGTCATCGGCGGGCGGATCAAGAACGACTACGACGACTTCCTCGGCACCGGCATGCCCCTGAAGTCGGAAGATCACATCCGCGCCTTCGGCGCGCGCTATCTGTATCGGGTGAAGGACGACTGGTTCGTCGGCGCCCAGGCGCTGTCAACGAACTACGAGATCGTCGGCCAGACATCGCTCGACGACGACCTGCTCGGCCTGTTCGGGTTGACGGGTTTCAAGGCCACCGGCGGGGGCCTCGTCGGCCAGCACGACTCCCGCGACCGCACGGACTCGCCCCAGCAGGGCTGGCTCTTGAACTTCAACAACGTCATCTATCGGCCGAGCGCCGAGGGCGGCGACAACTTCAGCGTCTACCGGCTCGACTACCGGCAGTTTTGGAGCCACGGGGACGGTCATGTGCTGGCGGTTCGCCAGAGCAACCAGTGGACGCAGGACGCCCCGCCGGCGGCGTACGCGCCGGTGCTGCTGCGTGGCTACACGACGGGAGAGTATTTGGGCAAGTCAATGTCCTCGATCGAGGTCGAGGAGCGTCATCGGCTTGCCGAACGCTGGACCGCCACGCTCTTCGGTGGCGTGGCGTGCCTGTACGGCGGCAACCGCAGTGGCTGCTCGGGTTCGGACCTCTTCCCCAGCGTGGGCGTGGGCGTGCAGTACATCCTCAAACCGGCGCAGGGCATCGTCGCGAACCTGGAGTTCGCGGCAGGAAAGGACGGCAACCGCGCGGTGCTTTTCAAGATGGGATACGGCTGGTGAGAGTCCTTCGCGCGCCGGCCTGCGACCGGTTTCGCGGCACGAGATCGACGCCCTGAGAAAGCCCGGAACCATGCTCATCCGTGATCGTGTCGCCGCCGAACTTCCCGGAGAGTTCGTCGTGTTCCTGATCGGCATGCGGGTCAACAATCCCTTGCTCGTTCAAAGTGGTTGCCGGTCGCTGCGGCGATGCCACGCATGATCAACGAATTGGCTCGCCGGCCCGAGCTTGGCTTGCTTCACGCCGAGAGCTGGTTCTCTCGAACACTGTTGATGGTTCAGTATTGGCGCTCCATGGAGCAACTCCTGGCCTACGCGACCAATCGTGAAGCGGAGCACCTTCCGGCGTGGAAAGCGTTCAATCAAGCCGTCGGCACCAATGGCGCTGTCGGGATCTGGCACGAGACCTATGCCATCGCGCCGGGTCGCTTCGAGTCGGTCTACGTCAACATGCCGCAGTTCGGCCTGGGCAAGGCGGGCGCGGTGGCGCCTGCATCGGGGAACCGGAAATCCGCGAGAGGTCGCCTCGGTGAGAAGGTGACCGAACCCTAAGCACCAGCCACTCAGGCCAGATAGGCCTCGAGCACGCCGGCATCGGCGCGCAGCGCGGCAACCGTCCCTTCCATCACGATCGAGCCGCGCTTCATGAGATAGGCGTAGTCGCAGACCGAGAGCGCGATCTCAGCGTTCTGTTCGACCAGCAGGATCGACTGACCCTGGCGATGCAGGGTGACGATCGCCTGGAATACCTGGTCGACGATCGCCGGCGCCAGGCCCATGGAAGGCTCGTCGAGCACCAGCATGCGCGGCTCGGTCATCAGGGCGCGGCCGATGGCGAGCATCTGCTGTTCGCCGCCACTCATGAGGCCCGCCACCTGTCCGCGCCGCTCCTTGAGACGCGGGAACAGGTCGTGGACACGGGCGATCAAGTCATTCTGCACGCCGCGTCCGGCATAGCTGCTGAGCTTCAGGTTCTCCTCGACCGTGAGCGGCGCGACGATCATCCGCCCCTCCGGCACCAGCGCGAGACCCTTGCGCACGACGCGATGGACCGGCAGGGTCGAGATCTCTTCGCCATCGAGCTTGATCGAACCGCGCACCGGCCGGTGCAGCCCGGCGATGCTGCGCAGCGTGGTCGACTTGCCGGCGCCGTTGGCGCCCAGGATCGCGACCATGCTGTTCGCGCCGACCTCGAAGCCGAGATCGGTGACGGCGCGGATCGCGCCGTAGCTAGCGCAGAGCCCGGATACGCTCAGCATCGGCGGTGTTTCCGAAATAGGCAGCCTGCACGTCGGGATGGGCGATGCATTCGGCGGGGGTTCCGGTGGCGAGCAGGCGGCCGAAGTTCATCACCGTGACGTGGTCGCAGAACTCTTTGACCAGCCGCACGTTGTGCTCGACCATCAGCACGGTCAGCCCACCGTCGCGCAGGCTGTGCACGAGATTGCCGATCTCGTTCGATTCCTGCACGTTCATTCCGGCGGTGGGCTCGTCGAGGAGCAAGAGGCGCGGACTCGTGCCGAGAGCGCGCGCAATCTCGACGCGTCGCTGCTCGCCGTAGGACAGGGTCTCGGCGAGCAGATGCGCCTGATCGCTCAGCTGTACGCGCTCGAGGAGCTCGAGCGCGTGGCGCTCCACCGCCTTGTGCGCTGCCCGGGCCTTCGGTAGGCCGAGGAACGACCCCCACAGCGACGCGCCGCGCCGGACATAGCAGCCGGCCATCACCTGCTCCAACACCGTCATGCCGCTGAACAGGCGCACGTTCTGGTAGGTCCGCGCGATGCCCTGCGCGGCGATGTCGTAGGCCGGGCAGCGCTGGATCTCGGTGCCGGCGAAGCGGATCGTGCCGCTGTCCGACGGCAGCAAGCCGCTGATGAGATTGACCAAGGTGGTCTTGCCGGCGCCGTTCGGGCCCATCAACCCGGCGACGCTGCCGGTGCGAACCAGCATCGACAGGTCGGACACCGCGGCGACGCCGCCGAAGTGCTTGGCGATGGCCGCCACCTCCAGCAGCGGCGCGCGACGATGCGCTCGCGAGCGTCAAGGCGCGCCCTCGACCACGCGCTTCGCCGCGGCGCGAGTGGCTTCGGCGTCGGCGCTGCGCGCGGCGCGGCGCAGGCGGATGGCGCGCGGATCGACCAGCCCGCGCGGCAGGAAGATCATGATCAGCAGCAGCACGATTCCGTTGGCCACCTCCTGGAAGTGGGGAACGATCGCCTGGGCGATCACCGGCAACGCGGTGAACACCGCCGCGCCGATGATCGCGCCGATCCAGTGATACGAGCCTCCCAGCACGACCGCCGCGATCATCGTGAAGGCGATGTTGACGAAGTAGGTATCGGGCGAAAGGAACTGCAGCACCAGCGCGAGCAGCATGCCGCCCAGGCCGCCGACCGCGCCCGAGATCACGAAGGCGATGGTCTGGATGCGGCGCGGCGCGATGCCGATGCTCGACGCGACAGCCGGATCCTCGCGCACCGCGCGCGCGGCGATGCCGTACCACGACACCGAGAGGCGGTAGAAGACAACGATGGCGACGGCCAAGAGCAGGGCCAGCACGAACAACGGCAGCTTGACCGGCAGGCTCAGTCCGTTGACGCCGCCGGTGACGCTCGGCACGTTGATGACGACCACGCGCGTGATCAGGATGAGCGCGAGACTCGCCAGCGCCATCCAGTGACTTTCGAGGCGCAGGAAGATCAAGGCGACGACATAGGCGAGCAGCGCCCCCGCGGCCGCGGCCGCCGGCAGGAGGATCAGCGGGTCGAGGCCGGTCTGCAGCACCAGGCGCGCGCCAACGAAGCCACCCATCGCGGCGTAGGTCACGGTGGCAAAGCTCAGGATGCCGGCCGAGAGCACGGCATAGGTGCTGAGCGCGAAGAAGGCGTTGACGATCGCGAACGCGATCGTGCTCTGATAACCCCGCCAGAAATCGCCGAGCGCTTGCATGGTCAGGCGCGCGAGAAGCCGGTGCTGCCGAACAGGCCACGCGGCCGCAGCAGCAGGAAGCTCAGCAGCAGCGCATAGGTAATGCCGTCGCGCAGCCCGGAAGAGAGGTATTGCGACGTCATCACCTCGAGGATGCCGAGGCCGACGCCGGCGATCGCCGTGCCGCGGACGTCGTCGTAGCCGCCGACGACGACCGCGGCGAATCCCTTGAGCAGCAGGCCCTCGCCGAGCAGGAACGAGACGTTCTGGGTGGTGATACCGCCGAGAACGCCGGCCAGCCCCGAGGTCGCGCCGGCGATGAAGGCGGTAATGATGACGACGTGGCGCGGGTTGACGCCACCCAGCGAGGCGGCGGTCTGGTTCCAGCCGACCGCCCGCATCGCCGCGCCGAAGCGGCTGCGGCGGATCAGCAGATGCAGGCTGACGGTCACGATCAGCATCGCTGCGACGGTGATGATCTGCATCGCCGGCAGCGGGATCTCGCCCAGATGGAACATGGTTCCTGGATAGCTGCCGCGCGGAAAGCTCAGGCTCTGCTGGCCGGTGGCGGTGCCGGCCAGGTTGTCGAGGATGATCCAGAAGGCGATGCTGGTGATGAGCGCGCCCAGCATTTCGCTGCCGCGCCGGCGCAGCGGCTGGAACGCGATCTGATCGACCAGCACGGCGAGGAGCCCGCCCGCGACGACGCCGATCGGCAGCGCCACGATAAAGGGCAGCTTCAGCTGCTCGACCGCGGCCAAGGCAGCGATCGCGGCCCAGCTCGCATAGCTGCCATGGGCCGCATTCAGGATGCCGAGGGTCGCGAAGACGATCCCGAAGCCGAGACCGAACATCGCGTACAGCGAGCCGATCGCGCAACCGTTGATCAGCTGCTCGAGGAAGAGCTCCATGGCCGGTTGCCGAGCCGGCTTACTTCGGCGGTGTCCAGAGGACGATCTTGCCGTCGGCCGTCCAGGCCACAACGAGCGTGCCGGTGGTCTCCGCCTGGCCGTCCTTCATGATCTCGCCGCCATAGACCTGATGGTCGATCTTGGTCACTTTCGAGAGCGCCGTGGCGAGCGATTCGCGGCTCGGCTGGCCCGAGATCGACTTCAGGCCCTGGGCGATGAACCACACGACCTGGTAGCCCTGCGCCGAATAGATGTCGGGCGGCGCGTTGAACTTGGCCTGGTAGGCGGCGACGAAAGCCTTGGCCTCGGGCGTCTCGGCGATCGCGTCCGAGAAGCTCACCGGGAACGGCACGCCGACGACCGAGCTGCCCATCTTCTTGAAGATCGGCGCCGGCGACAGGACGTCGTTGCCGACGATCGTCTTGGCGTAGCCGCGGTCCTTCAGCGCAGTGATCGCGCCGGCGGCGGCGCCCTGCGTCGCGTAGATCAGGATCACGTCGGGCTTGAGCCCCATCGCCTGGGTCGCGGCCGCGGTGAAGTCGGTGTCCTTGGTCAGCACGTTGACGACGCCGGCGGTCGTCACGCCCTTCGCTTCGAGCGCGGTGCGGGTCGCATTCATGCGGCCCTTGAAGGCGTCGTTGTCGGCCGCGAGGATGTAGGCAGCGGTCTTCGGCTTGACCGCGTCGACGACCTTGACCGCGGTGGCCGTGTCCTTCGGGCCGGGCAGGATCGTCATGCTGTAGATCCACGGTGGCTGCGGCAGCCCGGATGCCGTCGCGCCGAAGATCACCAGCGGCGTCTTCGCCTCGACCACGATCGGCTTCAGCGAGCCGGCGACCGCCGAGAGGATGCAGCAGCTGATCGCCAGCACGGAACGGTCGGCGATGAACTGGTTCGCGTTCTGGATCGCCCGCGCCGCATCGCTGCCGCTCTCCTTCGGGTCGAGCACGATCGAGGCGCCGCCGAGGTACTTCTGTGCCTTGACCTCTTCGGCCGCCAGCTGCGCGCCGTTCCAGTACGACTGGCCGGCCGAGGCGATCGCGCCGGTGTTCTCGGTGATGAAGCCGACCTTGTACTCGCCCGCTGCCAGGCCTTGTGCGGCCGCCGGTCCCGCTAGGACGGCGAGCGCCACCAGCGCCGCGCATGCCCGAAGGCCGATCTGTCTGCTCCCGTTCTTCATTGTTCGCTCCTCTTTTGTTGCTGTATTTTGATGTCTGTGGTCGTCGATCTCAGGCCGGCGCGCCGCCCATGTACTTCTTCTGCAGCGCATCGACGCGCGTGAAGCCGATGAAGTCGTTGAAGTCGTGCAGGCCGGTGACCGGCAACGGCAGCTGCTTCGACGACTTGGCCGCGGCGAGCGCGCGCAGGTTGGTGCGCATGGCCTGGGTGGCGGTCATCAGCGCGACCAGCGGATAGGTGGCCACCGCTGCCACCTGCTCGATCTGCTTGCGGTCGAGGTCGGTCTCGAGCCAGGCCAGGATCTGCAGCGAGAGCGGCACGCCGCAGCCTTCGCGCATCGCCTGCAGGCCCTCGAAGTTCTTGAAGCACCGGCTGATCGGCTGGACGATGTCGGCGCCGGCCGCGACATAGGCCTTGCCGCGGCGGATCGCTTCGGCCGGGTCGACCGCATCGGTGCGCGCGATGATCAGCACGTCGGGGTTCTTGCGTGCCGCGATCATGGCGCGCAGCTTGCCGACGTGCTCTTCCATCGGCACGACGTCGATCTGCGACGACGAGCACGGGCAGCGCTTGGGCGAGACCTGGTCTTCGACGATGACCGCCGCGGCGCCGGCGTTCTCGAACTCGCGCATCGTGCGCATCGCGCTGACGGCGTTGCCGTACGCGGTGTCGATGTCGGCGATGACGGGGATGGTCACCGCGTTGCAGACGTTGCGCGTGACCGCGAGGTTCTCGGTCATCGTATAGAACTCGGTGTCGGGCTCGCCGAGAAACGACGACGAGATGCCGTAGCCCGAGGTCAGCAGCGCGTCGAAGCCGGCCTCTTGGATCAGCCGCGCGCTCAGCGCGTCGAAGGCGCCTGCGGCCCAGACGGTTTTCTTGTCCTTGATCAGTTGCTTCAGGTTAGGCATGGTCGGTGTTCCTCATGGCGTTGTCGGTCTGGAATCGCTTCTTCAGGTAGGTCTCGAGACCACCGGCCTCGAGCATTTCGAGATCGCCCCGGGGCAGCGGCTCGAAGGCGATGGTGGTCCCCTGGGTCAGGTTCTTCACCTGTTGTGCCGCCCAGTCGATCTCGATCTCGTCCCAGCGCTCGACGAACGCCAGGATGCCGGGGCACGAGACCTGCGGAAAGCCCATGCTGATCTCGCCACGCCAGTAGCCGGGCGAGAACGACTCGGCGATCACGCCGGCGATCCCCATGTGGCGCATCGCCTTCATCGGCGGATAGTGCGGATGGCCATAGCCGAAGTTGTGGTTGCCGACGAGCAGGTCGCCCGGCCGCACCGCGCTGGCGAATCCCGGGTCGTATTCCTGCATCGCCGCCTTGCTCAGCTCGTCGATGTTGGTCGTCTTGATGTTCTTGACGCCGACGATCTGGTCGACGTCGAAGTCGACTTCGTCGAACTTGAAGGCCACGCGGCCGCGCAGGTTCTTCATCGCCATGGTCGCTCCTTCAGCCTTTCAGGTAGGGCCGCGGGTCCGTGATCTTGCCTTCGATCGCCGAGGCGGCGAGCACGGCGGCGTTGCACAGGTAGATCTCGGAGTCGGGGCTGCCCATCCTGCCGCGCACGTTGAGCGTGCCGGTCGAGACCGCGCGCTGACCCGGCGCCATGGTCGCGATCCGGCCAAAGCAGTAGTCGCACGAGGGCGACGAGACGAAGGCGCCGGCCTCGACGAAGACCTCGATCAGCCCTTCCCTGGCGGCGGCCACCATGATCTCCTGGCTCGTCGGCACGACGTTCAGCTGGAAGCCGTCGGCGACCTTCCTCCCGCGCAGCACGTTCGCGGCGGCACGCAGATCCTCGATCCGGCCCGATGCGCAGGAGCCGAGGTAGCCGGTCTGCACCGGCAGATCGAGGTAGTCCTTGAGGTCGCGCGTGTTGGCCGGGCTCGGCGGGATGACGATGATCGGCTCGAGCGTCGACAGGTCGATCGTGTGGCGCGCCGCGTAGGTCGCGTCGTCGTCGCTGCAGACCGGCTCGAGCTTCTTGCGCGCGCGCGGCAGCGCGTAGGCCAATCGCTTGGCGTCCGGGTTCACGATCGCCGTCACCGCGCCGGTGAACATCGCCAGGCCAGTGATCGTCTGCAACGCGTCGTTCGACATGTCGGCGACTGCCGGGCCGCCGATCTCGAGCACCTGGAAACGGCACGACGCGGGCCCGAGCACGCGCACGATGTGGTGGAACACATCGCGCGCCATCACCCCGGGCTGCAAGTGCCCGACCAGGTCGACCCGGGTGGTCTGCGGCACGCGGATCGAGACCTTCTCCATGGCGAACGCTTCGAGCACGTTGCGCCGAAGACCGATGGCGAGCGTGCCGAAGGTGCCGAGCTGGCTGACATGACCGTCGAAATGGACCGCGAAGGCGCCCGGCGTCGCGTAGCCCACTTCGGACGAGACCTGGTGGCCGATGCCCTTGCGTTCGTAGAGCTTGACGTCGTTGATCGCGGTCCACTCGCGCGTGCCCTTGTGGAGCTCTTCTTCGGCCGGGCTGACCGCCGGGACCATGTGGTCGATGAAGATGCCGAAACGATCGGGCTCGGCCATCTTCGTGATGCCGAAGTCGTTCTTCAGCTGCTTGAAGATGACGTCGGTATAGCCCGGGAAGTCGTAGGCGAGGACGAAATCCGGTTTGGCCATGATCTCGTCGCCGGCCTTGACGGACGGCAGGCCCGCGGTGCGCGCGAGGATCTTTTCGGTGATCGTGAATCCCATGGCCGTTGGTTCCGATGAAAGGGTGTCGAGGAAAGGCTCAGGCCGCCGCGCGCAGGCCGAGCGAGCCCGGATTCATCAGGCCCTGCGGATCGACCGCATGCTTGAGCGCGCTCAGGAGAGCCCAGCTTTCCGGCTGCATCACCTGCTGCAGCGGGTAGTCGCGGCCGATCTGCCAGTTGACGCCGCCCAAGCCGAGGTAGACCTGCTGGATGCCCTTGCGCAAGGCGATCACCGCCTCGCGCGCCGGCAGGTTGGCGGGCCGGTCGAGCCAGGGGCCGACGACGTCGTCACCGAGGCTCTTGCGGTGCAGCGGCGTGATCTCGTCCCGCCAGTAGAACGCCGGCTCGAGGAAGAACTCGTTGCCGACGGTCATCGTCAGGTGCGACAGGATGATGCCGTGCTGCTGCATCAGGGTCTCCTGCGACTTGAAGTAGGCCGCATTCGCCGCCACCGCGCGCTCGGCATCGCTGAGCGGGAACACGGCATGGATCGGCACCCAGCGCTGGCCGTCGGCGCCGAGCATGCCGCGCACCGGATTGAACGGCCGCGAGCGCATGACCCGGGCGGCAGCGTTCTCGATTTCGACGCCGTGCTTGGCGCCGATCGCGCGCAGCGCCGCCATGCTCGCGGCGAGCGCGTCGGCACTGCTGCCTTCGACCACGAGATGCAGCGAGCAGGCGTGGTCGGCGAGGTAGCCGGCGCCGGTGGTGGCGACGCCGACCGCGTCCTTGATGCCCTGCAGCAGGCCCTTGGACGAGCGTGCAATGCTGCCCAGGATCTTGACGCCATCGCTCAGCTTGTTGACGCTGGCCGAATTCAACGCCTTGGCGCGATCGATGCCGAAGCCCTCGGAGATCGCCCGCACCGCGCTCATCTCGACCTGCGCCAGCGCCATCGCACGCATGTCCTCGAAGCCGAAGCCGAGGTAGTCCAGGTGCTGCGGCGCCGGCTCGAGCCTCAGCGTCGCCGCGAGCTTGAGGCCGAAGGCGCCGGTGTCACCGAGGAAGAGTCCGGTCATGTCGGGCCCGGCGTAGCGCGTGAACGGCTTGGTGTCGACCCGGCCGCCCGATCCCGTCGTCACGACGGCGCCGTTCGAGAGCAGCACGGTGACGCCGAGCACGTGCTCGGCGACGGTGCCGTGCAGAGTCGAGCCGAAGAACGCGCTGTTCTGCGACAGCGCGCCGCCCACCGTGGCGTTGATTCCCGAGAGCGGACCCCAGTAGCCGGTGTTCATGCCGGTGGGCAACAGCGCTTCGTGCACCTGCGCCCAGGTGCAGCCGGCCTCGACCGTGATGTAGCGGTCGGCGACGTTCACTTCGAGCACGCGGTTGAGCTTGCGCGTGTCGATCACGACGCTCCTGCCGCTGTCCGGCAGATAGCCCTTGGTGTACGACATGCCACCGCCGCGCGGCACGATGGCGATGCCATGCGCGGCCGCGGCCTTCACCGCGTCGACGGCCTGGGCACGCGTTTGCGGCAGCACGACCGCGAGCGGCGTCACGCCGGGTTGCCAGAAGATGTCGTTGGCGTAGTACTCGCAGGAGGCGCTGTCGGAGAGCACCTGGGCAGCGCCGCCGGCGTCGCGAAGCGCGGACAGGAAGGATTCGCCTTGCACCGCGTGTCTCGTCTCAGCCCGCGACCACGAGGTCGTCGGCCGGCGTGAAGTCGTAGCCGCCGGCGTGGCGGGTGACGTAGCCGCCGTGCGGCGCGCCGAAGTGCGCGGGCAGCAGCAAGGCGTTGCGATCGAGGCAGTAGTCGAGGATCGAGCGACGGGTGATGCGGGCCTGCTCGGCCTGCTCGCAGAAGCGGCTGTTCCAGTCGGGACGGAACACCTGCATCGGCTGGTGCAGCGAATCGCCCGGGAAGATCGCCGCGTCGTTGCCCGACTCGAGCTTGAGCATGCCGTGGCCGGCGGTGTGGCCGAACGCATCCTGGAAGAACAGCCCGTCGATGATCTTCGAGCCGTCGTCGATGAATTCGACCTGGCCGGCCTCGATCACCGGCAGCACGCTGTCTTCGATGACCGCGATGTTCTCCGGCAGCGTCACATGGCCGCCCGTGGGCGACTGCCAGTGCTCGAACTCGCGGCGCGAGAAGATGTACTTGGCGTTGGGAAAGGTCGGCACCCATTGGCCGTCGACGAGCTTCGTGTTCCAGCCGACGTGGTCGATGTGCAGATGGGTGCAGATCACGAGCGTCACGTCTTCGGGGCGGACGCCGGCCTCGACCAGCCGCTCGAGATACGGCAGATGCAGCTGGTGGAAGCGCTCGAACAGCGGCAAGGCGCGCGTCTTGTCGTTGCCGCATCCAGTGTCGATCAGGATCGTGTGCCGGTCGTCCCGGATCATCCACGAATGCATGCTCGACATGACCTTCTGGCTCGGCACGTCCCAGAAGCGCGGGTCCGACAGCAGCTTGTGCTCGGCGAAAACATCGGCCGCGTAGTCGGGAAACAGAAAGGCAGGCTTGAACCCCGGAGTCAGCATCTCCTCGATGCGCGTCACGTGATACGAACCTATCTTGAATGTCGCCACCCGCACCTCTCGCCCTGACACGCCAGACGCGACGATGTTATGCAGGGGAGATCGCACGCTTCACAGGGTAAACGTCCATATTCGCCACAATGTGGAGTGAAGATGATGCTATCTCTATGAGTAGAAAAGTTTCGATCAATCGGAAAGACCTAGCAAATGCTCCACAAGGTGGAGTCACGCGCTCGGGTACCCAGAGCATCGAGCGCGTCGTCGATGTGCTGCGCGTGATCGCGTCGCGCGGGCGCCGCGGCATGCGCGCCGGCGAGGTCGTCGCGACCTCCGGGCTGGCCGAGGCAACCTGTTTTCGGATGCTGCATCGTCTCGAGCTCGAAGGCATGGTCGATCGCGATCCGCACACCCGGAAGTACTTTCTCGGACCGCTCCTGCACGAATTCGGCCTGCTCGCCCGGCCGCGCTACCGCCTTGCCGAGCTGTGCGACGCGCCCTTGCACCGGCTCGCCGATTTCACGCAGGACACGGTCTACCTGAGTGAACGCAGCGGTCTGGAAGCGGTGTGCGCGAACCGGGCGCTCGGCGACTTCCCGATCAAGTCGCTGTCACTCGATATCGGCGTTCGCCGGCCGTTGGGCGTGGGCGCCGGCGGACTGGCGATCCTGTGCTCGCTGCCGCCTGCCGAAGCCCGGGCCATCGTCGAGGCGAACGCCCACCGCTACGAGAAGTTCGCGTCGTTCACCGCCGACTTCCTGTACGGCGCTATCGCCGAGGGTCGCGCGCGTGGCTACTGTTTTCTCGATGGCGCGGTGACGCCCGGGACGGCGTCGATGGGCGTCGCGTTTCCGCCCAGCAATCCAGTCGCGGCGATCAGCGTCGCGGCGATCTCCGACCGCCTGCAGCCCGAGCGCCGCGAAGTCATTGCCCAGCAAATGCACCGCGAAGTCCGCAAGATCGTCGCCCTGCTGGCGGTTGCCGCCACGTCTGCCAACGAGGCGGCCGACCTTGGATCGAGCTCGTTGAGGTGAAGCTCGCGCACGCACGCGCCGCGCGCTACACCTGCATCTGCATGATGTCGGAATACGCCTGAACCAGCTTGTTCCTGACCTGCAGCGTCGCCGAGAAGCCGATCTGCGCCTTCTGCATCGCGACCATCGTCTGCTCGAGGCTCACCGTCGGGTTGTCGAGCATGACTTCGCGCTGCATCTGCACCGCGTCGTTCTGCGACTTGCTGACCGCGTCGAGCGCCTGGGTGAGCGCCTTCTGGAAGCCCGGCGCGGCAACCGCGCCTGCCTTGTTGGCAAGGGGAACGCCGTCGGTGCCGAGGCCGGCGCGGGCGACGGCCTGGGCGAAGTCGAAGGGCTTCAGGGTGACGTTCATGGCGGGTTTGCTCCGATGGCGCCATCGTAGGCAAGGGGATCCTCGCCGTTGGCGGGAACTGGCGCCGCAATGCCGCCTTGTTTGGACCATCCGGCAGGGGGGCGTTCCGAATAATCGCTGCTGAACCGCAGGCTTTTCGCCTCGGCTGCACGCGAACTATTCATGGACAACGCCGTCGTCACCACGCCAATCGCTTCGCCTGCCCAGACCGCCACGTTCGCCGGCCGCATCAACGCGATGCCGCTGCGCAGCAAGCTCAGCGCCCTGATCGGCGTCGCGGCGCTCGCCGGGGTGGTCTACGCGATGACGGCGTGGAATTCGCACGGCGACTACAAGGTTCTCTACGCCAACCTGGCCGACAAGGACGGCGGCGCCGTCATCGCCCAGCTGTCGCAGATGAACGTGCCCGTACCGCATGTCCGAAGGCGGCTCGGCAATCCTGGTGCCTGCCGCGCAGGTGCACGACCTGCGCCTGAAGATGGCGACTGCCGGCCTGCCCAAAGGCGCGGTCTCGGGCTTCGAGCTGATGGACAGCGCCCGCTTCGGCCAGACCCAGTTCCAGGAGCGGCTCACTTTCCAGCGCGGCCTCGAGGGCGAGCTGACGCGTTCGATCTCGTCGCTCGCCGCGGTCGAGGCGGCGCGCGTCCACCTCGCGCTGCCGAACCAGAACGGCTTCTTTCGCGAGCAGCAGAAGCCGAGCGCATCGGTGCTGCTGACGCTGCATCCCGGCCGCGCGCTCGACCGGGCGCAGATCGCCGGCATCGTGCACCTGGTGTCTTCGAGCGTTCCCGAGATGAGCCCGAAGGCCGTCAGCATCCTCGACCAGAGCGGCGCGCTCCTCACCGGCGGCGACACCGCGCCGGGCGCAGGGCTCGACGCGCAGCAGCTGCAGTACGTCGGCCAGATCGAGGCCGGCTTCACCAAGCGGATCGTCGAGCTGGTCGAGCCGATCGTCGGCGCGGGCAACCTGCGCGCCAGCGTCACCGCCGACGTCGACTTCTCGCAGACCGAGGCGACCTCGGAAGAGTTCAAGCCGAACCAGGGCGCCGACGCGAGCATCTCGATCCGCAGCCAGCAGACGACCGAGCAAGGCGGCGGCGCCGGCGCGGCGCTCGCCAGCGGCGTTCCGGGCGCGGCCTCGAACCAGCCGCCGATCGCCGCGACCGCGCCGCTCACCGGCGCGTCGCAGCCGCTGCAGGGCGCGCCGAGCGGCAACGCGGCGGGCGCCGGCGGCCGGCGCGAGGCGGTGACCAACTACGAGGTCGACAAGACCGTTCGCGTCACCAAGAGCGCGACCGGCAACGTCAAGCGGCTCAACGCCGCGGTCGTCGTCAACAACCGCAGCGTCACCGACGCCAAGGGCAAGACGACGCAGGTGCCGCTGACGAGCGACGAGATCGAGAAGCTGACCGCGCTGGTGCGCGAATCGATCGGCTTCAACAAGGATCGCGGCGACTCGGTCAAGGTCATCAACGCGCCGTTCAAGGTCGATCCGGTCGCGAACGTCGAGACGCCGTTCTGGAAGAGCCCCGAGCTGATCGACCTGGTGCGCGCCGCGGCGCTGCCGGTGGGCCTGGCCCTGGTCGCGATCCTGGTCTTCTTCGGCCTCGTGCGGCCGGCGATGAAGAACGTGTTCGTCGCCCGCCCGGCGCAACTGCAGCGCCCGGGAACGCGCATCGAAGCGGTCGTCGGCGACGAGCCGTCGTATCCGCCGCCGGCGCTCGCCGCGCCCGCGTACCTGCGCCAGATCGAGGGCGCCAAGGCGCTCGCCAAGGACAACCCGGCCGCGGTCGCCGGCATCGTCCGCGGCTGGGTCGGCGGCGCGAATCGGCGTAACGCGAGCAAGCAAAGGGAAACGCAACCATGGCGCTCGACGAAGCCGGCCTCGAAGACTCGGCCATCCTCCTGATGTCGCTCGGCGAGGAGGAAGCCGCGGCGGTCTTTCGCCACCTCTCGCCGCGCGAGGTGCAAAGCCTGGGCGCGACGATCGCGCGCATGACCTCGGTGCCGAAGGACCGGCTCGACAGCGTCCTGGCCAAGTTCACGACGCTCGCCTCGGGGCGCAGCGCCCTGGTCGCCGACACCGGCAGCTACGTCAAGAACGTGCTGCGCAAGGCGCTCGACGAGGACAAGGCCAACCTGCTGATCGACCGGATCCTGCAGAACGGCGACATCTCGGGGATCGAGGGCCTGAAGTGGATGGACGCGGCATCGATCGGCGAGATGCTGCGCCACGAGCATCCGCAGATCGTTGCCGCGGTGCTGGTCCACCTCGACACCGAGCAGGCGGCGGCGGTGCTGAAGACCTTCGGCGAGCGGCAGAGCAACGAGGTGCTGGTGCGCATCGCCACGCTCGACGGCATCCAGCCCTCGGCGCTGAAGGACCTGAGCGACGTGATGGGCCGCATGGTCACCGGCGGCGAGCAGGCACGCATGGCGCCGCTCGGCGGCGTCAAGACCGCGGCCGAGATGATCAACCTGATGGGCACCGCGATCGAGACCGCCGCGCTCGACTACATCCGCGAGGCCGACAACGACCTAGCGCAGCGCGTCATGGACAACCTGTTCACCTTCGACGACCTGATGAACGTCGACGACCGCGGCATCCAGGCGCTGCTCAAGGAAGTGCAGTCCGAAGCGCTGGTCGATCGCCTTGAAGGGCGCCAAGCCAGAGCTGCGCGAACGGGTGCTGAAGAACATGTCGACGCGCGCCGCCGAGACGCTGCGCGAGGAGCTCGAAGCGCGCGGCCCGGTCCGCGTCGCCGAGGTCGAGGCCGAGCAGAAGGAGCTGCTCAAGGTCGTTCGACGACTGGCCGAGGAAGGCCAGCTCGTGATCGGCGGCGGCAGCGGCGATGACTTCCTCTAAGCCGCGATGCGACCCGATGACCAGCGCCAAGCCGCGCCCGGTGCCGGCCGCCTGCCGAGGGCGGCCGTGCCGCGCCGCGCGACCTCTATTCGCGCTTCATCCCGCGCGAGGAGCTGAGCTCGTTCGCGTCGTGGTCGTTCGGCGACGTCTCCGCGGTCGCCGCGACCGGTGCGACCGGGTGCCGAGCGCGCACGCGAGCCCGAAGCGCCGAGCGATCCGGCCGAGCTGCTGGCGCAGCAACTGCGCGCGGCGCGCCAGGCCGGCTACCAGGACGGCTACCGCGACGGCCTGGTCGCGCTCGAAGGCTTCAAGCAGAGCTTCGCCGCGCAGACGACGACCCAGGTCGGCACGCTGGTGCGCGCGATCGGCGAGCAGCTCGACGCGCTGCAGCAGGAGATGGCGCGAACCCTCGCCGCCAGCGCCGCGGCACTCGCCCGCCAGGTGCTGCGCAGCGAGCTCGAATCGCGCCCCGAGTGCATCGCGACGGTCGCCGAGCAGGCGATCGATGCCTTGCTGCTGAGCGCGCGCCACATCGTCCTGCGCGTCCATCCCGACGACCACGCGCTCATCACCGGCAGCTCGGCCGACGCGATCGCGGCACGCGGCGCGCGCCTCGTCGCCGACGCGACGATCGGCCGCGGCGGCTGCCGGATCGAGTCCGACATCGGCCTGGTCGACGCGACCATCGACGAGCGCTGGCGCCGCGCGGTCGCCGCGCTCGGCAGCGATCTGACGTGGTGGGCCGAGCCACCCGACACCGCCGCGAGCGAGCCGTGAACAACGCCGCCGCCGCACCGACGCCTTCGGCCACCGACAAGTGGCGGCGCTACCTCGCCGACCTGGAAAGCGCGACCGCCGAGACTCTGCCCGCTCGAGACGCAGGGCCGGCTGGTCCGCGTCACCGGCCTGGTCCTCGAGGCCGCGGGCATCCGCGTCCCGGTCGGCTCGGTCTGCGAGATCCACCAGGACGGCCGCGGCGCCGACAGCTCGCCGCCGGTGATCGCCGAGGTCGTCGGCTTCTCCGGCGACCGCGCCTACCTGATGCCGACCGGCGACGTCCACGGCCTGTCGAGCGGCGCCCTGGTCATTCCGCGGCCCTCGCCGGTGATGGCGATGAAGCTCGGCACAGCGCGCCATCCGTGGCGGCGCACCGTCGACCGCACGCTGCACCTGCCGGTCGGCGACGGCCTGCTCGGCCGCGTCGTCGATTCGCAAGGCCAGCCGATGGACCGCAAGGGCCCGCTGGCGCAGGTGCACGACGAGCCGGTGACGCGCCGGCCGATCAACGCCATGGACCGCGACCCGGTGCGCATGCCGCTCGACACCGGCGTGCGCGCGATCAACGCCATGCTCACCGTCGGCCGCGGCCAGCGCATCGGCCTGTTCGCCGGCACCGGCGTCGGCAAGAGCGTGCTGCTCGGGATGATGGCGCGCTACACCGCCGCCGACGTGATCGTCGTCGGCCTGATCGGCGAGCGCGGGCGCGAGGTCAAGGAGTTCATCGAGGACATCCTCGGCGAGGACGGCATCCGCCGCTCGGTCGTCGTCGCCGCGCCGGCCGACGCGCCGCCGCTGGTGCGGATGCAGGGCGCGAACTACGCGACCGTGATCGCCGAGCACTTCCGCGACCGCGGCAAGAACGTGCTGCTGCTGATGGACTCGCTGACGCGCTACGCGATGGCGCAGCGCGAGATCGCGCTCGCGATCGGCGAGCCGCCGGCGACCAAGGGCTATCCGCCGAGCTGCTTCGCCACGCTTGCCGCAGCTGGTCGAGCGCAGCGGCAACGGCGTCGCCGGCGGCGGCTCGATCACCGCCTTCTACACCGTGCTCTCCGAAGGCGACGACCCGAACGATCCGATCGCCGACGCCGCGCGCGGCATCCTCGACGGCCACATCGTCCTGTCGCGCGAGCTCGCCGAGGCCGGCCACTATCCGGCGATCGACATCGAGCGCTCGGTGTCGCGCGTCATGACCAACGTCGCCGCGAGCGACCACGTCGACGCGGCGCGGCGCTTTCGCCAGCTGCATGCGCGCTACCAGAAGGCGCGCGACCTGATCCAGCTCGGCGCCTACGCGCCCGGCCACGACGCCGACCTCGACCTCGCGGTGCGCCTGCACGAGCCGATGGATCGCCTGCTGCAGCAGAACATGAGCGAGCCGGCGCGCCTCGACGACAGCCTCGCGTTCCTGCACGCCGTGCTCGCTTCCTGATTCCGATTCCCTCACCAGAGCGCCGCGCCATGTCCGAAGACCTGCAACCCCTCGCCCTCCTCCTCGCCCAGGCCGAGCGGCAGCGCTACGACGCGCTCGCCGAGCAGCTCAAGGCCGAGACCGCGCAGCGCGCCGCCGAGGCGCAGGCCGAGCAGCTGGTCGCCTACCGGCGCGAGTACGAGCAGCGCTGGAGCGCCGAGTTCTGCCGCGAAGGCAAGATCGAGCTCGTCCGCTGCTACCAGGGATTCGTCCATCGCCTGTCGCAGGCGGTCGAGCAGCAGCAGCGCGTCGCCGCGCACGCCGCGGTGCAGGCCGAGCGCGCCGAGGCGATCGTGCGCGGCCACGAGCTGCGCGCCGCCGGCTTGAAGAAGCTGATCGAGCGACGGCTGCGCGAGGGCGAGCGCGCCTCGGCGTTGATCGAGCAGAAGGAGAGCGACGACCGCGCGGTGCGCGCGGCGTGGAACCGGCTGACCGCGCCGGGCCGGCCGGTCGCCTTCTGATGGCCGCCTGGCAAGCGAGCCCGGTGCGCGCCACGGCGACGCCGTTGCCGGCGGTTGCGTTCGCGCCGCCGCCGGCGAACGCGCCGGCGGCGCCCGCACGCGCTCCCGAGAGCGCCGCGGCGCGCGCCCATCCGTTCGCCGAGCTGCTGCGCCAGAGTCGCGACGACGGCGCGCGCGCTCGCGCCGCAGGAGCATCCCGTGCCGACGGCGCCGGCCGAAAACGGCAACGCGGGCGTCGAGGCGGCTGAGCCGGCGAGCACGGCGCCGCCGACGGCCAAGGTCAGGCCCGCGCCATGCCCCGGCGCCTGCGCCCAAGCGTCGGGTCGCGCGAGCAAGTGGCCGACGCGGCCGACGCGGCCGAGCACGCGAACGGGAGTGCGAACGGCGAGAAGGACCGCGCGGGCGCAGCCGACGACCGCAACACCCACGGCGTCGCCGCGCCGCGGAGACGGCGTCGACCCCTGCGCCGATCGCCGCCGACGGCACGGTGCGCGGCGCGACCGAGCGCGTCAATGGCGCGCTGCAGAACGACATCGCCGCCCGCTCGCCGCCGATGCCGACGACGCTGCCGCTGCCGCCACGAGCGCAGTCTCGGCCGCAAGCCGCAGCCAGGTGCACGCCGGCGGACCGCAGCGACGCGAGCGATGCGCGGCTGGCCGCGCACGCCGGCGCGATCGGCGCCGACGCCGATCGCGCGCGCGAGCACGCCGGCGCTCGTCGCGGCGCTCGCCGAAGCGACGCGAGCGGGCGACGCCGTGCCGCATCGTTCCGGCAGCGAAGCGCGCGTCGAGGCGCTCGCGACGACGCTCGGCGCGGGCCCGTCGAGCCCGACCGGCGAGGTGCGCGTCGCCACCGCGCCGAGCGAGTTTGCGCTGCCGACACCGATCGACTCGCCCGACTTCGGCGCCGCCTTCGGCGTCCAGGTGAGCGTGCTCGCGAAGGACGGCGTGCATCAGGCCGAGCTCCATCTCAACCCGGCCGAGACCGGCCCGGTCTCGATCCAGATCGCCGTCGCCGGCAGCGAGGCACGGATCGACTTCGGCGCCGACCTCGCGGCGACGCGCGCCGCGATCGAGAAGAGCCTGCCCGAGCTCGCGGCGGCCCTGCGCGACGCCGGCCTGACACTCACCGGCGGCGGCGTCTCGCAGCACGCCGGCGAGCGTGCGTCATCCGGTGGTGACGAGGGCTCGCCTGCGACGCGCGCCGGCACGCGCTCGGCCGCGGCGAGCGGCGAAGCGCCTGCGCTTCGGACAGTGCACCGCGTCGCCGCCGGCGGCGTCGACCTCTACGCCTGAGGGGCGGCGAACGGCGCGCCGTCTGGAGCGCGAAAAGCCGCCCTTATCGCTGCTTCGCGCCCGGCGCCGGTTTCCATAATTTCCCTCACGGCAAGACAGCTGCGCATCCGGCGCAGGCGCTGCCGTGACCCGGCACCGACCGCCGTCCGAAGGAGCTTCGATGTCCGCAGTGATCGCCGACCCCGGCGCCGACGTCGCGCCGAACCCGCGCGGCAAGAAGAAGCTCATCGTCATGGCGGCGGCGCTCGTGGTCGTGCTCGCACTCGGCGCCGGCGCGGTCGTCTACCTGAAGCAGCGCGCGGCGCACGCCGCCGCGGCCGCGATCGACGACGAGGCGACACCGGAGCACGCGAGCGCGCCGCGGATCGACCCGAAGAACGCGCCGATCTACCTGCCGCTCGACCCGTTCGTCGTCAACCTGGCCGACAAGGAGGCCGACCGCTTCGCCCAGATCGGCATCACCCTCGAGCTCGACAACGGCATCTCGGCCGACCAGATCAAGGCCTACATGCCGGCGATCCGCAACGCGATCCTGATGGTGCTCGCCAACAAGAGCGCGCAAGCGACCTGATGAACCGCGAGGGCAAGGAGCAGCTGGCGCAGGAAATCATGCGCGAGGCGGTGCGGCCGATGGGGATCGAGGTGGCGGGGCCCGAGCCGATTGCGGCCGCCCCGGTCGAAGGCGCGGCAAGTGCGGTCGCGGCCACCGAGCCGACTACAGCGAAGCCGAAGGCGGCCAAGCGCCGCGACGGGCCACGCAACCCCATCCAGCACGTCCACTTTTCGAGCTTCATCATCCAATGAACGACCAGATCCTGACCCAGGACGAAGTCGACGCGCTGCTGCAAGGCATTTCGGGCGAGAGCGATTCGCTCGCGGCCGAGGCCGAGGCCGTAGGCGCGGGGTTCGCAGCTACGACTTGGTGAGCCAGGACCGGATGGTCCGCGAGCGCATGCCGGCGCTCGAGATCATCAACGAGCGCTTCGCCAAGAACATCCGCGCCGGCCTGTTCGGCTTCATCAGGAAGAGCCCGGAGGTCTCGATCGGGCCGATGCACGTCCACAAGTACAGCGCCTTCCTGCGCGAGATCGCGGCGCCGACCAACTTCAACATCGTCTCGGTGCGGCCGCTGCGCGGCCAGGGCCTGGTGGTGTGCGATCCGCCGCTGGTGTTCGCGATGATCGACGCGCTGTTCGGCGGCGCCGGCAAGTACCCGACGCGGATCGAGGGCCGCGATTTCTCGGCCACCGAGCAACGCATCATTCGCCGCCTCGTCGACGTGATCATGGCCGACTACAAGCGCGCCTGGGACGGCATCTATCCGCTCGAGCTCGAGTACGTGCGCTCGGAGATGCAGCCGCAGTTCGCCAACGTCGCCCAGCCGTCGGAGATCGTCGTCTCGACCTCGTTCACGCTCGAGATCGGCGAGGCCAGCGGCACGATCCATTTCTGCATTCCCTACGCCACGCTCGAGCCGATCCGCGAGGTTCTCTACTCGACGATGCACGGCAGCCTCGAACGCGCCCGACCTGCGCTGGGTCAACCTGATGACGCAGCAGATCCAGGCGGCCGAGGTCGAGCTCGTCGCCGAGCTGGCGCAGACGCCGGCGACGGTCGAGCAGCTGCTGGCGCTGAAGGCGGGCGACTTCATCGAGCTCGACCTGCACCAGGCGATCCAGGCCAAGGTCGCCGGCGTGCCGGTGCTCGACTGTCACTACGGAACCTCGAACGGCAAATACGCGCTCAAGGTCGATCAACTGCTCGCCGGCTCGCGCGAGAACTGGCTCGGAGAAAGCAATGTCCACTGACAACCCGACGGGCGCGCTGCCCGCCGACGACGCGGCCGCCGAATGGGCCGCCGCCGACGGCCGCACCGAGACCGCATCCGAGGTCCGCGAGGCCGCCGACCAGGTCTCGCCGGCGTCGTTCGCCAACTTCGCGCCGACCACCGGCTCGACCGCGGGCAACGATATCAACATGATCCTCGACATCCCGGTCCAGCTCACGGTCGAGCTGGGGCGGACGCGGATCCCGATCAAGAACATCCTGCAGCTCGCGCAGGGCTCGGTCGTCGAGCTAGAGGCGATGGCCGGCGAGCCGATGGACGTGCTCGTCAACGGCTACCTGATCGCCCAGGGCGAGGTCGTCGTCGTCAACGAGAAGTTCGGCATCCGTCTGACCGACATCGTCACGCCGAGCGAGCGCATGCGCCGACTCAGCCGCGGCTGATCCTTCCTTTTCCGAGCACGACGATGCCGAACGGATTGAGCTCGGTTCTCTGGTTCTGCGCGATCGTCGCGCTGATCCCGGTGACGCTGTGGTTTCTGAAGCGCACGCCGCTCGGCGGTGGCGGCGCTGCCGGGGTGATGAAGACCGTCGCGAACCTGTCGCTGTCGACCTCGCAGCGGATCGTGACGATCGAGGTCGGCAACGGCGACGAACGCCGCTGGCTCGTCCTCGGCGTCACGCCGCAACTCGATCACGACGCTGCACACGATGACGCCGCACGACGGCGCGACGCCGTCGGATCCGACGCCGCTCCATCCGGCGTTCGCACAGATCCTCGGCCGGCTGCGTCGTCCCGGCGCCGGAGAGCGCGGTGCCCGCTGAGCGGATCGCCTTCGCCGAGCAGCAGCGCGGCGACGCCGCGCTCGACCAGCGCCTGCGCGGATCGTCGCGCAGCCGCGTCGCCTGGCTTGCGTTCGTCGTCCTCGCCGTGGTCGCGCTCGTCGTCGTCGCCTTGCCCGCCGCGGCGCAGACGCCGCCCGCGGGCGGCGCGACGCTGCCGCTTCTGATCGGCCAGAGCGCGGGCAGCACCAGCTACTCGGTGCCGGTGCAGACGCTCCTCTTCTTCACCGCACTCAGCTTCCTGCCCGCGGTGCTGCTGCTGATGACGAGCTTCACGCGCATCGTCATCGTCTTGAGTCTGCTGCGCCAGGCGATCGGGACCCAGGCGGCGCCGCCGAACCAGGTCGTGATCGGCCTGAGCCTGTTCCTCACCTTCTTCGTCATGGGGCCGACGATCGACAAGGTCTACGCCGACGCGTACCAGCCCTACGCCGAGAGCAAGATCGACTTCGCCGAGGCGCTTAAGCGCGGCGAGAGCCCGGTGCGCGGCTTCATGATGAAGCAGACGCGCCAGGCCGACGTGATGCTGTTCGCCAAGCTGGCGCGGATCGACCCGGCGGTGAAGATCGCCGACGTACCGTTCAAGGTGCTGGTTCCGGCGTTCGTGACCAGCGAGCTCAAGAGCGCGTTCCAGATCGGCTTTCTCGTCTTCCTGCCATTCCTGATCATCGACATGATCGTCGCCAGCGTTCT
>CAVXZM010000013.1:0-416849 GCA_963766315.1 uncultured beta proteobacterium
GTGAAAACTCTGCCACTGAGGAATTCTGGGGGTCGCTTGACCCCTGGCATGGTCAAAAAAATCGCTCCTAACGCGATCTGGAGGCTCGACATTTCGTCGCACGCGACGCGAAGAGCGTTTTCACACAGCCTCGGCCGGCTGCGGGTCTTCGCTAATGTCAGCTGTTCGGCGGGCCGGCGGGCCAACGCGAACGGCAGGTTCAGGCAAGGTGAACGGAAGCGGCAAGACCCGCCGTCGACCCCATAAGCGACATTGAGCAGAGAAAATTCGCCGTCGCGAAGCCGGCGGGCTAGCCATCACGTCCTCGACCTTCCAGTCGGTCAGCAGCAGAATCACCGCGCCAGTCGCGATCATCGCCTCGGCTGTCATCTGCATGACGCGTGCGATCCCTATCCCGGCTGCGGCCATGCCGACCATGGCCTGCCCGTCGTTGACTTTCAGATTGCCTCGGACCGGGATGGTTTGCACATCGCCGTCCTTCTGGAACGTCCATTCGGGCGACTTCCCATCGGGCTGCAGATACTCGATGCAGTTGTGCCTGGAGAGGTCGTCGGGACGCCGGGGCAAGCCATGCCGCTCGAGATACCGCTCGGAGGCGCAGATTGCGAACTGGTGATCTGCAACGCGGCGGGCAACCAGGTCGGATTCCGGCGGATCGCCGATGAACACTCCGACGTCGATGCCCTCGACCTTCAAGTCGAGTGGCCGATGATCAAGGCACGCGAGATCTCTTCGCGCTCAGCAAGCGTCAGCGCCAGACTCGAGCGCCTTCGCTCTGCAGGCCTGATGCCACCGGTCTCAGACAGGATTCCGTGGACCGACGAATGAGAGCGATCGAACAGCTTCCTAGATTCGCGGTCGCTGCTTCATCTGCAACACTCCTTCCGCCGAGGCGGCGAGGCGGCTTTTAGTGTGTTGCATCGACCAGTTGAATCCGCGACGAAAAGCGGTCGCTGAAATCAACAGGATCTCAGGCGGACCGCGATCGGCGATGTCGGAAACGCCGCGCCGCGCGCGGACCCCGCCCTGCGTCAAGTCGGCCGAGCGCAGTTAGTCGATCAGCCGATCGGCTCGCAGCGACAGCGACTGGGGGATTGCCAAACCAAGCTGGCGAGCCGCTTTCATGTTGATGACGAGTTCGAATTCCGTCGGCTGTTCGACCGGAAGTTCGGCGGGCTGAGCGCCGGTCAAGATTCGATGTACGAGGCGCGCCATCGCTCGGCCGTTGGCTGCATAGCCCGCACCGTACGACATAAGGCCGCCGTCTTCGACGAATTGAGTGCGGGCGTAGATGGATGGCAGTCGGTACTGGGCTGCAAGGCGGGCGATGCGCGCTGAATGCGCACTGGCGACTGGGGACAACGACGCCGCCACGGCCTTCACCCCGACGGCCGACGCTTCACCGAAGGCAGCCTCGTACGCGTTGGGCGACTCGATCCGCATTGGATGAAGCCGCAGGTCCATCCGGCGAGCCGCGCGCTCGGTCGCTTCCCATTGCAGGACCGATACCGGGGTCTGTGGCTCGAGCAGGACGCCGACAAATGCAAGTCCGGGTAGCAGCTCCTTGAGCATTTCGAGGCGCTTCCCGGCAAGATCGGAAACGATGTTCGCAACGCCGGTGACGTTGCCGCCGGGACGACTCAGGCTCGCGACCAGACCGAGTGCAACCGGGTCGCTGACCGCCGCGAATACGATGGGGATCTGCCGGCTCGCATCCTTCGCCGCGAGGGTTGCCGGCGTAGCGATCGTGACGAACACATCTGGCTTCAGGCCTACTAGCTCTTTCGCGAGCGGTGCAAGGCGCGCCACCTCTACCTCGTGGCGAGAATCGATGAGCAGGTTTCGACCCTCGACGTAACCGAACGCTCGCAGTTCGCGGCGGAACTCTGCGAGGCGGTCCTTGTCGGTCTCCGTTGTCACGGATCCGAGATAGGCGATGCGCCGCGCGGTCTGAAATGTTTGCGAGTACGCGTCGAGAGGCGCATCGGCGCAGAGTGCGGCCAAGATAGCAAGACCTTCACGCCTGTTCACCATGCTCCCATCCGGCAATCGTAGTTCCTCCCTTGGTGACCGCGCGGACGCTTACGAGCAAGCGATCGCCGGCGGCCGTGATGACCGTCGCGGGAGCGGTATGGACGGCGCCGCGCCGATCTAGTCGCTCGATGCAGATCGTTGGCCTCGGTCAGATCGCGAGATCGCGGCCCGGCCGATTCGCTTCAACGGCGACATTTACCCGCGTGCTGGAACGTCCGCCGGACACTCAACAGCGGTCGCTGACGAGCGGCTGTTCCTGGCCGGGAGCGTCAGGCCGACGCGACTCCAGGGGAGCTACCGCTCGCTGGCTGATTGGGGATTTCGGCTTCAGACTATCCGCGCACAAAGAATCTGCGCGCCGTGAGGTTGCTGCTGGCCACTCCAAGTCGGACTACGCCCCGCAGGACATAGGCTGGAGTCGACTGTGCGGCATCTTGGTAGCGAGGTGGACAGGTGGACGACCACCTTGGAAGTCAGGCCACCGAATTGCCCGGCGCGAGGCTAACATCGCGAACCTCGCCTTCAACCTGTCGGGGAGACGGTCTTCCCTGGTTCTAACGGGCGGGCTGAGCGCCCTGCTTGCCTGCCGACCGTGTTGACGAGCTACAGCGGATGCACGCGTGTGAACCCATCGTCACTCCACGCCTCGCTGCCGACACCGTGATGAACGAAGAAAAGTCCCTCGGGGTCGTACTTGCGCTTGATATCTAGTAGCCGCGAATAGTTCGGTCCCCAATAGCAGCGGCTCCAATCGGCTTCGAAGTAGCTGCTTTCCGCCACGTACGAGCCGGGATCCGGCACGACCTTTCGCAATTCGTGCATGGCGCGCGCGACTTTCGAGGCATCGCGCCGGGCGTTCGACAAGTCCGGTTCGTGCCCGGTCATGCCGACGAACGCCGGCGGCCCCTCGCTGCTGCAGATCGCCAACGCGAACGCGCTGAGCACCGCTGGGTTCGTCGCCGTATCCCGCGCTTGGGCGAGCACTTCGGCAGAAGCCCCCGCTAATCCCTTCTGCATGTGAATCTCGAGCGTGGAGTACCTGCTTGCTGCTAGGAGCGCATCGACCAGGCGGGGTCTGCTGTCGGCATCGAGCAAACAGCGCGGCAACCAGACCGACTCGAATCCGTGGATGAAGTGGCCCGCTTCGCTGACGTTCGCCGCCCAGTACAGACTGTCGGGCGAAGCACCAGGACGGTCGTCGAAACGCACCGCGCCGGTCGCATGGCTCCTGAAGAAGGCCGCATCCCAACGAAGTGCCGCGTCAATGTGGCGAAAGCGAGGAGCCTCGACGTAGCGAAGGGGGCGAGAACTCGCTTTCGCAAAGAACGGCTGCCAGACGCTCTCGGCCTGCACCGCGTCGATCCCCTGGAACGACATCTGGACGTCGAGAGTCCGATCCGGCCGCACATTGACGATCTCGCCCCAGTGAGAATCGACGAGACGCTCTGCGCAGAAGGCTAAGAAGTCTTCGAGCAACGCCCGAAAACTTTCGTCCGATGCCGCCTGCATCGACGCCGACGCCCAGCCGAAGAAGGTCGGCAGCGCATGCGTGCGCAAGGTCACGCGCGTGACGACACCGAATGTGCCGCCGCCCCCGCCCTTGAGTGCCCAGAAGAGGTCGGCATTCGTGCATGCGTTCGCCGTTCTAACGAGGCCATCGGCCGTGACGACTTCGGCTTCGAGCAGGGACGCCGCTGCCATGCCATAGGCCTTCGAATAGCTGCCAAAGCCACCTCCCTGTACCAGGCCGGCGACACCCACCGTAGCGCAGCCGCCCCCCTGTACGTAGCGGCCCCCGCGAGTCGTCACGGCCTCGTAGGCTTCCATCCACAGAGCCCCCGCGCCGATGCTTACCGTGGGCATCGCCGGGTCGGCGCACCCCGTCGCGACGAATCTATCGTGCAGCGTGATGTCGCGCATCGGCCTCGTCCAGACGAGCAGCGAATCGGCCGCGCTGGAGGTGCCAAGATAGCTGTGTCCGCCGCCCTTCACAACTAGGCGCAAGCGATGGTTGCGCGCGAAGTTGACGGCCGCCACCACATCACCTGCGGTTTGTGCCGCGACGGCGTAGACGCTCGGGACCGAAGTCCATGCGTCGACCCACCCCGATGTTTGCGTCAGGCTGACGTCGTCGCCAATGAAATAGGGATTCTTCAATTCCCTGAACACCTCGCTACAGGCTGTTCCGTGGGAATCGCGCGAGCAGGCTGCAAGCGTGGGCTCGATCTTGACGAGCCGGCCGCCGATTTGCGCTTTGAGCGCTTGCCACTCGGCGTCGCCCGGCCAACTCGCGTCGCCGGGGCGCCAGCGCCGATAGCCCCTTCGGTCGTCAATCCCGATCGGTGACGGCGGGATCGAAATCCCGGTCGCAGCGCAGCCCGCTAGCCAGGGGGCCACAACGAAATGCCTCAAGAATTCGCGACGGGAGTAAAAGTCCATCTCAATCCGCAGGAGCTCCTGTCAAACACTTATCGCCTTCGGTTGGGCCCGTGTTTCATCGGGGAGTTCCCGAGCCACGCCATAAGTGCGCTGACGACGATGATTGTGGCCAATGAACTCGTTGCCATGGCGACTGGCGAGGGCGGAGGCGGCGCTAGCGTCATGCCGAGTACAGTGAAACAGACGATGAGCAGAGACAGAACTGAAAGCCACAGTTTCTTGCCTCGCGACAGACCCGCACCAGAAATGAAGAGGTACAGACCCGCCAGGGCAATGAATGCTTCGACCGAGAGGGCAACCGGCATGTCTTGCCATAGCCAGAGACCCACCTTGGCAGAGTTGGCTCCCGCGACTGGCAACTCCGGCCGATGAACGAGTGCATCAAGCACCCAGTGAGAGAAGACTGCTGCGGAGACGACAGCCGCGGCGCGCAGCTTCATGTGGCTCAGGTTCGGATACCAGAGGAACGTTGCAGCACCTGCCAGCGCCGACCATCCGACACTTGCCAGCAAGCCATGCGAATAGGGAAAGACGAACTCGGGTTGATGGGTGGTGTTGAAGTTCGCGGGGATAGTTGCGGACTCCCAGCCAAGGAGGATCAGCAGCCAGAGCACGAAGTCGAGAAACATCGTGGCAAAGACAAGGACGCCAAGGTTGACGTGCCTGTCAGCTCGTCCGATGGCCATTGCCGCGCCAACGTGACCTGCGAACACAATGACCTCGGTTGAGCAACTGGCTAAACGCGATTTAAGGCGAAAGGAGCGCCATAACTCCGCGCGATTGTGCGCCGGCCCTGATCAACCGTCGCAACAGCACCCAGGCTCCGTCGCGTTCCCCGTCCGGCACCAACGATCTGCCCCCCATCCGCTTGCCGCGGAGGGAACGGAGTCGTGCCCTTGACAGGGTAAAGCCATGTCAACGCTTAAGAGGAGAAGGTCCAACTGTTCGTTCAGTCAATTCGTCCCTTTGCAAGCCAAACCACCAATGCCGACGACGGATCACAGCGCTGATTCCCAGGGCGACGGCGGCTACTCGACCAGCCTGACCGTGCTCCGTCCGGATCTCGCTTTCGCAATAGTGGGCCGCACGCCCGCGACATTCAACTGATGCCTTACTGGACTAGCTCGCTGGCTTGAAGTAGCAGAGAACGCGGAACCCTTATTCCCAAAAGCGCTGCTGTCTTAAGATTGATGCTTAGTTCGAATCGGGTCGGCTGTTGGACGGGTAGTTCGGCGGGCTGCGCGCCACGCAGTATCCGATCGACGTAGTCAGCGATGCCCTTTCCGTCATCGTCTATAGGTTGGTAGGTGGCGAGAGCACCGTCTCGAGCATAGTCGGCGTAAAAGCTTAACGGCGCTATGCGTGCTCTCAGCGCGGCGCCGATGATCTCGGCGCTATGCGCACCGGTGAAGCTATCGCCGATCAAGACAAGTGCGTCTGCGCGTTCTCGGGAAGCTGCAGTCATGGCCGCATCGATTCCTACAGCAGGGCCGGTAGCGACATAGATCGGCGCGACGCCAATTGATCGACAACTATCCTCTAATCCGCCGCGATACCAGCGAAATTGCGGGTTGCCGGCGACCTCAAACATACAAACGCGCCGGATATCTGGCTTTGCCTCCTTCAACACAGCGAGACTCTTCGCGATGAGGTCTGTTGTGCTGACCGAGAAGCCCGTGGCATTCCCGCCGGGGTGCGCAAGACTCGTTACCAGACCAGCAGGAACTGCATCGGCAGCCGTAAAGACAATCGGAGTAGTCGTCGTTGCTCGCTGGGCAGCTTGCGTCGGATTCGGCCCAATCGTGATGATTAGCTCGATGTCGGCACGGATCAGCTCCTTAGCAACAGACGTCAACGCTTCAATTCTGCCGTCGGCGCTCCGACGCTCGACATGGAGATTTACGCCTTGAGACCACCCCTGTCGCGCAAAGCTTCTACCAAGGCCTCTCTCCAACTGAGTTCTGCGACCTCCAGAAGACCAATACGACGTAACTTGGAAGCACTCTTGGCCCATACCGCGGTCGTACCGGCGATAGCGAGACTTGCCAACGAAATGTTGAACGTGCGCCGCGATGCGATCGTGGAAAGCAGTCGTCGCCCTTGTTCGTAGAGGAATCGCCGAGATTCGGTCTTTGCCATATCGGCCTTAGCGTGTCCTGGCCGCGATTCTGCCGTGGACATACATGGACGCCCCCAGTTTGCAAGGCTCTCTCACGTTGCTGGCGAGCAGGAGAAGGTTGCAGACATACATCCGGCCTTCAGACGCGTGAGCGCTTCGGCCCTGATGGAATGCGCTGGCTGGCACCTCTACAAGTCTGCGAGCTCGAAGCTCGAAGTCCACGTCAGGTTCGACCAGCCCCGGTCCTACCTGTTTTTGCCATCAACGATCGATTGCCGAAGCAACCTGTGGAGTAAATCTGCTCGCTCTTCCGAGGTCGGCGACTAACTTGTTATGTCCTCACCGGGGGCACGTGTCCCCGCTCGTACGCCTTGCCCGAGGACAGCAGCGCCCAAGCGAGGCGAGCGTTCTTGTTGGCCATGGCAACGGCCGCCACGTTGTGATGTCGGCGACCGACCAACTTGGCGAGCCAGGTGCCGGCATAGTCAGCGCGAGTCCTGGCCAGCTGCACGAGGGTTCGACCTCCGTGAACCAGCAGCGTTCGCAGATACACGTTGCCGCGCTTGCTGATGCCCAGCAACTGCGTCTTGCCGCCGCTGGAGTTCTGATGAGGAACGAGGCCGATCCAAGCTGCGAACTGCCTTGCGTTCTTGAAGTTGCTGGGATCGCCCGCGCTGGCTGCCAGCGCGCTTGCCGTGATGGGCCCGATGCCGGGGATGGTCTCGAGCCGCTTGCTCACTTCGCTGCTGCGATGCCATTGCTCGATCTCCCTCTCGAGTTCTTGCACCTGCCGGTCGAGTTCCTTCAGGTGCTGCAGCAGCCGATCGATCAACAACCTGAAGCGGCCCGGCAGTTCATTGCTCGCATCTTCGATCAGCTCCGGCACTCGCGCATAGACGTGGCGGATACCTTGTGGAACGATGAGGCCGAACTCCATCAGGAGGCCACGAATCTGGTTGGCCTGGGCAGTGCGCGCGTGAACGAAGCTCTCGCGCGCCGTATGCAAGGTCAGCACCGATTGCTGTTCCGCCGTCTTCAGAGGCACGAAACGCATGTTCGGGCGCGCCACGGCTTCGCAGATCGCTTCGGCATCGAGCGAGTCGTTCTTGTTCGTCTTGACATACGGCTTGACGAACTGCGGCGCCATCATCTTCACGCGATGCCCAAGCGCGATGAGCTTGGCTGCCCAGAAGTGCGCCCCGCTGCAGGCCTCGATGCCGATCAGGCGATCAGGCAGGGTTCCAAGCGCGCGAAGAATGGCGCCACTTGGTCGCGCTTCAGTTGCTTGCGCAGAACCGCTCCCCCACGTTCGTCGACACCGTGAACCTGGAACACGTTCTTGGCCAGATCCAAACCGATGGTCATGATCTTCATCAACCGCCTCCGTCGTGCCCGCGGGCAAGATCGCCCGCTCCCACTGTGGCAGCCGGCGGACACCGAAAAAAGGGGGCGTCCATTCCATTAAGTCTCAGAGCGCCTCACACACAGAAATTCGGACACTCCCCTTTCCCTCGCCGCCGTAGGCACGCCGCTTGCTGGCGTCGTTCGGCCGCTAATGTCCTCTCTCAGAGTGACTCGACCGTCTGGAATGCGACCTCGAGTCCAGCGCTCGTTGACAAACCGGTGTCCTCAGAACGCACCCGAAGCGCGGGTACCGTCCGTGGATTTCCAGCATCAATAGTGGTAGCGTGAATCGCAATGTGGCTTGCCCTATTAACGAGGTGACTCCTATGACCCTGCCCGCCCGCGGAGTGCTTGTTGCCGGCTTCCTGATCACCACCGCCTTACCGGCGTTGGCCCAGAACTCCCCCATCGAGATCCTCTTTGTCGGCAACAGCTTCACCTTCGGCAAGTACGCCCCGGTGCGCAACTACATGGGCGGCTACGACAGCGGCCCCGGCGCGGTGAGCAGCGCTCATGTGCACGATCTGCAGTGCCCCACCGCGGCGACCTGCTCGAGCGCCGAAAGCGTGGCACTGTCGGTGCCGAGCACCAACCCCGACGTCGTCAACAACCCGCTCTACCCCACCCTGGCCTCGCAACTGAACTACCTCAACACGACTGGCCCCAAGTTCACCGAGCCCGGCCCCTACGGCGGCATCCCCGGCGTCTTCCTCAAGTTCACCCAGGAAGCGGGGCTCAACTACAACGTCTCCATCGACACGATCGCCAGCGCCACCCTCAACGGCACCTGGAAGAACAGCACCAACCTGCCGGTCATCAGTGCTGCGAACTGGGATCACGTAGTCCTGCAGGAGCAGAGTTTCACGCCGCTGCCGACGACCATCGTCGTCAACGGTGCCACCGTCACCACGCGCGGCAATCCGGCCAACTTCAATACGGGGGTGCAGGCGATCGTCAACTCGATCCACACCAATGACGCGGCGGCCGGGCGCCCAGATGCCGCCGTGACGCTGTACCAGACGCAGCCACTGGCAAGCTATTCCTACCTCAGCACCAATCCGGCCATGCCTATCTATGGCAGTAGCGCCGGCCTCTCCGGGGGAAACAACAACCAGCCCTATGTCGGTGACCCGAACCCGGTGGCGCGCATGGCGAACGACCTGCATAACGCCTACCTCACCGCGGCCGCCAACGCGAATGCGCTCGGCCATAGCAAGGTCGACGTGACTTTGGCGGGCGACTCCTGGATCACGGCCATGAACGCCGGCATCGCGGTTACCAACCCCTACCCCGCTGACGCGCTGTCGGGCAAGGCCATCGACCTCTGGGACAGCAACGCACTGGACGCCTGCTGCACGACGCCCATTGGTTACCACCCTAGCGTCTACGGCTCATATCTGAACGCGCTGATGCTGTTCACGCAGATCACTGACGTCGACCCGCGCACGCTCGGCTTTGCCGACCAAGCTGCGGCCGACCTGGGCATCGCTCCCGATATCGCTGTGGCGCTGCAGAACGCGGCCTACTTCACCGAACTGGCTGGCGGCCCGGTCGCGGCGGTGCCGGAGCCCTCTACGGCTACGCTGAGCCTGTTCGGGCTGACCGCGGTGCTGTTGGCCGCTCGTCGCCGCCGCGGCGCCGGCCGTGATGACGCAGCGCATGGCGGCGCGGCTGGCTGAGTTGCGTGCAACGGGCTGGCTCGCCTCTGAGATGAAATAGAACCCGACCTCATGCCTCTAGGCGCCTGCGACGCGAAAGAATTTCTCAGCGACGTACACGAGCTGCCCTCAGACGGCCGAGAGAGTACAGCACAGCGTCTTCTTGCGTCGCCTGGCGGACCTCAATTGCCACTTGCGGCGTCATTTGGGCAGCTAGGCTGCTTACCGCCGCCGAGGTACGGAGCCACCACCTCGCGTGTCTTGCTGCTCTCGACAACGGGGACGATTTCGAAACTCGCACCAGTTCCTTGCCAGTGGAGTATCCACTGCTGGAACAGTTTCAGGTCTTCGCACTCCATGAGCTGGAAGCATCGGGCGAAGTTAGGCTCGATCCAGCTATTGACGTACTTCAAGCCTTCCGGGAGCCCGCGGCCCTTTTGCTCGACGCGCTCATAGACGGGAAGCATGTTGTTGCCTTCGAACCGCTCGATGACCATGAAAAGCACTGCAACCTCCCTTGAGATGGCGATCTATTCTGCCTCGACGCTCGGTATAGCCGCATGCACACGGAGCGTGGCCACGGGCTCGACTTGGGTGAAGCGGGTACTGCGTTGCTGGCACCCACGTTCGACATGAGCGGCGGCGCAGAGGCCGCGAAGCGGGCTTTTGCGCCGCCCGCTCGATGAAGGGGTTAGCAACTGTGTTCGAAGTCAAGCTGTCTTTGCGAGCTGAAGATGCTTTGCGGCGTTCCGCACAGATTGGTCTCGCAGCATTGCATCGAGGATCGTCAGCAACTTGCGCATGCAGGGGCTGAGGACAAGTGGACAGTTCGAGCTCTCGCTCGCACCGGCCCCGCTGGCCGTGGACAACGCTACGCGTTGCCCACCGCGCAGGCCTCTGCCCACTTGCCCACAGCCTGCCACCCCGACTATCAAGATAACCTCCGGATCAACTCAATCTTCTTTTGGAAGATACACGACGCCACGGCTCACCCGCGCAACGGCTTGCGCTACAGATTCGATGGCAGCAGGCGCAAGTGTGAGATCAATGTGGCCGGTATCGGGAACGATCATCACTGGCACAGGCCGACGTGCGGACTCAAACTCGGTCGAGAACCGATCGGCATAGAACTGGTCGTCGTTCTCTCCGACCAGTACCTCCATGGACTGGCTCGCAGAGGCGATGTCGCGCTTGTAGTCGTTGTTGGGCCGAAAGTTCATCGCTAGCGCATACGAGTAGCGCGGTGTCAGGAGCTTCGCAGCCTCCGGCGTTAGTGCATACGACGTGACCGGGAGGTGATTCCAACTGGAAACGCCAATGCGATTGAACGCGATCAGGCCGAGTATTCGTGGAAGTCCGACAGAGGCCCAGCCGCCACTGTTGGGACGATACGTGCTCGCCTTTTGACTCAGGAACGGCGAGAGCAAAACAAACCCGCTGAACATGCCGCGACGCTCGTCAGCGGCGAAACGCAAAGCAAAGCCGCCGCCCGCGGAGAACCCGACAAGAACTTTGTGGCCCGGGATCTTGGATCTAGCAAAGTCTTCGAGGTCATCCTCGAGCTGACCGATGTAGGCAATTTGTCCCTTCGCGCCGGACTCGCCATGGCCTCGAATGTCAGGGGCGTATACGCGGTAGCCCCGTTCAGCAAGGCCCTTCGCCAATGCATGCATCTTCTCGCTGCGCGAAGACGAGCCGTGGACAAGTACGACCGAAGGCTGGGTGCTGCAGGAATCCCCATATGCGCGGTACGACAGTTGGGTTCCGTCGCGGCCAACAAAGCGGCCTGAGGCAGGGAGGTCTGAGAAATCAACTGATTTGAATGGATCGCGAACGCTCTGCATCGGTGGCAGCCATTTGGGACCTCCGAAGGCAACGGCGACCAAAAGGCCCGCCGCGACAAGCACCAAAGTCACGAGGGCTACGACGGCAAGCGCGTGCACGTTCAGTGGGATCTACGGTTCGACGTGAGCGGCGGCCGGAAGCGAGCGAAGCGTGCTGGAGGTCGGCCGCTCGCTGGAGGGTTAGGCGCTGGTTCAGGGCGCGCGCTGGCATTGGTGAATGCGCTCCTCGGCACGACAGCCGTGAAGGCTGGGCTATAACTTCTTGCCACCGCGCTTCTCGCAGACATGAGCGGCGGCCGTAGGCAAGCGCAGCTTGCCGGAGGGCGCCCGCTCGATGGAGAGGCTAGGCGACACCGCCACTAGGGTTCACCTTCCCAATAGTCGAGGCTCTCGCTCTTGGCGTGGGTGACATGGAAAGTAGCGGTTGTGCCGTCCTTGGCTGTAGCCAGAAACTTCCCGGAGTCTGGATACTCGCAGATTTCAGGAAATTCCTGAGTGCTGACGGACAGGTATTTCAGAGGCGATTTGGACGTGTTGACTAGCTGGTGCGGATATTCGGGCCCGGCTGGAATGAACACGACATCGCCTGTGCGCAGTGCAAGCAGCTCGCCAGCGACGCGAAGCGTTCCGTCTCCTTCGAGCACCACGAACATTTCCTCCTGAGCGTGATGAAGATGGTACGGACAGCCTACCTTGCCTGGCGCCAGTATGTCGATAGACGCGCCAAGTTTGCGAGCCGCCGTTCCGCGAGCCAGCCGCGCGCCCGCGGCATCGTAGCGAGGTTCCCGTACGAAGCGCTCCACCGGGGCGTCGTTGAAGTTGCGAATGAGGCTAGCTGCCAGTGTTCGGGCGCGCTCGTTCATCGACGTTCCTTACTCTGTTCGTGTTGCCTAACCGTTCGACATGAGCGGCGGGCCAAAGGGCGCGCACCGGCTCTTGGGCCGTCGCTCGATGGAGGGACTAGGCCTCGAGTTCTCGCAGATCATCCTCGCACCACTGCCTTTCAGCTTGAGGTATTTGCTCAAGGTAAGCCTTCGCGAGGCCAAGGTGGCTCTCGAACGAAGCGGTATTGCCGAGTTCCCGTTCTGCGAGCGCGACCACCGCGTGGGCAAAGAACTTTTCGAACGGCGGAGCGTCCTGCGATTCGCACAGTGCTAGACAACGGTTTGCGCTCTCACAGGCCACTTGGGGACGTTCGGCCTGGAGAAGGCTACGAGCGAGCCGGTATTCCGCCCGCTCTTCTTCCAGCCAGGTTCCCGCCAGCTTCCAGTGACTCAAGGCCGCTTCGGCGGACCTGATCATCGCCGTCGTTTCGTGCGCGTCGCGATCTCGCTTGCGCTCGAGCTCGACCGCCAAGTTGTTGCCGTGGGCCGCAAGGGCGCGGATGCCCAGGGATCCCGAAGGTAGGCCAGCTTGGGCGACTTGAAGAGCCCGATCGAATGCGTCGATAGCGCGGGCGTAGTCTTGTCGCGCGGCAAGCGCAGAAGAGGCCGTCGCCAAGGCCCGCACTCGGTCTTCTTCCGACAGGCCCTCAAGGGCGCCGGCTTCTCCACCAGCATAGCGCAGCGTGCCGATACCTCGACTGATTGCACCGGCAGCGATAGAGCTTCCATTGAGCGCAGGTAGATCGCGGAGTTCCTCGAGGAGTTCGACCCCCCGATGCCAAAGACCGAGGTGTTCGCCGTAAACGTGCGTCAGCAGGCCCACGAACGGTGAACAGTTCTCGGGCGCTTGAACCAGGTGCAACGACTCAGCCATTCGATCCGCCACCTCCTGCGGACGGTCCCCGTGATCGCTCCAGCCCGACTTGAGAAACGCTTCAATGGTCATGTTCGGGGTCGTTTGTCGAGGATGTGATCAGATCGACTATGCCGCAAGGCGGCATGGGCGTGTTGTTTCGCGAACCGATCGGCGGCCCGACGGCGTCGACGCTTGCTGATCCAAGGCCGAGGGTGTGACGAACGTTCGAGCCCGGGCTCGACCGAACTTCTATCCGTGCCGGACGTGTTCATCCGGCACCACATGCAACATGCGCGCGATGCGCTTGGGCAAACCCTGATTACCGACGCGCCCCATCTCAATTGACGGTCACGGCGTGGTGACCCACGGACGTTTCGGGCGCGTCGACCTTTGACCATGATCATGCGTTGGGCTGCAGGCCTGGCTTGATTTCGATCGGCCGGCTACCGGGGCTCAGGCCGCCGCCGGCTTGAGTGCTCCTTGCGGGATCTCACCGTACTGCAGGTATCGCCACAGGGCAATGGCCAGCCGCCGGGCATAGCATCTCGATGGAGGTGTTGGGCGCCTGCACCACGAAGGGCTACTTCGATGCCACAGCAAGCACCGCCTTGGGATTTGTGCTCGCGATGGCGAGCAGCGTCCGTGCAGCACCGCTCGGTTGCTTGCGACCTTGCTCCCACCCTTGGAGCGTACGGACCGACACGCCCAAGAGCGCGGCGAACTGCGACTGAGACAACCCCGTGCTCTTTCGGGCTTCGATGACGGGGGACGACACCACTGCCACCTGGCCCGCCTTCATTTCTCGCACGGACTGCAACAGCTCCGCCGCGAGATCGCGCTTTGCCTCAAACGCGGCGAGCTCCGCTTTGGTGAGACGTTTACTCTTCGAGGGCACGGCGGATCTCCTTGAGCTTTGCACCGGTGAGGTTGTCCGTCTTGGCTTTGGCGTACAGCGTGAGGACGACAACTTCTCCTTCGGCATTGCGAGTGAAATTGATGACTCTGACTCCGCCAGACTTGCCCGAACCCGCACGGCCCCAGCGAACCTTGCGAACGCCACACGGAGCCGGGCACTACATCGCCCGCGCCGGGATTCTTTCCAACGAACGACGCGAATTCCCCGCGTTGCTCGTCGGTCCAGTACAGCGGCCACTGACGTTGGAACAGAAGTGTCTCAACGACGGTGAGCATAGTGCACTATACGCCTTAGGCGCATAGACCAACCAGCTTGTTCAAGGGGCCCAACGTCAGATGAGCGGCGACCGGAAGCAGGCGAAGCCTGCAGGAGGACGAAGCGGTTAGGCTTCACGCCGCTCGTGCCTGCGCTGAGGCTGTGGTCGGCAGGGTAGCCTCAAGGTTGACTCACCTTCTTCGGCAGATCGTCGGCGGCGTTCGCCGATGAAACGTGCGTCTCGTAGAAGACGTGCGCCTGAGGCTCGCGGTCTAATGCTCCTGGGAACAGCGCTCTGGCAACATGCATTCATTTGGCCGCCGCTCAGACTTGAAGAACATTGGACTTCCGCACTCGCAGCAGAAGCCGCGCTTGCCACTTTCAGACGCAGCGTGCCAACGTAGACGGTTGCCCGCGTCTTCAATCCGCACCGAGCCTTTTTGAAGCCCGCCCAAGTAACAAACGCAGCCCCGTGGGCCCGTTGACACCGTGTGCAGTGGCAGTGGGCGACCCATTTGGAAGGAAAGGCGGCAACGAATGTGACACCGCCGCACAAGCAACTGCCGAGGGAAAACTGTGCTGCCACATGGAGCCTAACGTCCAAACGTGAGCGGCAGCGCTGGCGCGCAGAGCGGGCCAGCGCTGCCGCTCACGTAGCTGTTCGGCCTGCTTGGTGCCGAGGGACTGCCCATGCGAGCAACGTAGTTGGGCGGCCGGCCCCTGCCTAGCGCCATCCGACTCCCGGCTTTGGCGTCTCGACAATGAACCACCCTACTCTTCTCCGCTGGGCAGACCTGATGTTGATATCTGGCGACAGGCTTGCGCCATAACTCCAGTGCCCGTCGCCATAAAGAATGCGAACGACCGCCCGCTTGGTCGTGCCAGCGCGTCGTCTTCGCCTGATTCACTGTGGTCGCCATATCCGGTCGACGCTGACGGGCCCGCCAACCGAGTGGCGACGCTGGCCGCTCTCGAGGGATGGTGTCCTGAGTTCGCCATGGCTTCCTACGAAGCGTGGTACCGCAGAACAACGACCCGGGAGATATTGAGAACTTGTCGAGCGTGCTACTCCGAATGGGGCGGGATCCGCCGAAATCATTGACCGCGCCAACAGCCCTGAAATTCACCAGAAGTTTTGCTGCAGAGACCGACGTCGCCCGAACTCTAGGGATCTTCGGCTCTCCGCCCTTCGTCTGTGGCCTTCTGGGGCGCCGATCCCCTTGAAGAGGCCATCGGCTGGCGCCGGTCGCACTAGCCGCCGCGACCAAAACGAACGTCGCCTAGCGAGCGAGAGCCGAGGTTACTCCGCCTATGAGCCGCAAGGTTCTCGCCTGAGCGTTGGCTTCCGAGCGTCGAGACCGAGCACAGAGACTGGCGGAAACGGGTCGACTGCGGGTCCTTGAGCTTCCGATCGTGATGCCTGAAACCTGCCGTTCGCGTTGACACGCCAAACAGCTGACCTTCGCGCACGTCCGAGCCAGAGCCAGTAGCGGTCGATCGCGAGCAGCCTTTCGGGCATTGCGGGTGTGTCCGGATCGCCGAGACCTGCTTCGTCCCCTTTGCCCACTCTGATGCCATGGGGATTGACGATCGCTTTGCGCTTCAATCAGAGTGTCAAGGTCCTCAGGAGACGGAGTCAGATATGAGGCTTCAATGGTTGACTTACGTTCACCTTGGCGTGGCGATGGCCTTCTCGGGGGGCGCGCAGGCTGCGCTTGTCTGCACGCTGGGCGATGTTCTCGGTCCAGGACACTGCGAAGAGCTCGTGAGCGTTGGCCCGCTCGCCACGACGGAATTCAATAACCAGGCGCTTTCATTCGACCGATGGCAATCCAACGCGCAGCCGGGCTTAGACGAAAGCTTGAACGCCGTGACATTCAGCTTCGGCGGAACGGTCGCCTACGACGCCGTCCTGAAGAACTTCGACTTGTCGACCAAGGCCGGAGGCATAGTCATCAATGAGATCTTCAGCTTTGGAAATAACTCGGGACCCGCTAGCTTCCTGCCTACGCCGATTACGACTTCCGGCCAGAGCGGCTTGGTCTTCGCACTGTCTCCGGGCGAGGCCATTCCTATCCAAATCGCCGGCACGCTCGCTGACGCTTCCGTGGCGTACACGACGGGCCTAGACGACTACACGGGGTCCGGCACGTTTGAGGCGGTGGTGTCCGGCTCAACGGGCTACATGTTCACGTCCAATCCGGCCCAGTTCGCGAATGTCGTGCTTCAGACGAAGGGCGCCTCCTATGGAACCGCGTTGCCAACGGTGACGGTCACCTACGATTTCGTCACGACGGCGACTCAGATTCCGGAACCCGGCGGCGGAGCGCTGATGGCCGCAGGGCTTGCCGTTCTGGGAGCCGTGCTGAGACGGCGCCGGCAAAGCCACGGTTGATGCTGTCTCATCTCCGGATGCGGCCTGGCGGCCGAGTGGCGACCACAGATCTTGAAGGGCCGGCGTCTGGCCAAGAGTCGAAGCTTCCGAGCGACTGCTTTCAGGAGGCCTCGATCAGGGTTTTCCGCCCTTCATCGGTCGGCTTGATGTCCACGAGACGGGGCCAACTCCAATCTCCATTGTTCCAGATCGTTGAGGATGCGCCGGAGTTGCCGCCGTGGACGCCATCCTGGCTCGTCGTCCAGTTCGGCTACGTGGCGCGGACCGTTCGCTCGTGCTCACCGCAAGCCGCGCCAGACCCACGCTTCCGACCCTCACCGGGTCGGAAGCGATGGTGCCGGTCGCGTCGCAGTGTTTCAGTGCTTGTGGAAGAACGCGAACAGGCCCTCAGTCTTCGCCGAAGAATCGGCCGTGCGCGATTGCGGACCGGCGGCCGCGTACGCGCGCTCGCCCGCGCCCATCAGTTCGCCGTGCGCACGCGCCGCCAGCGTCGTTTCCTTGCGCTCGGCGCGGGTGATGCCCGAAGGCGCCGAGACCTGGCGCGCGTAATCGAGCGCGGTCACGCTGTTGCCGGCGGACTCGTACTCGGCGGTCGCGCGCTGCCTGGCCGCATACACCTGGCCCGCTTCCGCCTTGACTTGCTCCTGGGTGACGGTCGATGTCGTCGCCGTTGCATAGCTGGGCAGGAGACGTTCGCCCGCGGGCACCAGCGTGCCGGCGGCGCGCGCTTCGATCACGCCATTGGCGACCTGATCGCGCGTGAGGGCGCTTTCATCCGCGAGCGCCGCACCGGCGGCGAGCGAGAGCGCGCTCAGCGCGAGGATCTTCTTGATATTCATGACGAACTCCTTCGAGGTTGATGAGAGATCGAAGCCTCCGGCTTCGGTGGGCAGGCGTTCCTTGCAAGCCCGTCGTGTCCACTTCCGCGGCAGCACCGAGGGTGCGGCTCGCCGATGCAGTCAATGTAGGCATTGCCTTGCGTAAAACAAAGTAGACGTTCTTCAATACAGAATTGCGCGAAACGAAAGAGTCAGGATCGCCATCCGGCACGGTCGAGCGAGGATTTCATGGACCGACTGCATTCCATGCGCGTGTTCGCCCGCGTCGTCGACGAGGGCAGCTTCGCTGGCGCGGCGCGCAAACTCGAGCTTTCGGCGGCGGTCGCGACGCGTCTCGTTGCCGACCTCGAAGCGCATCTCGGCACGCGACTGCTCCATCGCACCACACGGCATCTCGCGCTCACCGACATCGGCGAGTCGTACCTCGGCCGGATCCGCCACGTGCTGACCGAGCTCGACGAGGCCGAGGCGCTCGCGCGCGCCGCCAACACGGAGCCGCGCGGCCTCCTCCGCGTTCTGTGCACGCCGGCGTTCGCGGTGCACCAGCTCGCCAGGCATCTGAAGACGTTTCGCGATCTCTATCCGCTGGTGTCGATCGAGCTCGCCGTGGCCGGGCCGGTCAACACGGTCGACGACGACTTCGACGTCACCATCCTCAGCGAAGGGCAGCGGCCGCTCGACGGCGGCTTCATCGTGCGCAAGCTAGCGCGCTCGGAGGTGATCATCTGCGCTGCGCCCGAGTATCTCGATCAGCGCGGCCGGCCGACGCACCCGAAAGAGCTCGCCGGCCACGAGCTCATGTTGCCGAGCTACCTGCGCGAGGTGACGCTGCAGACGCGCGGCACGGGCAAGCAACCGGGCGAGATCTTCACCGTCGCCCGGCCGGCGACCGGCCTCAGCACGATCCATACCGACACGTTCTACGCCGCGGCGCTGGCGGGCATGGGGATCACGGGGCTGCCTTCGTTCGTCGCCGCGGACGCGCTGCTCGAGAACGCGCTCGAGCGCGTCCTGCCGCATTGGCAGTTGCTGAGTGCGACGCTCTATGCCGGCATGCCGACGCGCAAGTACATCCCGACCCGGACCCGCGTCTTCGTCGATTTCCTGGTCGCCACCTTGGGCGGCGAGGACCGCGATCCGTGGCTCGCGGCAGCCGGCTGCGAGACGCCGGCAAAATCGTCAGGCCGAAAGGCGAGACGACGCGTCTGATCGCACGAGCCTCGGCACCACCGGCGAGCAGATGCTGGCGCGCTGCCTGCGCGAATTGGGTTGTTGCAGTCTTCAGTCGGCGCGCTCGAGGCCGCCAAAGCGAGCGGGCGCCGGGCCGCGACGCCGGGTCGATCAGGAACCGATCGGCTGCCTGACCTCTGCTGCCAGCACCGGTCGTTCCTTCGAGAAGCCAAACGCGGGATCGCTGCCCGCCGAACGGCCCAGAAGCCGATCGGCTTGACTCTCGGTATCCCGAGGGTTCCGTAGTCAGGCGCGCAGCGTGGCTAAACCCCGCTAGACGCAATCGCTCCGGCTGATCAGCCCTTCCCACGATGCTGCTGTTCGATCTGGAGCAATTGCTGTCGTTGATCCGGGGTCAAGACGGCCGCGATCATGAGCCGCACCTGCAACCTGTGCTGGCTTGCAGCGTCCATCTGCGCGAGCATCTTCTGCCGCGCGACTTCTGCTGCTGCCGGGTCGATGTTCGGCGCGGCGAGCGCTTGCGCCATTTCGAGTCTGACACTTCCGTTGGCCTGGCGCTGAGCCTTCCGATCGGCTCGAGCCTGGCTTTGAATTGCCAAGATCTTGGCCCGTTGATCGGGAGTCGCGCCGATGGCCTGGAGCGTCTTGTCCGAGAGGCCGTGTTGACGGTGGTGGTGCACGGTCGGCGCAGCGACTGCCGTCTGGGCGCTCGCCAGCGGCGAGATCGCCGCGGCGGCCAGCAGCAACGGAATGACACCGCGTCGGAGCAGACGGCGCGAATCGAACGAGTCGGTCATGGTGACCTCCAAGAGTGGGCGAAGCCGGAATGTTGAGCCGGTCATGTTGCTGAGCCGCTGCGATCTCGGTGAACGCGGGTAAATGCTTTGCTCGCCGTGACTGCGCTCTCAGGTGTCCGCCCCGCTCCTGTTTCGAAGGACACGTCGATAGGCTGGTCGCGATGGGAATCAATGGCCTGAGGTGCAGAGCACGCTCGAGCCTGCCGGCTCGCCGATCCGGAAGCCCATCGTGCAAGCGATCCCCGGCAGCTCCAGCGGGCGCCGGAGAGCGCACTCCGTGGAGCAGGGCACGAACAGCCCTCTCAAGACGCAGGCTGCGCAGCCGACAACGACTCGACGCAGTGCGAAACGCCGGGTCCGGCCGAGCCGGATCGTTGGCGCGGAGCCGGCCGGGCCGGGCGCGCTGCGACGGGAGCCACGGCATGCGAACTCTCCTCTCTCGGACCGTCCTCGTCTGCTCCGCCGCGCTCGTGTTGACTGCGTGCGGCGGCGGCGATGGGGTTTCGGCGCGTCTGCTGGTAACGAACGAGGCACCCGGCTCCAACTGCCCCACGGGCGGCAGCCGGATCGATGCCGGGCTGGACGCCGACCGCAACGGCGTCCTCGACCCATCCGAGGCGACCAGCACGCAGTACGTCTGCAACGGCGCCGGTAGCGCGACCGGAGCGGCGGGCACGACCTTGCTGGTCGAGACGAGCAACGAGGCCGCAGGCGCCAACTGTGCCACCGGTGGCCAGCGGATCCGTGGCGGCTTCGACAGCAACGGCAACGGCTTGCTCGATCCGTCCGAGGTCGCGTCGACCGGCTACGTCTGCAACGGCGCACCCGGTCCCGGTGTCACCTGGGTCCACGTCACCGGCAGCACCGTGCAGGCGTCGGCCAACACGGGGTACCTCGCCGACAACACGGCGCAGGTGACCGTCACGCTGCCGACGAATCCTGTGCTCGGCGATCTCGTGCAGATCTCGGGGGTGGGTCCAGGCGGCTGGCGGCTCGCGCAGAACGCCGGCCAGAGCGTCGCGACCGGCAATCTGCTCGGTGGGATCGTCGCCGATGCGTGGACGGCGCGTGACTCCGCCAGGAGCTGGCGTGCCGTCGCGTCCTCGTCCGACGGAATGCGGCTCGCTGCGATCGTCGCCGGAGGTCAGGTCCATACCTCGAGCGACGCCGGAGCGACCTGGACGGCGCGTGAGACGAGCCGGAACTGGTCGTCGGTGGCGTCCTCCTCGGACGGGACCCGGCTCGTGGCGACCGTGGCCGGAGGGCAGATCTACAGCTCAACCGACGCGGGAGCAACATGGGCGGCCCGCGACTCGAGCAGGGCCTGGCAATCGATCGCCTCGTCCGCGGACGGAGCGCGTCTGGCGGCGGTCGTGTACGGCGGCCAGATCTACACCTCGACTGACAGTGGCGCCACCTGGACGGCACGCGAGTCCGACCGGCTCTGGACATCGGTCGCCTCCTCCTCCGACGGCACGCGGCTGGTGGCGGCCGGGCATGGCAGCCAGATCTACACCTCGACCGATTCAGGAGCGAGCTGGACGGCACGCGAGTCGGTCCGGAACTGGAATTCGGTCGCGACCTCCGCCGACGGCTCTAGACTGGTCTCGGTCGTCGCCGGCGGCCGGATCTACACCTCCACCGACGTCGGAGCGAGCTGGACCGCCCGCGAACTCGATCGAGGCTGGCGATCGGTGGCGTCCTCCGCCGATGGAACCCGGCTTGCGGCAGCGCTGGTGGGCGGCGCCATCTACACGTCGAACGACTCCGGGGTGACCTGGACGGCCCGCGCGTCCGGCGCACGGTTCTGGCATGCGGTCGCCAGCTCCGCCGATGGCACGCGGCTGGTGGCGGCCGAAGATGGCGGCCAGGTCCACACGACGGTTCCGACCGTGGTCGAGACCACGGCGAGCGGGAGCGCCGGATCAATCGTCGGCAGGCAGCATGACGCCTTGGATTTGCAGTACGTCGGCAACGGGACGTTCATGGTCCGGAGCGCGTCGGGTGTCTTCGACATTGCCGAGGTGGGCACACCCACTGGCCCGGCGAGCGCGGCGCCGACACTATCGCTGCCGAGCACACCGATGGTGTTCGTGGCAGGCAGCTCCGCGGCAGCGCTTGATCCGGCGGCGACGGCGTCCGACGCCGACTCGACGCACCTGGGAGGCGGGGCCCTGACAGTCGCGCTGACCGCCAATGCCGATGTCGACGACCGCCTCGACATCCGGTCGATCGGCACTGGCGCGGGCCAGATCGCAGTGTCGGGCTCGCAGGTCTCGTACGAAGGCACCGTCATCGGTCGCTTCGCCGGTGAGGTGTCCGCCAACGCGCCGCTCGTTGTCTATCTCGGTACCCTGGCGACGCCGGCCACGGTGCAAGCACTGCTGCGCGCCGTCGTCTACCGGAGCGCCGCCGCCAGCGATCCGACCAATCTGGATCGGGTGGCGCAGGTGACGCAGAACGACGGCCAGGGAGGAACGAGCATGCCCGTAAGCCAGACCGTTCGCGTGCACGATCGGCTCCCGAATCTCCTCGCGCAGTGGCTATTCGATGAGACGCCGAGCGCGACGACGGCGATCGACACGAGCGGCCTGGGCCACGACGCCACGCTCTTCAACCTCTCGACGACGGACTGGCTGCCCGGCGGGCTGATCGGCCAAAGTCTCTCGACGTCGGCCGCCGCGAGCCAATATCTCTCGACCTCGCTCGATCTGCGCACGGTCGCGGACTTCTCCTTCTCGCTTTGGATCAAGCCGAGCGCCGCAGCCGCGTCGCAGGTGCAGCACATCTTCTGGCAGGGCGCTCCGAACCAGAACGGCTGGGGCGCGGGGTTGACGCCGAGTGCTGTCGGCCACGAGATGCACCTCTCGTTGAACTACTTCAACGCTTGTGTGACCGGCTTGAGCTTCTACTTCGGGAGCACCGATCCGCGCGACCCGGCAACGTGCGCCGAGCGCAGCAACGCCCTGGTATCGGACGCGTTGCCGCCGGCTTCGACCTGGACCCATGTCGTGGTCAACGTCCGCGGCGCCGACACGGCGCTGGCCACGGTCGAGCTCTATGTCAACGGCTCTCTGCGCTCGACCGACACGAGCGACGAGGTCGATCGCTCGCAATGGCAAGGCAATCTGCAGATCGCCAAGCCCGGGTCCAACTCCCGCTACTACTCCGGGGAGCTTGACCACATCCGGGTCTTCTCCAGGAATCTCAGCCCGGCCGAGATCACCCTCCTCTTCCAGGAAGGCCGTCGTTAGCAATTGGGGCCGAGGCGCCCTCGCTTCGGCTTTCGCGCTTCGAGCCGGCTGCCGGAGCAGATTCACCCGTCGAAAAGCTCACGTGGGCTCGATTGCTTTCAACTCGCATGCCGAACATCGGTGGGCAGGACTGTGGCGGGCTCGCGATGGCCGGGGACAGGAACAAGCCGGCGCAACGGCGATCGCTTCAGGTTCAACTCGACTCACTTCGATCAAGAACGGAATTCGATGCGGCCGTACGGTCTTGACACAACCTTGCCTTGACTTGATGGACCCCGGTTAGGATAGTGAGCTGCGTTTGGTGGGGAGCAACGCGATGCCGATCGAACTCAACCACACGATCGTTTATGCCCGCGACCCGCACGCGTCGGCAACCTTCGTCAGCCAGCTGTTGGGACGTCCGGCCCCCGTACGGGACGAGCCGTTTTGGGACGTCGAGCTCGACAACCACGTCACGCTGGCCTATCGCGAGTCCGACAAGCACTTGACGATCGAGCACTACGCCTTCCTCGTGAGCGAGCAGGAGTTCGATCAAATCTTCGCGCGCATCCAAGGACGTGGGCTGCAGTACTGGGCCGACCCCTCGCATCAGGAACCCGGCCGCATCAACCATCATGATGGCGGACGTGGCGTCTATTGGAACGATCTCGACGGCCATCTCCTTGAGATCATCACGCGTCCTTATGGCTCTGGCGGGTGACAACGCACTCGAGATCTCGGAACAGACCGAAATCTGAGCGCTTCGCCCGGCGTGGCCCCACAGTGTCAGCTCTGTGGCGGGTCGCCGAGTTGGAGCTGTCGGCCAAGTCCGGTCGCTCGCCGCCGGCCGCTGTGGTGAGTGGCTTCCTGCGGCGCCTCACAGCTGGAGCCGTCACAGCGCCTCCCATTCCCGGCATTTGTCGCCGCCCTTCGCGCGCCAAGCTCGACGAACCCCAGCCGGACGAGTTGCACGGCAACAGGCCTGGCTGGTAGGCGACATCTGACCCCCGCCAATGCGTCGACGACCGCACCCATCGCCGCTGGTAGCTAGCGATCGGGTGACTTTCGCCAACGATTGTCAGGCCGCTTACCCGCTTCCCGAATTTCGTCTCCGCGTGCAAGATGAGGAGCCAACTCGAGCTAGGGCGCGTCGTATCAGGACTCAAGATTGGCCCACGTGCTCCACGGCAAGTTCACTCACCATGCTGTTTCAGGTGTCGCAAACGCTTCATGTCGACGAATGGAGGATTGCATGCGCCCGAAGGAGGCCGTAGGTCGAAGTCAGATCCCGCGACGCGATTTCGTCCGAGAGGGTGCCGCCCTAGCCGCGGCCGTGACAGGCGGCCCGGTGTTTGTGTCCGCGGTTCAGGCACAGCCGCGGAAGCCGTTTCGTATCGGCGTCGTACACGAGGGCGGCGAATACAGCAAGATGATCGATGGCCTCAAGGACGGGCTGCGTGAGTTGGGACTCGAGCCAGGCAGAGACGTCCTCCTGGACGTGCGCGCCGTGGAGGGCGATCGCGCCGCTACCGGCGAGTCTGCCCGGGGTCTCGAGCAAGCGAAAGTTGCCTTGATATGCACCCTGGGAACGTCCGTCGCCATCACAGCGAAAGGTGCGACGGCGAGGATCCCGATCGTGTTCGTGATCGGCGGTGATCCCGTCGCGTATGGATTGGTCAAAAGTCGCGCAAGACCCGAGGGGCGCCTCACAGGCGTCCGATATCTATCGGTCGATCTCACCGCGAAACGTTTCCAAATCCTGAAAGAAGCAATGCCGAGCCTTCACAGGGTCGTCACGTTCTACGACCACGCCAATCCTGTGAACGGCATCAAGCTGACGGGCGAGGCTGCTCGGCAGCTCAACATCGAGCTCGTCGAGCGTCCGGTGAAGTCGGTTGTTGAATTTCGAGAAAGCTTCAGGGCACTTGGACCCAAGGACGCCGACGCTTACTTCTATATACCGGACGCGATGATCGTGAGTCAAACCCGGTTCGTCATCGAAACGGCGAGGACCAAGAGACTACCGACGATGCTCAGCTAACCCAGCCTGGTGACACAAGGAGCGTTGCTCGCGTACGGAGTGAATTTCTACGACGTGGGCCGTCTGGCGGCGAAATACGTCCAGCGCTCGCTCGCGGGAGCCGATCCGGAGCGCCTGCCGATCGAGTCGGTCAGCACATATGGGCTGGGGGTCAACCTCAAGACGGCACGCGAGCTTGGAATCACGATTCCACAATCGGTCTTGTTTCGAGCAGACAAAGTGGTCGAGTAGCAAAGCGATCAGAGGATTCATCCATGTTGGAGCGCGCTGCTTCTTCGATCTTTTACACGGGCCGCTGCTTTCGTGAAGTAGATCCCGCGGGTGACGGTTCGATCGCAGCGGCCCCCGGGTCGGACCGCGAACAGTCGCTTTCGTGGCCGCGAGGTCTAGCGTTCAGTGCGTCCCAGGAAGAGATTCGTGAAGACGTCGAACCGTGCTCACGCTGCCCGATGCACTGAGCTTCAGTTACTGCGCAGCGTGCAGAAATGTTCGCTTTTTGCAGTTTAGCGCCGAACTCGATGACCATGATTGGCCGAAATGGCTGACCGCGCCTGACCGGTTCCGCTGCTCAACATCGTCCGAAATCCGCAGCGTGACCCTGCCTGACAGGTGCGCACATCAGATCTTGAGCACGAGGTACTTGGTGATTGTGTTGATTCGAAGGATCACCATCCGAAGAATCTGCACCTCCTCGAGATGCTTGGTATAGATCGCACCGTGGCCTCCCCCGCCGGCAGCCAGGAAGACATCGCGGTCCTTCTCGTCCACGGTCAGCTTGACCGGAAATCGCCCGGGCTCCTGCGGGAAGTTGCCAGTCTCCGGGACCCTGCCCGACGTCGTCAGTTGACCTCGGCCCTGCGCCCAGACGATGGAATCGACCTTCGCGTCGATGATCCGCCCGGGCAGAGTGGTGAGCGTGAACTCGGCCCGATCGCCGGGCTCGACGAACCGAAGTTCATTCGGCTCAAACAGCGCGATGACCTGATACTCCTCTTCGACGAAGGACATTGCCGGTGCTAACGGCAACGGGACGACGAATGAACCCGGCCGCAACTGCACATTGATTGCGTAGCCATCGGCTGGCGCATACATTGCCGTCTGATCGAGGTTCCACTGCGCGTTGGCCACATCGGCTCGGCTGCCATCGATCGCTGCCTTGGCATTTGCGATCTCGGCACGTGCCACGACAACGGCAGCCAGTTCGCCATTGACTCGGGCCGAAAGCTTTTGCGTCACCACCGCTTCGTTGGCCCTCGCGGTTGCAAGCTGTGCCTGAAGTTCGATCGCGTTCGCTTCGGCTTGTTCGAGCGCGAATCTGTCACCGGCGCCGGTGCCGACCAGTTCGCGTTCCTCGCGCGACCGCATCCGGGCCAAATCGAGCCGAGCTTGCACCGCCGAGACCTGACTACTCACGGACGCCAGTTGCGCCCGCAGTTCGCGGTCGCTGGCCGATGCACTCGCCAGGCCGGCGACCGCCTGCGGGAGTTTCGCTTCGTTGGCCGCGAGCTTGGCTTTGGCCGCATCCAGATCGTTCTGGTAATTGGTCGGGTCGATGCGGAACAGCAGTTCGCCCTTCTTCACCAGCCGGTTGGGTGCGACTGGCACCTCGATCACCCGCCCCCGCACTTGCGGGAGGACCTGCACCGTGTACTTGAAGACTCGCACATCTTCCGACGACGGGGCGATCACATTGAGAGTCAGGATCAACGTCGTCAGCGCGACGATCGGGGTGACGACGACGATGATCTGCGACGTCGTGTTCCACGGCAGCCACTTGAGCTTGATGAAGATCAGCCAGACGAAGAACGCATAGATGCCAACGAGGAGGACTTCCATCAGACGTTCCCTGCCTTCGAGCCCGAACCGGCAAGCACCCGCCTACGCCGCGGCCGGGCCAGCCGGCGCCGCCTGCAGTTCCTTGCGTAGCAGCTTCAGTTTCAGCGGCAACGTCCCGGTGTCGGCCATCGCGTCGATCTCCTCGCGCAACTGGGCCAGTTCATCTTCCGACAGCTTCCCCGCCTGCGCCTTTTCGCCCATCTCGTAGTAGTAGTCGACATGCTTGGCGGTGCCGTAGACAGCCCGGTAGCTGGTCGGTTTGACGTAGGCCCACAGCCAACAGATTGGCCACAGCATGCCGCCGAACATCAGCGACAGAATGGTCAGCGTCTTGATAGCCTCCTTCTGGGGATGCTGGCGCTTCTCGGCGATCTTCTCGGGCAGCATATGGACCATCAAGAACAAGACGATGCCGACGACCGGGAAAACGATGACGATGAACCAGGCCAAGTAGAAGGCCGCGACGTCTAGTTGCTCGGGCGTAAGGAGCGAGGCGTGGGCGCTGGACGGCAGGCCCAGGCCTGCGACGGCGAGTGCCGCCAAGGCGTCGGACGCACGCGCAGGTCCGGCTGGCCTTTCAGTGGAGTTCGGAGCGATCCCGCGACGGCAACGCACCAGGTATTGCCTGGCGGGCGAGGCGTCCGACGCCACTCGTCGGCCGGGCAAAACGGGCGGCGCGACTTCTCGACGCTTGTTCACGGAGACTCCGAGGATGGCTGCTTTACGAGGATAGCGGTCTTGTCTTCGTCTGCTGCCGCGGACTTCGTTTGACAGAGTCGGAGTCGCGTCTACTGTGGCTGTTCGATCGTCGTGAATGTCCATCGCCGCTCCCCGACCGGGATACAGAACGGGCATGATCCGTGGAAGCGGGCCGATATGGTGATATCTGCGGTTCGCAAAACGCAGCGTCAGTTGCTGCCCCGTGCGGGCTGCCCCTTCTGCAGTGCCTCTCTCGAACGCCGCTCTCCAGATCACACCCGAATGAGCCGGAATCCGTCGAACACCTGCCCGGCGTCGAGGCTGATGCGGATGCGGTCCAAGGAGGAACAGTACCAATGGCCACTGCCAGCGTCAAGCAAGAGGAACTCTCCGGGACGTGGCAACCCGGCCAATCAAGTGGTCAAGCCCAAGAAACAGGAGGGCGAACCTTTGAGCAGTTCAAGCCGCTTGCTGGAGAGATCCGAGCCGAGCGCCGTCAAGCCGGTGACATTGTCTCCCTGATGCGCAAGGCTCGTCGCAAGGCCGGTTCTCACCGCATCCCCGACAGCGGGGTCGGGGATCGGCCGGCTAGCGTGAGTTGCTCAGGAGACATCCCGCGACGGGGCAGCCTCCAGCGCGTCGATCCAGATCGCTTCGTCCGATAGGTCTATAACGTCGCACAGTCGTCGGCGCGTCGTGTGTGCCTGACGACTTTCATCGAACGACGCTCTCCTATCAAGAGGCTCACACCATGGCACAAGCAGACTATTTCCTGAAGATCGACGGCGTCGACGGCGAGTCCACCGACGACAAGCACAAGGGCGAGATCGAGGTCGAGTCGTGGAGCTTCGGCGCCTCGAACGCGGGCTCCTTCAGCAGCGGCGGCGGCGGCGGCTCGGGCAAGGTCGTTCTCCAGGACTTCCACTTCGTCAAGAAGGTCGACAAGGCCTCGGCCAAGCTCTTCACCTCGTGCTGCACGGGCGAGCACCTGAAAACAGCGACCCTGGTGTGCCGCAAGGCCGGCAAGGATCAGCAGGAGTTCCTGACAATCATCCTGTCGCCGGTCATCGTCAGCTCGTTCCAGTGCGGTGGCTCGGCCGGATCGGACGTCATCCCGATGGACCAGATCGCACTCAACTACGGCAAGATCGAGTTCAAATACCGGGAACAGAAGCCTGACGGCTCGCTGGGTGGCGAAGTCGTCGGCGGGTGGGACGTGACCACCAACAAGAAGGTCTGACCAGCGGCTGCCATCGCCCGCCGAGATCCGAGCCGGCTCTCGGGGGGCCCTTGCTCGCGTCGGGCAAGGGCTTCTCGAGTGCAGGTCGCGTGCGGGTTCGGTGAACTATGCGGATCGCACTGGGACATCAGCGTCGTCTGCTCGGCCGACAGCCATGTCACGATCGCGGCGCCTGTTATTGCCGAGAAGGCGATGGCCGCGATCGCCATCGCAGCTGCGCGACGAGAAGGCGGAACGTATCGGGTTGAGTTCATCGCGGCCTCCTTGCGGACCTGTTTCGATGCGAAGAACTCTCAGCGATGACCATCCAAAAGGCATTGAGCGGAGCTTAAGACTCGTTAATCCGGCGCCCGGGCTCACTGCTGCAGCTCATCGCCGCGGCTTGGCAACGACGGGCCGCTAAAAATCGCCAAAGCGCCGGGTCACCGCTCGCCACTGTGCCCCGCGGCTCCTCTTTCCAGAGATCGAGAACTCTATAAGGGACGAGGGGCAGGGTCGGTGCGCGGTGCGCGAAAAATTCGGAGCCCGGAAATTCGAGAAGCGACTGACTTGCGTTGGATTGCTGGCGCCGCGCTGAACGGCCCCAGCGGCTCAGAGCGGAAGATCTGAAACGCGAGGACTGCCCCGTGCGTCGCACGCATGCAGGCCAGTCCGGCCGCAGCGATCGTGCCCAAACCTGGTGCTGAGCCAGTCCCGCGCCGCGGCTGGCCGGAGTCTTAAGCATTCTTAAGTCCGCGCTCAACGACAGCACGCAAGCCCGTCGGAATCATGTGGGCTGTCGGTAGCAACCGGCAGCACCCAACCGACCAGGAGATCACGGTGATGATTGCACTGCAACACAAGATCGTAGCGGCAGCATTGTTGCGTTCAATGGTGACGATGCTGTTCGTGCAAGCCTATGGAAGCGACACCCTTCAGGCCGTGGACGCCACCGGTGTTCGGCTCGCAATTCAAATTAACGAGTCACCAGGCGACAAGCGTGGCGCCCTGAGCGCACGTCGATCAAGCTGAGATACTGCGAAAGCTCATCATGTCGACGCCCCAGGTGTACGCCTTCTCCGTATATCGGCTCATTCCGTCCGAGCGCCTGTTACAGGACGGCGAATCGGCAATCAAACTCGGCGGCCGCGCCTTCGACGTGTTGGTGGCCCTGGTCGAGCGACGCGATCGGGTCGTCAGCAAGTTCGAACTGATGGACGTCGTCTGGCCGAAGCTTGTCGTGGAGGAGAACAACCTCCAGGTGCAGATCGTCACATTGCGCAAGGTGCTGGGTCATCCGGCGATCGCGAACATTCCCGGCCGCGGCTATCGGTTCACCTTGCCCGTCCGCGTCGAAGGCTCGTCCGACGCCGTCTCCGCAACGCACGAGGTTACGAGCTCGCCCGGCGTGCTCGGCACCCTCCGCACGAATTTGCCACGGTCTCTGCCGCGCCTGTACGGCCGCGAGCACGACCTCAAGGAGCTGGTGGAGCTCATGGAACGGCACGACCTCGTCACGGTCGCAGGGCCTGGCGGGATTGGCAAGACCCGGCTTGCGCAGGCCGCGGCGGCCGCACGTATCGCCATGCAGCGAGAAGGCGCGTGGTGGGTGAACCTCGACTCGCTGACGGAAGCCGGATTGATCGCAAACGCCGTCGCATTGGCCCTCGGGGTGGTCCCCGGGGCGAGCGAGCCGATGACTGCGGTGTTGAAGGCGCTGTCATCCCAACCGAGCCTCTTGGTCTTGGACAATGCCGAGCATTTGCTGGACGGCGTCGCCGACTTCATTTCGCGCCTCCGCCCCACGGCGTCCGGAGTGCGACTACTGGTAACCAGCCAGGAAGTGCTTCACCTGGCCGGCGAGTACGTGTTTCGGCCCGAGCCGCTGGCCCTCCCCGACGGCGACGATCCCGAGCGAATCGCGTCGAGTGGCGCAGTGGATTTGTTCGTTGCCCGAGCGCAGGCCGCCGATCGTCGCTTCCTGCTGGATGCTGACAACCGCGCCGCCGTCGCGGATATCTGCCGCCGTCTTGACGGCATTCCCCTGGCGATCGAACTGGCCGCTGCCCGCGTGCCGCTCCTGGGCATCGAAGGTCTGCGTGGCCGGCTGGACGAGCGGTTCAAGGTACTGACCAGCGGTGACCGGCTATCCCTTCGCCGCCACCAGACCTTGCGTGCCGCCCACGAGTGGAGCCACGGCTTGCTCACGACAGCCGAGCAGGCAGTGCTGCGCCGGCTCGGCGTTTTCTCCGGAGGCTTCACGCTCGACGCCGCCCAGCACATCGTTGCCGACGATGAGGCGATCGATCAATGGGACGTGCTCGATCATCTAGGCGCGTTGGTCGACAAGTCGCTGGTGCGGGCCGAGGGTGAAACGACGCCGCGCTACCGTGTCCTGGAGACCACGCGGCTGTTCACCCTGGAGCGACTCATCGAAAGCGGCGAAGCTGCGACCGTGCGCAAGCGCCACCTCGAGCACTACCTCGAACTGGCCGAAGAGGCCATCGCTCGAATGACCATCGGCAACCCTTTGGGGCTGGCATTCTTTGACCGCGAACGCGACAACATCTTGCTCGCGCTCGCCTGGGCAGAGGGCAACGAGAACGGCAGTGCGGGCCTGCGCTTGGCCGCGACGACGCGCTACTACTGGACCTCGCGAGGCATGCCAGCGCGTGGCCTCGAGGTGATGCGCGCGGCACTGCTGCCGCCGCAAACGCAGCAACCGAGCACGGCGCGATGCCATGTTCTCGGCGCGGCGGCCTACCTCGGTTCTCTGACGGGTGAAGTCGACGCTGCGCGCCGCGACATCGATCAAGCGATGAAGGAAGCGCGCATCGTGGGCGATCCACGTTGCCTTTGCCTGATGCTCGGTGCTGCGGGATTTGCCCATCTCAGGGACGGTAAGGTCGGACAGGCGATGGCTCTCGCGGTCGAAGCCACGGCGCTGGGCCGGCAGATCGGCGACGGTCACGAGCTGGGCAACGCCATCACACTGACAGCCGCGGTGCACGGCAAAGCCGGCGAGCACGATCTCGCTCGCCTGGCTCAAGAAGAAGGGGTCGCGCTTCGTCAGCGACTGCAGCATGCGTGGAGCGAGGCGGTTGGCCGGATCAATCTCGCATCGATGTCAGTCGACGCTGGTAATCCACAGGACGGCCTGCCTCACCTCGTCAGAGTGCTCGCGCTGCTGCAGCGGATCGACTCGGAGCAAATCGGCGTCTACCTTCTTGACGTCACTGCAGCATGGTGCGCAGGAACGGGGCTTCATGAGACGGCGGTGCTGCTGGAGGCCGCTGCGCATTCACAGTACCTGCGCGTCGGGATGAGTCAGCACGTCGACGCGCAGCAGACTCGACTCTTCGAGCTCTCCCGCGCGCAGCTGGACCCGATCACCTGCCAGCGAGCGCAGCTTGTCGGCGAGACGCTGAGCTACGCGGAAGCGCTGCGGCGGGTGCGGGAGCTTCTAGACGTTCAGGCCGCAAATATCGCGACTGATGTTGTCAGTAAGTGAACAGGTCCTGAACCGGACCCCATCCAGTGGACGCCACGAAGCACGATGAGCGTTATCCACGGACTGCCGGTTCGGTCGCTTGCGACGAACCGGGAACCGGCCGTCGGTGGATAACGCGGTGCCTCACAAGCGCGAGGCCTTGCTCTTTGGGTTCGATCCCGGCGCGCCAGCGCCGCTCGAATTCCGCCGGCGCGATGTTGCCGAGCGAGGAATGGCGCCGCTCGGTATCGTAGTAACCGATGTATTCGACGATCGCTTGCCGCGCTCTTCCCGCGTCTTGAAGTGCACGTCGTCGACGCATTCGACCTTCAAGGTGCCGTTGACCGATTCCATCGGTGCGTTGTCCCAGCAATCACCCTTGCGGCTCATCGATACCGTGACGCCGCGCGCCTTCAGTTTCTTTCGATAGTTCTTGGCCGCGTACTGCGACCCGCGGTCCGAGTGATGCACCAGGCCGGCATCGGGATCGCGCCAACCACCGGCCGGGCGCACCCTCCAGACGCGCACAGGATCGGCGATGTTCTTGACTGACTGCTCGCCTTGATCTCGAAATCTGCTGCCAACTTGCCCCTGACGACGCTTCGAATCGAGTCCGAAACGGTGATCCCACCGGGCTCGGCCAATCCCTGTAGGCGGGCGGCGATGTTGACGCCATCGCCGTACACCGTGCCATCGGGCTTCTCGATGACATCGCCAAGTGGATGCCGATCCGAAAGCGCATTCGCCGCTCCTCCGGGACAAGCTCCGCGGATGTGTTGACTTCTTTCTGGATCGCTAGCGCCGCCGAACCGAGCCCCCGGCAGTCTCGAACAGTGCCAACACCGAGTCGCCTGCCATGTCGATGATTCGGCCCTGGCTGGATTCGACATGCCTGCGAAATACTGCGCGAGCGGCATCCAGCGAGTCGACTGTGGCTCGCTCAGCTACTGACATTAGACGCGAGTAGCTGGCCGCACCCGCAGCCAGAATTCCGGCTAGGCGCTGTCTGAACTCAGGACCACTCACGGCCATTTCTGTCCTCGCGGCCTGAAGACGTGGGGTTGCGTACATCCGGACCCGTCCGAGGTGGCCGCTGTGGACGGCGTGCTAGAGGTGGTCTCAAGTCTTGATTCAACCCGATGGTATCCCTTGAGGACACCGGCGTACGGGGCAACCGAGGCGGAGCGCAACTACTCTCCTTCGCGCTTCAGGGGATCGTCACAGTGCCAGCAGGCCGATGGCTCGGTGCGGGCGGCCGCTTCAAGGCCACAATTTCGGCACGTTGACGGGCAGCAACGAGGGTCGATAAGAGCCTCTTGGCTCGCCGATCTCGGTTGCCAGAAGCAGTCTTCAATGGGTTGCTGCTTCAGCGCAGTCCATCTGACTGTGACGCCATGGCGCGCCGCGCTCGAGCATCTCTGCCGCGAGGGTTGGCCAATGCGACAAAAGGCGATTCGTGTATCTGCGGCTGACGTAATGCCGGCACGCATCGCGTCATCAATATTGATGAGGCTGGGGATTGACGCGTCACGCCTCGTCGAGCAGAGTCGTTCTCACGCGATGCAACGCGCATTTCGTACCCAGCCCATCGTCCACTCAACCACAGGAGGCCGCAATGTCCAATCGCACCATGCACTGTCGCCTCCTGTCGGCCGCAGACTCCTGACGACTCGGCCGGCGCGTGGCCCTTCGCGCCGCTGCCGTGTCGTAGGTTCCCTTTCCGACTCGCGACGGCCTTAGCGCCGATACGCCGCCGCTCGTTCGTCCTGAACGCGGCCGACAGGTCGACCTCTCATCGTTCGTCTTCCGCAGGCCGCCCTCGGTTCTGGCCCATTTTCGCGAGTGCATCGCACGCGCGGCGGGAGCGGTCCGTTCTCCGAAACCTCGAGAGATCCGCCATGTACTCCGATCCGATGCCCCAAACCGCTTTGCGACCAGCGACGCGCTGTCGCCGCTGGATTCGAAACCCCTTCCTAGGGAGATAACCATGGAACGCTGCTACGAAACTTTCAAGCGCTTCTGGGCCCGCGCCGCGGCGTTCGCAACGTCGGCGACGCTATTGCTTGCCATCGTCGGCGCCTTCTACAGCGTGTCGAGCGAGTCGGTACTGGCTGACTCCCCGCAGGCCCGGTCCGCCGTCGCTGGCTGCGATGCGCGCGGCGACGGCGTCGCGCGGCAGCATTGCGTGCGACGTCTGGTAGCCAGTGCCGAGGCGCATGACGCCGGTGCGTCGCAACTCGCCGCGCACGCGCCTCGTCAACGCGGCACGGGGCACTGATGCGTGATGCAGGGGCCGCCGCGTACGGCGCCCGCTCCAATTCCGTCGATCAGCCCCAGGATCGCGCATAACGGTGTCTACTTCCCGTTGCGCCGAGGGCCGGCTGCCAGATGGCAATCGCTATCGACCCGGCGCAGATGAAAGGCGTGTTGCCGCTGCACTGGCTCAACTGCACTCCGGGCTACCGGCGCTTGGCAACCCGTTGAACCTTTCGCCTACAAGTCGCTACGGGACTCGGAGAGTGGCGCGGGACCCGACCTTGTCGACGGCTCAGCAATCGAGACGAATTCGTCGCCCGAGCGTTTGAGAACTCCTTCCGTTAGGTCAGAGTGTCAATTGAACCGGTGCAAGCGCCTTGCCCGGTGGCCAGTTTGGTTCCAAGAGGCGTGGCTGTGCCTAGCCTGTGCCTATCCGGTATGCCTGATCGGTCGACCTGCCCAAGCCGTTACGATGCCCACAACTACAAAGAATCCGCCAAGTGCGACCCAGTTGACAATGTCCGAGGCGCGCATTGAAAGCACCCCAAGGCCGAGCGTCACACAGATCACCGCCACGACGCGCAGGTACGTCTTCCAGCGAGGCTCCTCGGGCGCCGGCAAGGCCCAGACGAAGTACGAGACGAACCAGGCGAGTACGCCGATCAAGACCAGCATGAGCGCATGCGTGGATCCGACGCCGAAAACTATTTCCAGCACCGAGTACGCCAGCCACAGGCCGGCGTAGAACATCGATGACCTCGCGAGCGTGTTCTGCTTCATCGGATACTCCGGGCCAAGAGTACCAAAGTGCTGTCCACGCGGCGCTACCGCTTGTCGCAAGCACCTCTCTGGCCTCTCTCGCCGTTCTGGTTTAGCCAGTCGCGAGCGGCTCAGAGCGGCCATGATCGGGCGCTCACGACAGGCAGCTACAGTGCAGCGTGACTGATCGCCCCGTTGTGTACCCGAGGCCGGTGAATGGGAGGGAAGACATCTGTCCTGCCGGACGACGGGTCACTCGGACTCGAGTCAGGCCAGCAGTCCGATGAGTCCACAAAAGCGGCGGAGCTACGATGCGCAATCGCAAAGGCAAAGAAAAGACGTATTCGTAGGCCGAGGTAGGGAATGACGTGACGAAGTTTCATAGGGCTCCGATGGGTGTGGCGTGCAGCGCGCGTCGGCTCGACAACGCCACGGAGACCGCATGGATCGGCGCTCGTTCCTGAGAGTGGCGGCGACGAGCGTTGCCGGAATCTGGCTCGTTCGGACGAGCGCGCAAATAAGGGCAAGGCCCCTAAAGGTTGGATTTCTCTCTGCGGGGAGCGTGAGTCCAGATTTCGGCGGGCACGATCCTGACAATCTGTCAGTACGGGCCCTCCTTCAGGGTCTTCGCGATCTTGGTTACCGCTATGGCAGTGACGTTGTGTTCGAGATTCGCAGTGGCGACGGTCGCCCGGACCGTTACACCGATCTCGCGCGAGAGCTTGTGGCAGCAAACGTCGACGTGATCGTGGCGGGGGGTCCTACGATCGACGCAGCGCGACGGGCAACGGGCACGATTCCCATCGTCATGGTGGGTGGCGCAAAAGACCCTGTCGAAGAGAAGCTCGTCGCGTCGCTCGCGGTGCCTGGCGGCAATATCACCGGGCTTACGCTCCAACAAGTCGACCTGGTTGGGAAGCGGCTGGAGTTCTTGAAGGAAGTGGTGCCGGGTCCTGCGCCTATCGCGGTCCTCTGGGAAGAAACAAGTAGCGGCTCCTGGAATGCCGCTCGTTCGGTTGCCGCAGCGCGGGGCTGGCAGCTGCTGGCCTACAAGACGTCGGATCGCTCGGCGATCGCGCCTGCATGCGCATCGGCCAAGGCATCGGGAGCCGGATCGTTGCTCGTTGTAAGCGGCGGTCTTCTGTTTGAGTACGCGTCGCAAGTCGTCCAGGCTGCGGCCACCCATCGCCTAGCGGCTATGTATCCGTTGCGCGTCTTTGCGGACCATGGTGGCCTCATGTCGTATGGTGCCAATCTAGCTGATCTCTATCGTCGATCTGCAACATTCGTCGATCGTATTGCTAGAGGATCCAATCCGGCGACCATGCCGATGGAGCAACCGACGAAGTTCGAGCTGGTCGTCAACATGAAAACCGCCAAGGCGCTCGAGCTGACAATTCCGCAAACGCTGTTGCTACGCGCCGACGAGACCATTCAATGACTGTCGTAGGTTTGCTCTGATCGTTGAAACGTGGACGAGGCAGTCCGAGGAAGGCGAAACCTTACCATCGGACGGGCATTCGCCGCCTTCCGCTCCGCTGCTTCACCCTGGGCGGACTTGTGCAACATCTGAGAAGCGTCCGGCGTATCCGTTTCCAGACTGGCAATCGGCCCACGCCTTCGCGAGCGACCCCTTTGGGGCGACCAATTTGATGCTACGAATGTCGCTGAAGGGTCGACTACGGGTTCTTAAGCTTCCGATCGCCTTGCCTGAAACCTGCCGCTCGCATTGACACGGCGAACAGCTGACGCTCGCGTACATCCGGACCTGGCCAGAAGGCGCCGGTCGCCAGTGTGCGCTTCTCGACTCGCGGCGCCCTGTTAGACGCCAAGTCGCCGAGACGTCGAAACTGCGCACGAGTGCGCCGGTCACAGTAGCATTCCGCTCCGATGACTGCAATGGCGCGCGCTTGGCGCGCTGCGCACATCGCGCCTCAGGTGAAAGGGGGATCAACATGATGCCGCGCCGACAGTTCTTGAGAACCGCGTTGGGTGCGAGCGTGATGCCCGTACTTGCGCGAAGGGCAGCTGCCCAGGACCACTCGACGTCGAGATCCCCGAACCCTGAGGCCACTAGCGTCGCTGAGCAGCTGGCCACGTATGCCACCAGCTTGCGGTACGACGAGCTCGGCGCGGCAACGGTCGAGCGAGTCAAGTCCCATCTGGTGGATACGGTCGGATGCGGCATCGCATCGCTCGATGAAGATCCTGTGCGCATCTGTCGCGAGCTCGCAGTGGCGGCGGGTGGTCAGACGTCATCTGTCATTGGCTCGGGTAGCCGAGCCACACCCGACTTGGCATCTTTCGCCAACGGGGCCGCCTTCCGCTACTACGACCTAAACGATGTCTACGTCGGACGTGCCACCTGTCATCCGAGCGACAACATCGCAGCATGTCTGGCGGTTGCGGAAGCCGAGGGATCCAGCGCAGCTGAACTCATCGCGGCGATCGCCCTCGCTTACGAGATCAATTGCCGATTGGCTGATGCCTTCGATCTCGGCGCAAGGGGCTGGGACGACGCCACGGTCTTCAGTCTGCCCGCCGCGGCGCTCGCGGCTGGCGTGTTGATGAAGCTTCCTGTGCCACAACTCACGCAGGCTGTGAATCTCTCGCTCAACGACCACATTCCGCTGGGACAAACACGTGCGCAGACGTTGTCGGACTGGAAGGGTTTGGCAGACGCCGACGCGGCTCGAAACGGGGTGTTCGCCGCCATGCTCGCCCGTGCTGGGCTCACCGGGCCAGCGCCGATCTTCGAAGGGCGCAGGGGCTTCTTCCAGTTGGTCTCGGGTCCTGCGGAGATCGATGTCGGCAGGTTCGGCGGCCGCATGGGATCCACCTTCAAGGTCCATGAATGCGGGATGAAGGCCTACCCGGTCGTTGTGTACGCGCAGACCGCGGTGGTGGCAAGTCTGGCCATCGCGCGGGAAGTTGGTGACCTGAGTCGCATCTCGCGCCTTGAAATCGTGACCACGGTACAAGGTTATGTGTCGGCAGGTCGGGATCCGGAGAAGTGGACTCCGCAGAATCGGGACACCGCCGATCACAGCCTGCCATACGTCGTGGCTCGGGCCATGTTCGACGGCGACATCGACAACGCCAGCTACGCGCCGGAAAAGCTCCGCGATCCGCAGATCCTTGCCTTCATGCGCAAGATCACCGTCGTGCAAGATCCGGCGATGGTTACTCCGCGCGGCGCGGCGCCGCCCATTCGGATCAGCGCGGACCTTGTTGGCGGGAGCCGAACCAATCGGGAGGTCTCCGCCATGCCCGGCTTCGCGGGACAAGCGATGAGTCGCGCAGATATCGAGCGCAAATTCCGTAGCAATGTGGGCAAGCGATGGCCGAGCGAGCGGACCGAATCGTCGCTACGCGCTCTATGGACACTAGACACTGCGGGCGATGCGCGCGGGCTGCTGGCCAATCTGCGTTTGGCCTAGCACCAGCCACCGACCCGAACGACTTCTTTGTGTCGATGAAACTAGCGACTTGAAGGACGGCAACGGGTCGACAGCAAGCCCTCAAGCTTCCGATTCCCTTGCCTGAGACCTGTCGTTCGCATTGACAGGCCGAACAGCTGCCGCTCGCGTACATCCGGACCCGGCCGAGGCTGTGTGAAAACTCTGCCACTGAGGAATTCTGGGGGTCGCTTGACCCCTGGCATGGTCAAAAAAATCGCTCCTAACGCGATCTGGAGGCTCGACATTTCGTCGCACGCGACGCGAAGAGCGTTTTCACACAGCCTCGGCCATGAGCGGCCGGTCGCGGAAAGTCCGCTTGTGGGCAATCCAACACCGCTAGGGCTGGTTCACGGCGAACATAAACATGGGAGGGTCGCCTATCTTGAGAGCTATCGGCCGTGCGGGGAACGAGGTTCCTAACCGGAGCAGCGGCGATCACTAATCAATTGGCTTGTGGATATGTGGATAGACGCCGTTGTCTCCCAACCGCACAATGCATCGGAAAAACGGGAGTCCACGATGCGATTCAGCGCCACAGTCTCGTTGCTTGTGGCTCAACTCATCGCTCTGGCGAGCGCGCGACCACTGCGCAGAGGGCTGCCGCCAGCGCGCGATATCCCCTACCTGGGCTCAATCAGTTTGCGGGTAGACGCGACCGATGTCGACCACAAGCGATTGCAGGTGCGCGAAACGTTGCCGGTACGTCCCGGCCGGATCGTGTTGTTGTACCCCCTGTGGATCCCCGGCAACCATGCGCCGACCAACGAGGTCAAGCGGCTGACTGGCCTGCAGATCAAGCGGCCGGCAAGGTGCTGCCGTGGCAGCGCGATGCCGATCACTTCGACGCTTTCGTCGTCGACGTGCCGGCAGGCGTCGAGACACTCGACATTGCGTTCCAGCAGGTGCTGCCGCTCGCGTCGACCGGCAGCGACGCCATACTTTCCCACAGATTCATTGGTCTCGAATGGCAGGGCACTTTGCTGTACCCGGCTGGCTACGATGTATCGCGCATTGACGTCGACGCCACGCTGCGGCTGCCAGACGGTTGGGAATATGGCAGCGCTCTGCGGCCGCTTCGGGCGGCAGCGTCAGGCGGCGAACTGCGCTTCGAGCGCGTCTCGCTCGAAACGCTTGTCGACTCGCCGGTATTCGCCTCCCGCTATACAAAGCGCGTCGAACTCGACCCGGGCAGTGCGACGCCCCTATTTCTCGACCTGTTCGCGGAGGAAGGGGGTTCGCTCGAATACACCGAAGCCGCCATGGACGCGCATCGTAACCTAGTCCGCCAAGCGGACCGCTTGTTCGGCGCGCGGCATTTCGCCCACTATGACGTCCTGCTGGCGCTCGGTGACGACATCGACATGGGGCTGGAGCATCACCAGTCTAGCGAGAACGGCGTCAAGGCCAACTACTTCAAGGAATGGACAAAGAGCGTGTCGGATCGATATTTCGTGCCGCACGAGTTTGCGCATTCGTGGAATGGTAAGTTCCGTCGTCCCCGCGACCTGTGGGCGCCCGACTTCAACACGCCGGTGCGCAACTCTCTGCTGTGGGTCTACGAGGGACAGACGCAGTACTGGGGAGAGGTGCTAGCCGCGCGCTCCGGCATGATGAGTGCAGCCGAGGTTCGCGAGCGGCTCGCGCGCACAGTGGCCTGGCTACAGGCAAGTCCCGGCCGTCAGTGGCGCAGTCTGCAGGACACCACCGACGACGAGATCATGAGTGGGCGCAAGCTGCCAATCGAGTGGTCCAGCTGGCAACGCTTCGAGGACTACTACGACGAGGGTGCTCTGATCTGGCTTGACGTTGATGCCCGCATTCGCGAGGCTTCGGGCGGCGTGCGTTCGCTCGATGATTTCGCGCGCGCCTTCTTCGGTATGGAACCCGGCCGCGTCGCCCCGCTGCTGTACGACTTCGCAGACGTGGTCGCGACACTGAACGAAGTACAGCCCTTGGACTGGGCCACCTTTCTTCGTGCGCGTCTTGACGCACTCGGAGGCGAGGCCGCATTCGAAGGTCTGGCCCGCGCCGGCTGGCGCCTGACGTTCACTGATAAGCAGAGCGACTACGCGAAGAACGTTGACGCCTACTGGGAGTCGGCCGACTTCATGCACTCGCTCGGGCTGCGCGTTGGCAAGGAAGGCAAGCTGCGCGAGGTGGTCTGGGACGGCCCGTCGTTTCGCGCCGGAATGACGAAGGACCTGACGTTGCTCGCCGTCAACCTGCGCGCCTACGACGCCGACGTGCTGCGTGACGCCGTCACTGCCGCAGCCAAACCCGGCGGCCCATCTGTCGAGCTGCTGTTAAAGGACGGCAGCGATTACCGAATCGCTCGCATTGATTGGCGCGGCGGCCTACGCTACCCGGCGCTGGAACGCATCGACGGCAATGTCGATCTCCTCACGCCAATCCTGTCGGGGCGCTGATCGGTAAAGAACCAGCTGCCTCAGTCAATTAGACCCGTAGCCGGCCGGAAGCAGCTGGCGGCGAACGTCCGCTCTCACGTCAGCCGAGCGTAGGAGGAAGTCATGATTGCCGCCGAACAGGATCAGGCTGAACGAGTGAGTTCCGCCGCCATGATCCGATGCGTAGGTCGACGAGATCCACAGCGGGTCGCGCTGAAGGCGCCCCTCTGGCCCGAGCTCGCGACGACCGTCGCTGATGCGGCGCACGTGCTCGGGGGCACGCTGGGTCGTTCGCCGCGTCATCGCGCAAGAAGCCGGCGGCGCGCGTCGAACGGCGCCGGTATTATTCCCGGGCCCGGCGACCGCGCCATCACCGTCCGTGGGATGACATGACCTTCCTTGCACGCCTGCCCCTTTGTCGCACTGGCGCGCTCATCCTCTGCGTTGGCGCGCTCGCCGCGTGCGGCAAGCGCGACATTCCGGCGCCGACGGCCGGCGCATCCGCCGCGGCGACGCGGGTCTACAGCGTTGGCACCGACGCCGCCTACGCGCCGTTCGAGTCCCAGAACGAGAAAGGCGAGATCGTCGGCTTCGACATCGACGTCGTTCGCGCCGTCGCCGCCAAGGCCGGTCTCGAGGTCAAGTTCGTCAATACGCCGTGGGAAGGCATCTTCAATGCGCTGAAACAGGGCGACCGGGACCTGCTCGTCTCGTCGATCACCATCAACGATGATCGCAGGCAGTCGATGGACTTCAGCGCGCCCTACTTCGACGCCCACCAGTTGATCGCCGTCAGGGTCGACTCGAAAGTGGCGCGTTTCGACGACCTGAAAGACTTGCGCGTCGGCGTGCAGACCGGCACGACCGGGGACGAGGCGGTCACGAAGCTGCAGGGCAAGAACAGCGCGAACATCAAGCGCTTCGAGTCAACGCCGCTGGCGCTGAAGGAGCTCGAGGCCGGCGGCATTGACGCCGTCGTCGCCGACAACGGCGTCGTCATCAACTACGTCGCCAACAACGACGCGAAAAGGTTCAAGACCGTTAACGACCCGGCCTTCGTTCCCGAGCAGTACGGCATCGCGGTGCGCAAGGGAGACGCGGAGCTGCTCGCGAAAGTGAATCAGGGATTGGCGGCGATTCGCGCCGATGGCACCTACGACCGCATCCACGCGAAGTACCTTGGCCTCGCGGCGACCCCCGATGCGACGGCGGTGGCGCCTGCAGGCGCGGCATCGAAGTAGCCGCCGGCGACAAGTGAGCTTCCTGCCCGATCTGCGTTGGGGCATTCTGGTCGGGTACGGGCCGCTCTTCGCGCGGGGCCTGCTGATGACGCTGCAGCTCACCGTCGTCTCGATCACTGGCGGGCTGGCTCTCGGCACCGTCCTCGGCCTCATCAGCAGCACCGTCGACAGCCCGCCGCCGCGCTCGTCGCTCGCTGCGGCGGCGTGGCAGCTTCTTCGCGGCCTGACGCGCGCCTACGTGGGCTTCTTCCGCGGCACGCCGCTGTTCGTCCAGATCCTGCTGGTCCACTTCGCGCTGATGCCGGCGCTGGTGCAGCCCGACGGCGGCCTGCTTCTCAGCGGCGAGGCGGCGCGCGAGTTTAGGCAGAACCACGGCGCCTTCTTCTCGGGCGCGCTCGCGCTCACGCTCAACGCCGGCGCCTACGTCTCGGAGATCCTGCGCGCGGGGATCCAGAGCATCCACGGCGGCCAGACCGATGCCGCCTACAGCGTCGGCCTGACGCATGCGCAGTCGATGCGCTACATCGTCCTGCCGCAGGCGCTGCGCCGGATGGTGCCGGCGCTCGTCAACGAGGCGGTGACGCTGGTCAAGGACTCGTCACTGGTGTCGGCGATCGGCCTCGCCGAACTGGCGCTGGCGGCGCGCACCGTCGCCGGCGCGTACTCGCGCTACTGGGAGCCGTACCTGTTCATCTCGGCGATCTACCTCGTCATCACCCTGACACTGTCGGCGCTGGCACGACGGCTCGAGGCGCCGAGGCATCTCCGCGGCAAGTGACCGCAAAAGGGATAGGTGGACATGCCGAACACCGACAGGGTCACATTCAAGACTGATGGATCGTTTGCGAGGGTGATCTTCCGGCGGTGCCCGATCTCGGAGCCAACAGAGCCGCTCTGACCAATGAAGTCGTAAGCGCACTATCAAAGTCGTAAGCACGACCAAAGAGTCCTCAATGACTGGCGGTGTTCCATCGAGATCGAACGCCTTGTGCGACACCGATGCGTATCACTCGGGGTTACGTATGTTCGCTCTGAATGTCCAGCGACCTATAGTGCGACCTGAGCAGAAGTCTTGATCGATTCATCCTGACCAAACGAGGCAAGAAACGAGAGCGACCCCGATCAACGCTGAACGTTGCATATTTGTGTACCCTGGGGATGTTTGCCGGTGGCGCGGGCGCGCAACCAAGTGCCTCGAACGATCAGGACTTTCGTGCGGTCTATCAACAGATCGTCGAAATCAACTCGTTCTATTCCGGCGGTGGTACCAGCAAGGTCGCGGCGGGGCGTGAGCGTCTGTTGGCTGCCGGCTTCCGGCCCGACGAGGTCACGCTGATGGAGCCCTTCCCAGGCAAGGGGAACCGGGTGGCGCGCTTCAAGGGCAGCGGGCACAAGCCGGGCGGCAGGTTCGGAGCAGCTCGGGTCAGTCGCGTGTCGCAGGCGATGTGGCTTCCAAGTCGCAAATTGCCATCGTCTTCGCCCAGGTGATTGGTCCTGAGGCGATGCACGGGCCGAGGCGCCAACTGCCTTTGCTGGTCCGCGATTCATTTGGACAGAACCGGGAAGGCGAGTCATAGTGAAGCGTCGGTCCGGCAGGGGGTGAAATGCGATCTCTTCACTACGGTGCTATCGCGATTCTTCTTTTCCCCGTGGCGGCCGCCGCGCAGGTAGCAAGTTGCGGAACTGGCGGCGCCGCCAGCGGATGCGCGGCAATTCACCATCATGTCGAGTGCCGGGAAGCATGGCGCTGTCTGGACATGGACAACGCCGGACGGCATGCTGATGGCGCGCATGAGTTTGAATCTTCGGGGGCAGATCTGGGAGGAGGACGAGGCGACGAAGGTCGGTGCAGACGGCGCGATCTCAAACTACCGACTGCGCGGTACCAGTCCGAATGGTGACGTCGGCGAGACCTTCAGCATTGCCGACGGCACCGCAACCTGGAAGTCACCCTTCGATGGTGGCAGCGCGCCTTATGTCTCGCCCGCCTACTACCTGGTGGCCGGGTGGAGCCCCAAAGCAGGCAATTTGCCAATCGAGTGGCTGGTCGCGCATCCGGAGCATGACGTTACCCTGCTGCCTGGAGGCAAGGCGCACCTCGAGAAGCTGACGACGCTGACCGTCGGCCAGGGCGCCGCACGCCAGGACGTGACCGCATGGGCAGTCGTCGGCGTCGATGGCACGCCGTTTCCGGTGTGGACAGACGCCCAAGGCAAGGTCTTCGCGTGGGTCGGCGGACTGACGACAATCCCGGCCGGCTACGAGGATGCACAGCCCGCACTACAGAGGGCACAGGACGAGGCACTCGCCGAACGTTCGCCGATCCTCGCGAGAACGCTCGCGACAGTGCCCGCCACACCCGTCGCCTTCGTCGATGTTCGCGCCTTTGTCGATGGCTCACGCTTCGCTGAGCATCAGACGGTGGTCGTGGACCGCGGCAAGATCGTTGCGGTCGGGCCAGTCGCCGAGGTCAAGGTCCCTGCGGACGCCAAGATCTTCCCGGGTACGGGCAAGACGCTAGTCCCCGGACTATGGGACTGCCATAAGCACGTCTACAACGACTACACCGGTCCCTCGGAACTGTCTCTAGGCGTCACATCGCTGCGCGATCCAGGGAACATCTTGGCGCTCACCGTGGCGCGGCGCGAGCGGCGCGCGGCCGGCAAGCTGCTGTTTCCCGCATGTCTATGCCTCGACCCTGATCGACGGCAAGGGTCCGAATTCGGCGCAGCTCGGCGTCGTGGTCAACTCGCAGGATGAGGCATTGGCGGCCGTGAGGCAGGCGAAGGCGGACGGACAGACCGGCGTCAAGTTCTACGGCACGTTCGATCCCTCGTGGGTGGCGCCTGCCGCCGCCGAAGCCCATCGGCTCGACTTGCACGTTCATGGCCATTTACCCGCCGGCATGCGACCGAAGGAGGCTATCGACTCAGGCTACGACGAGATCACGCACATCTACTTCGTCGCCATGCAGGCGATGCCGGACGATGTGGTCGCGCGTTCCAACGGCATCCAGCGCTTCCAAGGCATCGGCCGGTATGCCAAAGATATGGATCTCGGTGCCGAGCCGATGAAGTCACTGATTGCGACGATGGCGCAGCGCAGGATCGTCGTCGATCCCACTCTGGTCGTCGTCGAAAGCCTGTTGGTCCCTGAGAACGGTGACTTGTCTCCCTCCTACGCACCGTTCGTCGGCACGCTGCCGCCTGCTGTCGAACGCGGCTTCCGGCAGGGCGGATTTCAACCCGAAGGTGGTATCACCCGCGCTGATTTTCGGGCGAGCTTCCGCAAGCTCGAAGAACTTGTCGGCCGACTGCACCAGGCCGGCGTTCCCATCGTTGCCGGCACCGACGGATCGGGACTGGAACTGGTGCGCGAACTCGAGCTCTACGTCGAGTCCGGGTTTGCTCCGGCGGAAGCCCTCGCCGCCGCGACGATCGTTCCCGCGCAGTTGGTTGGTGCCGACAGCCATAGCGGCAGCATCGCCGTCGGCAAGGACGCGGACTTAGCGCTGGTCGAGGGCGACCCCTCCCAGACGATTGGCGATCTGCGACACGTCCGCATCGTGATGATGGACGGCAAGGTGATGGACGCGGACAAGCTACGTGCGGCGGCGGGGATCGGCAAGAGGCCGGCTCTGTCCCTGAGCGAGTAGTGATCGGCCTGACAGTCCCCGGTCCTCTCGAACTAGGAGAATTCCACGGTCCGAACCTCGCTTGCGAGACAGTCGCTTCTGTTTCTCTTGCTGGCCGGCCCGGCGGCCTACGGGGCCCGCGCTCGCGCCGTCGACGAGAAGAATGAAGGCGAGAGCAAATTTCAACGCGTTTGACGATGCGCGGCGTGAGCCTTGGCGTCCCTGAGGGCGCGCCGTCCGGTCTCGCACACGGCAAGCCTCTTGGACGGCGATCCGTTCACAGGCCGCGCAGCAACTGGGACCCTCGTAGCGGCTTCTACTTCTTCTTGCTCTTGGTCGTCTTTTTCTTTTTCTTCTTCAACTCGACTTCGATGTCTGCACGCTCGTTGCCAACCTTTTTGATCGCCTCTTTGACCGCTTCCTTCGACACGCCCATCTTCTTGGCTTCGTAGTACACCTCGCTCACCTGATTGGCTGCCACCTGACGGCGATCCTGAGCGAGTCCGCGGTTCGACTTCTTCGCGGCAGCCTTCTTTTTCGGCTTCGTCAACTCGGCCTCGATGTCCTTGCGCTCGTTGCCGACCTTCGTGATCGCCTTCTTCACTGCAGCGGTCGACACGCCCATCTTCTTGGCTTCGTAGTAGACCTCGCTGGCCTGGCCGGCCGACACCTGGCGCCGATCCTGCGCGAGCCCGCGTTTGGTGTGAGCGGTCTTCTTGGCGGATGTCTTCTTGCCGGCGGTCTTTTTGACAGGCGCCTTCTTCGCAGGCGTCTTTTTTGCTCCGGCCTTCTTCGCTGTTGCCATCGTTCCTCCCAAGAGCTCCGGCCGATCGCCGGCGACTCAGTATGCCGTAGGGGTTCCGAGGGCTTGGCGGGACGCACGCGGAACAGGCATTCGCGACCAAGTCTCTACCAGACATCCCCGGCAGGCGTGTTCCGCAACGAGGTTCCTACCACGGAGGGATGCGAGACCTGCGGGTCGGCCCTACGATGCCGGCATGCTCTCGCGCCGCAACTGGATCACCGAATTCATCGGGCACGTACTGCGTAGAGGCATGTCGGACGATCCGGACTCGGCCTTCGACACTGCCAGTGAGCTTCATTCAGAGTGGGGTGACTTCAATCCGGAGTTCGCGGCCGACTCGGTCTTGTGCCGGAAGGCCTCAGGGCGACGCCAGCGAGGCAATCCTGTCGGTGGCAATCTCGTCCCGGCGCACACAGAACAGATACCCCCGCGCGCAGGCGAGGCGACGGGGAATGGCCTAGGCAGCGTTCTTGACCGCTTCCAGCTGTGCCAGCGTCTCTCGCTTGCCGACGCTGCGCAACGCGACCAGAACAGGTAGATGCTTGGGTTGTGGATGAACCTTGCCGTTCTCCCAGTTATAGATTGACTGCGTCGAGGTGCCCATCAGGAGCGCGAGATCGGCTGCCGAAAGGCCAAGACGTTTCCGATTCGACAAGAGGCCCTTCGCGCTGAAGCGGACACCTTCAGGATTCGACGCGTCATTGGCTGCCTCGGCAGAGGGTCTGACGCCCTTGCGAAGCTGCCGGAGCTGGCGCTCCATTTCTGTCGCTCGCCGCTTCAAGGCGGCGACCTCGCTCCGATGAGCGGTCGAGGCCTTCTTCAGGGCGTCGGTTTCGCGCCGCACTTCCTTGCGCGCGACGCGTGCAATTTCCGCTTTCAGGATCGATGCAATGTTGGGCATGAGAGAACAATTGAAACCAAAGAGTGTGCATGGTAATGCGCCTCTTCGTTTCGTGTCCATCACGGCACTGAACCCACAATGCGGCGCATGAGTGCCGCCTTGCTCGACGCTAGCCCACGGCGCATCCGCAATGCCGGCATCGACGCACTGCGCGTTGGGACGACCCTCCTTGTCGTGCTTCACCACACCGCGATCACATACGGTGCGATCGGCGGCTGGTACTACAAGGAAGTGCCGACCGACGGTTCGCTGTCATCGATGCTGCTGGTTTTCTTCAGCACGTTCAACCAGGCTTGGTTCATGGGGCTGTTCTTCCTGCTCGCCGGCTACTACACGCCGGCGTCGCTGGAAGCCAAGGGATCGTTGAACTACCTGCGCGACCGGCTACAGCGGCTGGGCCTCCCGCTACTGGTCTACGGCTTCGTGATCGGACCGGCAACGATCGCACTGGCGCAGACGGCACGCGGCAAGCCTTTTTCGGACACGCTGCAGCGGCTGTGGAGTTACGGAGAATTTGAGAAGGGCCCGATGTGGTTCGCGTGGGCGTTGTTGATCTTTGCCCTCGGCGCGGTGCTGTGGCGAGCCTTCCGCCAACGTCGGGCTGAGCGCGACGACGAACGTGCGTTTCCGATGAACTCAGCGCTCCTGGTGGCTGCGCTCGCCACCGGTACCGCGGCATTTGGGCTTCGATTGCAATGGCCCGTTGGCAATGAAGTCTGGGGTCTGCAGCTCGGCTACTTCGCGAGCTACGTCGTGCTGTTCGTCGCTGGCGGCCTGGCAGCATCGCCGCGCTGGCTCGAACGCTTGCCCGACGTGCAGGTGCGCACCTGGAGCCGCGTCGCGGGAATTGCACTGCCGGTACTGCCAATCGTCGTGCTGCTCGGTAGCGAGTTGCTCGGCATCGAGGGGCGACCCGAGGGCGGCTGGAGCGTTCCCGCGCTCGTTTACGCCCTGTGGGAGCCCTTTGTCGCTTGGGGGGTGATCCTGATGCTATTGCAGCGCTCTGAACGGCGCTTCCGAGAACTCGGCGCGGTTGGCACCCGATTGGCCCGTCGCGCGTTTGCGATCTATGTCATCCACCCACCGGTTGTGGTGGCCGTCGCGCTGGCCTGGCGCGACGTTGCAGCGCCAACGCTGATCAAATTCGCGTTGAGCGGCAGCGTGGCCTGCGTCCTGTGTTACCTGCTGGCTGGTCTGCTGCTGCACGTACCCGGCGTGAGGCGCGTGCTGTGAACAGTGAGATGCGAAGGCGCATCGCGCCGATGCGCTCGAGTCCCTTACGTTCGTCGACGCGTGATGCCGCAAGACATCATCGCGAGTTTTTGCTGCACCTCGAAGATAGGATGCAGTGCATGGACAAGTCGACTCTTTCGGCCTACGACAGTGCCAGCGCCAAGTTCGCGCAGGAGTGGCGCGAGCAACCGGCCCCGGAAGACATGTACGCGCTGCTCCGCCAGTACTTCATGATGGGGGCAACCGTCGACGTCGGCTGCGGCTCGGGGCGCGACGTCGCCTGGCTGCGCGCCAATGGCTATGACGCTTCAGGCTATGACGCGTCCGAGGGCCTGCTACGCGAAGCACGTGTCACGTGCCCCGACGCCTTCTTCGGCGTGGCGAGGCTGCCCGAACTCGAAGGCGTCCCGCGTGCGGCCTACGCGAACGTGCTTTGCGAGACGGTGATCATGCATCTCGATCGGTCGGAGATCGGCAGCGCCGTCCGCAATCTCGTCGCCCTGCTGTCGCCCGGCGGCACGTTGTGGCTCAGCTGGCGCGTGACACCGGACGAGTCGCGACGCGACGACGCTGGCCGTCTCTATGCCGCGTTCGACGATCGCATCGTCATGGAGGCACTCGGCGCCGATACGACGCTCTTGATGGATCGCGAGGAGCGGAGCGGATCCTCTGGCAAAGTCGTTCGTCGGCTGATCGTCCGAGCGAGTTAGGTCACTCAGCGACGCGAGTCGACAGGCTGTGAACTACCAGACCATCGTGCCCCGGGGTTATTCGACGACTAGACCGTCCGCCGAGAGCCGGCGCCGTCGTTCGCGGCTTGTATGGAGCCGAGCAGCACCGAGCGGGCATAGGCGGCATCGGAGCCGGCGGCGGGGTCGGGCAGGTTCTCTTCGGGCCAGCTGCGACCGTCTTCGTCATTGGTGACCGGCCGCGGCTCTTCTTCATGCGCCTGCGGTCGACGATGCGGTTCTTCGCCACTCGAAACAGCCACGCGCCGGCTTGCTCGATGGCATCCGTGGCGGCGTAGAACTCGAGCAGGACGTCCTGCAGGATGTCTTCGGCCTCGGCCTCGGCCGCATCGCTGAGGCGACGCGACCTGGATCGACGAGATTCGACGGACAGGCGGTTCTTCGAACCCCCGGCTTCGGGGATGCCAGACAACGATCGACCTCCCAGAATCCCGGCTGGGATCGCGCGACTCCGTCGTGCGACCGATTACAAGGATGCCGAGCATCCGCCGGGAGGTCATCATGATTCGCTTCAATCGACTCGCGCCAGTCGCGTTAGCCGCCGCAATGGCATTCGTGGGTGTGGCACAGGCCGGTCCGCTGCTGGATCCGTCGATGTACGGTGCCATCGCCGGAACGCAGAACGTCACGCTGAATGGCGTGACGTTCACCAGCGCTCCAGGCGACTTCATTGTCAAGAACCTCAATGGCTTCAGCGGCCTGGGTGTGACAGGGGGCCGTACCGGCGACGAAATCGACATCGGCGAGACGGTCACGATGTCCTTCGCGGCGCAAGTCGTCTCCGATTTCAGCGTCGCGTTCCTCTACAACGGCCCGGAGTTCGGAGACTGGCGTGAAATCGCGCAAGTCACCGCCTACAACGGCGCCGCGGTCTCGGGCATCTACACGCTCACTGTCGGCAACGACGGCGCCATCCCGGGTGCAACGTGGAGCGGAATCGGCAGCGTCACCAATCTTTCGCTTCCCATCGACACGGGCGGTGGTTCCTGGCGCGTGTCGGAAAATCCGTTCGGAAATACCGCCATCACCGGGCTGTCATTCACTGCACTGAACAGCGCTCTTTGCCAGTCGGAGTGCAACAACCAGTCCGACTACGCGCTGAGCAGCGTCAACGCCGTCCCAGAGCCGGAGACCTACGCGCTGATGCTCGCCGGCCTCGGCACCCTCGGCTTCGTGGCCCGCCGGCGCAAGCCCCGCGTGGCCTGATCCAGCGAGTGCCCTGAGGGTCCTGCGAGCGGAATCGCTGGGGGGGGGTTCGGCGCGCCGTCAGCCGCCGCCCTTCATCGCCTCCGCTGCCCGCCTCTTCAGCTCGTCCGGGGCGACGTCCTCGACGTGGGTCGCGATCCAGATCGTGTTGCCGCTCGGTTCCTTGACGCCGCCCGATCGGTCGCCATAGAACTGGTTCGTCGGCTTCGACACCACGGTACCGCCGGCCCGGACCGCGCGCTCGAAGGCCGCGTCGACGTCCTCGACGTACACGTGCAGCATGACCGGCGTCGCGGGATGCGACTCCGCCGCTTCGCTCAGCATGATCATCGAGTCGCCGACGCGAAGCTCGGTGTGGCCGATCTTGCCGTCAGGCCGCATCAACTGCTCGGTGGTCTTGGCGGCGAAGACGGTCGACATGAAGGCAATGAATTTCGCCGCATCCTGAACCATCAGGTAAGGCGTGACGGTGGGGTATCCGTCGGGAATGGCTTTGACGGGCATGCGTGCTCCTGTGGACTTTCCGAGACGCGATCTTCCACCCCTGGCGGTACCCACGCCGTCGACTCGGATCCGGGCAGTGCGGCTTGCGATGAGCTCGCTCGACAGCCGGATGTCATTGCCTCCGTGGCGCGCGGCTTCCGTGCGCATTGCCGTGAACTAACATGGTCACGAAGCGGGCCGCTGTCGGGAGTCTCGATGATGATGCGCCGAACGTTGCTGGCGAGCTGCCCGGCGGCGGTCGCAGACTTCGAGCGATGATCGCGGCCATGCTTCGATCGGCCCCACTCAGATGAACACGACACCGCAGTCGCTCGCCGGACAGCTGGTCGGCGACGTCGGTCTGCCTCGGCGCGCGTTCGCGGTCGCACTCGCCGGCCTACTCGTACTGCTGCTGGCCGTTGCCGTCTTCGCCCATGGCGGGGTCGCCGTCGGCGGCCGGTGGGGCCTGTGGCAGATGAGCCTGGCGCCGGCGGTCATCCTCTACATCTTCGGGATCTATCCGCCGCTCCACCGACGCTGGAGGTCGGCGGTCGATGCGCTTCGACCCCTGGCCGACCGACCCGAGTTCGTCGAACAGGCCCACGCAGTCGATCGGCGTGGCGAATGGACCGCGCTGCTGCTCGGTGCCGCCTTCGCCGTCTGGGCCACCAATCCGTGGCAATTCCGCGATCGCTGGCTGTTGCTCTACGTCCTCGTCTCGAACCTGGTCATGTTCAGCCTGATGGCGCTAGCGATCTACGACTGTCTGGTGCGCACGCGGCGGCTCACGCGCCTCGTTCGCTCCGGTCTGCAGCTGGACCTGTTCGACCGCCGCTCGTTCACGCCGCTGGCGCGCTGGGGCCAGATCGTGTCGCTGACCTTCGTCGGCGGCACCTGCCTGAGCCTGCTCTTCCAGTCGTACGAGAGCCTGGCCACGGCGCCATCGTTCGTGATCTATTCGACCATGGTCGTTGTTTCACTGACGCTGTTCTTCACGTCTGTCTGGGGCATCCACGATGCCTTGGTGGCAGCGCAGCAGCGCGAGCTTGCCGTCGTCCGCCAGCACTGGAACACGGCCCGGAGCGACTTGAAGCTGAAGCTCGCCGAAGGCGCAGCGGGCGAGCCCGCCGGGCTCTACGAGCCGATCGTCGTGCTGGGCGCTTACGAGCAGCAGATCCTCGCGGCGTCGACGTGGCCGTTCAATCCGAAGATCGTCAAGGAGGTTGTCGCATCGCTCGTCGCGCCGATCCTCATCTATGGGCTGAAGATCGCGATTGGGCTGTCGCGCAGCACTTGAAACCATCGCGCCCATGGATACAGTCCAGAGTGCGAGGTGAACTGGCTGTTCGTCGTCGCGCGCCCACAGCTATTGGAATCGCTGACGGGGCAGCGCGTAACGGCCGGAGTACGTTTCGTTCCGGTCTGTCAAGTCGACGTGCCTCCGACATCTGGATGACTGCAATACGGCCAAGACTGTGAGTGCAGATCGCGGCCCCTCAAGAGACCGGAATTGCTGCCGAGCCGCCAACCACTCATTGACGGCGAAGGACTATCTGCAGCCGGTCGGCTTCGACGGACGAACGACGGCTACCGTTGAAACCTGTCATTGCGGACTGCCCGCGGCGCACGTCCGTAGGACCTCGGAATCAGCCCTTCGTCGGCGTTCGGTCAGCGTCAGGTTCTAGGATGCGAACGAGAACTCCCGATGAGCTCGTGAGGCTGACGACCGGTCTAACGAGACTAGGCTCGAACACCAGCCATCACGCGACCTCGCCTCTGTCGAGAAGCTCCTTGTCGGCCGCCTTCTGAAGCACGCTCCGGCGCACCAGGGCGATGTGTTCGCGCAGCGTGTACGCCTCGCTGGCATAGCTGGTTGGCGTGCCCGTGCGCACCGCAGCCTGTTCGATGCGATCGAGGTCGGCGAGCCATTGCTCGATGAGCACGGTGCCGGTGCGCGAGCCGATCTCACGCTCGAGAAGCTTCAGCTCTCCGTACAGGCGATAGATGCGCGAGCGCACGCGCCAGCGAAAAAGTTGCGGCAGAAGATTGGTCAGCGGAACCAGGATTACCAGCAGGGGAACGAGCAGGACGATCAGACGCTCGAGATAGGTCGCAACGAAGAAGGGGAGGTAGCGGTGCAGGAAGCTGGGGCCGAAGCGAAGGTGGCGGCTGGCGTCGGCGGAGACGGGCAGATCGACGGGTGCGGTATTGGGGAACTCGCCGTCGCCTGCGAAATATCCCTGCGGAGAATGCAATTCGCGAGCGGCTTCCAGCAACAGGGTGGTGATTGCCGGCGACAGGTCGTCGCGTGCCACGAGCATGGCCTTCGTGCCGATGAGCTTGACCTCCTGGGCCGGAATACGACGGGCAAAGTCGACGGTACCCGCCGGCAGGGTCAGTTTCGTGATGTAGGTAAACCTGCGCGGGTAGGCGTCCGCTCGCTCCAGGCTCATCAGCTTGAGGGACGGATCGTGCAACGCTTCCCAGACGGCCGGGAACTGCACCTGGCCGATGAAGAGCGCCGCGTCGAGCTCTCCCTTCTGAAGGGCATGAAGCGCCTCGAGATTGACCAGTGGGCTCAGCCTGGTGTTGGCGTAGGTGATGTCGTTGGCGGCAAGCAGCGGCTCGACGAAGGCTCGGCTCCCGCTTCCCGGCGAGCCGATGGCGACCTGCTTGCCGCGCAGTTCGTCCACCTGCGTCAAGGTCCCCGGATCGCGGTAGAAGATCCAGAGCGGCTCGTAGTAGAGCGTCATGAGCATGGTCAGGTTGCCGCGCTCCCCCGGTCGGACGATCCCGCCATGGATGAAGGCCACATCGACTCCGGACTTCGGGTCGTGCAGGAACTGCTCGTTGTCCTCTGCGCCGCCCGTCATACGCTCTTCGACGGTTACGCCGTCTCGCGCAAGGATCTCTTTGTAGCGCTGAGCGTACTGGTGGTACAGCCCGTCCTGAAGACCGGAGGCGAGCACGATGTGGCGTGGGATCGTGCTTTGCAGGAGCCAGGCGCCCGCCAGGGCCGCAGCCAAAAGCAGCGCAGCGGGCGGCCAGGCCCGTTGCACAGCCTGTCGACTGAGTTTCCCGATCGACCCGTCGCGGCGCATTGGCATGCTCGTTTGTCAGCTCCGACCGGTGTTGCCCATGGCCGCTTGCTTCATCGCCATGGACCGCTTCCACTCTTCGGCGCGGTCTTCAAGCTCTTCCCTCGCGTTCGACGTAACGGCCCGGTGTCCGCAAGGGAGGCGGGACATGGACGATGCGCAAGAGGATAGCGACATGCGACCCATGCAGGGGCGATCGCCCAAGGCCGTCAATGCCGGTACACGTGCGGAGCCGCCCTCCGCTCCACCTTACCAACCGATCTTGGCAGCCGGCGGCATCGGCACACCAAAGTCGAACGTCGACAGCTGGTTTTGAAGCGAATTCATCTTCAGCGAGTGACTGATTGCTCATGGCCACTCGCAGCCCTAGGACTGTCGGCGGCTATGAAACCGTGGCGGATTCTGTCGCGTAAAGGATCAAGCCTACCTGGCGCATCGTTGGGGCCGGTTGCGCACGGCTCACGTCAGGACGTGCCACCAGCAGACCTATTCCACCGCTCAACGAAATAGCGCGGCGCGTGATCACTCGTCACCTCGACGGCGAATGAGTACGGGAGATTGTGCGCCCTAGCGATGCTGGGCAAGCTCCCCTCGCCTGGCCGAGACGCCGCAGAGGCGCCGGCCCGGAGACTCCCTAAGACCGCTTCACCCCGGCGGCGCCCGTCAGGCAGCTTGGCGATGTCCCTCGGTCCGCTTTGGGAGTCTTCGATCGAACGACGTATTACCGCAATTGGTCGGGAACTCCACTTCGTCGACGGCAGTCGGCTCGCCGCAAACCGGGCATTCCCTCGGCGCGCCTGCCGGGCGACGCGTCAAACCAGGCCGGCCGACGGTGGCTGCGGTGCGCTTGTGCTGCCACGGCCACTACGGCTCCTGCAACGGCGCGGCTGGCGGAAGAGAAGAGCCACGCCGAGCGCGATCAATACCAGGGGGCCGATCAGGTGGAACATGCCGATGGGGATGAGGCCCAGGTGCTTGGCGACACCGAGCGAGCCAATGAGGATGAGTGCGATGGGGAAGATTCTCATGGTGCGCTCCGGGTTGTGTTCGGAAGGGCGATGGAGGGTTGAAGTCAGCAAGCGTCAACGTTGCTCGCCGGGTGGGAACGGTTGAGAGGACGATTTTGGGGATGCCCCGTCTCCTGCCGGTGTCGACGCGGACGAAATGCCGCCACCACCATCGTTAAAGTTCCACTGTCGCATCCCCGCGCGAAAACGCTCACGCTCCTCTTCGCTCAGCTTGGCCCAGCCGGGGCCAAAGCGGCGGTGCATGCGGCGCTCCCAGCGGTCTTGCATGCGCTCATGCATGTCCGCGCGCCAACGCGAGCCGCGCGAAAGCATGGCCACGCCGATACCGATGAGAAGCAAAGGCCAGAACAAATGTACAAACGCGGGGTCGATGAGGCCATAGTGGTCGAGCACCCCAAACACTCCAATGGCGATCAGGGCGAGCGGAAAGATACGCATGGTGTCTCCAAATCAGTTAGCTCGGCGCGTGCGCGCTAAACAATAAGGTCGCCGTACTCGGCCCGCAGCCGCGAGCGCAGAGCCAGCACCGCGTAACGCTTGCGCGCAAGCAAGGTGTTCTGCGGCACGCGCCATCGGGCTGACATGTCGGCGAACGAAACGCCCTCAATCTCGTGCGCCACAAACACGTCGCGCTGCTCCGACGGTAGCGTTTGCAGCGCCGCTTGTATGGAGCCAAGCAACACCAAGCGGGCATAGGCTGCATCAGGGCCCACGGCCGGGTCGGGCAGGTTCTCTTCGAGCCAGCTGCGGCCGTCTTCATCGTCTTCATCACTAAAGGCCGGCGCAGGCTCTTCTTTGTTCTTGCGCGCGCGGTCGATGATGCGGTTCTTGGCCACTCGAAACAGCCACGCGCCGGCTTGCTCAATGGCCTCGGTGGCGGCATAGAACTCGAGCAAGACGTCTTGCAAGATGTCTTCGGCCTCGGCCGTATCTCGCACTTGGCCGCGGATGAAGTTGCCTAGCCGCGAGCGCTCGCGCTTGACGATTTCGGTGAAGCGCACGGCGTTGGCGGACATTGGAAACTGGGCTGGCGGGAGCAGGCCGGCTGGGGCGTCCATACTAGGTAGACGAATGGAAACGAAGAATATTGTGGAGGCTGGTACGTGCGTCAGACAGACCGCCTTGGCACCGAGCACGAGCAGCGTCCGCAGGTAGCCGTCGTCGGCCTTGGTGATGCTGCCCAGCCGGGTCTTGCCGCTCGGTCCCGAGGAGCGCATCACTAACGACCTGACTTTCGGTACGACGCTGCTGGCATTCTTCGCCGCCCTCATCATCGTGATCCTCGAAACCGCTTCTGCGCCGGCGCAAACCGGCGCCGGCGCCACCGTGGAGCCCACGAATCCGCCTCCCGTGCAGATTGCCAGGGCCAACGCGAAGGATTGCACCACCGTCGCGTTGCTGCCCACAGCCACACGCTGAAGGCGAAGGAGGCGGCGGCATCACGGAAACACGTGATGCCGCCGCGCAACGACCTCGCTGCCATGACCGCCACACATCGGGAGGCACCGCGGTGACAACGACGTCCGTGATGGTGGTAGAGGACGACCCGGCATTCCTGGCCCGCTTCTGCCGCATCGTCGCGCAGTCGGAAGCGCTGTCGCTGGTCGCCGCCGTCGGCGATCTGGCATCCGCACCGATCTCAGCTGCGGGAAGCAGTCCTCAATCCCGAGCAGCATCGAAGGCGCAGGCGCCTTGGGAAGTCGCTCTTGTCGAAGACGATGTTTCTGCACATGATTCGTCGGGCGTCGCCAACCGGCGGCTTAAGCCGTTTCGCCCCGCCCGTACCGCCCAGGAGGGGCAGATGTCTGTCTACGTCTGAGGCATGCCGACGAGCTGGCGCAATTCGCCTCGCAGGATGCCGATCGTGGTTCGTATCAGAAGGCAGAGCACGATCAACGTTGTCACGCTCAGCAGCGCCAAGGCGATTCCTCCGTTGACCCAGGTTGGCGTAGACGCGGCGAAATGCAGTGCCGCGATGGTGGACGCCGCGAGAGGAAAGCTCACCGCCCACCACGTCACCCTGAACGGGCAGCAACGCGGCAAATGCCTGAGCAGCGGTACGAGCACGCACAGCAAGAGCAGGTCGATCATGAAGAGGCCTTGTGCGAACAGGTCGACGTGCCCGGTCACAACGCGGTACGCCGAGTAGCCAATGGAGAAGGGTGCGGTCAGGATCAGGAGAGCCGGCATCGCCTCCGCTGGCGGCGCGGGCTGAAAAAGCAGGCGCGAGAAGATCAACGCGAAGACCAGCGACGAGAAGAACAAACCGATCGCAAACGCGAACATCGCAAGCTGCTGTTCGTTGCCCAGGCCGAGCGCGGGCAGTGCGATCGGAAGATTGAGCGGGCCCGCGACCGGAATGATCCAGGCGGGCAACGCCATTTCGGCCAGCTGGCGTGAACTCATCCAACGGAACAACGCTACTGCCGTGAAGATGAGGCAGCTGACCGCGCCGACTGCCCACAGCGCCGTCGCCAGAGACGGCACCAGCGGCGCGAGCGGTATCGGAAGCAGCATCAACCCGATGGGCACCAAACCGAGAAGGTTGCCACTGATCGGATGACTCAACTCGGCCCGGACCGCGCTCGTCTCGGTTGCCGCTTTGAGTGCATACGCGATCGACATCGCAGCAAAGGCGATCAAGGAGAGGGTGATCAGTATTTCGGAGGGCCAAACCGGCAGGCCCAGGTCTTGATGGGCAAGGCGCCACGCGGCGCCGAGCCCGCCGATGCCCGTGGCCGCACCGAACAAGCCGACAGGCAGATGCGCCAGAAGGGAGTCCCGGGCGGTCACAGCCTTGATACCCAGGTCTTCAGTGTGCGGATCCATTCATGTCCTGCAGCATCTTGCAGTCGGCTTCGCTTTCGAAGACGCCGAACTCTAGCCACCCGCCGCCGATGAACTTCGTGACGAGGTCAATGCCGTCGTGCAGTACGAGCCCGATTCGGCCATCGACCCCGAGACCCTCGGCCTACTGGCCTCCATCGGGATCGAGAAGGGCAAGCCCGTTCGCCCGACGCGCGCATGAAGAAGATCCTGACCGAGGCCGCCGCCGTGGCCAGCGCCACCGTGCGCTCCCTGGCCTACCGCAGCCGAGGGCCACCCATCTGTACCCCGATGGCGCCTGGCAGACCCCGGTCGTCGGTGGAAGCTACGAGTTCCTCCACTGCTCCGAGTTGTAAGCATTTTAGCCGTGAAGGCCGCGGCGAGGTCAATCTCGGGAACGATAAACAAGAGCTACCCGCCGTTGCCCGACACCTGCATCCCTCCGCGATCGCTAGGTATCTTCGGACTCAGGGAATCCGTCAACCAAGCTCTGGCCAACCCGTCTCAGGGTGCTGACAACGCAGCGCGCATTTTCATCGGCGCCCGCCTCGTCGGCAGCGGCTAAGAGGTTTCGGCCCAATTCGCCAGCCGAAAGCGCACCGCGCTTGTGAAGCAGCGCCGCCAATTCCAGAAATATCGCGGTAGTTGCTGAAAGCGCGGCGACCGGCGTCACTTCAAAGATGTCTTCTTCCATAATTCCAGATCAGTTCATAGGCTGGTTGATAAGCCATGGATCCGCCGCTCAGGGCGCTTCTCCCCTTCCATCGGTCTGTGAGAGGCCTTCTGCCCTCATCTTCCGAGGGCGCCGAGCGCCGATGCAGCTCGTTCCCGGTAGATCGTGGCGCCTTGCGCTTCGGAAATGCCCAGCGCCGTACGGAGACAGCGCTCCACGAGCGCGAGATCCGCGCCAGTTTCCTCCAGCATCAACTCGCCTCGCATCCTCCAGAGCTCCGAAACGTGCAAGCCAACCTCCGGTGAAACGATCGTCTCGAGAGTTCGTGTCACCAATGAGAGGGCGTCGCGGCGGCGGCCGGCGCGGGCCAAGGCGTCAGCCATCGCGACATGGGGGTACACGCCAAGGAAGCTATGTCTCACGGTCACGGCGTGATGCGCCTCCATCAATGCCAGACCCCCATCCATGTCGTCCTGCTCGGTACGAGCCAGGCCAAGCATGAAATGGCCAAGTGCGCGTGGCAATGCGAGGTCGTACTTGTCGACCACCTTGAGTTCCTGGCGCGCCATATCTCCACAGGCGGCCATATCCCCCGCCAGATGCAGGGCGACGCTGCCCGCGCCAAGAGCGAACGCGAGGCTTGTGGGGTGCTGAAGCGACTCCGCGAGCGCGACCGCGGCATTGACACTTGCACCTACCGCGTGCCGTTGGCCGGCGAGACCCAAGCCCATCGCTTCGACGCAGTGGGCACACACCCCAAGGTCGTGACCAGCAAAGACCCCTGCAAGAGGATGATGCCGCTCAGGGTCATATCGACGCAGGCCTTCCCTCGCGTACTGCAGCATCTTCTGGTTGCGACCGATGAAGTACCAGTAACCCCAGCGGTGATGCAGCCCTTCAACCTGGAGGTCGTCGTCGTCGAGCCTGCGGCTGATGTCCAAAAGCTCATCTCCCAAACCTCGCGCCTGCTCGAATTGCCGTGAATTCGCCTTGTTGATGTACAAACCCCACGTGGCTTGAAAGAGTTGCCTTTGGGCGCCGATCTCCTTGGCCAGGGCGTAAGCCTTCTCGAGAGCCGCAAGCGCCTCGGCGCTCAAGGGTCCGGCTTGAATGATGAAGGTTGCACCGAGACGCAGGCGGACGTCGAGGACTTGTCTTGCCCGTTCAGCTTGGTCCGGAATTCGCCCTGCTTCTTCCAGGGCAGCGTCCAAGTTCGCGATCGCTTCCAGAAACGATGAGCGGCGTACCGCCTTTTCCGAGGCCAGCACCGAGAACTTGCACGACAACTGCGGCTCACCCCCGCGGCTGAAGTGATAGGCGACGACTTCAGGCGCATTTGCTGCCGGACCTTCCTGCGATTCCAGGATGAGCGCGACCTTCAAGTGCAAGGCCTGGCGCCTCGAACGCGAAAGGTTTTCGTACGCCGCTTCCTGCACAAGCGAGTGATTGAAGCTGTAGCTTTCCTCTGCGGCTTCGCTCGCGGGGACGAAGAGCCCCGCTTGGCGCAATATGCTGAGTGCGCGTCTTAAGCCGACTTCATCGGTCCCGGCGATGGCGGACAGCAAGGCATAAGGGAAGCTCCGGCCAATGACCGACGCGACGAGCGCGATGTCCTTGGACGGACCCAAGCGGTCCAGCCGCGCCATCAAGGAGTCGTGCAGGGTTTCGGGTACGTTGATCGCAGGGGAGCCCTTCATGTCGACCACAGCCTTCGTGAGCTCCTCGATATAGAGCGGAACTCCGTCGCTTCGCTCGACGATCTCCTTAAGAAGCGCTTCGCCGATCTCCGTCGCCGCGGTACGCTGGGCCATCGCCTTGGAGCTCTCGATCCCGAGTTGCTTGCAGGCAATGGTCGTCGCGTGAGCGCTGTCTCCCCATCGCTTGCGGAACTCCGGCCGATGCGTGACCAAGACGAGGGCGGACGCGGTCTCAACGCGCAGGAGCAGCCGCTCAACCAAAGCCTGCGTCGTCGGATCGCTCCAATGAGCGTCCTCCAGCAAGAGCAGGACAGGCTTCTCGTTTGGACTCCAAAGCAGAAAATCCTCCAGGATCGCCAGTGTTTCTGCGTTGCGTTGCGCGGGCGTGAGATCCATGTCCGACACTCGATCCGCTGTCGCCACGTCGAGTAGCTCGGCGATCAAGAGGAGGTCTCGACGCGAGGGGCGGCCGATTTGGCTCAGGATTGCGCCAATGCGCTGGAGGCTTTCGTCCGCCGCACATTCCTGCTGAAGTGAGGCTTCGAGCCGCACCAGTTCTTTGACGGGGTGTAACGCGCTGTTCAGGTGATATGGCGTGCACTGGCAGCGCAGCAGCCGGTTCGGTTTGTCTCTCACGAACTCGACAACAGCCTCCAGCAATCGCGACTTGCCCATGCCCGCTTCCCCGCAAACGAGCATGAGGTGCCCGTTGCCGTGCACGGCGCGTTGCCAGGAGTCTTGAAGAAACGCCAGCTCTCGCTCGCGTCCAATGATCGGCCCGGAAGACGCACGACGGGCTGCGGCGAACCGGCTCGCGATCTTCCGTTCGCCAACAACCTTCCATACGGGTAAGAGCCGATCGAATCCCTTCAATTCGAACTCTCCCGCCGGGGCGTATTCGAAGAAGTCGCCGGTGAGCTGACGCGTGAGTTCCGAGACAAGCACACTTGCCGGTTGTGCCAACGCCTGAAGTCGCGCTGCCAAGTTCGGAGTGCTACCCACGACAGTCTGTTCGCGGCCCGGACCAGAGCCGCTCAGCCCGCCGACCACCAAGCCCGTCGCAATTCCGACGCGTGTCTCCAAGGCGATCGGATTGTCTGGCCCTGCGCTCGCCAAAACGGCCTGGAGCTCCAATGACGCGCGAATCGCCTGGGCTGCCGCCTGCTCCTGTGCCTGCGGGTATCCAAAGTAGGCGAGCACGCCATCACCGAGGTATTGCGCGATATGACCGCCGTGTTTGGCGATCACTGCAGCGCACACGCCTCGGTACCGGGCCAGCAATTGGTTCAGGTCCTCCGGATCGAGTTTGTTCGCGAGCGCCGTCGATCCCACCAGGTCCGTGAAGACGACCGTGACTTGACGGCGTTCCACTCCGTCAGGGGCCGTGGGAGACCCGTCGAGGCGGGGCTGCTCCGGGGAACTACCGAGCTTCGCAGCAGCAGCCATGAACTTGCGCCGATGGCCAAGCGACAAGCCGAGCTTCTCGAGATCGTGCTCGGTCAGCTCCGGTGCCACCGCGAGATCGATGTCGTTTTCGACAAAGACCTCGCAGTACCTGTCCAGACCGAGAGCAGTCAGAAACGTCTTAATGTCAGGCATTGGCACGGGAGCTAAGTGACGGTCGGTAGGGCGGCCTCATGTCTGATTCGAGAGGTCTGTGGGGAGACTCTGGCGTGGTTCAGCAGTTCGTGCAAGCCTTCGAGGCGCCGTCCCTAACGTCGGCCGCGACGAGATGCTCTCGGGGGACGTCAGGTGCCTTGCGCGTCCGGCGCCGCGATCGCCCGGTCGACGACCGCCTGCGCCTCCTTCAAGAGCCGCTGCAGATGTTCGGCGCTGACGAAGCTCTCACCGTAGATCTTGTAAATGTCCTCGGTGCCCGATGGGCGGGCCGCGAACCAGCCGTTCGCCGCGATCACCTTGATTCCGGCGATGGCCGCGCCGTTGCCCGGCGCCTTGGTCAGTACCTGCACGATCGGCTCGCCGGCGAGTTCCTTGGCCCCAAGCGCGCTCGGCGACAGCGCGGCCAGCCGCTCCTTCTGCTCAGCGCTGGCGGCCGCTTCGACGCGATCGCTGAACGGCCGGCCGAGCGCCATGGCCAGCTCGTCATAGCCGCGCGCGGGATCGCGGCCGGTGCGCGCGGTGATCTCCCCGGCGAGCAGCGCCGGAACGATTCCATCCTTGTCGGTCGTCCAGACGGTGCCGTCGCGGCGCAGGAACGACGCCCCGGCGCTCTCTTCGCCGCCGAAGCCGAGCGAGCCGTCGAAGAGTCCATCGGCGAACCATTTGAAGCCGACCGGCACTTCGTAGAGCCGGCGGCCGAGCCGCTGCGCGACACGATCGATGAGCGAGGTGCTGACGACCGTCTTGCCAACGGCCGCTCGTGCTGCCCATTGCGGCCGGTGCCCGAACAGGTAGTCGATCGCGGTCGCCAAGTATGCGTTCGGCGCGAGCAGGCCGCCTGCGGGGGTGACGATGCCGTGCCGGTCGTGGTCGGTGTCGCAGGCGAAGGCAACATCGAAGCGGTCCTTGATGGCGAGCAGGCGCTGCATCGCGTACGGCGACGATGGATCCATGCGGATCTTGCCGTCCCAGTCGAGCGTCATGAAGCGGAAGGTCTCGTCGACCTGTTCGCTGATGACGGTGAGGTCGAGGCGGTAGCGCTCGGCGATGCGCGCCCAGTAGTGCACGCCGGCGCCGCCGAGAGGGTCGACGCCCATTCTCACTTTGGCGTCGCGGATGGCGGCGAGGTCGACGACGTTGCCGAGGTCGGCAACGTAGGCGCCGATGTAGTCGTGCCGATGCGTTGTCGGCGCCCGCAGCGCCTCGGCATGCGCGATGCGCTTCACGCCCGACAGCGCTTGCACAAGCAAGCCGTTCGCCACCGGCTCGCCCCAGCTGCTGACCTCGACGCCGGCCGGACCGCCGTTGGGCGGGTTGTACTTGATGCCGCCGTTGTCGGGCGGGTTGTGCGAAGGCGTGATCACGATGCCGTCGGCCAGCCCGCTCGTGCGGCCGCGGTTGTAGCAGAGGATCGCGTGCGAGACGACGGGCGTCGGCGTGTACTCGTCGCCCTCGGCGAGCATGACGTCGACGCCGTGCGCGGCGAGCACTTCGAGCGCGCTCGCCGCGGCCGGCTGCGACAGCGCATGCGTGTCGACGCCTAGAAACAGCGGTCCGTCGATGCCGCTCTTCTCGCGGTAGCGGCAGACGGTCTCCACGATTGCCAGCACGTGATGCTCGTTGAACGACATCTCGAACGACGAGCCACGATGGCCCGAGGTGCCGAACGCGACGCGCTGCGCCGGCTGGCTCGGATCGGGAACGCCGGTGTAGTAGGCCGTGACGAGCTTGCCGACGTCGACGAGCAAAGCGGGAGGAACGGGCTTGCCGGCAAGCGGGCTGATCTGGGTGGCCATGGGGTGCGTTCAGGTGTTCGAGGGCCGCTCGCGCAGACGGCGATAGCGGCGGATCAGGGCATTTGTCGAGCTGTCGTGGCCGAGCTCGGGCTCGGTGGCCCTCTCGAGCTCGACGATCGTACGCAGGGCTAGCGCCTTGCCGAGCTCGACGCCCCACTGGTCGAACGAGTCGATGTTCCAGATCATGCCCTGCACGAAGACGCTGTGCTCATAGAGAGCGACGAGCGCGCCGAGCGTGTGCGGCGTCAGGCGCTCCGCCAGCAGCGTGTTGCTCGGCCGGTTGCCCGCGAAGACGCGGTGCGGCACGAGCTCGGCGGGCGTGCCTTCGGCGGCGACCTCGTCAGCGGTCTTCCCGAACGCGAGCGCCTCGCTCTGCGCGAACAGGTTGGCCATCAGGAGGTCGTGCTGCCGGCCGAGCGGGTTGAGCGGCTGCGCGAAGCCGATGAAGTCGCACGACACGAGCCGCGTGCCCTGGTGGATGAGCTGGTAGAACGAGTGCTGACCGTTGGTCCCGGGCTCGCCCCAGAGCACCGGTGCAGTCTCGACGCCGACCGGCGCGCCATCAAGCTGCACGTGCTTGCCGTTGCTCTCCATCGTCAGCTGCTGCAGGTAGGCCGGCAGGCGTTTCAGGTATTGCTCGTAAGGCAGCACGGCAAGCGTCGACGCGCCGAGGAAGTCGTTGTTCCAGATCGCCAGCAGTCCGAGCAGCACCGGCATGCTCCCTTCGAGCGACGCCGTTCGGAAGTGCTCGTCCATGGCATGGAAGCCGGCGAGCATCGCGCGAAAGTGCTCGCTGCCGACGGCGACGAGGGTCGACAACCCGATTGCCGAGTCCATCGAGTAGCGGCCACCGACCCAGTCCCAGAAGCCGAACATGCTCTGCGGCGCGATGCCGAACTCGGCGACGCCCTTGTCGTTGGTCGAGATCGCGACGAAGTGGCGCGCCACGGCCTTCTCGTCGCCGAGCCGGCCGACGATCCAGTCGCGGGCTGCGTGCGCATTGGTGAGCGTTTCGAGCGTCGTGAAGGTCTTCGAGCAGACGATGAAAAGCGTTTCGGCAGGGTCGAGGTCGCGCGTCGCCTCGACGAGGTCGGTGCCGTCGACGTTGGAGACGAAGCGTACGGTGAGGTTGCGGTCGCTGTAGAAGCGCAGCGCCTCGTAGGCCATCACCGGCCCGAGGTCGGAGCCGCCGATGCCGATGTTGACCACGTTGCGGATGCGCTTGCCGGTGTGGCCGCGCCAGCGCCCGTCGTGCAGCGACTCCGCGAACTCGACCATGCGGTCGAGGACGCCATGGACCTCGGCGACGACGTCGACGCCCTCGACGATCAGCCGCTCGCCGGCAGGCTTGCGCAACGCGACGTGCAGCACCGATCGCCTTTCGGTGGTGTTGATGACGTCACCGCGGAACATCGCGGCGGTGCGCTCGGGCACGCCGCACTCGCGGGCAAGATCGACCAGCAGCCGCATGGTCTCGTCATCGACGCGATTCTTCGAATAGTCGAGGCGCAGACCGGCGGCGTCGACCGCCAGACGCTCGCCGCGCCCGGGGTCTTCTGCGAACAACGCGCGCAAGTGGCGCGGGCCGATCTCGCCGTGATGGGCCGCGAGGGCGCGCCACGCCGGACGTTCGTCGACCGGAACGCTCATGCCGCGGTCGCTCCGGCCAGTTGCGCCGTCTTGTCGCGCAGGCCACCCAGGAGGGTGTCCCACGACTTCGAGAAGGCGGCGCCGCCTTCCTTCTGCAGTTGCTCGGCCAGCCCGTCGACGTCGACGCCGCGGCCTGCAACCGCGGCGATCACCGCTTCGGCGTCACCGCCATCGGTCGCCATCGGCGCGCCGACGCGGCCGCGGTCGGCGAAGGCCAGCAAGGTCTTGTCGGGCATGGTGTTCACGGTGTCCGGCGCGGCCAGTGCCTCGACGTAGAGCGTGTCGGACGCCGCCGGGTCCTTGGTGCCGGTGGAAGCCCATAGCAGCCGCTGCGGATGCGCTCCGGCGGCGACGAGTTTTCGCATCCGAGGCGAGCAGAGCAACTCGCGATACGCTTTGTAGATACGCCGGGCGATGGCGATGCCGAGCTTGTTCTGCAGCTCGGGCGGCAGCTTGTCCTTGACCGCGGCATCCCAGCGGCTGACGAAAATCGAAGCGACCGACTCGACCCTCGGATCGAGCCCGTCGGCGATGCGCCGCTCAATGCCGCGCAGGTACGCTTCGGCGACGGCCAGATACTGCTCGCGCGAGAAGAGCAGCGTGACGTTGACCGGCACGCCGGCAAAGGTCGATTCCTCGATCGCCCCGAGCCCGGCCGGCGTGCCCGGAATCTTGATGAAGACGTTCGGCCGGGCCGCCTGCGCGTGCAGCTTCGCGGCCACCTCGATCGTCCTGCGGGTGTCGTCGACGAGCAGTGGCGAGACCTCGAGCGAGACCCAGCCGTCGACGCCGGCCGTTGCATCGTGGATCGGCCGGAACAGGTCGGCGGCGCGCGCCAGGTCATCGACGGCGAGGGCGAAGAACAACTCCTCGCCGGTGCGGCCGCGGCGCGCGAGCGCGGCGATCTGCGCGTCGTACGCGCTGCCGGCGCCGATCGCCTTTTCGAAGATGGTCGGGTTCGACGTGAGGCCGGTGACCGAGTACTCGGCGATGTAGCGCGCGAGCGTGCCGTCGGCGAACATGTCGCGGCTGATGTTGTCGATCCAGAGGGACTGGCCGAGCTCGTGCAGACGTCGGGTGTTGGGATTCATGGCTTCTCCGTGAAAGTAGCGCCGAGCAGCGCATCAATGTCGACGGCGAGCAGCTCGCCGACGCGCTCGACCCTGCAGTCGGCGGGCGGGTAGCGGCCGACGTTGGCCGGGTCGTGGGCGTAATGGCCCTGGCGCGGGAACACCGTGACCAGGCGTTGGCCCCAGACCGCTTTCATGGCCGCGAGGATGCGCTCCTTGTCGTCGACCATGACGTATCGGCGCGCCGGGAAATAGCGAGCAACGACGTCGAGCATCGCCTCCTTGTGGATGAAGACGAGAACGCGGTCGGCCACCGCCGCACGCAGGCCCGAACGCTCGATCTTGCGCGGCTGGAAGACAACATCGCCGTCGGACAGGATCACGGTCGGCCCGATCCGGCCAAGGCGCGCAACCACCTCCAGTGCCTGCGGGTAGAGGCGGCCGGCGAACGGATAGTCGACGAGAAAGCCCGACATCGACAACAGCTTGTGCGCGGCCGGATCGCTCGCCTCGATGTCGGCGCGGTAGCGCTGCAAGGCGCCGAGGTAGTCGGCGTAGCCGAGCTCGCCGCGCAAGGCCTCGAACTCGACCCAGTAGCGCCCGGCACTTGCGGCGCCGAACTCTCCTATAAGGTGCTCGCGCAGGTCGGCGACGATGCGGTCGTTGTCGAGCAGCGTGTTGTCGACGTCGAGAAGAAAGACAACATCATTCATTTGCGGCTTCGGGCGCGAGTCCTTGGTGGTGCTGCCGGGCCGTCTCAGTGGCAGCGCAGCGTGGGCGCCTCGGGCCCGAGGCTGTGCCAGCCACCGTCGGCAGCGATGAGCGCGTCGGCGGCGACCGGCCCCCAGCTGCCAGGCGGGTAAGGCAGCGCCGCCGCGTGAGCGGCGAGCACCGGGTCGACGACGGCCCACGCGGCCTCGACCGCATCCTGGCTGGCGAAGAGCGAGCCGTCGCCGGCCATCGCTTCTTCGAGCAGTCGCTCGTACGTCGGCTCCTCGTCGGGCAGGTTCTCGGCGAGGTAGAGCTCGCCGCGCTCGCCGGTGAAACCGGGGCCCGGCCGCTTGACGCGCGCCGCCAGTGCGATCGCCGACCTCGGCTGCAGCTTGAAGCGGACGTAGTTGCTGTCGACCGCCGTCGTGGGCGAATCCTCGAACAGGCGCTGCGGCGGAGGTTTCAGGCGCACCAGCACCTCGGCCCCGCTCGTCGGCAGGCGCTTGCCGGCACGCAGGTACCAGGGAACGCCGGACCAGCGCCAGGAATCGATGAACAGGCGCAAGGCGCAGAAGGTCTCGACGTCGGAGTCAGCGGCGACGTCTTCTCGCTCCGGTAGCCGTCGTACTGGCCGCGGACGACGTCGGCGGCGTTCAGCGGACGCATCGCCCGGAAGACGGCCGCCTTTTCGCTCTGCGCGGCGAGCACGCCTGGAGACGACGGCGGCTCCATCGCCAGCAGCGCGATGATCTGGAAGAGATGGTTCTCGACGACGTCGCGCAGCGCGCCGGCGCTTTCGTAGAAGCCGCCGCGCTCGCCGATGCCGAAGTCTTCGGCAAGCGTCACCTGCACGCTCGCGACATGGTGCCGGTTCCAAACTGGCTCCAGGAACGCGTTCGCGAAGCGGAAGTAGAGGAGGTTCATGATCGCCTCCTTGCCAAGGTAGTGGTCGATGCGGAAGATCGCTTCCTCCGGGAACGCCGAGCGGGCGACCGCGTTCAGCTCGACTGCCGACGGGAGGTCGCGACCGAAGGGCTTTTCGATGATCACGCGTGCATCGACGGCCAGCCCCTTCGCGCCGAGGCTCTTGATCACGGTTTCGAATAGCGCTGGCGGGATCGCCAGGTAGTGCGCCGGCCGCTGCGCCGCGCCAAGCGCCGACTTCAGCGCCGCGAACGTCGCCGGGCTTCGGTAGTCGCCGCTGACATAGCGGACGAGCGAGAGCAGCTTGTCGAGCGTCGCCGGATTGAAGGCACAGGCCGCCGCGACGCTCGCCCTGACGCGCGCGTTCACCTCGTCGCTGCCGAGGCTCGTCGAGGCGACACCGATCACCGGCACGCTCAACGTGCCACGCTCGACCATGGCGTAGAGCGCGGGCAGGATCTTCTTGTTCGCGAGATCGCCGGTAAAGCCGAATACGACGAGCGCATCGGAGCGCGGTGCGGGGACGCCGCGTCCTCCGGCCGGCGACGCGGCGAACGTCGTGCCTGCCGCGCTCATGGCCCGGCTTCGGGGAACTTCTCGAGATGGCCGCCGAAGGCACGGCGCATCGCCGGGAGCATCTGGTCCGCGAATCCGCCCGTGCCTTGCGAGCTGAAGCGGTCGAACAGCGGGGCGCCAAAGACATGCGTGGGCCGGCCCTGGTCGATCGCCGCCTCGATCGTCCAGCGGCCCTCACCGCAATCGGAGACGCGGTCGCTGTAGGCCGCGAGCCGCGGTGGCAGCACTTCAATCAGCCGCGCCACGCAATTCTCCATGCCGCCGACGATGGAACTGCCGACGGCCTGCAGGGGCCTGCAGGACGTGGGTTCGGAGTAAGGACAGTGCCTGGGTAACCACGTTTCGACGCGCTCACATTGGACGCCCCTGGCGACATCGCGACCGCAGGAGATCGAGCGATGACGTCCCAAGGTTCAGCCCGGTCAACACGAATGACCGCCGCTACCTTGTGAAGCGGCCGGTCCGAAGCGCTGGAGCAAGGCGTGTGCCGAGGGCGCCAAGGATGAGGTCGCTCCGTTCGAGCCAGCGCAGGCGCCCACATCAGCCGTCGCCCTATTCCTATTTGCGCCCGTGGGACGGTCCTGGATGATGGGCGACGCTCAGTCGGTACCCCACCATGTCCCCATCGGCCTCACGCCACATCCTGATCGTCGAGGACGGTGGTGACCTGCTCGAGGTGTTGAAATTCGTCCTGGAGGACGAAGGTTACCGCGTCGGCACTGCAGAGAGTGGAGTCGACGCGCTGTCGATCGCTTCGTCCGAAGATTACAGTTTGGTCCTGCTGGACGTCTCGATGCCCGACATGAGCGGCATCGAAATGGCTAAGCGGCTGCGGGCCGATCCCCGCGGACGCCGTCGCTTGCCGATGAGAACCTTGCAACTGCGCCGCTCAGCTTCTCATTGACCGAAGCGGGCCGCGGCGGGCACGCAGTCTGCCTGTACCCGCGATGGCCGCTCCTGCCCATGCGCCAAGCGACGAGACGTCTTCGGTTCTAGGCTCGATCGTCGCGTGAAAGACTGGTCCTTTCCGCCGCGCCGGGTCGTCGTGTGGCACGTCATCGCTGCGATGCCGATCGCTACCGTCGTCATGCTGGGCGCGTTTCTGTCCTATCACTACCACGTGCTTTCGATCGAGAGCCGGGCGAAGGTCGATCTCGGCTACGAGACGCTCGAGGCGGTTAACGCCCTGTTCGTCTCGGTCGAGGATGCGAACGTGGCCGAGCGCGAATTCGTCATCACGGGAGATGTAGCGTATCTGGCCCCGTTCGATGCAGCCTTGGGCTCGGCCAACCGACATGCAGCAACGCTGAAGCGTCTCCTCTCGGAAAGCCGCCGACATGAAGACCTGCTGGCCGTGCTCGAGGAATCAGTGGCTGGCAAGCTGAACGAGCTGGGCCAGAATATCGACGTGCGACGCTCGCAGGGCTTCGAGGCGGCGAGAGCCGATTTGATGAAGCGCGGCGCGGCAGCGTCCATGGATCGAGTGCGTGAACATGCCAGTGCCCTCGCACGCGCCGAGCGCGAGCTCCTGTCGCGACGGCAGCAGGCGCAACGCAAACGTGAGCAGGACGTGCTCTTGATCGGTGTCCTGATCGCCGCTCTGTCGATTGCGATCCGGATCGCGATCGCATGGTCTTTGGCCCGCATGCGCAAGAAGGGCACGCCGGCGACGTTGGCCCGGAGCTGACCCGGCCATGTCGCTGCGGGGTGGCGGCCTCCAACCATCCGCCCTACCGCAGGCGCGAGGTTCGCCGCGGCAGAGGCTGGCTATGCCTCACTCAAGCGACTTTGTCACTGTTGGCCCTGCTCACCCACGAACCATCCGACATGCTTGCCTTCAATCGACGCGCTGCCGAGATCATTTGGACCGCGAGTCTGGTGCTCGGCGGCCTCTACCTCGTCTTCGCGGTCCGCCGGACCGTGTTTGTCTTCGTGCTGGCACTCTTTCTCGCCTACATGGTTGCGCCCTTGGTGCGCCAGCTCATGCGTCGAGCGCCGAAGCGACTGGCTCGCAGCGCCGCGACCGGGATAGTTTTCTCCGCGCTCGCGCTCCTGATGGGGTTCGCGGTGGCGATCGCCGGGCCGCGCGTCGCGGAGCAGTCCGGTCGCCTTGCGCAACAGCTGCCGGCGCTGCTGCAGGACACCAATATTGCCGACCGGATTCCGCTCCCCGACTGGCTAGTCCCGTATCGGACGCGGCTGGTGCAATTTGCTCGCGAGCATCTTGCCGATGGCGGCGGCGCCGCGGCGACCGCGCCCGTTGCGAAGACCGTCGGCAAGCTCGTTCTCGGCACCGGCGCGACTCTGGTGCTCGTGGTACTGGTTCCGATCCTGGCCTTCCTGATGCTGGCCAGCGGGCCCGCCATTCGGAAGCGATTCCTCGAATGGACCCACCATCACCGCCACGCGGCAATGTGGCGCCACATCGTCGACGACCTCGACACCCTGCTGGGTGGCTATATCCGCGCCCTGGTGATCCTCGCTTTTGCAACCATCGCCAGCCTACTCCCTTGCGTTCACTCTCTTCGGAATCCCGTACAGCCTGCCGCTCGCGCTGGTCGCTGGTGTCTTCGAATTCATCCCCGTCCTCGGACCCTTGGCCGCTGCGGTGCTCAGCATCGGGGTCGCCGCGTTGAGCGGCTATGCCCACGTGCTATGGATCGTCGCCTTCATTGCCGTCTACCGCATCTTCCAGGACTACGTGCTGAACCCATACCTGATGAGCAACGACGTCGCCGTGCCGGCCCTGCTGGTCCTCTTCGGCCTGCTCGCGGGCGAAGAGCTGGCCGGCGTCGCGGGCGTCTTCCTCTCGACACCGGTGCTCGCAGCGACGCTGATCTTCACGCGCCGGATCGCCGCCGAATCGCGCCGCAACCGTGAGCCCAAGCCCACCGGCGACGCCGTTTGATCGACGCGCCGCTGGGCCCTCGATCTTGCGCGACCGCTTTATGCTCAACGGTGAGCGCTACTGCTCTGCGCACAGGACCGGAAAGCCCGCATCGGCACGATCTTGAGGCTCTTGGCAGCATCCGAGATCGCTAACAGCTGGACATTGATGCGCGCCGCGAAATGTTTGTTGGCGCTGGTGTCCAAACTGAACACGGCATTGGCTGGGGCCCGGTCACGCAGCACTCGGCAGACGGTCGGCTGGCGAAGGCGCGGGCCGCGCCGGGTCGCCGAGCTGTGCGTCAGCAAAGCGTCCCAGTCGCGCATCCGGCGCTGGGCATCGGCCAGTAACGAGCGGTCTGACTTCGGCCGTGCAGCGGCAGCGATGAATCGCTTCATACGGCAGCCCCGGGAGGGCCGAGGTGAGAGGCCTCCGCTACTCCCCAGACGGCCTCGAACTCGCCGCGGACCCTGCTCAATATGCGCGAGTTCGCGCTTGTACGAGCACGATTGCCAGAGCACAGGCGGCCATTCCGGCGGTGCTCGACACGCCGAAAGCGCGTGCTCGCGCCGCAAGCAGTCCGTGCAGAGAGTCTTGCTAGTGGTATCCGGAAGTGACGTTGCGATGCCCTACGTCGGGGCGCGACTGCGCGAGCCAAGCAAGAAACGTACCGTCGGCTACTGAGGCGTCGGCAAGATGGCCGGCGGCTTCCTATCCGCGCGTCCCACCCACCAACACGTGGCGAAGATCACCAGCGCGCCGATCCACACCTGCGGCCGCACTGCTTGATCGAAGAACAGCCATCCGAACAGCGCGGCCCAGGGCAGCGCGGTGAATTCCAACACGCCGAGTGCTTGTGCTTCCGCGTCGGCATAGGCGCGAGCAAGCAACTGGATGCCGAGATTGCCCAGCAGCCCAGCGAGCGCCGCCAGGCCCAATGCCCACCAGGTCGGCAAGGGTGCACCGACCGCAGCAGGCGACAGCAACACCATCGGGATGACGGCGCTGGTCAGTGTCAGCAACGTCGAGCCGTCCTTGGCGGCGCGCGCCCGCATAACGATGGCCGCTAGCGCATACGTCAGCGCGGCGGCGAGGATCGCGGTCAAGGCCAGGGCGCGCTCGCCGTCGAAGCTCGGTGCCCCCTGGACGGTCAGCAACACCCCGGCGAAGCCCACAAAGGCGGCCAGGACCACCTGCCCGCGCATCTTCTCGCCAAGAAACAAATGGGCGAGCGGCGGGATGAGGAGCGGAGCGATGAACGACAGCGTGATCGCCTCCGCCATGCCGAGGCGAGTCAAGGCGAAGAAGAACAGAAAGGCGGTGACCGTGATCAGGGTGCCGCGCAAGACGTGAGCGGGCAGCATTTCCCGGGTCAGCTTGGGCCGACCTCGCCACCACCAGACGGCCAGGGCGAAGCCGGAGCCGAACACGTAGCGGCCTAGCACCGCATAAGCGAGGGTATACGACCGGGTCAGCTCCTTCACCGCCGCGTCGAGCGCACACAGCGCGGCGATGCCGACAGCAGCCAGAACGAAGGGTCGGGGCGACGACACGCGGACAGTTGTTGGGCGACGAGGATCTTATGGCGGCAGGCAGCTTGTGCATGCCGCCGGCTGTCGAGATCTCCACCAATCGTAGGACGTCGAAAATTGCCCGCCATCCAGGGCCGAAGCCGTCCCCTGCTCCGCCGCTGATGCGACGTGGAACCGCGACCAGTGGCTACGGCGAACGGGGCGGCGAACGCGATGGCAATGCGGGCGCAACTGAGCGCAATGGCGGCCTCAATTGAGATCCCCTCTGATACCCGCCCTTGGCAACGTCGATGAGGTCCTACATTAACTAGGGACGGCTGCCTGCAAGATCCATAAAAACTCGGCGGTACCCTTTCGCCTATCAAAAGGTTTTCGATTTCGCAGGCTTCGATGAAGAAGGTTGAATGCTGGCGTTGGCGATACCGAGACCCGCAACTCGGATGCATCCGTTGCACGACGGCCGCATTGACCGAGCAGGAAGCCGCTGCATATCCGGAGTCCGAACGCATCGATGGCACGCTTTCCGAGCGCGAGGTCGACGAGAAGCTGAGTGGAAAGCGAGACGATTTCCGTCGGCATGGGCCTGACTTGATCTCGAGCCCACGGCATGCTTACTGAACACGTTCCGAGCAGCATTGAAGACCCTGAACCCGGGCCGCGAAATCACTGACTTTGGCGTCTAACTCGCCATGCACGGGCTAGCGTCAGCGTCGGGGATACAGCTGTCCCGCCTTCGCCGCGACGAAGACGTCATCTTGGGAACGACTTGCAAGACGCCGGAGAGCGTCCGGAATTCGTCGCCATGAAGCCGAGCGACGCGATGCACCATCGCTCGCCGAAAGGAGTGAGCAACACCCGGAGCTGACGGCGATCGCGCTGATCTGCGGCCCGCGTCACCAGCCCCGCGCGCTCGCAACGCGTCCCAGGGTAACCACGCAGTGCGGGACCCATGTGCAGCCGCTCTGCGAGCTCGCCCAGAAGCGCTCAGCGTCTGGCTGGCCCGCGATCTGCAGCAAGCTGGTACCGGGGGCCGGTGATTCCTTCGGACTTGGGCGGCTTCTTCGCTGAAGCGAAGGAATTGCCGCAACTGGAAACGGAATTCGGAAAGCGCGACATAGTCGGCCTGTCTCAGGCGATTCGCACGGGCCATCGGCAGGTGGGAACGCCCCGGTGGGCGAGCCGTGACGAAATATGTATCACCTTATGACCTTGTGCACGACGCTTGCTAGGCATTGGGTCGCTTGTGTTCGCCAAGCCTGCCGTTGCCCGCGGACGGGCACACCAGGCGCTCGCCCCGCGACAGTTGCTCCGATGACCCAAGTCTTCCAGCGCCGAACCGAGTTGGCAGTCAAGCTGTGGCTGGCGGGGTTGGTCTTGCTCGTTGCGCAATCCTGTCGTGCCTCGTCAGCCTCAGTCGCCACGGGAGCGGAGAAAGCGCAGCGATGGCGCAGCCGATCCCGTTCAGCCACAAGCACCACGTCGGCGATGTCGGCATCGACTGCCGCTACTGCCATACCTCGGTGGAGACGAGCGCGTTCGCCGGCCTGCCTTCGACGACGATCTGCCTGACGTGCCATTCGCAGCTCTTCGCCAAGGCCGCAGTGCTCGAGCCGCTGCGGCGCAGCGTCGCGACCGGCCAGCCGATCGCCTGGAACCGCGTCCACACGCTGCCCGACTTCGTCTATTTCAATCACGGCATCCACGTCGCCAAGGGCGTGGCCTGCGGCGAGTGCCACGGCCGCGTCGACCAGATGCCCTTGACGTGGCGCACCGCGCCGCTCGAGATGGAGTGGTGCCTCGACTGCCATCGCGACCCGGCGCCGCATCTGCACCCGAAGAGCGAGGTCTTCGCGATGGCATCGCGCGCCGGCCCGACAGGGCCGAGACGGCACAGCTCGTCGCGACGGCGCACCTGCAGAGCACGCGCCGGCTCACCGATTGCTCGACCTGCCACCGCTGAGCCCGAGCCATGCCGCCAACGCGCACCATCGCCATCCGATCGCATCGCGGCGACGATCTCGGCGGCGACCAACAGCCGGCGGAGATGGCGGCGAGCCTGACCCGGCGCCGGGCGATGCAGCTCATGGCGGCTTCGCTCGCGCTCGCCAGCAGCGCCTGCACGCGTTCGCCGCGACAGCGCATCTATCCCTACGTCGAAATGCCCGAGGCCGGCACGGCCGGCATGCCGATCTACTACGCAAGTGCCTTCGTTCGCGGCGGCCATGCGCACGGTGTGCTGGTGGGCACGCGCGAAGGCAGGCCGATCAAGGTCGAAGGCAACCCGCTGCATCCGTCGAGCCTCGGCGCGACCGACATCTTCGCGCAGGCGTCCATCCTCGAGCTGTGGGATCCCGACCGTGCGCAAAGCGTCCGGCAAAGGCTCGATGACACGATCGATTCCGGCGCGCCGCCGGGCGGCGGCGTCGACATGGCCGGCTTTCGCGGCTGCCTGGCGCGAGCGCGAACGCGAGCTGCTTCGCGACGGCGGAGCGCGCATGCGCGTGCTGACGAGCACCTTCACCTCGCCGAGCCTGCACAAGCAGCTCGACCGGCTGCACCAGCGCTTCCCCGGCATTCGCTGGCATCGCCACGATCCGCTCGAGCCGCGCGCTGAACGCGAGGGCGCCCGGCTTGCATTCGGCCGGCCGGTGCAGACGCTCTGGCATCTCGATCGCGCGCGTTTCGTTCTGGCCCTCGACGCCGACCCGTTCAGCCACGGCCCCGGCAGCGTGCGCGCCGCGCGGGACTGGGCCGGGCACGACGCGCCGCTGCCGGCAGCGGCGCGCCGCCCGCTCGATGGCGGCCGAGACGACGCCGGGCCTGTTCGGCGCGCGCGCCGACGAGCGCCTGGCGCTGTCACCCGCGGTGATCGAGGCGGTGCTTGCCCGGATAGCCGCGCAGCTCTTCGGCGACCTGCCTTTGGCCGCGCAGAAGACGGCGGCGTCGGCGGATGTCGACCGCTTCGAGCGGCGCGCCGTCGAGCACCTCAGGCGCACCGGCGCCGACAGCCTGGTCGATCGCCGGCGCGAGCCTGTCTCCGCGCAGCCACGCGCTCGTCCACCTCCTGAACCAGCGCCTCGGTGCCTTCGGCCGAACGCTCGACGCGCTCGCCCCGAGCGACGGCGAGCCAGGCACTCTGGCCGAGCTGACCGCAGGCGATCGACGCAGGCGCAGTAGACACCTTGCTGGTGATCGGCGGCAACCCGGCCTACGACGCCCCCGGGGACGTCGCGTTCGCCGCCGCGCTCGCCCGCGTGCCGTTCAGCATTCATCTGAGCCTCCACTTCAACGAGACATCGCGGCGCTGCCGCTGGCAGCTGCCAGCCACGCACGACTACGAGCAATGGAGCGATGCGCTCGCCCACGACGGCAGCGCGACCTTGATCCAGCCGGCGATCGCGCCGCTCTACGACGGTCGCTCGGCGCACGAAGTGCTTGCGCTGCTGGCGGCTGACGGCGAGCGCGACGGTCATGCGCTGCTGCGACGCCACTGGCAGGGGAGCGACGCTGCGGCGAAGAGCGACTTCGAAGTGTTCTGGCGCGATTGCCTGAGCAACGGCGTCGTGCGAGGCAGCGCCAGTGCGGCGCTCACGCTGCCGACCGCGCGAGTTCCCGCGCCGGCTGCAACTGCAGCGTCAGGCGGCGACCTCGCTGCCGTTTTCGTCGCCGACTTTTCCGCCGGCGACGGCCGCTTCGCCAACAACGGCTGGCTCCAGGAGCTGCCGCGCCCGTTCACGAAGCTGACCTGGGACAACGCGCTCCACCTCGGTCCGGCGACGGCGGCGACACTGGCGCTCGCAACCGGCGACATCGTTCGCGCTTCAGCTTCCGGCCGCGCGGTCGAAGCGCCAGTGTGGGTGCAGGCCGGCCACGCCGAAGGCGCGGCGACCTTGCCGCTCGGCTATGGTCGAGTCGATGCCGGCAGCGTCGGCGCCGGCGTCGGCTTCGACGCTTATGGTCTTCGCCTCGACGCCGGCGGTCCGGTCGCGATCCGGCTCGAGAAGACCGGCCGCCGCCACGATTTCGCCGTCACTCAGCACGAACTCGATCAGCACGGCCGCCGACTCGCCCGAACCGTTCGGTCCGGCGAACCGATCGCTCCGGAAGGCGCGCCCCATGCGTCGCTCTATTCCGAGGTTGCCTATCCGCGGCATGCCTGGGGGATGGTCATCGACCTCGACGCCTGCATTGGCTGCAATGCCTGCACGGTCGCCTGCCAGGCCGAAAACAACATTCCGGTGGTGGGTGCCGAAGAGGTCGCCCGCGGCCGCCACATGCAGTGGATCCGCGTCGACCGCTACGACGACCACGAGGCCGGCAGCGTGTTCCAGCCCGTTCCCTGCATGCACTGCGAGAACGCGCCGTGCGAGGTGGTCTGTCCGGTCGGCGCCACCGTTCACGACAGCGAAGGCCTCAACGTCCAGATCTACAACCGCTGCATCGGCACGCGCTTCTGCTCCAACAATTGCCCGTACAAGGTACGCCGCTTCAACTTCCTGCAGTACGCCGACCGCGAGACCGAGACCCTCAAGGCGGGACGCAATCCCGACGTCACCGTGCGCCAGCGCGGTGTCATGGAAAAGTGCACCTACTGCCTGCAGCGGCTGTCGCGCGCCCGCATCCACAGCGAGGAATCGGGGCGGCCGATCGCCGATGGCGACGTCGTCAGCGCCTGCCAGGCGGTGTGCCCGACGCAGGCGATCCACTTTGGTGACCTCAACGACGCGAAGGCCGACGTCGTCCGCGCGAAAGCGTCGCCGCGGCACTACGCGATGCTCGGCGAGCTCAACACGCGACCGCGCACGACCTATCTCGCGCGCGTCCTCGCCGCCAAGGAGAAGGCGTGAACATCCCCCCGGTCTCCGCCGACATCGGCGTGCTGCGCGCCGGCTGGACCTACGCCAGCATCAGCGACAAGATCGCCGACCTCGTCCTGACCCGGCCGCTCGGCTGGCGCTGGCTGCTTTCGTTCGCGATCACGCTCGCCGGCACGCTGATCCTCGCCGGCGCGGTTGTTTACCTCTTCATCCGCGGCGTTGGCATCTGGGGCGTCGATATTCCGGTCGCTTGGGGCTTCGCGATCGCCAATACCGTCTGGTGGATCGGCATCGGCCACGCCGGCACGTTCATCTCGGCGATCCTGCTGCTGCTCAGGCAGAGATGGCGCACGTCGATCAACCGCTTCGCCGAGGCGATGACGCTGTTCGCGGTGGCGATGGCGGGACTCTTTCCGATCCTGCATCTCGGGCGGCCGTGGTTCTTCTACTGGATCGCGCCCTATCCCGACAAGATGAACCTCTGGCCGCAGTGGCGCAGTCCCCTTGTCTGGGACTTCTTCGCGATCGCCACCTACATCATCGTTTCGTTCCTGTTCTGGTACGTCGGCCTGATCCCCGATCTGGCGACCTTGCGCGACCGCGCTGCGAGCCAGTGCAAGCGCTTCGCCTTTGGACTGTTCGCGCTCGGCTGGCGCGGCGAGGCGCGCCAGTGGGCACGTCACGAGACGGCTTACCTGCTTCTCGCCGGCCTGGCGACGCCGCTGGTCGTCTCGGTGCACTCGGTGATCTCGCTCGACTTTTCCATCGGCAACACCCCCGGCTATCACTCGACGATCTTTCCGCCGTACTTTGTCGCCGGCGCGCTCTTTTCCGGCTTCGCGATGGTGCTGACGCTGGCCATTCCGCTCAGGCGCGCGTTCGCCCTGCATGACTTCATCACCGCGGTGCACCTCGACCACGCCGCTAAGGTGCTGCTCGCGTGCGCGCTCTTCGTCAGCTACAGCTACGCGATCGAGATATTCATCGCCTTCTACAGCGGCGACGAATTCGAGATCGCGATGACGATCGACCGCTGGACCGGCGCCTACGCGCCGGTCTACTGGTCAATGCTCGTCTGCAACGTCGTCGTACCGCAGCTGTTGTGGTGGCAGCGCTGCCGGCGCAATGTCGCCCTGCTGTTCGTCCTCAGTCTGGTCGTCAACGTCGGCATGTGGATGGAGCGGCTCCTCATCGTCGTCTCGAGCCTGCACCAGGACTTCATGCCGTCGGCGTGGGGCATCTTCATTCCGACGCTGTGGGACTGGGTCATCCTGTTCGGCACGATCAGCTGCTTCATCTGGCTGTTCCTCATCTTCGTGCGCCTGCTGCCGGCGATCTCGATCTCGGAGATGCGCAGCCTCGTACGCGAGAGCGCCGAGCCGGCGGGGGTCACGGCATGAGCAGCGGCGGCGCCCGTCAAGTGATCGCGCTGGACACGGGTTGCCCACCGCGGCGCTCGCTCGGTTCGTCGCAAGCGCCGAACGATCGCCGCCGTGGACAACCCTGCGCTGTGCTGACATGAACGGGAAGGTAGTCCAGTGAGCATTGACGCGACCTCCGACGGCAGGCAACCGTGGGGCCTGATGGCGGAATTCGCCAGTGCCGAGGACCTGCTTGCCGCGGCGCACGCGGCGCGCGCCGCCGGCTATCAGCACGCCGAGGCATATGCGCCGTTTGCCGTGGCAGGGCTCCCTGAGGCGCTCGGCTTCCGGCGCTCGTACGTCGCACCGATCACCTTTGCCGGCGCCCTCGCCGGTGGCGCCGCGGGTTACTTCATGCAGTGGTACACGGCGGTGGTCGACTACGCGATCAACGTCGGCGGCCGGCCCGCGCATAGCTGGCCGATGTTCGTTCCGGTCACGTTCGAGCTGACGATTCTTGGCGGCGCGCTGGCCGCCGTGCTAGCGCTCCTCTTCGGCAACGGCTTGCCGAACCTTTACCACCCGGTCTTCAACGCGCCGGACTTCGACCTGGCGATGCGCAATCGCTTCTTCCTCTGTCTGCGCCTGGATGATCCGGCGTTCGATCGCGATGCCGCGGCGCGCCTGATCGACGGCCTGCGACCGCTTGGTCGCTCCGAGGTGCCGGCATGAATGCGACCCGGTACCTGCGCGGCGCGACGCTGCTCGCCGTCGCGGTGGCGCTTGCCAGCTGCGAGCGGGTCATGCGCGACATGTACGAGCAGCCCAAGGAGCTCCCGGCGACAGGGAGTTCCTTGTTCGCCAATGGGCTGGCGTCGCGGCCGCCCCCGCCTGGCAGCGTCGCACACGCCAAGGGCGACCTGGCGGCCACGTCGAGCGGCCGTGAAGGCGAGGACGCGGTCCGTGACGAAGTCGAAGCCGGCAACGTCGACAGCGTGCCGGCGCAGCCAAGCCGCGAGCTGCTCCTCCGAGGCCGGGAGCGCTACGACATCTATTGCCTGCCGTGCCATAGCGCTGTCGGCGACGGCGAGGGGCCGGTCGTGCGGCGCGGCTTTCCGGCGCCGCCGTCCTACCACCAGCCGCGCCTCATCGCTGCGCCCGACCGTCATTTCTACGAAGTGATCAGCCACGGCTACGGCGTGATGTTCTCGTATGCCGATCGCGTCGCGCCGGCCGACCGATGGGCCATCGTCGCCTACATCCGCGCCCTCCAGCTGAGTCAGCAGGCGCCAGTCGCCAGCCTGCCGCCCGGGCTGCGCGAGACGTTGTTCGCCGGCGAAGCGGCGAAGGCGCCCCAGGGCGACGCGGCGAGCGCGCCCGAAAAGGCACAGCGATGAAGCGAAGTCAGCGAACCGTGCTGGCTGCCGCCGCGCTCGCGCTGGCACTACCCGGCGCCTGGCTCGACCCGCCGGCGTTCTTCGCCGCCTGGCTCGCCGCCTGGTGGCTGGGATTGAGCATCGTCTTCGGTGCGCTTGCCAACCGCTGGATCCACGCGCTCACCGGCGGCCAGTGGGGCGCCGCGCTCGCTCCGGTGACGCGCGCCCTGTCACGACGCCTGCCGTGGCTGCTGGTGCTGCTCGTGCCTTTGCTGTTCGGCGCCGACGCGCTTTATCCGTGGGCCGCGAGCCACGCCGACACTTGGCGCGAGGCGATGGTCCGCCCGGCGTTTAGCCGCATCTGGCTCAGCCCGGCCTTCGTCGCCAGCCGCGTCCTCGTCTACGCGCTCGTCTGGTGGCTGCTGGCACGGCCCACCGCGAACGCCGTCGCCAACACTGCCGAGCGTGCCGGCCGCGCCGCCGCTTCGTTGCTGATCCACGCGGCGGTGACCTCGCTTGCCGCCATCGATCTCCTGATGTCGCTGATGCCGGCTTGGTACAGCACCGGCTTCGCCCTGCTCGTGCTGGTGGGGCAGCAGGTTGCCGGAAGCGCCTTGACGATCGGCGTCGTCGCGCGCGCAGGCCTGGCGACGGCTTGGCCGGCGAGCCCGCCGGCGCCGCCGATCTGGCGCGACTTCGGCAATCTGCTGTTCGCGTGGGTGCTGAGCTGGGCCTACCTCGCGTTCATGCAGCTCCTCATCATCTGGGCCGAGAACCTGCCGCGCGAGATCGCCTGGTACCTGCCGCGACTGCAGACGGGCTGGGCCGCCGTCGGCATCGCGTTGGTGCTGTTCCACTTCGCGCTGCCGCTCCTGGCGCTCCTCTTTCGCGTCGTCAAGGACCGGCCGCAGCGCCTCGCCTTCGTCGCTTTCGCGATCCTCGGCGCCAATGCGCTCGATGTCGCGTGGCTGGTGCTGCCGTCGGTGGCGCCGCACAGCCTGAACGGCTGGTGGCTTCTTCCGCTCCTGCTCGCGGCGATGGGGCTTCTGCTCTTCGGCGGCCTGCCCGAGTCGGCTCGCTCCGCGACTCCGGTGCCGAGCAGCGAACAACGTGAGACGGAGCTGCGCCATGCCCACTGACGACATCTCGGTGCGGCGCATCATCGTTGCCGGCGCGCTGATCGCCGGCACGGTCGCGCTGGTCGTCGGCGCCGTCATCACCGGCCTCGGCCATTGGGATCTTCCGCTCGCCGGACCGCGCCGCGCCGACTACGCATTGCGCGAGCCGGCGCCCGTCCTCGAGAGCGCGCCCCAGCCCGAGCTACGCCGCTATCGGGACGACAAGCAGAACTTGCTGACGACGAGCGCCTGGGTCGATCGGCGCGCCGGCATCGCGCGCATTCCGATCGCGACGGCGATGACGCTGCTGAGCGAGCAGGGACTGCGTGCCGGTGTGGCGGCGAGCGCCGCGACGGGACCGACGGCTGCGTCGCGATGACGAGCGCCCGCGCAGTCGCCGCGCTCGGCCTCGTCCTGAGCGTCTTGTTCGCCCTCCCCCTGGCGTCTCGGCCGGCGCACGGCGCGGCGCCCGTCCCGCCGCAGGCCGAGATCAGCCAGCGCCTCGACGCCGTCCTGCCGCTCGAGCTGCCGTTCATCGATGCCAGCGGTCGCCCGGTCCGGCTCGGCAGCTACTTCGCCGATCGCCGCCCGGTGATCCTCGTCCTCGGCTACTACCGCTGCCCTAATCTGTGCGGCCTGGCGATGCACGGCCTGCTCGAAGCGCTCGACGCCGGCGGCCTGCCTCGGAGCGACTACCGCATCGTCGCCGTCAGCATCGATCCGGAGGAGACCCCCGCCGACGCGCGCGAGCGCGGGCGCGTCTACGCCGACTACGCGAGCTTCGTGCGCTCTGGCGGAACGACAGGACAGCCGCTTGACCTGCAATTGCTCGTCGGCCCCGAGGCGTCGATCGCGACGCTAAGCGAGCGCGTCGGCTTCGCCTACGAGCGCGTCGGGGGCACGCTCGCGGCCGATCGGGTGTCCGGCGACACCGCGGCCGCGGCGTCGCGCTTCGCCCATGCCGCGGGAATCGTTGTCGTCACCCCGGACGGACACGCATCGCGTTATCTGCTCGGCGTGCGCTTCGATCCGCAGGAGCTGCGCCTGGCGTTGGTCGATGCGGCGGCGGGAACGATCGGCAGCGTGAGCGACAAGTTGCTGCTTCTCTGCGCCCACTTCGCGCCGCTGAGCGGCCGACACGACGCCGCGGTCATGAACCTGCTCCGCCTTTTGGCCGTGCTGCTCGCGCTCGGCCTCGCGGGCTGGACTTGGCGACATCGGCGCCCGCCCGAACGCAAGACGACGCCATGACCGGCCACGCCACCTTCGCCCTGGCCGGCGCCGGCCGGGCCGTGCTCGACACGAGCTTCAGCCTGTCCACGCCGGCGGCCTCGGCCAACGCCGCGCGCACCGACACGCTCTTCATCGCCATGCTGATCCTGTGCGGCGGCATGGCGATCCTGCTCGCGACGCTGCTCGTTGTCTTCTCGGTCCGCTATCGGCGCGGCTCGCGCGCCGACCGCAGCAACGCACCGAGCGGCAACATCGGCCTCGAAATCGGCTGGACCGTCACGCCGCTGCTCATCTTCATCGGCATCTTCGCGTGGTCGACATGGGACTATGTCAAGACAACCCGCACGCCGGCCGATGCGCTGCCGGTCTACGTGGTCGCCAAGCAATGGATGTGGAAGCTACAGCAGCGCGACGGCAGGCGCGAGATCAACGAACTTCACGTCCCGCTCGGCCAGCCGGTGCGCCTCGTCATGACGTCGCAGGACGTCATCCACAGCTTCTACGTGCCGGCGTTTCGGCTCAAACAGGACGTGGTTCCAGGCCGCTACACGACGCTCTCGTTCACGGCGACGCGGCTCGGCGAGTTCCATCTGTTCTGCGCCGAATACTGCGGCAGCGAGCACTCGGCGATGCTCGGCCGCATCATCGTCATGACGCCCGCCGATTTCAGCCGCTGGCTCGCCGCCGGCAAGGACGAGCCCGGGCTGGCGCAACGCGGCTTCGCGCTCTATCGCAGCCACGGCTGCAGTGGCTGCCACGAGGCTGGCTCGACCGTCCACGCGCCGTCGCTTGACGGCCTGCTCGGCCGCACGGTGCACCTGCAGGACGGTCGCGATCTGGTCGCCGACGAGAACTACGTTCGCGACTCGGTCCTGCTGCCGCTGAAGGACGTCGTCGCCGGGTTCGACCCCGTGATGCCGTCGTTCGCCGGCCAGCTCGACGAAGAAGAGATCGAGGCGATCGTCGCGTACATCCGCTCGACCGGCGAGACACCCGCCCCACCTGGAGGCGGGCGATGAGCTACCTTGACGACGGCTACACCCTGCGCTCGTGGCTGACGACGCACGACCACAAGCGCATCGCCATCCTCTACGCGATCGCCATCACGGCGTTCTTCTTCGTCGGCGGCGCGGCGGCGACGCTGATCCGGCTCGAGCTCGCGACGCCGGCGGGCGACCTCGTCTCCCACGACACCTACAACAAGCTTTTCACCGCGCACGGCGTGATCATGGTGTGGCTGTTCCTGATCCCGTCGATCCCGTCGGTGATCGGCAACTTCGTGCTGCCGCTCATGATCGGCGCCCGCGACCTCGCCTTCCCGCGCCTGAACCTCCTGAGCTGGTACCTCTACATCGCCGGCGGCGTGGTCACGCTGGCAGCGCTCTTCCTCGGCGGAGTCGACACGGGCTGGACCTTTTACACGCCGTACTCGACGATGTTCTCCAACAGCTACGTGGTGCTGACGCTGACGGGCGTCTTCATCGTCGGCTTCTCGTCGATCCTCACCGGTCTCAACTTCATCGTCACGGTGCACACGCTGCGCGTGCCGGGAATGGGCTGGTTCAAGCTGCCGCTCTTTGTCTGGGCGATCTACGCGACCAGCATCATCCTCGTCCTGGCGACGCCGGTGCTGGCGATCACGTTGGTGCTGGTGGTCGCCGAGCGGCTCTTCCAGATTGGCGTCTTCGATCCGGCGCACGGCGGCGATCCGTTGCTGTTCCAGCACATGTTCTGGTTCTACTCGCACCCGGCCGTCTACATCATGGTGCTGCCGGCGATGGGGCTGGTGAGCGAGATCGTCCCGTGCTTCGCCAGGAAGCGCATCTTCGGCTACCGCTTCATGGCCTACGCGATCCTCGGCATCGCGTCGATCGGCTTTCTGGTCTGGGGCCATCACATGTTCGTCAGCGGCCAGTCGATGACCGCGAGCCTGGTGTTCTCGCTGCTCTCGTTCATCGTCGCCGTGCCGTCGGCGATCAAGGTGTTCAACTGGACGGCGACACTCTACAAGGGCTCGATCCGCTTCGACGCGCCGATGCTCTATGCGCTCGGCTTCATCGGCCTGTTCACCATCGGCGGAATGACCGGCCTCATCCTGGCCGCGCTCGCGCTGGACGTGCACCTGACCGACACCTACTTCGTCGTCTCGCACTTCCACTACATCATGGTCGGCGGCTCGGTCATGGCGTACTTCGGCGGCCTCCACTTCTGGTGGCCCAAGGTCACGGGGCGGCGGTACTCGGAGGTCTGGGCACGCATCGCCGCGGCGATCATGTTCATCGGCTTCAACCTGACGTTCTTCCCGCAGTACCTGCTGGGATACCAGGGCATGCCGCGCCGCTACCACGCGTATCCGCCGGAGTTCCAGCTCCTCAACATCTTGTCGTCGGTCGGCGCCGCGGTGCTGGCGATCGGCTACCTGCTGCCGCTCGTCTACTTCGCCTGGTCGCTTCGCCATGGCGCGCGCGCCGGGGCCAACCCCTGGGGCGCGACCGGGCTCGAGTGGCAAACGGCATCGCCGCCACCGACGCACAACTTCGACGCGGAGCCCACGGCGCCCGACGATGTCTACGGCTACGACCCGCAGGCCGATGGCGCCGGCCCTGCCATGCCGATCGCCACGCCATGAAGCCGAGCGACACCCCGCGATGACTGCGCGCACCGCCCCGATCGCCGACGCCGCAAGAACGCCGCGCCACGCCGAAGCCGCGTTGCGCAGCGAGACGGCCGAGCTCGGGATGTGGGTCTTTCTCGCCACCGAAATCCTCTTCTTCGGCGGCCTGTTCTTCGCCTATCTGTACGGGCGCGGGCACTGGCCCGAAGGCTTCGCCCTCGCCGGCCGCCACACCGACGTGCTGCTCGGCACGCTCAATACCACAGTCTTGCTGACGAGCAGCTTCGCGGTGGCGGTGGCGGTCGCAGCGGCAGAGCACGACCGGCGCCGCTGGGTGGCGCGGCTGCTCTGGCTGACGGCGGCGCTCGGCGTGGTCTTTCTCGTCATCAAGGGTACTGAATATCGGCACGACTGGGCCGAGCACCTTTGCCCGGCCCGGACTTCGTCCTCGCCGCAACGCCGGGTGCCGAGCTCTTCTTCGTCCTTTATTTCCTCACCACCGGCCTGCATGCCGTGCACCTGACGATCGGCATCGTCGTGATGGCGGTCTTCGCCGCAGGCACCGAGCACGCGAGCGGCTGGGCGCACCCGCCGCGGCTGCAGATCGCGGCCCTCTACTGGCACTTCGTCGACGTGATCTGGATCTTCCTCTACCCGCTTCTCTACCTCATCGAGCGTCACTCGTGAACAAGGCCGACGGCAGCAACAAGACGAACTTCGGCGCCGAGATCCGCGGCCTGACGGTGACGTGGCTGTCTCTGCTGGCGCTCATGCTGGCCAGCCTCGGCAGCGCCTACCTCCGGCTCGGCCTCGGCAACGTTATCGCGGGGCTCGTGATCGCGACTGTCAAGACGGCTCTCGTCGGCTGGGTCTTCATGCAGATGCGCCGCGCTTCGACGATGAGCCGGATCGCCGCGGCCGTCGGTCTCGCGACGTTGCTGCTACTCATGGCGCTTAGCCAGGTCGACTTCGGCACGCGCGCTAGGGCGCCTGCTGCGTGGCAATCGCCGCAGCAGATCGCGCCCGCCTTCGGCGCATTTTCAGAAGTCGTGCGGCGACTGAGGTGATGGTGCGCTTTCGCAGACTCGTAGATGCGAGTCCCATTCGCTCGCCACGAAGGCCGGCGCGACCTCTTGAGGACCAAGTCATCGTTTAGCAAGCTGCCGGGGCGTCAGACGTCTCGACTCGGGCATGCCCGTTGCCATCTGTCAATTACGAATATGGACATATGAACGATGGACAGTCGAGATGATCGCTCCGCTTGTTGCCCCTCCTTTTCCCGGCGGGAGGTATTGATTGCTGGTGCGGCTAGTGCTACGGGTTTTGCCGTGCTGAATGACGCTGGAGCCGCCGGCGGCGATCCGTCAGAGGGCACGGTCGCCAGAGCTCCGAGGGCCGAGGCGACGCCGACGATGCGCGTCTCCTTCGAGGTCAATGGCCGCGCTCAAACGCTCGACCTCGACACACGCACCACGCTGCTCGACGCCCTGCGCGAGCATCTCCACCTGACGGGCACCAAGAAGGGCTGCGACCACGGCCAGTGCGGTGCCTGCACGGTGCTTGTCGACGGCCGGCGCATCAACGCCTGCCTCACGCTTGCCGTGATGCACGACGGCGCCAAGGTGACGACAATCGAAGGCCTGGGCACGCCCCAGAAGCTGCATCCGATGCAGGCCGCGTTCGTGAAGCACGACGGCTACCAGTGCGGCTACTGCACGCCCGGGCAGATCTGCTCGGCCGTGGCCGTGATCGACGAGATTGACAGGGGCATCCCCAGCTACGTTAGCGCCGACCTGACAGCGCAAGCCGGTGCTAAGCGCCGCCGAGTTGCGCGAGCGCATGAGCGGCAATATCTGCCGCTGTGGCGCCTACTCGAACATCGCCGAGGCGATCAGCGAAGTCGCAGGGGCGCGCACATGAAGGCCTTCAGCTACGAGCGCGCCGGCACGCCAGAAGAGGCGGCGGCCGCCGTCGAGCACCAGCCCCATGCGAAGTTCATCGCCGGCGGCACCAACTTGCTCGACCTCATGAAGCTGCAGATCGAGACGCCGACGCACCTGGTCGATGTCAACCGCCTCGGCCTCGACACGATCGATCCCACCGCCGACGGTGGCCTACGCGTCGGCGCGCTCGTTCGCAACACCGAGCTCGCCGCCGACCCCCGAGTGCGTCGCGACTACGCCGTGCTTTCGCGGGCGTTGCTGGCCGGCGCCTCGGGCCAGTTGCGCAACAAGGCCACGACTGCCGGCAATCTGCTGCAGCGTACCCGCTGTCCTTACTTCTACGACACGGCGCAGCCGTGCAACAAGCGCCAGCCGGGCAGTGGCTGCAGCGCGATCGGCGGCGTCAGCCGCCAGCTCGCGGTGATCGGTGCGAGCGATGCGTGCATTGCCACGCACCCGAGCGACATGGCGGTGGCGATGCGCGTGCTCGACGCCACGGTCGAGACGATTCGCGCCGACGGCCGCAACCGCGCGCATCCCCATCGCCGATTTCCATCGCCTTCCCGATGGCACGCCGCAGGTCGAGACCTCGCTCGAGCGCGGGGAACTTATCACCGGCGTGACCCTGCCGCCACCGACAGGCGGGCGCCACGTCTACCGCAAGGTGCGCGATCGGGCCTCGTATGCGTTCGCCCTCGTCTCGGTCGGCGGTGATCGTGCAAGGCGACGGCAGCGGCCGCGTCGCTCTCGGCGGCGTCGCAGCCAAGCCGTGGCGCGTGGAGGCGGCCGAGGCCGAGATGCCGCGCGGCGCCAAGGCCGTCGCGGCGCGGCTGCTGGCCGGAGCCAGGCCGCAACCGGACAATGCATTCAAGGTCACGCTCGCCGAGCGAACGCTCGGCGCGGCAATCGCCGAGGCCAGGGTCTGACCATGAAATTCGACACGCCTGCCGGCACCAATCCGATCGACCAGCTTAAGATCATCGGCAAGCCGACCGATCGCATCGATGGACCGCTCAAGACGTCCGGCACGGCACGTTACGCCTACGAGCATCACGATGAGGTGCCCGATGCGGCCTACGGCTGGATCGTGCCGGCCGCGATAGCCAAAGGCCGGATCGCGTCACTCGACATCCGGGCCGCACGCGTCGCGCCAGGCGTGCGAGCCGTTGTCACGGCACGCAGCGCCGGCCGGCTTGGCAAGGGCAAGTACAACGTCGCCAAGCTTCTCGGCGGACCGGCGATCGATCACTATCACCAGGCGATCGCCCTGGTGGTGGCCGACACGTTCGAGCAAGCGCGCTCGGCGGCGCAGCTCGTGCGGGTGCAATACGAGCGCACTTCCGGCCGGTTCGATCTCGCTGCCGCGAAGGACTCGGCGCCGCTCGCCAAGCCGTCGCCGATCGGCGGCCCGCCGCAGACGAAGGTTGGCGACTTCGACGGCGCCTTCGCCGCCGCGCCGCTGCAGCTCGACGCCACCTACACGACGCCCGATCACGCCCACGCGATGATGGAGCCGCACGCCTCGATCGCCTCGTGGCAGGGCGACCGGCTCAACCTGTGGACCACCAACCAAATGGTTGACTGGGGCGTCGGCGACGTTGCCAAGACGCTCGGCATTTCCAAGGACAATGTGCGGCTGATGTCTCCTTTCGTCGGCGGTGGATTCGGCGGCAAGCTGTTCGTGCGCAGCGACGCCGTTCTCGCCGCGCTCGGCGCGCGCGCCGCCGGCAAGCCGGTAAAGGTGGCGTTGGCGCGGCCGCAGATGTTCAACAACACGACGCATCGCCCGGCGACGATCCAGCGCGTGCGCATCGGCGCCGGCAGCGACGGCCGCATCACGGCGATCGCGCACGAGGGATGGTCCGGCAACTTGCCGGGCGGCGACCCGGAGTTCGCAGTCGACGCAGACGAGGCTTCTCTACGCGGGCGCGAATCGGATGACGGCCACCCGCCTGGCGGCGCTCGATCTGCCCGAAGGCAATGCCATGCGCGCGCCGGGCGAGGCGCCGGGCCTGATGGTGCTCGAGATCGCCATGGACGAGATGGCCGAAAAGCTCGGTCTCGACCCGATCGAGTTCCGCGTCCGCAACGACACGCAGGTCGACCCGGAAAAGCCCGAGCGGCCGTTCTCGCAACGCCAGCTCGTCCAGTGCCTGCGCATGGGCGCCGACCGCTTCGGCTGGAACCTTCGCAACGCCAAGCCGGCGCAGGTGCGAGAAGGTGGTTGGCTGGTCGGCATGGGTGTCGCAGCGGCGTTTCGCAACAACCTCCTCGAGAAGTCGGCGGCGCGCGTCCGGCTCGACGGTCGGGGCGGCGTCATCGTCGAAACCGACATGACCGACATCGGCACCGGGAGCTACACGATCATCGCCCAGACCGCGGCCGAGACCATGGGCGTGCCGCTCGAGAAGGTGGTCGTTCGCCTCGGTGATTCGGCGTTTCCCGTCTCGTGCGGCTCGGGCGGGCAATGGGGCGCGAACAACTCGACCTCGGGCGTCTATGCGGCATGCATGAAGCTGCGCAGCGCCGTGGTGAGCAAGCTCAAGCTGGCCCCGGAAGATGTCGTCTTCGCAGATGGCATGGTGCGCGCAGGCGATGGCAGCGTCCCGCTCTCGCAGGCTGGCGAGCTCGTGGCAGAGGACCACATCGAGTACGGTGACCTCGACAAGAAGTATCAGCAGTCGACCTTCGGCGCCCACTTCGTCGAGGTCGGCGTCGATGCAGCCACGGGCGAAATTCGCGTTCGCCGCATGCTTGCCGTGTGCGCGGCCGGCCGCATCCTCAATCCCAAGTCGGCGCGCAGCCAGGTGATCGGCGCTATGACCATGGGCGCCGGTGCCGCGCTGATGGAAGAACTGGCGATCGACAAGCGCCGCGGCTTCTTCGTGAACCATGACCTTGCCGGCTACGAAGTGCCGGTGCATGCCGACATGCCGCACCAGGACGTGATCTTCCTCGACGAGCCCGATCCGATCTCCTCGCCGATGAAGGCCAAGGGCGTGGGCGAGCTCGGCATCTGCGGCGTCGCCGCGGCCGTGGCCAACGCGATCTACAACGCCACCGGTGTGCGGGTGCGCGACTACCCGATCACCCTCGACAAGCTGCTCGATCGCCTGCCGCCGCTACCGGCGTAACGTGGCTCGGGCCTGCTGGGTCGCTTGGTTTTGTCCGGTTGGCAGTTAGAACTGCCCGCAGGCGGTCACTCGCGATCGTCGCCTTCTGTTTAGGTTTGTCCGACATCTGCCCGTCGCGTAAGACCGATGTCGCGGGTAACACCGGCCTGAGGGCAGGTGCTGGACAAACCGCTAGGCACGACAAGACGTGCGCACGGTTGACCTCGCGCGAATGATGAACGCCCTTGCCGCGGATCTCCTCGACCGCCAACCGGTCCTCCTCGCTCAGGTGCAATTCCGTCTGGCGCATGAGAACACCTCCGTGTATCGAGTGACGATACCTAAAGTGTATTCATGTTCCGTTACTTACGTGTCACACTACTAGTACTCCGCCAGCGTCGTCCAATGCAACTGTCTGTCGGTTCGCTCCGATGGTGCAAGAATTCGCCGGCACAGCATCAAGCGAGATGCAATGCCTTGGATTGCAATTTCGCTGCCATGCTGCGGAGTGCTGAAATGTGTATGGTCCAGCCGCGGGTGCAGTTGAGTCGAGTCGGCGCCCGTGGCTGACGCTTTCATCAAGCACAGACTTACCGCCATCCTCGCTGCCGACGCGGCTGGTTTCTCGCGCCTGATGGCTGCCGACGAGCGCGCGACGTTGATGAGGCTGGACGGCGCCCGCGCCATCTTCCGTGCGCAGATCGAATCGCATCAGGGCCGAGTCATCGACATGGCGGGCGATTCGGTGCTCGCAGTGTTCGAAACGGCCGCTGGCGCGGTGAGCGCTGCGCTGGAAATACAGCAAGCCCTGACCCTGGCGGGCGCCGTCGAGGCGGCCGATTCGCGCATGCACTTTCGCATTGGCGTGCACCTCGGCGACGTCATTGAAAAGCAAGATGGCACGATCTATGGCGACGGCGTGAATGTCGCGGCTCGACTCGAAGGCCTGGCCGAGCCGGGCGGAATCGTGGTCTCTGACGCCGTTCACGGTGTGGTCAATGGCCGCGTCAGCGCAAACTTTAACGACAAGGGCCCGCAGGCGCTGAAGAACATCGCGCGGCCCATTCGCGCCTTTGCGCTCGTCCCGGGCGGTGACCCGGCCGTCGAGTTGCCAGCCGCCGATGCCGCAACCGCACCAGACGTGGATCCGCGGGAGCCGGCGCCGGCAGTCGTGCCGGCGGCAAGGCCCGAAGGCGGCACGCCCTCTCCTCGCGTGGGCCGACGACCAGCCGGCCATTTCGTCGGGCGCAAGGCGGAGTTGGCGCAGTTGACAAAGGCGCTGCAAGCCGCGCGAAAGGGTTTCGGGCGGGTCGTGCTGCTGGCGGGCTCTGGCGGCATGGGCAAGACACGGCTGACGCAGCAACTCGCGATGCAAGCGGAACGAGGCAGCACACAAGTGCTGTGGGGCCGCTGCCTCGAAGAAGCGGGCGCTCCGGCCTACTGGCCATGGCGGCAGTTGATCCGCAGCTACTTGCGCAGCGGCGCCGATACCGATCCGGCGAAGACCTTTGGCTCTGGGCTGGCCGATATTGCCAGCATCGTGCCGGAGGTGGCCGAGCATTTCAAGCTGCGTCTCGCAGCAGCAGCGCCCGCGGGCGATTCGGCGGAGTCGCGCTTTCGCCTGTTCGACGCGATCGCCGCGTTCTGGCGCCGCGCTGGGCAGCGCGCACCGCTGCTGCTGATCTTCGAAGACCTGCACTGGGCCGATGCCACCTCGTTGCGGCTGTTCAGCTTCCTGGCCGCCGAGTTGGAAGACAGCGCGCTACTGGTCGTGGGGACTTACCGCGACACCGAGCTGTCGCGTCAGCATCCGCTCTTCGAGACCTTGTCTGATCTGGCCCGTTCCTCGGTATGCCAACGCATCGAATTGGCCGGCTTGAGCATGCGCGAAACCGAGGAGCTGATGGTCGCGGCCAGCGGCAGCGTCAGCAGCACCAACTTCGTCAGCGCACTGCACGCCCGAACCGAGGGCCACCCGCTGTTTCTCGAAGAAACCCTGCGCTACATGATCGATGCGCGCACGCCGCAGGCCTTCGATGAGGGCAGTGACTGGGCGCAGTTGCTGACAAGAATCCCGACTGGCGTGCGCGAGGTCATCGGCAAACGCCTGAATCGCCTGTCGGTGCCAGCCGCGAAGTATCTGTCGATCGCGGCGTGCATCGGCCGCAATTTCGATCTGCACCTGTTGGTGCAGCTCGAGGCCAACAAGACCGAGGACGAATTGCTGGAGGCGCTGGAAGAGGCAGTGAACGAACATCTGATCGAGGTGGTGCCCGAGACGCAAGAATTCCGCTTCGGCCACGCGCTGATCCGCGAGACCCTATACGACGAGATGCTCGGCCCGCGCCGCTCGCGACTGCATCTGCGGATCGGCGAGATGATCGAGCAGCAGCATGGCGCGCACGACTCTGCCATCTGGCCGCAACTGGCCTACCACTTCAGCGAGGCCGGGCCGGGCACCGCGGCGGGAAAGGCCTTGGACTACGCGAGGCGCGCTGCCGCGCATGCGGGGCAGCTGTTGGCGTTCGAGGAATCGGCCCGGTTGTATCAGTTGGTGCTGCAGCTGCTGCAGCGCCACTTCCCCGCTGAGTTGGGCCAGCGATGCGGTGCGCTGCTGGCGCTCGCCGAGGCGCAAACCTGGGCCGGCGCGCCGGCAACGGCGCAGGCCTCGAATCAGCAGGCCGCCGACCTGGCGCGCCAAGGCGGCATGACCGCGCAGTTCGCCAAGGCAGCCATCGGCTTTTCCACCAGCAGCATGACGGCCGGGATGTCGGGCAACGCCGCGGTGGCGATGTTGCTGGAGGCCATCGCGCTGCATCAAGGCGATGACGCGGTCCGGGTGGAGTTGATGAGTCGCCTGTGCGTGGCCTACGTCTATTGCGATTGCGTCGATGAGGCCATGGAGGCTCACCGCCGCGCGGTGACCCTGGCCCGCCAGATCGGTGACATGCGCAGCCTTTTTGCGGCACTGGCCTCTATTGCCACAGCCGGATACTGGCCGGAGTTGCTACAGCAGCGCATCGCCGCCGCCAACGAGGCCTGGGCGATCGCCGACGATCTGGATCTGCCGGAGCGCATCGTCAATCTCCTGCCCTTCTACCTCTGCGACCTCCTGCGCGCGGGGGACATGGCCGGTCTGAGACGGATACTGCAGCAGGGCATGCGCTTGACCGAGCGGCGGCACGCGCACTACTGGGTGTCGGTCTGCTGGCAGTTCGAGGTGTGGGTCGCCCTCGGCGAAGGTCGTTTCGACGACGCCGAGGCCTCGGCAGTGCGCGCGCTGGAGGCCGGGCGCCGGGTCGGCGAAGACCAGGCCATCGGCGCCTACGGCATGCTGATGTTCTGTGTGCGCCGCGAGCAGGGCCGGCTGCCAGAGGCGCTCCCGATGCTCGAGCAGTTCGTTCGCGAGGCGCCACGCGCCAACCATTGGCGACCCGGGCTGGCGCTGCTATACGCCGAGTTGGACATGCGCGAACCATGCCAAGCCGAATTCGACACCCTCGCCTGGCATCGGGCTTCGCTGCCGCCGACCGACGGCGCGACCATGACCATCGTCACGCTGGTGGCGGAGGCGTGTGTATATCTCGGCGATGCAAAGCGCGCTGCACTGCTGTACAAGCTCCTGCAAGGCCACGCTGGCGCCAACCTGCTGGCCGACTCCAGCGGGCCCAGTCTGGGCGCGACCGACCGGCTGCTGGGCAGCTTGGCCGCAGTGCTGCAACAGTGGGACGTCGCGCAGCGCCACTTCGAGGCGGCATTGGCGATTGACTCGAGGACGGGATGGCGGGTGTGGCTGGCGCACACGCGCTACCGCTACGCCCAGATGCTGCAACGCCGCGCCGCCGCCGGCGATGCGGACCGGGCCCGCGCGCTGCTGGCCGAGGCGCTCGCGGACAGCAGCGCGCTAGGAATGAAGGCGCTGACCCCGCGTATCGAGGCGCTGGCTGCGGCCATCGCCGCGCCGCCGCCGAGCTACCCTTGCGGACTCACTGAGCGCGAGGTGGGCGTATTGCAATTGATCGCGATGGGCCGCAACAACCGCGAGATCGCCCAGGTATTGGAAATCAGCCCGAATACCGTGGCCAATCACGTGCGAAGCATCTTGGAGAAGACCTATACCGCCAATCGCACCGAGGCAGCGGCTTTTGCCAATCGCGAGGGTCTGCTGAGGCAGTGAGTGCGCGTAGCCGCTGCCCGCGCAGACCCGGTGGCCCCTACTGTGGTCGAATGTTCTGGTTCACGCGGAATAGGTTGGCCGGGTCGTAGCGCTTCTTCGCCGCGGCCAGCCGTGGGTAGTTGTCGCGGTAAGAGGCGCGGATGCGGTCTTCGCCCTCGTCGTCCATCATCATGTTGACGTAGGCGCCGCCGGACGAGTGCGGGTGCAGCGCGTTCCAGTAGTTCTTCGACCAGGCCGAAATGGCCGGCACGTCCGCCCGACCAGCCCCGACGCCGGCAAAGACCGAGCCCCAGTTCGCTTCGCGATAGGAAAAGGCCGTGTCACCCGATTTGGCACGGTGCGCCGCGCCGTCGATCGGGTACAGGTGCATCGTCGATTGCGGCGTCGGCATCTGCGGGCCGAATTTCTCGTGCTCGGCGATGGCCGCGTCACTCAGCTCGGTGACGAAGTCGGCACGCCAGTACCACTGATCACCCTTCGGGTATAGCGCGTCGAAGGCGCCTTGCAGCGCCGGATACGGCATCGCCTGCACCCCGTGCATCAGCGGCGGGCCGAAATCGGCGATCGGCTTGAACACCGCGTCCGTCTCGTCGGCCGGGCCGGTGTAGCACCAGACCACGCCACATACCTTCTTGCCTTGTAGCTCCTTCGGATACGGATCGACCGGCGGCACGGTCAGGTAGGCGAAGAAGCCGTTCAGGTCTTCCGGCGCTGAGCCGATGAAATCGCGATACCAGCGCATGACCTTGCCCGCCTGCTCCAATGACCAGAAGGTGGGCCCAGCCACGACCGTGCTGATCGGATGCAGGCGGAACAGGAACGAGGTGACGACGCCGAAGTTGCCGCCGCCGCCGCGCAGCGCCCAGTACAGCTCGGGGTGCTGCTCGGCGTTGGCAGTGACAAGCGTGCCATCGGCCAGCACCACGTCGGCCTCGAGCAGATTGTCAACCGCCAGGCCGCACTTGCGCGTCAGATGGCCGAGGCCGCCGCCCAGGGTCAGCCCTCCGACACCGGTGGTGCTGATGATGCCGCTGGGCGTTGCCAAGCCGAAGGCGTGCGTGGCATGGTCCACGTCGCCCCAGGTGCAGCCGCCGTCGACGCGCGCCGTTTTCGCCTTGACGTCGACGCGAATGCCCTTCAGTCCCGACAGATCGATCACGAGGCCCTCGTCGCAGGTGCCCAGACCGCCGCCGTTGTGGCCGCCGCCGCGCACCGCCAGCAGCAGCGACTGCTCCCGGGCGAAATTGACGCATTGCATAACGTCGGCCACGTCGCGGCAATAGACGATCAGGCGCGGGTGGCGGTCGATCATCGCGTTGTAGACCTTGCGCGAGGCGTCGTAGTCGGCATCGCCTGGCTGCACGATGCGACCGCGAAGCGAGGCGGAAAACGCGGGGATCTGGTCCTTGTTCAGCATGTCGACTCTCCGGTGATGGATACGTCCGGATGGAACGTGCTGCAGTTGTAGGCGGCGCCGGGCCGCGGCGGAATAGTCCGTTCTGACCATCGACGATGTCCGCATATGACTATGCGGCATCGCACCGCAGCGGCACGGGCCTGGCCTAGCCTGGCGCGCTGACAGCGCTCAGGCGCTAACCCGTCGGTGTCCGCAACCTCACTGGATTTGCGGGTCCAGCGGGACATTTGTCCCGCTGACGGCTGTTAGGTCAGGCAGCAGCTCGCGCCAGCGTTGGCGGCGCGCCGATCGCCGCGCCAAAGGCCTGCGAAACCTCCACGATCTTATCGGCGGGCACATTCGCCCGGCGCGCAGCTTCGCGAATGGCTTCCGGATCCTTAGCTTCGTACAAACAGTAGGTCTTGCGCTTGTCGGCGCTCAGGAACGAAAACACCCAGTTGACACCCACCTCGCCGTTGATTTTCGATACCGCGACGACATCGCTGTCGGTCAAATCCAGTTGTTCGGCGAAGTTGCGTTCGATGATGAACAGTGGCACGAGACTCTCCGCAAGACGGCAGGGCTTCGCATATCAAGCCCCTTGATGCGGGCACATTCTGCACCACCAACACTCCGATGACCAATGACTTTGCATGGCGCAGCAGGCGCGGACACGGTTAACAGCGCGGTCCGGGCCTGGACGTAGCCCTGGCGTGCGCGGTGCACCATGAGGCGACACTGCTGCTCGGCGGTCTCGACCGGCACGAAGCGCATGTTCGGCCGCTGCACCGCCTCGCAGATCGCCGCGGCGTCGGCAGCGTCGGTCTTGCCGCGCTTGCCGCTCATGCGGTACGGCGCCACGAACTTCGGCGCCCGCGAGCTTGACGGTGTGACCGTGCTGCGCGAAAGGCGCGCGCCCTATGGCCGCCAGGCATGCAGCTTGGCACGCGGCACGCTCAGGCGGCGCAGGTCGACCTGACCGTGCTCATCGACTCCGTGGATCGCGAAAACGTTATTGGCGGGATCGATCCCGACGTACGGAATTGCCATGGACCTCCCTTTCGAATGAGTTGATGAGACTTCGTACTTCCCATCGTGGCACTTCGTTGCCGGTCGCCGCTACACGGCTGGTTAGGAACGGGGAAGTCCCTTCCATTCGTTAAGCGCCATAGCCTCCGTCCTGACGCCTTCGGCAGTTAGGTTCTCCTTCAGGTGGCGGGGGCTCCCAGGAATTCGCGCACCTCTTGGGCGCAACGGCAGGCTACCGCGATCTTTGCGGCCCACTGGAGCGCCGCATCGCGGGTAGGTACGTCAATGACCGTGAAGCCGCCGATGAAATCTTTGGTCTCCGGATCCGGGCCGTCAGTAATCGCTCCATCAGTGGCCACCACAGTCGCCTTCCCGGGATCCCCGAGGCCACCAGCGAAGACGAACACGCCCGCATCCTTGGCCTCCTGGACCACCGCGCGCGCGGCCTTGGCCACATCAGGCAGTTCCTCCTCTGGGAAGGTCATGGCGCCATCGTTGAACGAAATCAGGTATTGCGTCATCACGAGACTCCTTGTGCTGGCCGGCCGCTCGGGCCGGCACCTGCTCACACGACGAACATCTGCTCTGAAATCGACAGGCCGCCGGAAAATGGGGGCAATTCTGCCGGGTGCGAGTGAGAATGACGCCGAACCCCTTGTATCTTCCGAAGTAGGCACAGCAGTGCCGTAGTTTCGTGGTCGATGCGCCAAACCAGTTACCCCTCTGAGTTCTAGCTCGTGATGGAGCATTAGGTCAACGCATTGGCCCGTTCTTGTCCAACCGTGTAGCCCGAACAGTTGTCGATGATGAACATGCATTCGCAAGGAAGGGTAGCGAGCGAGGCGACGCGTCCGAACGCAGGTATCGACGTCAGCAAGGAGCACCTTGATGTGCACCTTCTCGACATTGATCTGCGGGTCGACAACGACGCTTCGGGATGGGACGCGCTGATCGCGAAGCTCCAAGGAGAGCCAGGCAGACCTCGTGGTTGTCGAAGCCACCGGCGGCTACGAGCGTGGCTTGGTGACGGCGCTGCACCGAGCGCAGCTCAGCGTAGCGCGGGTGAACCCGCGCCAGGCCCGCGAGTTCGCCAAGTCGATGGGGGTGCTGGCCAAGACCGATCGAGTCGACGCCCGCTGCCTGCGCGACTTCGCCGACGTGCTGGCGCGGCACAAGGATCGGCACAAGTACATCACGCTGCCTGCCGATCCCGAGCGCGAGCTGTTGGCGGCCCTGATGACGCGACGCCGTCAGCTCGTAGACATGCGTGTGGCCGAGTCCAACCGGCTCGAGGGTGCCACCGCGCGCACGGTGCGCAGCATCCGCAGCGTGATCAAGACGCTCGACAAGCAGCTGCAGGACATCGACGGTGACATCGATCAACACCTTGAGCAGCACTTCAAGCGGCAGAAGGAACTGCTCGACAGCGTGCAAGGCGTGGGGCCGGTGACGATCCTGACACTGACCTCGGCGCTGCCGGAGCTGGGTCGTCTCGGGCGTCGTCAGATCGCCAAGCTGGTGGGCGTAGCGCCTCTGGCCGATGACTCGGGCAAGCGCAAGGGAGTTCGACGCACATGGGGAGGCCGCAGCGAGGTTCGCGCCGTGGTCTACATGGCCACGCTGACGGCGATCCGTCACAACCCCGTCATCAAGACCTTCTACGGCCGGCTGGTTGAAGCCGGCAAGCCCAAGAAGGTCGCCATCGTGGCCTGCATGCGCAAGCTACTCACTATCCTCAACGCTATCGTCCGCGATCAGGCACCCTGGCGCACCGATGCGGTTCTCACTTCATCCAGGAGCACTTGACTTGAGACACAGTTGCTCCATCGAGTGGCGTCCTCCAGCTGGCTTCGCCTGCTTCCGATCGCCGCTCACGTCGAAGGTTAGACGCCAGCCTCACATGGATCTAGCTCATCCCATGACGCTTCTGGTCCCTGCGGGCATCGCTGCGCTGGTCGCGTGGCGGCTTTACTCGCGCATCAAGCGGATGGTCGGTCGACAACCCTTGTCCAAGGTTCGACCTTGGCTCACCGTCTGTCTCTTTCCGCTACTCATAGGGTTTCTGTTGTTCAGCTCGCTGGCATATCCGCAGGCTGCACTTGCCTTGGTCGCAGGCGTTGGCGTGGGCGCGGCGCTTGGTCTGTATGGCCTGCGCCTCACGAAGTTCGAACACACGCCGCTTGGCTTGTTCTACACGCCGAACGCTCATCTCGGCATTGCCTTGTCGCTGCTGCTCATGGCGCGCATCGGATATCGCGCCGCGCAGCTGTATCTCTCGGCCGGGGCAGCCGAAGAGGGCTCTTCCGCCTTTGCTCGTAATCCGCTTACGTTGCTCATTTTTGGCATGCTTGCCGGCTACTACATCGCGTATGCCGTCGGTCTGCTTCGCTGGCGCCGTCGGGCGAGGCTTGGCAGTCCACAGGTGGTCTTCGAGAAAGATGGCGTCGGACCTGATGGAGAAGTGCGTAGCCAGCATTAACGAGCGGTGGAGCAGACGCCAAACCCCGCCATCAAGCGGATCTTTCCAACAAGGTTCACTTGCTTCCGTTAGGCCACGGATTGCTGTCAGGTATCGAAAACGCTCGAGGTGGAGGGCTGCGGGATCGCGCGCGACCGCCCAACACCCAGGTCGATCAGGCCGCTCGTCTGCAAGGGGAGAACGCCGAGCGACCTGGCGTCAGCGCGAGAGATCAGCACGGCGCTGCGAACTTCGAAGCGCTTAGGTCGTCCCCTTCACGAGGAGCATTTCTATTTCATTTGGCGTCAGCTCTTCGATCGACTCGAGATGTTTGGCGAGCCGTAGGACACTTGCCCAGTGCTGCAGGAGCAGCGCTGTCGCGACTTCCTCAAAGGGCTGCGTACTCGGGGCCATGCCCGCTTGAACAAGCTCTGCGCGGGCCATCGCGAAATCGCCGGTGGAGCGCTCGGGGTCGGGCGCGATCGAGGCGCCCCGCGTTGACGCTATCCGCTCACTCATGAGCCCCGCGCACAGAATCACGGCGATGCTGGCGGCAACCTCCGGATCGGTTCGCGACGAGGCGTCCGGAACCTTGTCCGCAGCAGCGAGCTTGCGCCTGCTGAGCGCGGCTGTGACCTCACCGGTTCCATAGGCATCCAATCGCAGGGGCCGAGCCACGACGTGGAACTCGGACAGGTGAGTCGCAACCGCGTGGCCGGCATGGTGATATGCCGCAGCGAGTCGGCTTGTCATTGCACTCTCTTCCTTTGCTTCGCTACGACAACGGATCACAGACTTGGGCCAGGGCCATGTCGCAGCGCCGCTGCACCATCGTCTCTCCCCTCCCCGGCTCGATCTAGAGTCAATCTCGGGCGCGGCCGCGACGTTTCGCAGGCGACGGCCCGGATTCATATCACTGGATTTGCGTGACGTCGTCGGGAAGCGCGCCTCGCAGCGCGCCGACCCATGCTTGCATGGGTCACTCAAGTCGTCACTCGATGCTCAGGCCTCGGCCATCAGTTCGGCCTTCCGCTCGGCCAACGCGGTCGCCAGTTCGGCAAGATCCATCTTGGCGCGGCGGCATTTCGGGAACATCTCGCCCTCCTCCTCCTGGACGTGATGGTCGATGTACTCGCCGAGCACGATGACCTTGGCGTCGTACAGCTCGTCGTCGGGACCCATCGACTCGATCTGGGCGATCAGGTCTTTCGCGGAGGCATGCTCCACCTCGGCTTCATCGAGGAGGTCAGCTTCGACCTCGGCTTCGCGCGCGGCCGGATAGAAAATCTCTTCCTCGATCGTCGCGTGCACCGTCAGCATCGTGCAGATCTCTTCAGCCAGCGCCTGGCGCTGGCCACCATCCGCTTCGCCTTCGGCGAGCTTTTCGTACTGCTTGAAGAGCTTCTTCACCTCGGCATGGTCGCGCTCCAGCAGTGCGGTCGCGTCCGTCTTGGCGGCTGCCGCCGTGGCGAGGGGCTTCTTCGAGGATGTCTTGGCGTTGGCCATGTGGATTCTCCTGGGTGTGGAAAGAGTCGTTGAAGCGCCGAAAGGCAAGCACCGTGCCGCGATCGAGTCTTTCGCGCGATGGCTCCAACGGCGCGTGAATTGCCTTGGCGCAAGGACTTCGCCTCGGCCATCGCGCAGGTTCAAGCGTCTAAAACCGTCCCCCACCGCTTGCACGGCGAACCTCGAAACGTCCGCCGGACGTTCAACTGAGGAGCGAGCCGGGTGGCGATCCGAGCCGCTGCTCCCTGGCTGCGCGCCAGTCGGCTGGTCGATAAGTTGCTGGCGCGCGCCCTCGCAGACGAGTCGCGCGACAGCGTCAAGCTCGAGCCGTCCGGATATTTGATGAGAGGAGTCAGAGCTGCACCAGTCCCCGGACCCACCAGGTATTCGACAAATCCAGCCCGCGACAAGGAGTTGGCCAAGCACGACGAGCTTGGCCGGCCGCCCCGAACGTCAGCATGCTACGGGGGCGTAGGTGATGTCTCACCCCTACACACGCATTGCGCTGGCAGCCATGACGTTCGCCCGGGCGCCTAATGGTGTGGGCGACGTTGCCCGTGCGTGTGAGGTGTTCCGATGAACAAGGACCAGGTCAAGGGTGGCCTCAAGGAAGCGGCCGGTAAAGTCCAGGAAAAGGCCGGCGAGGTCGTCGGCAGCAAGTCCCAGCAGGCCAAGGGCATGGCCAAAGAAGTCGAGGGCAAGGCGCAAAAGGGTCTCGGCGGCGCCAAGGAGACGATGAAAGACTCCGGCAAAGCCTGACGCCCGCTGGTTGCAGCTAGATCGGGCCGGGAGCTATGGACCTACATACCCCTCGGTCCGGACGGCCCGTGGCGACAGCGTCTGCTCTTCTTCGGAGATAGCCCTCCGGAGTCGGGCACCTGTTGGCGTCGTCATTGGTGCGGGCGTCCGCATCGTCCGCTCAAGCGTCGCGCCGTCAGCCTGGCGAAGGCGCGGACCGTCCGGTCCCACGTCAGCTGCGGCGATTGATAGCTTCGCACAAGCTTTGCACGCGAGGAAGACGCTCGCGCCGTCGCGTCATGACACCGACTCGCTGATGGATCGGGACGAAGGCGCAGTTGACACGGCCTGAAGTTGACACTGACGGGTTCCTCGGAGATCGTGCCCAGGACCGCGGAGGAACGATGCAATCGTTGATCAAGCTGGTGTTCGGAGAGGGCTCGGACTTGGCTCTCTGGCAAATGGCCGCGAGGGCTTGCGTGGTATTTGTCATCGCGCTCGTTCTCGTGCGAATTTCGGGAAGGCGTTCGTTTGGTCAACACAGTCCTTTCGATGCCTGCACGACCGTGTTGGTCGGCGCCATACTCAGCCGCGCAGTCGTCGGCGCATCGCCTTTCTGGTCGACCATGTGTGCGGCTTCGGCGATAGTCCTCATGCATCGCCTTGCCGGCCAAGCCAGCGTCCGATGGCCTCGGTTCGAAGCCCTCATCAGCGGCCACGAGCGACACCTGGTTCGAAACGGAAAGGCCGATTCACATCAGATGCGAAGCGCCCTCATCACCAAGAACGACCTGGAGGAGGCTATCCGCAAGAAGACGGGTTCCAGCGATGTCTCCACCATCGAGGGCGCCGTGTTGGAGCGCAACGGCGACATTACCGTGATCGAAAAGGCACCCAAATAGACTTCCTGCGGTTGAAAAGGTCCCTGGCGGTCTTGGCACACATGGCCAGGACGATTCAAGAGCGCTTCGTCGCCAAGAGGACGGTACCGATCATGTAGGGAAGCTCTCCGGAGACTATCTGCGCAATGGGAACGCACCGACCACGCGCCCCTTTCAGCGCGATCGCGGCCGGACCGGGTGTCTCGATGCCGGCGGCAGGGATCGGCTCATGCAGCTGAAAAGCGCGGCCCCATGGACGATCGCGACGGCTCGCGAGTACGTCAGCTTCGGGAAGGAGGATCCTGGGCGAAATACTGGGTTGCCGGCAAACACCGAACGGCGCCATGCATGCACTCGGCTACAGGTGAAGAAGGCCTCCTCAGGTTGCGCCCGGCGCAGCGCTTCGCCTGAACGCGGCGCGCACTTCGGCCGGCAACAAGGCGACCAGCGCGAATTCCAGAGCCTCACGCGCGAGCTGGAGCCAGCGGGACCATGGCGAAGATCTTGTCATGGACCTTCAGGGCACTGCTGCCGAAGCGCCTGCTGGCGGCCGCGGAATGGGTGACGCCGGGTCGGCGCCCGAGCGCCTGAACGACCGCCCCAAAGCGGGCGTCGATTCACCTGCAGCGTCAGCCATCCGGCCTCCCCTGAGCATGCGATTTGCCTCCATGGCCAAAGCTCAGCCGGAGCGCAGCATCATCACCGCGTGCCGACCCTCCTGATCTCAGTAATGCGCCTCCGGTCGGACCGGCGAAGAAGCGTACCTTGCCGAGTGGACGGTCCATCGTCTTTCACCGGCCGCGCGGCTTCGCCAGCGAGCGGTGGGAGATAGCCGGCAGCGGTGGGCTCTTGCGCGTGCGACGCCTGAGGCGCGGAAACTCCGCTGAAGACGAGTACGCGAAGGACGGCGCCGGCCGGGCGCTGGAGCTGTCCGAGCAAGACGCGCGGGCGCTCGTGATCCTGCTCAATAGCTGCTTCGGGAAGCGAGCGATCGCGCGCTGGCGCGACGGTCAGCCTTAGCCCTACCTGTTGCCGCCGAGCCCCGGGGAGTCCAGTCCTGGCGATGTTCGCCCGGTTGGATCGCAGTTGTGACGCGTCGCGCGGCCGATATGAACGCTCGGCCAGCGGTCTTGCATTAACGGTTGGGCCGCTTTACCGCCCAGCAACAGAACCGGCCCCTTTTCTTGCGGTCTGAGAGTCTGTGTTCCAGCGCACGAGGATTGCCATTTGGATGTCATGCACACCCGATCAGCTCCGATCGAAACGGCGACCGCCGACCGAAACGCCGCCGACTCCCCCCAACGTTCCCGATATGCCACGGGTGCGCCGGCTCGCGCTAACCAAAGCCAGGCCCGCCACCAAGCGGCCGCAGCAGCCGAGTTCGAACGGCTGAAGGCCCGCTTGCGCCAACTGGTCGGAACGAACAACGTGACGGGCTAGCGAGCCTCTGCACGGTCGGTGCTGGCGAACGTCAGGCGGCGCCTGGAGGACCCAGGTCGGCTCCGCTGGGCGCGACTCAGGTCCCGTCATGGAAAACGGACCGGCAAGAGCGGGAGAAGATTGCCGACCTGCCCTGAAGAGATCTGCCGGGATCAGGGATGTTTGAGCGACCCGGCGAGGTACGCTCGCTCGGCAATCTCTTTGCCCCAAGGATCCTTCGACCTGATGTGCAGATTGGTCGAAGCCCATGCCCGAAAATCCGCCAGCCCTAGTGTGGCTTCTGGTCGACGTCATGATCGCGTTGCGATGATGAGCAGCCAACCTTCGAGGAGCGTCGATTGATCGATCCGGGCGAGGAGATCCTGCGCGAACAGGCCGCCTACTACCGGGCGAGAGCTCCCGAGTACGACGAGTGGTGGCAGCGCAGCGGGCGCTATGACCGCGGGCTAGAGGCGACCGCCCGCTGGAAGGCCGAGGTTGCTGAAGTCGAAGCCGAACTCGCGCGCGCAGCGCTAACCGGCCACGTTGCGGAGCTTGCGTGCGGCACCGGCTGGTGGACGGAACGGCTGGCTCGCACTGCCGATCGCCTGACATGCATCGACGCATCGCCGGAGACGATTGAAATCAACCGGGCGCGCCTCAGCACCGCCGGCCTGCCCTTGCCGCATTACGACGTCGCTGATCTTTTTGAATGGAGGCCGGACGTCAAGTTCGATGGAGTCTTCTTCTCCTTCTGGCTCAGCCATGTACCGGCCGAGCGCTTCGCACCGTTCTGGTCGAGCGTGGCTGCGGCCCTGCAGCCAGGTGGACGTGTCTTCTTCATCGACTCGCTGCCGGATCAAACGTCCACGGCGAACAATCACCAGATGCCCGACCCTGACGGAATCCAGGAGCGGCGACTCAACGACGGGCGCAGCTTTCGGATCGTCAAACTGTTTCGCCAACTAGAAGAGTTGACCAACGATATCCAGGCGCTCGGTTGGCAGACGGCGATCGGACGAACGGGGAGCTACTTCGTGTTCGGGCGTGCGGAGCGGGAACAGCAGCGTGCCTGAACTCCACTCACTGGCCGTGCGACTTCGTGCGGGTCACTGCGTCGCCGCCGCTACCACGCGCAGTAAGTGAGCCATGGCTCGCCTTGCTTCTGTTGCCGGTCTGGCATCCTTTCGAATAACAAAGCGGCTTGAGCTGGCATAGCGATTGCCATCGGCTGCGGATGCTCATGAGCTCCGCGTGCAGCGCCTTCCGTCGCAGGCCACTCTTCGGTGGGGCGCGTCGGCGACGTCCAGGAAACACCTCGAATGCATCAGCGTTGCAGTCATTCGATGCGGATTGAACCGTGAAAGGCGATCGTGTTTTCGCGTCGTTCAGACCTTCCCTAGCGTTGGCTTCATCGCGTGCCGTGCGGGGGCGCTAGCGGGTCGAGCAGCGTCTTTCCTTGGAGGAACGCGTTCTCAAACCTCGTTTCCTCCTCCGCCGCGTCGCTCGTTGGCGAGTCGAGAAATTGCCGGACTTGGGATTCGCGTTGCTGGTGGGCGAGCGGATCAGGTCGTCCTTCCGAGCCACGGGCCAGCTCCTTGCCGAGTTCGGAGTCAGCCGGGCGCGCGGTCCACAGGGCCGGAGGCTCGGGACGAGTCGCCGGGGACCGAGCGCTGGGCGGACCTTCTGGTGTGCGAACAACTCGCGTCGCAATGCGTCCCCAACCTACCGGGGCTCACTGCCGCGCGCTCCAGCATCCACCGCTTCTCGGGCCGAACCTTTCTGGAAGTCGAGCGCTTCGATCGCCACGGCGCGCACGGGCGTTCGGCCCTGTGCTCCTGGGCCGCGATAAACAACGCCTGGTTCGGGCTGAGCAAACGTCCATGGAGCGAAGGTGCTCAGAGGCTTGTCGAACGCGGACTCATCGCCAGCGAGACCCGCGACGCAATCACCGCCTCTGGCACTTCGGCCAACTCATCGGCAACGCCGACATGCACGACGGCAACCTGTCTTTCGTGCCGGGTGAACCTGGCCTAAGGCTGGCGCCTGTGTACGGCATGCTGCCGATGCTGTATGCGCCACAGCGGGGAGTGGAGGTGCCGCAAAGGCAATTCACCGTGCGCCTTCCCTTACCGCCAGAGCGGGAACACTGGCACCAGGCCGCCCAAGCTGCGATCGACTTCTGGAGCCGCCCAGGCAACGACACGCGCATCAGCGAAAGCTTTCGGCAGACCTGTCGGCGCAACGAGCGAATTGTCCGCGATGCCTCTTCGCTTCCGGTCGCGACGATTTGATAGTCGCAGCGCATCTACGCGCACCAAGCCGTTCGGCGGCGACTTTTGACACCACGACCAGTGGCAGTGTCCAGGTCCTGCTCGCGGCGGCATCGTGGAAGGTAAACAAGCGTAAAGAGGCTCAACGCTCCTGGAGTTCGGCGGACCTTGGCGGATCTTGTCGGACGCTGGCTGCAAGACCGGCCGAATAGAGCGGACTACTCAGGCGAAGAACGCAGCGGCACGATGCGTCCATGCGCATGCCGTGGAACAAACCGAAGATCGAGCAACGCGATCTCGTCGACGAGGCGAATGACGAATCCGTCGACAGGCTGACCTCGAACGCCGTCGAAGACGGCGCTGATGCCGCCGCTTCTACGCTCGCCGCGACCATAGGCGCGAGCGGTTCCGAGGGACTGCCTCTCCGTGTCTCGGTCGACTGCGTCGCGGAAGACCCGCACAACCCGCGCACCGAGTTCCCTGAACAGGAGATCGTCGAGCTCGCGGACGACATCTCTCTGCACGGGATACTTCAGCCGATCGTCGTGCGTCTGCTAGCCGAGGACGGCCGCTACCAAGTGCTCTTCGGTGCCAAGCGTCTGCGCGCAGCGAAGCATGCGGGGCTCGAGACCGTTCCCATCGTCATCGGCTCGGAGGCCCATGACGCCTACGCCCAGGTCGCCGAGAACCAGAAGCGCCACGGCCTGACGGCGATCGACCTCGCCCGGTTCATGCGCTCGCGCGTTGACGCAGGCGAATCGAACGCCGAGGTCGCCAGGCGGATGGGCATCGACCAGACGACCGTCGCCCACCATCTCGCGCTTCTGAGCTTGCCCCTGGAGCTTGACGAAGCGCTTCGAAGCGGGCGCTGCACGTCGCCTCGGACTCTCTACGAGCTTGCCAAGCTGCATGAGACAACGCCCGAACGAGTCAAGTCGATCGTCGGTCGCGCGGGCGAGATCACCCGTCGTCAGGTCGCGTCGCTGAAGAAGGGATCTCTACCGCCGCGCGGTGCGCCACGCAAAGGTGCCGCATTGCGCCGGCCGGCTTCTCTGGTCAGCCAGGCGAGCGACCTATGCGCGCGCCTCGAATCGCTTTTCAGCCGGATGACCCAGCCCGGCGCTCAGGTCGCTCCGGACGAATTGGCAGCCTTGCGTCGGCGCGTGGTGCGGCTCGGCAGCGAGTAGGGGTCGGACCGTCCGATCCTCCTCCCGCAACGCTTCCTGGCACTCGATCGCGGATGAAGATGATTGGAAAAGATGGATCCCCCCCGGATAGGCGACCCGCCAGTGCAAGGCTGTCAACGGTGCCAGCAAAGGGCTGCCAGGCAGCACGATTGAGGTGAGGACGTGGCGATCGATTCACGCGATCGAGTGACAGTCGACCTGCGCGGCCTGGGCCTGGCGGCCAAGGAGCAGGCGGCCGCCCGCAAGCTCACCTTGGCGGCGTTCGCGCGCATGGCGATTGTCGAGAAGCTGAAGGCGACGACCGACCAAGCCGAAACACCAGACGTGGACTGCAGCGACCATGGTCCATCGATCAAGCTCACGCTGCGCCTGCCCATGCGCGAAGCCAGCTGGCTGGTTCAGTACGCCCGGGCCGCCGGTCTCTCGTACGGCACGTTCCTCGCCTCGGTGATCGCCGGTGCGCCCTGCCCTGGCAGCCTGGCTGAAGCGGTCCGGTCGCTGACCGAGTCGACAAATCAGATGGCCGGTTTGTCGCGCGATCTCAACGTCCAGACGCGGTTCCTGGCCGGCGCAAAGCTCGAGGAGACCCGGAAGTACCGGCAGCAGCTCTCGGTGCTGCTCGACGAGGTGCGCCGGCACATGCGCCTGACGTCTGCCTTGGCGAGTGAAGTCCGGCGCGCCGTCCGCATCAAGGCGCCGGATCGAATCGGTCTTGACCAGGAGAGCGAAACGTGAGCGAGCCGTCTTCCGTCGAGTCCGCCCTCGTCCAGTGGGGCGAGCGACTCTTCTACCCCAGCAACCGCATCGTCAGGTCCGACCCGATGCCGCGGCTGACCGCCCTTTCCATCGGCCAGCGCGCCGCCGCCGTCAGAGCACGGCTCGAGGCCACCGTCGTGCGCCGGGCGCCGCAGGTCATGGTCAAGGTCACAGGCGGTGGCCGTGGCATGGCGGCCATCGCCGCCCACTTCCGCTACATCGCCAAGGGCGGCCGCCTTGCGATCGAGGACGACCGCGGTGTCGTGCAAGACGGAAAGGAAGTGCTGCGCGACGTGGTCGAGCAGTGGCGCTACGGCGGCTCGGAGATCCCGGAGACAAGCCCGCGCCGCGAGGCGTTCAACATCATCCTGTCGATGCCCCGGGGGACCGATCCGCTGATCGTGCAGCGCGCGGCGCGCGAGTTCGCGAAGGACGAACTGGCAGACCATCGCTACGTGATGGTGTTGCATGAGCATCAGGCAAACCCCCACGTGCACCTGAGTGTTCGTGCCGAATCGAAGCACGGCAAGAGGCTCAATCCGCGCAAGGCCGACCTGCAGCGCTGGCGCGAGACGTTCGCCGAAAGGCTCCGGGGTTGGGGGATCGAGGCCGAGGCGACGCGACAGGCAAGCCGTGGCGAGAACCGCAACTACGAGTGGCTATGGCAAGCCAGAACGGATCGCGAACGTCGGCCGAGAACGCTGTCGCGCGCCATCAAGTCGGGCGCAGCGGCAGACAAGAGTCGCACCTACGCCCTCGTCGCCTGGGCCAAGATTTACCAAGCGCTCGAGGCAGCGGGTCGACCCGAAGATCAGCGGCTTGTCGCTGCGATCGCGCGCTACGTGAACCAGATGCCGGTGGCAGTGGAACGACAGGAACGGATGAAGCGAGAGCGACAGATTGAGCGCGAGCGCCAGCGAGAGTTTCCAGGCATCGCGCGTGCACCCGCAACTCGCGTCGTGACGCGCGAGCGTGAACCGCGCGACATCGAACGATAGTCAGGAGCATCGACTCTTGCGGCAACTGCTCGCATTGACTAACGGGACTACCCGGTGACTCGTAAGTCAACGCGTTCCAGTCCGTTCGTCCCTGATTACCAGTTGAAACACTCAGTCGGCTGGGCATTGCTTGCGGCGCGGCGAGGACGTCGATTCCCAGAAGTAGAGCGAACCCCAGGTGGCGGGGGGGAATCGGACGGGCGGCAGAAGCCGGCAACGGAGCGACTGCCAGGGGGACTGACGCGGTGGTCGGGCATTGAGTCGCATGCGCTCCCGTAGTTGAGGGGTGTGCGAGCCCGGGCGGAGACATAAGATGAATTCATGGACGAAAACACGCGAACCCAGACCGGACTCGGACTGAGTCTGCGGCGGCACCTGGTGCAGGCTGCGGAGGACTTGCTTGCCCATGAAGGGCGCCGGGTGATGTCGGTGACTTTCCCGGGCGCGGTGCCGCCGATGTTCATCGTGATCGGTGAGACACCGCAGTTATCCGAACTCCTCGCCGCTGCGTATGGAGAGCTTCGAAGCGAGCCGTGAGGGCGATGAGACATTGAGTAACTGGCGCTGGCGCTATCGCGATCCCGAATTCGGTTGCACTCGTCGACAACGGCCGCGTTGACATAGCAGGAAGCCGCCGCTTACCCCAAGGCCGAACGCATCGGGGTTCCCTGATCTTGCGCGAAGTCAGCGATGACCTCGGTCAGGACTCGGGCGTCGTTCCGATGAGACCAAGACTGTGTACCTGACCTCGGCCTCCCAGTAAGCGCGGGGAGCTCCTGTACCGACGGCTGGGTCGGTCGACCCTGCCGAGGGGATTGCTCGGCGTGCCGCCCCGCGTCGCCGACCCCGGTGGGCGCCCAAGGCTGCTTTTCGTCAGCTCAATCCACGGAGGCCGGCCGTTCTCGACCCCATTCCGGCCATTCGATCTACACGAGAGCAGACGCTCGGCAAGCTAGGTTCGAACAGCGCTGAATCACGGCAGCGCATTCCTCTTGTAGTATCAGGAGGTCCCGCTCACCCCGCGCGAGAAGGCTCATTCGATGACCCTATCGGCGCGCAGTCGCACATCCGTGCACGGACGACGGGTGGTCGACACCGCTGGCGACTCGGTCCTCGCTATCTTCAGTACCGCGAGGGGGGCGACGTCCGCAGCTCTCGCGATCCAATCCGACCTGAACGCGAAGGCGGAGCAAGCGAGCGCAGATCGGCGGCTCTGGTTCCCGATCGGTCTGCATCTGGGTGACGTCGAACTCCGGGCCGATCCATCACTCTGAATTCTCATCGACTTAGGACATTGGTGCCATCGCACGTCTCACAGGGGACGGAGAGCCACTCGTGCCCGCGACCGGGGTCGCGTCGGCGCGCATCCGGGAGATTCATCGAGAAGGGTGACGGCACGGTTTCGGGTGTGGGCGGCTTAAGATCTGAGCCCGCTTCAAGCGAGCGTCACAGGGTGCCTACCTGGGAAGGACGAAGTGGAGAGTCGTCGCAGATGCGTCGTTGCGCTGGGGGCAAGCCTGCTCGCGGCGCCACTTTTGTCATTTGCGCAGAAGCAGCCCAAGGTCCGCCGCCTTGGAATCCTTCAGCCGGGCGCACCGCCGGAGCCGCTCATGGAAGCCATACGTGAAGGGCTTCGGGATCTCGGCTATCTCGAAGGGCGCGACATCGCTTTCGAAATGCGTTGGGCAATGGGAAGGATTGACCGGCTCGACGACCTCGCAGTGGAACTGGTCGCGGCGAAAGTCGATTTGATCACCACCCTCAGTACGCCCGTGGCCATCGCCGCGCGGCGCGCGACCTCGACCATTCCAATCGTCTTCACCGGTGTTGGCGACCCGGTCGGGTCTGGCATCGTTCCCAGTCTCGCCCATCCCGGAGGAAACGTCACTGGCCTGTCCACCCTGGCTACGGATTTGAGTGCAAAGCGATTGGAGCTGTTGCATGAGATCGTTCCTGGCATGTCCCACCTGGCAATGCTTTGGAACGACACGAATCCGAGCATGGCGCTCAGCGCGCAAAGGACACAGGAAGCGGGAACGCGGCTGGGCTTGACCATCCAGTCCCTCGGCGTGCACGACCTGATCAACTTCGACGCCACGTTCGCTGCCATTCGAGTCGGACCCTCTTCTGCACTGCTCACACTGGCCGATCCCTTTACGCGTGGGAACCGTCAGCGCATCGTGGATTTCGCGGCTCAATCGCGCTTGCCATCGATTTACGATGTCCGGGACTTCGTGGAAGCCGGTGGCCTGATCAGCTACGGCCCCAACCTGCTGGCTATGCAACGGCGCTCGGCCATCTATATCGACAAGATATTCAGAGGCGCGAATCCCGGCGACCTTCCGGTCGAGCAACCCACCCAGTTCGAGTTGGTGATCAACCTGAAGACCGCCAAAGCGCTCGGCATCAGGATTCCCGACTCCTTGCTCGCTCGCGCCGACAAGGTCATCGAATAGTTCGTCGGTGAACGGCTACGCTCAAACGGCAACCGGTTCCCGTTCCGGCCTCGGCACCGCGGCGAAGTGGCTGAGCATCAGCCATGCCGGAAACGCCTGCACAAGTTCTTGCGATCCGGAGAGCTGGACTTTCCCCGAGCGCAGCGCGTCCTTGATAGTGAGGTCGCCCAGCCAGACCCCGGCCATCGTCGCCAGATCGGCCTCAACGTAGAGATCGACCTCGAATCCAGGATCCTCGATGCATAGATCGGCCAGGGTGGGCTCGAGGAGGAGCCAGAACAGGCGCGGCCCACGACAGCGGACCGGGACGCCGCCGTACTTGAAGCGTACGACGATGCGGCGCGGCGGCAGTCGATCGAGTGCAATCCGCCGGCGCATGTTCCACATCAGAAACCCTGGATCCAGGTTGTCGCGCTCGACGCGCACCGTCCAGCGCTGCCCCCAGGTGCCCAGTCCTTCGATCACCGAGTGGAACTCGCGTCCCGCTTCGGTGAGGCGATAGCAATATCCTCGGCCCTTCGGCAGCGACTCGCGGGCGATCACGCCGTGACCTTCCAGGCTGCGCAGCCTCTGGGCCAGGAGCGCCCGCGACATGAGAGGAGCGCCGCGATGGATTTCGTTGAAATGCTGGGACCCGGCGAACAGCTCACGCAGGATGATTGGCGTCCAGCGTTGCGCGAACACCTCGGATGCCACCGCCACGGGGCAGAACTGACCGAATCCGGTCACCATGGGCGCAAGCCTATTCCGAAGCCATTGAGGTTTCAAGTTCATTTTTTGAACTATCGCGCAGACAAGAGGGCTTCCATCATCAGGCGATGACGCGCGGAGGCCCCATGAATCCCTTCAGGCACTTTCTTGCTGCTGCAATTGTGTCGCTTCCGTACGTTTGCACTGCGGATGTAGTCCTCGACTGGAACGAGCTCGCGCTCGCGAGAGTGGTCGACGCAAGGCAATCGCCTCCCGACGGCGCTCGCACCATGGCGATGGTGCACGTGGCGATGTTCGATGCAATCAACGCCGTAGAGCAACGCTACGCACCGTATGCGTTCCGCGAAGGCGCTCCCCCCGGTGCGTCGGCCGATGCAGCGGCGGTTGCGGCAGCGTCTTCGGTGCTGGTGAAGCTCTTTCCCGATCGGGCACAGGCGGTGGAGGAAGCCTACGCGGCGAGCATCGCAAGAATGCCCGATGGAAGCGGGAAGACCTCGGGAATCGCACTGGGCAGAGAAGTGGGCGCGCGATGCCTCTCCATGCGCGAGAAGGACGGCACCGGGGTACCGGGCATCTATCGGCCGAGGACGACCCCGGGCGTCTATGTGGTGACCGTGCTCCCGGTGAGCACTGAATGGCCGAAGGTGAAGCCCTGGTTCATGAGCGACGGCGCGCAGTTTCGTCCGGGCCCGCCGCCTTCGCTCGCGAGCGCTGAGTGGGCACGCGACTACAACGAGATCAAGGACGTCGGCGGCAGGCAAAGCGCAGTGCGTAGTGCGCAACAGACCGAAGCTGCGCGCTTCTGGACCCTCATCGGTGCGCCGAGCTGGAACCCGGTGGTGCGCTCGCTTGCGCTTTCGGGCCATCTCGATCTCGTCGACAACGCGCGTCTGTTCGCCCTCGTCAACATGGCCGCTTCGGATGCCTTCGTTGCAGTCTTTGACGCGAAATACGCACACAACTTCTGGCGCCCGATCACGGCGATTCGCAACGGTGACCTCGACGGCAATGACGCGACGAACCTCGATCCCGAGTGGCTGCCGCTTGTCGATACTCCCTTGCACCCGGAGTACCCTTGCGCACACTGCATCACCGCGGGAGCGATCGGCGAGGTGCTCGAGACGCAATTCGGCAAGGGCGAAGTCCCGCCAATCACGATGACGAGCCCGACGGCACCCGGCGTGACGCACCGATGGACGCGAATTTCTGACTACGTGCAAGAGGTCGGCAACGCCCGCGTCTGGGGCGGCATCCACTATCGCAATTCGACACAGGTGGGCGAAACCATGGGTCGGAAGATCGGAGCGCTCGCGGGGCAGAACTTGTTGAAGCCACTCAAGTAGGAATCTGCGCCCGTCGGGCGTTCTATCCCGAGGGAGGCGCATGGCTGAAAGCCGTTCAAAGGGGAGGACCGAGGCGATGTGGCTCGTCAATGACCGCTAGCCGACGTGACCACGACCGACGGCTTCTGGCCGAGGCTGTGTGAAAACGCTCGCCGCTGTGGAGTGTCGACGGGGTCGCTTGAGCCCCAGGCATCGCGTCAAAAAAATCGCTTTTAACGCGATGCTGGAGGCTCGAGCATTCCGTCAGAACGCGACGCGAAGAGAGTTTTCACACAGCCTCGGCCGGCTGCAGTCTGACAACTGGGGCGGTGGGATGCTTCTCTACCGATCAGCGCGCCGACAGGATTCGCGTCAGGAGATCGACCTTGCGGTCGATGCGTTCCAGCGCCGGATAGCGTTGGCCGCCGCGCCAGTCAATGCGGGCAATGCGGTAGTCGCTGCCGTCCTTTAACAACAACTCGACCGGTGGGCCGTCGGGTTTGGCCGCGGCGGTGACGGCGTCGCGCAGCACGTCAGCGTCGTGCGCACGCAGGTTGACGGCGAGCAGCGTCAGGCCCTTCGTCAATCCGGCGCGAAACGCCGGACTGTCCCAGAGCACCTCGCTCAGCTTGCCTTCTTTGCCAACGCGCAGGCCGAGCGAGTACATGAAGTTGGCCGACTCCCAGTATGTGTCAACCATCTTCGCGTAGTCGCTCTGCTTGTCGGTGAACGTCACGCGCCAGCCAGCGCGGGCTAGGCCTTCGAAGGCGGCTTCGCCTCCCAGTGCGTCAAGACGCCTGTTGCGTGCAACAAAATCGCAGAGCATCGCAAGCCCTCGTACTCGATCGCCGTTCGGCGGGGTTGGCGCTGCAGTCCCGGAGGCTAATCACACAGGAGCGTGTGCTGTGTGCGCGGCGATCTCGACCTGGGAGTGCCGCGCCAGGTCTGTCGCAAGGTCTTCTCGTCCCGTTACAAGCTCGGCCGGCATCGCCACACCCGATTGACAGGCCACCCGCTGCAAGAGACGCCGAGATCAAGACGGGAGTGCCGGCCAGACTGCAGACGCCTCTACTCGGTTCGGGCTCATTGCTGGCGAAGCCACGCGTCGGCCTGGCCCGCGGATCCAACGATCAGACCGGTCGACATGTGGCCCCCGTGGACAGCTGCTGACAGCGCGGCCTGTGACAAGTGAGACACGGCCTGCCGCGTCAAGCGACGACAGCGATGAGGCCCAGCTGCGTCAGGGCCGTGACGCCATCGTCCAAGCCCTTCTCTTCGACGATCTTTCCGTCCTTCAGACGCAGCACGGTCGTTCCCGTGAAGTGCATCTTGCGACCCGTGGCCGGGGGCAGTCCCCCAACGAGGAAATCATCGAATGCGGGCCCGGTATGCGTGCCGCCGCCCTCCCATCGTCCGACCACGTAGTCGCCTTCGGCAACCAGGTCGGCAGCGCCCCAGAAGTTGAGGTCCGGGAATGCCCGGCGAAAGTCGGCCATGAATGCCTTGATATCGGCACGTCCACGCCGCGGCTCGTGCAGCGAGTAGTGCAGCAGCATGTCCGGTGCAGCGACTTCGTCGACGACGGAGATCGCAAGTCTTGCCCCAGAACTTGGTGAACCAGCGGCCGACAACGGCTTTGTTGTCATCTTGAATAGACATGAGTGTTCCTTCTGTGTTCGGATTTGGATGCGGTTCGCAGAGGCAGCTAGTCATCTCTCTGGAGTTGGAGGTTAGGGACGGCGCACGCGAGTGGCGCTCCGTTTCCTGACGTCGAATGGGCGACGTCAGTGCCGAGTCAGCGTTCCAGGAGTGCCCGACGAAAGGTCAGGTTGAAACGCGCGCTGCCAGTCAGCGCATGATCGGCTTCGCGCAGCGTGTCGATGCCGTGGAAGTTCAGGCGGGCGGGGCCGCCCCACACGACAACGTCGCCATGATCGAGACGCACCCGCCGCGGCCTCACCGCGCGCGTCTTGCCGCCCCAGAGAAATGTCGCTGGCACACCCAGGGAGACCGAAACGATCGGGGCGGCGAAGTCCTGTTCATCCCGGTCCTGATGGAGCGTCAGTCGCGCGCCTGGCTCGTACCGGTTGATGAGGCACGCGTCGGGCCCGAAGCCCTCGAAGCCCGCGGCGTTTGCGGCGCGCGCGGCAAGACGCGCGAACACGCCGGGCATCGCTGGCCAGCGCCGATTCGTCTCCGGATCGATCGTGTCGTAGCGATAGCCGTTGCGATCGCTCAGCCAGCCGGCATCGCCGCAATTGATCATCGCGACCGACATGCGAAGGCCGCGGGCCGTCGTCATATGCCGGAACGGAGCCGTCCGCGCGACGACCTCGATCGCTTCGAGCAGCGCGGGCGCTTCGTCCAAGACAAAGCCCCGCAGGACAAACACGCCCGGCTCCAGCAGCTCGCGGCCGAGCCCTTGCGATAAGCCCGATTCGAACAGCTCCTCCTGGCCCGCGCGACTAGCTCGCGTCATGAAAGATGATGCCGAGCGTGCGGCGATGCCCTTCGATAATCTTGCTGACGCCGTGGCGCAGCTTGACGCGGTAGTCGCCGCGTGTCCCGCGCACGGGCCGGCTGTCGACGGCAAACACAACGGCATCGCCCTTCGTCAGCGGGACCACGGCCGCCCGCGTCTGCATGCGCGGTCGCTGCTCCGTCAACACGAACTCACCGCCGCCGAAGTCGGTCGCGGGCTCGGAGAGCAGAACGGCAAGCTGCAACGGAAAGACGTGCTCGCCGTACAGGTCCTGGTGCAGGCAGTTGTAGTCGCCGGCGGCGTACTGCAGCAGCAGCGGCGTAGGCCGCGACTGACCGGAATCGGCGCAACGTGCGATGAACTCAGCGTGCTCAGCCGGGAAGCGCACGCTCATCCCCATCCGCTCGTGCCACCGGTTGGCGACAGGCGCCAGGCGTGGATAGAGCGCCGTCCGCAGGCCTTGAACCAAGGGTGGCAACGGATACGAGAAATAGCGGTACTCACCCTTCCCGAATCCGTGGCGCGCCATCACAACGCGGCTGCGAAATCCGTCGCCCTGTCCGTAGAGGGAAGCGACATCGTCGCATTCCGTCGACGTGAGCAGATCGCGCAGCACCGACCAGCCCTGTGCATCGAGGTCGCCCTCCAGCGCGGAACCGCCGATGCCCTGGACACGCGCGCTGACGTCCGATTCGATCCAGTCGTCGCGCTTCACGCGGCGCGCTCCTGTTCGCGATGCTCACGGTCGATTAGCTCGCGCTTGCGCTCCAACCCCCAGCGATAGCCCGAGAGACCACCATCGTGACGCACCACGCGGTGGCACGGTATCGCGACCGCGTGGACATTTGCCGCACAAGCTCCTGCGACGGCGCGCACGGAAGACGGCGAACCGATCTTCTCGGCGATGCTCGAGTAGGTCTCCGTCTTGCCAGCCGGGATCTCGCGAAGGGCCAGCCAGACGCGTTGCTGGAAGGCCGTGCCTCGTACGTCCAGCGGCAACGCCAGCCCATGGCCCGGCGCCTCGACCAGCCCGACCACCTGGGCCACCAACTGCTCGTACGCTGCATCACCGCCGACCAGCCGTGCCCGCGGGAATCGGTCCTCGAGGTCGCGCACCAAGGTCTCCGGGTCGTCACCGAGCAGGATCGCCGCGACACCCTTGGCGCTCGAGGCGACGAGGATGGCGCCGAGCGAGCATTGGCCCACGGCAAAGGTCAGCAGCTCCTGGACGCCGCCCGATCGATAGTGCGTCGGGCTCATGCCGAGCACGCCTGTGGAGGCCTCGTAAAAACGCCCGTTCGATCCGTAGCCGGCCTCGTGAAATGCCTCGGTCACCGTGGCCGTCCTGGCCAGGGCATCGCGCAGCCGTGCCGAGCGGCCGGCCACCGCGTAGGCCTTCGGCGTCAGACCCGTGGCCTTCTTGAAGAGGCGGTGGAAGTAGTGCGGGCTGAACTCGACCGACTCGGCCACCTGCGCGAGCGAGAGCGTTTCGCCGGCCTCGTCGATGAGCTTGCAGGCCTTCGCCACGATCGCGTTGTTCGCCGCCTCGATGGAAATGCCGTCCGGGTTGCACCTGCGACAGGCGCGAAAACCAGCCGCTTCCGCCGCAACGATGCTCTCGTGCAGGCGAACGTTCTTCGGATTCGCCAGCCGCGAGGGACAAGAGGGCCTGCAGAAGACGCCGGTTGTAGCGACGGAGTACCAGAACGTGCCGTCGGCCGTCCTGTCGCGTGTGACGATGCTTGCCCAACGCGGGTCTTGGGTGATGTCGGTCGAGAGCGAATTCATGATGTCGGTACAAGTGGGTATGGACCCAGTGTCTTCAAAGACATCCTAAGGCGCGCTCCGGGTCTTGCTTTCGAATCGAAGAATCCCTGCAAAACGGCTCGAGGAATACGCCCGGAGGCTCCGGTAGCTACCGTTCCCGAAGGCCGCCCCTCGCCGTTTTGATCGCTCCCCGGCCGACTTTCAGCGGCACCGATGTGATCCATAGGTCGCGCCCCTGTTCGGCTAACGCCTCGGAGGGAATGGAGTCTTCGGGGAACGACCAAGCGTGATCGCATTGCCCCGCATGAGTTGAAGGAAACGGCGCGCATGAGCACCGGGCTGTCTGTTCACGACGCCGACCTTGTGGTCAAGAGCACCGAAATCCACACGTAAGGTCGGAAATGATCCGAACGAGACGCTGCTCGATCGAGCAGTCCGGACAAGCCTGTGGCAAGGAAGGTGTGCACCTGCGGCCTCTATGCGAGAGCGTCCAAGGCCACGACGACTGGTTCCCAAGCGGCACAATCCGGGCCGTGGTCGACGACGTTCCTCTGCAATCGATTATCGACTTGCTTCGCGCGCTCGTCCGAATACCGAGTCGCGCGGACGAGGACGATCTCGACCAGATCTGCCTGTACCTCGAAAACTGGTTTCGTGATCGCCGCGTGCCCCTCCGTGCGTTGACGGCGACGTCAGGCCAGCGCCTGGGCATCTACGTCGAAGCCCGCGGCAAGACGAGGGGTGGCCCCTGGACCATCCTCGACGCCACGCTGGACACTGCCGGCTTCGGCGATCCTTCGGTGTGGAGCGTCGAGCCGACCCAGGCCGAGATTGACGGTGGCTGGCTCTACGGACGGGGCAGTGGCGACTCGAAGGCCGCCGTCGCCCTGTTTATGCACCTGATCCTCGAGCTGCTGGCGCAACCCGACTTCGCTGGACGTGTCGGAGTTCTGTTCGACTGTGACGAGCACAGTGGCCGCTTCGGTGGCGCCCGGGCATTCTTCGACGAGGCTCATGGCGAAGACGGATTGCCCCGTCCGGACGGCGTGGTGATCGGCTATCCCGGCATGGACAGGATCGTCAACGGTTGCCGAGGATTCCTCCGCAGCGAGCTCACCGTCCACGGCGTTGCCGCGCACTCGGGATCGTCGCGGCATCGCGGGATCAACGCGATCTCGCGCGCTGTCGACCTCACTCGACAGCTGGAGCTGATCCCGGTGCCGCCCGCGACAGAGGATTTCCCGATGACCCCGCAGTTCACGGTCACGGGCCTGCGAGGAGGTGCTCAGGCTTTCTCGCAAGTCCCGGACCTCTGCGAGATCCGGCTGGACACTCGACTAACTCCGTCGTTCTCTCTGGATGCGGCGCGGCGCGCAATCGAAGGGACTGTCACCCAGTTCGATGCCACGTCGCCACAGACCGCGGCGACCGGGATCGAGTGGTACGGTGGCTGGCCGGCCTACCAGGTTCCTCCAACCCATCCGCTCGTACTAGCGCTGCGCGAGGCAAGCCACGACGAGCTGGGTGCCTACCTTCCGACCGCCGTCGTCGGCCCCTCCAACATCGGGAACTACCTTGCGTCGTTGGGGGTGCCTGCGCTGTGCGGCTTCGGGGTCAAGGCAGAGGGCATCCACGCGGCCAACGAACGCGTTGCGCTCGAAACAATTGAGCCCGTCTACAGGATCTATCGCAACGCACTGGCCCGCCTGCACCGTCCCTAGTGACCCGGCCAGGCCCTCGCGTTTCTCTGAAGGGAACCGACCATGACGATGGCAGAGAACGTTCCTCGTACCGACGAACTTCGCATTGCGCTGGTCCTCAACGGCGGCGTCAGTCTGGCGGTCTGGATGGGCGGCGTGGCCTTCGAGCTCAATCGCCTCGTCCGCGAGACCCACCCGGTCTACCGGGGCTTGCTCGAGTTAACTGGCACCGCCGCACGCATCGACGTGATCAGCGGAACGAGCGCCGGAGGTATCAATGGCGCGGCGCTCGCCTTGGCGCAACTGCACGATCGAAGCCTTTTCAGTCTGCGCGACGTCTGGCTCGACACCGGCGGACTGGAGAAGCTCCTGCACGACCCGGATGACAAAGACCTGAGCTCGCTGCTGCGTGGCGACGACTGGTTTCTGCCGCAGATTCGCTCGGCGTTCGCGGAGTTGGCACGAGGCAAGCCGGCAGCTACGGGTCTGGTGCCACTCAGTTTGAGCCTGACTTCGACGCTGCTTGACGGCGTCCCCCATAAGGGCCTGGACGACTTCGGGGAGGAGATCGAAGACACCGTTCATCGCGCAATCTGGCAGTTTTCCCATCTGGACGCCGACGACGATGCGTTCACCGATCCGCACATCGTCGACCAACTCGCGTTCGCGTCGCGCGCCACCGCCTCGTTTCCGGTCGCGTTCGAGCCGGCCGAGTTCAAGGCCCAAAGCACGCTGTTCCGTGGAACCTCGCTTCTTCGCGCGCGCACGTCGCCAAGCACAGGCGTGGACCACGACGTGTTCCTCATGGACGGCGGCATCCTCGACAACAAGCCATTTGATGCTGCCCTGGAAGCGATTGCGAAGCTGCCCGCCGAGGGGAACACCCGTCGCGTGCTCGCGTATGTCGTTCCCGATCCGGCCGCAGCGGCGGAAAGACGCGAACCCCTGCCGGATGGAGCGCTAGAGCGACCCACGCTGGCGCAGGCGGCGTGGCGCAGCCTGGTGTCGATTCCTGCATCGCAGTCGATCGCCAGCCACATGGCCGAGCTGCGCGCCCACAACGACAGAGCCGCGACCCGCTGGCGGCGCATCGTTGGCGCGGTCGTGCACATCCAAGCGGGGCCACTGCTGGCCAGTGCCGCTCTGAGTCTGGAAGCCTACCGATCGCGGCGCGTCGACGGGATGATCGACTACTTTCTCGAGGAGACCGAGCGCCGGCTCGCGGCGAACGGTGGCGCTTCCGCGGCGGCCCTGGTGCCGACCGCTGGCGCGCCGCGGCCACCCGCGCCCTCCTCGAGCGAACCCTCCACACCAGCGCCCGGAATGCGGCGCGCGACGCGCCAGTGGCTTGCCAGCGTGTGGCGGCTGACGGCCCAAGGCGCGGTCCGGGACCAAACCAGGTACTGGGGGCCGTTCGCGGACGCGCTGCGAGAGGGCTTTGATCCGACGATCCGGCGGACGCTCCTCTGGGCATCGCGGCTTCCGCCGAGCTTCGATCCGGCGCAGCGCGTGATGGCGCAACGCTGGTCCTGGGGCCTCTATGCGCTTCAGTTCGTCTCGGAGTTCACAACCGAGCTGCTGCGCCGTACACAGCGGCTCCATGCCTTGATTCCGCGCTGGCTCCAGGCGGAGCGGGCGATCGTCGAGGGGCCCTCGTCCCGCTGGGCGGCCGCCGACGAGCGGAACGTCATCGATGACCTGACGATGGATCTTGGTCAAAGCCCGGCGCGGGAGGCGCTTCGGGCGTTCGGTACTCGCTTGGGCGATACGCCGCTCAAGGGGCAGTGGCGCGCTGCGTACGAGCTTGCGGCCCGTGTCCAGGACGGTCGACGCGCAGCAACCGCTGCCGTCGGCGAGATCGGCGTCACCGGCTTTACTGCCCTCGTGAGGAGATGGAGCTCGCAAGGCGGCGAGGAACCGCCGAAGCTCGAAGCGCTTCGTCTGCTCGAGCAGTTGTTGTCCGTCGGGGAAGAGCTCGAGGAAGACAACGATGTGATCGCCTCGCGTCTCTTCCAAGTGCTGCTCGAGCTGCGGCAGCCGATCGAGCTCATCCTGGAGGCTCACGCCCAGCGTGCCGGTCGAACCGACATTGACGAGGCAGTGATGGAACTGCGCGCGCTCCATCAGTATCTGTACCAGCCGACGGAGAGCGAGGCAGACGGCGAGCGGTCTGCCGGCGATGCCATGCTGGACCGGATAGCCTGGCGGGTCTTGGCCCTTGAGGTGTTTGAGGTCACGGCCGGTTCGCGCCGGCAAATGCCGAGCGCGCAGGCGGAAATCGTCCAGATCAGCGCGCGACTGAAGTCAGCGTTTGGCGGCAGTGCGGACCCCGCGCAGAAGCTGGCTGGCATGCAGCTCGCCCACTTCGGCGCTTTCTACAAGCGGTCCTGGCGCGCCAACGACTGGACCTTTGGCTGTCTTGACGGCATCGACCGGGCGGTACGAATTGCGTTGAACCCAGATGCCCTGCAGAAGCGATACGGCAATCGGCAGGTCTTGCCGCGGGGCGAAACAATGCCGCTGAATGCATCGGCATACGTCGAGCGCTACCTCTTCGATCTCGCCGTCGCCGGGGCAGACCCCGCAATCGTTCCCTACCTACAGGGCCTGTGGGTTGCCGACCTCCCAGAGATTCGCGACGAGCTTGCGTGGCTCGATCTGCCGGCAACGGTACCTCCGCCCGTACTTGAGCATTGCGCCCTGGCGTTGACTCGGCGGCTGCAGATGGAGACGCTGCGTCGCGAGCTTCCCGAGATTGCGACGAGTTTGATGATTGAACGGGCGACCGGCGCGCCACCCTCCAATGAAACAGGAGAGCCGCTGCTGGTCCGAGTCGCCCCTCTAGGAGTGCCAATCGTCCCCGACCCGCAGACCGCCGCACAGTTGGTAAGGGACAACCTGCTTGGCGCCGAAACGCTCGCTATGCAGATCGGGACCGATCAGCTGACCCGGACGGCGAGCCAGGGCCTGGCGACCGCGCACACCGCGCTCTCGTCAAAGTACGGAGGGCTGAACGCCCTCAACGTGCTCTTCAAGGTGACCGAGTGGCCGCTGCGAATTCTCTACTGGCTTGCAAACCGCTTGGCAAAGGACAGCAAGACGTCAGCCGCGCTCGAGGCCATGACCTGGGGCGTCGGCGCGGCGCTCGTCGTTGCCGGCGGCGTGAGCGAAAAAATGCCGACTGCGCTGCTTGCCTTTGGCTGGGCCTTGCTGTCGGGGGCCGCCGGGGCCACCTTGTTGAGGAGCAAGACCTGGGGCTATGCGCTCATGGTCGCACTGGTCGCAACCCTGCTGATCCTAAACAAGGTCACGTTCGTGGCCACTCTGGGCCTCGTGGTTGCCTTCTTGCTGCTGCTTTCGCCCTGGGGCGCCGTGATGGCTGCCCTGATCGTCGTTGCAGTAGCGGCCTGGTGGAGCGCCGGCGGTTCCGCGGACGCTGCCGCCCTCGTGTGGCACAAGTATTCGCCGCTTGCCGATGCGGCGGTCGCACCTGCGGCTTCAGCCTCGGCCGTCGAGCAGGCAAAGCGCCTCGAGGCGGTCTTGTGGCCCGCGCTCGCGATCGGCGTGCTCATGATCGTGGTGGCGGCCTCGCGCACAGTGACGAAAGCTGCAGGCACGCTGCGAGGCGGCGTTACCCCGAAGCGGAAATAGGCGAGACAGCGGGCGCACCCATGAGCTTGTTGCTAGGGTGGTTGTACGACCGCAACCTGGCCGACACCGCTCGCCGAAGGCCCGACCGGCAGAGACAGTGACCGCTGCGTAGCAGCCCTTCGCGACGCGGCAGCCACCGAGTCGACACCAATGTCTATCTCCGCGAACCCTGGCGGCAAGTGCCGAACCCATTGACACCCGAGCGTCCATCGGCGGAACGGCGGCAATCGATAGGTCTAAGTGGTCAACTTCAGCGCTTCGATCCAAACTTCCGCAACTGCCAGGTCGAGCACCTCGCAGTCATCGTCGCCGCCGTCGTCGCTTATGCGATCGATGACGAGGAATTCCGCGGCCTCGTCGATGGCAAGGAGTGGATGGTGCCAAGTCCCTCGCGAGTAATTCACACCTTGCTCGCTTGTGGCGACGAATGCGCACAGGTCGCTTGCGCTCGGCGCTGGTCCGGCGACAGCGACAACAACTACCCAGCGCGATGCGCGTAATGGCACGAAGGCCTGAGTGCTGAGCTGGTGGCGTTCGACACACTGGAGCCGAAATGGCAAGGCGCGGGGTGTCGCGCGCACCAGCGAAATGCCCACGTGCGCGCGTTCGAGCTCGGCATCGACGCTGCCAAGTCCGTCGACGCGCGCAGCGCTGCCGTCATTGATCGCGCGTGCGAGGCCTGCGTCACGGCGATCGATCACTTCGCCGTACGCGACGAACCCCGCCGAATCGAGCGGCACCGGTCTGAGGATCAGGCGGGATTCGCTGGTGGCCACATCAACACGGCCACGGGGTGGCGTCGCTGACCTGCGGCCGGCTTCTGGGAAAGAGCGCCTCGAGCGCTGCCGACAGTGCGAGGACACCGACGTCATCGAGATGGCGCCCCTGGATCTGCAGGCCGATCGGCAGTCCGTCTCGGGTGAACCCGACGGGCACCGACGCCGCTGGCAGGCCCGTAAAGTTGGCCATCGCGGAGAACGCAAGCCAGGCCGTCGAAGCCACCTCCTGTCCGTCAAGGACCGGTGGCCCTTCAAGACCGAGACCGAACGCGGCGCTGCCGGTGGTCGGGGTCAGCAGGAAGTCGTGGCGCTCCATGAAGCGCGCGACCTGGTTGACGACGCGCTTGCGTTGCATGAGTGCGTCGCTGAATTCATCGGCGCTCCACTCGCGGGCGATCAGGCGGCAAAGCCAGCCGTCGATCGCGATCTTCTGTTCACGTGCCATCCGCCGCAACCCGGCGCGGTCGGTGTCGAGCGCGACGATGGCTTCGAAGGCGGCGCCGATGTCGCCTGTGTCGGGATGGGCGTGAGCCAGGGTGGCACCCAGCGACTTGGCAAGGCGCTCGGCAGCCACAGCAGTCACGGCGCGGACCTCGGCATCGACGACCGCATGGCCCAGGTCGGCGGTGTATGCGAGACGCACCCCGCGCAACTGCCCGGACGTTCGAACTGACCAGTCGCCGACCTCGGCCGGCAACGACGCGCGGTCTTGCGGCGACGGCCCGGCGAGCACGGCCATGGCCAGCGCTGCGTCGGCAACGGAGCCGGTGATCGGGCCGATGTGCTCGAGCGACTCCCAGCTCGAGATACCGGGGTGGCGCTCGTCGCGGCAACCGGGGTAGACCGGCAGGCGACCCCAGGAGGGCTTGATGCCATAGACGCCACAAAGCGCTGCCGGCACGCGTACCGAGCCACCACCGTCGCTGCCGATCGCGAGGGGCACCATGCCGGCAGCAACGGCGGCCGCGGAGCCGGCACTCGACCCGCCCGATGTGCGCTCGAGATTCCACGGGTTGCGCGTTGTCTCGAAGAAGCGTTGTGGCCGAACGCCCCATAGCCGAACTCGGACGTATTGGTCTTGCCGACGATCACTGCCCCAGCGGCGCGCAAGCGCTCGACGACGACGTCGTCTTCCTCCGGAACATGGTCGGCGTAGAGCCGCGAGCCGAAGGTGGTGCGCAGGCCGCGGGTCGAGATCAAGTCCTTGACCGCGACGGGGACTCCGGCGAGGGCGCCGACGGGCTCCCCGCGCCACCCGGTCATCGATGGCACGCGCCGCCGCGCGGGCCCCAGTCTCGTCGATCGTGCAGAACGCATGCAAGCGGCCGTCGAGGGCGCTCGATGCGCGCCAGCGCGGCGTCAAGCACTGCCTCCGCGGTGACGCGTCCGTCGCGCACTGCGGCCGCAATCGGTGCAATCGTCCCTGCCGCGGTGCGGCCGGTTAACTCATTCGTCTCTGTCATGGTGCATTCCCAAGCCTCCTGATTCTGCACCGCAAGACCCAGACCTAATGACTTTGGATCAAGTCGCTTGAATGGTACTCTTATTGCTTAAGAGCCCCAGACCCGTCCGGCACCCTCGCCGGCGCAAACCTGGAGGACCTGGACATGCATCGCATCAATCCCTCGCGCCGGCGCCGCGCGCTTTCCCTAGGCGGCCTGGCGGCCGCAGCATTTCTGCTGTGCGGCAACGTCGCGGCGGCGGCCGAGCCGCTCACTGTCGGCGTCCTGCTGCCCGGCTCGCGCAGCGACAAGGGCTGGATGGAATCGGCCTACGACGGCCTCATGGCCGCGCAGAAGAAGCACGGCGACAAGATCAAGGTGCAGTTGATCGAAAACGTCAGCAACGCCGACTGGGAGCAGGCCTTCACCGCGCTGGCGCAGAAGAACGCACTGGTGATAGGCGCCGCCGGCCAGGTGCAGACGGCCGAGATGAAGGTTGCCCGCCGCTTCCCGAAGGTGAAGTTCTCGCTCATCGGCGGCAACAAGACCGGCGACATGCCGCCCAACTTCGCGGGCTATGACGTCAAGCAGGCAGAGATCGCCTATGTCGCCGGTGTTGCCGCGGGCATGCTCTCGAAGAACGGCGCGATCAGCTACATCGGCGGGATCGAGGTGCCGCCGATCGTCAATGCCGGCACGGAGTTCAAGAACGGCGCGATGTCGGTCAACCCGAACATCAAGTACTTCCAGAACTTCACCGGCGACTTCGACGACGTCGCCAAGTCCAAGGAAGCGACGCTGGCGGCGATCTCGCAAGGCGCCGACATTCACTATCACATCCTCAACCTCGGCCTGCGCGGCATGGAGCAGGCGGCCAAGGAGAAAGGCACCCACATCATCGGAAGCTACACCGACCGCTGCGGCACCGACGCGCTCTACGTCGGCTACAGCATCACCGGCATCGGCTACATGCTGCAGTATGCGATCGATCAGGCGCTCGCTGGTGATTGGAAGCCGGGCTACAAGGCGTTCGGCCTCGCGATGGGACCGCAGGCCTCCGGCATGGTCGTGTGCAATGCTTCGCCCGAGGTCAAGAAGAAGATGGAGGAAGCTGAGAAGGCGATCCGCGAAGGCAAGATCAAGGTGCTGGAGGGCTGATGCCCGAAGCGGGCGAGGCGCTACTGGAAATCGAGCACGTCGGCAAGCACTTCGGCGCGCTTGCGGCGCTCGACGACGTCTCGCTCTCCATCGCCGCTGGCGAGATTCATGGCCTGCTGGGCGAGAACGGCGCCGGCAAGTCGACGCTGTGCAACATCGTCTTCGGCGTCCACCACGCCGACGCCGGCGGGATGCGCCTGGCGGGCATCCCTTACTCGCCGACCGGTCCCGCGGACGCGTTGCGTTGCGGAGTGGCGATGGTGCATCAGCACTTCAGCCTCGTGCCCGGACCTGAGCGTCGTCGACAACCTTCTGCTCGGGCAGGCACGTGGCGTGTTGCGACGGCGCGCCTTCTCGGCAAGGGTGATGCGCCTCTCGGAGGAATTCGGCCTCGCGGTGCGGCCGGAAGCGCGCGTCCGCGATCTCTCGGTCGGCGAGCGCCAGCGGGTCGAGATCGTCAAATGCCTGATGCGGCGACCGCGGCTGCTGGTCCTTGACGAGCCGACCGCGGTGTTGTTGCCCGAGGAGATCGACGGCCTGCTGCAGGTCTGCGACCGTGTCGCCGCCAGCGGCTGCGGCATCGTCCTCGTGACGCACAAGCTCGCCGAGATCAGGCGCACCGCGCACCGCGTCACGGTCCTGCGCTTCGGCCGCGTCGTCGCGCAAATCCAGCGCGCCTTCGATGGAGATTGATCGCCTGGTGCACGCGATGGTGAACCGCGACATCAGCGCCGCCGCCGCGACCGACGCCAGTGCCGCACGACGCGATCAGCGGTCAGACTCATTCCGCGGGAAGCCCCGGCACCGCGAGCATCCGAGGTGGTACTGCGCGTCACGCGGCTCGGCAGCCGCGACGCCGACGGCGTGCGCCGCCTCGATGGCGTCGACTTCGACGTCCATCGCGGCGAGATCGTCGGCATTGCAGGCGTAGAGGGCAACGGCCAGAGCGAACTCGTCGCGGTGCTCTCGGGGATGAGCGACGGCCGGCGAAGGCGCCTTCGAGGTGGGCGGCGAGACAATGACCGAACAGGCCGCCCAAGGTGCTGACCGCCGCCGGCGTCGGCGTCGTTCCCGAAGACAGGCACCGCGAAGGCTGCGTGCCTGCAATGTCGCTTGCCCACAATCTCGCGCTCGGCCGGCTGGCGAGCTATCGCAAGCGCTTCGGCCTCGTCGACGGTGCGGCGCTTAGCGGCCGATGCGACGGCGCCGGATGCAGGAGTTCGACATTCGAGCGGGGCACGCCGAGGCGCCGTTCGCCTCGCTCTCGGGCGGCAACCAGCAGAAGGCCGTGCTGGCGCGGGAGCTGACGCTGCCGGGACTGCGCTTGCTCGTCGCCGCCCAGCCGACGCGTGGCCTCGACGTCGGCGCGGTCGAGGCGATCTATAGCCACATCCGTGCCGCGGCGCGTGCCGGTGTCGCCGTGCTACTCAGCTCGTCCGAGCTCGACGAGCTGCTCGCGGTCGCGGACCGGCTCCTCGTGATGTACCGCGGCCGCGTAATGGGCGAGTGCGCCGTGAGCAGTGCGGACCGCGCCCGCATCGGCGCCTGGATGGCGGGACACGCCGTATGAGTGCGGCGGCCTCGCTGCGCTTTCGCCTGTCCGCGGTCGCGCCGTTGCTGCTGCTGCCGATCAGCTCGGTCGTCGTCGCGCTCGCTCTGCGGGCTCGCCCTCATCGCATCGGTCGGCGTCTCGCTCGCCGGATGCGATCGCCGCCTTCGCCGACGGCGCCTGGGGCTCCGCCTATTCGGTTGGTGCCTCGCTCAATCGCGCCGTCGCACTCGCGCTGGTCGGTCTCGGATTCATCGTCGCCCACCGCGCGAACCTGACCAACGTCGGCGGCGAAGGGCAGATCGCGATCGGTGGCATGGCGAGTACGGCGCTCTGTCTGTACGGTGGCGCGGCAACGCTGCCGGGCCCGCTCGCCTGGATCGTTCCGCTTTGCGCGGCGGCGCTCGCCGGCGGCGCGTGGAGCGCGATCGCCGGAGCGCTCAAGGTCAAGGTCGGAACTAACGAGGTCATCAGCACCTTGCTGCTCTCGTTCATCGCCGTCTGGATGCTGTACGGCAGCGTCCAGTCGACGAACCTGCTGCGCCAGCCGATGACCAACAGCGCGACGCTGCCCGAATCGCTCGAGATCCCGAGCGAATACCCAGGTGCCAGCGCTCATCGGCGGACTCGACATGCCGCTGCACACTGGGTCGGCCGTGCTGCTCGCGCTTGCGATCATCGTCGCGGTGCTACTTCAGCGCTCATTGTTCGGCCTGCGCTTGCGTGCCGTCGGCCTGAACCCAATGGCCGCGCGCCGAGCCGGCATGCCCATCGCGACCACGATTGTGGTCGCCATGTTCATCGCCGGCGCCTTCGCCGGACTCGCCGGCGGCTTCATGCTGCAAGGGGAGCAGCTCGCCCTGAAGGCGCGTTTCCCGTCCGGGTACGGGCTCGACGGTCTGGTCGTCGGCCTGCTCGCGCGCGGCTCAGTCAAGGGCGTGCTGGCGAGCGCGCTGCTGTTTGGCTTCCTGCGCTCGGGCGGCATCAGCATGGAACTGAGCGCCAACGTGCCGAGCGCGATCGTGCTCATCATCCAGGGTCTGGTCGTGCTGCTGCTCGCTGGCAGCGCGTGGTGGCTCGAGCGCGCGACGCGGCACTGACATGGACGGCAGCTGGCTCGCACTCGCGGCGCTCTTCGCCGGCTCCAGCGTCCGCCTGGCCATGCCGATGCTGTTCGGCGCCCTCGGCGAGCTGGTCAGCGAGCGCGCAGGCGTTCTCAACCTCAGCATCGAAGGGATGATGCTCACCGGCGCATTCGCAGGCGCGATGGGGTCGCTCGCGACGGGGCAGCCGCTGCTCGGGCTGGTCATCGCGGTCGCCGCGGTGCTGCCGATCGCCTTGCTCCAGGCCTGGCTCAGCGTGACGCTGCACGCGAACCAGATCGTGACCGGCATCGGCATCAACATCCTGGCCCTCGGCGGTACCACCTTCGCCTACCGCGAGCTGCTCGGCAACCGCTCGCGGGTGCAGATTCCGGGCCTCGAATCCTGGCGGCCGGCCGGGCTCGCCGACCTGCCGCTGATCGGACCGGCGCTTTTCCAGCAGAACGCGCTGGTCTATGTGGCGCTGTGCGGCGGCGCTCGCGATCGCCCTGGTCCTTCGCTACACCGCGTTCGGACTTGCCATCCATGCCGCCGGCACCGAGCCGGCAGCGCTCGACAAGTCCGGTGGCTCGGTGCGCCGGGTTCGCTACGGTGCCGTCGTCTTCACCGGGGTGATGTCGGCGCTCGGCGGCGCTTTTCTCTCGCTCGGCGACATCCACACCTTCACCGAAGGAATGACCAACGGTGCTGGCTACCTCGCGCTGGTCGGCGTCATCTTCGGCAACTGGAGGACCGGTCGGACGGTGCTTGCCTGCCTCTTTTTCGGCGCGGCGACGGCATTGCAGTTCCAGTTGCCGGCGCTCGGCGTCCCCGCGCCGACGGCGCTCCTGATCATGCTTCCCTACGTGATGGCGCTCGTTGCCGTCGCCGGCCTCGTCGGCCGGCAGTCGCCGCCACCCGCCTTGACGCAGGCGTATCTGCCTTAGTCTTCCCCTATGGCCCGATCACCCGCTCTCAAGTCACGTGCTACACCGGCCCTGGCTCGCAAGCCGAAGCGAGCGGTCCGCGCCGTCCCTGCCTCGGCTCCCGACGGGTTGCAGATTGGCGCTCGCGTGAAGCATGCACGGCTGCTGGCAGGCATTCGAATGCGCGAGCTCGCGGCCAAGGTTGGCTACACCGAAAGCATGATCTCGAAGATCGAGGCCGGCCGTGTCGTTCCCTCGCTCCAGATGCTGCAGCGCCTCGTGGTCGCGCTCGACCGCGACATGGCCTCCTTCTTCGGCTCCGACCTCAGTTCGCCTGGCCTCATCCTGCGTGCCGGCCAACGGCCAGTGATCGTGACCGACCCGCTCCGCGAAGGTCCGGGTGTCGCCTACGAGCGGCTGGTGCCGTTCGCCGCGGGCAACCTACTCGAATGCAACATCCATGTTGTCGAATCCTCGGGGCACAAGCAGGACCTGATTACCCATCAGGGCGAGACCGTCGGCTACGTCCTCGAGGGACAGATCGAACTCACGATCGACACTACTTCGTACACCCTGTCCACGGGCGATTCCTTCTTCTTCAAGAACCACCTGACCAATAGCTATCGCAATACCGGCGATCGGGGCTGCACGGATTCTTTGGGTCAACACCCCGCAGGTCCATTGAGCAAGTAAAGCGCGGCGCCCTGAGTCTCGGCAATTTGGCTGAGACCGTGCGTTCACAAGCTGACTATCAAGGACCGAACCCGCTGCCGCAGCGGTCGACGCCGAGCTGACGAAGGTCAGGAATTAGGTCGAATGCGGGTTCTCTTGGTTCCGAGTAGGTCGGCTGAAACCTATCGTTCGCGGCGGCCGCTGACAGCTGACAGTCCTTACGCCCGCACCCACTGCGGTCATACCCGGCAAAGATTTTGACCTCACAAAGCCGCCGTTCGATGCCGGCATTTTGATGCCCGCGCTGCGCTTGGTCGTATTCCCGGGAGACAAAGATCTCACGGCCAAGGAAACTATCTCCTCGTCACTTCTTCTTGCCCTGCTTTTCGGCGCACTTGAGTTCCGCGGAGCGCGGCATGTCCGCATAGTTGCCCGGAACCGGGAGCGTGCCGGATTTGCCGGGCTGGATCGTTACGGTCCTGCTCTGTCCTGCATCAGCCCCCGTAAAGCTGCCCCGGCACATGACCACCAAGGTGGTCTTGTTGCTGATCTTGATCGCAGTGGGATTGTCGGGCGGATCGATCGCCACTGCGATATCGAGGCCGGACAACTCCTGTTTCAGCTCGAGCTTTGCAGCGCTTGCGTAGGCGGGCAGCAATATCGCCAAGAGGACAAGGAGGCTCTTCATGTGCGTTCTCCCTTCAGTCTTGGACCAGTGGGGCCCGATCGGATCATAGCGTCCCGGGCGGTCCTCTCAGCGCCGAGCACGAATCGCTGTAGCGAGGGTAGAACGGACCCGAAGGGCGAATCGGACAGAACCTGACAATCCGAGCTGTGGCAGATGTCACCCGTGACGGATCAACCTCTGCAGTGAACGAGATCAGTCCGCAATGGCGCGCTCCTTCGATCTGCCTACTGACTCCTCAGCAAATAATCTGAACGATTCGTCTAAGGAGTAAGGAGTGGCAGAGCGCCAGGTGCGGAGGAGCTGATAGCCGCCGTTCGCGAACGCTGGCTCTTGGCTGGAACCGTCTCTTCCCCGAGCTACTCATAGCTGCCGTTGGTCAACTCAGGCGATCACCCGAAAGACTGCTGTCGGGCTCGCCCGCGAACTCACAGTCGCGGCCATGAGTTGCCGCTCGCGAATGGCGGCTTTGAGACAAGACAGCGCGGCGTAGGCTGGCTCCGCTCGACGGCGTGGGGTGGCTCCACTCGTTTGATGGGTGGTCTGGAGTCCCGCGCAACCGTGGATTACATTCGGCCGATGCGCGCCGTTCGTCGCCGCCTTCGCGCTTGCGCTTGGGTGGCCCTTCTGTCGATCCTCGCCCTGGCTGCGGGGCCGACGGTCTCGCGCATGCTCCTGCCCGCGGGCGGGCAGGCCACATTCGGAAGTGGCTCGCATGCGTCCGGCCATCACCACCACGACATGGCGATGGGCTCGGCGACGGCGCCTGTGGCGCCGCATGCACCGGCGCACGAGCATTCGCTCGAGCACTGCGGGCTGTGTCTCCTGGCCGCGCATGCTTTCACGTTCGTCCAGGACCAGCCGGCCCCTGCCGGGCTTGTGGAGTGCATGCGCCCGGTCTCCGCCCCGATGGCACCGGCCGTTCCGCGGCTGCGCTGCGATTGGTCACCGGCGAGTTCCCGGGGACCTCCGCCACAGGCCTGAGAGCCTGAGACGCCAATAAGCGAGGCCGATGCAATGCGTTGCCGGACGTAGCCGTTCGGCTGCGTGTGGACGCCGCTTCCGTGGCTGTCGTCGTCCCCTGAAGGCACTTCCGCCACGGAGCCGTGGCGTGCGGTGCTACGTCCAATCACCACGATCGAAATGAGGCCCTATGACACGATCGTCCATCAGGACGTTCGCGCGCGCTGCCAGGGCGCCCGCGCGATCCCGCGGAATCTCCTCCCACTTCGCTCGCCGATCTTCCATCGAACTGGTCGCCGCCTGGGCCATTGTCGTGACCAGCGCTGGTTGGATCGAGCCAACCTTTGCGCACGGCTTCGCCGGCAAGCGCTTTTTCCCGGCGACGCTCGCCACCGACGATCCCTTCGTCGCGGACGAGTTGTCGTTGCCTACGGTCTCCAGGCGAAGAACGGAGGACAACGGTTCCTCCAGCGTCGACAGCAGCGCATCAGTCGATTTCAGCAAGCGCGTGACCAACGACTTCGGTGTCGGCTTCGGCGCAGCATGGTTGCGCCTAGAGCCCAACGACGGCACGCGCCAGCAAGGCTTCGACAACTTTGCTCTGAACGCGAAGTACCAGTTCTTCAAGAGCGACCTGCACGAGACCATCCTCTCGGTCGGCGTCGACGCCGATCTCGGCGGAACCGGATCGAGCCGGGTCGGCGCCGAATCGTTCAGCACGATAACGCCGGCGATCTTCGCCGGTCGCGGGCTCGGCGACCTGCCCGAGGAGCTGCGCTTCCTGCGACCCTTCGCCGTGACCGGCAGCGTCGGCATCGCGACACCCACCCGATCGAGCAGCACCTCGGTGGACGACGACGGCAACTCCGTGACCGAGCAGCACCCGCATGTCCTGAAGGTCGGCTTCGCGCTCGAGTACAGCTTGCCCTATCTGCATGCCTTCGTGAAGGACTTCGATCTGCCCGCGCCATTGAGGAATGCGATACCGATCGTCGAAGTCGCGCTGCAAAAGCCACTTGACCGCGGTGGCGGCCCAACCACGGGGACCATCAACCCGGGGATCCTGTTCCCGGGTCGGACGATGCAGTTCGGCATCGAGGCGGTCGTGCCCATGAACCATCGCACCGGCGGCGGCACGGGAGTGCTGATGCAGTTGCACTTCTTCCTCGACGACCTGTTCCCGAAGAGCCTGGGCAAGCCACTGTTCGGAGGCTGACACCATGAATCACGCTCGTCGGGTGATCCTCCTCCTTGCTTGCCTCGCTCTGTCAACCGGCGTGATGGGCCACGCCATGCTGGACCACGCAACCCCCCACGTCGGCAGCGTCGTCAAGGGCGTCCCCGATCGAGTGGAGCTCTGGTTCACCGAGCCGTTGGAGCCGGCGTTCTCGACCGTCAAGGTCCTGGACGCGGAGGGCCGCCAGGTCGACGGCCGAAACGCCGCGGTCGACGACGATGACCGCAAGCATCTGTGGGTCTCGATGGTCTCCGTGCCGCCGGGGCGCTATCGCGTCATCTGGCGCGTCGTGTCGGTCGATACGCACGTGACCGAAGGTGACTTCACCTTCGACGTGGTGTAGGGAGGCCTTGCAGATGTCTGGCACAGAGGGTTTGCTGGTTGCAGTGCGTTTCGTCCATTTCACCGCCGTGATCGTTCTGTTCGGTGAAACCTTCTTCGCATTGCTCGCGAGCGCATATGCCATTGAGGTTACGGAGCCGTCGGAACTGTTCATCTCGGTTCACCGCCGGTTCCTCCGGGTGTCCGTCTCGGCGTGGGCTGCCATGGCGATTTCCGGGGCGTTTTGGCTGGCTCTGGTGTCGGTTGTGATGAGCGGCCGGCCGTTGGGGGCAGCAACCGCCTACTCGGACCTCGCGCTGGTGCTTGGGACGACGACCTTTGGCCATGCGTGGTCGGTGCGGGCATTGCTGGCGCTGGGCTTGGCGGCCATGTGGCCGATCCTGCACGCCGCGGTGCTGCCGCGACGCCGCCTTGCTTGGCTTACGTCCGCCCTTATCTCAGGCGCACTGTTGGCCAGTCTCGCCTGGGCTGGTCACGCAAACATCGAAAGCGGAGCTGGTGGCTGGGCTCATCACACCAGCGACGCCGCGCACTTGCTCGCAGCGGGAGCCTGGCTGGGCGGCCTGTTCGCGCTCGGCGCAATTCTCGGTACGCTGGTTCGGTCATCAACCGCCCGCGCAATCGTTGAATGCGCAGAGCTCACAGTTCGATTCGGCAATTGGGCCGCGCTCGGCGTAGGGGTCATTGTCGTGACGGGAATCGTCAACGCATGCTATCTGCTTCCTGACGTGCGGGCGCTACTCGAGACGTCCTACGGAAACGTCCTGCTCCTGAAGCTACTCGTCTTCTCGATCATGCTTGCCATCGCGGCAGTCAATCGCGCTCGACTGACGGCGAGGTTGCGTGCCGAAACGGGAAGCGCTGCGGCTCGGGTCTGTGCTGCCGGTCGACTGCGGCGGAATGTCTGGGTGGAGCAAGTGCTTGGGGCGATCGTCATCGTGCTCGTTGCAGCGCTTGGCGTCATGCCTCCTCCCATGCGAATGTGAAACGGCTCTCGACGGCTGCTTCCGGGCTTGTCATTCGCGCCAACGATCGGCGGATTGGGGTCGGGTCCGGCTGTAGGGGCTCGGCTCGGGCACGGCCGGTTTTGATCACTGAGCTGACCATGACTTTGGCGTTAGGCACGTGCGCGTGCTTGACGAGTGGACCGGCGCCCGGCCGTGCCGCCCTCTTGGCCGCGGTGCTGGCTCATTGATCATGTTGCCGGCGCGGTACTGACGCGCGCCTCAAGAGATTCAACGGTCGTTAGCGCGAGAGGTAGGTGAACGCGTTTTGATCCGCTGATCCGCTTCGGCAAGTGCGTCTGCGCACTCTCGTCCGGACGTTACCGGACGGTACAAAACGGCGCTGGATTTTCATACTTTTTTCATACTGCCAGAAAAAAAGGACTTGGCCAATTTGGCTAAGTCCTTGATTTATCTAGCAATGTTGGTAGGCGCGATTGGACTCGAACCAACGACCCCCACCATGTCAAGGTGGTGCTCTAACCAGCTGAGCTACGCGCCTGGGAAGGGCCGGACTATATCAGCGTCGCGATCACCTCCGACGTGCCGAGCGGACGCCGTTCACCCGGCGCACCAGAGCGAGCGCGCCGGTGAGGCGACTGGCGTCGACCACCTCGACCGTGAAGGTCATGAAGGCGGTGCCGCCACCGTCGCGAACCGACTGCGAGCGCACGCCGATGACGTTAATCTTCTCCTTGGCCAGAACCTCCGAGACATCGCGCAACAAGCCCGGCCGATCGCTCGCCTCGACGCTGACGTCGACCGGATAGAGCGCGCCCGGCGTCGCCTCGGCCGCGCCCCAGGCCACGGCGATGACGCGTTCGCCCGAGCGTGAGACCAGCTCGCGCAGGTTGCTGCAGCCGGCACGGTGGACGGCGACACCCTTGCCGCGCGTGACATAGCCCGCGATCGTGTCCGGTGGCGCCGGCCGGCAGCAACGCGCGAGCGTCGTGAGGAGCGAGCCGACGCCGACGACCAGCACGCCGCCGGCTGCGCCCGCGGTCCGCGACGGCCGGAACGCAGGCGCGTCGACGTCGCTGCGTGGCGCGGGAGCGGGACGCAGCAGCGCCTCGATGCTCTTCAACGACAGTTCGTCCTTGCCGACGACCTCGAACAGCGCATCGGCGCTGCGCAAGCCCAGCCGCGTCGCCAACTCGGCGTGCTTGAGCGACGTGCGGCCTTCGCGCTGAAGCAGCTTTTCCACCGCCTCGCGCCCACGCGCGATCGTCGCCGCCTGCGCCAGCGCGTTGAACCACGCCCGGACCTTGGCCTTCGAGCGCGCGCTCTGCAGGAAGCCGAGCTCGGCATTGAGCCAGTCGAGCGACGGACCTCCGCTCTTGGCCGCGATCACCTCGACCATCTGGCCGCTTGACAGCGGCGTGTTGAGCGGGACCATCACGCCATCGACGCGCGCGCCGCGGCAGCGGTGGCCGAGGTCGGTGTGGACGGCGTAAGCGAAGTCGATCGGCGTCGCCCGCGCCGTCAGCTCGACCAGCGCCGCCTGCGGCGTGAAGACGTAGATACGATCGTCGAAGACCTGGCGCGCCGCGGCATCGCCGGCCTCGTCCGCGGCGGCTTCATCGCCGACCGTGTCGCCGGCAAGATCGCGCTCCCAAGCCAGCAACTGGCGCAGAACGACCAGGCGCGCCTGGGCGACGCGTGCCTCGAACGCGCCGCCGGCACTGACCGCGGCGCCGGCGGCGTCGGCTTCCTTGTAGGCCCAATGCGCCGAGACGCCGTACTCGGCGTGCTCGTGCATCTCGCCGGTCCGGATCTGGATCTCGACGGCGCCGCCGTCGTCGCCCTCCACCACCGTGTGCAGCGAGCGATAGCCGTTCGCCTTCGGCCGCGCGATGTAGTCGTCGAGCTCGTCCGGGATGGCGCGAAAGCGCTCGTGGACGCGGCCGAGCACGGCATAGCAGGCGGCGACGTCGGCAACGATGACGCGCAGCGCGATCACGTCGAGGACGCGCTCGAAGGCGACGCCCTTGCGGTGCATCTTCTTCCAGATGCTGTAGAGGTGCTTCGGCCGTCCCTGCACCGTCGCCACGAGGCCGTGCGCGCCGAGGTCGTCGGCCAGGCTCGTCCGCATCGCCGCGACGCGCGCCTCGCGGTCGGCACGGCGCTCGTCGAGCAGGCGCGCGATGGTGCGGTAGCGCTCGGGATCGAGAAAGCGAAACGCCAGGTCCTCGAGCTCCCACTTGATCTGCCAGATGCCGAGCCGGTTGGCGAGCGGCGCAAACACCTGTATCGCTTCGGCGGCGAGGTCTTCCGGGCACGGCCGCCGGCTCGCCGCGTAGTAGCGCAAGGTCTGCAGTCGCGACGCGAGCCTGAGCAGGACGACGCGCAGATCGCGCGAGAACGCGAGCAGCATCTTCCGCACGCGCTCGACCTGGCGCTCGGCGCTCGGCGGCGTCGAGCTGCGCGCCTTGCGCGGCGCGCTGCAGCACGCCGAGCTTCCTCGCATGGGCGACGAGCTCGGCCTGCGACGGGCCGAAGAGCTTCGTCAGTATCGCGTCGGGATCGCCGAGCTCGTCGGCGGCGTGGACGAGGTAGGCGGCGGCGCAAAGCGCCGGCCCGGCGCCGATCGCGGCCAGGATCGCAGCGACACCGTCGCCATGCGCGAGCACGCCCTCGCCGGTCGGCAGCTCGCGACCGACGATCAGCGGCTCGGCGAAGGCGCGCGCCTGCGCCACCTCGTCGCCCGCGCGCGCGAGTCCGGGGCTCTCGAGCAGGCGAACGATCGGCGCCGCGGCGCTGCTTTCGACGGACGAAGCGGTTCTCATGGCGCGGCCCGCGCGACCACTCAGCGGTCCGCTAGCAGGAACTCCCGCACGACCGCGACCTGGTCGGCAGCGACCAGCGTCGGCACATGGCCGACGCCGGCGAACTGATGCACGCGCGCCCGCGGTCCGCGCGCCGCCATCGCCTCGGCCGTCGATGGCGCGAGGACGTCGGAATCGGCGCCGCGCAGCAGCAGCGTCGGCACGCGGATCGCGTCGTACGCGGCCCAGAGGGCGGCCTCGCCAGCGGCTGCGGCAGCCGGCGTCATCGTCTTGAGCGGAGTGCCGATCGCCGGGTCGTAGTGCAGGCGCCAACGATCGCCTTCGCGGCGCAGCATCGGCCGCGTCAATGCCATCCATTCGGCGCGGCTGTGCGGGCCGAAGCCGGGCAGGATCGAGCGCAGGTAGTCGGCGGCCTCGTCCTCGCTCGCCCAGGTGAGCGGCAGGCCGACATTGGCGGCGATCCGGCCGATGCCGGCCGGGTCGATCGCCGGGCCGACATCGTTGAGGACGAGACGCGCGATCGGCGAGTCGGCGAGCGACGCGAGCGCGATGCCGATCAAGCCGCCCATCGACGTGCCGAGCCAGTACACAGTGCGCGCATCGAGGCGAGCGAGCAGCGTCACCATGTCGGCGACGTAGGCCGCGATCTGGTAGCCCGCCGGGTCGGCGAGGCGATCGGAGTCGCCGTGGCCGACGATGTCGGGGCAGACGACGCGAAATTCGTCCTGCATCGCCCGCGCCAAGGTGTCGAAGTCGCGTCCCTGGCGCGTGATGCCGTGGACGCAGACCAGGACCCGGTCGCTCGCGCCGTCCCGCTGCGGCCACTCCCAGTACGCCATCCGGTGCAGGCCCGTGGCACCGAGGCACTGGACGCGACGCAGCTGCGGCTCGCTCGTCGGGCTCGCCGCCGTCATTTCATCTGCACCGTGCCGTTGACGGTCGCCGTGACGAGCGCCTTGCCGGGCTCGACCGACAAGGGCGTCGCTGCCTTGCGACGAGGCGGTCGCCGCCTGCATCCGCACCATCGGCGCTGGCGAGTTCTGGGCGTCGCTGGTCGACACCGTGACCTCGCGCACCACGACGCCGGCGTAGCCGAAATTCGTCGCATACGCCGCCGCCTTGGCGCGGAACGCGGCGATCGCCTCGGCGGCGATGTCGCCCTCGACCCGCTGGCTCGCCTCGCGCGAGAGCCGGTACGAGACGCGGGCGATCGTCAGCGTCGTGATGCGTCCCGTGAGCTGGCCGATCGCGGCCATGTCGCGGCCCTCGACGACGAGCTCGACCGTGCCCTGCCAGCCGCGGATGGTCGGCTTGGCCGAGCTGGTCGCGTTGGCGTAGCGCGGGTAAATCGAGAAGTTGCCGGTCTGCACGTCGAGCTGGCCTGGCCGCGCGGCCTTCTTCGCCTCGACCAGCGCCGCGTCGAGCGCCTCCTTGAGCTGCGCCTGGACGACGTTCGCTTCGGCGCCCTCGCTTGGTCGTCGACAGCGTCACCGCGAGCAGGTCCTTGGTGACCTCGACGCTCGGCGCTGGTCGATAGGCCGAGAACGCCTTGCGGCGGTGCGGTCTCGGCGCGTACGGCAAGAGCGAGCAGGAAAACGAGACTCGCGGCAACGACGCGATGAAGAGACTTCATGATGGATTGCTCGGATGCTCGATGGCAACTTGTAACAGCTGGTCAGCGCGCCCGGAATCGCTCGCAAAGCCCCGCAGAATCGCGATTGTTACAAATGGGGAAGCGATGAACACAGCTGCCAACGCCCGACCGGATCGGATCGTCGTCGTCGACGATGATGCCCGCATTCGCGACCTGCTGCGCCGCTACCTCACCCAGGAAGGCTTCGAGGTCCTGCTCGCCGAGGACGCCAAGGCGCTGAACCGCCTGCTGACGCGCGAGACCGTGCACCTGATCGTTCTCGATCTGATGCTGCCGGGCGAGGACGGGCTCTCCATTTGCCGACGCCTTCGTGCTGCCAACGACGTGACCCCGATCATCATGCTCACCGCCAAGGTCGAAGACGTCGACCGCATCGTCGGCCTCGAGGTCGGCGCCGACGATTACCTGCCCAAGCCGTTCAATCCGCGCGAGCTGCTGGCGCGGATCCACGCCGTGCTGCGCCGGCGGCCGGCGCTCGAGGCGCCCGGGGCGCCCGCGCTCGACGCGCAGACGGTCACCTTCGGCCCGTTCGTCTTCGACCTGGCGCTGCGCCGTCTGACCAAGGACGGCGAGCAGATCGCGCTCACGACCGGCGAGTTCTCGATGCTGAAGGCGCTGGTGCGTCACCCGCGCCAGCCGCTGTCGCGCGACAAGCTCGCCCAGCTGGCGCGCGGGCGCGAGTTCGAGCCGTTCGACCGCAGCCTCGACGTGCAGATCTCGCGCCTGAGAAAGATGATCGAGCCCGATCCCGCCCAGCCGCGCTATATCCAGACGGTGTGGGGCGTGGGCTATGTCTTCGTTCCCGACGGCGCCGCATAACATCGGCCTGTGGCGACACGAACCCTCAAGCGATCTTCGTCGTCGCGTTCCCTCTCCGAGCGGCTGAAGCCGCCGCCGGCGCCGCGCCTGGCCAAGAAGTTCGTCGCCCTCAGCCTGTTCTGGCGTACCTTCTTCCTGCTCGCCCTGCTGCTCGCGAGCGGTGTCTTCGCCTGGGTCCAGACGTTTCGCGCGCTCGAGTTCGAGCCGCGCGCGGTGCAGGCGGCGCAGCAGATCGCGAGCTTGGTCAACATCACCCGCGCCGCCCTGCTCGGCACCGACGGCATCAACCGGATCGCGATCATCAAGAGCGTCTCGACGCTCGAGTCGGTCAAGCTCACGCCGCGCGAGCCGACCGACAAGTGGGAGCCGTTCGAGAGCGACCGTTTCCAGCGCGTGATCGAGCGCGAGCTGCGCGACCAGCTCGGCCCCGACACGATCGTCGCCAGCGCGATGAACGGCGTCCCCGGCCTTTGGGTCGGCTTCTCGATCGCGCGCGACTCGTTCTGGCTCAAGGTCGATCCGACGCGCGTCGGGCCGATGTCGACCAGCACGATCGTCCTCTGGGTCTCCATCGCCCTGCTCGCGACGGTGCTCGGCTCGGCCGGAATCGCCCGCCTCATCAACCGGCCGCTCAAGGACCTGTCGTTCGCCGCCAGCCGCATCCGCGAGGGCGAGTACGACTCACGCCTCGACGAGACGACGATGACGAGCGAGATCCGCCAGGTCAACATGGGCTTCAACCGGATGGCGCGCGAGCTCGCCAAGGTCGAGCAGGACCGCGCCGTCATGCTCGCCGGCATCTCGCACGATCTGCGCACGCCGCTGTCGCGCCTGCGTCTCGAAGCCGAGATGAGCGTCCATGACGAAGAGGCCAAGGGCAACATGGCGATGGACATCGACCAGCTCGACGCGATCATCGACAAGTTCATGGACTACGCGCGGCCGGGCGAGGTCAAGCTCGTGCCCGTCGATGCGGCGACGGTGGTCGAGCGCGAGGCGGCGGCGTTTCGCGACACCAGCCAGATCCGGATCCAGTCGAAGGTCGCTCCCGACATCAAGGTGCTGGCCGACGACGTCGAACTCGGCCGCGTGCTGCAGAACCTGTTCGAGAACGCACGCCGCTACGGTCGATCGATGGACACGGGGATCGCCCGCGTCGTCGTCAGCTACGCCCGCACCGGGCCGTGGGTGATCATCACCGTGCGCGACCACGGCCAAGGCGTCGACCCGAAGAAGCTCGACCAGCTGACGACGCCGTTCTTCCGCGGCGACGCGGCGCGCACCGCGGCCACCGGCGCCGGGCTGGGGCTGGCGATCGTCGAGAAGGCGGTCCAGCGGATGGGCGGCGCGTTCGAGGTCGCCAACGCCACCGATGGCGGCCTGCTCGCGCACGTCCGGCTGAAGAAGGGCTGATTCGCGCAGGTCGACGAGGCAGGCGCCGCGGCGTCTGTCAATTCCTTCACGCGGCTGCAATCGGCCTTCAAGTCGATTTGGGGTTCTGATCGAACAACCCCAAGAACCTCGGCGTCCTCGGCCTCGGAATCAACGGGCGCCGGCGTTCGGCGCACCTCGCGATGCGGCCGTGCCTAGGGCTTCCAGATCAGGCAGACAGCACGCGCCTCGATCGCCTCGCCATTGCCGACCGGACCCATGTTTTCGGCCGTCTTGGCCTTGATGCTGACCTGGTCGAGCGCGACGACAAGCGCGCCGGCGACGCGCTGGCGCATCGCCGCGATGTGCGGCGCGAGCCGCGGCGCCTGCGCGATCACGGTCGCGTCGACGTTGCCGATCTGCCAGCCCGCGCCCTTGACGCGGCGCGCCGCTTCCGAGAGCAGCGCCAGCGAGTCGGCGCCCTGGTACTGCATGTCGGTGTCGGGAAAGTGATGGCCGATGTCGCCGAGCGCGGCCGCGCCGAAGAGCGAATCGGTGATCGCGTGGCAGAGCGCGTCAGCGTCGGAGTGGCCGGCGAGACCGTGCGTGTGCGCGATCTCGACGCCGCCGAGCATCAGCTTTCGGTCGGCGACGAGCGCGTGCGTGTCCCAGCCCTCGCCGACACGCCAGATCGGGCCGCGCGGTCTCATGCGACGGCGCGGCACGCCGCGCGAGCAATGCCTCGGCGATCGCGAAATCGCCCGGGTGCGTGACCTTGATGTTCTCTGCCGAGCCGAGTACGAGCTTCGGCCGAAGGCCGATCGCCTCGACCGCCGCAGCTTCGTCGGTCGCCCCGGCGGATGCGCGCCAGCGCCTCAGCGAGGACGCCGAAGCGAAACATCTGCGGCGTCTGCGCCTGCCAGACGTCGTCGCGCGACATGGTCGCAACGGCGCGCTCGCCTTCGGCCTTCTTGAGCGTGTCGGAGACGGGCAGCGCGAGCAGGCCGCCGATGCCGTCGTTGCGGCAGGCTTCGATGAGCGCCTCGATCCATTCGGCGCGAACCAGGCAGCGTGCGGCATCGTGGACGACCACCCAGTCGTTGGCGGTTGCGCCGAGCCCGGCGAGCTTGGCGATTCCGCCAGCGACGGTGGCGCCGCGCGTCGTGCCGCCGCAGCGCGCGAGTACGAGGCGCGGATCGACCGGCAGACCGGCCAAGCCTTCGTAGTGCTGATCTTCGGGCGCGACGACGACAAGAATCCGGCTCAGCCGCGGCACTGCCACCAGCGCCGCCAGCGTGTGGGCGACGAGCGGTCGCCCTGCGACCTCGACGTATTGCTTGGCGATCGAGGCGCCGGCGCGAACGCCGCTGCCGGCGCACGGCACGATTGCGTACAGACGACGGATGTTCGGAGACGGGGTGGGCATCGGCGCTCGATCGATCGCGGCGGGCCCGAAGGATAAGCCGCGGGTCGGTGCCGGAGCGTCGTGCCACCTAAAATCATTGCTTTGCTTTCGCGCGGCACGCGACTTCCTGCCGCCTTCATGCTCCTCCCCGACATCGCCTCCGGCAAGCGCTTCGCGCTGCCCCGCCCGCCCGGCTCGGCCGACGCGCTGCTGCTCGCTCGCTTCGCCGAGAAGGAGCGCGCCAAAGGATCGCTGCTCGCGATCTTCACGGCCGAGCCCGCCGATGCGCAGCGCCTCGCCGACGAGATTCCGTTCTTCTCGCCGGGACTGCGCGTCGCCCTCTTCCCCGACTGGGAGACGCTGCCGTACGACACCTTCTCGCCGCACGAGGATCTGATCTCGGAGCGGCTGGCGACGCTCTGGCGGATCCGCCGCGGCGACGTCGACGTCGTCCTGATGCCGGCGACGACGGCGCTCGTACGCCTTGCACCGCCCGGCTTCATCGCCGGCTACACGTTCCACTTCACGACCAAGCAGCGCCTCGACGAGGCGGCGCTGAAGGCGCAACTCACGCTCGCCGGCTACACGCACGTGAGCCAGGTCGTTTCGCCGGGCGAGTACGCGGTGCGCGGCGGCCTGATCGACCTGTTCCCGATGGGCTCGAACGTGCCGTATCGCGTCGATCTGTTCGGCGACGAGATCGACTCGATCCGCACCTTCGATCCCGACACCCAGAGGAGCCTCTACCCGGTGCCCGACGTGCGCCTTCTGCCCGGGCGCGAGTTTCCGATGGACGAGCCGGCGCGAAACGCCTTTCGCGCGCGCTGGCGCGAGCGCTTCGAGGGCGATCCGACCAAGGTGCGGATCTACAAGGACATCGGCGCCGGAATCGCCACCGCCGGCATCGAGTACTACCTGCCGCTCTTCTTCGACGCCACGGCGACGATGTTCGACTACCTCGGCGGCGCGGCGACGGTCGCGCTGCACGGCGAGGTCGACGAGGCGCTGCAGCGCTTCTGGAACGACACGCGCGAGCGCCACCGCTTCTTCCAGCACGATCGCGAGCGGCCGATCCTGCCGCCGGAGGCGCTGTTCCTCAAGCCCGAGGAGTTCTTCGCCGCGTGCGGCGAGCAGGCGCAGCTGACGTTGCGCGCGCGCGCCGACGAAGGCGCGCCCTGGGCGGGCGCCCTGCCCGACCTCAGCGTCGACCGCGGCGCGCCCGAGCCGCTAAAGCGCCTGCAGAGCCACGTCGCGGCGACGCCGCATCGCGTCCTGATCGTCGCCGAGAGCGAGGGCCGGCGCGAGAGCCTGCTCGAGCTGCTGCGCGACAGCCGGATCGAGCCGCCGAGCGTCGCGACGCTGGCCGAGTTCGAAGCCGGCAGCGAGCGCTTCGCGATCGCGGTCGCGCCGCTGGCGCAGGGCTTTGCGCGCGACGACGGATGGCAGGAGCGATGCTGCGACGATCGAGTTCGTCACCGAGACCGAGCTGTTCGCGATGGCGCCGGGTGCGCGCCGGCGCCGCCGCCAGGAGCAGACGAGCGACGTCAACGCGCTGATCAAGGACCTCTCCGAGCTCAAGGTCGGCGATCCGGTGGTCCACGTCAACCACGGCATCGGCCGCTACCTCGGCCTGACGACGATCGCCCTCGGCGGCGCCGAGGAAGAGGCCGGCGAATTCCTGCAGCTCGAGTACGCGGACAAGGCGACGCTCTACGTGCCGGTCGCGCAGCTGCACCTGATCGCGCGCTACACGGGAGTCAGCGCCGAGGAAGCGCCGCTGCACAAGCTCGGCTCGGGCCAGTGGGACAAGGCGCGCAGGAAGGCCGCCGAGCAGGTGCGCGATACCGCCGCCGAGCTCTTGAACCTGTACGCGCGCCGCGCCGCGCGCGAAGGCTTCGCGTTCCGCTTCCAGCCGCACGACTACGAGGCGTTCGCGGCGAGCTTCGGCTTCGACGAGACGCCCGACCAGCACGCCGCGATCCACGCCGTGATCCAGGACATGGTCTCGCCTCGGCCGATGGACCGGCTCGTTTGCGGCGACGTCGGCTTCGGCAAGACCGAGGTCGCGCTGCGCGCCGCGTTCGTCGCCGTCAACGGCGGCAAGCAGGTCGCGATCCTGGCGCCGACGACGCTGCTCGCCGAGCAGCATCACCAGAACATCGCCGACCGCTTCGGCAAGTGGCCGATCAAGGTCGCGGAGCTGTCGCGCTTTCGCTCGCCCAAGGAGGTGAAGGCAGCGCTCGAGGGACTGGCCGACGGCACGATCGACATCGTCGTCGGCACCCACAAGCTGCTCTCCGCCGACGTCAAGTTCAAGCAGCCTCGGCCTGCTCGTGATCGACGAGGAGCATCGCTTCGGCGTCCGCCACAAGGAGCAGATGAAGGCGCTGCGCGCCGAAGTCGACGTGCTGACGCTGACGGCGACGCCGATCCCGCGCACGCTCGGCATGGCGCTCGAGGGTCTGCGCGACCTCTCGGTGATCGCGACCGCGCCCGAGCGGCGGCTGGCGATCAAGACCTTCGTCCGCGACGAGGGCTCGAGCACGATCCGCGAGGCGGTGCTGCGCGAGCTCAAGCGCGGCGGCCAGGTCTACTTCCTGCACAACGACGTAGCCACGATCGAGCACCGGCGCGAGACTCTGCAGGCGCTCGTTCCCGAGGCGCGGATCGCCGTCGCCCACGGCCAGATGCCGGAGCGCGAGCTCGAGCGCGTGATGCGCGACTTCGTCGCCCAGCGCTTCAACGTCCTGCTCTGCTCGACCATCATCGAGACCGGCATCGACGTGCCGAGCGCCAACACGATCGTCATCAGCCGCGCCGACAAGTTCGGCCTGGCGCAGCTGCACCAGCTGCGCGGCCGGGTCGGCCGCTCGCATCACCAGGCCTACGCCTACCTCATGGTTCCCGACGTGCAGGGCCTGACCAAGCAGGCAGCGCAGCGGCTCGAGGCGATCCAGCAGATGGAAGAGCTCGGCTCGGGCTTTTATCTCTCGATGCACGACCTCGAGATCCGCGGCGCCGGCGAGGTGCTCGGCGACAACCAGAGCGGCAACATGATGGAGGTCGGCTTCCAGCTCTACAACGACATGCTGGCCGAGGCGGTGCGCTCGCTGAAGAACGGCCGCGAGCCTGATCTGCTCGCGCCGCTTTCCGCGGTGACCGAGATCAACCTGCACGCGCCGGCGCTGCTGCCCGACGCGTACTGCGGCGACGTCCACATCCGGCTCTCGCTCTACAAGCGGCTCGCGAGCGCAGGCAAGGCCGAGCAGATCGACGCGCTGCTCGAGGAGATCACCGACCGCTTCGGCAAGCTGCCGCCACAGGCGCAGGCCCTCTTCGACGTGCATCGCCTGCGCGTCCTCGCCAAGGCGTATGGCGTCGCCCGGATCGATGCCGGCGCGAAGGTGACGACGATCACCTTCGCGGCGAATGCGCCGGTCGATCCGGGCCGGATCATCGAGCTGGTGCAGAAGAACCGCCACATCAAGCTCGCCGGCAACGACAAGCTGCGCATCGAGCGGCCGGCGAACGAGGTGCGCGATCGCGTCCAGCTGGTGCGCGACGTGCTGCGCTCGCTCGGCGCGCCGAAGATGCTGGAAGCGGCGTGAGCTACAGCGGCATCGCGCCCGGCCTGGTCGTTCGCGGCATAGAGGCACCGCTTCGCCTCGCCGACTTCGGCCTCGCCGCGTTCGACATGGACTCGACGCTGATCGCGATCGAGTGCGTCGACGAGATCGCCGACATGGCCGGCAAGAAGGCCGAAGTCGCCGCGATCACCGAGGCGGCGATGCGCGGCGAGATCGCCGACTACAAGGAAAGCCTGCGCCGCCGCGTCGCGCTGCTGCGCGGCTTGCCGGTGCAGGCGCTACAGCGCGTCTACGACGAGCGATTGCGCTTCAATCCCGGCGCCGAGCGACTGGTCGCGGCGTGCAAGGCCGCCGGCCTGAAGACACTGCTCGTCTCGGGCGGCTTCACCTTCTTCACCGATCGCGTCCGCGACCGCCTCGCCTTCAACTTCACGCGCAGCAACGTCCTCGACATCGTCGACGGGAAGCTGACCGGCCGGATGGTCGAGCAGCCTTGGGGCGACATCTGCGGCGGCGCCGAGAAACGAAAGATGCTGCTCGAGACCTGCGCCGCGCTCGGCCTCGATCCGCGCCGCGCGATCGCCGTCGGCGACGGCGCCAACGACCTGCCGATGATGGCCGCCGCCGGCCTCGCGGTCGCGTATCACGCCAAGCCGAAGGTGCGCGAGGCGGCGATGGTGGCGATCGACGAAGGCGGCCTCGACCGCCTGCTCGAGGTCGTCCGGCCTTAGGCCATTGCTGTCACGACGGTTCGGCCGCGACCGGGCGGCGGCGATCGGCGGCGATGACGACGATGCCGTCGGCATCGGCGACGAGCCGATCGCCCGGACGCACCCAGACGCCCTGAATCTGCACCGCCACGTCGCGCTCGCCCTGCTTGCGCTTCTCGGTCGGCAGCGGCACGAGCGCCAGGGCGCGGATGCCGACCTGCGTCGCCGCGAGCTCGGCGACGTCGCGCACCGCGCCGTCGATGACGACGCCGGCCCAGCCGTTCTTCGCCGCCGCCGCGGCGACGTTGCCGCCGACGAGCGCGCGGCGCAGCGACCCGCCACCGTCGACGACCAGCACGCGGCCATTGCCGGGCTCGTCGAGCGCGGCCTTGACGAGCGAGTTGTCCTCGAAGCACTTGACCGTCGCGACGTTGCCGCTGAACGCCGGCACTGCGCCGTAGTCGCGAAAGACCGGCGGCAGGATGAAGAAGGTCGTGCCGACCGCGCCCTTGTTGGCGTCGCAGAGGTCGCAGGTGGATTGTGGATCGTTGCGGTCATGAAGGCTTGGTGGTCTTGCCGAGACGCGCCTCGGCGTTGCGGCGGATCGAGGCGAGCGTCGTCCGGCTGGTGATCACGTCGGCGTCGAGGCGAAGGTGGATCAGCGCCGGCCGATCGGCGGCGAGCGCGGCGACGAGCGCCGGCTCGAACGCCGCGGTCGTGTCGACGCGCTCGCCCGCGAACCAGCCGTAGGCGCGCGCCAGCGCCGCGAAGTCGGGGTTGCCGAGATCGGAGCCCGAGACCCGGCCCGGGTACTCGCGCTCCTGGTGCATGCGGATCGTGCCGTAGGTGCCGTTGTCGACGACGATCGAGATCAGCTTGGCGGCGCCGCGGCCGAGGCCTTGCGCGGTCGCGGTCGCGAGCTCCTGGCCGGTCATCAGGAAGTCGCCGTCGCCGGCGAGGTTGACGACGCTGCGCCGCGGCTCGAGCAGCGCCGCGGCGACGGCGGCGGGCACGCCGTAGCCCATCGCGCCCGAGGTCGGCGCGAGATGCGTCCGGCCGGCGTGGCGCATGCCGACGAAGCGGTGGAAGCGGCTCAGCCAGCCGGCGAAGTTGCCGGCGCCGTTGGTGAAGATCGTGTCGTCGCCGAGGTGGCGGTCGATGCAGCGAATCACTTCGGCCATGTCGAGCGGCGCGACCGGCGTCGGCACGCGGTTGGCGTCGCTGTCGGCGTGCGCCGCGTCGGTCCACTCGCGCCAGCGGATCGTCGCGGGCGGCGCGAGCGTGGCCAGCGCCGGCGCCGCGCACGCCATCGACGCGTTGATCAGCAGCTCGCCGTCGTAGACGCGGCCGAGCTCCTCGGCGCCGGCGTGGATGTGGACCAGGCGCTGGTGCGGCCGCGGCGGCGCGAGCAGCTCGTAGCCGCCGGTCGTCATCTCGCCCAGGCGCGGGCCGATCGCGAGGATCAGGTCGGCGTCGCGGATGCGCTGCCGCGAGCTTCGGATTGATGCCGATGCCGACGTCGCCGGCGTAGTTCGGATGGCGGTTGTCGAACACGTCCTGGAAGCGGAAGGCGCAGCCGACCGGCAGCTGCCAGCGCTCGGCGAAGCGCTCCAGCGCGTCGCACGCGCCCGCGGTCCAGCCACTGCCGCCGGCGATGACGAACGGCCGCTCCGCGGCCGCGAGCAGCTCGCGCAAGCGCGCCAGCGCTTCGGGCGCGGGCGCGGCGAGCGCGGGCTCGATCCGCGGCAGCACCGGCGCCGCGGTCGGCGTCGTCAGCATGTCTTCGGGCAGCGCCAGCACGACCGGCCCGGGCCGCCCCTGCATCGCGACGTGATAGGCGCGGCCGACGTATTCGGGCAGGCGGTCGGCGTCGTCGATCTCGCCGACCCACTTGGCGAAGCCGAGCGTTCCGGGACCGAACATCTGCCGGTAGTCGACCTCCTGGAACGCCTCGCGGTCGCGCTGGCCGCGCGCCACCTGGCCGATGAAGAGGATCATCGGCGTCGAGTCCTGGAACGCGGTGTGCAGGCCGATCGCGGCGTTGCTCGCGCCCGGCCCGCGCGTCACGAAGCAGAGGCCCGGCCGGCCGCTGAGCTTGCCCTGCGCTTCGGCCATGTAGCTCGCGCCGCCTTCGTGGCGGCAGGCGACGAAGCGGATCCGGTCGCGGTGCTCGTGGAAGCCGTCGAGCGCGGCGAGAAAGCTCTCGCCGGGAACGCCGAACGCGGTGCTCGCGCCCTGGGCGATCAGCGCCTCGATCAGGGCGTGGCCGGCAGGACGAGCGGCGAGACGGGTTCGGTCATGGCGCGACGAGGAAGCGAACCGAGAGGATACGGGCCGGCGCTCTCGCTCGCCACGGCTTCGCGGCGCGCTCAGGGTTCGCCCCAATTCTTCAATTCACCAGTTTGGTGAATTATCGCAACGTGGCTGCCAGGTCGAGCACCGTCGTCGAGTTCCGCTCCCGCGATGCCGACCGCACGCGCCAGGAGATCCTGCGCGCGGCGATGGCCGAGTTCGCCGGCCACGGCTTCGGCGGCGCGCGCATGGAAAAGATCGCCGAGCGGAGCAGCGTCAACAAGAAGCTCATCTACTACTACTTCGCGGGCAAGGACGAGCTGTTCCTCGCCGTCCTCGAGCAGACCTACGCCGATATCCGCAGCGCCGAGCGCGCGCTGCACCTCGAGGCGAGCGATCCGCTGCAGGCGATCCGCGCGCTGGTCGAGTTCACCTGGCGCTACTACCTCGCCCATCCCGAGTTCCTCGCCCTGCTCAACAGCGAGAACATGCACCGCGCCGGCCACCTGAAGCGCTCGCGCCGGATCCGCCAGATGAACTCGCCGCTGATCGAGGTCCTCGCCGACGTGCTCGGGCGCGGCGAAAAGAGCGGCGAGCTGCAAAAGGGAATCGACCCGATGCAGCTCTACATCTCGATCGCCGGCCTGGCCTACTTCTATCTCTCCAACAATCACACGCTGGCGGCGATCTTCGGCCGCGAGCTGATGACGCCGGCGGCGCAGGACGAGCGGCTGGCGCACATCTGCGCCGTCGTCCTCGGCTATGTCGCGCGCGCCGAAGAGCGCCGCGGCGAAGTCGCGCCCCGCCGCCGCCCGAGCCCCGATCGCTTCCACCCTCAGGAGACAACGATGAAGAACTTTCGCCTTGCCCATCGCGCCGCGCTCGCGGCCGTGCTCGCCGTCGTCTGCGGCGGCGCCCTGGCCCAGAACTGGAAGCCGACCCGGCCGATCAACCTGATCGTGCCCTGGGCCGCGGGCGGCTCGACCGACCAGATCACGCGCGTCACCGCGGCCGAGCTCGAGAAGGTGCTCGGCCAGACGATCGTCATCGTCAACCAGCCGGGCGCCTCGGGATCGATCGGCACCAAGAGCGCTTTCGACGCGCCGCGCGACGGCTACACCTGGACCGCCGGCGCGGCGCAGGACCTCGGCACCTACCAGACGCTCGGCTCGCTCAACGCCGGCATCAAGGACTGGAACCTGTTCCTGACCGTCGCCAACATCCAGGTGATCGGCGTCAATCCCGCGACGCCGTACCAGAACCCGAAGCAACTGCTCGACGCGATGAAGGCCAAGCCGAACTCGATCCCGGTCGCGACGGCCGGCGTCACCTCCGCCGGCCACAACGCGATGGAGCTGATCGCCAAGGCGACCGGCGTCACCTACCGCCACGTCACCTACGACGGCGGCAATCCGGCGGTGGTCGCGACCGTTGCCGGCGAGGCCGAGGTGACGACCCAGCTCGCCGTCGAGCAGGCCGACATGATCCGCGGCAAGCGACTGCGGCCGCTAGCGACGGTGAGCGACAAGCCGCTCGAGCTCGAAGGCTACGGCTCGATCCCGCCGCTGTCGCAGACGCTGCCCGGCTTCACCGCGCCGGCCAACTACTTCGGCATCTTCATTCCGAAGGGCGTTCCCGACGACGTCGTCAAGACGATCGAGAAGATGTGGGTCGACAACATCAGCAAGAGCGAGGCGATCAAGAAGTACGCGACCAGCCGAGGCGCGCTGTTCGCGCCATCGTCGGGCGAGGCGGCGCAGCAGGCGGTGTTCCCGGCGATCCAGGCCAACGCCTGGCTGCTCTTCAACGGCGGCAAGGCGAAAGTCTCGCCGGACACCGTCGGCATCCCGAAGCCCTGAGCGAGGACGGCGGAGACGCCATGTCGACCAGCGGCGACGTCGCCTACGTCGATCTGCCACCAGCGCAGGCGCGCGCCGTCGCCGCGAGCGAGCTGCGCGGCGGCCTGGCGTGGATGGCGTTCGGCATCGCCGTGCTCGCGCTCTCGTGGCGCATGGACCGGCTCGAAGCGCAGCACATCAATCCGTACACCGTGCCGGGACTGCTGCCGGGTCTGCTCGGCGTCGTCATGATCCTGCTCGGCGTCCTGCTCGCGCTGCGCAGCTGGCGCCGCGGCGGTCGCCTGGTGCGCGGCGCCGCAGTTCGCGATGAGCGGCGAGGCGGCGCGGCGGCTCGCCCTCGTCGTCGGCCTGATCGTCGCCTACACCGTCGTCCTGCTCGGCCGCGGCCTGCCGTTCTGGGCCGGCGCGACGATCTACGTGACGGCGTCGATCCTGCTGCTGCAGGCGCCGCAGCGCGCCGCCGAAGGCGGCGGCTGACGCTGCGCGAGGCGGCATTCGCGCTGGCGGTCGGTCTCGCGTCGGGCTGGGTCATCACCTGGGTGTTCCAGGACGCGTTCCTGGTTCGGCTGCCGTAGGCCGGTGACAACCGGCGACCATGTTCTCCGGACTCGCCGACTTCGGCAACGCCTGGCTCGGGTTCATGAACCCGACCTCGATCGCGCTCGGCCTCGGCGGCGCGCTGCTCGGCATCATCGTCGGCATCCTGCCCGGTCTCTCGGCGACGCTCGTGATCGCGCTGCTGACGACGATCACGATCAAGCTGCCGGCGAACAACGCGATCCTGGTCCTCATCTGCTCGTACGTCGGCGCGCTCTACGGCGGCTCGCGCACTGCGATCCTGCTCAACATCCCGGGCACCGCGGCGAACGCCGCGTCGTGCGCCGACGGCTACGCGCTGGCGCAACGCGGCGAGGCCGGCCGGGCGATCGGCATCGCCACCTCTGGCGCGTTCATGGGCACGCTGTTCGGCGTGCTCTGCCTGGCGGCCTTCACGCCGTCGCTGGCCGAGGTCGCGCTCGCCTTCGGCGCGTTCGAGTTCTTCTGGCTGGCCCTCTTCGGCGTCGCCATCTCGGGATCGATCGTCGGCGACGATCCGATCAAGGGCTGGCTGATGGGCGCGCTCGGCCTGTTCGTCGCCCAGATCGGCCAGGAGGGCCTCTACGCCTACGACCGCTTCACCTTCGGCTGGGACCAGCTCGCTGGCGGCATCTCGCTGATCCCGGCGCTGGTCGGCGCGTTCGGCCTGGCCGAGGTGCTGACCTCGCTCGCCGATCCGATCGAGAAGAAGCTCGTCGAGGTGAAGGACTCGGTGCTGCCGCGCTTTCGCGAGGTGGCGCAGTACTGGCGCACCGTCCTGCGCTCCGGCGTGATCGGCGTGCTCACCGGCCTCCTGCCCGGCGTCGGCGAGGACTCGGGCGCGTGGATGTCGTACGCCGCGGCGAAGGCGACGAGCAGGGAGAAGCACCTCTTCGGCAAGGGCTCGATCGACGGCCTGATGGCCGCCGAGACCGGCGACATGGCGTCGATCCCCGGCCACATCATTCCGTGCCTGGCGCTCGGCATTCCCGGCTCGGCGCCCTCGGCGGTGCTGATGGCGGCGATGATCATCCACGGCATCCAGCCGGGGCCGATGATGATGATCCCGCACCCGCACTTCGTCTACGAGGTCGTGGCGATGACGTCGCTGGCGACGGTGACGATCCTGATCTTCGGCCTGTTCCTGGTGAAGCCGCTGCTGGTCGTGCTGAGCATCCGGCGCACGGTGCTGATGCCGGTCATCTTCCTGCTCTGCACCGTCGGCGCGTTCGCCACCGCGTCGCGCCTGTTCGACGTCTACGCGATGCTGGTGATCGGCATCGGCGCGTTCTTCCTGCGCCGCCGCGGCTACCAGATGGCGCCGTTCGTGCTCGGCCTCGTGCTCGGGCCGCTGCTCGACAAGAGCCTGCGCCGCGGCCTGGTGCTCTCCGACGGCAGCCTCGCGCCGTTCTTCACGCGGCCGATCTCGATGGCGTTCGCGGTGGTGACGATCTTCACCCTGCTGCTCTACGTGCCCGCGTTCAAGGCAGCGGTGCGGCGCGTCACCGGCGGCACCGGCGCGGCGTGGCGATCGGCGCTCGGGCGCAAGGGCGGCGCGGACGCGGCCTGATGAAGATCGCCCTATGCAACGAAGTGCTCGGCGCGATGCCGCTCGCCGAGCAGTGCGAGCTCGCCGCCCGGCTCGGCTACGACGGCCTCGAGATCGCGCCGTTCACGCTCGCCGAGGCGCCCGAGCGGATCGACGCCGCCGAAGCGCGGCGCCTGCGCGGCGTGGTCGAGGCGAGCGGCCTGGTCGTCACCGGCTTGCACTGGCTGCTCGTCAAGCCGTCGGGCCTGTCGCTCACGACCGCCGACGCCGCCGTGCGCGCGCGCACGCTCGAGGTCGTGACGCGCCTCGTCGGCCTGTGCGCCGAGCTCGGCGGCAAGGTGCTCGTCCACGGCTCGCCGAAGCAGCGCGCGATCGCGCGCCGGCGAGACGCACGCGACGGCGCATGCGCGCCTGGTCGACTTCCTCGCCGCGGTCGCGCCGATCGCGGCGGCGCACGGCGTCACCTACTGCCTCGAGCCGCTCGGCCGCGCCGAGACGGCGCTGATCAACACCGTCGCCGAGGCGGCCGAGGTCGTTCGCGCGGTCGGCAATCCGGCCCTCCGAACGATGATCGACTGCAGCGCCGCCGGCGCGACCGAGGCGCAGTCGCTGCCCGAGCTCATCGACACCTGGCTGCCGACCGGGCTGATCGCGCCACGTGCAGGTGAACGATCCGAACCGGCGCGCGCCCGGCCAGGGCGAGATGAAGTTCGCGCCGATCTTCGCCGCGCTGCAACGCCACGGCTACGACGCGACCGTCGCGGTCGAGCCGTTCGACTACGTCCCCGACGGCCCCGGCGCCGCCGCCTTCGCCGCCGGCTACCTGCGCGGCGTCCGCGCAGTCTCTCGCCTGAGCCTTCCCACCTGACTCTTTCGAAAGCAAGCCATGGCCACGCAACGACTCGGAATCATCATGCACGGCGTCACCGGCCGGATGGGGATGAACCAGCACCTCATCCGCTCGATCTGCGCGATCCGCGCCCAAGGCGGCGTGACCCTCGCGAACGGCGACAAGGTGATGCCCGACCCGATCCTGATCGGCCGCAACGCCGAGAAGATCGAGGCGCTCGCCAAGGCGAACGGCATCGCCCGCTGGGGCACCGACCTCGACGCCGCGCTCGCGAACAAGGACGACACGATCTTCTTCGACGCCGGCACGACGCAGATGCGGCCGATGCTGCTCGCCAAGGCGCTGCGCGCCGGCAAGCACGTCTACTGCGAGAAGCCGATCGCCACCAACCTGAACGAGGCGGTCGAGATCGCGCGCATGGCGCAGGCCTCGGGGCTGAAGCACGGCGCGGTCCAGGACAAGCTCTTCCTGCCCGGCCTGCGGAAGCTCGACATGCTGCGCCGCGCCGGCTTCTTCGGCCGCATGCTGACGCTGCGCCTCGAGTTCGGCTACTGGGTCTTCGAGGGCGACCTGCAGCCGATCCAGCGGCCGAGCGTGGAACTACCGCAGGAAGACGGCGGCGGCATGATCCTCGACATGATGTGCCACTGGCGCTACGTGCTCGACAACCTGTTCGGCGAGGTGCAGTCGGTGTCGTGCCTCGGCGCGACCCACATCCCGAAGCGCTGGGACGAGGACGGCAAGCCCTACGCCGCGACCGCCGACGACGCCGCCTACGCGACGGTGCAGCTGAAGGGCCACGGCGGCGAGCCGGTGATCGCCCAGCTCAACATGTCGTGGGCGACGCGCGTGCGCCGCGACGACCTCGTCACCTTCCACGTCGACGGCACCGATGGCTCGGCGGTCGCCGGCCTGCACGACTGCCGGGCGCAGTCGCGCGTCGCGACGCCGCGGCCGGTGTGGAACCCCGACGTGAAGCAGCCGATGAACTTCTTCGACCAGTGGCAGGAGATTCCCGACACGAGGTCTACGACAACGGCTTCAAGATCCAGTGGGAGCACTTCATCCGCCACGTCGTCGAGAACGCGCCGTACAAGTGGACGCTCGAGGAAGGCGCCAAGGGCGTGCAGCTGGTCGAGGCGGCGCTCGCGAGCTGGAAGGAGCGGCGCTGGATCGACGTTCCGGCGCTGGCGCTCTGAGGCCGCATGGCGACCTCGTCGCTCACGCTGCGCCTGCCGCCGCTCGACCGCCGGCTCGAGACGCTACACCTTGCGCGGCGCGCCGCTCGCCGGCGCGACCGGCGGCGCGGCGCGTTCACGCGCATCGCCTACTCGGCGGCGCACGTCGTCGCCGATCCGCTGCGCCGCGGTCGACCCATGGCTCGACGCCGCGCTCGACTGGGACGCGACGATCGCCTATCGGCAGCGCCTCTGGTCGCTCGGCCTCGGCGTCGCCGAGGCGATGGACACGGCGCAGCGCGGCATGGGCCTCGACTGGCCGACCTCGCTCGAGCTGATCCGGCGCTCGCTCGACGCGGCGAAGGACCATCCCGGCGCGCTCGTCGCCTCCGGCTGCGGCACCGATCATCTCGCCGTCGACGCGGCGACGACGATCGACGACGTCATCCACGCCTACGAGGAGCAGATGGCGGCGATCGAGTCGCTCGGCGGCCGCTGATCGTCATGGCGAGCCGGGCGCTGGCCCGCGTCGCGCACGGCGCCGCCGACTACGAGCGCGTCTACGACCGGATCCTGATGCAGTCGAAGCAGCCGGTGATCCTGCACTGGCTGGGCGACATGTTCGATCCGGCGCTCGCCGGCTACTGGGGCAGCAGCGACGTCGACACCGCGATGGCGACGGCGCTCGGCGTCATCGCCGCCAACCCGGCCAAGGTCGACGGCATCAAGATCTCGCTGCTCGACAAGGACAAGGAGATCGCGATGCGCCGGCGCCTGCCCGCAGGCGTGCGCATGTACACCGGCGACGACTTCAACTACGCCGAGCTGATCGCCGGCGACGGCGTCGGCGCGGCGACGAACCAGCGCCAGAGCGACGCCCTGCTCGGCATCTTCGATGCGATCGCGCCGGCGGCGAGCGCGGCGCTGGCGGCGCTGGCGGCCGGCGACGGCGACCGCTTCCACGCGATCCTCGCGCCGACCGTGCCGCTGTCGCGCCACATCTTCCAGGCGCCGACCCGCTTCTACAAGACCGGCATCGTCTTCCTCGCCTGGCTCAACGGCCACCAGTCGCATTTCACGATGGTCGGTGGCCAGCAGAGCGCGCGCTCGCTGCTGCACTTCGCCGAGATCTTCCGGCTCGCCGACGGCGCCGGCCTGCTCGAGCAGCCCGAGCTCGCGGCCGCGCGCATGCGGCACCTGCTGGCGCTGCACGGCATCGACGGCTGAGCTGACGCCGTGCGCGACTTCTCGGCCGACCACCGCTGGCTGTCGATCAATACCGCGACGCTGCGCGGCGCCGGCACGCTCGACGCGATCATCGAGGCCTGCGCCCGCCACGGCATCCGCGCGATCTCGCCGTGGCGCGATCAGGTCGCAGGCGATCGGCCTCGAGCGCACCGCGCGAGCTCGTGCGCGACGCACGGCCTCGCGCTCTCCGGCTACTGCCGCGGCGGCATGTTCCCGGCGATCGACGCGGCCGGCCGCCGCGCCGCGCTCGACGACAACCGGCGCGCGGTCGACGAGGCGAAGGCAGCTGGAGGCGGCGTGCCTGGTGCTCGTCGTCGGCGGCCTGCCCGGCGCGCTCGCCGGAACGCCGCAGTCGAAGGACCTGTTCGCGGCGCGCGCGCGACGGTCCGCGACGGCATCGCCGCGACGCTCGAGTACGCGCGCAGCGTCGGCATGCCGCTGGCGATCGAGCCGCTGCATCCGATGTACGCCGCCGACCGCGCCTGCGTCAACACGCTCGAGCAGGCGCTCGATCTCTGCGACGCGCTCGACCCTGGCGCGACGCGGCGGCGCTCGGCGTCGCGGTCGACGTCTATCACGTCTGGTGGGACCCGAAGCTCGAGGCGCAGATCGCGCGCGCCGGGCAGCGAGCGGCTGCTGGCCTTCCACGTCTGCGACTGGCTGGTGCCGACGCGCGACCTGCTCAACGATCGCGGCATGATGGGCGACGGCGTGGTCGAGATCCCACGGATTCGCGGCTGGGTCGAGGCGGCCGGCTTCGCCGGCTACAGCGAGGTCGAGATCTTCTCGAGCGAGAACTGGTGGAAGCGGCCCGCCGAGGAAGTCTTGCGACCTGCATCGAGCGCCACCGCAGCGCCGTCTGATCGACGCGGCTCAGCGCCGGTCGCCGCGACGCGAGCAGCGCCGTGCGCCGCACCCGACGGACGTTGAAGGCGCTCGGGATCAGCAGGGCCTGGACGATGGCGATGCCGAGCCAGATGTCCGGCGGCCGGTGCATGTCCATCAGCGGGCCGAAGACCAGCGGCGCTAACGCCTGGCCGATGTCGAGGCCCGGAATAGACGACGCCGTAGACCCGGCCGGTCGCGTTCTCCGGCGCGGCGCGCTTGACGATCAGGTCGCGCGACGGCCCGGCGATGCCGGAGGCGACGCCCATCAGCGCGAAGAGCACCGGAACCGTCATCGGCGCCAGCGGCGCGAAGCCGATCGTCAGCGCGAACACGGCGGCAATGCCGAAGCCGACGGCGACGATCTTCTCGCAGCGCGAGGGGTCGGCGGCGAGAAAGCCGCCGAGCACCATGCCGCCCGCGCTCGCGACCATGTAGAAGGTGAGGCACATCGCCGCCCAGCGCGCCGGCACGTCGTGCAGCTGGCGCGCCGCCTCGGGCGCGAACGCCTGGACGCCGCTGATGACGACGGCGTAGAGGAAGAAGAAGCCGAAGCACATCCAGACCGCGGGAATCGCGAGGAAACCGAGGCTGCCTTCGCGGCGGCGCGCCCCTGACCGCGCGCGGCTTGGCCGCGCTCGTCATCTCGATCGTCAGGTGCGACGCGGTTGAGCAGAGCACCCGACACGACCAGGGCCAGCACGCCGGCTGAAGCGAGCGCGACGCGCCACGAGAAGCCAGCGTGATCGACCATCATCGCCGGCGCCAGCGCCCAGCCGAGGCTGCCGGTGATGCCGTGGACGCTGAACGCGTGGCCGAGGCGCGAGGGATGGATCTTGCGATTGAGCAAGGTGTAGTCGACCGGATGGAAGACGCCGTTGCCGATGCCGGCGACGACCGCGAAGAGCGCCAGCATCGCGTAGCTGCGTGCTGGGCGAAGCCGAACGCGGCCGACGGCGAGCAGCGCGATGCCGGCGAACAGGATCGGCCGCGGCCCGAAGCGGTCGACGACGAAGCCCGAGAGCGCCTGCACCGCGCAGGAGACGACGAAGAAGATCGTCAGCAGCACGCCGAGCTCGGCGTAGCTGGCATGGAATCGTCCTTCAGCCAGGAAAGAGCGGCGGCAGGAGCAGCTGGCTGAAGTGGCTGACGCGATGGGCCAGGCCGACCAGGCCCATCACGGCGGCGTCGCGGCGCGCCGGCGAGCGGGAGGCGGAGAGAGGCGGCGCGCGGACATGGGGCGAGGGGAGGAAGACGGGAAGCGATCGTAGCCCGGCGGCCGCGTCCGGATTACGATAGGGGGTCAACTTCTGTCGCGATCCTGCCAATGCGCCTGCCGGCCGCCCGTCGGCCCTGTCACGCCGCACCTGTTTCGCCCCGACCGCGCGCCCGGTGCGGGCCAAGCTGCAGCACCTGCTGGCCGCGACCCGGGTCGTGCCGCACTCCCACCCCTGGGGCCAGATCGCGATCTCGGCGACCGGCGTCGTCCGGGTCACGATGCCGCACGGCACCACCATCGTTCCGCCGTCGCGCGCGCTCTGGATCCCGCCGGGCGTCGAGCACGCGGTGACGGTCATCGAGGACGCCGATCTGCTGACCCTCTACGTCGATCCCGGGCGGCGCGCGGCCTGGCCGGCAACGCGGCCGAGGCGGTGCGCTGGCGTCAGTGCCGGGTGCTCGAGGCCTCGCGCCTGCTGCTGGCCCTGGCGCTCGAGCTCGATGCCGGCCCGACGCTGCGGCCCGCCCGCCCGACCGCGACACCCTGGCGCGCGAGAGCGCTCGCCGCCCTGCTCGTCGACGAGCTGCGCCGCGCGCCGCCGGTGCCGCTCGGCATCGCCCTGCCGGGCGAGAAGCGGCTGCGGCGCCTGTGCGAAGCCATGCTCGACGAGCCGTCGCGCCACGCCCCCTCGAGGCGTGGGCCGGCGACACCGGCGCGAGCCCGCGAACGATCGCCCGGCTCTTCCGCAGCGAGCTCGGCACCACTTTCGTTCGCTGGCGCGAGCAGGTGCTGCTGGCCCGAGCCGTGCCGCTGGCGGCGCGCAGCTGCCGATGGCGACGATCGCCGCCGAGCTCGGCTATGCCAGCCCGAGCGCCTTCGCCGCCATGGTCCAGCGCTCGGTCGGCACTCGCCGATCCGCTTCTTTCGCGCCAGCGGCAGCGCCCCGGGCTGAGCGCCCGCGCCATTCGTCGCGCCAAGCAGCGCTCCACCCGTCCGGCAGTCCGTCGCCAGGCGCTCGCCGGGTGCCGTCGCGGGCTCGAAGATAGGCCGGCCATCAACCACCAACAGCCACCATGACCTGCCGCGCCGCCGCCTGCTCGCCGCCGGCCTCCTGAGCTCTTCGGCTCCCCGAACGTCTCGCCGCCGGCGACGCCAGCATCGGCTCCGGCAGCGCAACGACCGAGCGCCGCAACGTCGCCGCGTTCAGCGGGTCTCGGTCGGAGCGACTTCGCGGTGTGCTGCGTCCGGCGGCGTCGGAGGGCGATCGAGCTCGTCGCCGACGACGACCTCCTGCCCCTGGTCGAGACCAAGGTGCGCGGCCGCGGGGCGGTCGCGCGACCTCGAGATCAGCTGGCCCGATCAACGGCACCGATCTGCGCGCGCCGGCCGGTCCGGACCGTCGACCAGGTCCGGCTCGGCGGCATCGCCGCGGCGGCTCGGGCCGGATAACGGCAGCGGCGCTGCGGTCGGCCAAGCTCTAGGTCTCGCTCGGCGGCTCCGGGACATCGAGCTCGGCTGGCACTCGAGGCCGGCGAGCTCGCGGTCGCATCGGCGGCAGCGGCCGGTTCAGCGCGACGGCCGGGCCCGAGGCTCGCCGTCGCGATCGGCGGCAGCGGCCGTGCGCTGCCGAGCATCGTCGCCGACGACGTCTCGGTCAGCCTCGGCGGCAGCGGCACGCCCGTGTCCGGGCCGAGAGCGGGCTGGCGGTCAATCGCCGGCTGCGGCACGGGTTTACGCCGGCGCGGCGGTGCCGAGGGTCTGCATCGGTCGGCAGCGGCGGCATCCGGCGCCTCTAGATCGGTAGAGGCCGGCCGACCATCGGCGTGGGCGGCCGCGCGTCGCTGTAACCAAAGGTAGACCCGCCGTGGTCTAGACTCCTGCGCATCGACGCGGGCCGGAACAGGGCCTGCCCGCCACAGGAGCCCGCCATGCTGACATCGCTCTTCGGAGACCTGAGAGCCAACCGCGACGCGAAGTCCAAGGACTCGGAGTTCGCGGAAACCCAGGTCGGTAGCAGCGGCCAGGAGTTCGCGGCGACGGCCATCATGGAAAGCATCGCCACCGAGGTCAACGAGCGTGGCCAGATCATCGATCGGCACGTCAGCGACCTCGTCGTCACCGGCTCGCCGGCGCAGGCGATCCGCGAGCACTTTGCCGCCACCCGCGCCGACCTCGAGACCGCGACCTCGATGATCACGCTGCTCGATCCGGTCGGCGTCTGGGCGTCGTCGGTGATCAAGGCGCTCTCTGAGCCGGCGGCCGGCCGATCGAAAGACTCCACCTGCGCGAGCAGTCGACGCTCAGAACGATCGCAATGATCGAGCGGACGACGCTGGTGCGGCGCCAGGAAGACACCTTGCGCATCTTCCACGCCGACGTGCGCGCGCCCGGACCGGAGAACGCCGAGATCCCGGTCGCGCTGATGGAGCGCAGCCAGATGACCGCGGTCATCATCGGCCCGATGCAGCCGCACGCGATCGAGCGCTGCTGACGTCGCTCAAGCTCGCGACCAGCCTCGCGACCTGGCGCTGCCCGCACCTGTTGTTCCAGCTGCCGCCGAACGCGGCCTGGATCAACAACAAGGTCAAGACCACCAGCTGGCCCGAGCGGCTGCACGTGCACATCGTCAACGAGCCGATGACCGGCGCGTCATCGGTCTGGAACGCGATGCTCAATGTCTGGAACAACGCCAAGCTGCAGCCCGGCTGGGACCCGGCGGCGGTCTCGCCGATGCTCGGCACGAGCGACTTCCCGATCAAGGTCGGCGAGCTCGACCCGAGCTACGACGCGAGCGCCAGGCAGCGAGCGTCGCCGCCGATGCCGATGCCACGGTCGTCTCGCGCAACGTCCTCGACGCCGCGCGCGGCCGGCTCGCGCTCGCCAGCCTGCTCAAGCTCGACGGTCTGCTCGGCTGCGCCCTGGTCGACGCCGTCAGCGGCCTGGTCCTCGCCCACGAGACCCGCGACCCGGCCACGCTCGACATGGAGCCTGCGGCAGCGGCCTGCGCCCAAGTGCTGCGCAGCCACCACAACGCGGCGCGCAGCATGGGCCTTAGCGACCCGATCGACGAGATCATCACCAGCGCCGGCGCGCGCAACATGCTGATTCGCGCCCTGCAGCGCCATCCCGACCTGGTGCTGGTCGCGCTGCTCGAGAAGCACCGCACGAACCTGGCGCTGGCGCGCTTCCAGCTGCTCGAGGTCGAGCGCAGCCTGCCCTGAGCGGCGCCCTAGGCGTCGCTGCGCGTCTTCAGCGCCAGCGCCTTGTTGGCAAGCGCGTCGGCCTTCTCGTTGCAGCGATCGCCGGTGTGCCCGCTCACCCAGCGGACGCTCACCCGGCGGGCGTCGGCCGCGGCGTAGAGCCGCTTCCAGAGCGCGAGATTGGCGACCGGGTCGCCCTTCGAGTTGCGAAAGCCCTTGCGCTCCCAGCCGGCGCGCCACTCGGTCAGGCCCTTCAGCACGTACTGGCTGTCCGACACCAGCTCGACCGCGGCGCCGGGCGGGACGAGGGCGAGGCCTTCGATCGCCGCCGTCAGCTCGGCGATCTGGTTGGTGCCGGGGCCGATGAACCCGAAGTGATCGGACTCGCCACCGCCGTCGGGCGCGATCAGCACGGCGCCCCAGCCCGCCGGACCCGGATTGGTCGGGCGCAGGCGCCGTCGGTATAGGCGATCCACTTCATCGCCGAGCGCCCGCGCGTTCCTTGTCACGCCGGGCGGCGGGCCGGCGCTGAGTCGCGGGCCACCGGCGCCGGCGCGGTGACGGCCGCCTTGACCCGCGCCTCGTTCTTGATCAGCCCGACCAGGCGCATGCCGCGCACGCGCTTGACCGCAACGATGTAATAGAGCGCGCCGAACACCGGCCACCAGTGGTCGCCGGCGCGCTCCATCCAAGCGAAGCGCGAGACCCAGCGCGCCGAGGTCACCGGCGGGACGTAGCAGCCGAAGCGGCCGGCCTCGACCTCGAAGCTGAGCAGCCGCAGCCAGTCGCGCAGGCGGCGTAGCCGATGAACTCGCCGGCATGGGGCAGGAACAGCTCGCCGCCGTCCGGCGCGAGGCTTCGGCGCAGCCGGCCGAGCTTCTGGGCGCCCCCCACAGGCTCGCCGGGTTGAAGCCGACGTGATCGCCCGGCCCTCGGGAACGAGCACTCGCTCGACCTCGCGCAGCGCCAGGTGCGGATCGCGCGCCAGCTCGAGGGCGTGCGGAAGAACGACGAGATCGAGGCTCGCCGCGTCGAACGGCAAGGCGTCAAAGTGGCAGCGCAGCGTCGGCGCGGCGATGACTGCGGCGCGCTCGCCGGGCGCGCCGCCAGTCGCCTCGGCGCTGGTCGCGGCAGCATCCGCCGCCGCGACAGAAGCTGGCCCATCGCCGCCTGCCGACTCGACCGCCAGCCAGCGGTGCGGCATCCGGTTGGCGCGCAGCGCGGCAAGCTGCGGCAGGCCCAGCTGCAAGGCGTGGAAGCCGAACAGGTCGGCGACCGCCTGGTCGAGATGGCGCTGCTCCCAGGCGAGCAGGTACTGACCTGCGGGAGACCGCAGCCACTGGGGCGACTGTATGATCGCGCCTTCTGCTGTCATGAGCCTGACTGACCTTTGCCCGCGTTCGCCGACCACCCGCTCGGAATGCACGACGACCGCGCCCGGCGCCTCGAATTGGCGGCGATTCTAGTGACCCGCCGTGACGCCGATCACGGCAGTGTCGCGCAAGCGCCGCGACAAGCCTCGGGATGCTGGACACTGCCGCGCACACCGCCGGACACATTGCTTTCGCCGCATACCGGCGGCCTGACTTCGATCGTGACGGGCGGTGCTACGCTCGTTTGGCTGGCTCGGTGCCGCCGAGCGGCTGGCGTTACGAGCCTGGAAGAACGATTTCCGATGACGACACGATCCGAGTTGCAGCCGTCGTTGGCCGCCCGAACCCTCCGCTGGCTCGTGCTGCCGCTTCTCCTTCTCGCCGGCTGTGCCTCGGCGCCTTCGTCGACCCCCGCACCCGAAGCCGCTTCCGACGGCACGGCGCCGATTTCGGCCTCGGCGCCCGAGCCTGCGAAGAGCCTCGACAACGCCGCAGCCAGCGCGACCACGACCCCGGACGCCGCCGCATCCGGCGCCGAAGAATCCGTCGCCGCGCCGGTGCCGGTCGACCCGCGCCGGCCCGACGTCCACCTCGACCTCGACGACCGCGCCGCACGCGTCGACCTGTGGGATCGCGTCCGTCGCGGCTTCGCGATGACCGACCTCGACAACGAAGCCGTGCGCGCCCAGGAGCGTTGGTATGCGTCGCGGCCCGACTACGTCGCGCGGATGACCGAGCGCGGCGGCCGCTACCTGTTCTACATCGTCGAGGAGCTCGACAAACGCAGCATGCCGACCGAGCTGGCGCTGCTGCCGTTCATCGAGAGCGCCTACAACCCGCAGGCCATGTCGGTGGCGCGGGCCTCCGGCATGTGGCAGTTCGTTCCGTCGACCGGACGCGACTTCGACCTGAAGCAGAACGTCTTTCGCGACGACCGCCGCGACGTCCTCGCGTCGACCCGCGCCGCGCTCGACTACCTGCAGAAGCTCTACGGCATGTTCGGCGACTGGCACCTCGCGCTGGCCGCCTACAACTGGGGCGAAGGCAGCGTCCAGCGCGCTGCCAGGAACCAGCGGGCCGGCTTGCCGACCGACTACCTGAGCCTGCGCATGCCGATCGAAACCCAGGGCTACGTGCCCAAGCTGCAGGCGGTCAAGAACATCGTCGCCCGCCCGGCGAGCTTCAATCTGGCGCTGCCGGAGCTGATGAACCACCCGTATTTCCTGAGCGTGCCGATCGAGCGCGACATCGACGTTGCCCTCGCCGTGCAGCTCGCCGGCTTGCCGCTCGACGAATTCCAGAGCCTCAATCCGCAGATGAACCGGCCGGTGATCCTCGCCGCGGGCACACCGCAGCTGCTCCTGCCCTACGACAACGCCAACCGCTTCGTGCGCGAGCTGCCGCTGCATCGCGGCCCGCTCGCGACCTGACGGCCTGGCAGGCGCCGAAGACGATGAAGCCGGTCGAGGCGGCACGTGCCGTCGGCATGAACGAGGAGCAGTTCCGCGAAGTCAACCGGATCCCGGCGCGGGTGCTGATCAAGGCCGGATCGACCCTGCTCGTGCCGCGCGGCAATGCGCTGCTCGCGGATGTCTCGAGCGACGTCGCCGACGACGCGGCCATGAGATCGTCGCCGACGGGCCAACGCTGCGCAAGACCTCGCTCAAGGCCGGCCACCACGACAGCGTCGCCTCGATCGCGACGCGCTACCGCGTGAGCGCGGCCCAGGTCGCGGAATGGAACTCGGTCAGCGCCGGCGCCAAGTTCGCGCCCGGTCAGACGGTCATCGTCTACGTCGCCGCGAAGGGTCGTAAGCCCGCGACCGCAGCGCCGACGCGAACGGCGAGCGGCCAAGCCGCCCCGACCCGGGTTGCCACGGGCAAGGCCGGCACGACCCACCGAGGCAAGACCGAGACGCCGCCGCACAAGCACGTCCGCCTGGCCAAGAACTGAGCGATCGCCGCGTCACGCGGCGATCGCTGAGCGACGATCGCGAACGCGTGCGCGATCGTGGCCAGGTCGACGTACTCGAGCTCGCTGCCGATCGGCACCCCGCGCGCCAGCCGCGTCACGCGCACGCCGCGCGAGCGCAGCGCCTCAGCCAGGACGTGCGCCGTCGCCTCGCCCTCGGCGGTAAAGTTGGTGGCCATGATCACTTCCTCGACCCGGCCATCGGTCGCCCGGTCGAGCAGTTGCTGGGCGCCGATCTCGGTCGGGCCGACGCCGTCGAGCGGGCTGAGCCTGCCCATCAGCACAAAGTAGTAGCCGCGGAAGCTGCCGGTGCGCTCGAACGCTGCCTGATCCGCCGGCGTCTCGACCACCGCCAGCTGGCGCGAATCGCGTGCCGGGTCGCGGCAGATGCTGCACACCTCGGCCTCGGTAAAGGTGTGGCAGCGCTCGCAGTGGCGGACGCGGGCGACCGCGTTCTGCAGCGCATCGGCGATGCGCCGCGCGCCGTCGCGGTCGTGCTGCAGCAGATGCCACGCCATCCGCTGCGCCGACTTGATGCCGACGCCGGGGAGGCGCCGCAGCGCCTCGACGAGGCCTTCGAGAGAGGCTTCGGCGGAGCCGAGCCATCAGAACGGTAGCTTCATGCCGGGCGGCAAGGGCATCCCGGCGGTCAGCTTGCCCATTTTTTCCTGGCTCACTTCCTCGGCCCGGCGCACACCGTCGTTGAACGCAGCGGCGACCAGGTCTTCGAGCATGTCCTTGTCTTCGCCGAGCAGGCTCGGGTCGATGGTGATGCGCTTGACGTCGTGCTTGCAGGTCATCGTCACCTTGACCAGGCCGGCGCCCGACTGGCCCTCGACCTCGATCGTGGCGAGTTCGTCCTGCGCCTTCTTCAGGTTGTCCTGCATCGCCTGGGCCTGCTTCATCAAGCCGGCGAGTTGGCCCTTCATCATCTCGTGTGCTCCTTCAGTGTCAGGTTCGCCTGGCTAGTGCGGCTTGACCGAGCCCGGCACGATGCGCGCCGTCTTGTACTGCGCCATCAGCGCGCGCACCAGCGGATCGTCGTTGATCAGCCGCTCGGCCTCGGCCTGGCGGCGATCGCGCTCTGCGGCCTCGCGCACTGCCGGCGTGTCGACCGTCGCGCCAGCCTCGATCTCGATCCGCACGGCACGCCCCTCGCCCTGCGCCGCCGCCTGCAGTCGTTCGCGCAGCGCCGGTGCGCGCAAATTCTCGCGCTCCACGCGCAGCTGCCAGACCTGCACGTCGCCGTCGTCGACGACGGCGACGCAGTCTCGGACTGCAGCGCCAGCTCGCGCACCATCGCCGCGATCGCGCCGGCGTCGATCAGGCGCTGCACGAGCGCCGTCCAGCGATCGGCGGCAGCGCTGCCGTCGCTGCCCACCGCGCGCGGGGCGGCGACCGGCGCCGCCGGCAGCGATGCAGCCTTCGGCTCGGCCGGTCGCGGTGCCCCGGCGCGCGGCGCCGGCGATGTCGGCGTGGGCGGCGACGTCGCTGCAGCGCGCTCGCCGGCCGGCGCGAACGCCAGCATGCGCAGCAGGACCATCACTAGGCCGCTGTACTCGTCGGGCGCGAGCGCGAGCTCGGCGCGGCCGGCCAGGACCATGCTGTAGAGCAGCTGGGTCTCATCGGCAGGCACCAGCGCAGCGAGGCGGGCGACGACCTCGGCATCGGCGTCGGCGTCGCTGCCGTCGACCGCGTCGGGCAGCGCCTGCACGACCGCCATCTCCTGCAGCAGCGCTGCCATCTCCTCGAGCGCGCCGGGCGCCGACAGGCCGAGGCTGCGCAGGCCGTCGACGGCCGCGATCAGCGCCGAGCCGTCGCGCGCCGCGGAGGCCTCGATGCAGCGCACGGCGTGGCTGCGATCGACCGCGCCGAGCATCTGGCGCACGCCCGCTTCCTCGACCTGGCCGCTGCCGAAGGCGATCGCCTGATCGGTGAGCGACTGGGCGTCGCGCATCGAGCCGCGTGCCGCGCGCGCGATCAGCTTCAGCGCACCCGGCTCGGCGGCGACGCTCTCGGTCGCCAAGATCGACGCGAGATGCTCGGCGATCGTCGCCGCCGCCATCGGCCGCAGGTTGAACTGCAGGCAGCGCGACAGCACCGTCGCCGGCACCTTCTGCGGATCGGTCGTGGCGAGGATGAACTTCAGATACTCGGGCGGCTCCTCGAGCGTCTTCAGCATCGCGTTGAAGGCGTGGTTCGAGAGCATGTGCACTTCGTCGATCAGGTAGACCTTGAAGCGGCCGACGACCGGCTTGTAGACCGCCTGGTCGAGCAGGCGCGAGATCTCCTCGACGCCGCGGTTCGACGCCGCATCGAGCTCGACGAAATCGATGAAGCGCCCGGCGTCAATGTCGCGGCACGCTGAACACACGCCGCACGGCTGCGCGGTGATGCCGCCGCTGCCGTCGGGACCGGTGCAGTTGAGGGACTTGGCGAGGATGCGTGCGATCGTCGTCTTGCCGACGCCGCGCGTTCCGGTGAACAGATAGGCGTGGTGCAGCCGCTGCTGCGTGAGGGCGTTGGCGAGCGCCTGGACCACATGCGCCTGGCCCACCAGCGACTCGAAATTGCGCGGCCGATACTTGCGCGCGAGCACGGTGGAAGACATCCGATCGATTCTACGGGCGGCCTCTCGGCCCTCGACGGTGCGGGATAATGACGGCCACCGTGGCCATCTCGCCCCCGCATCCGACTTCGGCTCCGGCCCCGCTCAGCTATGGCGGCTCGGGCGTCGACTACGGCAAGATCGATCCGCTCAAGATCGCTGCCCAGCGCGCCGCCGCGGCCACCGCCTCGCAGCTCGATAGGCACGGCTTCAGCGAGGTCGAGGCATCGCGCGGCGAGTCGGCGTACGTCGTCGACGTCGGCCCGTTCTATCTCGCGAGCATCGTCGAGTGCCTTGGCTCGAAGGCGCTCGTCGCCGATGCGATGGCCGCCCTTACCGGCAAGGTCGCCTACGCCGCCATCGCCCAGGACACGATCGCCATGGCGGTCAACGACCTGATCACGGTCGGCGCCACCCCGCTCGTCGTCCAGGCGTACTGGGCCGCCGGCGGCTCCGACTGGTTCGACGACGGCGAGCGCGCCCGGCAGCTGGTCGCCGGCTGGAAGCGCGCCTGCGATCACTGCGCCATCGCCTGGGGCGGCGGCGAGACACCGGCGCTTGCCGGCATCGTCGAGCCCGGACGAATCGACCTGGCGGCGTCGTGCACGGGCATCGTCAGCCCCAAGGACCGGCTCTCGCTCGGCGACCGCCTCGGCCCGGGCGACGCGATCGTTCTACTGGCGTCGAGCGGCATCCATGCCAACGGCCTCAGCCTCGCCCGCCAGCTCGCCGAGCGGTTGCCGCGCGGCTACCTCGCGCCGCTCGCGGCGAGCGCAGTGCCGATCTCGTTCGGCGAAGCACTGCTGGCGCCGACGGTGCTCTATTCGCCGATCACCGAGGCGCTGCACAAGGCCGGCATCCGCGTCCACTACGCGGTCAACGTCACCGGCCACGGCTGGAGGAAGCTGATGCGCCACCGCGCCGAGCTGACCTATCGCATCCATCGGCTGCCCGAGGTGCCCGCGGTGCTCTCGTTCATCCAAGAGCAGGCTGGCCTCGCTGCGCGGGCCGCCTACGGCACGTTCAACATGGGCGCGGGCTTTGCCCTCTTCGTCGCTGCCGGCGACGCCGAGCGAACGGCGGCGGTGGCGCGCAAGGCCGGCGTCGACGCCTGGGTCGCCGGAAGCGTCGAGGCCGGAGCGAAACGGCTCGTGATCGAGCCACTCGATCTCGAATACGCGGGCAGCGAACTGGGCGTTCGTCTCTGATCGCGCTCGGCGGCAGGGCCACCGCCTAGAATCGACCGTGACGGGCCTCCCCGCATGGGAGCGCGGCCAACCGGGTCAGGTCGGGAACGAAGCAGCCCTAACCGTTGCGACCAGTGCCGGGGTCAGGCTCGTCACCTTAGCTTCTCGAGCTGACTTCTCGAGCGCCGCCAATCCGGGGCGGACGTCAAAAGGCTCCGACCTTGCGCTCGCCGAGGTGCGCACGGACCTTGGCGGCCGAATTGCCCACCGCGGCGACGGCCGCCCTCAGTTGGTCCTCGGTGCAGCCCAGGGACTTGCACCAGTCGCGGACCTCGTGCGGCTGCGACAGGGCGATCAGCTTGCGGTCCATGCTGGCCGACTTCTTCGCCGGGGCTGATTTCTTCGCCGCCTTGTTGGCCGGCGCGGCCATCTTCTTGCCCCCCTTCTTGGCCGCCGCCACGGCCTTCTTGGCCGGCTTCTTGGCAGCCTTCTTCTCGGTCGACGTCGGCGGGGTGGCCTTTTTCTTGGTGACGCTCGAGAAGATGCCGGTGATGGCTTTCCTCACCTTGTCGACGATGCCGGCCTTCTTCGCTGTCGCCATGACTCGAGCCTCCGCGTGGTGATGGGTTGCGCAGTCTGAGGGCAAGAACGACGCCGCGCAAGACTGCGCGGGCTTCACGCGGGTCGCGCTCTTCTTCGATCGTGCCAGGGCTCGCTCGTTGGTCGACATCGAGCAACGGGAGGGCATCGCGGCGTCGGCGCGCCTGGCGAACACGACGCCATCGGCGTGTCGCTCGTCCGGGGGATTCACCCCGGCGATCGAAGTCCCTGGAGTGATCGCGATGCCACCTTCGAGGCCCGCCTGCTTGACCCCTTTGTCGATTCCGCCTCTGCCGTGTCCGAAGGCGCCGAACTCGCCGACCGGCGCGCGCCCTTCCGCTCCAGCTGGCTGCTCGCGCTCGCCCTCGTGGTGGCCGTGGCGACCGCTCAGCCGCGCAGCTCGCGCTGAGCTCGGGCACGCCGGCCGCACCCGTCGGCGCATCGTTCGCGGCGGTCGCCGCGTCGGCGTCGTCGTCCAGCTCGCCCGCCGGCCGGAATGCCGCCCGCATGCCGTCGCTGTGCAAGGCCTCCTTGGCGTCCTCAACCGCGTCGTGGACGATCCGCGTCGTCAGGCGGAGTGTCCCGCATAGCGGGCGACGACCTGGTTCAGCGCCGCCGAGACCTTCGCCGGCGGCAGGCCGAGCGCATCGACGACCTCGTTGGCGGCGCTGGCGACGATCCGCAGCAGCCCCTCGTCGTCATCGGGCTTGCGCACCGCGAGCTCGGTCGGCAGGCGGCGGATCATGTGCAGGACTTCGTCGCCGAGACCCCAGTGCCGCGCCGCCGCGCTGCCGAGCGCCTCGACGTTGACACCGAGCACGGCGTAGGCGGCGGCGTCCTCGCCGAGACCTAGCTGCTCCGGCGCGACCACCTCGCCGTCGACGCGGCTCGCGGCGATCGGCTGCATCAGCTGATGGATCTGCTCGGCCTCATCGGCGAAGTGATAGCGCACCAGCAGGCGGCCCAGGCTTTGCAGTGCGGCGATCAGATACACCGCCTCGCCGTCGTATCCGGCCGGCCGCAGCGCCTGCGCCAGATGACCGGCGAGACGGACCCGGTCGATCGTCAGGCGCAACGCGCGCGCGCCCTCCTCGTCGAGTGGGCCGGGCCAGGCGCGCAGGGCATTCGCCGCGCCGCGCACGCCATCGACGCCGATCAGCGCGACCGCGCGGCGCAAGGTCAGCACCGGCCCGTTGCCGGCGATCTGCGTTCCTGCACCCGCGCCGAGCTGAGCGTGCGCAGCAGCTCGAACGAGAGCGCCATGTCGGGCAACAGATGGCGCGCGATCTCGTCGGTGCGCTGGCTCTCGATGGCCGTGACGCGCTGGACGCGTCCGGCAAGGCCGGGCAGCGCCGGCAGGTGGCCGACGCTCCTCAGGCGGCCGAGGAGCAGCGCGACCGGCCCGGCGTCGTCCTCGGCGGCCGCTTCGCGCCAGCCGGTGAGCGCGCCGAGGAACGTACGCGCGTTGCGATAACGCAGCCGCACCTGACTCGAGGTGCTGCGGTTGGCGATGGCGCGCAGCGGCTCGGGGATCGGCTGCGGCGTCGTCCAGGGCAGGCGGACGTGCTCGCGGCCGTGCGGCGCGATCCGCGCCAGCACCTGGGCGATGTCGGGGCTGTCCAGCACCGGCTCGCCGGTGAGCAGCAGATGCAGCAGCACGCCGCAGGCGAGAACGTCCCGCTCGGCCGCGGCGCGGTGCGCGCGCAGCGCCGCAGGCTCGGCCGGGCCGGCCCGGGCGTCGACGGCGCGCGGCCCGGCCGGCGCGCCGAGGTCGTGACCGCCGCCGTCGGGGGCGACCGCGAGTGCCGTCACGCAGGCCTGGCCGCGCTCGTTGACGAGCACGTTATGGCACTGCAAGTCGAGGTGCGAGACGCCGGCGTCGTGAGCGAAGGCCAGGCCGCGCAGGACGCTGCCGATCCAGAGGGCCGCGTCTTCGACGCTCGGCGCGGGATGCTCGGCGAGCCACTCCTCGAGCGTCACGCCGGCGCGGCGGTCGACGGCGACGAACGGCCAGTGCTCGTGCACGCCGCACTCGGCGACCGCGGCGATGTCGGGATGATCGAGGCGCGCCGCGCGCCGCGCCTGCAGCAGCCAGTTGCCGATGCCCGCCGGGCCGGTCGGCGGCAGACGCGGCATCGCCAGCATCATCTCGTTCGAGCTGCGCGTGTCGATCGCGAGCCAGGTCATCGTCGCCTCGCTCTTGCCGATCAGGCGCTGCAACGCGAAGTGGCCGAAAGCGCGGGCGGGCGACGAGAAATGGAGGGCGGAGGCGATAGCGGACGGCATCGCAAGCGAGGCGGAGTTGCCTGATTGGAGCCTAGCCGAGGCAACGCCCATGGCGCGATCAAGGCGGGGAAAGTGAGGTTTCTTGCCGTGAAGCGCTGCACTCACGACACCTCGACGACCTTGCCTTCCCCGGTGACGAAGGCGCAGCGCACGATTTCGCCCGGCTGGGCACGGGCGACGATGGCGCGATAGCGGAGCAACTGGGCACGATACGGATCGAGGCCTTCGGGGGCGCGGTGCAGCTTGTAGTCGAGCACCCACCAAGCCGCCCCTGAGTCCTCCGACGAGGCGGACCAGTCGGTCGATCCGCAGCACTTCGCCGGCATCGCTGACCGAGACCTCGTTGCCGCTCCAGAGGATGTGCGGCCCCGGTGAAGAAGCGCGCGGCCTGCGGATGAGCGCAGGATCGCCGCGGCGCGCCGCTCGACCTCCCTCGGCGGCGACGCCGAATTCGGGCCGCCGCGGCCACTGCCAGATCGGCGATCGACGCCGCCACAGCGCCGCTGCCAGCCCACTCGAGCAGACGATGGATCGCGCGTCCGAGCGCGCGCAGGCCGTCGTCGCCCTCTCGCCCGCGCGCGACCGCTCGCGTGGCGAGCTCGTCGCGACGCGGAGCCGGCTCCGCGAACGGCAGCGACAGCTGCGGCCCGGTCGAGGTGGCGGGCACCGGCGGCGCGCGCTGCGGCAGCACCCGCAGCGAGGCGGCACCGCGATCTGGCGGGGGGATCGCAGCGGCGGTCGTGCCTTCGGCCTCACGCACGACGGCGAAGGGCTGCACGCGCTGCCACCACGACGTGCGGGGCGGCGCCAGAAAGGGCTCGGTGCCGCTCAGGACGAGGCGCCGCTTCGCCCGCGTCATGGCGACGTAGAGGGCCGTTCAGGTCTGCGCGCTCGCGCGACCGGATGTCGGCGGCGAGCAACTCGGCACAGCGACGGCGGGCAGCGCGATTCGTTGTACACAAAGGCGCAACGCACGGGATGCTCGGCCTCGACCGGCCAGTCGACCAGCAAGGGTCGTCGTCTCGGTCTGCGGCCGCTCGGGATCGGCATCGGTGACGAACACGGTGTCGGCCTCGAGGCCCTTGGCGCCGTGGATCGGTCGAGCAGCCGGACCGCGTCGGGCGCGCACCGGTGGCGCGGCCTTCACCGAGCGGCGCTTGAGCGCGCGCACGAAGCCGTACGGCGTCGCGTAGCGGCCGCCGTCGAGCAGCAGCGCCTGGGCAAGCACCGCATCGATGGCGTCGAGCGCGAGCGCGCGCTGCTCGGCCGGGACGACGGCGAGGGGGTTCGCTCGCGCAGCTCACCCTCGTGGGACGATGCGATCGAGCAGGTCGTGCGGCGGCAGCTGGGCCGCTGCCCGCGCGCCAGCGCTGCAGCAGTTCGCGCGCGCGCAACAACGCCGGCGCCGCGGTGGGTCATCGCCGCGGAGCGCGCGCCACCAATCATGATCGCCGGCCGCGGGCCGCCGCGGACAGCGCGAGCAGGTCGGGCGTCGCTGGCGCCAAACAGCGGGCTGCGCGAGGACGCGCGCGAGCGACAGGCGGTGCGCCGGCGAGACGACGGCGTCGAGCACGGCAATCAGGTCCTGCGCTTCCGGTGTCGATGCCAGCGTCGTGTCTTCGACCGCCGAGTGGGCGACGTGCGCGCGCTCGAGCGCGGCGGCGACGAGGCGCAAGGGTCTCGCGCTTGCGGCAGAGGACGAAGATCTCGCCGGGCGCAGCGCCGCGCGCGAGCAGCGCCGCGATCCGGCGTCGCGACGGGTGGCCGCTTCGCGCTCGCGCAGCACGACCTCGGGTTCGAGGCGCGGCGTCGTCAGCGTGTCGCGCCAGGTCGGCGCGACGTTCGGGGTCGGAACGGCCGGCGCGGACGATCGCGCGGATGGCGCGGCAACGCCTCGATCGCATCGCCTGCTTCGGTCGCGACCTCGGTCGTGTGCCGACGAAAGCCCGCGAATGCGCCCTCGCCCATCGCCACGCCGAAGACGCCGTTGATCGCGCGCGATCACCGCCGGCGCGTTCCGCCGCGTGTGATCGCAGGCCAGGGCGCTGCCCTCGAGGCCGTCGCGAACGAACTCGGGATGCCGCGGCGAAGACGCGCGGCTCGGCGCCGCGGAAGCGATAGATGCTCTGCTTCGGATCGCCGACGATGAAGACGCCGGGCGGGCTCTGGCCGCTCGCGCCGCCGCCGGCGCCGGCGTAGGCCGACAGCCAGCGCGTGCAGGGCATGCCATTGCAGCGGACTGGTGTCCTGGAACTCGTCGATGAGGACATGGCGGATGCGCGCGTCGAGCCGCTCCTGGAACCAGCCGGAGAGCTCGTCGTCGCGCAGGATCGCCAGCGCGCAGCGTTCGAGATCGGCCATGTCGGCATAGCCGCGCTCGCGCTTGTAGTCGGCGAACGCGCCGAGCAGGGCACGGCCGAGCCGAACCATGCGTTGGTGCTCGATCCGCGCGTCTTGCTGCTCGACCTGCCGTCCGAGCCGGCCCAGCGCTTCCTGGGGTCTCGGCGAGCGCGGCGAGGGTCTTGCTGAGGGATGCGCGGCTCGTCCTTGTCGGGTGTAGACCGCACGCCACGCGGTCTTCGAACAAGCGCCTCGCGTCGCCCGATGCGAGCGCAGCGCCCAGCCTGGCGGCGGTTTCCTGATGCGTTTTCGCGCCCCGGCCGAGGACGTCGGGCGACATGGCGCAGCCGGTGCCTGCCAGAAGACATCGAGCACGGCGTCCACCGGATGCTCGAAACGCGCGATCTCGGGCCAGAGCGACGGCGCCGATGTCGACGCTTTCGACGAGCACGCTGGCCTCGTCGGCCATCTCGAACTCGACCCGCTTCCACCACGCCGCGGCGAGCCACTTGCCGAGCTGCGTGGCAGCAGCGGGGCGCGCGGTCATGGCGGCGTAGTCGGCACGCAGCGGCGGGATCGCCGAGAACACGCGGCGTGAAAGGCGCGCATCCACCGCGGGCCGGTGATCCTCGAGGTCTTCGATCAGCTCCATCTCCGGCGCCAGGCCGAGGCGGTCGAGCAGCGCCATCGGCGGCGACCCGCAGCAGCTGCGAGAACCAGGCGTGAAAGGTGCGGATCTCGATCGGCCGGCCGGCGGCGAGGACGCGGCCGTACAAGGGTCGGCGAGCTCGGGCGCCAGCGCCTCGGCGCGCGCCGGCGCGATGCCGCGCATGACGAGTGCCGCGACGCGTTCCGCGTGGCTCGCGTGCGGCGCCGCATACGCCGGCAAGCCAGTCGTGCAGGCGCTGGCGCATCTCACCGGCGGCGGCGCGGGTGAACGTGATGGCGAGGATCTCGTGCGGGGGCGGCGCCGTCGAGCAGCGCGCGTAGCATGCGCGAGACCAGCATCCAGGTCTTGCCCGACCCGGCGCACGCCTCGACGACGCAGCTGCGCGCCGGATCGCAGGCGACGGCGTAGAACGCGTCGCGGGCCGACGAGCGCGCCGTCGACGCGAAAGGCGGGTGCGCTCATCCGCGCGCAGCGTCGGCGGCGACCGCAGGCGCCGCCCCGGCCTCGGGCGACCAGTGGTCGCGACGGCACAGGCCCCGCGCATCGCAGTGGCTCGCACGCCGCACCCTCGCCGAGCGGCGGCAGCGTCGGCCCTTCTGGCGCAGGCGCCGCAGGTCGTCGCCGAGGCCGTTCTCCGCGGCGACTGACGCACACTCCGCCGTGACGTCGACGTGCTCGTGCACCTCGAGCCCGCGGGTCGCGTCCATCGCGAGATAGAAGGCGCGCAGCGGCAACCGGCTCTCGGCGCCGACGAGCGAGGCGTAGAAGGCGAGTTGGGTGTCCTCGGAATCGGTCGGCGCGCCTCGGCGTTCGGCGAGCTTCCTTGGCGCTGCCGGTCTTGTAGTCGATCAGCTCGAGCCGGCTGCCGCCGGGGCGACGATGTCGATGCGGTCGACGCGGCCCTGGAGCTCGACGCCGCCGAGCGCTTCCGGCGCCGCCCGCAGCTCGACCTCGCCGCGCGACCAGGCCGCGCCCGCCGCTTCGCGTTCGCGCAGCCAGGCAACGTAGCGCGGAACCAGGACCTCGAACGAGGCGCTGAACGGCAGGAAGCCCGCTTCGTCGAGGCCTTGCGACGCGAGGCTCGCCGCACCGATCGCCAGGAGCCGCGCGGGTGTCGGCGGCGACGTCGGCGCCGGGGCTCGCGGTCGCGATGAAATGCGTGCAGTACCTCGTGCAGCCACTTGCGTAATCGCGCTTCTCGACCTCGGTGATCGAGCTCGTCGGGCGGCGCGGCAGGGGCCGAGCACGCTCTGCGCAAAAAACGGTACGGGCAGTCGCGCGAGCGCTTCGAACGTGCTCGCCGACAGGCGGGTCGGCGAGCCGCTCGCAGGCGACCGAGGGGCGCGCTGACAAGCGACGGATCGGCGTCGCGACGATCGCCTGTTCGACGCGCGGGTCGCGCCAGGCTCGACGACCAGAGGAGTCGCACACGCGGGACTCGGCGAGCGCGAGTCCGAGGCGATCGACGAAGGGGGCTGTTGAAGCGAGCGGATCGGCACCGTCGGCGCGGCGGCGCATCAAAGTAGACCGCCGGCAGCCGCAGCAGCTGCGCGAAGGCGAGCAGCTCGCCACCGCGCTCGGGGCGGCCGGATCGGCAAGTGTTCAGGGCCTGCACGACGCTGCGCGCCAGGAGCGAATCGCGCCCGCTCAAGGCGCCGAGCCGTGCGGTCGTCCGCGCCGGGCAAGACCGCGGCGGCGAACGGCCGCAGCATCGCTCGCGCCAAGGGCGTGATCACGACGTCGGCGCGGCGGACGGGGCAACGAGTCGGCGTCGGGGGAGCGGATCCGGCGGCAGAAAGGTCTTCACGCTCGAGGACGTCGTCGACCCAGCGCGTGAAGTCGGCCAGCGGGCATCGGCTCCAGGTCGGCCGACAGCTGGGCGCGCCGGGAGGGCGCGAGCGCTGGCTCGATGCCGAGAGCGGCCAGCGCTTGCCGGCCTGCGGCGTCGTCGCGCAGGCTGCGCCAGCGAGCCGGCGGCGGTCGAGCGCGGCCGCGCAGGGCATCGAGCCATTCGACCAGGGTTCGACGCGGCTGGGCGCGCGAACCGGTCGACGATCGCGACGGCGTCGTCGCGCACGGCGGCCCCGCCGCGCCTTCAAGCTGGAAAGACGAGCAGAGGCCGAGCGCATCGACGACCTGGTGCCGACGCAGTGCCGCTCGATCGAGCGCTTCGAGCGCCGCGCTGCGCGCGCTGCCGATCGGCGGGGCCGACTTGAGCCAGTCGAGCCAGGTGTCGGCGCTCGCGGTCGCGCCGTGCCGCCGCGAGCAGCGACATCACCGCCGCGCCGGCACGCGTCGTCGCCAGCTTCCAGCCGGTCTCGTCGCGCGACGACGACCGCGCCGCGCTCGAGCAACGCGGCGGATGCGGCGCACCAGGGCACGGTCCTGGGCGATCGAGGCGATCGGCGTCTCGCCGCGCTCGACGGTGCGCAAGCACCTGCGCGGCCGCAGCCACCGCTTCGTCCTCGAAGCCGTCGCAGACGTGGAGACGCCGGTGCCGCGGCGGGGGGGGCGGCCCCTACCGAGAACGGCTCCGCCGAGGGTCGACGTCGGTATCGATCTGACCAGCGCCGGCGCGGTCGGCGCGCTCGAGCACGCGGTCCGGGCCAATGGATCGACGCCTCCGGCTGGACCACCATCACCCATCCCGCGGGTTGCAGCGCCGAAAACGTAATCGCTCGGCGGTCGCCAAGGCGAGCGCGCGGCCCATTCGAGCGCGACCTGCGCCAGCAGGCTTCTCCTTGGGGAGCTTCCTTGCGCTTGCAGCAGCTTCGCGAGCGTGAGCCTGAACCCAGGCTGGGGGCGTCAGCTCGGGCGCGATCGCGGCGATAGCCGCCATCAGCTGGTGGGCGGGGTCGCGACCGCGCGCGGCCGCGCCTTGGGCGAAGCCGCGCGGGTCGCGGCGCGCCCAGTCGGCACAGCCCAGGGCTGGCGCGCCGATCTGCTGCATCGCGAGCAAGGGTGTCAATGCGCCACCCCCCAGCCGAGCTCGGCCCCGAGCCGCGCGCCGGCGGCGGGCCGAGCGATGCCGCGAGCGTCCGCGTCGTCTCGATGCTCGGCATCCAGCCGCCCGCGGCCGCGAAGGCACGGCGCGCGGCGTGAGAAGCTGCACGAAAGGAACCAGAACGACGATGTCGCGCAACGACAGCGGCGTGGGGTCCAGCCGTCCAGGAGAGAGATGCGCTTGGCGGATCGGACGTCCCAGCGAAGCGCTGCGCCGGAGGACATCGAATGACCGAGGCGGACTATCGTCGTCATAGGGAAAGGAAAGGGTACAGGCGGCGTCCTGCGGAGAGACGCTTTATGTCAGAATGATGTGCCTGCCGATGTGCTCTTGCTTCTCGGCACTCCCGGCCCCACCTCCCCTCGAGGCACGAGGATCCGCCATGAGCACCGACCTGATCACCCACACTTCCGACGCATCGTTCACCGCCGACGTCATCGAGGCTGGCACGCCGGTCCTGGTGGACTACTGGGCCGAGTGGTGCGGGCCGTGCAAGATGATCGCGCCGATCCTCGACGAGGTCTCGAAGGACTACGACGGCAAGCTCCGCGTCGCCAAGATGAACGTCGACGAGAACCGCGACGTTCCGGCGAAGTACGGCATCCGCGGCATTCCGACCCTGATGCTGTTCAAGAACGGCGAGCTCGCCGCGACCAAGGTCGGCGCTCTCTCGAAGGCGCAGTTGACGGCTTTCATCGACTCTCACCTATAATCTTCCGCTAACGAATCGATCCGCGCGCCCTCCGGCGGCGGCTCCAGCACCAGACAGTCAGGGCGTTTGGCCGGCGATCGCACCCGATCGACCGCGAGCCGGCGCCGGAACAGCGCGAAGCGATTACCGCTTCAACCCCGAACGCCATTGTTGTCGTCCCGAGCTGCGTCTGACGCAGCCTGCACGCCCGGGCACATGTCCACCGGGCCCACCCCAGAGTCTTCGCGCCGAGCGGCGCCTCCCCCATGCACCTCTCTGAACTGAAAGCGATTCACGTCTCCGAGCTCATCAAGATGGGCGAGGCACTGGAGATCGAGAACGTCGCCCGCATGCGCAAGCAGGAGCTGATGTTCGCGATCATGAAGAAGCGCGCCAAGAACGGCGAGCAGGTCTTCGGCGACGGCGTCCTCGAGGTGCTGCCCGACGGCTTCGGCTTCCTGCGCTCGCCCGACGCGAGCTACATGGCCTCCACCGACGACATCTACCTGTCGCCGAGCCAGGTGCGCCGCTTCAACCTGCACACCGGCGACCTGGTCGAAGGCGAGGTCCGGGTGCCGAAGGACGGCGAGCGCTACTTCGCGCTGGTCAAGGTCGACAAGATCAACGACCTGCTGCCCGAGGAGAGCAAGCACAAGATCATGTTCGAGAACCTGACGCCGCTCTTCCCGAAGGAGCAGTTCAAGCTCGAGCGCGACATCAAGAACGAAGAGAACATCACCAGCCGGATCATCGACCTGATCGCGCCGATCGGCAAAGGCCAGCGCGCCCTGCTGGTCTCGGCGCCGAAGAGCGGCAAGACGGTGATGATGCAGAACCTGGCGCACGCCCTGATCGCCAACTATCCCGAGGTCTACCTGATCGTCCTGCTGGTCGACGAGCGGCCCGAGGAAGTGACCGAGATGCAGCGCACGGTTCGCGGCGAAGTCATCAGCTCGACCTTCGACGAGCCCGCGGCACGCCACGTCCAGGTCGCCGAGATGGTGATCGAGCGCGCCAAGCGCCTGGTCGAGATGAAGAAGGACGTCGTCATCCTGCTCGACTCGATCACCCGGCTGGCACGCGCCTACAACAACGTCCTGCCGTCCTCAGGCAAAGTGCTGACCGGTGGCGTCGACGCCAACGCGCTGCAGCGGCCGAAGCGCTTCTTCGGCGCGGCGCGCAACATCGAAGAAGGCGGCTCGCTGACGATCATCGGCACGGCGCTGGTCGAGACCGGCAGCCGCATGGACGAGGTGATCTACGAGGAGTTCAAGGGCACCGGCAACTGCGAGATCCACCTCGACCGGCGGATGTCCGAGAAGCGCGTCTATCCGTCGATCCTGCTCAACAAGTCCGGCACCCGGCGCGAGGAGTTGCTCTTGAAGCCCGAGATCCTGCAGAAGAGCTGGATCCTCAGAAAGCTGCTCTACTCGATGGACGAGATCGAGGCGATGGAATTCATCCTCGAAAAGATGAAGGCGACCAAGAACAACCTCGACTTCTTCGACATGATGCGGCGTGGCGGCTAGCGCCGAGTTCCCTGCTCCGGCTACAATCGCGGGTTCTTCGGAAAGTGCGCCACCGAAGCTTTCGGTGCGGCGTGGCTCCCGGCATCACCAGCAAAGGCATATCGTGAAAGAAGGCATCCACCCCGCATATCGCGAAGTCTGCTTCGTCGATCTCTCCAACGGCTTCAAGTTCGTCACCCGCTCGTGCGCCCAGACGCGCGAGACGATCAAGATGGACGACGGCCGCGAGCTCCCGCTCTACAAGCTCGAGACCACCAGCGAGTCGCACCCGTTTTACACCGGCACCCAGAAGAGCGTTGATTCGCTCGGCGGCCGGGTCGAGAAGTTCCGCAACAAGTTCGCCCACCTCAGCGCGAAGAAGTAGCGCACGTCCACTCGACAAAAGGCAGCTTCGGCTGCCTTTTTTGTGCTCGGCGCGCGCGTAACGGAGGCGCGCCGCGCATGCTGCATCATTCGCGGTCGCCGAAGCGAGTCGCGCCGCGTGAACTCCCCCAACCCCGCCCTCGTCAGCCAGCGCGAAGCCGCGACGCTGCCGCGCCTGGCGCTGTCTATCCTGACCGCGGCCTACGTGCTGCCCGGCCTGTTCGGGCGCGACCCGTGGAAGAGCGCCGACATCACGGCATTCGGCTACATCGTCAACATCGCCCAGGGCCAGACCTCGTGGCTCGCGCCGACCGTGCGGCGGAATGCCGGCCGACGGCTCGCTTCTGCCGTACTGGATCGGCGCGATCTTCGTCAAGATGTCGAGCCCCTGGCTCGACCCGGCACTGGCGGCGCGGATTCCGTTCGCGCTGCTGCTCGGGCTCGCGCTGGCGCTGACCTGGTACGCGGCGTATCACCTGGCGCGCGCCGAATCGGCCCAGCCGCTGCCGTTCGCGTTCGGCGGCGAGGCCGAGCCGATCGACTACGCCCGGGCGATCGCCGACGGCGCGTTGCTTGCGCTGATCGCCTCGCTCGGCCTGCTCCAGCTCGGCCACGAGACAACGCCCGAGCTGGTGCAACTCGTTGCCCTCGCGCTCTTCCTGTACGGCCTGGCCGCGAGCCCGCCAAGCCGACGCAGGGCGGCGCTGGCGACCGCGCTCGCGCTCGTCGCGCTGGCCGCGAGCGGAGCGCCGACGATCGCAATGCTGCTCGTCGGCGTCGCCGGGCGGTGACGCTGCGCCAGCCTTGCGCGGAGCCGGGCAGGCGCTCGCCTGGATCGGCGCCGGCACGCTGCTCGCCGCCGCCGCCGCGACCGCGCTCGGCGCGTGGGCGAACCGGCTCGGCGCGCTGCCGCATCCGGCGCAACTGCTCATCCTGGCGCGCGCCATCGCCTGGTTCGCGTGGCCGGCATGGCTGCTCGCCCTGTGGACGCTGTGGCAGTGGCGCCGGCGACTCTCGGCGCCAGCACGTGATCGTGCCGCTGGCGTGCGCTGCGACGCTGCTCGGCGTCTGGATCGCGATGGCCGGCAGCGACCGCGCGCTGATGCTTGCGCTGCCCGCGCTCGCCATCCTGGCCGCGTTCGCGCTGCCGACGCTCGAGCGCGGCGCCGCCGCGGCGATCGACTGGTTCTCGGTCTTCTTCTTCACCATCGCCGTCGCCACCGGCTGGCTGTTCTACGTCGCGATCCAGACCGGCGCGCCGGCCAAGCTGGCGGCCAATCTCGACCGGCTGTCCCCGGGCTACAGCCATGACTTTTCGGTGCTCGCGCTGGTGTTGGCGCTGGCCGGAACGGTTGCCTGGCTCTGGCTGGTGCGCTGGCGCACGCGACGCAGTCGCCATCCGCTCTGGAAGAGCCTGGTGCTGCCGGCCGGCGGCGTGAGCGTCTGCTGGCTGCTGGTGATGACGCTGCTCCTGCCGCCGCTCGACAACGCGCGCAGCTATCGCGCGATGATGCAGCGCATCGCTCGCCTCGTTCCGGTCAGTGCCTGCGTCGCCGCGCCCGGAATGGTGCGCGCCGAGGTGGTCGCGCTCGAGTACCTGGGCGGCTATCGCGTCGATGCAGTGACGCCGGCCGAGCACGTCGCGATGCGACTTCCTGCTGCTGGCGAGCGGGCAGCCCGCGCCTGCCGCCGGCTGGCAACTGATCGCCAATGCCTGGCGCAATCGCAGCGACGACGACGTCACCGACATCTATCGCCGGACCGCGCCTCGCTGACGCGCCGTCGCGGCGCCGGCTAGCGCGCTGACAGCTCGGTCGCGGGCGCGCCGCTGCCGACGCCGGCATCGCCGGCGGCATCCGGCGCCGGCTCGGCGACGCGGACCCGCACCGCCGGAAAGACGAGCCGGAAGGTCGAGCCCTTGTCGGGCTCGCTGGCGATGTCGAGCTCGCCGCCGTGGCGCTGCATGACATGCTTGACGATGGCCAGGCCGAGGCCGGTGCCGCCCGACTCGCGCGAGCGGCTGCCGTCGACGCGATAGAAGCGTTCGGTCAGGCGCGGAGATGCGCGCGGGCGATGCCGCGGCCGCTGTCGACGACGGCGATCGCGCCGCTGCCGTTGTCGGCAAGGCGCCAGCGAACGTCGATGCGGCCGCCGTCGGGCGTGTAGCGGACCGCGTTGCTGACCAGGTTGCCGACCGCGCTCTGCAGCTCGCTGTCGTTGCCGGCGATCTGCGCCGCGCCGGCGCTGCCGAAGGTGATCGTGTGCCGCCCGGCCGAGAGCGCACGCGCCTCGGCCTCGACGTGCGCGAACAGGGCGTCGACGCGCGTTCCACTGTCGGCAGTCGGCCGCGGGCTGCCTTCGAGGCGGGCCAGCGTCAGCAGGTCGGCGACCAGGTTGGCCATCCGCTCGGCCTGCTGCGTCATCAGCGTGACGACGCGCTTCTGCTCGACCTCGGTGAGCGGCAGGTTGCGCATCGTCTCGAGAAACCCGGAGAGCACGGTGAGCGGCGTCCTGATCTCGTGCGAGACGTTGGCGACGAAGTCGCGCCGCATCGCCTCGGTGCGCTCGCGCTCGGTCTGGTCCTGCGAGATCACGAGCTTCGAGTTGCCGCCGTAGCGACGGATCGTCACCTGCAGCGAGCCGTGGCCGCGCGGCCCCGGAAACGACACCGGCTCGTCGAAGTTGCCCGCCTGGAGGTACGCGACGAACGCCGGCGAGCGGATCAGGTTGGTGACGCGCTGGCGCCGGTCGCGCTGCGGGTCGAGGCCGAAGTGATCGGCGGCGCGCGCGTTGCACCACTCGATCTGGTCGCCGTCGTCGAGCAGCAGGACGCCGTTCGGCGACGCTTCCATCGCCGAAACGAACTGCGTCCAGGCGCATGCGCTCGATCTCGGCGTTGCGCTCGAGGCCACGCAGGCTGCGCTCGACGCGATAGCCGATCTCGCCCCAGAAGCCCGAGTCGCGCGGCGCCGGCGTCGTCGTGCGAGCCGCGCAGCCAGCGCAGCAGGCGCCAGCCGCGCAGCGAATCGAGCGCGACCACCGCGCCGAAGCTGAGCAATCCGCCGAGCAAGGCGCCGACAGCGCGCCGCGCTCGCCGGCGACGATCAGCCCGGCGAGACCGCCGGCAACCATGCACAGCAGTCCGGCGACGAGGCGTGGCAGCAACCAGCTCATCGCCGCGGTCGAGGCTCAGACCGGCACGGCCTGCGGGTTGCGTGAGGCGGTAGCCGGCGCCGCGCACGGTCTCGATCATGTGCTGGCAGCCGACGGGCTGAGCGCCTCGCGCAGCCGCTTGACGTGGACGTCGACCGTGCGCTCCTCGATGAACACATGGTCGCCCCAGACCCGGTCGAGCAGCTGGGTGCGGCTGTGGACGCGCTCGGGATGGGTCATCAGGAAGTGCAGCAGCTTGAACTCGGTCGGCGCCGATCTTGACCTCGCGGCCCTTGCTCGTGACGCGGCGCGTCGCCGGATTGATGGTCAGCGCGCCGACCTCGACCGCGGCGTCGAGCGCCTCGGGCGCGCGACGGCGCAGCAGCGCGCGGATGCGCGCCAGCAGCTCGTTGGCGGAGAACGGCTTGGTCAGGTAGTCGTCGGCGCCGGCATCGAGGCCGGAGACCTTGTCGGCCTCCTCGGCGCGCGCGGTGAGCATGATGATCGGCAGCGCCGCGCGTGCGCGGCTCGCTGCGCCAGTGGCGCGCGAGCGCATGGCCGCTCTGTCCGGGCAGCATCCAGTCGAGGACGACCAGGCTCGGCAGGACGCCGTCGACCGCGACCGCGCCTGCTCGGCGTCGCCGGCGATCGGTCACCTCGAAGCCGGCGTGGCGCAGGTTGAGCGAGATCAGCTCGGCGATCGCCGGTTCGTCCTCGACGACCAGGATTCGACTCATCTTCATGTCCTTCCGCCGCTCAGCGAACCAGGGTCTCGACCATTCCCACCGGATTGTGGCGAACGTCGGTGCCCTTGACGATGTAGATGATCTGCTCGGCCAGGTTCTTGGCGTGGTCGCCGACGCGCTCGATCGCCTTGGCGACGAAGATCAGGTCGATGCTCGACGAGATCGTGCGCGCGTCCTCCATCATGAAGGTGATCAGCTTGCGCAGCAGGCCTTCGAACTCCTGGTCGATCAGGTCGTCCTGCTTCAGGACCTCGACCGCGCGGTCGACGTCGAGGCGGGCGAACGCGTCGAGCGCCTTGCTGCAGCTGCGAGACGGCGAGCTCGGCTTCGTAGGCCAGGTCGTTCACGGGCAGGCGCAGCCGCGTCGAGACGCCGGAGTTGACCAGGCGCTGCACCGTGCGCGCGATCCGCGCCGCCTCGTCGCCGACGCGCTCGAGGTTGGCGATCGTCTTCGAGATCGCGATCAGCAGGCGCAGGTCGCGCGCCGTCGGCTGGCGCCGGGCGATGATCGTCGACAGGTCGAGGTCGATCTCGACCTCGGTCTGGTTGACGCGCTCCTCGGTCGTCGAGCACCTCGGAGGCGATGTCGCTGCTGAAGGTGACGAGCGCGTGGACGGCGCGCGCGACCTGCGACTCGACCATCCCGCCCATCTCGAGGACGCGGGTGGAGATGCCGCTCAGCTCGGCGTCGAACTGGGTGGAAAGATGGCGATCGTTCATGGTGGTTCCTTCAGCCGAAGCGGCCGGTGATGTAGTCCTCGGTGTCCTTCTTCCTCGGCCGCATGAAGACGTCCTGGGTGCGGCCGAACTCGATCAGGTCGCCCAGGTACATGTAGGCGGTGTAGTCGGAGCACCGCGCCGCCTGCTGCATGTTGTGGGTGACGATGACCACGGTGTAGTCGGCTTTCAGCTCGTGGATCAGCTCCTCGATCTTGCCGGTCGAGATCGGGTCGAGCGCCGAGCACGGCTCGTCGAGCAGCAGCACCTCGGGCTGGATCGCGATGCCGCGCGCGATGCACAGGCGCTGCTGCTGGCCGCCGGAAAGGCCCGAGCCGCTCTGGCCGAGCTTGTCCTTGACCTCGTCCCACAGCGCCGCCTTCTTGAGCGCCCACTCGACCCGCTCGTCCATCTCGATCCGCGGCAGCGACTCGAACAGCTTCACGCCGAAGGCGATGTTGTCGTAGATCGACATCGGAAACGGCGTCGGCTTCTGGAACACCATGCCGACCTTGGCGCGGATCAGCGACACGTCGTCCTTCGAGGTCAGCAGGTTCGTGCCGTCCAGCAGGATCTGGCCCTCGGCGCGCTGCTCGGGATAGAGCTCGTACATCCGGTTGAAGGTGCGCAGCAGGGTCGACTTGCCGCAGCCCGAAGGGCCGATGAAGGCGGTCACCTTGCGCTCCGGGATGTCGAGGTTGATGTTCTTCAGCGCCTGAAATCCGCCGTAGTAGAAATTCAGGTTGCGCACCGAGAGCTTGGCTCGCTCGGTCACGGGAAGGTCGACTTTGGCGTCCATGCGAAGGGTTCCGATCAGGCGCGGTTGCGAAAGAAGATGCGGGCGAGGATGTTCAGCAGCAGGACCGCCGAGCGTGATCAGGAACACGCCGGCCCAGGCGAGCTTCTGCCAGTTCTCGTACGGGCTCATCGCGAACTTGAAGATCGTCACCGGCAGGCTGGCCATCGGCTTGGTCAGGTCGCTGGTCCAGAACTGGTTCGACAGCGCGGTGAACAGCAGCGGCGCGGTCTCGCCGGCGATGCGCGCGAAGGCGAGCAGGATGCCGGTGATGACGCCGGCGCGCGCCGCCTTCAGGGTCACCGTCATGATCACCCGCCATTTCGGCGTGCCCAGCGCGTAGGCCGCCTCGCGCAGCGCGTTCGGGATCAGCGAGAGCATGTTCTCGGTGGTGCGGATCACGACCGGGATGACGATCAGCGCCAGCGCCAGGACGCCGGCGAAGCCCGAGAACGTCCTGCGTGCGGGCCACGACGACCGCGTAGATGAACAGGCCGATGACGATCGACGGCGCCGACAGCAGGATGTCGTTGATGAACCGCGTGGCGCTGCCGAGCCAGCCCTTCTGCCCGTATTCGGCGAGGTAGATGCCGGCGAGGATGCCGATCGGCGTGCCGAGCAGCGTCGCCAGCGTCACCATCGCGAGCGAGCCGAAGATGGCGTTGGCGAGGCCGCCGATCTCGGCCTGCGGCGGCGGCGTCATCTCGGTGAACAGCGAGAGCGACAGGCCGCCGATGCCGAGGCGAACGGTCTCGACCAGGATCCAGATCAGCCAGAAGATGCCGAAGCTCATCGCCGCCAGGGCGAGCGTCAGGGCAATGACATTGACGCGCTTGCGCCGGCGCGTGGATGCGTGCGGCGCGCGGCGTCGAGCGGCGAGCGCGGCCTCGGCGCTCATGCGACGAGGCCCTTCGCGCTTCTTCAGCTGCTGCAGCAGCACCTTCGAGATCGCCAGGACGACGAAGGTGATCAGGAACAGCACCAGGCCGAGGTAGATCAGCGAGGCCTGGTGCAGGCCCGGCGCGGCCTCGCCGAACTCGTTGGCCAGCGCCGAGGTGATGCTGTTGGCGGCCTCGAACAGCGAGAGCGAATTGAGCTGGTTGAAGTTGCCGATGACGAACGTCACCGCCATCGTCTCGCCGATGGCGCGGCCGAGGCCGAGCATGATGCCGCCGACGACGCCGGTCTTGGTGTACGGCAGCACGACCTTCCAGACGACCTCCCAGGTGGTCGAACCGAGCGCGTAGGCCGACTCCTTCAGCATCGGCGGCGTCACCTCGAAGACGTCGCGCATCACCGAGGCGATGAACGGGATCACCATGATCGCCAGGATGATCCCGGCCGAGAGCAGGCCGATGCCGACCGGCGGGCCCGGAAAAGAGCTGGCCGAGCAGCGGCACGCCCTTGAAGATCGACTGCAAGCGGCTGCTGCACGTAGGTCGCCAGGATCGGGCTGAAGACGAGCAGGCCCCACATGCCGTAGACGATCGACGGCACCGCCGCGAGCAGCTCGATCGCCGTGCCGAGCGGACGCTTCAGCCAGAGCGGCGAGAGCTCGGTCAGGAACAGGGCGATGCCGAAGCTGACCGGCACGGCGATCACGAGCGCGATCAGCGACGTCATCAGCGTGCCGTAGATCATGACCAGGCCGCCATAGCGGTTCTGGACCGGATCCCACTCGCTCGTCCACAGGAACGACAGGCCGTAGGCCTTGATCGCCGGCGCCGCGCCGATGACGAGCGAGATCAGGATGCCGGCGAGCAGTGCCAGCGTCAGCCAGGCGGCGCCGTGAGCGAGCGCCGAGAACACGCACGTCGGCCCAGGGCGACGCGCGCCGCGCGGCCGGTGGCCGCTCGTTCATGTCGGAGCGGTCTGCTCGTCGGCACGGATGAAGGGAGTCGCGGGAAGCGTAGCTGCCACGGAGTTTCCTCGTTCACGAAAGCAAGCGTCGACGGCCGCGCCAGTACGACCGCCGGCCGAGCTTACTTCCAGGCGATCGGCTTGCCCGGACGCGATCCTTGATGTTGGCGGCCCACGACTTGCGAACCATCTCCTTCACCGGAGCCGGCAGCGGCACGTACTCGAGATCGTCGGCCATCTTGTCGCCGTTGCCGTAGGCCCAGTCGAAGAACTTGAGCGAGTTCGCCGCGTTGACCGGCTTGTCCTGCGTCTTGTACATCAGGATGAAGGTCGCGCCGCTGATCGGCCAGGCGTCCTTGCCGGACTGATCGGTCAGCACCTGGAAGAAGCTCTTGCTCCAGTCTGCGCCGGCGGCGGCCGCCTTGAAGTTGTCGGCGTCGGGCGCGACGAAGTTGCCGTCCTTGTTCTTCAGCATGCGTGTAGGTCATCTTGTTCTGCTTGGCGTAGGCGTACTCGACGTAGCCGATCGAGTTCGGCAGCCGCTGCACGAAGGCGGAGACGCCTTCGTTGCCCTTGCCGCCGGCGCCGGTCGGCCAGTTGACCGCCGTGCCTTCGCCGACCTTGGCCTTCCAGTCCGGGTTCACCTTCGACAGATAGTTGGTGAAGATGAACGACGTCCCCGAGCCGTCGGCGCGACGCACCACGGCGATCGCCTCGTCGGGCAGCGGCACGCCGGGATTGAGCGCGACCAGCGCGGGGTCGTTCCACTTCGTGATCTTGCCGAGATAGATGTCGCCGAGCGCCTGGCCGGTGAGCTTGATCTGGCCCGGGCGCGATGCCCTTGATGTTGACCACCGGAACGACGCCGCCGATGACGGTCGGGAACTGGATCAGGCCGTCCTTGGCGAGCACGTCGTCGCTGAGCGGCATGTCGGAGGCGCCGAAGTCGACCGTCTTGGCGCGGATCTGCTGGATGCCGGCACCCGAGCCGACCGACTGGTAGTTGAGCCGCGCGCCGGTGGTCTTGTTGTAGGCATCGGCCCACTTGGAGTAGATCGGCGCCGGAAAGGTGGCGCCGGCGCCGGTCATGTCCTGGGCCATGGCAAGGGGCGCGGCGAGCAGGTGGAAACGAGGAGCGAGCCGAGCAGCGACTTCTTCATGGGCGAGCCTTTCGAATGCGGACGGAACGGTTGTGCGATTGCCGGGACTCTACGAATCGTTTGTGACGCCGCCGTGACATGCCCGTCTGCTACGAGGGCGGACGACGCCATCGACCTGTCATCAATTACTCACGAAACTGTCACAGAGCGAACGTATCGTCGGCCCGAGCGATTTCGAGGCCAGTCCGAGGACCGTTCATGAAGAAGCTATTCCGAACTGCCGCCATCTCGATGTCGATCGCCGTCCTCGCGCGTGCGCGACGACGCCGACGCCGACCACCGTCGCAGGAACGAGCGCGGGCTCGCCCCAGCTGACCACCCTTCGCAGCTGATCAACGACTCCGGGCTCGCCGAAACCCTGCAGGCACCGGTCCCTACACCGTCTTCGCGCCGACCGACGAGGCATTCAAGTCGGTCCCTGCGGCGACGCTGGCAGACGCTCGGCAGCGACAAGGAAAAGCTGACGGCGGTCCTCATCTACCACGTCGTATCGGGCAAGGTGAGGGCCACCGACGTCAAGAACGGGCCCGCCAAGACCTCGCAGGGCGCCAACGTCGCCCTGGCCAAATTGGATCCTTCGTGCCGGTCGACGAAGCCGTTGTCATCAGCGCCGACCTGCCGGCGACCAATGGCGTCGTCCACATCGTCGACCGTGTCCTGATGCCGCCGCGCTGAGCAGCGCGCCGGCGACGTTACGTCAGGCGAGCGCTGCCGCCAGCCGCTCGGCGCAGTCGCGCGAAAGCGCCGGGTCCTTGGCCTCGACCATGACGCGGACCACCGGCTCGGTTCCCGATGGCCGGATCAGCACGCGCCCGTTCGCACCGAGCTCGCGATCGATCTCGGCACGACGCTCGGCGAGCGCGCGACTGGCCTGCCAGTCCTGGCCCGCCTTCAGGCGCACGTTGATCAGCGTCTGCGGTGTGCAGGCTGACGCCCGCGAGCAGCTCCGCGAGCGAGCGGCCCGAGCGCACCGCGGCCTGCAGCACCAAGAGGGCGCTGACGATGCCGTCGCCGGTGGTGTGCTTGTCGAGCGCGAGCAGATGGCCGGAGCCTTCGCCGCCGAGCTGCCAGCCGCGCTTGACGAGCTCCTCGAGCACGTAGCGGTCGCCGACCGCGGTGCGCACGACCTCGATGCCGCGCTCGCGCAAGGCCAGCTCGACGCCGAGGTTGGTCATCAGCGTGCCGACCACGCCCGGAACGGCGCTGCCGTGCGCAAGGCGCTCGACGGCGAGGACATAGAGCAGCTCGTCGCCGTTGTAGAGGCGGCCGGCGGTGTCGACGATCTGCACCCGGTCGCGCGTCGCCGTCGAGGGCGATGCCGTAGTCGGCGCCGCTCGAGCGCACCGCGTCGACCAGCGCCTGCGGCGCGGTCGCGCCGAAGCCGGCGTTGATGTTGAAGCCGTCGGGCCGACAGCCGATCGACGTGACCTCGGCGCCGAGCTCGTGGAAGACCTGCGGCGCGACGTGATAGGCGGCGCCATGCGCGGCGTCGACGACGATCGACAGGCCGCGCAGCGTCAGGTCGTTGCTGTAGGTGCTCTTGCAGAACTCGATGTAGCGGCCGCTGGCGTCGTCGAGGCGGCGCGCCCGGCCGAGCTCGGCCGAGCCGACCCAGCGCTGCTCGCTCGCGATCGCCGCGCTCGACCTCGCGCTCCCAGACGTCGGGAAGCTTCTCGCCGCTCGCCGAGAAGAACTTGATGCCGTTGTCGTCGAACGGGTTGTGCGAGGCGCTGATAACGACGCCGAGGTCGAGCCGGAGCGCACGCGTCAGGTAGGCCACGCCCGGCGTCGGCAACGGCCCGGTCAGAACGACGTCGACGCCGGCCGAGGCGAATCCGGCCTCGAGCGCCGACTCGATCATGTAGCCCGAGATGCGCGTGTCCTTGCCGATCAGCGCGGTCGGACGGCGCGCGCCCTGGCGCAGCACCTGGCCGACGGCGTGGCCGAGACGCAGCATGAAGTCGGGCGTGATCGGCGCGTTGCCGACGGTGCCGCGGATTCCGTCGGTGCCGAAGTAGGTTCTGCTCATGGGATGGTTGCGCTGCCCGGGCGGCGCGATTATCGGGCGGCCGGCGCAGCCGCCCGCCAGACGGCGAGCGCCGCGACGGTCGCCGCGACGTCGTGGACGCGAACGATGCGCGCGCCGCGCTCGACCGCGAGCACGGCGGCGACGACGCTGGCGGCGTCGAGCCGGGCGCGCTCGGCGGGCGTGCGCTCGGCCGGCGGCGTGGCGCCGACGCCCGCCAGCCGCGCCAGCGTCGACTTGCGCGACCAGCCGGCAAGGAGCGGCACGCCGATCGCGAGCAGCTCGCGCTGGCGGCGCAGGATCTCGAGGTTTTGCGCCGGGGTCTTGCCGAAGCCGACACCGGGATCGACGACGATGCGCTCGCGGGCGACGCCGGCGACGGCCACGGCGTCGAACCGCTCCGCAGGAAGGCGACGACCTCGGCGACGACGTCGCCGTAGTCGGTCTGGCTCTGCATCGAGCGCGGCGTGCCGCGCATGTGCATCAGGCAGACGCCGCAGCTCGGGTGCGCGGCGACCGCCGCGAGCGCGCCCGGCGCTCGCAGCGCGGCGATGTCGTTGACGATGTCGGCGCCGAGGTCGAGCGCGGCTCGCATGACCTCGGGCTTGGTCGTGTCGATCGAGATCGGGCAGCCGAGGCCGACCGCCGCCGCAGCACGGGCCGGACGCGCGTCGAGCTCGACCTCGGCGCTCACCGGCACGCGCGCCGGGCCGGCTCGACTCGCCGCCGAGGTCGAGGATGTCGGCGCCCTCTTCCAGCAGCTGCTCGCAGCGGGCGATCGCCCGCGCCGGCGTGATGTCGGGCGCGCCGTCGGAAAACGAATCGGGCGTGACGTTGACGATGCCCATCACGCGCGGCTGCGCGAGGTCGATCGCGAACCGGCCGGTGCGCCAGATCGCCGAGCTCATGAAAAACGGGGCCGAAGCCCCGTCTCGAAGATCGGCCGCGAGCATCCTCAGGCGGCGGCCGGCGCACTGCCCGGCGTCACCGGCGGGACGCCGCCCGTCGGCTTGACCGGCGAGGCGACCCAGTCCTTGGGCGTTCGCGGCGGCTTGCCGGACATGATGTCGTCGATCTGGTCGGAATCGATCGTCTCCCACTCCAGCAGCGCCGCCGCCATCGCGTGCATCTTGTCCTGGTTGTCCTCGATCAGCTTCCTGCGCGATCGCGTACTGCTCGTCGATGATGCGGCGGATCACGAGGTCGACCTTCCTCATCGTCTCTTCCGACATCGTCGTCGTCTTGGTCACCGAGCGGCCGAGGAAGACCTCGCCCTCGTTCTCGGCATAGACCATCGGGCCGAGCTCGTCGGTCATGCCGTAGCGCGTGACCATGTCGCGGGCGATCGCGGTCGCGCGCTCGAAGTCGTTGCTCGCGCCGGTGGTCATCTGGTGCATGAACACCTCTTCGGCGATGCGGCCGCCGAACAGCACCGCGATGGTCGAGAGCATGCGGTCCTTGTCGAGGCTGTAGCGGTCGCCTTCGGGCAGCTGCATCGTCACGCCGAGGGCGCGGCCGCGCGGGATGATGGTCACCTTGTGCACCGGATCGGTCTTGGGCATGCAGCCGCGCGACGAGCGCGTGGCCGGACTCGTGGTACGCGGTGTTGCTGCGCTCCTCCTCCGGCATGACCATGGACTTGCGCTCGGGGCCCATCATGATCTTGTCCTTGGCCTTCTCGAAGTCGACCATCTCGACGACGCGGCCCGAGCGGCGCGCCGCGAACAGGGCCGCCTCGTTGACGAGGTTGGCGAGGTCGGCGCCCGAGAAGCCCGGCGTGCCGCGCGCCAGGATGTCGGCGCGGACGTCCTGGCCGACCGGGACCTTGCTCATGTGGACGTTCAGGATCTGCTCGCGGCCGCGAACGTCGGGCAGCGTCACGTAGACCTGGCGGTCGAAGCGGCCCGGGCGCAAGCAGCGCCGGGTCGAGGATGTCGGGCCGGTTGGTCGCGGCCATGACGATGACGCCGAGGTTGGTCTCGAAGCCGTCCATCTCGACCAGCATCTGGTTCAGCGTCTGCTCGCGCTCGTCGTTGCCGCCGCCCAGGCCGGCGCCGCGATGGCGGCCGACGGCGTCGATCTCGTCGACGAAGATGATGCAGGGCGCGCTCTTCTTGGCCTGCTCGAACATGTCGCGCACGCGCGCCGCGCCGACGCCGACGAACATCTCGACGAAGTCGGAGCCGGAGATCGAGAAGAACGGCACCTTGGCCTCGCCCGCGATCGCCTTGGCGAGCAGCGTCTTGCCGGTGCCGGGAGGGCCGACCAGCAGCACGCCGCGCGGGATGCGGCCGCCGAGCTTCTGGAACTTCTGCGGGTCCTTCAGGAAGTCGACCAGCTCCTTGACCTCTTCCTTGGCCTCGTCGCAGCCGGCGACGTCGGCGAAGGTGGTGGTGTTGTTGGCCTCGTCGAGCATGCGCGCCTTCGACTTGCCGAAGCTGAACGCGCCGCCCTTGCCGCCGCCCTGCATCTGGCGCATGAAGTAGATCCAGACGCCGATCAGGAGCAGGATCGGCCCCCACGAGGCGAGGATCGAGAGCAGGAACGACGGCTCTTCGCGCGGCTTGACGTCGAACTTGACGCCGTTGTTGATCAGGTCGCCGACCAGGCCGCGATCGAGGTAGGTCGCGGTGGTGCGCAGTTCCTTGTCGTCGGTCGTCTTGGCGCGGATCTCGGTCGAGCCGCCGACGCCTTCCTGGAGCGTGACGCTGCGGACGCGCTTGCCGCGAACTTCCTCGAGGAAGTCGGAGTAGCCGATCATCCCGGTCTGCGCGCCGGTGCGCTCGAACTGCTTGAAGACGGTGAAAAGCACCAGCGCGATCACCAGCCAGACCGCGACCTTCGAAAACCATTGATTGTTCACCGCGACTCCATTTCCAGGAGGATCGGACGCCCGGCGGGACCGGAGGCTCGACTCACGGCATCTAGCGGCCGATTTTAGTCCACGCAAGCCCGGTGTTCAGGGGCCATTGCCTGGGGCATTTGACCGCTACGCCGGGTTATCGACGCCGGATGCAGCCGGCTTGAGGCCGATTCCGACCAGAAAGGTCTCGGCCGACTTCGCCCGCGACGCCTTCGGCTTGATCGGTTTGACGGTCCGAAAGCTCGCCTTGAAGCGTTCGACGAGCTGACTGTAGCCGCTGCCGTGAAACACCTTGCACACCAGGGCGCCATTCGGCCGCAGGTGGCGGCGCGCGAAATCGATCGCCAGCTCGACCAGGTCGTCCATCCGTGCGGCATCGGAGACGGCAACTGCCTGACAGGTTCGGGGCCATGTCCGAGAGAACGACGTCGACCGGCCGGCCGCCGACCTGCGCCTCGAGGGCGGCGAGGACCTCCGACTCGCGGAAATCGCCCGGCGATGAAGTCGACGCCGTCGATCGGCTCGAACTCGAGGATGTCGAGGGCAATGATCGTGCCGTGCAGCGGCCCGGCCTGTGCCGCCGGATCGCTGCTCGCGCCGCGGCCGAACTTGCGCCGCACGTACTGGCTCCAGGCGCCCGGCACCGCGCCCAGGTCGACGACGAGCTGGCCCGGGCTCGAGCAGATGCAGCTGCTCGTCGATCTCCTTCAGCTTGTAGGCGGCGCGTGCACGATAGCCCTCGCGCTGCGCCTGCTTGACGTAGGGATCGGTCAGGTGGTCGTGCAGCCACGCCTTGTTCAGCTTCTTGCTTTTGCTGCGGGCTGTCATGCGGGCGCCGATAATAGGCGCGTGACCGCCCTCCTCCTCACCGCCGCCGAGCGCAAGCAAAAGCGTGCCGAAGCCCATCACCTCGACCCGGTCGTCGCCATCGGCAACGACGGCGCGACGGCCGCCGTCCGGCGCGAGATCGAGGCCGCCCTCGATGCCCACGGCCTGGTCAAGGTCCGCGTCTTCTCCGACGACCGCGCCGCCCGCGAAGCGCTCCTCGGCGAGCTCGCCGACGCATTTCGCGCCGCGCCGATCCAGCACATCGGCAAGCTGCTGGTCCTCTGGCGCCCGCCGGCGCCGAAGGAGAAGGTCGACAAGGAGGGCCGGATGCCCGGCCCGAAGGTCGTCAAGGTGCTCAAGTTCTCGAAGAGCGGCAATCACCGGCCGCAGGTCAAGAAGGTCACGGTCGTCGGCAACATGCGGCTGGCCGCGGGCGGGACGCTGAAGCGCGCCCGGCGCAAGGCGACCAGCCTCAAGAAGTCGGCGCAGCAGCCTTAGCGCCCGGCGGCGCTCGCCGCCAGGCGCCACGCCAGCGACCGCGACGACGCCGAACTTGACGACGAAGAACGCCGAGGCGACGCCGTGGAGCACGGCGAACGAAACGCTCGACGTCCCGGCGCGCACCGCCTCGATCATCGGCTGGAGCGCGAAGTGGCCGGCGACGATGCAGAAGAGCGCACCGAGCGCCAGCATCATCTCGACGCTGAAGCGCGAGCCGCCCTCGGGTCGGTCGCGCGCGACTCGCAAGGCGAGAACGAGCAGCACCGCGCCGAGCGCCAGTCCGAGATAGGCGTCGACCTCGAACAGGCGCGCCGCGACCCGGCCGGCTTCGGCGCGGGCGAGCGTCGCGAACAACGCCGGCGCGGCGACGAAGCCGATGCCGGCGATCAGCCCGCACCACGCCCCGGCGAGCCAGGCCGCCAGCTGGCGCAGCCGGCGCGGGCTCAGCGCGGCCTCACTCGTAGCGGACGCCGATGATCTCGTAGCTCTTCACGCCGCCCGGCGCCTGGACCTCGGCGATGTCGCCCGAGACCTTGCCGATCAGCGCCCGCGCGATCGGCGAGCTGATCGAGATCAGGCCCTGCTTGAGGTCGGCCTCGTCGTCGCCGACGATCTGGTAGGTGACCTTCGGCGCCGCTGTCTTCCTCTTCGAGATCGACGGTCGAGCCGAAGACGACGCGGCCTTCGGCGTCGAGGGTCGACGGATCGATGATCTGCGCCGCGGCGAGCTTGCTCTCGACCTCGAGGATGCGACCTTCGATGAAGCCCTGCTTGTCCTTGGCCGCCTCGTACTCGGCGTTCTCCGACAGGTCGCCCTGGGCGCGCGCTTCCGAGATCGCCTGGATCACGGCATGGCGCTCGACGTTCTTCAGACGAGCCAGCTCTTCTCTCAGTTTTTCGGCACCGCGTCGGGTGAGCGGGATGGTGGCCATATGCGGGCTCCCAGGGGACGACGCACCTCGGGCAGCGAACAAATGAGAAGCCGCGGGCCCGGCAGAGCCGCGGAGACTCCGGCGGCGGCGGGGTGGCGGGCAGTTTAGTGCAGTTCGGCGTGCAATTCCTGCAGTGAGGCGACCCCCAGGTCGTCGCGATGCTTCATGCCCTCGACCGCCGCCTCGCAGCCGGCCATGCTGGTGTAGTACGTGACCCGATGGGCGAGCGCCGCCTGGCGGATGTGGCGCGAATCGGCAATCGCCGTGCGCGTCTCGTCGACGGTCGTGAAGACGAGCTGGATCTCGCCGCCCTTGAGCATGTCGACGATGTGCGGCCGGCCGTCCTTGACCTTGTTGACGGCGCGCACCGGAATGCCGGCCTCCTGGATCGCCGCGGCGGTGCCGCGCGTCGCGACCAGCGCGAAGCCGAGGGCGTGCAGGTCGCGGGCGACGGCGACGGCGCGCGGCTTGTCGCCGTTCCTCACCGTGACACAGACCGTGCCCTTGGTCGGCAGGCGCGAGCCGGCGCCGAGCTGGCTCTTCAGCATCGCCTCGCCGAAGGTCCGGCCCCAGCCCATGACCTCGCCGGTCGAGCGCATCTCGGGGCCCGAGCACCGGATCGACACCCGGGGAACTTGTTGAACGGAAAGACCGCTTCCTTGACCGAGAAATACGGCGGAACGACCTCGCCGCGAACGCCCTTCTGGTCCGACAGCAAGCTGGCCGGCCATGCAGCGCGCGGCGATCTTGGCGAGCGGCTCGCCGGTCGCCTTCGAGACGAACGGCACCGTCCGCGACGCGCGCGGGTTGACCTCGAGCACGTAGATCACGGCCGCGTCGCCGTCGCCGGCGACGTCTCCCTGGATCGCGAACTGCACGTTCATCAGGCCGATGACCTTGAGCGCCTTCGCCATCAGCTTCGTCTGGCGGCGCAACTCGTCCTGCAGCTTGGCGCGGCAGCGAGTACGGCGGCAGCGAGCACGCCGAGTCGCCGGAATGGATTCCCGCCTGCTCGACGTGCTCCATGATGCCGCCGATCATCACCTCGCTGCCGTCGCTGATGCAGTCGACGTCGACCTCGATCGCGTCGTCGAGGAAGCGGTCGAGCAGGACCGGCGATTTCTCGCTCACCTTGACCGCCTCGCGCATGTAGCGCTCGAGGTCCTTGTCGCCGTGGACGATCTCCATCGCCCGACCACCGAGGACGTAGCTCGGCCGCACGACCAGCGGATAGCCGATCTCCTGCGCCAGCGCGATCGCCTGCTCCTCGGTGCGCGCGGTGCGGTTCGGCGGCTGGCGCAGGCCGAGCTCGATCAGCAGCTTCTGGAAGCGCTCGCGGTCTTCGGCGATGTCGATCGAGTCGGGCGTCGTGCCGATGATCGGCACGCCGGCGCGCTCGAGCTCGAGGGCCAGCTTCAGCGGCGTCTGGCCGCCGTACTGGACGATCACGCCGAGCGGCTTTTCCTTGGCGACGATCTCGAGCACGTCCTCGAGCGTCACGGGCTCGAAGTAGAGGCGGTCCGAGGTGTCGTAGTCGGTCGAGACGGTCTCGGGATTGCAGTTGACCATGATCGTCTCGTAGCCGTCTTCGCGCATCGCGAGCGCGGCATGGACGCAGCAGTAGTCGAACTCGATTCCCTGGCCGATCCGGTTCGGGCCGCCGCCGAGGACCATGATCTTCTTGCGGTCGGTCGGCTCGGCCTCGCATTCCTCCTCGTAGGTCGAATAGAGGTACGCGGTCTGGGTCGAGAACTCGGCGGCGCAGGTGTCGACGCGCTTGTAGACCGGCCGCACGCCGAGCGCGTGCCGCCGCTCGCGCAGCTGCGCTTCGCGCACGCCGAGCAGGCGCGCCAGGCGGCGGTCGGAGAAGCCCTTGGCCTTCAGGTAGCGCATCTCGGCCGCCGTCAGGGTCTCGACGCCGCGCCCGTCGAGGCGCCGCTCGATCGCCACGATCTCCTCGATCTGCGCCAGGAACCAGGGATCGATTGCGGTCTCATCGAAGACCTCGGCCACGCTCATGCCGATCCGGAACGCGTCGGCGACGTAGAGGATCCGCTCGGGCCCGGCCTCGCCGATCTCCTGGACGATCTCCTCGCGGTCGCTGCTGCGCTCGCTCAGGCCGTCGATGCCGGTCTCGAGCCCGCGCAGCGCCTTCTGCAGGCTCTCCTGGAAGGTGCGGCCCATCGCCATCACCTCGCCGACCGACTTCATCTGCGTCGTCAGGCGCGAATCGGCGGCCGGGAACTTCTCGAACGCGAAGCGCGGAATCTTGGTGACGACGTAGTCGATCGACGGCTCGAAGCTCGCCGGCGTCGCGCCGCCGGTGATGTCGTTCTTCAAGCTCGTCGAGGGTGTAGCCGACGGCCAGCTTGGCGGCGACCTTGGCGATCGGAAAGCCGGTCGCCTTGGACGCCAGGGCGGAGGAACGCGAGACGCGCGGATTCATCTCGATCACGACCATCCGGCCGTCTCTCGGGTTGATCGCGAACTGCACGTTCGAGCCGCCGGTCTCGACGCCGATCTCGCGCAGGATCGCGATCGAGGCGTTGCGCAGCAGCTGGTATTCCTTGTCCGAGAGCGTCTGCGCCGGCGCGACCGTGATCGAGTCGCCGGTGTGGATCCCCATCGGGTCGAGGTTCTCGATCGAGCAGACGATGATGCAGTTGTCGGCCTTGTCGCGGACGACCTCCATCTCGAACTCCTTCCAGCCGATCAGGCTCTCCTCGATCAGGAGCTCCTTGGTCGGCGAGAGGTCGAGGCCGCGCTTGCAGATCTCTTCGAACTCGTCGGGGTTGTAGGCGATGCCGCCGCCGGTGCCGCCGAGCGTGAAGCTCGGCCGCACGACCATCGGAAAGCCGTTGCCGCCGATCTCGTTCTGGATCCGGCGCTGGACGGCGAGCGCTTCGTCGAGCGAGTGGGCGATGCCGGACTTGGCCGACGCCAGGCCAATGCCGGTCATCGCGTCCTTGAACTTGAGCCGGTCCTCGGCCTTCTCGATCGCCTTCTCGTTGGCGCCGATCATCTCGACGCCGTACTTCTGCAGCACGCCGTGCTTGTGCAGGTCGAGGGCGCAGTTGAGCGCGGTCTGGCCGCCCATCGTCGGCAGCACCGCGTCGGGCCGCTCCTTGGCGATGATCTTCTCGACGACATTCCAGGTGATCGGCTCGACGTAGGTCGCGTCGGCCATCTCCGGATCGGTCATGATCGTCGCCGGATTCGAGTTGACGAGGATGACGCGATAGCCTTCCTCGCGCAGCGCCTTGCAGGCCTGCGCTCCGGAATAGTCGAACTCGCACGCCTGGCCGATGACGATCGGCCCAGCGCCGATGATCAGGATCGAGCGAAGGTCGCTGCGCTTAGGCATGCGCGTGCTTCATCAAGCCGACGAAGCGGTCAAACAGGTAGCCGATGTCGTGCGGCCCGGGCGAGGCTTCGGGATGGCCCTGGAAGCAGAACGCGGGCTTGTCGACATGGGCCAGGCCCTGCAGCGTGCCGTCGAAGAGCGAGACGTGGGTCGGCCGCAAGATCGCCGGCAGCGACTTCGGATCGACCGCGAAGCCGTGGTTCTGGCTCGTGATGCTGACCCGGCCACTGTCGAGGTCCTTGACCGGATGGTTGGCGCCGTGATGGCCGAACTTCATCTTGTAGGTGCGCGCGCCAGCGGCGAGCGCCATGATCTGGTGGCCGAGGCAGATGCCGAAGGTCGGCACGGCGCGCTCGATGAACTCGCGCGTCGCGGCGATCGCGTAGTCGCACGGCTCGGGATCGCCCGGACCGTTGGCGAGGAAGATGCCGTCGGGCTCGCGCTCGAGCACGGCCGCCGCGGGCGTCTGCGCCGGAACCACGGTCACCCTGCAGCCGCGCGCCGCGAGCATGCGCAGGATGTTGTACTTGACGCCGAAGTCGTAGGCGACGACGTGATAGCGCGGTGCCTTCAGCACGTCGTGGCCGCGACCGAGCGCCCAGACGGCCTCGCTCCATTCGTACGGCTCGCGCACGCTCACGACCTTGGCCAGGTCGAGCCCGGCCATGTTCGGCGTTGCACGCGCGTGTGCGATGGCGTCGTCGATTAGCGTGGTCGAGACCGTTTCACCCGGTGTCGAGGCGACGATGCAGCCGTTCTGCGCGCCGTTGGTTCGGAGATGACGCGTCAGCCGCCGCGTATCGATGCCTGCGATGGCGACGGTGTCGTTGCGGCGTAGATACTCGCCCAGCGACGCGTCGCTGCGGAAATTGGAGTCACGCTCGGGGACGTCCTTGACCACTAGGCCGGCGGCGAACACCTTGGCCGACTCGACGTCTTCGCCGTTCGTCCCGTAGCTGCCGATATGCGGGTACGTCAGGGTGACGATCTGGCGGCAGTAGCTCGGGTCGGTGAGGATTTCCTGATAGCCGGTCAGCGCCGTGTTGAAGACCACCTCGCCCGCGGTTCGACCGGTCGCGCCCATCGATCTGCCGATGAACACCGTGCCGTCGGCGAGGGCCAGCAGGGCCGGGGCGTGGTCGGGCAGCAGTTGCGGGGACAAGCGAGGAGCTCCGGAGCGGGACGCGGGGCCGGCGCGGCGACGGCCGGCCGAGAGAAGCACCACCGGCGCGACGGCCGGGCGGCCGCGACAACCGGCTCTGGAGCAGGCTGAAGCGGTGCAATTGTAGCGTCCGACCTGCCCCGCCCGGACCCCACGGCCATCGCTGCCACCCTTGAAATCGGCCCGTGCGAGCGCATCTCGAGCGAGTACGGCAGCCGGGGAACTAGAATCGGCGCCGGCACTCTCAGACCGTGTCACTCATCGTCTTTCCTTTCGGAGGATTCATGGACGAAAGCCTGCAGTCAGTCAACCTCGGTTATGCCGTTCCCAGCGTGGAGCAGCGCAACCGCGTGTTGCGCAACACCTACTGGTTGCTCGCGCTGTCGATGGTGCCGACGGTCCTCGGCGCCTGGATCGGTGTCGCCACCGGTTTCATGGCAACGATGGGCGCCGGAATGAGCGCCATCCTTTTCCTCGCCGGCGCATTCGGCTTCATCTTCGCGATCGAGAAGACCAAGAACTCGGCCACCGGCGTGCCGGTGCTGCTCGCGTTCACGTTCTTCATGGGCCTGATGCTGTCACGCCTGATCGCCTATGTGCTCGGCTACTCCAACGGCGCGGCGCTGATCATGACCGCGTTCGCAGGCACCGGCGGCATCTTCCTCGGCATGGCGACGTTGTCGACGCTGATCAAGCGCGACCTGTCGTCGATGGGCAAGTTCCTGTTCATCGGCGCGGTCATGCTCCTGATCGCCGGCATCCTGAACATCTTCCTGCAGTCGAGCGCGCTCTTCATCACCATCGCCGTGCTGATGATCGGCGTCTTTTCCGCGTTCATCGTCTACGACCTGAAGCGCGTCAAGGACGGCCAGGAGACCAACTACATCAGCGCAACGCTGAACATCTACCTCGACCTGTACAACATCTTCCAGGCGCTGCTCTCGATCCTCGGCATCGCCGGCGGCAGCCGGGACTGAGGCGCTTCGGGCGAAGGACGCTTCGCTGAGATCAAACGGGGCCTTTGGCCCCGTTTACTTTTGGGCTGGCTTCCGGGCGCTTCGTCCGCGACCGCCCGGTCACGCCGCGGTTTCGCGCTCGCGCTCGAAGACGGCGATGCTCTCGACGTGCGCCGTATGCGGGAACATGTTGACGGCGCCCGCCGCCGTGCAGCGATAGCCGGCGCGATGAACCAGCAGCCCGGCGTCGCGCGCCAGCGTCGCCGGGTTGCAGCTGACGTAGACGATCCGTGCCGGCGGCCGCCAGCCTTGGCCGTCGCTGCCAGCTTCAGCGCGATCGGCGAGCGCCTTGACGATCGCGAAGGCGCCTTCGCGCGGCGGGTCGATCAGCCACTTCTCGGCCGCGCCGAACGCCGGCAAGTCTTCCGGCGCGAGCTCGAACAGGTTGCGCACCGCGAAGGTCGCCTTGTCGCCGAGGCCGTTCAGTGCCGCCGCCGCGCCGGCACGCTCGACCAGCGCTGCGCTGCCCTCGATGCCGAGCACCGCCCTCGCCCTGCGTGCCAGCGGCAGCGTGAAGTTGCCGAGGCCGCAGAACCAGTCGATCACGCGCTCGTCGACGCCGACGGCGAGCAGGCGCAAGGCGCGCGCAACGAGCGTGAGGTTGATCGCCTGGTTGACCTGGGTGAAATCGGTCGGCCGAAACGGCATCCGGATCGCGAACTCGGGCAGCGTGTAGGCCAGGTTCGACTCGCCGTCGAGCGGCCGCGCCGTCTCCGGCCCTTTCGGCTGCAGCCACCACTCGATACTGTGGCAGCGCGCGAACTCGCGCAGCAGGGCGAGATCGGCTGGCGGCAACGGCTCGAGATGGCGCAGAACGAGCGCGGTGCAGTCGTCGCCGACCGCGAGCTCGATCTGCGGCAGCCGGTCGCGCGTCGCCATCGCGCCGATCAGGTCGCGCAGCGGCAGCAGCAGGTCGCTCACGTGCTTCGGCAGGACGTCGCAGCTCCTGATCTCGGCAACGAAGCTCGACTTGCGCTCATGGAAGCCGACCAGCACGGTGCCCTTCTTGACGACATGGCGCACCGACAGGCGGGCGCGCTGGCGATAGTTCCAGGCCGGGCCCTCGATCGGCCGCAGCACGCGCTCGGGCCGGACCTTGCCGAGATGCCAGAGCGCGTCTTCGAGCGCGCGCTGCTTGGTCGCGACCTGCGCGCCGACGTGCAGGTGCTGCATCTTGCAGCCGCCACAGATGCCGAAATGCGGGCAGCGCGGCGCGACCCGCTGCGCGCTTTCGCGGCGCAGCTCGACCAGCGCCGCCTGCTCCCAGTTGTTCTTCCGGCGCCGAACCGCGACCCGAACTTCCTCGCCCGGCAACGCGTCCTCGACGAAGACGACCTTGCCCTCGCCGTTGTGCGCGACCCCCTGAGCCTCGAGATCGAGTGACTCGATCCGCAGCCATTCCTCCGCGCTCGTCATGGCGGCGATTATCGGAGGCGGCGACGCGCTGCTAAACTGGCGCTGCCAGGAGAGAGCTTCGTCACCCGCGAAGCCGCCGAAGGCGCAGACCGGGTTTCGGCGCGGTCGAACGCTCAGGCACCGAGGACTGGCAAAACGCTTGTTCGCAGGCGTCCTCGCTGGAGAGAGGTCCGCCGCGAGCGGGCCCACCGAAGGGGCAAGCAACGCCGTTCGCGGCGCTGCCAATCTCTCAGGTAAAGCGGACAGCTGGGGCAGTTTTCCCGCGGGACACGAAGGTGTTCGGCGGGTGTCAAACGTGCTCCGGAGCCGATCCCATGGCCGACCCCGATCCGACCGCAGCGCTGCTGAAGACGCCGCTGCATGCGCTGCACGTCGAGCTCGGCGCGAAGATGGTGCCGTTCGCCGGCTACGACATGCCGGTCTCGTATCCCGCGGGGATCCTGGCCGAGCATCGCCAGTGCCGCGAGTCGGCGGCCCTGTTCGACGTCTCGCACATGGGTCAGCTGCGCTTGGTCGGCGGCGACGCGGCGGCGGCCCTCGAAACGTTGGTGCCCGTCGACATCGTCGGCCTGGCCGAGGGCAAGCAGCGCTATGCGCTCTTCACCAACGACGCCGGCGGCATCCGCGACGACCTGATGGTGACGCGTCGCGCCGACCATCTCTTCCTGATCGTCAACGCCGCGTGCAAGGGCGACGACATCGCGCACCTGCGCGCGACGATCGCCCGCCGCTGCGCGATCGAGCCCTTGCCCGACCACGCCCTCCTGGCATTGCAGGGGCCAAAGGCCGCCGCGGTGATCGGCCGCCTCGCGCCATCGCTAACCAAGCTCACGTTCATGAGCGGCGCCGAAGCGACGATCGCCGGCATCGCCTGCTTCGCGACCCGCTCGGGCTATACCGGCGAAGACGGCTTCGAGATTTCGGTCGCAGGCAACGATGCCGAAGCGCTGGCGCGTGCGTTGCTCGCCGAGCCCGAGGTCGGGCCCGTCGGCCTCGGCGCCCGCGATACCTTGCGCCTCGAGGCGGGCCTTTGCCTCTACGGCCACGACATCGACACGACGACGACGCCGGTCGAGGCCGCGCTCACCTGGGCGATCCAGAAAGTGCGTCGGCCCGGCGGCGCGCGCGCCGGCGGCTATCCCGGTGCCGCGCTGATCGAGCGCCAGCTTGCCGACGGCGCGGAGAAGAAGCGCGTCGGTCTGGCCGGGCTCGAACGCGCGCCGGTGCGCGAAGGCGCGCCGGTCGTCGACGATGCCGGCGCCGCGATCGGCCGGGTCACGAGCGGAACGCTCGGCCCGAGCGTCGGCCGGCCGGTCGCCCTGGCTTACGTTCCCACCGCTTCGGCCGCACCGGGGACATTGCTTCACGCCGAGGTCCGCGGCAAGCGCCAGCCGATGCAAGTCGCGCAGCTGCCGTTCGCACCGCACCACTATTTCCGCGGCTGACGCCGCCGCTTCCACCCTTTTGCCAGGAGCTCGACATGCCCGTCCTCTACACCGCCGACCACGAGTGGATCGATACCAGCGATGCCGCCGCGGCGACCGTCGGCATCACGGTGCACGCGCAGGACGCGCTCGGCGACGTCGTCTTCGTCGATCTGCCGAGCGTCGGCGCGACCTTCAAGAAGGGCGACGTCGCCGGCGTCGTCGAATCGGTCAAGGCCGCGGCCGATATCTACATGCCGGTGGGCGGCGAGATCGTTGCCGTCAACGAGGCGCTGCGCAACGACCCTTCGCTCGCCAACACCGACCCGCTCGCCAACGGCTGGTTCTTCAAGGTTCGCCTCAGCGACCCCGCCGAGACCGGACCGCTGATGGACCAGGCGGCGTACGACGCGCTGGTCAAGAACGCCTGAACCTTTCTGCACGAGAAGACGCGATGTTGATGTCCGCCCTGAAGCCGCTCGCCGAGCTCGAGACCGGCGCCGAGTTCGTCGCCCGCCACATCGGCATTGATGCCGAGGACGAGGCGCGCATGCTGTCGGTGATCGGCGCCCCGTCGCGCCAGGCGCTGGTCGAGCAGCTCGTCCCGGCCTCGATCGCCCGCGCCGCGCCGATGCAACTGCCGCCGTCGCTTGGCGAGGCCGAGGCGCTGGCCGAGCTGAAGGCGATCGCGGCGCAAGAACAGGGTGCTGAAGAGCTTCATCGGCCAGGGCTATCACGGCACGCACACGCCGGGCGTGATCCTGAGGAACGTCCTCGAGAGCCCGGCCTGGTACACGGCCTACACGCCTTACCAGGCCGAGATCTCGCAAGGTCGGCTCGAGGCGCTGGTCAACTTCCAGACGATGGTCTCGGACCTCACCGGCATGGCGATCGCCAATGCGTCGATGCTCGACGAGGCGACCGCCGCCGCCGAGGCGATGACGCTGGCGCGGCGCAGCGTCAAGAGCGAGAGCGACACCATCGTCGTCGCCGGCGACGCCCATCCGCAGACGATCGAGGTGCTGCGCACGCGCGCCGAGCCGCTCGGCCTCGCAGTCGTCCTGGCGAACTCGGCCGAGGAATGGGAGAGCTTGATCGCCGGCGGCGACTACTTCGCGGTGCTGGCCCAATGGCCGGCGACGAGCGGCCAGCTGCACGACATGCGCGGCGACGCACCGCGCATCCACGCCCACGGCGCGGCGTTCATCGTCGCCGCCGATCTGCTCGCGCTGACGCTGATCACGCCGCCGGGCGAGCTCGGCGCCGACATCGCCTGCGGCACGACCCAGCGCTTCGGCATGCCGATGGGCTGCGGCGGCCCGCACGCCGCCTACCTTGCCTGCCGCGACGAGTACAAGCGCGGCCTGCCCGGCCGGCTCGTCGGCGTCAGCATCGACGTCCACGGCAACACCGCCTATCGCCTCGCCCTGCAGACGCGCGAGCAGCACATCCGGCGCGAGCGCGCGACCTCCAACATCTGCACGGCGCAGGTGCTGCCGGCAGTGGTCGCCAGCATGTACGCGGTCTATCACGGCCCGGCGGGGCTGAAGCGCATCGCCGAGCGGGTCGCCGCCTACACCGCGGTCCTGGCCGCCGGGCTGCGCAAGCTCGGCTTCACGGTGCGCGGCGAGAGCGCCTTCGACACGATCACGCTCGACACTGGCGCCGCGACCGGCGCCCTTGCCGAGCGCGCCGTCGCCGCCGGCATGAACCTGCGCCGCTACCCCGAGTGGGGCGACACGATGCTCGGCATCGCCCTCGACGAGACGACAACGCGCGACGACCTCGTCGCGCTCTGGCGCGTGTTTGCGCAGGACGGACAAGCACTACCGGATGTCGCCGCGTTCGAGCGCGGCGTCGCGAGCCTCGTCCCGGAAGGCCTGCGCCGGGCCTCGCCGTTCCTGACCCACCCGGTCTTCAATCGGCACCACAGCGAGACCGCGATGCTGCGCTACCTGCGCGGCTTGGCCGACAAGGACCTCGCCCTCGACCGCTCGATGATCCCGCTCGGCTCGTGCACGATGAAGCTGAATGCGACCAGCGAGATGATCCCGATCACCTGGCCGGAGTTCGCGCAGATCCATCCGTTCGCTCCCGCCGGCCAGCGCGCCGGCTACGACGTGCTGCGCCGCCAGCTCGAATCATGGCTGTGCGAGGCGACCGGCTATTCGGGCGTCAGCCTGCAGCCGAACGCCGGCTCGCAGGGCGAGTACGCCGGGCTGCTGGCGATCCGCGCCTGGCACGCCTCGCGCGGCGAGGCCGGCCGCACCGTCTGCCTCATTCCCGAGTCTGCGCACGGCACCAATCCCGCCAGCGCGCAGATGGCCGGCCTTCAGGTGGTGGTGACGAAGTGCGACGCCGACGGCAACGTCGACCTCGCCGACCTCGAGGCGAAGTGCAAGCAGCACGCCGACCGGCTGGCGTGCGTGATGATCACCTACCCCTCGACCTACGGCGTGTTCGAGCGGCGCGTCCGCGAGCTGTGCGAGATCGTCCATCGCCATGGCGGGCGGGTCTATGTCGACGGCGCCAACATGAACGCGCTCGTCGGCGTCGCCGCGCCGGGCGAGTTCGGCGGCGACGTCAGCCACCTCAACCTGCACAAGACCTTCTGCATTCCGCACGGCGGCGGCGGGCCCGGCGTCGGCCCGGTCTGTGTCGTCGCCGACCTGGTGCCGTTCCTGCCCGGGCACGCGAGCGGCGGTGTCGCCGTCGCGGCGGAAGGCGGCGTCGGTGCGGTGTCGGCGGCGCCGCTTGGCAACGCCGCGGTGTTGCCGATCAGCTGGATGTACATGCGGATGATGGGCAGCGCCGGTCTGCGCCGGGCGACCGAGACGGCGATCCTCAGCGCCAACTACATCGCCGCGCGCCTCGCCGATTACTACGACATCCACTTCAGTGGCAACGTCGGCGGCATCAAGGGCGGCGGCGTCGCCCACGAGTGCATCCTCGACCTGCGACCGCTCAAAGAATCGACCGGCGGCGCCGAAGGCGTCAGCGCCGAGGACGTCGCCAAGCGCCTGATCGACTACGCCTTCCACGCGCCGACGCTGAGCTTCCCGGTACCGGGAACGCTGATGGTCGAGCCGACCGAAAGCGAATCGCTCGCCGAACTCGACCGCTTCTGCGACGCGATGATCGCGATCCGCGGCGAGATCGCCAAGGTCGAGTCGGGCACCTGGCCGCGCGGCGACAACCCGCTGAAGGCAGCGCCCCACACCGCCGCGGCGCTGCTGAAGGCGGACTGGCCGCATCCCTACTCGCGAGAGGACGCCGCCTACCCGACGGCGAGCTTGCGCGGCGCGAAGTACTGGTCGCCGGTAGGCCGGGTCGACAACGTCTGGGGCGACCGCAACCTCTCGTGCTCATGCCCGCCGCTGGCGAGCTACGAAGACTGAGGCGCGCCGCGGCGACGCGCCGCGATGGTGGAACGGCTTATGCGTGCGGCGCCGCGCATTGCCACTCGTCGCCGCCGCCATGCCGGACACCGCCGAATCCACGACCGACTTCAGCCACGTCTCGCCCGCCGACACACCGTGGCGCAGCGACGGCCTGCGCGATTTCTTCCTCTACAAGGACCTCGGCGTCGAGAAGGCGACCCACGGCAAGGTCATTGCCCAGCTCGTCAAGGCCAACATGGCACCGGAAAAGGGCACCGGCTGGCACCGTCACGAGGCCCAGTTCCACATCGTGCTGATGCTGAAGGGCTGGGCGCGCTTCATGTACGGCGACGAGGAGACGCTGGTGGCCGCCGGCGACTGCGTCCACCAGCGACCGGGCATCGTTCACTTCCTGTACGACTACTCGCCCGACATGGAATACCTCGAGGTCGTCGGCCCGGCGAACTTCACGACGATCGAGATGCCGGCGCCGGCTGCGGTGCCCGACCCAGCTCCTTGGCCGGCAGAGGCGAAGGCAGCTTGAAGCCGCCTTCCCGCCGGCTCTAGAACTCCATGTCGAGCTCGGCGATGTCGTCGGGCTCGGCCTTGGCGGCCGCGACCCATTCGCGCATCTCCGGCAGCGCCATGATGGTCGCGCAGTAGCCCTTGCACTTGGCGTCGAGCGGCACGTCGTAGGTGAGAAAGCGGGTCACGACCGGGGCGAACATCGCGTCGGCCATGCCGCGGCGCTTGCCGAACAGGAACGGGCCGCCATAGGTGGCAAGGCAATCGGTCCAGATCTCGACGATGCGCTCGATGTCGGGCTTGGCGCCGCCCCAGACGCGATGCTTCGGAAAGTGCGCCTTCAGGTTCATTGGCAGCGAGGCGCGCAGGTTGGCGAAGCCCGAGTTCATCTCGCCGCTCACCGAGCGGCAGTGCGCCCGGGCGATCCGGTCCTCGGGCACCAGCCGCGCCTCGGGCAGGATTTCGTGCAGGTACTGGGCGATCGCCAGCGTGTTCCAGACCGTCGCGCCCTCGTGGCAGAGGCACGGCACGCGGATCGACGGCGCCAGGAGCAGCAACTCCTTCCTCACATCGGCGTCGTCGGGCGAGACCATGACCTCGGCGAAGTCGAGACCGGCGAAACGCGCCATCAGCCAGCCGCGCAGCGACCACGACGAATAGTTCTTGCTCGACAGCGTCAGGGTCGCCCGCGCCGTTTTCGCGGCCGGCCGGCGGGCGCGAACGGCGGGGCTTGCCTTCTTGGCTCGGTTGGGGGCGGCAACGGCAGGCATCGGCGAGGTGCGAGTGGACGCACGATGGAACGCAAAGCACATGCCAAGGGCGCGTCCGAGCACGCTGGCGTGCAAGTTGCTCAAGCACACCCTCGGTGAAACCGCTTCCGCTCGCGCCGTGATGTACGACGCCTTCCTGGCCCAGGCCGACGCGCTTTGGCCGCTGCGCGCCTTCGGCCGGGCGTCGGTGCCGTTCCTGATGGAGCCGGCCTTCGGCATAGGCGGCAAGGCGGCGCGGCGCCTCGCAGCGGCGTGGCAAACGCTCGCCCTCGGCGAGATCACGCATGCGCGCCCCGACTGGGGAATCGCCAGCGTCGCCGCCGACGGCACCGAGTACCCGGTCGTCGAGGAGGTCGCCGCGGCGACGCCGTTCGCGACATTGCGTCGCTTCCGCAAGGTCGGCGCGCCCGAGCAGGCGAAGGTCCTGGTCGCCGCGCCGATGTCGGGGCACTTCGCGACCTTGTTGCGCGACACCGTGCGCACACTGCTGCGCGACCACGACGTCTACGTCACCGACTGGCACAACGTTCGTGACGTTCCGACGAGCGCCGGCCGGTTCGGCCTCGACGAGTACATCGACCACATCATCGACTTCACGACGGCGCTCGGGCCCGGCGCGAACGTGGTCGCGATCTGCCAGCCGTGCGTCGCCGCGCTCGCGGCGGTGGCGCTGATGGCCGAGGACGATCACCCGGCGCAGCCGGCGAGCCTGACGCTGATGGCTGGTCCGATCGATTGCCGCATCGGCCCGACGGCGGTCAACAAGCTCGCGACGAGCAAGCCGATCGCCTGGTTCGAGAAGAACCTGATCGGCCGCGTGCCGTGGCGCCTGCGCGGCGCCGGCCGGCGCGTCTATCCCGGGTTCCTGCAACTGAGCGCGTTCATCAGCATGAACAGCGAGCGCCACGTCGATCAGTTCCGCAAGTACTACGCTCACGTCGCCGCCGGCGAGGAGACCGAGGCAAAGGCGATCCGCGACTTCTACAACGAGTACATGGCGGTCTCGGACCTCTCGGCCGACTTCTATCTCGAGACCGTGCGGCTCGTGTTCCAGGAATACGCGCTGCCGCTCGGCAAGCTGACGCTGCGCGGCCGAAAGATCGATCCGCTGGCGATCCGGCGCACCGCGCTGCTGACGGTCGAAGGCGAGCGCGACGACATCTGCGCGATCGGCCAGACGCTCGCCGCGCAAGACCTGACGAAGCTGCGCCCGTACTTGCGCACCCATTACGTCCAGCCGAACGTCGGCCACTACGGCGTCTTCAGCGGCCGGCGCTGGCAGAACCACATCTACCCGGTGGTTCGCAACGTCATCCAGGTCTCGCAGTAGGCGCGGCGCGCGGGCGCGCCGGCTCAGTCCTTCGACGCCGGCATGTGCGCCGGCATCGCCCCGCCCGAAGCCGGCCGTGGCTCGGTCGCGCCTTCGCCGGCCGCTCGGCCTCGCGTCAGGTAGCTGTAGAGCACCGGGACGACGACCAGCGTCAGCAGCGTCGACGTGATCACGCCGCCGATGATCGCGCGGCCCATCGGCGCCTGGATCTCGCCGCCCTCGTCGAGCGCGAGCGCGAGCGGCAGCATGCCGAAGATCATCGCCGCGGTGGTCATGATGATCGGCCGCATCCGCACCAGGCCGGCCTGGAGCAGCGCCTCGGGCACCGAGAGCGCCGGCGCGCCGGCCATGGTTGGCGAAGTCGACCAGCAGGATCGCGTTCTTCGTCACCAGGCCCATCAGCATCACCAGGCCGATCATCGAGAACAGGTTCAGCGTCGAGCCCGTCAGACAGAAGCGCCAGCATCACGCCGATCAGCGCCAGCGGCAGCGAGGCCATGATCGCCAGCGGCTGCAGGAAGCTCGAGAACTGCGACGCCAGGACGATGTAGATGAAGATCACCGCCGCCGCGAGCGCGAACAGGACGCCGACGAACGCCTCCTGCTGGTCGCGCGTCTGCCCGCCCATGTCGAAGCGGTAGCCCGGCGGCAACCGGGTCTCGTCGATGATCTTCTTCACGTCGGCGCCGACGTCGCCGCTCGGCCGCCCTTCGGTGCTGGCGTAGACCGCCTGGCGCCGCTGCAGGTCCTGGCGCTTGATGACGACCGGGTTGACGACCGGCACGACGTCGGCGACGCGCGAGAGCGAGATCGGCGTCCCGTCCTTGGCGTAGGCGACGGGCAGGTCGTCGAGCTGGGCGACGTTCTCGCGCGAGACCTGCGGCAGCCTGATCTCGACGTCGACCTGCTCGCCGTCGGGCGAGGTCCAGTAGGTCGCGACGTCGCCGTTGACGTAGGCGCGCAGGCTCGTCGCGAGCTGCATCGTCGTCAGGCCGAGCTCGCGCATCGGCGTCGGGCTTCAGGCGCACCGCGTAGGCCGGAATGCCGGGCTGGATCGAGGTCTGCAGGTCGGCGATGCCGCGGATGTGCGACACCTTCTCGGCGAACTTGAGCGTCTCGGCATCGATCACCTCGGGATCGGGGCCGAGCAGCGAGACGAAGATCGGCTGGTTGCCGAGCGTCACCTCGATGCCGGGGATCGGCTTCAGCAGCGTGCGGATCGCCTTCTCGACCTCGCGCTGGTTGCGCTTGCGCTCGTGCGGCTTGGTCAGCTGGATCGACAGCAGCGCCGAGTTGCGGCTGCCGTTGCCGGTGTCGCCGATCGAGGTCGAGATCATGCGAATCTCGGGCAGCGTCCGGATCGCGTCCTCGACCTGGCGCAGCTTGTCGCTGCCGCGACCGAGGCTGGTGCCGACCGGCAGCGTGACGTTGAGGCGGATGTAGCTGTCGTCGCTCTCCGGGATGAACTCGGTGCCGACCAGCGGCGCGATCGCGATCGCCGTGGCGAAGCTGGCGACGCCGACGAGCAGCACGATCGGCGCGCGGCGTGATCGTCGCAAAGCGCCAGCGCTTGCGGCGAGCCCGGATCGCGCTGCCCGGAAGCGTCGAACGAGCGACCCCAGGCCGGCACCGGCGGCACCAGCAACCGGTAGCGCCGCGCCGAGAAGATCCAGTGGATCAGCCGCTCGTAGACGCCGTGCAGGACGTCGAGCATGCGATCGGTCGCCGCGCATCAGGTGGCCGATCACGGGCATCTGCAGCAACCGGTTGGCGGGCGGGTCGCGCCAGATGCTCGACAGCATCGGGTCGAGCGTGAAGCTGACGAACAGCGAGACCAGCACCGCGACCGCGACGGTGACGCCGAACGGGAAGAAGAACTTGCCGATGATCCCCTTCATGAACGCGACCGGCACGAACACGGCGCAGATCGCCAGCGTCGTCGCCATCACCGCCAGGCCGATCTCGTCGGTGCCCTCGAGCGACGCGGCGCGGTGGTTCTTGCCGAGGTGGATGTGGCGGACGATGTTCTCGCGCACGACGATCGCGTCGTCGATCAGAGGCCGATGCACAGCGACAGCGCCATCATCGTCATGAAGTTGAGCGTGAAGCCGAACAGGTACACGGCGATGAACGCCGAGATCACGGCGATCGGCAGCGTCAGCCCGGTGATGATCGTGCTGCGCCAGCTGTGCAGGAACAGGAAGACGATCGCGATCGTCAGCAGCGCGCCTTCGATCAGCGTCTTCTTCACGCCCGAGAGCGAGCGCGCGACCCAGTCGCTGTCGGCGTAGACCAGGCGCAGCTCGACGCCGGGCGGCAGCGTCTTGCGGAGCTCCTCGGCCGCGGCCTTGATCGCCTCGCCGGTCTCGACGATGTTGGCGTCCTGCTGCTTGTAGACCTGGAACGAGATCGACGGCACGCCGTCGTCGCGCGAGATCGAGTCGGGCTCGCGCTCGCGCTCGACCAGCGTGCCGAGGTCGGCGAGGCGGATCACGATGCCGTTGCGACTGGCGACGACGACGTTGGCGAACTCCTTCGCGTCCTTGACCTTGCCCTCGACACGAACGATCGCGTCTTCACGGATGCCGCGTGAGCAGGCCCACCGGCATGTCGGCATTGGCGCGCTGCAGCGCGGTCGAGACGTCGCCCGGCGTCAGCTGCAGGGCGCGCAGTCGCTGCGGATCGAGATCGATCCGCACCTGGCGGATCGTCATGCCACCGACGTCGACGCGGGCGACGCCGGTCGCGCGCTCGAGGCGCTTGCGAACGACCTGGTCGGCGAGCAGCGAGAGCTCGCGCGAGCTGCGCTCCTGGCCGAGCAGCGAGAGGTAGACCGTCGGCTGGGCGTTGTCGCCGTCGAAGCGCGAGACGTACGGCTGCTTGGCGTCGCGCGGAAAGTTCGGCTGGACCGCGGCGACCTTGTCGCGCACGTCCTGGACGGCGCGGTTCATGTCGGCCGAGACCTGGAACTCGACCACCGTCTCGCTGCGCCCTTCGAGGCTGTTCGAGCGGATCATGCGCACGCCGGCGATGCCGTTCAGCGACAGCTCGATCGGCCGCGTCAGCTCGGTCTCGACCGCCTCGGGCGAAGCGCCCGGATAGGCGACGGCGACGAAGACGATCGGCGGCGTGATGTCGGGCAGCCGCTCGACGCGCAGCTGGCTGTACGAGAACAGGCCGAGCACGCACAGCGCGGCCATGACCATGGTCGCGAAGACGGGGTTGTTGATCGAGACGCGGGTGAACCACATGGCGAAGCCTGGCGCGCGCTCAGGAGCGCGGCATCGTCGGCGTCGACGAGGCCGATGCCGAGGGCGACGACGCCGCCGGCGCCGACGACGACGCGTCGAGCGCGTTGCGCTGGGCGACGACCTTGGCCGGCGCGCCTTCCTTGAGGTTGTCGAAGCGCACCGCCAGGATCTGCGCATCCGGCGCGAGGCCCTTGATCACCTCGATCCGGCCGCTCGCGGCATTGCGCCGGCCGGTGACGATGATTCGCCGTACCAGCGCGCCCTTCTCGATCGCCCAGACGAAGTCCTGGCCCGACGACTGGCCGACGGCGGCGAGCGGCACGGTCAGCCGCTCGCTGTCGTCGGCGAGCTCGACCCGGGCCTGCGCGTACTGGCCGGCGCGAAAGCGCTCGCCCTTGTTGTCGAGGACGACGACGACGCCGATCGCCCGCGTTCCCGCCTCGGCCGCCGGCGCGATCCGGTCGATCCGGCCGGCGACGTCTTCGGTCTGCCCCTCGATCCGGATCGCCGCCGACTGGCCCGGCGCGAGCAGCGAGATCTCGTGCGTGCCGACCGAGCCGGCGAGCTCGAGCGTCGCCAGGTCGACGACGGTGACGATCTGCTGCTCGGCGCTCACCTTCTCGCCCGGGACGACGTGGCGCTTGCCGACGATGCCGGAGATCGGCACCGCCAGCGTCGCCTCGCTGATGCCGACCCGCGACGACGCCAGCTGCGCCTGCGCCGACTTGAGCTGCGCCCGCGCCGCGTCGAGGCGCGCCTGCGAGGTCTGCAGCGCCGTCGGCGAGATGAAATTCTGTGCCGCCAGGCCGACGTTGGCGGTGTTCTGGCGCTCGGCCTCGATCAGGTTGGCCTGCGCCGACTCGACCAGCGCGGCGCGGTCGGCGGCGCGGCTCTGCAGGTCGGCGAGATCGATCGCGCCGATCACCTGGCCGGCCTTGACCCGGCTGCCTTCGGCGACGTTGAGCGACAGCAGCGTTCCCGCCGCCTTGGCTCGCACGACCGCCGTGCGCGGCGCGACCAGCGGGCCCGAGAACTCGACCGTGAGCGGCATCCGGGCCATCGCCGGCCGGGCGACCTCGGCAGCGATGAATTCGAGCGCGACGGCCTGCTTCTCTCGTTCCTTTGCCTCGGCCGCGGCGCGTGACCTTCCAGACGGCGCCGCCGACGAACGTCGCGACGACGAGCGTGGCCACGATCCCTCCTGCCCAGATCCGGCGCTTCGCCTTGTGGGCGTCGGCCGGACGATCGGTCGAATTTTTCATGGCCGCGAGTGTAGGACCCGGCCCGGCGGACGCCCGGCGCGGTGCGACGTGCTGCAGATCAGCGGGCGCGAGCTGCAGTCGCCGGCGACGAAGGGCGGCAGCCTCATCTGCAGGCAGCCTCGGCGCGCAGCGCCCGAATGCAGCACCACGCGGCGACCAGCGCCGCAGCGCTCGCCGCCCAGAACACGGACGGCGAAGCCGAAGCTCTCGCTCATCGCCCCGCCCACGACGCCGCCGACGACTCCCGAGGCGCCGTAGCCGAGCACGGTGTAGAGCGCCTGGCCGCGGCCGCGCAGCCGCCCGGGGAAGTAGCGCGTGATGACGGCGATGCAGGCCGAGTGCTGGGCGGCGAAGCTGAGCGCGTGCAGGCACTGGGCGACGACGAGGATCGCGACCGAGGCGCCGAACGCGGCGATCAACGCGAAGCGCAGCGCCGACGCGAGCGCCGCGGCGACCAGCCAGCCGTGCATCGACAAGCGGTGCACCCAGCGGCCCTGGGCGTAGAACCAGATCACCTCGGCGACGAGGCCGACCGCCCAGAACAGGCCGATCTCACCCTTGCCGTAGCCGAGCGAGGCGAGGTAGAGCGAATAGAAGGCGTAGAGGCTGGTGTGCGCGAGCACGGTGAGGAAGACGCCGGCGAAGAACCAGGCGACGACCGGCTGGCGCAAGACCGACAGCGCGCCGCCGGCGGCGGCATGGGGATGCGTCGGCTCGCCCGACGCCGGCAGGCGCCAGCAGGCGCCGACGAGCAACGCGAGCAGGGCGAAGACGAGGAACGGAAAGCGACCGGTTCCGGCCGCCTGCAGGATGAAGCCGCACGCCGTCGCTGCGCCGACGAAACCGACCGAGCCCCACATGCGGACGCGCCCGTAGCGGGCGACGTCGAGGTTGCCGCCGCTGCTGACGCGATGGGCCAGTGTCGCCTCGCTGATCGGGATCACACCGGCGGTGCAGATGAAGAGGACGACCGTCACGCCGGCGATCCAGGCGTAGTCAGCGGCAGGAAGTAGCCGACCGAGGCGATCAGCGCGCCGCCGGCGGCCAGGCACAGCAGCCGCTCGCGCTGGCCGGTGTGGTCGGCGAGCCAGCCCCAGGCATACGGGCTGAACAAGCGTGTGCCGCTCTGGAGCGAGGTCAGCACGCCGATCGCGAAGGTCGAGTAGCCGAGGCTCTGGAACCAGAGCGGACCGTAGGTGCCGATCAGGCCGGCGTAGGCGAAGTAGGCGAACGAGACGGCGGCGAACGGCACCACCGTCGGTCTCGACGCCGCACCGGCGCGCGCTCAAGGGGCGTGAGCGTCCAGCTGACCGGACGCCGAGGCGCCGGCAGATGCATCGAGCGCGGCGTCGGCGCCGCGCAGCGCCATCGTTGTCGTGTCGAGGACGACCCGCGTCGCGATCGCCTCGAGGTAGGGCCGGAACCGTCCCTTGTCCTCGAAGCGATGACGGAACGACGAGCGGTCGATCAACTCGAGCAGGCGCGGCACGATGCCGCCGGCGATGAAGACGCCGCCGCGGGCGCCGAGGGTCAGCGCGAGGTTGCCGGCGAAACCGCCGAGGAACGCGAGAAAGAGCTCGGCCGTCTCGACGCAGGCGGCGTCGCTGCCGGCAACGGCGCGCGCGGTGATCGCGGCCGCGCTCAGGTCCTCGCGCGTTCGACCGGCGAGGACGCAAGCGGCGCGGTGCAGGTTGACGAGCCCCGCGCCGGAGAGGACGCGCTCGGCCGACACGTGGCCGAACTCGTCGCGCAGCCAGCTCAGGACCCGCTCCTCGCCGGCGTCGGCGGGCGCCAGCGTCGCGTGGCCGCCCTCGCCCGCGATCGGCACCGGCCCGGCCGGCGTGCTGAGCAGGCCCGCAACGCCAAGCCCGGTGCCCGGACCGAGCAGCGCCATCGGCTCGCCCTCGAGGGCGCTGCCGCCGCCCACGGTCCGCAGCTCGTCCGCGCTCGCGCCCGGCAGTCCGTGCGCGAGGGCGGCGAAGTCGTTCAGGACGAGGAGACGGTCGACGCCCCAGCGGCGTCGCAGACCGGCGATCGAGAAGCGCCATGGCCGGTTGGTCATCGCCACCTCGTCGCCGAGAACCGACGTGGCGATGCCGATCGCGACGGCGCGCGGCGAAGGCAGCTGCTGCTCGGCGAGATAGCGCGCCGACGACCGCCTCGAGGCTGGCATGCGCGTCGCAGTCGTACCCGGCGACGCGGCCGAGCGCTTCGCCCGGCGACTCCGCCCAGGCGAGGCGGGCGTGCGTTCCGCCGATGTCGCCGAGAAGGCGCGGGTAGAAGGCGGCCACCGCTGGCGGGCGCAGCGGCGCTCATACCCGCGAGTCCCAGGGCTGCGACAGGCGGACCGCGCCGTTGATGATGCCGACCATCGAATAGGTCTGCGGGAAGTTGCCCCACAGCTCGCCGCTGGCGACGTGCAGGTCCTCGGAGAGCAGGCCGACGTGGTTGCGGCGCGCCAGCAGCGCCTCGAAGATCTCGCGCGCCTCGTCGGCACGGCCGACGCGCGCGAGCGCATCGATGCGCCAGAACGAGCAGACGTTGAACGCCGTCTCGGGCTTGCCGAAATCGTCGGGCGCCTCGTAGCGGCGCATGAACGGGCCGTCGCAAAGCGGTCGCCTCGAGCGCCTCGATGGTCTTGACGAAGCGCGGGTCGCGCGGCTCGATGAAGCCGACCTCGGCCATCAGCAGCACGCTGGCGTCGAGCTCGCTGCCGCCGAAGCTCTCCGCGAACGCCTGGCGCTTCTCGCTCCATGCCCGAGCGAGGATGGTGGCGCGGATCTGGTCGGCGCGGCTCCTCCAGAGAGCCTGGCGATCGTCCTTGCGCGAAGACCGCGGCGATCTTGGCGAGACGATCGCACGCGGCCCAGCACATCAGCGACGACGAGGTGTGGACGCGGGCGCGGGTGCGCAGCTCCCACATGCCGGCGTCGGGCTGGTCGTGCAGGCGCCAGGCCTGCTCGCCCATGCCCTCGAGCTCGGCGAAATCGCGCGCGTCGGCGCGCCGGAACAGGCGATGGTCGAAGAAAGCCTGCGCTGCGCCGAGAACGATGTTGCCGTAGACGTCGTGCTGGACGTGCTCGAACGCCTGGTTGCCGATGCGCACCGGCGCCATGCCGCGGTAGCCGGAGAGCGACGGCACCACGTGTCTCGGTGAGTTTCTGCTCGAGGCCGATGCCGAAGAGCGGCTGAACGTGGCCGCCGCGCGCGCCGCGCACGACGTCGTTCAGCCAGCGCAGGTAGTCCTCCATCGTGCCGACTTCGGACAGGCTGTTCAGCGCGCGCACGACGAAGAAGGCGTCGCGCAGCCAGCAGTAGCGGTAGTCCCAGTTGCGCTCGGTATTCGGCGCCTCGGGAATGCTCGTGGTCATCGCGGCGACGATGGCGCCGGTCTCCTCGAACTGGCACATCTTCAGGGTGATGGCGGCGCGGATGACGGCGTCCTGCCACTCGAGCGGCAAGGCCAGCCGGCGCGTCCAGCGGCGCCAGTAGAGCTGCGTCTGCTCCTCGAAGTCGCGCGCCGTCTCCTCGATTCCCGCCGAGAGCGTCTCGTCCGGGCCAAGCATCAGGCTCACCGGGCTGTGCAGCGACATCCAGGTCGAGTCGAGCACGTAGGTGAGCGGCGCATTGGTGTTGAGCCGCAAGGTCGCCCGAGGGCAGGAGGAAGCGCAGGTGGTTGCTGCCGCGCGTGATCTCCGGCTTCGCCGCTCCCCATTCGCCGCGCGGCCGCACGACGAAGCGCACGCGCGGATGGCCGACCAGCGGGCGCACCCGGCGCACCAGCTGGGCCGGGCGGAACGGCCGGTCACGGTTGAAGAAGCGCGGGACAGAAGTCGACGATCTCGACGCCCTCGCCGGCGTGGTCGTAGAGGCGCGTGTGCAGGATCGCCGTGCCTGGGTCGTAGGCCTGCTCCGAGCGCGCGAAGCCCTCGAGCTCGACGCTCAGGACCGCCTCCTCGGGCAGGCCGTCAGCGCTGTCGAGCAGGGCGTGGAAGATCGGGTCGCCGTCGAAGCGCGGCATGCAGCACCAGACGATCGCGCCGCGCCTGTCGACCAGGGCACTGATGGCGCAATTGCCGATCAAGCCCACATTCAGGCTGGCAGGATCACGGGTCGTTGGCATCGCAGGGGCTGCATGGGGAACAATCGATCGATCGGGCTGCGCGCCGCCGGGACCGGAAGCCAGCGACGCAGGCTAAGGCGCACTTGGTTCGCATGGAACATCTTTTCACGCCGCGCGGCGAGGCTGCGCTCGACGCTGTCATGCGGCTCCGGCCGCTGCTCGCTTTCGACTTCGACGGCACGCTCGCGCCGATCGTCGACCGGCCCGATGACGCCAGCGTGCCGGCGGAGGTTTCGCGTTGCCTGGCGCGAGCTCGCGCAGCTTCATCCGGTTGCCGTGATCACCGGCCGCCGGGTCGCCGACGTGCGCGCCCGGCTCGCCTTCGAGCCCCGCTTCGTCGTCGGCAACCACGGCGCCGAGGACGCGTCGAGCCGGCTGCCCGACGACGCGGCGCAAGCGCTCGATGCGCTGCGCCATCGCCTCGTCGCCGAGGCTCGCGCGCTGGCCCAGGCAGGTGTCGTCAGTCGAGGACAAGCAGTATTCGCTCGCCTTCCACTTTCGGCTCGCCGCCGACGGCGCGGTCGCGCTGGCGACGATCGACGGCGCTGCTCGGCGACCTCGCGCCGGCGCTCGGCCGCTTCGGCGGCAAGTGCGTGGTCAACGTCGTCGCCCGCGGCGTGCCGGACAAGGGCGACGCCTTGGCGGCGCTCGTCCAGCGCTGCGCGGCGGGCGCCGCCTTCTTTGTCGGCGACGACGTCAACGACGAGGCGGTCTTTCGCCGAGCCGTGCCGCCGTGGCTGACGATTCGCATCGGCCGCGACGATCCGACGTCGCAGGCGATGTTTTTCCTCGACGGCGCCTCCGAGCTGCTGCTCGTGCTGCGCCGGATGCAGTCGCTCTCGTCTCCTACCTGAGCAGAGCGAGACGGCGCGCGTCGCACTGCGCGGGACTCGCGGCACCGCCGTCATCCCGTGCTGTGCCGCAGGACGCGGGCCTCGATGCGCTGGCGCTGCCGCAGGCGACCGGCGTCGATCAGCATTCGTCCCGCCCAGCGATAGACGTTGTACTGGCGCACGGTGAGTCGCAGGCTCGCCATCCGCTCGCGCTGCTCGGCGGCAGGCATGGTCAGCGCCTGGTGCAGCGCATCGGCGCACTCCTCGACGTGGTAGGGATTGACGATGAGCGCTTCGGTGAGCTCGCGCGCGGCACCGGCGAAGCGGCTCAGGATGAGCACGCCTTGCTCGTCGTTGCGCGTCGCGACGAACTCCTTGCAGACGAGGTTCATGCCGTCGTGCAGGCTGGTCACGAGACACGCGTCGGCAGCGCGATAGATCTGGATCAGCGCCTCCTGGTCGTGGTGCTGCGCGCGCAGGATCACCGGCGGCGGCCCGCCGCGCCCGAAGCGTTCGTTGATGCGCGTACACACGGACTCGATGCGCTCCCGGAATAGCCGGTATTCCTCGAGCGAGCTCCGCGTCGGCGCGGCAACCTGCATGAAGGTGAAGTTGCCGACCCACTGCGGGTACTTCTCGAGCATCCGCTCGATGGCGTGCAGCCGTTCGAGGATGCCCTTGGTGTAGTCGAACCGGTCGACGCCGACAGCCAGGCGCTGCCCGGCCGGAAGACCGGCGCTGGCCAAGACGTTGGCCCGACAGCGCTCGACCGGCGGCCATGTCGCCTCGGTCTGCGCGTCGGCCATTCGATCGAGATCGGATAGCTCTCGACCAGAGTCTCGGAGTCGTGGAAGGCGATCGTCGAGTGTTCGTGCTCGATGCGCGCTTCGAGGTAGCGGTCCACGGTCTCGAGAAAGTTCTTGCAGTGAAATCGCGTGTGGAACCCCAGGATTGTGCTGCCGAGCAGGCCTTGCAGCAGCTCGACCCGCCACGGACAGATGCCGAACGACTCGGGGTTCGGCCAGGGGATGTGCCAGAAGGTGATGATGGTCGCCGACGGCAGACGCGCCTTGACCATCGCCGGCAGCAGCGCGAAGTGGTAGTCCTGGACGAGGACGATCGGATCCTCGCTGCGGGCTTCGGCGACGACCGCGTCGGCGAAACGCTGATTGACCTTGCGATAGGCCTCCCAATCCGGCTCGCGAAACACCGGTCGAACGTGGGCGACATGGCAGAGCGGCCACATGCCCTCGTTGGCGAAGCCGTAGTAGTAGCCCTGCTCCTCCTCCGCGGAGAGCCAGACCCGGCGCAGCACGTAGTCGTCTTCGCCCGGCGGCACCAGGATCCGGTCGTGCGCGTCGACGACGCTGCGATCCGCGTTGCCGCTGCCGTGCGCGATCCATGTGCCCGGAGCAGGCACGCATGACAGGCTCGATCGCCGTCACCAGACCGCTCGCCGGGCGCCTGACGACGATGTCCCCCCCGGCGGCGCTTTCGTGGATGTAGGGCTCGCGGTTCGAAACGACGATGACTTCGTCGCCGCGCAGTTGCGTGCCGAGCAACGAGCGCAGCCGGTCGGCGTTCCAGAGCGTGTCCGGGCCGAGCGATCGACGGTATTCGTCCTCGAGGTCGCGCAGCCTCAGGCGCAGGTCAGCGGCAAAGGGCGCGAGCTCGCCTGGCGGTGTGATCGGCCGGATCAGCCCCTCTCCGCGCAGCAGCGCGCGCGCGCCGGAGACCCAACCGCGCCAGCTGAGCTGGGCGACGACGACCGTAATGAGGGCGATCACGGCGCCGAGTGCCGCAATCAGGATGACGAGGTACTTCTGGGTGTCCTCGCTGCGCTTGGCGATGAAGCTGAAATCCTGCAGCACCACCAGATCCGCCACCGGCCCGGCCTCGCTCATCACCTCGTGAATGCCGACATGAACCGGCCCGCCGGCGATGCGAATCACCGGCGACCGCTGCCCGGCAACGCTGCGCGCTTCGGCGCAGCCGAGGTCCGCCGGATAGTTGTCGGTGTGTTGCACGAGCTTGTCGTCGCGCGCGCACAGGCCGATCGCCAGCAGACGCTCGGCCTTGGCAGCGCGGTTGAAGAGCGCCATCAGCCGCCGGCCCTCGGGATCGTCGATCGAATCGGCGATCGAGTCCGACAAGGCGTTGGTGATGAGCTCGGCGCGCATGGTGAGATCGCGCGAGAACCAGCGCAACGTGAGACGGTCCATCACCGGCAGCGCGAGCCAGGCTGCAATGCCGAGAGCGAGCGTCAGGGGGAGGAGGAAGCGGAGCTGGAGTCGGAGGGTATTCATCGAAACGGGCGACGCCGCGCAGCTGGCCCGTCGTCCCCTTCCACCGATCGGACATCCTACATTTGTTCGAACGGCTGGCCGATGATGGCGCCCCTGCTTCGAACGATGGCAAAGGGCCGAGCGCTCGCGGTCGGCGTGGTCCGGCGCGCGTTCGGCTATGGCTCTGCGCCCGTGGTCTTTCGCCTGGCGCGTCCGCCCGGCGCGCCTGGTGCCTCGTCAGGGAGCCTGGGCCGGTATCGGTGGCGGCACGACGCGGACATCGCCACACTGCGCCCGATGGCGCAGGACATGGTCCATCACGACCAGCGCCAGCATCGCCTCGGCGATCGGCGCAGCGCGGATGCCGACGCAGGGATCGTGACGGCCGAGCGTCTCGACCGTCGTCGCCTTGCCTTCGAGGTCGATCGAGCGCCGCGCCGTGCGGATCGAGCTGGTCGGCTTGATCGCCAGCGAGACGGTGAGGTCCTGGCCGGTCGAAATGCCGCCGAGGACGCCGCCGGCGTTGTTGCTGGCGAAGCCCGCGGGCGTGAGCTCGTCGCCATGGGTCGTGCCGCGTTGCTCGACCACCTTGAAGCCGGCGCCGATCTCGACCCCCTTGACGGCGTTGATCCCCATCATCGCGTGGGCGATGTCGGCGTCGAGCTTGTCGTAGAGCGGCTCGCCGAGACCGACCGGGACGCCGCTGCGCGACGACGTCGATGCGCGCGCCGCAGCTGTCGCCGTCCTTCCTGCAGCTGGTCCATGTAGGCCTCGAGCCGGGCGATGTCGCTCGCATTGGCGGCGAAGAACGGATTGTTCGGCGACGTGCTCGAGGCCCTCGAACGGAATCGCGATCGTGCCGATCTGCGTCAGGTGCGCGAAGAAGGTCGTGCCGCAGTGCTCGCGCAGCCACTTGCGCGCGATCGCCGCGGCGCCGACCGAAGGCGCCGTCAGCCGGGCCGAGGCGCGGCCGCCGCCGCGCGGGTCACGCAGGCCGTACTTGTGGTGATAGGTGTAGTCGGCGTGGCCGGGACGGAAGGTGTCGAGCAGGTTCGCGTAGTCCTTGCTGCGCTGGTCGGTGTTGCGGATCAGCAGCGCGATCGGCGTTCCGGTGGTCCTGCCCTCGAACACGCCCGAGAGGATCTCGACCTTGTCGGCCTCCTGGCGCTGGGTGACATGGCGCGACGTGCCAGGACGGCGCCGGTCGAGCTCGGGCTGGATGTCGGCCTCGGAGAGCGCCATTCCGGGCGGGCAGCCGTCGACGACGCAGCCGATCGCCGGGCCGTGGCTCTCGCCGAAATTGGTGACGCGAAACAGCGTGCCGAGCGTGCTCCCGGACATCTCAGCGGTCGGCGCCTGTCAGTTGGGGTTCGACGACGGCAACTCGTCGCGGCTCTCGACCGGCCAGTCGCGGATGTAGGCCTTGAGCATGCGGTTCTCGAAGTCCTGGCTGTCGACGACCGCCTTGGCGACGTCGTAGAACGAGACCACGCCCATCAGCGTCTTCTCGCTCAGCACCGGCATGTAGCGGGCGTGCCGGCCGAGCATCATGCGCCGCACCTCGTCGAGCTCGGTGGCCGGCGTGCAGGTGAGCGGCGCGTCGTCCATGACGCTCTGGACGCGGGTCGTGCCGAGCGCGCCGCCGTTGTTGACGACCGCCTGGATCACCTCGCGGAAGGTGAGCATGCCGACCAGCTCGCCGTGGTCCATGACGACGAGCGAGCCGATGTCGTGCTGGGACATGACGTTGAGCGCCGACGAGAGCGGCTCGTGCGGTGCCACGGTGAAGAGCGTGCCGCCCTTGACGCGCAAGATGTCGCTGACTTTCATGGTCGTCTCCAATCGAGCTGAGGTGACGAGACGGTCCTGCGCCGGGGCCGCCCGAGGCGTCTGCGACTCAATATAGCCCACAATCGTTCGCGAAAGAGGGAATACACATGCCCGGCTACGCGAACCCCGGCTTCGACACCCTGGCCCTGCACGCCGGCGCCGCGCCCGACCCCGCCACCGGCGCCCGCGCCGTCGCCGATCCACCTCACCACCTCGTTCGTTTTCGAGTCGAGCGAGCACGCCGCGTCGCTCTTCAACATGGAGCGCTCCGGCCACGTCTACAGCCGGATCTCGAACCCGACCAACGCCGTCCTCGAGGAGCGCGTCGCCGCGCTCGAGGGCGGCAGCGGCGCGATCGCCACGGCGAGCGGCCAGGCCGCGCTGCACCTGGCGATCGCGACCATCGCCGGCGCCGGCTCGCACATCGTCGCCTCGAGCGCGCTCTACGGCGGCTCGCACAACCTGCTCCACTACACGCTGTCGCGCTTCGGCATCGCCACGACCTTCGTCGAGCCCGGCGACGTCGACGCCTGGCGCGCCGCGATCCGGCCCGAGACCAAGCTGCTGTTCGGCGAGACGCTCGGCAATCCCGGCCTCGACGTGCTCGACATCCCGACCGTCGCCGCCCTCGCCCACGACCAGCACCTGCCGCTGCTGGTCGACTCGACCTTCACGACGCCCTGGCTGATGCGGCCGTTCGAGCACGGCGCCGACCTGCTCTACCACTCGGCGACCAAGTTCCTCTCCGGCCACGGCACCGTGATCGGCGGCGTCCTGGTCGACAGCGGCCGCTTCGACTGGGACCGGGCGACCGCGGCGACCGGCCGCTTCGCCGAGCTGACGCGCGCCTACGAAGGCTTCCACGGCATGGTCTTCAGCGAGGAGAGCACCGTCGGCGCGTTCCTGCTGCGCGCCCGGCGCGAGGGCCTGCGCGACTTCGGCGCGAGCATGAGCCCGCACACCGCCTGGCTGATCCTGCAGGGAATCGAGACGCTGCCGCTGCGGATGGCGCGCCACGTCGAGAACACGAGGAAGGTCGTCGCCTTCCTCGCCGGCCACGAGCAGGTCGAGCGCGTCGGCTATCCCGAGCTCGAGAGCCATCCCGACCACGCGCTCGCCAAGCGCCTCTTGCCGCGCGGCTGCGGCTCGGTGTTCAGCTTCGACCTGCGCGGCTCGCGCGAGCAAGGCCGCGCCTTCATCGAGGCGCTGAAGCTGTTCTCGCACCTCGCCAACGTCGGCGACTGCCGCTCGCTCGTCATCCATCCGGCGTCGACGACGCACTTCCGGATGGACGACGCGGCGCTGGTCCGCGCCGGCATCGGCCCGGGGACGATCCGCCTCTCGATCGGCCTCGAAGACGCCGACGACCTGATCGACGACCTGAAGCGCGCGCTGAAGGCTGGCGTCGAAGGCCGGCGCCGGAGCGACCCGGCCGTGAAGTGCGACGTCGCGATGCCGGCCGGCGCGCGCGTCGCCTACGCCTACACCGGCGGCAAGACCTTCGACCCGGCGCAGCCGTGCATCGTCTTCCTGCACGGCGCGCTCAACGACCACAGCGTCTGGACGCTGGCGGCGCGCTGGTTCGCGCACCACGGCCACGCGGTGCTCGCGCCCGACCTGCCCGGCCACGCGCGCAGCCTCGGCCCGCCGCTGGCGAGCGTCGAGGCGCTCGCCGACTGGCTGATCGCGCTGCTCGACGCCGCGCGCGTCGACCGCGCCGCGCTGGTCGGCCACAGCATGGGCTCGCTGATCGCGCTCGAGGCAGCGGCGCGTGCGCCCGATCGCGTCTCGCATCTGGTCATGGTCGGCACCGCGTATCCGATGAAGGTCTCGGCGGCGCTGCTCGACGCCGCGCGGGTCGATCCGCTGGCGGCGATCGACAGCGTCAACGCCTTCTCGCACGCGACGATCGCCGCCAAGCCCTCGTATCCCGGGCCCGGCACCTGGCTGCACGGCGCCGACCGGGCGCTGATGCGGCGCGTCCAGGCCGGCAGCGCCGACGTCAACCTGTTCCTCAACGACTTCGAGGTCTGCGATCGCTACGCCGGCGGCCTCGATGCGGCGGCGCGGGTGACGTGCCCGACGACGCTCGTCCTCGGCGCGCGGCGACCAGATGACGGTCCCGAAGCAGACCGCGTCGCTCGCCGCCGCGCTGCGCGCGCGAACCGTCGTCCTCGATGCCGGGCATGCGTTGATGGGCGAAGCGCCCGATGCGCTCCTGGCGGCGCTGCGCGAGGCGATCGCGCCCTCGGCAGGCGAGAAATCCATCTGAGGGTTCACCCTCGGTTTCCCCTCGGTGGTGCGGCCTACGATTCGGCCTGCTGCATAAGCTTCGTGCGCCGCCAGGCGCAAACGAAACAACCCACCGGGAGACAACCCATGACGACCCGTTTCACCATCAACGGCAAGACAGTCGACGCCCGCGCCGAAAGCGACACGCCACTGCTCTGGGTCATCCGCGACGAGGTCGGTCTCACCGGCACCAAGTTCGGTTGCGGCGCGGCACTCTGCGGCGCGTGCACGGTGCATGTGGACGGCACGCCGGTGCGCTCTTGCCAGACGCCGCTCTCGGCGGTTGCCGGCAAGAAGGTCTCGACCATCGAGAGCCTGTCGCGCAACAACAGCCATCCGCTGCAGAAGGCCTGGATCGCCCACGACGTGCCGCAGTGCGGCTACTGTCAGTCGGGCCAGCTGATGAGCGCGGCGGCGCTGCTCGCGAGCAACAAGAACCCGAGCGACGCCGACATCGACGCCGCCATGAGCGGCAACATCTGCCGCTGTGGCACCTACGGCCGCATCAAGGCGGCGATCAAGACCGCGGCCGCAGAAATGCGCCAAGCCTGAGGGGAACGCCATGACCACCACCATTCGTACAGAGGTCTCGCGGCGCGGTTTCCTGCAGGCCTCGGCCGTCTCCGGCACGCGGCCTGATGCTCGGCGTCGCCCTGCCCGGCTCGATCGGCGAGGCGCTCGCCGCGGGCACGCTCTACACGCCGAACGCCTGGGTCCACATCGCCGACGACAACACCATCACCCTGCTCTCGGCGCGCTCCGAGATGGGCCAGGGCGTCTACACCTCGATGCCGATGCTGATCGCCGAGGAGCTGAACGTCGACATCCGCAAGGTCAAGGTCGCGATCGCGCCGCCGAACGTCAAGCTCTACGGCAACGCCTTGCTCGGCGGGCCGCAGCTCACCGGCGGCTCGACCTCGGTCCGCGACGGCTGGGAGAAGCTGCGCATCGCCGGCGCGCAAGTGCGCGAGATGCTGATCACGGCCGCGGCCGACAAGTGGCAGGTCGACCGCTCGACCTTGCGTGCCGAAGACGGCATGGTGCTCGGGCCGAACGGCAAGAAGGCGACCTACGGCTCGCTCGCGGCCGCGGCGTCGAAACTGCCGTTGCCCGAGAAGGTGGCGCTCAAGGACCCGAAGGACTTCACGCTCCTCGGCAAGCGCACCAAGCGCCTCGACACGCCGGCCAAGGTCAACGGCACGGCCGAGTACGGCATCGACGTCAGGCTGCCGGGAATGGTCTACGCCTCGCTCGAGCAGTGCCCCGTGATCGGCGGCACCGTGAAGAGCTTCGACGCCAGCAAGGCCAAGTCGATGCCCGGCGTGATCGACGTCGTGCAGATCCCCGACGGCATCGCCGTCGTCGCCGACACCTGGTGGCACGCGAAGAAGGCGCGCGAGGGCCTGAACATCGTCTGGGACGAAGGCGCGGGCGCCGCGCTCTCCGACAAGACGATGCTCGAAGGCATCCGCGCCGGCGCGGCGAGCGACAAGATGCTGCCGCTCAAGGCGACCGGCGACGCCGACGCGGCGATCAAGGGCGCGGCCAAGACGGTGAAGGCCGAATACACCCAGCCGCTGCTCTCGCACTCGCCGCTCGAGCCGATGAACTTCACCGCCCACTACCATGACGGCAAGGTCGACCTCATCGGGCCGACGCAGTGGCAGGACGCGAGCCAGACGGTGGTCGCCAAGGTCCTCGACGTCAAGCCCGAAGACGTCACCGCTGCGAACGACCTTCCTCGGTGGCGGCTTCGGCCGGCGCATCGACATCGACTACATCATCCAGGCGGCGCAGATCTCGAAGGCCGTCAATCGGCCGGTGAAGCTGCTCTGGACGCGCGAAGACGACATGACGCACGACTTCTACCGGCCGCAGTCGCTGCACCGCCTCTCGGCGGCGCTCGGCGCGGACGGCAAGCCGACGGCGATGACGTTCGCGATGACCTCGCAGTCGGTGACCGGCCGCGTCTTCGGCCTGCCGCTCGAGGTGCAGGACCCGCTGATGACCGAGGCGGCGGTCGCCGCCTACGAGATCCCGGCGACCAAGCACGAGATGACCAAGCACGACGCAGGCATGCGGGTCGGCTACTGGCGCTCGGTGAGCCACGCGCTCAATGCGTTCGCCAACGAGACCTTCATCGACGAGTGCGCGGCGGCGGCGGGCAAGGATCCCTATGCCTATCGCATGTCGCTGCTCGCCAACCAGCCGCGCTTCGCCAACGTGCTGAAGATCGCCGCCGACAAGAGCGGCTGGGGCACGGCCGCGCCGGCCGGGCGTTTCCGCGGCATCGCCCTGATGGAAGGCTACGACACCTACATGGCGCAGGTGGCCGAGGTGTCGATCAAGGACGGCGTTCCGGTCGTGCACAAGGTGACCGTCGCTGCCGATCTCGGCCGCATGGTCAACCCGGACACGGTCGAAGCGCAGATCCAGTCGAGCATCGTCTTCGGCCTCACGGCGGCGCTTTACGGCGAGATCACGGTCGACAAGGGCCGCGTCCAGCAGACCAACTTCCACCAGTACAAGATGGTCCGCATGAACGAGGCGCCGCAGATCGACATCACGCTCGTGCAGAGCACCGAAAAGCCGGGCGGCATCGGCGAGCCGGCGACGGCACTGATCGGCCCGGCCGTGGGCAACGCCGTCTTCGCCGCGACCGGCAAGCGCCTGCGCAAGATGCCGATGACGGCGGAGAACATCGCCGCGGCGTAGCGCTACGCGAGCCCCGCCTCGTTCCGGCGCTCGAGCTCGGCGCCGAGAATGAGGCTGGCCTCGAGCGTGAAGGCGCCGGCAGCGAAGTCGCTCGCGCAGCGCGGCGACGGCGAGGCACTCGAAACGCTCGACCTCGCCGTCGCGGTTCGTCGGCGTCGCGCCGGCAGCGACGACGGGCTCGAAAGACCTCGATCCGCTCGACCATGTAGCCCTCGCGCACCGGCCTGCGGAGCAGCACCGGTGCGGCGCGCTCGAGCCCGCGCAGGTCGGCGAGCGCGAGCCCGGCCTCCTCCATCGTCTCGCGCGCCAGCGTCGTCGGCGATCGATTCGCCGGCCGCCACCTGGCCGCCCATCAGCGTGTCCCACAGGCCCGGGTCGGTCGACTTGTCGCGTGCCCGCTGCTGCACCCAGACCGCGTCGCCGTCGGCATAGCCGACGAGATGCACCGCCGTCGGTCGCAAGGCCGAGGATGCGGACCGCGGCGCGCTCGATCGTCGCCGACGAACGCGGCCGCCGTCGTCGACGACCGCCAGCAGCTCGTCGCGCCAGTGCGCCGCGATGCCGCTCGTCGTGCAGCCAGCGCGCGATCGCGGCGAGCGAGGCGATCGGCGGGCGCGGCGACGATGAAGCCATCGTCGCACGCGGCGAGCGGCAGTCCGGCCGCGGCAAGGCGCGCGGCGATCGCCGGCTCGATGCTGCCGATCCGGTGGCACCGCCCGGCGCACTCGAGGTGGAGCTCGGCACGCGGCCGCAGCGGCGGCGCATCGGCGGCCGCGGCGCAGTGCTCGCCAGCCAGTCGCTCATGGCGCGCCGTCGAGCAGCGCGAGCAGGCCGGCCTCGTCGAGCAGGGCGATGCCGAGCTCCTGCGCCTTGGCCAGCTTCGAGCCGGCCTCGCTGCCGGCGACGACGTAGTCGGTCTTCTTCGACACCGAGCCCGCGACCTTGCCGCCCTGCGACTCGATCATCTCCTTGGCGTCGTCGCGCGCCAGCGTCGGCAAGGTGCCGGTGAGGACGAAGGTCTTGCCGGCGAGCGGCAGCGGCGCCGCGCGCGCCGCGCCTTCGTTCTCCGGCCATTCGAAGCCGGCCTGCAGCAAGGCCTCGACGACCTCGACGTTGTGCGGCTCGTTGAAGAAGGCATGGACGCTCGCGGCGACGATCGGGCCGACGTCGGCGACCTCGAGCAGCTCGTCGATGCTCGCGGCCATCAGGCGGCGCACGCCGCCGAAGTGCTTCGCCAGGTCCTTGGCGGTGGTCTCGCCGACGTGGCGGATGCCGAGGCCGTAGAGAAAGCGCGCCAGCGTCGTCCGCCGGCTCGCGGCGATGGTGGCGACCAGGTTGGCGGCGCTCTTGTCGCCCATGCGCTCGAAGGCCTCGAGCTCGTCCTTGGTCAGCGCGTAGATGTCGGGCAGCGACGTCACCCGAGCCCGAGTCGACCAGCTGATCGACGATCTTCTCGCCCAGGCCCTCGATGTCGAGCGCGCGCCGGCCGGCGAAATGGAGGATCGCGAACTTGCGCTGCGCGGCGCAGAACAGGCCGCCGCTGCAGCGATGGTCGACCGCGCCCTTGTCGCGCGCGACCTGGCTGCCGCACACCGGACAGAGGCGCGGCATGCGGAAGTTCGGCACGTAGCCGGCGCGCTTCGGCCTGGAATGCGACCGACGACCTCGGGGATCACGTCGCCGGCACGGCGCACGATCACCCGGTCGCCGACGCGAACGCCCTTCCTCCGCACCTCGAACAGGTTGTGCAGGGTCGCGTTCGAGACCGTCGTGCCGCCGACGAACACCGGCTCGAGCTTGGCCACCGGCGTCAGCTTGCCGGTGCGGCCGACCTGGATCTCGATCGCGTTGAGCGTCGTCGTCCGCTCCTGCGCCGGATACTTCTGCGCCACCGCCCAGCGCGGCTCGCGCGACTTGAAGCCGAGCTTGTCCTGCAAGGCGCGCTCGTCGACCTTGTAGACGACGCCGTCGATCTCGTACGGCAAGGCGTCGCGCTGCGCGGCGATCGACGCGTGGAAGTCGACCAGCCCGGCAGCGCCCGCGACGCGCGCGTGCTTCGGGCTCGCCGGCAGGCCGATCGCGTCGAACGCATCGAGCAGTCCGGTCTGGGTCGGCGGCACCTGCCAGCCGACGACTTCGCCCAGGCCGTAGGCGAAGAAGCTGAGCGGCCGCTTGGCGGCGTTTCGCGCGTCGAGCTGACGAACGACGCCGGCGGCGGCATTGCGCGGATTGACGAAGGTCTTCTCGTTCTTCGCGCCGCGCCTCGATCAGCTTTCTCTGTCGCTCGTTGAGCGCGGCGAAATCGTCGCGCCGCATGAAGACCTCGCCGCGCACCTCGAGCACCGGCGCGGTCACGCCCTTCAGCCGCTTGGGAACGGCGGCGATGGTCCGCACCGTGTGGGTGACGTCCTCGCCGGTCTCGCCGTCGCCGCGCGTCGCCGCCTGGACCAGCACGCCGGCCTCGTAGCGCAGGTTGATCGCCAGGCCGTCGAACTTCATCTCGGCGGCGTAGGCGACCGGCGGATCGTCGGCGCCGAGGCCGAGCGACCTCCTGATCCGGGCGTCGAACTTCTCGGCGCCGGCGGCGCGTGGTGTCGGTCTCGGTGTTGATCGAGAGCATCGGCACGACGTGGCGTACCGGCACGAGGCCCTCGAGCACGGCGCCGATCACGCGCTGCGTCGGCGAGTCGGCGGTGACGAGCTCGGGATGCTCGGCCTCGATCGCCTGCAGCTCCTGGAACAGCGCGTCGTAGTCGGCGTCGGGGATCGTCGGCGCGTCGCGCACGTAGTAGTCGTCGCGCGTGGCGCGCGAGCTGCTCGCGCAGCGCCGCGGCGCGTCGTGCCGGGTCGCGCGCCTTGCCGCGCTCAGATGCCGGCGAGGGCACGGGTGATCTCCGCGGCCGGGACGGCGCGGCAGCCGCTCGCGTTCTGGCCCGACCAGAGGGGCGAAAAGTCGCCGCTGCCGCGCGCCTCGGCGGCGGCGCGCAGCGGCGCGATCGCCGCGGTGGCGAGCGGGAATTCGGGCGCGCTCGGCGTCGTCGACCTCGCGCATCAGCCGGTTGACGATGCCGCGCGCCGGCCGCCCGGTGATGAGCCGCGTCAGCGCGGTGTGGCGCGCTGCAGCGCTCATCGAGCGCCTCGCGATGGATCCGGCTCGTCGTCGCTTCCGGGCAGCACAGGTACGCCGTTCCGACCTGGACCATCGCCGCGCCGAGGCGCAGCGCCGCCTCGACGCCGGCGCGGTCGGCGATGCCGCCGGCGGCGATGACCGGCGTGCGCAGCGCCGCGACCAGCTGCGGCACGAGCGCGAAGGTGCCGCATTGCAGGCTGAGGTCGTGGTCGAAGAAAGTGGCCGCGGTGGCCGCCCGCCTCGAGCCCTTGCGCGATCACCGCGTCGACGCCGCGCTGCTCGAGCCAGAGCCCTTCGGCCACCGTCGTCGCGCTCGCGAGGATGCGCGCACCGGTCGCGCGAACGCGGCCGAGCAGCGGCTCGTCGGGCAGGCCGAAGTGGAAGCTGACGACCGGCGGGCGCAGCTCCTCGATCGAGCTCGGCCTCGGCGGCGTCGAACGGAAACCGGCCGCCACCCGCGGGCACCGCGTCGATGTCGAGGCCGAACTCGCGGTAGTACGGCGCGAGGGCGCTGCGCCAGACCGCTTCGCGGCCAGGATCGGCGAGCGGCGGCTGATGGCAGAAGAAATTGAGGTTGAACGGCGACGCTCGGATTCGCGGCGCGGATGGCGCCGATCTCGCGCCGGATCGCCGCCGCGTCGAGCATCGCGCATGGCAAGGAGCCGAGGCCACCCGCCGCCGCACACGGCAATCGCCAGCGCGCTGTCCTGAACGCCGGCCATCGGCGCCTGGATCACCGGCAACTCGACGCCGAGCGCTCGCGGCAGGTCCATGCGCGTCTCCTCAGCTGAACAGACGCCGCGCCGAAGCCGTCCCCGCGGCGAGGTCGCGCGCCGCGAGCGCGCGCGTAGAGCGTGCCGAGCTCGCCGCCGATCGCCTCGAAGCCCGGCGTGCTGAGCGGGCGCTGGTCGTCGTCGACGACGTCGGCGTCCATGCCGACGGCGAGCGCCTGCGCCGCCGCCTGCCAGGCCTTGAACGGCTCGACGACGGGTCGGTCTGCGGCACGTCGAAGGCGAGCGTGACGTCGCGCACCGCGGCGCGATCGGGCTCGTCGGCGAGCGCGGCCTGCGAGTCGAAGGTCAGCGTCAGGACCGGCGGCGCGCCCTCCTCGCTCGACGGATAGACCAACCGGCCGGGCACGACGCCGGGAACGAAGCCGTGGCGCCGCGCGTGCTGCTGGATGTAGCCGACGCTCCACGCCGCGCCGCGCGCGTGCAGGTGCACCGCGAGCTGGGCGTCGTGCTGGTTGGCGAAGGCGTCGAGCTCTCGCGCGCGCGCCATCACGTCGAGCATGTCGGGCGGATCGAGGCTGGCGCCGATCGCGTCGGCGAACGCCTGCATCCGCTGCACGAATTCCGAGTACTCGATCTCGTTGAGCGCGCCGGTGCGGCTCGCCAGCTGCACGCCCGCCTGCAGCTCGCCATAGCGCCGGCCGGCGGCCGGCGCTTCCCACTGCGCCGGTCTCGCTGTCGAGCCCTTCGACGATCGTCAGCTTGCTGCCGACGTGGCGCTTCGACGGCAGATGGGCGAGGACGACGTCGCCGGCGATCGGCGCGTCGAAGGTGAGCGGTGCGATCGCGTCGATCAGCGCATCGAGCTGCAACGGCAGCCGCTTCGACAGGCGGCGCGCGCCAGCGCGCTCGCCGTGCCGTCGCCGCCGACGGCGTCGTCGTCGAGCCCTTCGGCGCGGATCGCGATCACGCGGCGCCGAGGCGCTCGGCTCGGCGCGCTCGTTCGCGCTCGCCCGCTTCGGCCCGGCGCGCCGCGCCTGCCAGGCGCCGTGCGCGACGACGCCGGCGAGGACGACGCCGCCGAGCGATGCCAGCGCGACGGTCAGCGTGCTCAGCGGACGCCCCGGGCCGTGCGCCGGCCGCTCATCAGGCCGCCTCGGCGAGGCGCATCGCTCCGGGCATGTCGACGGTGACGATGCGCGAGACGCCCTGCTCCTGCATCGTCACGCCGATCAGCTGCTCGGCCATCTCCATCGCGATCCGGTTGTGGCTGATGAACAGGAACTGGGTCGCCTGCGACATCTCGGTCACGAGCCTGGCGTAGCGCTCGGTGTTGGCGTCGTCGAGCGGCGCGTCGACCTCGTCGAGCAGACAGAACGGCGCCGGGTTGAGCTGGAAGATCGCGAACACGAGCGCGATCGCCGTGAGCGCCTTCTCGCCGCCCGAAAGCAGGTGGATCGAGCTGTTCTTCTTGCCCGGCGGCTGCGCCATCACCTGCACGCCGGCGTCGAGGATCTCGTCGCCGGTCATGACCAGGCGCGCCGTGCCGCCGCCGAAGAGGGTCGGGAACATGCGGCCGAAATGCTCGTTGACCTGGTCGAAGGTCGAGCCGAGCAGCTCGCGCGTCTCGAGGTCGATCTTGCGGATCGCATCTTCGAGCGTCGCCATCGCCTCGCTGAGGTCGGCGTTCTGGGCGTCGAGGAAGGTCTTTCGCTCGCGCGCCGTGCCGAGCTCCTCGAGCGCGGCGAGGTTGACCGCGCCGAGCGCCTCGATATCGCGGTTCAGGCGCGTCGATCTTCGTCTGCAGGCCGGCGAGACGGACGCCGCCTTCCTCGATCGAGGCGGCGATCGCGGCACGATCGGCGCCCGCGGCCTCGAGCTGCTCGAGGTACTGCGCGCCGCCGAGCTGCGCCGCCTGCGCCTCGAGCTGCAACGCGGTGACCTTGTCGCGCAGCGGCTGCAGCGCCTGCTCGTGGCCGAGGCGCGCCTCGTCGGCGCGCGCGCAGGCGCTGCGAGAGGTCGTCGTAGAGGCTGCGCTTCTCGCCGAGGCGCTGCTCGTGCTCGAGGCGCGCCGCCAGCGCGCTCTGCAGCTCGGCCTGCGCCGGCGCGTCGTCGAGCTGGGCGTGCTCGTCGGCGAGCGCGGCGTCGGCGAGCCGGTTGCTTTCGATCTGCTGGCGCGCGGTCTCGATCTGCGCGCTCGAGCTCCTGGCGTCGCGCCGCGAACGAGCGCAGCTCGAACTGCGTCTCCTGGGCGCGGTGCTCGAGCGCGCGCAGCTCGGCGCGCGCGGCGTCGAGCGCGCCGCTCGCGGCGAGCGTCTCCTCGTCGAGCGTCGGCCTGCAGCTCCTGGGCGACGCCGAGCTCGCCGTCGAGCGCCTCGAAGCGCGACTCGCCGGCGCGCCGCCGCTCGGCGAGCTCGGCGAGCTCGGCCTCGAGCGCGGCGCGCTCGCCGCCGAGCTGCTCGCGGCGCAGGCTCGTCTGCTCGGCCAGCTGGGTGAGGCGCAGCAGCTCGACATGCTGCTGGTGGCCGAGCGACTGCAGCCGCGCCGCCTCGCGCTGGCTCGCCGCCAGGTGCGCGGCGGCCTCGGTGCTCTCGGCCTCGGCGCGAATCAGGCGGCTGCGCGCCTCGTCGCCGACCAGCGCCTGCGCCCGCGTCTGCCGGCGCAGGTTCTCGATCTCCTGGGCGCGCGCGAGCAGGCCCGCCTGCTCGGAATCGGGCGCGTAGAAGGCGACCGCGAACTGGCTCACCGCGTGGCCTTCGCGGGTCATGATGACCTCGCCGTGGGTCAGGCTCGAGCGCGCGGCGAGCGCAGCGTCGAAGTCGCTCGCGGTGTAGACGCCCTCGAGCCAGTCGCCGAGCAGCGCCGCCAGGCCGGCGTCGCCGAGATGGAGCAGGTCGGCCAGGCGCGGCAAGGTGTGATGCGACGACGGATGCGCCGCCGCCGGCGCGGTGAAGAACGCGAGCCGCGACGGCGGCGCGTCGGCGGCAAAGGCGCGCACGCTGTCGAGCCGGCCGACCTCGAGCGCGCCGAGGCGCTCGCGCAGCGCCGCCTCGAGCGCCGACTCCCAGCCGGGCTCGATCCGGATCCGCGTCCAGAGGCCCGCGAGCGATTCGAGGCCGTGCTTGGCGAGCCACGGCTTGAGCTTGTTCTCGACCTGCACCTTCTCCTGCAGCGCCTGCAGCGCCGCCAGCCGCGCGGCGAGCTCGGCGTGGCGCCGGCTCTCGTCGTTGACCGCGTCCTGCAGCGTCGCGCCGCGCCTCGTCGAGCGCCGGGATGCGCGCCTGCCAGTCGGCGACAGTGGCCAGCGCGGCGGCGTGCTGCGCCTCGGCGTCGCTGGCCGCGCGCCGCGCGGCCTCGAGCTCGGCCGGCTCGACCTCGGCCAGCCCCTTTTCTTCGTTGCGCAGCCGCTCGCCGCGCGCCTCGGCCTGCGCCTGGCGCTCCTCGACGCCGCGCGCCTCGGCGGCGAGGACCTGGATCTGCTGCTGCACCGTCGCGACCGCGCTGCGCTGCTCGTGGCTGCGCGCCTGCGCCGCGCGCACCGCCTCCTCGCTGCCGGCGATGCGTGCGGCGTGCGCGGCGAGGTCGGCGGCGATCGATCTCGGCGCGACGCTCGGCCGCTTCGGCGTCGCCGCCGAGCCGCTCGTGCTCGGCCATGCGCGTCGCTTTCGCGCACGCGCCACGCCGCGCTTTGCGCCTCGAGGTCGGCGCGCTGGCGCAGCAACCGCTCGCGACCGGCGGCGACGTAGCGGATCCGCTCCTCGAGCCGGCTCACCTCGAGCGCGGCCTGGCCGAGCGCGCCCTGCGCGGCGTGCAGCGCGTCGTTGGCCTCGTAGTGCGACTGGCGGATCGCCTCGAGCTCGGCTTCGGCATGGCGCAGGTCGGCGTTGCGCGATTCGAGCGCGGTGGTCGCCGCGACGACCGCCTGGCCGACGCGCTCCTCCTCGCGCGTCGCGTCGCGGTGCTTCAGGAACCAGAGCTGATGCTGCTTCAGCTGCGCCTCGTGCTGCATCGCGCGATAGCGGCCGGCGACCTCGGCCTGCGCCTCGAGCTTGTCGAGGTTGCCGGTGAGCTCGCGCAGGATGTCCTCGACCCGGGTCAGGTTCTCGCGCGTGTCCTTGAGCCGGGTCTCGGTCTCGCGCCGGCGCTCCTTGTACTTCGAGACGCCCGCCGCTTCCTCGAGGAACAGGCGCAGCTCCTCGGGCTTGCTCTCGATGATCCGCGAGATCGTGCCCTGGCCGATGATCGCGTAGGCGCGCGGCCCGAGGCCGGTGCCGAGGAACACGTCCTGGATGTCGCGCCGGCGCACCGGCTGGCCGTTGATGTGATAGCTGCTCGTGCCGTCGCGCGTCAGCACGCGCTTGACGGCGATCTCGGCGAAGCGGTTCCACGGGCCGCCGGCGCGCGCTCGGCTGTTGTCGAACGACGAGCTCGACGCTGGCGCGGCCGGCGGGCTTGCGCAAGTTCGTGCCGTTGAAGATCACGTCCTGCATCGACTCGCCGCGCAGCTCGCTCGCCTTGCTTTCGCCGAGCACCCAGCGCACGGCGTCGATGATGTTCGACTTGCCGCAGCCGTTGGGGCCGACGACGCCGACGAGCTGGCCGGGAAGCTGGAAGTGGGTGGGCTCGACGAACGACTTGAAGCCCGAGAGCTTGATCGAATTGAGACGCATGGACGGCGGCGGCTGGCTCCGCCTAAGTTATTGATTTAATTGGAGAAAGTGCCGTCCTGCACAGAGAGGCGGAGAGCGCCCGGATGATAGCATCGCGACCCTTCGTCTCCAGCGCGCGCAAGGCTTTTCCGTCATGGCCAGAACCCCTCTCTTCGCAACGACCCTCGGCTCGACGCCGCGAGGCGCCTGCGGTGCCGCCGAGCGCACCGCAGAAACACCTCGACGTGTTCGCCAATCCGAGCCCGGAGCGCGACTACACGATCCAGTTCGTGGTGCCCGAGTTCACCTGCAACTGCCCGCTCACCGGACAGCCCGACTTCGCCCATTTCACGATCGAGATGGTCGCCGACAAGCTCTGCATCGAGCTGAAGAGCCTGAAGCTCTACTTCTGGAGCTACCGCAACGTCGGCGCGTTCCACGAGAAGGTGACCAACGAGATCCTCGACGACATCGTCGCCGCGGCCCGGCCGCGCTTCGTTCGCATCAGCGCGCGCTGGAACGTGCGCGGCGGCATCTACACCAACGTCGTCGCCGAGCACCGCAAGAAGGGCTGGCGCCCGGCACAGGCCGTCACGCTGCCGCCGGACCCCAATCCCATAATGCGCTGATGAATCACCCGCGTGGGCAAAAGTGCCGGGCCGGGCCACCCGGCCACTCCCTCGTGAGCCGGCCCGCTCCCTACAATCCGCACGCCTCATGAGCCATCCGCTGCAGAGCCTCATCGACCTCGCCTGGGAAGGCCGCGCCTCGCTCGACTCGGCCAACAGCCCGCAGGTGCGCGCCGCTGTCGAGGAGGTCATCGCCGGCCTCGACGCCGGCGAGCTGCGCGTCGCCGAGCGCCACGGCGTCGGCGAGTGGACGCGTCAACCAGTGGGTCAAGAAGGCGGTGCTGCTCAGCTTTCGCCTGAGCGAGAACCGGTTCATGCAGGCCGGCGAGCTCGCCTTCTTCGACAAGGTCGAGCCCAAGTTCTCGCGCCGGCAGCGAGGCGGACTTGCGCGCCAGCGGCGTGCGCGTCGTCCCGCCGGCGGTGGCGCGGCGCGGCTCGTACCTGGCCAAGAACGTCGTCATGATGCCGAGCTACGTCAACATCGGCGCCTACGTCGACGAAGGCACGATGGTCGACACCTGGGTCACCGTCGGCTCGTGCGCGCAGATCGGCAAGAACGTGCACCTGTCGGGCGGCGTCGGCATCGGCGGCGTGCTCGAGCCGATGCAGGCCAACCCGACCATCATCGAGGACAACTGCTTCATCGGCGCGCGCTCGGAGATCGTCGAGGGCGTGATCGTCGAGGAGAACTCGGTCGATCTCGATGGGCGTCTACATCAGCCAGAGCACCAAGATCTACGACCGCGCGACCGGCCAGGTCAGCTACGGCCGGATCCCGGCCGGCTCGGTCGTCGTCAGCGGCAACCTGCCCGCGGCCGACGGCAGCCACAGCCTGTATTGCGCGGTCATCGTCAAGCGCGTCGACGCGCAGACGCGCGCCAAGACGAGCATCAACGAACTGCTGCGAAGCTGAAGGACATCCCATGAGTAGCGGCAACATGGAGCGCGTGCTGCGGCTGATGTCGGAAAAGGGCGCCTCCGACGTCTACCTCTCGGCCAGCTCGCCGATCCTGATCAAGATCAACGGCCAGCTGCTGCAGCTCTCCGACCAGCCGCTCACCCACGCCCAGCCGCGCCAGCTGCTCGCCGAGCTGCTGACGCCGAGCCAGCTCGAGGAGCTCGAGGACACCGGCGAGCTCAACGTCGGCGTCGGCCTGCAGGGCGTCGGCAGCTTCCGTCTCTCCGGCTTCAAGCAGCGCGGCACGATCGCCGCGGTGTTCCGCTGCATCCCGTTCGAGATCCCGACGCTCGAGAGCCTCAACGTGCCGTCGATCCTGAGCACGCTGGTGCTCGAGAAGCGCGGCCTGATCCTGATGGTGGGCGCGACCGGCGCCGGCAAGAGCACGACGCTCGCGTCGATGATCGAGCAGCGCAACCAGCAGATGGCCGGCCACATCCTGACGATCGAGGACCCGATCGAGTTCCTGTTCAACAACAAGAAGTCGGTGATCAACCAGCGCGAGGTCGGCCGCGACACGCAGACGCTGCAGATCGGCCTGAAGACCGCGCTGCGCCAGGCGCCCGACCTGATCATGATCGGCGAGATCCGCGATCGCGAGACGATGACGGCGGCGATCTCGTATGCGCTGTCGGGCCACCTCGTGCTCTCGACGCTGCACGCCAACAACAGCTACCACGCGCTCGGCCGGATCCTGTCGTTCTACACGCCGGAAGCGCGGCCGGCGCTGCTCGCCGACCTCGCCGCCGGCCTGCGCGCCATCGTCTCGCAGCGCCTGGTGCGCAGCGTCGCCGGCGGCCGCATGCCGGCGGTCGAGGTGCTGCTCAACACCAAGCTGATCTCGGAGCTGATCGAGCGCGGCGACTTCAGCGGCGTCAAGGAGGCGATGGAGAAGTCGATGGCCGAAGGCTCGCAGACCTTCGAGCAGGACCTCGCGCGCATGATCGACGGCAACATCATCACCCGCGACGAAGGCCTGGCCTACGCCGACTCGCCGACCAACCTGATGTGGCGCCTGCAGAACGACATGACGCCGGTCTCGCGGATCGTGCCGAAGAAGGAAGACGACAGCGACCAGCCGAGCTTCACCGAGATCACGATCGACGTGCGGCCCGAGGAAGTCGTCGGCGTCTCGCCGAACCTGCGCCGCTTCTGAGCTCCCGTCCCCGACCGCCTGCCCGATGTCGGCGACGCCTGCTCCTCGCCGAGCAGCTGATCGCCTGCCGCTCGGTGACGCCCGACGACGGCGGCTGCCAGGCGCTGATCGCCGCGCGCCTCGCGCCGCTCGGCTTCGCCTGCACCTCGCTGCCGTTCGGCCCGGACGCGGCGCGCGTCAGCAACCTGTGGGCGATCCGGCGCGGCCGGCGCCCGCCGGCAAGCTGCTCGTCTTCGCCGGCCACACCGACGTCGTCCCGACCGGCCCGCTCTCGGCCTGGACCAGCGACCCGTTCGTGCCGACCCTCGCGACGGCAAGCTGTACGGCCGCGGCGCCGCCGACATGAAGACCTCGATCGCGGCGATGGTCGTCGCGGCCGAGGAGTTCGTCGCCGCCCGCCGACGCACCGCGGCGCGTCGCCCTGCTCATCACCAGCGACGAGGAAGGGCCCGTCGGTCGACGGCACGGCGCGCGTCTGCGAGCTGGCTGGCCGCGCGCGGCACGCGGCTCGACTACTGCATCGTCGGCGAGCCGACTTCGGTGCGCGCGCCTCGGCGACACGATCAAGAACGGCCGCCGCGGCACGCTCTCCGGCAAGCTCCGCGTCCAGGGCGTGCAGGGCCACATCGCCTATCCGCAGCTGGCGAGGAACCCGATCCACCTCGCCGCGCCGGCGCTGGCCGAGCTGGTCGCCGTCGAGTGGGACCGCGGCAACGAGCACTTCCCGCCGACCTCCTGGCAGATGTCGAACATCCACGCCGGCACCGGCGCCGGCAACGTCATCCCGGGCGAGGTCGTGATCGACTTCAACTTCCGCTTCAGCACCGAGTCGACGCCGGAGTCGCTGCGCGCGCGGGTCGAGGCGATCGTCGCGCGGCACGACGTCGACCACGACATCGCCTGGACGCTCGGCGGCGAGCCGTTCCTCACCGCGCCCGGCGAGCTGAGCGACGCGCTGGCGCAAGCGATCCGCGAGCAGTGCGGCGTCGCGCACCGAGCTCTCGACCACGGGCGGCACCTCCGACGGCCGCTTCATCTCGCGGATCTGCAAGCAGGTGGTCGAGTTCGGCCCGGTCAACGCGAGCATCCACAAGATCGACGAGCACATCGAGGTCGCGAGCCTCGAGCGTGCTGAAGAACGTCTACCGCGCGACGCTGGAGCAGCTGCGTGCGATGACCCTCGTCGAGCTCGTCGTCGCCTCGGCCGAGCGGCTGAAGCAAGCCGGGGTCTCGTTCGGCCACGGCACCGGCAACGCCTTCGACGAGGCCGCCTGGCTCGTGACCTGGGCGCTCGGCCTGCCGCTCGACGCCCTCGAGACCCAGGGCCGGCGCGCGCTCACGCCGAGGAGCAGGCCAAGGCCGAAGCGCTGATCGCCCGGCGCATCGACACGCGCAGGCCCGCCGCCTACCTGACCGGCGAAGCCTGGCTGCAGGAGGTGCCGTTCACGATCGACGAGCGCGCCATCGTGCCGCGCTCGTTCATCGCCGAGCTGCTGGCCGACATCGAGGAGACCGGCACGCTCGACGCCTGGCTGTCGGACCGGACCCGGCGCGTGCTCGACCTGTGCACCGGCAACGGCAGCCTGGCGGTGATCGCGGCGATGGCGTATCCCGAGGTCGCGGTCGACGCCGCCGACATCTCGCCCGGAGCGCTCGCGCTGGCGCGGATCAACGTCGCGCGCCACGGCTCGGCGATCGCATCCGGCTCGTCGAGTCCGACCTGTTCGCCAAAGCTGCCGGGGCGCTACGACCTGATCCTCTGCAACCCGCCCTACGTCAACGACGCCAGCATGGCGGCGCTGCCGGCCGAATACCGCGCCGAGCCGGCGCTCGCGCTGGCCGGCGGCAGCGACGGCATGGACTTCGTCCGCCGCATCGTCGCCGAGGCGCCCGCGCACCTGAGCGACGACGGCGTGCTCGTGCTCGAGGTCGGCCACGAGCGCGGCCATTTCGAGCGGCGTTCCCGCGCCTCGAATGCGCCTGGCTCGAGACCAGCGCCGGCAGCGACAGCGTCGTCCTGATCGAGCGCCGCGCGCTGACGGCCTGAGCTGCCTGCTGCGCGGGCCGATCTCAGGCGCGCCCCTCGCCGAGCCGGTACGGCCCAGTGCGCGGCGCGACTCGGCCCGCGCGCGGCGGAAGCTAAACCTTCGGCTGAAGCAAAATCGCCCATGCTCGTTCTCACCCAACTCTCGCTGCGCCGCGGCGTCAAGCTCGTCCTCGACCGCGCCAACCTCACCATCCAGCCGGGCGAGAAGGTCGGCCTGGTCGGCCGCAACGGCGCCGGCAAGTCGACGCTGTTCTCCCTGCTGGCCGGCCGCCTGCACGCGGACGCCGGCGACTTCTCGATGCCGCCGCGCTGGCGCATCGGCGAGGTCGCGCAGGAGATGCCCGAGACCGACGAGGGCGCGACCGACTTCGTGCTCGACGGCGACACCGCGCTCGCCGAGGCCGAGGCCGAGCTCGCGCGCGCCGAGGCGAGCGACGACGGCCACGCGATGGCCCACGCGCACGAGGCGATCAGCGAGGCCGGCGGCTTCGACGCGCGGCCGCGCGCGCAGGCGATGCTGCTCGGCCTCGGCTTCAAGAGCGCCGAGCTCGACGCGCCGGTGTCGAGCTTCTCCGGCGGCTGGCGCATGCGCCTGCAGCTGGCGCGCGCGCTGATGTGCCCGGCCGACCTGCTGCTGCTCGACGAGCCGACCAACCACCTCGACCTCGACGCGCTCGTCTGGCTCGAGGCCTGGCTGCAGCGCTACACCGGCACGATGATCGTCATCAGCCACGACCGCGAGTTCCTCGACGCCGTCACCAAGGTCACGGTCCACCTCGACGAGACCAAGCTGGTCCGCTACACCGGCAACTACACCGCGTTCGAGGAGATGCGCTCGATCCGCCTCGAGCAGGCGCAGGCGAGCTTCGAGAAGCAGCAGGAGCGGATGGCGCATCTGCAGAAGTTCATCGACCGCTTCAAGGCCAAGGCGAGCAAGGCCAAGCAGGCGCAAAGCCGGGTCAAGGCGCTGGCGCGGATGGAAAAGCTCGCGCCGGTGCTGACCAGCGCCGACTTCCAGTTCGAGTTCCGCGAGCCGCAGAGCCTGCCCAATCCGATGCTCGCGTTCGCCGACGTCGCCTGCGGCTATCGCGGCGAAGACGGCGGCGAGAGCAAGCGAATCGTCGACGACATCGACCGCTCGGTGCTCGCCGGCCAGCGCATCGGCATCCTCGGCGCCAACGGCCAGGGCAAGTCGACGTTCGTCAAGACGATCGCCGGCGATCTGGCGCCGCTGTCGGGCGAGATCGTCGCCGGCAAGGGGCTGACGATCGGCTACTTCGCGCAGCAGGAGCTCGACGTGCTCTCGCCCGCCGACGGCCCGCTGATGCACATGGTGCGACTCGCGCGCGACGTCGGCCCGGCGGCGCGCGAGCAGGAGCTGCGCGACTTCCTCGGCTCGTTCCGCTTCACCGGCGAGATGGTGCAGCAGGCGGTCGGCACGCTCTCCGGCGGCGAGAAGGCGCGGCTGGTGCTGGCGATGCTCGTCTGGCAGCGGCCCAACCTGCTGCTGCTCGACGAGCCGACCAACCACCTCGACCTGACGACGCGCGAGGCGCTCAGCATGGCGCTCAACGAGTTCGAAGGCACGGTCATGCTGGTGAGCCACGACCGCGCCCTGCTGCGCGAGGTCTGCGACGAGTTCTGGCTGGTCACGCACGGCGGCCTCGAGCCGTTCGACGGCGACCTCGACGACTACCAGCGCTGGCTGCTCGAGCAGTCGAAGGCGGCCGCGCGCGCGGCGCGTCCGGAGGCCACGAGCCACGCCGCGGCCGAGCGGCGGCCGGCGAAGAAATCTGCGCCCGCCGCGAAGGCGCAGAGGCACGCGGCGCAACGGCCGCCGATGCGCAGGCCGCGCGACGAGCGCAAGAGCGCGCCGCCGCGCGCCAGCAGCGCGCCGACGCGGCCAAGCCGCTGAAGAAGGAGCTGAACCTGATCGACAACCGCCTCGGCGTCCTGTTTGCCGAGCGCGACCGGCTCGAGGCGCCAGGGCGGGCGAGGCGATCGATGCCAGCGAGCGCGCCGAGAGCGGCCGCCGGCTGAAGGCGATCGGCGAGCAGATCGAGCGAGCTCGAGGCGCGCTGGCTCGAGCTCAGCACACAACTCGACGACATCGCAGAATCGATCGGCTAAACCGCATTCCCCCCTGCCAAAGGAGACACTCATGATCAAGCCAGAGAAGGTCCTCTACACCGCCCACGCCACCTCGACCGGCGGCCGCGACGGCACCTCGAAGAGCGACGACGGCGTGCTCGAGGTCAAGCTGACGGTGCCCAAGGGCCTCGGCGGCAACGGTGCCGTCGGCACGAACCCGGAGCAGTTGTTCGCCGCCGGCTATTCGGCATGCTTCATCGGCGCGATGAAGTTCGTCGCCGGGCAGCAGAAGATCGCCCTGCCCGCCGACACCTCGATCAGCGCCGACGTCGGCATCGGCCCGATCCCGCAGGGCTTCGGCATCCAGGTCGCGCTGCACGTGAAGATCCCCGGCATGGACAAGGCGCAGGCGCAGAAGATCGTCGAGGCGGCGCACCAGGTCTGCCCGTACTCGAACGCGACGCGCGGCAACATCGAGGTACTGCTCGACGTCGTCTAGCCGCGCGCCGGCGCCACGGCGTTGCGACGCGCGCAGCAAGGTCAGGATCAGCTCGACGCGCGCCTTCACCGGCGTCAGGTCGCCCGCGGCGGCGAGCGCCTCGCCTCGCCGCGGCGACGAGCGCGCCGTCGAGGCAGCGCGTGCTGCGCAGCACCGCGACGCCGCGCGAGCGCGCCCGCACGAGCGCGTGCTCGAGGCGGCGGTGGAGCGTGCCGTTGCCGGTCGCGGCGACGACGATGCCCAGCGACGCCGCCCTGCACCAGCAGGTCGACGGCGCGGCCGTCGGCGCCGGCGACGCTCGGTGACGATCTCGACCCACGGCCATGCCGCCGGGTCCTCGGGCAAGGCAGCGAGGCCGATCCCTGGGCCTCGCCGGGCCACGCACGCAGCGCAACGAGGCGCCGTCGATCGACGCGCGCGAGCGCGCCCTGCTCGCCCGACGAGAACGCGTCGAGCCGGGTCGGATGGACCTTGCGCACGGCGCGCGCCGAGTGCACCATGCCGGCAAGAACGACGACGACGCCGGGCCCGGGCGGTCGCGCGCGACGGCGATCGCGTCGGCGAGGTTGCGCGGCCCGTCGGCCTCGCGCGACGACGCCGGCCGCATCGCCGCGGTGAGGACGACCGGCTTGGCGCGGCGACGACGCGCGCCAGGAAGTACGCGCGTCTCCTCGAGCGTGTCGGTGCCGTGGGTGACGACGACGCCGCGCACCTCCGGCGCGCGCAAGGTGGCGCGCGACCGCCTCGGCGAGCCGGCGCCAGATGGCGAAGTCCATGTCCTTGCTGTCGATCTGGGCGACCTGCTCGCTCTCGGTGACGACGCGCACCGCCGGCGGGCACGCGAGGCCAGCAGGCGCCGACCGGCAGCACCGCCGACGGTGTAGGCGACGTTGTCGTCTGGCGATGCGGCACGGCCGGCGATCGTGCCGCCGGTGCCGAGAACGACGATGGTCCCGGGAGGCGCTTTGCATTTTCCGGAAAACTGGATGAAAATACAGGACTGGATATTTATTCAGCTACCGCGACAGGCGAATCGGCGCTGCCGAGGAAAGGCTCGCATGCAGGAATCGCCCAAGCTCACCGACCGCCAGCAGCAGATCCTCGACCTGGTCCAGAGCGCGATCGAGCGCACCGGCGCCCCGCCGACCCGCGCCGAGATCGCCAACGAGCTCGGCTTCAAGTCGGCCAACGCCGCCGAGGAGCACCTGCAGGCGCTGGCGCGCAAAGGCGTGATCGAGCTGATCGGCGGCACGTCGCGCGGCATTCGTCTGCAGTCTGACACATTGCGCGCGCTGAACCAGGCGCGCGGCAAGCAGTTCACCCTGCCGCTGCCGAGCCTGGCGCAGCTCTCGCTGCCGCTGGTCGGCCGGGTCGCCGCCGGGCAGCCCGATCCTCGCGCAGGAGCACATCGACCAGACCTTCCTGATGGAAGCGAGCATGTTCTCGCGCCGCCCCGACTACCTGCTCAAGGTGCGCGGCATGAGCATGAAGGACGCCGGCATCATGGACGGCGACCTGCTCGCGGTGCAGAAGACGAGCGAGGCGAAGAACGGCCAGATCGTCGTCGCCCGGCTCGGTGAAGACGTCACCGTCAAGCGCTTCAGGAAGACGCGCCACGGCGTCGAGCTGCTGGCCGAAAACCCCGAATTCAAGACCATCGTCGTCGGCCCCGGCGACGGGTTCGAGATCGAAGGCCTGGCCGTCGGCCTGATCCGCAACAACATGCTCATGTAGACGCGCCGGGAGCGAGCGATGGTGATCAAGGCACCCAAGGCGCGAACCGCCGCCGAATGCGAGCGGCTCGAGCAGCTGCCCAACATCGGCCCGTCGCTGGCCGCCGACCTGCGCCGGATCGGCATCGAGCGGCCGGTCGACCTGCACGGCCAGGACGCATTCGCCCTCTATCGCCGCTGTGCGAGGCGACCGGCCAGCGCCAGGACCCGTGCGTGCTCGACACCTTCATGGCCGCCACCGACTTCATGCGCGGCGCCGCCGCCGCGCCGTGGTGGAAATACACGGCCGAGCGCAAGGCGACCTTCGGCGCGGTCTGAGCCGGTCGCCGCGAGCGAACGGCCGCCGTGGGCGGCTTTTTCGCGGCTTCGTCCTGCGGCGCCGCGAAACAATCGCCACGCCGGCTCCTGCCGGCGAACTCCTCGTCGCGCATTCGTGCCTTTTCTTCTCCCGCTGGCTCGCTGCGCTGGAGAGGCTGGCGCGTCTCCCGGGCGGAGCTGGTGTCCTCGTTCGGCCGGCGCGCGTCGCACCCGGGCGCTGGCCGCGGCCCGGCTCGATTTCGCCGAGGCGCTGTATGACGTCCGCACCGCCGGCGCCGCCGCTCCGCTCGCGCATCGCCGTCGCCCGCTCGCTGCGCGAGCTGTGGCACTTCGCGAGGAAGTCTTCAGCCGGGTGGCCTGCCGCCACGACCAGGCCCAGGCCGAACGTCGGCTCGCGGAGCTCGACCTGCATTTCCCGCGCCGCGAGCGCAGCATTCATCGCCGGCGCGGCACGGAGCGCTGCCGCGCGGCCCGCCGCCAGGCCCGTCTCAGGCGGCCGTCCCGGGCACGGCCGCCGAGGAAGTCGGTCTTGCCGAGTTCACGCCGTTGTGGCGCAGCAGCGCGTAGATCGTCGTGACGTGAAAGAAGAAGTTCGGCAGCGCGAAGTGCTTGAGGTACGTCTCGCCCTTCATCACGATCGGCCCGGCGCGACGCGGCACCGAGATCTCGCGGTCGTCGCTGCCGTCGACCTGCGCCGCGGGCACCGACTGCACGTAGTCGATCGTCTTCCTGACCCGCTGGCGCAAATCGGCGAGCGTCTTCTCGTCGTCGTCGAACGTCGGCCCTTCGCTGCCGGCGAGGCGGGCGACGCAGAACTTGGCGGCGTCGCAGGCGATCTGGATCTGCTGGGTAAAGGGCAGCATGTCGGGTGCGAGGCGGGCGGCGAGATAGACCGAGGGCTCGAATTTCTTCGCCGCCGCGTGGGCCTCGGCCTTGTCCAGCCAGGCGACGATGTTGCCGAGCATGCGAACGAAAATCGGCACGCTTGCCGAGTGCATGGTGATAGCCATCAGGGTCCTTGCGTAGGAGGGCCGGATCGTAGCCGCCGCCGAGGCCGTGCACAATCGGCCGCTAAGCGGAGGAAGCGCCGCGGCGCAGACGCTGCCCCCGTGAACATCATCATCCTCGACGACTACCAGGATGCCGTGCGCAAGCTCAAGTGCGCGGCGATCCTCGAGCACCTCAACACCAAGGTCTTCACCAACACCGTCAAGGGCCTCGGCCAGCTGTCGGTGCGCGTGCGCGATGCCGACGTGCTGGTGCTGATCCGCGAGCGCAGCCAGTTCCCGCGCCAACTGCTCGAAAAGCTGCCCAAGCTGAAGCTGATCTCGCAGACCGGCCGGGTCGGCCCGCACATCGACATCGAGGCCTGCACCCGGCTCGGCATCGCCGTCGCCGAGGGCGTCGGCTCGCCGGTCGCGCCCGCCGAGCTGACCTGGGCGCTGATCATGTCGGCGATGCGGCGTCTGCCGCAGTACATCAGCACGCTCAAGCACGGCGCCTGGCAGCAGTCGGGGCTGAAGGCGCCGTCGATGCCGCCCAACTTCGGCATCGGCATGGTGCTTGCGCGGCAAGACGCTCGGCATCTGGGGCTTCGGCAAGATCGGCCAGCTGGTCGCCGGCTACGGCAAGGCGTTCGGCATGCGCGATCGTCGTCTGGGGCCGCGAGGCGAGCCGGGAGCGCGCCGTCGCCGACGGCTACGAGGCGGCCGCGAGCTGCGAAGAGTTCTTCGAGAGCGCCGACGTGCTCTCGCTGCACCTGCGCCTGAACGACGAGACCCGCGGCATCGTCAAGCTCGATGCGCTCTCGCGGATGAAGCCGACGGCGCTCGTGGTCAACACCTCGCGCGCCGAGCTGATCGAGGAAGGCGCGCTCGTCTCGGCGCTCAATCGCGGCCGGCCGGGCATGGCCGCGGTCGACGTGTTCGAGGGCGAGCCGATCCTGCAGGGGCACCTCCTGCTGCGCCTCGAGAACGCGGTCTGCACGCCGCACATCGGCTACGTCGAGCAGGACAGCTACGAGCTCTACTTCCGCGCCGCGTTCGAGAACGTCGTCAACTTCGTCGAAGGCCGGCCGACGAACATCGTCAATCCCGAGGCGCTCAAGGTGCGCCATTGAGCGCGGCCCTGCCCGGCGCGCCGCCCGGTCGATTCCGGCCGCCGGTTCGATGTCGCGGCGCGCCGCCCGACGCAGGTGCGCTGGGCGCTGCTGTTCGGCAACTTCGTCATCGGCTGCGGCGTGATGGTGGTGGTCGGCACGCTCAACGACCTCGCGCTCGCTGGACGTCTCGGTCGCGGTGGCCGGCCAGCTCGTCGCCGCGGCGGCGATGTCATGTGCTTCGGCGCGCCACTGCTCGCGGGCTGGGTCGGCGGCCTCGACCGGAGGAAGCTGCTCGCCGCGTCGCTCGCCTGGTATGCGCTCGGCCACGCGCTCTGCGCGGTCGATGCCGAGCTACGCCGCGCTGCTGCCGGTGCGCGCCCTCACTGTGCTCGGCGCGGCCGTGTTCACGCCGCAGGCGGCCGCCGCGATCGGCGCGATGGCGGCGCCCGAGCATCGCGGCGGCGCGATCACCTTCATCTTCCTCGGCTGGTCGCTCGCCTCGGTGGTCGGCATTCCGGCGGCGGCCTGGCTCGGCGACACCTTCGGCTGGCGCTGCGCTTTCTCGCGTGGCCGTGCTCAGCGCGGTCGGCGCTGTCTGGGTCTTCGCCGCCGTGCCGGCGAAGGTGCGTCCGGCGGCGCTGTCGCTGGCCGCGTGGCGCGACGCCTTCGGCAACCCCGCGCTGATGGCGATGGTCGTCGTTACCGTCCTCTCCGGCGCCGGCCAGTTCACGCTCTTCTCGTACTTCGCGCCGTACTTCAGGAACGTCTCGGCGCGAGCACGGGCGAGGCGAGCGCGCTGTTCATCTGGTTCGGCATCTTCGGCGTGGTCGGCAACGTGGTCGCCTCGCGCTACGTCGACCGGATCGGCGCCGATCGGGCGGCGTCGGCGTGCTCGGCCTGATGGCGCTCTCCCTGCTCGCCTGGCCGTGGGTCGCGGCGCTGACCCGTCGGCCATCGTCCTGGTGCCCTGGGCGCTGGCTGCTTCTCGACGCAGTCGGTGCAGCAGGCGCGCCTCGGCGCCGCGGCGCCGGCGCTCGCGCCGGCGCTCCTCGCGCTCAACACCTCGGCGATCTATCTCGGCCAGGCCGCGGGCGCGGCCAGCGGCGGCTGGCTGATCGCGCACGGGGCTACGGCGCGCTCAGCTGGGTCGGCCTGGCTGGCTGGTCGCTGCGATCGCGCTCAGCGTCTGGGCCGGCCGGGCGCGCCGGCGCACGACGCGATGAGCGCGGGCCGAGGGCGCTGCCGCCGAGGCGAGCCACGGACGGCGAAGGCGGCGCGTGCGCGCAGCCGGCATCGACCGGCGACCTCTTCTTCACCTTCAACCGGCTCGCCCTGCAAGGATTCGGCGGCGTCCTCGCGGTCGCCCAGCGCGAGCTGGTCGAACGAAAGGGCTGGCTGACGCGCCAGGAGTTCGTCGAGATGCTGGCGCTGAGCCAGGTGCTGCCGGGGCCGAACATCGTCAACCTCGCGCTCATGTTCGGCGACCGCTTCTTCGGCCTGCGCGGCGCCCTCGCGGCCGTCGGCGGGCATGCTCGTCGTGCCGTTGGTCGATCGTCATCGCCCTGACCTACGCCTACGGCGAGTTCTCGCGCCTGCCGGTCGTCGCCGGCGCGCTGCGCGGCATGGGTGCGGTCGCCGCCGGGCTGGTGATCGCGACCGCGTTCAGGCTGATGTCGGCGCTCGGCAGCAGCCGGCTCGGCCGGCCGCTCGCCGGCGGGTTCGCGATCGTCACCTTCGTGACCATCGCCTGGCTGCGCTGGCCGCTGGTCTGGGTGATCGCCGGCTTCGGCTCGCTCGCGGTCGCCATCGCCTACCTGCGGATGCGATGACGCCGCTGGCCCACGCCGCGCTCTCGTAGGCCGACCTGCTCGGCCTGTTCGGCCACTTCCTGGTGCTGAGCCTGCTCGCCGTCGGCGGCGCGATCACGACCGCGCCCGACATGCACCGCTACGTCGTCGCCGAGCACCACTGGATCAGCGATGCCCAGTTCAGCGCCTCGGTCGCGATCGCCCAGGCCGCGCCCGGGCCGAACGTGCTCTTCGTCGCCGTCATCGGCTGGAACGTCGCCGGGCCGCTCGGCGCGCTCGCGACGATGAGTCGGCACGCTGTTGCCGTCGACGGCGCTGACCCTGGTCGCGACGCGCTGGGGCGCGCGACGCAGCGAGACGCGCGGCGTGCGCGCGTTCACGACCGGGCTCACGCCGCTCACCATCGGCCTGCTGGTCGCGACCGGCTGGCTGCTGGCGCGGCCCTACGTCGGCAACGACTGCGCGCGCGTTCGGCGCGATCGGCCTGATCGCGTCGTCTTCGTCGTCATGCTGCGCACGCGCATCAGCCCGATGTGGCTGGTCGGGCTGGGCGCGGTCGTCGGCGCGCTCGGCTGGGTCTAGCGCCGTAGCGACCGGGCGTGCCGCGTTCGCAACCTTGGCGAACGCTGAGGAGCTCAGCACGTGGTGTTGAACCGAGTTGGGGGTCTCGCTGTCGGTTTTCAGAGCACACGTTCAGGTGCATTCAAGGGGACCATCGGCGCCCGCAACGCATCGACGACGAGCAGTACCGCGGATGAGGCGCGCCGGCCGGTGCAATAGGCGTGATAGCCGGCGATCGAGACTGACCAACGTCGAGTACCGAAGAAACGTACGCTGCAACGTGTACCTTGACGGTATCGATGGGAAGCCATGCGAGACCGAACCTGACAACGTGGCAGCGATGATGAGCTCGCTCGAACCGCGCAGATCGCCGTGCAGGAGGTGCTTGATGGCAAGAACGTGGACTTGCTGTAGAAGGTCACCGATGAGTGGCGGCGCCATGCTGACGTTTTCGTTTGCATTAGATGAGCAGACCAGACCAGGCAGGTCAGGCCAAGCCAGGGCCGGCCTGGTCGGCGGCCGGCATGCCCAATGCCATTGAATCGGCCCTGAAAGGTGTCGCGCACCACATTGAACTCGAGGGCAGGTCGAATGAAAGTGGGATCGGGCCCGAATTTTGGGCCGTTGCTGCGCATCCCACCTAGAAGAAGCTCGTGGGAACTGAGAGTATTGTTAGACGTTATTATTTTTTCTTTAAGACTGCAAAGAAGGACGACTATTATGAACTCATGCCGAGAACATTATCTTCGATCTAGACTGGCTGTATCTCTCTCGGTTGGATTGCTCCTGCTAGTCCCCTCCCTAGCCAACGCATGGAAAAACGACGTACGGGTCAACACCGCCAGCGGCCCCCTGCAAGGATATCTCAGCAGCGACGGAACGACGATGATATGGCAGGGCGTACCCTATGCCAAATCTCCCGTTGATGATCTCGTCAATCAAATCTATCTTCGGTGGAAAGCCCCTCAGGACCCGGCACCCTGGCAAGGGGTTCGTGAAGCGACGAAGCCAGCCTTGAAGTGCACTCAGCTCAATACCACTGATGATTGGCTCCGAACCGGGGACATAGACAAGGACAGCGGCGAGGATTGTTTGTATGTGAATGTATATACCGGCCCAATAGTTCAAAGAAGCTTCCCGTTTATGTCTGGATCCATGGAGGCTCAAACAATTTCGGATCGGCAAGAGAATATGGTGGCGCGGAGCTGGCAATTCGATCTGACGTTGTGGTGGTCGTTGTGCAGTATCGCCTTGGGCCGATAGGATGGTTCTATCATCCGGCCCTGCAATCGGGGACAGACCCGCTCTCCGATTCAGGGAATTTCGGCACCTTGGACAGCGCCCAGGCACTTAAGTGGATCCAGAAAAACATCGAGGCCTTCGGAGGAGACGCGAACAAGGTAACGGTTACCGGGGAATCAGCCGGCGCGCACAATACAATGAATTTGGTAATCTCACCGGTAGCGAAAGGACTCTTTAACGGGGCGATGTACGAGAGCGGAGGGATGGCGCCAGTTACCGCTGATTCAGGCAGGGCTTCAGCCAATGACTATATCGAGAAGCTTCTCATGCTCAAGGACAATGTGAGCACTCCGGTCTCACCACCCACGAGGGCGATGTACAAGCAAAAGCGAATCGATATGGAAAATGGTGGAACTCTGAGTTCCTACCTTAGGAGCGCCAAGGCAGGTGACCTATTTCTCGCCATTCTCAAGTACGGAGCGGTCCCCACGTTTCCAGTCATAGAGGACGGGAACGTCATGCCTCTGGGCGGTTGGCTCCCGGCTATCCAATCCGGCAACTACAACAAGATGCCAATAATCCTGGGTAGCAACGAATACGAGCTGAAACCGTTTCAGCCTCTCTATGGATCGATAGTTAATCTTTACAGGGCACCCTCTACTTTCCCCGCACACAGTTGGACGGATCTATTTACTTCGGTAAGAAACAATAACACTCCGAAATATGAAGACATATTGAAGACTCCTTTCGACCAGGACCTGTACGAGAAAGCTGGATATTTTGGCACGCGGCAATGGAAAGCCAAGAACGTGGACTCGATAGCTCATGAGCTTTCCTTGGTCCAGGACAAGGTATATACCTACTTTTTTAAATGGGGCGGTATCGGATCCGGACCGTATCCATTCGATCACATTTACGGAGCCGGCCACTCCGCAGAGATCGCCTTTTTTGGGCTTGGATTTGATCAAGGGCTATTTAATCTTCCATTCGTTCCGGCCAACGAAAAGGGAAGAAATGAGCTCAAGGGTGCGATGATGGCCTACTTGTCAAATTTCGCCCGCACAGGGAATCCGAATTCTGGAGACCCACAGCACATGTTCCCTGCTCATCCCACTAAATGGGAGCAATGGTCAAACGCCCCAGGGGGTCCAAAGGCAATCGTCTTCGATGCAGATCTGAATCATGCCAAGATCGACATGATGATGACCGACGAACTCACATTTGCCATCGCTGAAGCTGAACGTCAAGCCTGGGTAGCGGCTCAACTCCCAGGCAATCAGTCCCTAGCAGATAACGTGACAAAACTGTTCCTATTTCAACCACCATGGTAGGTTGAGAGATTGCGAAGGAATCTAGTCGCTTCAAGGCAGGGATTAACCCCTGCCTTTTTATTTGTGCTCACGCGATTCCCGAGCAGCCGCAGTGAATCGCGGCAAGCCGCTCGACCTGACCGCCGACGGGAGGGCGAGCGCAGGCCACGCAATTCGACCGATTGGTCTTGGCCACCACTCAGCGGACCGTCGTGGACGCCGCCTTGTGGCTGGCAGCGTGAACCCCAAGCGAAGCGGTGAGGACGCTATCGAGTACCGAAGATGCGGTCCCCGGCATCGCCGAGGCCGGGAATGATGTAGCCGTTGTGGTCGAGGTGGCTGTCGATCGCGGCCGTCCAGCAGCGGACGTCGGGATGCGCCGCGTTCAGCGCGGCGACGCCTTCGGGCGCCGCGACCAGCACCAGCGCACGGATGTCGGTCGCACCGCGCGACTTCAAGAGCGCGATCGCCGAGTTCATCGAGCCACCGGTGGCGAGCATCGGATCGAGGACGATCGCCGTTCGCGCGTGCAGGCTGCCTGCGAGACGATCGACGTACGGCTCGGGCAGCAACGTCGCGTGGTTGCGGGCGATGCCGACGACGCTGACCTTGGCGTTCGGTATCGTGTCGAGCACGCCTTCGAGCATGCCGAGGCCGGCGCGCAGGATCGGCACCACCGTCACCTTCTTGCCACTAATGCGCTCAACTTCGACCGGCCCGGCCCAGCCTGCCGCCATCGCGCCCTCGAGCGGGAAATCGGCGGTCGCCTCGTACGTCAGGAGCCGGCCGAGCTCGGCCGTGATCTCGCGAAAGCTCTTGGTCGATAGTTCGGCCTCGCGCAACAGGCCGATCTTGTGCCGGACCAGCGGATGGGTAAGCTCGATCACCGGCATCGTCGTCTCCTCAGGCGCGCTGTCCGGCGCGCTCGATCGTCGCCCGCGCCAGGCGCTGACGTGCCGCTTCGTACAGGCAGACGCCGCTCGCCACCGAGACGTTCAGGCTCTCGACCGCGCCGAGCATCGGCAGGTGGACCAGCTCGTCGCAGGTGCGCGCGGTGAGCTGGCGCAGGCCGCTTCCCTCGGCGCCGAAGACGAGCGCGAGCGGGCCGCTCAGGTCGAGCTCGTAGATCGAGCGCGGAGCATCTTCCGCGGTGCCGACGACGCGGATGTCGCGCTCCTTCAGCTCGCCGAGCGTTCGCGCCAGATTCGTGACCATGAAGTACGGCACCGTCTCGGCGGCGCCGCTCGCGACCTTGGCGACGGTCGCGTTGACGCCGACCGCGTGGTCCTTGGGCGCGATCACGGCGTGCGCGCCGGCGCCGTCCGCAACGCGGAGGCAAGCGCCGAGGTTGTGCGGATCGGTGACGCCGTCGAGCACCAGCACCAGCGCCGGCGTGCCGGTGGCCTCGACTGCATCGAGCGTGTCGTCGAGCGAATGGCTGCGCGCGATCGCCTCGACGCGGGCGACGACGCCTTGGTGGCGATGCGTTCCGGCGAGGCCTTGCAAGCGCCCGTCGTCGCTTTCGACCAGCTTCACGCCGGCAGCTTCGGCGCGCGCGATCAGCAGGCGCATCCGCTGGTCGCGCCGGCCGGCATCGACATGCAGCTCGACCACCGAGCGCGGCGCCGTCTTCAGGCGAACGCCGACGGCGTGGAAGCCGAACAGGAGCTGGCGCGTCATCGGCCGATCTTAGCGACCAGCCAGAGCAGGCCGATGAAGACCGGCTGATGCACCATGTAGAAGGTCAGGCTCCAGCGGCCGAGAACGGCGAGCGGCCGCGCCGCGCGCGGCAGCGGGCCAGTGATCAGCGTAGCGCGATGGACCAGCAGCCAGATTGCCGCCGCCGCACCCCACCAGACGATGCCGAGCCAGGGAAAGACCGGCGCGTAGTCCTCGGTCACCGGCAGGTGTGTCACCAGGCCGACGCCGTTGGTCCAGCGACTGTCGAAGAACGGATGCGCGATCAGCCGCGGCAGCGCGATCGCCGCCAGCCCGAGCGGCCAGCGCCAGACGCCCCACGACGCCGTGAAGCGGACAACGATCAGCATCACGGCAATGCCATGAAGGACGCCGAAGCTGATGAAGCTGTTCGGGAACATCAGCCACGAGCCGAGCGAGACCAGGACCGCGCAGCCCGCGATCTGCGCCCAGCGCCGCCAGAAGCGCGCGAGCGGCTGCTGCTGCGCCGAAGCCACGGCCTGGCCGGCGCCGACGCAGAACATGAAGAGCGTGACGATGCAGGCGCGCTGCACGGTCCAGAGCCGATCGCCGTGGAAGTTCTGATGGATGAAGCCGAAGTAGTTGAGGTCGAAACAGAAGTGGAACGCCGCCATCCAGACGATCGCCAGACCGCGTAGCGCATCGAGGCGGTCGAACCGCGCGCGCGTTCCGACGACCTCGGTTGCCGTCGTGGTGGCGCCCGCGACCGCTGCCTTCATGCTGCGCCGGCCCAGCGCGCGGCCTCCGGCGCGCAGCGCGTCTTACCGCTCCAGCGTGCGCCCTCGGTCAGGACGCCGGGCCAGCGGCGCACCAGCGGCCACGCGGCGCGCGCCAGGGCCGGCCGCATCGCGATATGCGCAAAGACCGCAGCGACTTTCAGGCGGCGCGCGAAGCGGCGGCGCCAGAGGGCTTCGTACCGGGCCAGGGCGCGTTGCTGCGTTGCCTGCGCGGTCGCTCGGTCGACCAGGTCGGAACGAAGCGGCCCGATCAACGCCGCGAGGACGAACGCCGACTGCAGCGCCATGCTGATGCCTTCGCCGACGATCGGATGGGCCTCGCCGGCCGCGTTGCCGACGCGAAAGATGCCGTCGCCCTGGCCGAGGCGCACACCCGGCCGCAGCGGCCCGCTCGCGAGCCATGGGCCATCGCGCTCGGCGCCGGCCAGCGCAGCGCGAACGCCGGCGCACTCGCGCCGCAACATCGCCTCGACGACGTCGCCGGCACGCGCACCCGGCTGCAGGCCGCGCAATGCCTGCAATCGATCGCTGCGCACGCAGCAGGCGAGCGTCGTCAAGTCGTCGTCGGCCACGACCATGCCGCCATAGCCGCCGGCGAACGCCAGCACCGGAAGCAGGTCGGCGGCAATCGCGGCGCCGCGAAAGTTGGCCTTGAAGGCGAACAGGTCGTTTGCCGCGCGCGCCTCGCGCCGCTCGGCGCGCTCGGCCGGCAGCGGCTCCCAAGAGCCGTGCGCGGCGACGACCAGGCGCGCGTCGAGCCCGCGGTCGGCGCCGGCGAGCGGGCGGACGCGCAAGCGAAATGCGCCGGCATTGCCGTCGATCGCTTGCAGCGAGCACGGCTGCAGGCGGGTCACGCCGGCCGCCTCAGCGGCGTCGGCGAGCAAGGTGTCGAGCTGCTCGCGGCCGAGCGCGCGGCCCCAGCGTTGCGCCGATCCTTCGCCGCCCGGCAGCGCGGCCACGATCGTTTCGTCGCCGCGTAGCAAGGCGACGCGACGCAGCTCGGCGCCCGCGCGGCGCTCGAACTCGGCGCCGATGCCGAGGGCATCGAGCAGGGCGAGGTTGCTCGCCGCGATGCACTCGCCGCAGACCTTGCGCCGTGGAAACGCTTGACGCTCGATCAGTGCCACCGACCAGCCGGCGCGGGCGAGCAGGAGCGCAGTCGCGGCGCCGGCCGGGCCGGCGCCGACGACGGCCGCGTCGAACGATGCCGTCATGGCGAAGCGTCGCGCCGCGCGGCGCAGAAGCAATGCGTGAAGAGGCCGTCGTCGTATTCGTCGATCCGCCATGCGCCGGCCTCGCCGGGCCAAGCCGCGGCGAGCTCGTTGCCGACGAAGCCGGCGCGAACGCTCAGCACGCCGTCGTTGCGCGTCACGGCGTTGGCGCCGAGAAAGAAGATCAGGTGGCTGGCGCCGAGCGCGAAGCGGCTACGTCGAGGCTCGCATGCGGCGAGCGCGTCGGCGCGACTGGCGCAGCCGGCGAGCAGGCGACCGAGCGCGGCGCCTTCGAAATGATGCAGGAAGAGATTGACGACGACCACGTCCCAGCGCTTGCCGTCGGCGTCGTCGGCCCAGTCGAGAACGTCGGCGGCGACCGGGCGGGCGTGCCATCCGGCATCGGCATACGCGGCGACGGTGGCGGCATCGACGATCGGCTGGCGATCGAGCAGGTCGATCGTCGCCGCTGGCCAGCGCTCGCCGCGATGGCGCGCGACCTCGAGCATCAGCCGGCCATCGCCGCAGCCGAGCTCGACGATGCGCAGTGCCCGCGTCTGGTTCTCGCGCGTGACGCGATCGAGGGCGCGGGCGAGGATCCGGCGCGCGCCCATAAAGGCGTTGACGCGGCGCAGGTCGCGGCGCGAGCGCTGCGCCACCGGATCGTCGGGCGCGAGATGGTCGAGCGTTTCGGGTTCGAGGACGCGCGGCAGCATGAGCGACGCCGAAGCCATGTCGATTCAGTCGTCGACGCGCAGCAGCGCGCCATGGCAGCTGAAGCCGGCACCGAACGACGACAGCCACCACCAGCCGGCCGGCGCGTCGTCGGCGAGCGCGGCCTCGAGGACGAAGTAGACAAACGCGCTGGAGAGGTTGCCGTACTCGCGCAGCATCGCCGCGCTGTAGCGCAAGGCATCGTGATTGATCTCGAAGCGGCGCTCGACGGCAAGCAGCACGTCGCGGCCGCCGGCGTGCATGATCCAGGCGGCGATGTCGTCGCTCGCCAGCCGCGCGCGGCCGAGCACGGTGGCGAGGACGCGGTGCGCGTAGTCGGCCGCCAGCGTCGGCACCTCGCGCGTCAGGATGTTGCGCAGCATGCCGTCCTTCTGCTCGAACATCAGCGCCTTGCGCTGCTTCGGCTCGATCAGCGAGGCGCCGTCTTTCCATTCGATCCGCCGGCCGTCGCCGCGTGGCGCGCGTGAGAGCACGGCGGCACCGGCGCCGTCGCCGAACAGGCAGGCGCTGATCAGGACGCCGGGATCGTTGTCGAGGTACATCGCCGCGCTGCTCACCTCGACGCAGATCGAGAGCACGTTCTCGGCCGCACCCGCGGCGATCAGCGCGCGCCCGAGCTGCAGGTTGGGCAGCGCCGCGGCGCAGCCCTGGCCCACGAGGTCGAAGGCCTGCACCGCGGCACCAAGGCCGAGCCGCTCGACGACGTAGCCCGAGAGGCCTGGGCAGAGATAGCCGGTGCAGGTGCTGACGACGACGGCGTCGATCTCGGCCGGCGTCAGCCGCGCTGATTCGAGCGCGCGCCCGGCGGCATCTGCGGCGAGCGCCGGCGCGTGGGCGAGGAAGCGCCGGTCGAGCGTGTCGGGATCGATCGCGAAGACCTCGTCGAGCGAATCGAGCGCGAGACGGCGCGCCTCGATGCCGTTGTCGCGCTGCAGGACGGTTCGCGCGACCAGATGGGAGCGCGTGTCGAGACGCGCGAACCACTCGGACCGCTCGAAGGCGACCAGGCACTCGGCCTTGGTGTAGCGCGCTGAAGGGGTGGCGGTGCCGATGCCGCGGAGGAACATGCCGGGAGTCGCTCAAGGAAGTGAACCGCAGTATCACGGCAATTCGCGGGCGCGCCGCAACGCGGGAAATTGCCGAGCGCCGCAGGCCGCGCGCCGAATAGCATGAGCTCGCCCACCTGCGAGGAGACCTTTCCATGTCGTTGAATCAATTCAGCCGTCGTCGCCTGCTTGCTGCCGCGGCGGCGAGCGCGCTGCCCGGAGCCACGTTCGCCCAGTCAAGCGGCTACCCGAACCGGCCGATCGAGCTGATCGTTCCGGCGGGCGCGGGCGGCGGCACCGACGTGCTGGCGCGTGCCTTCGCCGAGGCCGCGAAGAATCATCTGCCGCAGCCGATCACGGTCATCAACCGGCCCGGCGCGTCGGGGATGATCGGTCACGGCGAGATGATCAACGCCAAGCCCGACGGCTACAAGCTGGCGATCGTCTTCGCCGAGATCGTCATCGTCCCGCACCTCGGCCTGACCAAGCTGTCGTACGAGGATTTCACGCCGATTGCCCGCCTCAATGCCGACCCCGCGGCGATCACGGTGCAAGCCGGCGCGCCCTGGACCACGATCGAGGAGTTTCTCGCCACCAGCAAGGCCAAGCCGGGCGAGCTGAAGATGGGCAACTCGGGCAACGGCTCGATCTGGCACCTCGCGCACGCCGCGCTCGAAGACAAGGTCGGCGTGAAGTACAACCCCATTCCGTTCGGCGGCGCCGCGCCGGCCGTGCTGTCGCTCCTCGGCGGCCACATCGACGCGGTCGCGGTCAGCCCGGGCGAGGTCGCTGCGCATGTGCAGAACGGCAAGCTGAAGACACTCGCTGTCATGTCGGAACAACGGGTCAAGGGCTTCGACAACGTGCCGACGTTCAAGGAGCGCGGCATCGATCTCGTGATCGGCACCTGGCGCGGCCTGGCGGCACCCAAGGGGACGCCGCCCGACGTCATCGTCGTCCTGACCGAGGCGACTCGCCTGTCGGCCAACGAAGCCGTGCTCAGGGAGTCGCTCGACCGTCTCAGCATGGGCTACTCGTACGCCGACGCGGAGACCTTTCGTGCGGGCATGAAGCGCGACAACGAGGTCTTCAGGCAGCTCGTCACCAAGCTCGGCATCAAGGCCTGAGCGGCTCCAGCCCGACGCGACGACAAACTCTCAGTCGAGACGCCGGCGCGCGCTTTCGAAGATCCGCAGCCACGGGCTCGGCTCGCTGCGCGACCCGGGCGACCAGCTCATCTGGACGTTGCGAAACACCCGCTCGGGGTGCGGCATGAGTGCGGTGTAGCGACCGTCGGCGGTGGTCACGCCGGTCAAGCCGCCCGGGCTGCCGTTCGGGTTGGCCGGATACGCTTCGGTCGCGCGGCCGGCGTTGTCGACGAAGCGCAGCGCCGCGATGCACCCGCGCGGCATCCCCGCGCTGCGAGAAGTCGGCGAAGCCCTCGCCATGCGCGACGGCGATCGGCAGCCGGCTGCCAGTCAGGTCGCTGAAGAAGATCGACGGCGACGGCAGCACCTCGACCATGCTGAGGCGGGCCTCGAACTGCTGGCTGAGGTTGTTCGTGAAGCGCGGCCACGCCTCGGCGCCCGGGATCATCGCCGCCAGCGCGGCCAGCATCTGGCAGCCGTTGCAGACGCCGAGCGCGAACCCATCGGGTCGCGCGAAGAAGCTCGCGAACTGGTCGGCGAGCTGCGGATTGAACAGGATCGAGCGCGCCCAGCCCTCGCCCGCGCCGAGCGTGTCGCCGTAGCTGAAGCCGCCGCAGGCGACGAAGCCCTGGAACATGTCGAGGCGGGCGCGGCCGGCCTGCAGGTCGGTCATGTGGACGTCGTAGGTGTCGAAGCCGGCGCGGTCCATCGCGTAGCTGAGCTCGACGTGGCTATTGACGCCCTGTTCGCGGAGCACCGCGACCTTCGGCCGCGCGCCGACGAGCGCGGGCGCGACGGCGAGGCGCGGCGACGACGAGATGGACGTGCAGTCCCGGGTCGTCGTCGCGACCCGCCGCCTCGTGCTCGGCGTCGGCCGACGCGGGTCGTCGCGCAGCCGGGCGATGCGCCAGCTGACCTCGTCCCACGCCTGATGGAGCTCCCTCAGCGGCGCGCTGAAGACGACCTTGGCGTCGCGCCAGACCTCGACCACGGCGCGCGCCTGGGTCTTGCCGATAACGTGGCTGTGGCGGCCTAGGCCGGCGCGCGCAGGACCTGCATCGCCTCGTCGCGGCGCGCCGTCGGTACCTGGATCACGGCGCCGAGCTCTTCGTTGAAGAGCGCGCGCAACGTCAGCTCGTCGCGCCGCCCGCTCACCTGCGTCGCCCAGTTCTTGGCGTCGCCGAATTCGGCGCGGCTGTCGCCGATGCCGTCGCTCTCGGTGACGAGCAGGTCGACATTGAGGGCGACACCGAGGTGGCCGGCGAACGCCATCTCGCACACCGTCGCCCAGAGGCCGCCGTCGCTGCGGTCGTGATACGCGAGGACGAGGCCGGCCTCGCGCAGCGGTTGACCGCCTCGACCAGCGCGCGCAGCCGCGCCGGGTCGTCGAGGTCGGGCACGTCGCCGCCGAACTGGCCCAGCACCTGCGCCAGCATCGATGCCGCCCAGCGCATGCGGCCGGCGCCGAGGTCGACCAGGATCAGGGTCGTGTCGCCGCGGCACGAGCTGCGGCGTCGACGCGGGCCGGACGTCGGCGAGGGTCGCGAAGGAGCTGACGATCAGGCTCACCGGCGCCGTGACCTGCCTGGCCGCGCCGCTCGGGTCGCGCCAGCGGGTGCGCATCGACAACGAGTCCTTGCCCACCGGCACGCTGATGCCGAGCGCCGGGCAGAGCTCGATGGCGACCGCGCGAACGGTGTCGTAGAGCGCGCGCGTCGTCGCCCGGGATCGTCGCTGCACGCGGCCATCCAGTTGCAGCTGAGCTTGACCCGCGCGCAGCTCGATCGGCGCGGCCAGGAGATTGGTGATCGCTTCGCCGACCGCCATCCGACCCGACGCCGGCGCATCGAGCGCAGCGAGCGGCGTGCGCTCGCCGATGGCCATCGCCTCGCCGGCGAAGCCGCGAAGTCGGCGAGCGTGACCGCGCAATCGGCGACCGGCACCTGCCAGGGGCCGACCATCGGATCGCGGCTCGACAGGCCGCCGACGGTGCGGTCGCCGATCGTGATCAGGAAGCGCTTGCTGGCGACGGTCGGATGGCGCAGCACGTCGAACGCGACCCGCGCCAACTCGACGCCAGCGAGGTCGAGCGCGGCCGGCGCGGCGCGGCGGCGCACGTCGCGCTGCATCTTCGGCGGCTTGCCGAGCAGCACGTCGAGCGGCATCGCGATCGACCGCGGCGCCGCTTCGCCGGCGTCGAGCGGCGCCTCCGCCTCGATCGCGCCGACGACGAGATCGCGCGCCTCGGTGGCGACGCCGACGACCGCGTACGGACAGCGCTCGCGTTCGCACATCGCCGTCGAAGACGGGCAGCGACTCCTTCGCGACCGCCATGACGTAGCGCTCCTGGCTCTCGTTGCACCAGATCTCCTTGGGCGCGAGGCCGCTCTCCTCGACCGGCACCCGGCGCAGGTCGAAGCGCGCGCCGCGCCCGGCGCCGTCGATCAGCTCCGGAAAGGCGTTCGAGATGCCGCCCGCACCGACGTCGTGGATCGCCAGGATCGGGTTGACGTCGCCGAGCGCGCCGCAATGGTTGATGACTTCCTGCGCGCGCCGCTGGATCTCGGGGTTGCCGCGCTGGACCGAGTCGAAGTCGAGCTCGGCGCTGTTGGCGCCGGCGCCATCGAGCTCGCCGCGCCGCCGCCCATGCCGATCCGCATGCCCGGGCCGCCGAGCTGGATCAGGAGCGTGCCGGCCGGGAACTCGATCTTCTTCGTCTGCGTCGCAGCGATCGCGCCCAGGCCGCCGGCGATCATGATCGGCTTGTGATAGCCGCGCCGCACGCCCGCCGACGGTCTGCTCGTAGACGCGGAAGTAGCCGGCAGGTTCGGCCGGCCGAACTCGTTGTTGAACGCCGCGCCGCCGAGCGGGCCGTCGATCATGATCGGCAGCGCGCTGGCGATATGGTCGGGCTTGCCGTAGCGCTCCTTCTCCCACGGCTCGTCGGTCCCGGGCAGATGCAGGTTGGAGACCGAAAAGCCCGTGAGCCCCGCCTTCGGCCGCGAGCCACGGCCGGTCGCGCCTTCGTCGCGGATCTCGCCGCCGGCGCCGGTCGAGGCGCCCGGGAACGGCGCGATCGCGGTCGGATGGTTGTGCGTCTCGACCTTCATCAGCACGTGCGTCAGCTCGCGCCGAGCGGCGTAGCGCGGTGCGTTGGTGTAGCCCTCGGGCAGCCAGCGCTCGGCCTCGCCGCCTTCCATCACCGAGGCGTTGTCGCTGTAGGCGACAACCGTGTGCTGCGGCGCGAGCGCGTGCGTGTAGCGGATCATCTCGAACATCGAGCGCTCCTGCGCCTCGCCGTCGATCGTGAAGCGGGCGTTGAAGATCTTGTGCCGGCAGTGCTCGCTGTTGGCCTGCGCGAACATCATCAGCTCGACGTCACTCGGGTTGCGGCCGAGGCCGCGGAAGGCATCGAGCAGGTAGTCGATCTCGTCGTCGGAGAGCGCGAGGCCGAAGTCGCGGTTGGCCGCTCGAGCGCGGCGCGGCCGCCGCCGCGGACGTCGACGGCGCGCTCGGCGGCGCCGGCTGCTCGTCGAACAGGTGGCGCGCGTCGGCCGGGTCGGAGAGGACCGATTCGGTCATGCGGTCGTGCAGCAGCGCTGCGACCGCGGCGCGCTCGCTGGCGCCGAGCGCCGCGGCGCGGCCGAGGAGCGCCTTCTTCGACGCGCAGCGCGAACTCGGTGACGCGCTCGATCCGGTGCACGACCAGGCCGCAGTTGCGCGCGATGTCGGTCGCCTTCGAGGCCCAGGGCGAGATCGTGCCCAGGCGCGGCGCGACGACCAGCGTCTCGGCGCCGGCGAGCGCCGCGCCGGCTCGCCGTAGCGCAGCAGCGCCTCGAGCCGGTCGCTCTCGGCGCGCGTCAGGGCGCTGTCGCTCCAGACCCAGTGCACGTGGCGCGCCGCGACGGCCTCGATCCGGCCGACCGCGTTGCGCAGCCGGGCAAGCAGCGACTCGGCGCGGAAACCCCGGCAACGCGTTGCCGCCTTCGAAGCGGGCGAGGTGCTTGGGCTCGGTCGTCACGCGGGGCGCTCGGCGGGGTCGGGAAATGGGTCGCGCGGCGGCCTGGCTGCGGCCGGGCGACCCCGGTGGAAACCCGCGATTCTAGGGCCCCGATGCGATAATTCGCAGGATGACGATTATCGATCAAGAACGAGTCCGACATCGCCGGCATGCGCGTCGCCGGCCGGCTCGCGTCCGAGGTGCTGGACATGCTGACGCCGCACGTCAAGCCCGGCGTCACCACCGAGGCGATCGACAAGCTGGCGCACGACTACATCGTCAACGAGCAGGACGCGATTCCGGCGCCGCTGAACTACGCGCCGCCCGGCTACACGCCGTATCCGAAATCGATCTGCACCTCGATCAACCACCAGGTCTGCCACGGCATCCCGAACGACCGGCCGCTGAAGAACGGCGACATCGTCAACATCGACGTCACCGTCATCAAGGACGGCTGGCACGGCGACACGAGCCGGATGTTCATCGTCGGCGAGGGCTCGATCGCGGCCAAGCGCCTGATCCAGATCACCTACGACGCGATGTGGAAGGGGATCGTCAAGGTCAAGCCCGGGCGTGCGCCTCGGCGACATCGGCAACGCGATCCAGATCTTCACCGAGAGCAACGGCTTTTCGGTGGTGCGCGAGTTCTGCGGCCACGGCATCGGCACGCGTTTCCACGAAGACCCGCAGGTGCTGCACTACGGCCGGCCCGGCACGCTCGACGAGCTGAAGCCCGGCATGACCTTCACGATCGAGCCGATGATCAACGCCGGCAAGCGCGAGATCCGCGAGGCCGGCGACGGCTGGACCATCGTCACCGCGCGACCGATCGCTGTCGGCGCAGTGGGAGCACACCGTGCTCGTCACCGACACCGGCTACGAGGTGATGACGCTCTCGGCCGGCAGCGCCGCCGCCGCCGGCGTTCGTGGCCGCCTAGCGGCTGCGGACCGGCGTGAACAGCAGCGATCCGCAGGCGGTCGCGGCCGCTCCGGAGCTGATCCCGCCGGCGCCGGCGCCGCTCTGCGACGTCGCGCGCCCTCCGGCGCCAGCGCGCGCGCGCTTTCGCGACGCCAAGGCGGCGCGGCTCGAGCAGTTCCTGGCGACGCGGCCGACCGCGCGCGCGGCGCTGAGCCTGCTGCGCGGCCTGCTCGAACGACGTCGACGACGACCCTGCGCGAGCTCTGGAGCGACGCCGGCATGCCGGCCGACACGGCGCTGGTCGCGGTCGGCGGCTACGGGCGCGGCGAGCTGTTCCCCTATTCCGACATCGACGTCCTGGTGCTGCTGCCCGAGCGGCGTCGCCGCCGACAACGAGGTCCGCGACTCGGCGCATCGAGCGCTTCATCACAGCCTGCTGGGACTTCGGGCCTCGAGATCGGCTCCAGCGTGCGCACGGTCGACGAGTGCGTCGACGAAGGCGCCGCCGACGTCACCGTGCAGACGGCGCTGCTCGAGGCGCGCTACCTGTGCGGCGCGCGCAAGGTGTTCAACGACCTTCCAGCAGCGCTATCGCGCGCGGCGATGGACCCGAAAGGCCTTCCTGCGCGGCCAAGATGCTCGAGATGCGCCAGCGCCACCAGAAGTTCGAGGACACGCCCTACTCGCTCGAACCGAACTGCAAGGAAAGCCCGGGCGGCCTGCGCGACCTGCAGACTGATCTTGGGTCGCCGCGCCGCCGGCTTCGGCCGCACCTGGCAGGAACTCGCCGCGCACGGCCTGATCACGGCGTTCGAGGTGCGCCAACTGCAGCGCAACGAGGCTTGCTGAAGCTGATCCGCGCCCGGCTGCACGTGATCGCCGGGCGGCGCGAGGACCGCCTGGTGTTCGACCTGCAGACCGCCGTCGCCGAAAGCTTCGGCTACCGCGTCGCTCGACGGCAAGCGCGCCTCGCGAACGGCTGATGCGGCGCTACTACTGGGCGGCCAAGGCGGTGACGCAGCTGAACCAGATCCTGATGCTGAACATCGAGGAGCGCGTCGCCGGCGCTGCAGGACGCGCCGATGCGGCCGATCTCGAGAACTTCCTCGAGAGCGGCGGCATGCTCGAGGTCGCGAGCGACGACCTGTACGAGCGCGATCCGCACGCGATCCTCGAGACTTTCCTGCTGTACCAGCAGACGCGTCGGGCTGAAGGGCCTGTCGGCGCGCACGCTGCGCGCGCTCTACAACGCGCGCCACCTGATGGACGCGAAGTTCCGGCGCGACCCGGTCAACCACGCGACCTTCATGGAGATCCTGAAGGCAGCCGGCGGCCAGACGCACGCCTTTCGCCTGATGAACCAGACCAGCGTGCTCGGCCGCTATCTCTGGGTCTTTCGCCGCATCGTCGGCCAGATGCAGCACGACCTGTTCCACGTCTACACCGTCGACCAGCACATCCTGATGGTGCTGCGCAACGTGCGCCGCTTCCTGATTGCCGAGCACGCCCACGAGTATCCGTTCTGCACCCAGCTCGCCTCGAACTTCGAGCGGCCCTGGGTGCTCTACATCGCCGCGCTCTTCCACGACATCGCCAAGGGCCGCGGCGGCGACCATTCCGAGCTCGGCATGCGCGAGGCGCGGCGCTTCTGCCGCGATCACGGCATCAGGCGGCGAGGACGCGACGCTGATCGAGTGGCTCGTCGCCGAGCACCTGACGATGATCGCGCATCGCGCAGAAGGAGGACACACCGACCCGGAAGTCATCGCCGATTTCGCCGCCGCCGTCGGCAACGAGCGGCGCCTCACCGCGCTCTATCTGCTGACCGTCGCCGACATTCGCGGCACCAGCCCGAAGGTCTGGAACGCGTGGAAGGGCAAGCTGCTGGAGGACCTGTACCGGCTCACGTTGCGCGCGCTCGGCGGCGCGCGCCCGAACCTCGACACCGAGATCGAGGCGCGCAAGCTCGAGGCGCGCCTGCTCCTCAACCTGGCGATGCTGCCGGGAACGGTCGAGGTGCCGCTGTGGGGCACGCTCGAGCTCAGCTATTTCGTGCGCCACGACGCGGGCGAGATCGCCTGGCACACGCGCTCGCTGTTCGACCACGTCGAAACGCCCAAGCCGGTCGTGCGCGCCGCCCGTCGCCGATCGGCGTCGGCCTGCAGGTGCTGGTCTACGTGCCCGACCAGCCGGACCTGTTCGCCCGCATCTGCGGCTACTTCGACAGCGCCAACTTCAACATCCTCGATGCGAAGGTGCACACGACGACGAGCGGCTACGCGCTCGACACCTTCCTCGTCATCAGCCCGCACCTCGAGCCGCACTATCGCGACCTGATCGCGTATGTCGAGACCAGCTGAGCATCGCGCTCGAGGCGACCGGGCCGCTGCCCGAGCCGAGCCGCGGCCGGATCTCGCGCCGGGTGCGCTCGTTCCCGGTCACGCCGCGCGTCACGCTGCGCCCCGACGAGCGGGCGCAGCGCTGGCTGCTCGCGGTTTCGGCGAGCGACCGCTCGGGCCTGCTGTACGCGATCTCGCGCGTCCTGGCGCAGCACAGCATCAACCTGCAGCTGGCCAAGATCACGACCCTGGGCGAGCGCGTCGAGGACACGTTCCTGATCGACGGCAGCGCGCTGCAGCAGAACAAGCTGCAGCTGCAGATCGAGAGCGAGATGCTCGACGCGATCAGCTCATGAGGGCGGACGCGCCGAGACGGCGAGCGACGTGTCGCTGACCGATCGTCAGCGCCGGCGAGGCGCTCGCCGACCTGGGCCGCTTCGACACTATCGTCGACGCGCGCTCTGAGGGCGAGTTCGCCGAGGACCGATTGCCCGGGGCAGTCAACTGGCCTTCGCTCGGCGATGCCGAGCGGGCGCGATCGGCACCCAATACAAGCAGGACTCGCCGTTCGAAGCGAGGAAGCGCGGCGCGGTGCTGGTCGCTCGCAACGTCGCCGCCCACATCGAGCGCCACGTGCTCGACGCCGCGCACGGCTGGACGCCGCTCGTCTACTGCTGGCGCGGCGGCAAGCGCAGCGGCGCGCTCGCCACGGTGCTCGACCAGATCGGCTTTCGCGTCCATGTCCTCGAGGGCGGCTACCGCGAATACCGCCGCGCCGTCGTCGCCGAGCTCGCAGAGCTGCCCGCGCGGTTCGAGTGGCGCGTCGTCTGCGGCCCGACCGGATCGGGCAAGAGCCGGCTCCTCGCCGAGCTCGCACGAACAGGCCGCGCAGGTGCTCGACCTCGAGACGCTCGCGAATCACCGCGGCTCGGTGCTCGGCCTGGTCCCCGGCACCTCTCAGCCGTCGCAGAAGGAATTCGACAGTCGCGTGTGGGATGCCTGCGACGCCTCGATCCGGCGCGGCCGGTGTTCGTCGAAAGCGAGAGCAAGAAAGTTGGCGACCTGCGCGTGCCGGAAGCGCTGATCCGGCAGATGCGCGCGAGCCGCTGCCTCTGGCTCGAGCTGCCGCTCGTTCAGCGCGTCGCCCTCTTGATCGAGGACTACGACTTCTTCGTCCGCGACAACGACGCGTTCTGCGCCCGGCTCGACGCACTGCGCGTCCTGCGCGGCAACGAGACGTCGATGGCTGGCAGGACTCGGCCCGCGCCGGCCGCACCGCCGAGGTCGTCGCGGCGCTGCTCGTGGCCCACTATGACCCGATCTACCTGCAGTCGATGCGGCGCAATTTCGCCGGCGTCGCCGCCCCCGAGCGAGGCTGCGTGGGACGGCAGCGAAGCATCGCTGCGCGGGGCAGCGGTGGCGGCGATCGAAGCGTAAGGGCTCCAAACGACAACGGCCTCGGATCGCTCCGAAGCCGTTGCGCGAGAGAAGCGAAATCAGGCAGTCTTGCGACGGCGCTTGGCCACGAAGCCCATCGCGCCGAGGCCGGCGAGGACGAGCGCGTACGTCTCCGGCTCCGGCACGGGCGTGGTGATGTCACGCGCGAACAAGGTCAGGTTCGAGAAGTCAGGAACCTGCTCGCCGTTGTTGATCCACTCGATCTTCCAGGTGCCGGGCGTCGATGCGAACACCGCCTGGTCGTCGAACAGGAAGGCGCCGCTGTTGTTGGACGCATGCATCGCGAACACGAAGTCCGCCGTCACGTTTTGGCTGGCCGCGAGGGTCCAGGTACCGGTCGTGCCGTTCGTCTGCAAGAAGCCCCACGTGAAGGTCACGCCATCCAGCGAATTGCTGCCGCTGCTGCTGGTGACCTTGCCGAGCAACGACCAGCCGCCACCGAATGTTCCGCTGAATCCGCTGGTGTCGCCGATCGGGCCTGACTGCGGGTTGGCGCCGGAGATCACGCAGGCGTCGGAGGCCAAGCCGGCGAAGGTGACGTCGGTCGTGTCGGCGCCGCCGACATTCGAGCCGGTGCAGGGAGCGGCGAAGGCCGGCGCGGCGACGGCGCCGCGGCCGATGGCAGCAACGGTGGCGAGAAGACGAGTGCGGAGCTTCATGCGAGTGACCTCTTGATGTCTGCTGCAGGTCTTCCGCAGCGAGTGCACGAAGTATCTGGAAGGCGTGCACGCATCGGTCCCCCGTGGGCACGGGGTATTCGCATCAGGGAGTAACGAAAGTTCGCGGTGCCGTGCCGTTCATCACGCTACCGACGACCGCTCGGCTTTTACCCCGGGTTCGCGGGGTTGCGACGCCCCTGCTCCTGCAGCGGCGAAGAGTTCGTCGTTCGTCACCGTCTTCTATTTGTGGTCTCGCTGTATGCGCAACGACGCGTCGGAGACCTACGCTGCTCGCCGCCTCAGCCCATGTGCAGGCCGCCGTTGACCGAGAAGTCGGCGCCGGTCGCGAAGCCCGACTCGCTCGGACGCGACCCACGACACCATCGAGGCGATGTCCTGCGGCGTGCCCAGGCGCTTGACCGGGATGCCGGCGACGATCTTGTCGAGCACCTCCTGGCGGATCGCCTTGACCATGTCGGTGGCGATGTAGCCCGGGCTGACGGTGTTGACGGTGACGCCCTTGCTCGCCACTTCCTGCGCCAGCGCCATCGTGAAGCCGTGCATGCCGGCCTTGGCGGCCGAGTAGTTGGTCTGGCCGAACTGGCCCTTCTCGCCGTTGACCGACGAGATGTTGATGATGCGGCCCCAGCCCCGCTCGACCATGTCGTCGATCACCTGCTTGGTGACGTTGAACAGGCTGGTCAGGTTGGTCTCGATCACCGCGTCCCAGTCGGCGCGCGTCATCTTGCGGAACATGCCGTCGCGGGTGATGCCGGCGTTGTTGACCAGCACGTCGACCGGGCCGTGCTCGGCGCGCGCCTTCTGGAACGCCGCGACCGTCGAGTCCCAGTCGCCGACGTTGCCGACCGAGCAGTGGAAGGTGAAGCCGAGCGCATTCTGCTCGCCCAGCCACTTGGCGTGATCGCGGCTCGGGCCGCAGCCGGCGATGACGGTGAAGCCGTCCTTGTGCAGGCGCTGGCAGAGCGACGTGCCGATGCCGCCCATGCCCCCGTGACGTAGGCGATCTTCTTTTCTGTCGGTCATCGTTCGCAGCGCTCTCATCGCTCGACGCACAGCGCAACGCCCATGCCACCGCCGATGCACAGCGAGGCGATGCCCTTCTTGGCGTTGCGCTTGCCCATTTCGTGCAGCAGCGTCACCAGGATGCGGCAGCCCGACGCACCGATCGGGTGGCCGATCGCGATCGCGCCGCCGTTGACGTTGACCTTGCTCGTGTCCCAGCCCATCTCGTTGTTGACGGCGCAGGCCTGGGCCGCGAAGGCCTCGTTGATCTCGAGCAGGTCGAGGTCGGCGGCCTTCCAGCCGGCGCGCTGCGAGCGCCTTCTGCGACGCCGGCACCGGGCCCATGCCCATGATCGCGGGATCGAGCGCGACGGTGGCGTAGCTGGCGATGCGGGCGAGCGGCTTCAGGCCGAGCTGCTCGGCGCGCTTCGCGGTCATGACGACGACGCCGGCGGCGCCGTCGTTCAGGCCCGAGGCGTTGCCCGCGGTCACCGTGCCGGCCTTGTCGAAGGCGGGCCTCAGGCCGGCGAGCGCCTCGGCGCTGGTCTTGCTTGTTGATGAACTCGTCGCGGCGAAGACGATCGGGTCGCCCTTCTTCTGCGGGATCGAGAACGGCACGATCTCGTCCTTGAAGCGGCCGCCTTCCTGCGCCGCCGCGGCCTTCTGCTGCGAGGCCAGCGCGAGCGCGTCCTGCTTCTCGCGGCTGACGTCGTACTTCTTGGCGACGTTCTCGGCGGTGATGCCCATGTGGTACTTGTTGTAGACGTCCCAGAGGCCGTCGGTGATCATCGTGTCGATCAGCTTCCAGTCGCCCATGCGCTGGCCGTCGCGCGAGCCGGGCAGCACGTGCGGCGCCAGGCTCATGTTTTCCTGGCCGCCGGCGATGCCGATCTCGTAGTCGCCGTCGCGGATCGCCTGCGCCGCGAGCATCACCGCCTTCAGGCCCGAGCCGCAGACGGCGTTGATCGTCAGCGCCGGCACGCTTTGCGGCAGGCCGCTCTTGACGACCGCCTGGCGCGCCGGGTTCTGGCCCGCGCCGGCGGCGAGCACCTGGCCGAGGATCACCTCGCCGATCTGGTCGCCGCGTCGAGCCTGGCGCGCTCGAGCAGGTTGGCGATGACCGCCGCGCCGAGTTCGGGCGCCGGGATCTTGGCGAGCGAGCCGCCGAATTTGCCGACCGCGGTGCGGGCGGCGGCAACGATGACGATGTCGGTGCTCATGGGAGTCTCCTGTCGATGACGATCACCGGCCGCGCGCGGAGCGCTCAGGCCTTTTCCTTCACGTAGCGGCCCGGGCGCCGGCTCGATCGCCTTGTACTTGCGCGTTGCCCGGCTTCTTCGGCGCGGCGACCTGCTTGCCGCCGAACGGCGCCAGCCAATGCCGACCAGTCGGTCCACCAGCTGCCCGGATGCTCGACGGCGCCGGCGAGCCAGGCTTCGGCCGACGTCCGGCAGCGTCGCCGTCTTGCCGATCCAGTGGCTGCGCTTCTTCTTCAGCGGCGGATTGATCACGCCGGCGATATGTCCGGAAGCGCCGAGGACGAAGCGGCGCTTGCCCTTCAGGATCGCGGTGCTGCGATAGGCGCCGTGCCACGGGCACGATGTGGTCTTCGCGCGAAGCGTAGAGGTAGCTCGGGATGCCGATGCTTGCCGAGATCGAGCGGCTCGCCGCAGACCGTCAGCTTGCCGGGCTCGCGCAGGTTGTTCTCGAGGTAGGTGTTGCGCAGGTACCAGCAGTACATCGGCCCGGGCAGGTTGGTGCCGTCGCTGTTCCAGTAGAGCAGGTCGAACGGCGGCGGCGTCTCGCCCTTCAGGTAGTTGCCGACGACGTAGTTCCAGACCAGCTCGTTCGGGCGCAGGAAGCTGAACGTCGTCGCCAGCTCCTGGCCCTTGAGCAGGCTGCCGCCGCCGGCGCTCTGCGCGCCGATCGTCTGCTCGCGCATGCGCACGCCGGTCTCGTCGACGAAGATGTCGAGGATGCCGGTGTCGCTGAAGTCGAGGAAGGTGGTGAGCAGCGTCATGCTCGCCGCCGGCCGCTCGCCGCGCGCCGCGAGCACGGCCAGCGCGGTCGCGAGGATCGTGCCGCCGATGCAGAAGCCGAGCGTGTTGATCTGCTTCTGGCCGGTGATCTCCTGCACCACGTCGATCGCGCGCAGCACGGCGTGCTCGATGTAGTCGTCCCAGGTGCGCTGGGCGATCTCGTCGCCGGCGTTCTTCCAGCTCACCACGAAGACGCGGTGGCCTTCGGCGACGGTGTAGCGGATGAGCGAGTTCTCGGGCTGCAGGTCGAGGATGTAGAACTTGTTGATGCACGGCGGCACGAACAGCATCGGCCGCTCGTAGACCTTGCGCCGTCAGCGGCGTGTATTCGAGCAGCTGGAAGAACTCGTTCTCGAACACCACCGCGCCGGCGGTCGTGGCGACGTTGCGGCCGACCTCGAACGGCGCTCTCGTCGGTCTGCGAGAGGTGGCCGCGCTGGGTGTCGTTCCAGAGCTGCGTCAGGCCGTGCAGCAGGCTCTCGCCCTGGGTCTCGATCGCCTTCTTCTGCGCTTCGGGATTGAGCGCGAGGTAGTTGCTCGGCGCCGCGGCGTCGATCCACTGCAGCACGGCGAAGCGGATCCGCGCCCTGGTCTTGGCGTCGCCCTCGACGCTCTTCGCCAGCCGCAGCAGCGTGCGCGCGTTGAGCAGATAGAGCTCGGCCAGAAAGGCCGCCGAAGGGTTCGCGCTCCAGTCGGCACCGGCGAAACGTCGGTCGCTGAGCGTCGGCGGCGCGGCCGCGAGGACCCGGTTCCAGATCGCTCCGGCCTCCTCGATGTAGTCGCGCTGCGCCGCCCCGAGCGCGTCGGCCGGCAGGCCGAGTCCGGCGAGCGACTGCCAGACCTCGCCCAGATCGGGCGCAAGCATCGTCTGGATGCCGCTCGCGTGGCCCGCTTGCCTGCGGCCCCGCTGAGCGCCTTCGGTGCCTGCGTCGCTGCCTTCGCTTGTGCCATCGCCGCATTATCGTGATCCGCATCTGCCGAGCGCTCCGGGGACAACCATGTAGACGCGTGGTCTTAGCGTCAGGGCTCACGATCCAGATCGCCGCGGCCATCCTGCCGGTCACGCCGTCGCGCCGGTACGAGAAGAAGCGCGATCGTTCGCTGACCGTGCACCAGCCGCCGCCCGTGATGCGCCGCACGCCGGCGCCGGCAAGCCGGTCGCGTGCCAGGCCAGCCAGGTCGGCGAGCCATTTGCCGCCGCCGCTCGCGACGAAACGCGGCTGCCCCGGGCCAGCAGCACCGGGGTCGGCGCCGAACGCGACGAGGACGTCGGCGCCGACCTCGAACCGGCTCGGGCCGATGCAGGCGCCGAGCCACGCCACGAGCTCGTCCGGCGCGCAGCCGCCGGCCGCGCTCACCGCCGCGACCGCGGCCTCGACGACGCCGCCAGCCAAGCCGCGCCAGCCGGCATGGGCCGCGCCGACCGCGCGCCCGTCCGGCGCGGCGAGCAGCACCGGCAGGCAGTCGGCGGCCTGGACCACGCAGGCGATGCCCGGCTCGATGGCGACGCAGGCGTCGGCTTCGTGCACCGGCGCGCCCGCGGCGGCATCGGCGGCGCCGACATGGACCACGCGCGCACCGTGCACCTGGCGCAGGAACACCGGCGCCGCGCCGATCGTCGCGGCGAGACGGCGCCGGTTGGCGGCGACCGCGCCGGCGTCGTCGCCGACGGCGGTGCCGACGTTCATCGACGCGTAAGGTCCGCTGCTCAGCGCCGCCGGCACGGGTCGTCATCAGGGCGCCGACGCCGGCGATGCGCCAGTCCGGCGCGAGCCAGTCCGCCGGGAGTGCTCACGTCGCGTCGGGGCAGGCCGACGGCTGGGTCGATGCGAAGGCCGGCTCGGCCATGCAGGCCTCGAAGACGCGCATCACGGTCGGCACGTGATCGAGCCGGCAATTCATGCGCTGGGCGTTGAAGATCTGCGGCACGAGGACGCAGTCCGCCAGCCCGGGCGTGTCGCCATGGCAGAAGCGGCCGGTGGCCGGCGCGTCGGCGAGCTGGCGCTCGACCACCTCGAGGCCGGTCTCGACCCAGTGCCGGTACCAGCTTGTCCTTGGCGTCGTCGGCGACGCCCATCTCGCGCTGCAGGTAGCGCAGCACGCGCAGGTTGTCGAGCGGATGGATCTCGCAGGCGATGTCGAGCGCGAGCGCGCGGACGCGCGCACGGCCGAGCGCGTCCTTCGGCAGCAGCGGCGGCTCGGGGTGGGTTTCGTCGAGGTACTCGATGATCGCGAGCGACTGCGTCAGCGTCGCCGCCGGCGCGTCGCCGCTCGGCATCCAGCGTCAGCGCCGGAACGAGCTGCGCCGGCGCGAGCTCGCGATAGCCCGGCGCGAGCTGCTCGTTCTTGACCAGGTGCACCGGAACATATTCGTACGCCAGGCCTTTCAGCGCCAGCGCGATGCGAACGCGGTACGACGCCGACGAGCGAAAGTAGTTGTGGAGGCGCACGCCGTCGCTCCGGCCCGGCCGTCTAGACCAGCTCAACCTGCAGGCTGCCGACGCCGGCGACCTCGCCCTTCAGCACGTCGCCGCGCCCGACTGCAGCGACACCTTCGGGCGTTCCGCTGAAGATCAGATCGCCCGGCTGCAGCGCCCAGGCCGCGGACAGGTGCTCGATGACCTCGGCGATGCTCCAGATCAGCTTGCCGATCGTGCTTTGCTGGCGCGGCGTGCCGTTGACCGCGAGGCTGATCGCGGTCTCGGCGCCGATGCGGCACTCCGCGGCACGGCGGATCGGCCCGATCGGCGCCGAGAAGTCGAAGCTCTTGCCGATGTCCCACGGCCGGCCCGAGCTTCTTGGCCTCGCCTTGCAGGTCGCGCCGCGTCATGTCGAGGCCGACGGCGTAGCCCCAGACATGGCCCATCGCGTCGGCGGCGGCGATGCCCTTGCCGCCCTTGCCGATCGCGACCACGAGCTCGATCTCGTGGTGCAGGTCCTTGGTCAGCGTCGGGTACGGCATCCGACCCGTCTCGCCCTCTGCGACCGGCAACACCGCGTCGGCCGGCTTCATGAAGAAGAACGGCGGCTCGCGGCCGGTGAAGCCCATCTCCTTGGCGTGCTCGACGTAGTTGCGGCCGACGCAGTAGATGCGATGCACCGGAAAGGTCGCTCCGACGGTTCCGGCCACCGGAACGCTGACGGACGGGGGCGGCGTGAAGACGTGGCTCATGACGGGAGTTCCTGCACAGGGTGCGGCACCGGCCAAGCGCCGGCGTCGCCGATGATGCCACCCTACACTCGTGCCATGTTCGCGCCGCGCAGCATCAAGCATTGCCGAGCCTGCGGCGGCGAGGTCCGCTACCAGACGCCGGCCGACGACAACCGCGATCGCGCCACCTGCACCGTCTGCGCGACCGTCCACTACGAGAACCCGGTCAACGTCGTCGGCACGCTGCCGGTCTGGCAGGACAAGGTGCTGCTCTGCCGCCGCGCGATCGAGCCGCGCCACGGCCTGTGGACGCTGCCGGCGGGCTTCATGGAGCTCGGCGAGACGACCGCAGAGGGCGCGCTCCGCGAGACCGCCGAGGAAGCTGGAGCCAAGGTCGAGCTCGAAGGGCTGTACTCGCTGATCAACGTCGTCCGCGCAGGCCAGGTGCACCTGTTCTATCGCGCGCGGATGCTCGACGCCGACTTCGTCCCGGGGGTCGAATCGCTCGAGGCGCGCCTCTTCAGCGAAGCCGAGGTGCCGTGGGCCGAGGTCGCCTTTCGAACGACGAAGATGACGCTCGAGTTCTACTTCACCGACCGGCGCGCCGGTCGCTTCGAGTTGCACCTCGCCGACGTCGCCTGATCCGCTAGGGCGAGGTCGGGACGAGCAAGGACGCGAGCAGCGGATCGGCAGCGGCTGCGCGCAAGGCCCACTCGCGCCGCTGCGACGACGAGCTGGCGGGCGAACGGATTGCGCGCAGCAGCAGGGCCCCCAACCGCGAACGGATGCGCTCGCTCGCCGCCACGGCCCACGGCTGGCGCAAACCGGCGTGGCACGGCCCACGGTAAAGGGCGAGCGCAGACTCGACACACGCGGCGATCGCGACGCTGTCGAGCGCACCGGCTTCGCCTTCCGCGAGGCAGTCGTGCAGCGTCTGGACGTCGCTCCACACGCATTGCTCGCTGAGACGCATGCGCCGGTCGCTGACCGATATCGCCGCATCGCCTCCGAGCAGGCGGCGCAGCCTTGCCGTCGTGATGTCGAGCGCCTTGTGCCGACCCTCCCGGCCGTCGCCGGGCCAGAGCGCCTCCGCGACGACGTCGAGCGGCACCGACTCGTTGCCGCTGCCGGCGAGGAATCGCAACAGCTCGAGCGGCTTGCTCGCGGCTTTGCGTGGATCGCCGGAAGCGTCGCGCAGAGGCCCTGACTCGGTGGTCACCTGCAAGGCACCGAGGCTGCGCACCTTCACCTGCCACGGCCACTCCTGCGGCGCGCCCGGCGGCGCCGGCAGACCGCGAGTGCGGATCGACGCGCGCACCCAGTCGGTCTCGATGCCGCTGGCGAGCGCGCGCGCGAACAATCGCGCCACATGCTCCGGAAGGAGCGGCAGCACGCCCGGCCATTCGAGCTCGCGCAGGCGACGCAGCACATCCGTCAACTCGTCCGTGCACTCGGCGTTCCACTGGCCGCGCCGGTCGGCGGCCGAAAGCGTCGCCAGATCGCCCAGGCAGCGCAGGCGGGCGCCGAGGTAGCGCGGCATCGCCGTCTCGTTGATTGCGTTGAAGCAGGCAAGTGCCTCGTCGACCGCGCCGGCGCCGAGCAAGGCATACGCTTCGTTGACACGGTAGGTCGCCTGGTAGCCGGGCCATACGTCCGCGACCTGAAGCTGGCCGACGGCACGGCGCGCGTGGCCGACGGCGGCGTGAAAATCACCGCCGTGCAGCGCCAGCCGGCAGCGCACATCGTCCCTGTCGGCGAGCCAGAGGGGCGTTCGAACCGGGTCGCCGCGCGCGACCGCGCCATTCGCGAGCGCCATCGCCCGGACCGGATCGCGCGACGACTCGATCAGGCGCGCTCGCTGCAAGGCCGCGGTCGCGCCGAGGTCGTGCAGCTCGTTCGCGGCGGCCAGGGCTTGCGCCAGCTCGAGCCGGGCCGCGGCCTCGTCGAGCCGTCCGAACGAAACGAGGTGCCAGGCGCTGGCGATGGCCCAGTGTCCGCGCCAGAACGGCGCCGCGGCGCTGTCCGACTCGGCCCCGCCGAGCTGTGCCAGCAGGGCGGCGAAGTCGGCGTCGCGGCCATTGCGCTCGCAGACCTCGCCGAGCGCGGCCCCGAGCGCGAGCGCGACGTCGGCGGGCGCCGTCCGGACGCGTTCCATCAGGACGGCAATGTCGGCGTGCGGCCACGACGGCAGGACGCCGTAGTCGTTGGCGATCGCCGCACCGGCCCAGGCGAGCAATCCCTCCTCCGAGCCGGCAGCAGCGGCCGGCCCGACCGCGTCGAGGACGCCCAGCATGCGCGACGCGTGGCGATAGCCGGCCGAACGCAGATGCTCGACCAGCACTGCCAGGCCGGCGCAGGACGCGGCCAGCAGCGGATCGCCGGCGAGCGACTGCACGGCCAAAGCCGCGAGCGCATCGATCGCGCCAGGTTCCTCGCGACCGATCGCCACGCGCAGCGCAGCGAAGCGCTGCGTCGACTCGGCCGTCAGCGAGCGCATCGCCGGTGCGGTCATGGTCGAGGCTGTGGGCTATCCGTGGGTGGCCGGGCAACGCGCATGGCCGGATCATCCGCTTCATCGACCCGAAGCGCCGATGCGGCGTCGGGGCGACAGCTCCAGGGGATTTGTCATGCGCGACCATTCCGTTGCTCTCTGCGCCTTGGCGACAGCGCTTGTCATGGCGCTTCTGCCGATGGCCGCGCCGGCGCAGACGGTCCTCAAGCCGCCCGAGTACGACATCCTGATCGCCACGGGCTCGTCAGCCACTCATTTCACGACCCCCGGCGCCTACGTCCTCGGCGGTGCATCGGTCGAGGTCATCGGCTTTCCGCAGGCATCGACGTTCGGTCGAGCCAGCGGCAATGCGGAGGTCGGCGCCGGGTTCACCGCCGGGATCCGCTACTACTTCACCGTCACCGGCCCGGGGCACGACGTGGTCATCCCGCTGCTCGCCGCCTTCGCCCTGCATGCGAGCGCGATCGGAACGTTCGCCACCAACTCCTCGGCGAGCTTCTCCGTCGACTTCAGCGCCAACGACTTCACCGAGCAAGTCGACGCCGATGTCCTTCATCCGACGCCCACCGACATCTTCTCCACGCACGCCTTCGGACTGGAAGTGGGCCGCATCGGACAGGTGGTCCTCGGCATCGGCGGCGGATCGTTCGGCGGCTTCGCGGAGGCCTACGCCGATCCGTACATCTTCGTCGACCCGGCGTTCCTCGCCAGCCATCCCGGCTATGCCGTGGCGGTCAGCGACGGGATCGGCAATGCCCCGGCGATCAACGCGGTTCCCGAGCCCGAGACCTACGCAATGATGGCGTTCGGCGTCGGGCTGATGGCGGCAGCCCGGTGGCGCGCCGCGAGACGCCGCTCGACGCCGGGCGGCCGACCCGAAGGCCGGGTCTTCGCGTCGGGCCTGGCCCTGGCGGCAGCGTGCGTCGCCAGCTCGTCGGTGCTGGCCCAGGGCGTCCCGCCGGCGGGGCCCGGCCTGCCGCTCACCGAGTTCGGCCTGCACGCGAAGTCGTCGTTCCTCGATACGGCGGGCATCGTCAGTGCCGGCAGCTTCTTTGCCGAGGGCGGCACCTCGCCGAGCGGTCCGGCGATCCAGGTCCATGGTGTCGGTCTCGCCAGCAACGTCTCCGCCGACAACGAGGCCAGCGCCGCGGCGCTGTGGGCGTTCCAGATCGCCGGTCCGGTCAACATCGCGGTGCCGGTGGTCATCCACGGCCTCTACAACGCCAGCTTCGACAACGCCTTCGGCGTGAACGGCGGGCTGGCGATGGGCGTCGACCGGTTCCGGCTCGACCAGGTCTTCAGCTTCCGCTGCAGCGGCGGCAACACCTCGGGATGCGATGACCCGTCCGGCATCCATTCAAGCTTCACCCTCCACACGATGGCGTTGAGCGGCTTCGAGACCTTTCTGCAGATCACCGTCGGCGGCTCGTTGTTCGGTGCGTCCTCGACCACGCTCGGCACCTTCACCGGCGGCATCGACCCGATCATCAGCATCGACCCGAGCTTCGCGCGCGCCAGCGAGTTCAGTCTGTTCGTCAGCCCCGATGCCTACGACGGCGCCGCGGCCGTTCCGGAGCCCGAGACCTACGCGATGCTGCTCGCCGGTCTGGCGGTCGTCGGCGCGGGGGCGCGGCGCCGGCGCGCCCGACTCGCGCCGCTGCAAGTCGATGCCTCCGAAGGAGTCCGCCATGACAGTCCGATTCATTTCTCTCTTCACCTCGACGGCAGCGACACTGCTCGCCGCGATCCTGCCGGCGGCCGTGTCCGCGCAAACGGTCCTGCCGGCACCCTACTATTTCGGCAACGTCGCGAACGAATCCTCTGAGCAAGACTTCCTTGCCCCGGGCACCTACGTCCTCGGTGGGGCATCGATCTCGGTCATCGGCTTCCCGCAACCGTCGCTTGTCGGCCGCGCGGGCGACGCCGCCGGCCTCCGCGCCAGTTTCAGCGGCGACATTTCCTATTCGTTCACCGTCGACGGCCCGGCGAGCGGCACCGCTATTCCACTGTTCGCCATGTACGACCTGCACGCCAGCGCGATCGGATCGGTGACCAATGCCATCGCGAGTCTTTCAATCACCGGCACGAGGAACGATTTCTTCGAAAGGGTCGCCGCGGACGGCTCCTTTTCGACGCCGGCCGGCATCTTCGCGACACGCCCGGTCGGGCTGGAGCCAGGCAGCATCGGCGTCGTGTCCCTGGGCGTCGGTGGCTTTTCCGACAGCGGCCTGGCCGACGCCTATGTCGATCCGTTCATCTTCGTCGACCCGGCGTTTCTCGCCGACCACCCCGGCTACACGGTGCGTGTCAGCGCCGGCGTCGGCAACGCCATGCCTGTCGCCAGCGTTCCTGAGCCGGAGACGTACGCGATGATGCTCGTCGGCCTCGGGCTGCTGGCGATGACGCGAAGGCGCGCCAGCGCGCCAGGCCAATCTAAAGCGACGTCGCGCTGATCAGCGCCGCGCCGGCGGCAGGTCGGTGCAGGTGCCCTCGAACGCCTCCGCCGCGAGGCCGATCGATTCGCCGAGCGTCGGGTGCGGGTGGATCGTCTTGCCGATGTCGACCGCGTCGGCGCCCATCTCGATCGCGAGCGCGATCTCGCCGATCATGTCGCCGGCGTGCGTGCCGACGATGCCGCCGCCGACGATCGCGTGGCTCGCCTCGTCGAAGAGCAGCTTGGTGAAGCCTTCGTCGCGGCCGTTGGCGATCGCGCGGCCCGAGGCCGTCCACGGGAACAGGCCCTTCTTGACCTTGACGCCGCGCGCCTTGGCTTCGTCCTCGGTGATGCCGACCCAGGCGATCTCCGGGTCGGTGTAGGCGACGCTCGGGATCACGCGCGCGTCGAACGCCGTCTTCGCCAGCTTCTCGTCGCCGAGCTGCTCGCCGGCGGCGACCTCGGCGGCGACGTGCGCCTCGTGCACCGCCTTGTGCTCGAGCATCGGCTGGCCGACGATGTCGCCGACGGCGAAGATGTGCGGCACGTTGGTCCGCATCTGGATGTCGACCGGAATGAAGCCGCGCTCGCCGACGTTGACGCCGGCAGCCTCGGCGCCGATCCGCTTGCCGTTCGGCAACGCGGCCGACCGCCTGCAGCACCAGGTCGTAGAGCTGCTCCTTGAGCGCGCCCTCGCCTTCGAACCTGACCAGGATGCCGTCGGGGCGCGCCTCGGCGCTCGACCGTCTTGGTCTTCAAGCAGGATGTTGTCGAAGCGCGGCGCGTTCAGCTTCTGCCAGACCTTGACCAGGTCGCGATCGGCGCCCTGCATCAGGCCGTCGAGCATCTCGACGACGTCGAGCCGCGCGCCGAGCGTCGAATAGACCGTTGCCATCTCGAGGCCGATGATGCCGCCGCCGACGATCAGCATGCGCTTGGGCTGCACCGGCAACTCGAGCGCGCCGGTCGAGGTGACGATGCGCGGGTCGTCCTTCGGCATGAACGGCAGCTTCACCGCCTCCGAGCCGGCGGCGATGACCGCGCGCGTGAAGCCGATCGTCGTCGTGCCGCCCGCGGCGAGATCGACGACGACGTGGTGGGCGTCGCTGAAGCGGCCGCTGCCGGTGACGACCGTGACCTTGCTCATCTTGGCCATCTGCGCCAGGCCGCCGGTGAGCCGGCCGACGACCTTGTTCTTGTGCGCGACGAGCTTGGCGGGATCGACCTTCGGCGCGCCGAACTCGACGCCGACGGCGCCGAAGTGCGCGACCTCGTCGATCACCGCGGCGACGTGCAGCATCGCCTTCGATGGAATGCAGCCGACGTTGAGGCAGACGCCGCCGAGCGTCTTGTAGCGCTCGACGAGGACCACCTTGAGGCCGAGGTCGGCGGCGCGAAACGCCGCCGAGTAGCCGCCGGGTCCGGCGCCGAGGACGAGCAGGTCGCAGACGACGTCGCCGCCGATCGCGGCCGCGGGTGCCGCGCTCGGCGCGCGCGCGGGCGCCGGCGCCGGCTGGGCCGCGGCCGGTGCTGCCGCGGGCGTTGCGGGGATGCGGCGGCGCGGCTGCAGGCGCAGGCGCTGCGGCGTTGCCCTCGACCGCGTCGAGCGTCAGGATCAGCGAGCCCTGGTTGACGGTGTCGCCGACCTTGACCTTCACCTCCTTGACGACGCCGGCATGCGACGACGGGATCTCCATCGACGCCTTGTCGCTCTCGATCGTGATCAGGCTCTGCTCGACCTTGACCGCGTCGCCCGGCTTGACCAGCAACTCGATGACGGCGACGTCCTTGAAGTCGCCGATGTCCGGAACCTTGACGTCGACCGTCATAGCAGCACGCGCCGGAAGTCGCCGAGGACCTGGATCAGGAAGGCGTTGAAGCGCGCCGCCATCGCGCCGTCGACGACGCGGTGGTCCCAGCTGAGCGACAGCGGCAGCATCAGCCGCGGCTGGAACGCCTTGCCGTCCCAGACCGGCTCGGTCAGGCTCCTGCAGACGCCGAGGATCGCGACCTCGGGCGCGTTGATGATCGGCGTGAAGTAGCGCCCGCCGATGCCGCCGAGCGACGAGATCGAGAAGCATCCGCCGCTCATGTCGGTCGGCGTCAGCTTGCCGTCGCGCGCCTTCTTGGCGAGCTCGCCCATCTCGGTCGAGATCTGCAGCACGCCCTTCTTGTCGGCATCGCGGATCACCGGCACGACCAGGCCGTTCGGCGTGTCGGCGGCGAAGCCGATGTGGAAGTACTTCTTCAGCACCAGCTGGTCGCCCTCGAGGCTGGCGTTGAACTCGGGGAACTTCTTCAGCGCCGCGACCGAGGCCTTGATCAGGAAGGCGAGCATCGTCACCTTGACGCCCGACTTCTCGTTTTCCTTGTTGGTCGAGACGCGGAACGCCTCGAGCTCGGTGATGTCGGCGTCGTCGTGGTTGGTGACGTGCGGGATCATCACCCAGTTGCGGTGCAGCGCCGGGCCGCTGATCTTCTTGATGCGCGAGAGGTCCTTCTTCTCGATCGGCCCGAACTTGGCGAAGTCGACCTGCGGCCACGGCAGCAGGCCGGCCAGGCCGCCGCCGGTCGCGGCCGCGCCGCCCGGGGCGCCCTTGCTCGCCTGCGCCTTGGTCTGCGCCTGTCCGGCGAGCACCGCCTTGACGAAGGCCTGCACGTCGTCCTGGGTGATGCGGCCCTTCGGACCGCTGCCCTTGACTTCGTCGAGCGGCAACGCCGAGCTCGCGCGCGAGCTTCCTGATCGCCGGCGAGGCGTGCGGCAGCGTGCCGGTCGGCGCGGTCGGCTCGTGCGCCGGGAGCGCCGCGGTCGGCAACGGCCGCTCGGCGCTGCCGGCGGGAGCAGCGGCGCGGCTGGCGGCGCTCGCCGGTGCGGCGGCGCCGGTGCCGCTGCGGCTGCCTGAGCGGCAGCCGCGCGCGCCGCTGCCTTGCACGGTGGCGATCAGGCTGCCCTTGGAGACCTTGTCGCCGACCTCGACCTTCAGTGCCTTGACGACGCCGGCGGCGCTCGACGGAATCTCCATCGACGCCTTGTCGCTCTCGACCGTGATCAGGCTCTGCTCGACGGCGACCGTGTCGCCAGGCTTGACCAGGATCTCGATCACCGCGACCTCGTCGAAGTCGCCGATGTCGGGAACGACGACCTCGACCTCGCCGCCGGCCGGCGCAGGCGCGGCGAGCCGGCCGCAGGCGATGCGGCGGGAGCCGGCGCCGGCGCTGTCGCCGCGAGCGCGGGCGCCGGCACGGCTTGGGTCGCCGGCCCGTCGCTATCGAGCAGCAACAGCAACGAGCCTTCGTTGACCTTGTCGCCGACCTTGACCTTGAGCTCCTTGACGACGCCCTCGGCGCTCGACGGAATCTCCATCGACGCCTTGTCGCTCTCGACCGTGACCAGCGACTGCTCGGCCTTGACGCGATCGCCGGCCTTGACCAGCACCTCGATGATCTCGACGTCCTTGAAGTCGCCGATGTCCGGGACCTTCACTTCCAGTGCGGCCATTCTTCTTGTCCTGTCAGAGCCTGCGGGAGCCTGTGCTCAGGCGTAGAGCGGATTGATCTTGTCGGCGTCGATCCCGTAGTTCGCGATCGCCTCGGCGACCTTGGCCACCGGCACGCTGCCTTCCTCGGCCAGCGCCTTCAGCGCCGCGACGACGATGTAGTGGCGGTTGACCTCGAAGTGCTCGCGCAGCTTGGTGCGGAAGTCGCTGCGGCCGAAGCCGTCGGTGCCGAGCACCTTGTAGAGCCGGCCCTTGGGCAGGAAGGCGCGGATCTGGTCGGCGTAGGCCTTCATGTAGTCGGTCGAGGCGATCACCGGGCCGCCGAACTTCTCGAGCTGCTGGGCGACGAAGGGCACGCGCGGCCGCTCGGTCGGATGCAGCAGGTTCCAGCGCTCGACGTCCTGGCCGTCGCGCGCCAGCTGGTTGAAGCTCGGGCAGCTCCAGACGTTGGCGGCGATGCCCCAGTCGTTGTCGAGCAGCTCGCGCGCGGCGATGCTCTCGCGCAGGATCGTGCCGCTGCCGAGCAGGTTCACGCGCGGTGCCTTCTTGGCGCCTTCCTGCAGCAGGTACATGCCCTTGACGATCTCGTCCTCGGTGCCGACGCGCAGCCCCGGCTGCGGGTAGTTCTCGTTGAGCAGGGTGAGGTAGAAGTAGACGTTGTCCTGCTGCTCGACCATGCGCACGAGGCCGTGGTGCAGGATCACGCCGACCTCGTGCGCGAAGGTCGGGTCGTAGGAGATGCAGTTCGGGATCGTCCCGGCCAGGATGTGGCTGTGGCCGTCCTCGTGCTGCAGGCCCTCGCCGTTCAGCGTCGTCCGCCCCGAGGTGCCGCCGAGCAGGAAGCCGCGCGCCTGCATGTCGCCGGCCGCCCAGGCGAGGTCGCCGACGCGCTGGAAGCCGAACATCGAGTAGTAGACGTAGAACGGCACCATGATGCGGTTGTTGCTCGAGTACGACGTCGCCGCGGCGATCCAGCTGCTCATGCCGCCGGGCTCGTTGATGCCTTCCTGCAGCATCTGGCCGGCCTTGTCCTCGCGGTAGTACATGACCTGGTCGCGGTCGACCGGCGTGTAGTTCTGGCCTGCCGGGTTGTAGATGCCGATCTGGCGGAACAGGCCCTCCATGCCGAAGGTGCGCGCCTCGTCGACCAGGATCGGCACCACGCGCGGGCCGAGATCCTTGTCGCGCAGCAGCTGCGGTCAGGAAGCGGACGAACGCCTGCGTCGTCGAGATCTCGCGCCCTTCGGCGGTCGGCTCGAGCACGGCCTGGAAGGTCTCGAGCGGCGGCACCTTGAGCTGCTCGTCGGCCTTGGTGCGGCGCTTCGGCAGGTAGCCGCCGAGCGCCTCGCGGCGCTCGTGCAGGTACTTCATCTCCGGCGTGTCGTCGGCCGGCTTGTAGAACGGGATGTCGCCGAGCTTGTCGTCGGGAATGGGGATGTTCAAGCGGTCGCGGAAGGCGAGCACGTCCTCGTCGATCAGCTTCTTGGTCTGGTGCGCGGTGTTCTTGCCCTCGCCGCTCTTGCCCATGCCGAAGCCCTTGACGGTCTTCACCAGCAGCACCGTCGGCTGGCCCTCGTGGTGAGCGGCGCGATGGAACGCCGCGTAGACCTTCTGCGGATCGTGGCCGCCGCGCTGCAGGCGCCAGATGTCCTCGTCGCTCATCTTCGCGACCAACTCGAGCAGCTTCGGATCCTGGCCGAAGAAATGCTTGCGCACGAACGCGCCGTCGTTGGCCTTCATCGCCTGGTAGTCGCCGTCGACGGTGTCCATCATCACCTTGCGCAGGATGCCGTCCTTGTCGCGCGCCAGCAGCGGATCCCAGTAGCTGCCCCAGATCAGCTTGATGACGTTCCAGCCCGAGCCACGGAACTCGCTCTCGAGCTCCTGGATGATCTTGCCGTTGCCGCGCACCGGCCCGTCGAGCCGCTGCAGGTTGCAGTTGATGACGAAGATCAGGTTGTCGAGCTTCTCGCGCGCCGCCAGGCCGATCGCGCCGAGCGACTCGGGCTCGTCCATCTCGCCGTCGCCGCAGAAGACCCAGACCTTGCGCTTGGCGGTATCGGCGATGCCGCGCGCATGCAGGTACTTGAGGAAGCGCGCCTGGTAGATCGCCATCAGCGGGCCGAGGCCCATCGACACCGTCGGGAACTGCCAGAACTCGGGCATCAGCTTGGGGTGCGGATAGCTCGAGATGCCCTTGCCGTCGACCTCCTGGCGGAAGTTGAGCAGCTGCTCCTCGGTCAGCCGCCCTTCCATGAAGGCGCGGGCGTAGATGCCGGGCGACGAGTGCCCCTGGATGTAGAGCAGGTCGCCGCCGTGCTCGGCGCGTCTCGGCGTGCCAGAAGTGATTGAAGCCGGTGCCGAACATCGTCGCCAGCGAGGCGAAGCTCGAGATGTGCCCGCCGAGGTCGCCGCCGTCGGGCGGATGCAGGCGATTGGCCTTGACGACCATCGCCATCGCGTTCCAGCGCATGTAGGCGCGCAGCCGCTCCTCGATCTCGATGTTGCCCGGCGTGCGCTCTTCCTGGTCGGTCGGGATGGTGTTGACGTACGCGGTGTTGGCCGAGAACGGTACGTCGACGCCGGCCTGGCGCGCCTGGTCGATCAGCTGCTCGAGCAGGAAGTGGGCGCGCTCGCCGCCTTCGGAGGCGATGACCGCCGACAGGGCATCGAGCCACTCGCGCGTTTCCTGCGCATCGGGGTCGTTGGCGGCAGCGCCGAACGAGTTTTCGGGGAGAGCTGACATCCTTGTCTCCGAGATGCTTGTTCGTTCGGCGAAAGTGTCGCACACCGTCTGGTCGGGGTCGGTCGATAATCCCCGGATGCAACGTGCCGACGCGGTGCTGACTTCCCCGCGCACGACCCGGACCTGGGCCGAGCGCGTGTTCGGCCGCTGGTGGCGGCGCCAGTCGGCAGCGCACCAGGACCGTTACGCGACGCTCGGCCCGCTGCTCTCGGTGCTGCTCTTCCTGGCCGCCATCGTCTCCGCGTTCTGGTACCTGCGCAACGAGGAATTCGATCGCGAGCAGGAGGCGGTGCGACGCGACACCGAGGTCGCGCAGCAGCAGATGCGCCTGCGCCTGATCGAAAACCACGAGCAGCTGACGCGGATCGCGCGCGAGCTCGTCAGCCGCACGCTCGACCACGACACCTTTCTCGACCAGGCCGCGGCATTCACTGCCGACCATCCCGAGATCAGCAACCTGATCTGGCTGAGCGACAAGCGACTGGCGCTCGCCAGCTACTCGGGGATGTCATTCCCGCCCGAGACCGGCATCGGCAGCGTCGAGACGCCGGCCTCGCTGCCGGTCGAGCACTCCGGCGCTCCGCCCGAGGAGGCCTTCGAGCGCAGCCGCGAGACGCGCCAGACGGCGTATTCCCGTCCGTTCACCGACAGCTTCGGCAACCCGGTGTTCCAGGCGCAGATTCCGCTGATCGACCACGGCGTCTTCCAGGGCGCGCTGATCGCCGAGTACTCGGTCGAGCGGCTGCTGCGCTACTTCGTGCCGACCGAGATCGCGCGTCGCCACGCGATCACCGTCCTCGACGAGCGCTCGCGCGCGCTCGCCAGCACCGTGATGACGCGTGCCGGGCTCGGCGCAGGCGCGGCCGTCGATCGTCTTCGAGCTGCCGGTGGCGCCGGCGGAAAACGGCCTGGTCCTGCGCGGCCAGGGCTATCGGACCTCGATCGGCCTGATCGGCAACGGCCTGTTCTGGATGGTGATGCTGCTTTCGGCGCTCACCGTCTGGATGCTGCTCGGCACCTGGCGCCACATGCGCCGGCGCCTGCAGATGCAGGCAGCGCTGGTCTCGGAGACCAACTTCCGGCGCGCCATGGAGAACTCGATGCTGACCGGCATGCGCGCCATGGACATGGAAGGCCGGATCAGCTACGTCAACCCGGCGTTCTGCGCCATGACCGGCTTCTCGGAAGCGGACCTGATCGGCCAGCACCCGCCCTTCCCGTACTGGCCGCACGACCGACGCGACGAGAACGCGCGCCTGCTCGAGCAAGAGCTGCAGGGCAAGAGCCCGACCGGCGGGATCGAGGTCAAGGTGGCGCGCAAGGACGGCTCGGTCTTCGATGCCCGGATGTACGTCTCGCCGCTGATCGACCCGAAGGGCCAGCAGACCGGCTGGATGACGTCGATGACCAACATCACCGAGGCCAAGCGGATCCGCGACCAGCTCACCGCCTCGCACGAGCGCTTCACGACCGTGCTCGAGGGGCTCGACACCGCGGTCTCGGTGCTTTCGGTGCAGCAGGGCGAACTGCTGTTCGCCAACCGCTCGTACCGCCTCTGGTTCGGCGCGGACTCCAAGGGCCACGCCCTGCTCTCGGGCGGCGACGCGTCGCCGCTCGGCCACGGCGACGGCGACGATGCCGTCGACGGCCTCGGCGGCCTGCCGACGCAGGAGCTCACCGCCGCCGGCTCGGATTCGCGCGAGGTCTTCGTCGAGCCGCTCGCCAAGTGGTTCGACGTCCGCGCGCGCTACCTGCAATGGACCGACGGCCGACTCGCCCAGATGCTGATCGCCACCGACATCAGCGAGCGGCGCAGCGCCGAGGCGCTCGCAGCGAGCCAGGCCGAGAAGGCGCAGGTGACGAGCCGGCTGGTGACGATGGGCGAGATGGCGTCGTCGGTGGCGCACGAGCTGAACCAGCCGCTGACCGCGATCACCAACTACTGCAACGGCATGGTGACGCGGGTCGAGAACGACGCGATCGACAAGGGCGACCTGATCGCGGCGCTGCAGAAGACCTCGCGCCAGGCCGAGCGCGCCGGCCAGATCATCCATCGCATCCGCTCGTTCGTGAAACGGAGCGAGCCGCAGCGCCAGAAGAGCTCGGCGCAGACGATCGTCGAGGACGCGGTCGACCTCGCCGGGATCGAGCTCAGGCGGCGCAACGTCGCGATCCAGACCTACGTCGCGCAGCGCCTGCCGCCGCTGATGGTCGATCCGATCCTGATCGAGCAGGTCGTCCTCAACCTGCTGAAGAACGCCGCCGAGGCGATCGACAACGCGCATCTGCCAACGCCGCGCCGGCGGATCGAACTGCGCGTCGTGCCGCGCCATTCTGCCGAGGAAGGCGAGGTGATCGAATTCACCGTCACTGACAAGGGCCCGGGCCTGAAGGACGAGGTGATCGCGCGCATGTACGAGGCGTTCTTCTCGACCAAGGTCGACGGCCTCGGCATCGGCCTCAGCCTGTGCCGCTCGATCATCGAGAGCCACCAGGGGCGGATCAAGGCGGTCAACCTCTACAATGGCGACACTCCCACCGGCTGCCGCTTCTCGTTCACGCTGCCGGTCGCCGCCACCACTCTTTCGGCCTCCGCAGCCGCCACCGCATGAGCCTGATCCCGAAGCGAGGAACCGTGTACGTCGTCGACGACGACGAGGCCGTCCGCGATTCGCTGCAGTGGCTGCTCGAAGGCAAGGACTATCGCGTCAAGTGCTTCGACTCGGCCGAGTCGTTCCTGTCGCGCTTCGATCCGCGCGAGGTCGCCTGCCTGATCGCCGACATCCGCATGGACGGCATGAGCGGCCTCGAGCTGCAAGACAAGCTGCTCGAGCGCCGCTCGCCGCTGCCGGTCACCTTCATCACCGGCCACGGCGACGTGCCGATGGCGGTGACGACCATGAAAAAGGGCGCCGAGGACTTCATCGAAAAGCCGTTCAAGGAAGACGAGCTGGTCGCGCTGGTCGAGAAGATGCTCGATCGCGCCCGGGTCGATTTCTCCAAGCACCAGGAAGCCGCCAGCCGCGACGCGCTGCTGTCCCGCCTGACAACACGCGAGGCGCAGGTGCTCGAGCGGATCGTCGCCGGCCGACTCAACAAGCAGATCGCCGACGATCTGGGAATCAGCATCAAGACGGTCGAGGCGCACCGCGCCAACATCATGGAAAAGCTGAACGCCAACACCGTCGCCGACCTGCTCAAGATCGCGCTCGGCGCGCAGTCGAAGGCTTGAGCCAAGCGCGGCTGATCGACGGCGCGGTAATCGCGCGCCAGCTCCGAGCCGAGATCGCGGTCCGCGCCGCTCAGCTCAGTGCGACCGGCCACACGCCCGGCCTGGCAGTGATTCTGGTGGGCAGCGATCCGGCGAGCCAGGTCTACGTCAAGCACAAGATCAAGGCCTGCGCCGAGACCGGAATCCGCTCGCTCCTGGAGACCCACGACGAGACGCTGAGCGAAGCCGATCTGCTCGCGCGCATCGCCGCGCTCAACGCCGATCCTTCGGTCCACGGCATCCTGGTGCAGATGCCGTTGCCGAGGCAGATCTCGCCGGCGCGCGTGATCGAGGCGATCTCGCCCCTGAAAGACGTCGACGGCTACTCGGTCGAGAGCGCCGGCCGCCTGGTCGCCGGCCTGCCCGGCTTTCGCCCGTGCACGCCGTGGGGCTGCATGAAGCTGATCGAAAGCACTGGCGTCGGTCTGCGCGGCAAGCACGCGGTCGTCATCGGCCGCAGCAATACCGTCGGCAAGCCGATGGCGCTGATGCTGCTCGGTGCCGATGCGACCGTCACCGTCTGCCACAGCCGCACGCCCGACCTCGCCGCGCACACGCGCCGCGCCGATGTCGTCGTCGCCGCGGTCGGCCGCGCCAACACGCTCACCGGCGCGATGGTCAAGCCGGGCGCCGTCGTGATCGACGTCGGCACCAACCGCAGATGCCGCGGGCAAGCTCTGCGGCGACGTCGACTTCGCGGGCGTCGCGGCGGTCGCCGGCTGGATCACGCCAGTGCCCGGCGGTGTCGGACCGATGACGATCGCGATGCTGCTGTCGAACACCATCGACTCCGCCGAACGCGGCCGCGCCGCTACGGTCAAGGGTCCGCTCACGAGCGATCGGTGAGCACTTGTGTGAAGTTGTCACCACCAGCGCCTCGCCGGCCCGAGCGGCATTGAAGCCGGCTTGGCCCTCGGTTAGATTCGGACTCCGACGGAACCGTCGCGCCGAGTTGCCATGACGCTCTCTCCTGCTCCGCTTCATTCCGCTCTGCCCGCGGCGCTGCTCGCCCTCGCCGCGTCGCTAGCCCTGGTCGCGACGCCGAGCCAGGCGCAGTACAAAGTCGTCGGCGCCGACGGCAAGGTCACCTACACCGACCGCGAGCCGAGCGTCGCCGAAGGCCGCGTCACCGCGCTCGGCGCGCGCGCCCCGAGCGAGTCGGCCGAGCGCGACCTGCCGTTCGAGCTGCGTCAGGTCGTCGCGAAGTACCCGGTCACGCTCTACACCGCCCCGGACGCATGCGATCCTTGCGCCGCGGCGCGCCAGCTGCTGAAGCAGCGCGGCATTCCATTCAGCGAGCGTCTGGTCGTCACCAAGCAGGACAGCGACGCGCTCGCGCGCGTCGCCGGCTCGCGCGACGTGCCGATCCTGATGGTCGGCTCGCAATCGGTGACCGGCTTGAACAACGACGTCTGGGGTTCCTATCTCGACGCCGCGGGCTATCCGCGCGATTCGCGCCTGCCGACGAGCTACCAGTACCGCGCGCCAACGCCGGTCGTCGAGCGGCGCGAGCCCGCCGTCGCAGCGCGGCGGCTACCACGCCGCGGCGCCGATCGCTCCGCAACCCGCCGCGACGGCAGCGCCCGGCGGGCCCGGGCGGGCATCCGCTTCTGAGCCGGCGCCGAGCGTCTAGCGAAAGGCCGGCTGCGCGACGCCGATATGGCGCGCGGCGAAACTGCCGCTCGCGACCGCCGCGCCCATCATCCAGAACAGCGCCGACGCGCCGAGGGTCGCGCCGGCGAGGCCGAACGCGAGCGGCATGACGGCGCTCGAGAGGTTGATCGCCATCGAGCGCAAGGCGATCGCCTCGCCGTGACGCGCCGCAGGCGTGATCTGGTGCAGCGTCGTCATGATCATCGGCTGGACCGAGCCGAGCGCCAGGCCGAGGACGATCGCGTACATGCCCATCACCCAGGCCGTGTGGGCGAGCGGATAAAGCGCGAAGACGACGCCGCACATCAGCATCGCGCCGACCAGCACGTGCGACTCGCGCAGGCGATGGGCGAGCAGCGGGATCGCCAGGCGAACGCCGGCGACGGCGGTGGCGAAGACGCCGAGGATGAGGCCGATCGCCGAGGCGCTGAAGCCGCGCTCGTGGCCGAGGATCGGCACCAGGAACGAGTGCACGTCCCAGCTCGACGAGAGCAGCCAGTTGACGAGCAGGAGACGGCTGAAGCCCGGCTCCTTGAACAGGTCCCACGAGTTGGGCCGGCGCGCCGAGGAGGCCAGCGTCGGCGCGCGGCTCGACCGGGACGAAGCGCGCCCAGACCAGGCTGGCGAGCGGCAGCGCCGCCAAGGCGATGAAGGCGAGGCGAAAGCCGCCGGCATCGATCAGCGTGCCCGGCGAGCACCGGGCCGACGACGTTGGACAGCGCCGGCGCGAGGCCGAGCCACGAGAAGATCCGCTTCAGCTCGGTCGGATCGTGCGCCATCCGGCCGGCCGAGCGCTGGATCGCGATCAGGCCGAAGTTCGCGCCGGCGCCGGTCAGGAGCGCGGCGACGCAGAGGACGACGAACTGGCCCTGCGGCAGGAAGGTCGCGACGACGGCGCAGACGCCGCCGGCGACGGTGAGCCCGACGGCGACGCGGATCGGCCGGTGGTAGCCGTGCTTGTCGGCGAGGCGGCCGGCGAACAGGGCGAGCGCGATCGGCGCGGCCGCGAACAGGCCGAGCAGAACGCCGACCGCCCAGGCCGCATGGCCCTCGCGCAGCGCAGCCAGCGGCGCCGCCATGCGGATTCCGGCCATGCACGAATGGAGCGCGATCTGGCCGCCGATCAGGGCCAAGCAGCGCGCGCCCGAACGACGTCTTGGCGGGGTCAATCATCCTGCTCGTCGCGCGGGTCGGCCTCGATCCACGAGCCCGGCAGCAGCGGTCTGCACGCGCAGCTCGGGCGCCGCCTCGACGCCCTTCAGCGCGCGCGCCATCTGGCGCGTCCGCACCTCCGCTTCGCCGATCGAGTTGACGACCGTGTTCGCCTGCTTCTTGACCGTGGCGAGGACGTGGCCGAAACGACCGAACTCGGTCTTGACCACGCTCAGCATCTCGCGCACCTCGTTCGATCGCTGCTCGAGCGCGAGCGTGTTGAAGCCGACCTTGAGGCTGGTCAGCACCGCGAGCAGCGTCGTCGGCCCGGCGAGCGTGACGCGGTGGTCGCGCTGCAGCGATTCGAACAGGCCTGGTCGGCGCAGCGCCTCGGCGTAGAGGCCTTCGGTCGGTACGAACAGGATCGCGAAGTCGGTGGTGTGCGGCGGCGCGAGGTACTTCTCGCGGATCGTTCGCGCCTCGACGCGCAGGCGCGTTTCGATCGCCCGCGCCGAGCTGTCGACGCCGGCCGCGTCGGCGCGCTCATGCGCCTCGACCAGGCGCTCGTAGTCCTCGCGCGGGAACTTGCAGTCGATCGGCAGCCAGACCGGCTCGTCGCCGCCACGGCCGGGGAACTTGATCGCGTAGTCGACGCGCTGGTTGCTGCCCGGAATGGTCTCGACGTTCTTGGCGTATTGCGCCGGCGCGAACACCTGCTCGAGCAAGCGCGCCGAGCTGGACTTCGCCGAAGGTGCCGCGCGTCTTGACGTTGCTCATGATGCGGCTGAGCGAGCCGACGTCGCTCGCCAGCTTCTGCATCTCGCCGATGCCGCGGTGCACCTGCTCGAGCCGCTCGGCGACCTGGCGAAAGCTCTCGCCGAGGCGCTGCTCGAGCGTCGCGTGCAGCTTCTCGTCGACCGTCACGCGGATCCCCTCGAGCTTCTTCTCGTTGTCCTGCTGGATCGCGGCGAGCTTGGTCTCGACCGTCGTCCGGACCTCGCCCATCCGCTGGTCGAGCGACTCGCGCACGCGGTCCGCCTGCTCCCCTTGCGCGCGCGTCGCCGTCGCGAGCGATTCGGCGAGGTGCTGCTGCATCGCCGCCAGCTGGCGGCTGAAGCTGTCGATCTGCTCGTTCTGCGTGCGCGCGATGTCGCCTTGCTGGGCGAGCAGCGTCTGCTGGAAATGGGCGAGCGTCGCACCGAGCTCCTGGCGCGTGCCCTGGGCGCTGCGCGCGACCTCGTCGCGCATTTCGCGGGCCTGCCGCTCGCTGCCGGCATCGACCGGCGGGCGACGGAGCGCGATCCAGAAAGTGACGAACAACCAGAAGGACGAGAAGAGCGGGAACCAGCCAGTCAGCGAGCATGCGCAATTGTCGCAGCGGCGCACGCGGCGCCGCCGGCGCGAGCGGCGTGCTAGTGCGGCCGTGCGCGGGCGCGCCCAGCGCTCGGCCAGATCGAAGCCGAGCTGGACCAGCAGCGCCAGCGCCGCTGCCGGCAAGGCACCCGCGAGCATCACGTCGCTGTCGTTGACGGCGAGGCCGGCGACGATGCGCTCGCCGAATCCGCCGGCGCCGATGAACGCGGCCATCGTCGCCGTGCCGACGTTGATCACCGCCGCGGTCTTGATGCCGGCGACGAGCGTCGGCATCGCCAGCGGCAGCTGGACGTAGCCGAGCGCCTGGCGCGTCGTCATGCCGAGCGACAGCGCCGCTTGCGCCATTTCGCCCGAGACGCTCTGCAGGCCGGCGTGGGTGTTGCGCACGATCGGCAACAGCGCATAGAGGAAGAGCGCGATCACCGCCGGGACGACGCCGATGCTGCCGACAGCGCGATCAGGAAGGCGAGCAGCGCCAGCGACGGAATCGTCTGCAGGATCGCGACCGCACCGAGCAGGAACGGCTCGAGCCTTCGGCCAGCGCCAGGCAGCGATGCCGAGCGGAACGCCGAGCGCGATCGCGAGGATGAGCGAGCCGAAGACGAGCAGCAGGTGCTGCGCCGCGAGACGGCCGAAATCGGCGGCGAAGATGCGCTCGACCAGGCTCGCCTTGGCGCCGCGCGCCGGCGCCGCGCGCGGCGTTGCTCGCCGGCGCACGCCGCAGCGCCAGTCGGTGCCGGCGAAGCCGCCGGCGAGGAATTTCTGCGCCGTCTCGGCGAAGCTGCGGCCGTCGAGCTCGACCTCGGCGTTCATCGCGATCATGGTCGCGGCGTCGATCGAGTTCGCGAGCCGTGCGAGCGGCGCCGGATCGACCGCGGCGCGCATCAGGACGACGGCGTCGTACTTCGGAAAGAAGGCGCGGTCGTCCTCGAGCACCGTCAGGCCGAGGCGGCCGAGCTTGGCGTCGGTCGAGTAGACGTCGATGACGTCGACGCGACCGGCGGCGACGGCGTCGTAGGCCAGGCCGTGGTCGAGGCCGATCGGCGTCGCCGCGCCGGCGCCATAGGCCTTGCTCAGCGCCGGCCAGCCGTCGGCGCGCTGCAGGAACTCGTGCGAGAAGCCGAGCTTCAGTTGCGCGCGCTGCCGGCGCCGAACAGGTCCGAGATACGGCTGATGTGCAGCTCGCGCGCCTTCGCCGCGGTCATCGCCAGCGCATAGGTGTTGTTGAAGCCGAACGGCACCGCCACCTTCAGCGCGCGCGGCGCGAGCCGGCGGTTCAGCTCGTCGAGCGAGGGATTGCCCTCCTGCTTGAGCAGCTCGCGAACGATCGTCCCGGTGTACTCGGGATAGAGGTCGACCGCGCCGCTCGCCAGCGCCTGCTCGAGGATGCCGGTGTTGCCGAGACCTTGCCGGTGCTGCGCCGGACGGCCGGTGGCGATCAGCGTCTGGCTCAGGATCTCGCCCAGGATGTACGACTCGGTGAATCGCTTCGAGCCGACGACCAGCGGTGGCTCGGCGGCGCGACTCTGCCCGACCAGAGCGGCGACGACCAGCAAGCTTGATGCAGAGGCCGGTCGCGGGTAGGAATCGTCCTACCGGACGAAGGGAGCTTCTCGGTCGGCCGCGGAACCGGGCGTCACCGACACTCGCACCGCCACTGTCGCCGACGCGTGCCCTTCTATTGCCTTCCCTTTCAGCCACGGCGAGTTCCCGGGTGTACTCGACCGCTGCACGGGCCGGACCCGCCGACCAGAGGCGCGCCGTGAGCCAGCTGAAAGCGTTCATCGTCGAGGACAGCCCCGTAATCCGCGAGAACCTGGTCGCGGCCCTCGAGGAAATGGCGCCGATCAATGTCGTCGGCACGGCCGACGACGAGGCGACCGCCGTGTCGTGGCTGGCACGCTCCGATAACCGCTGCGATCTGGTGGTGGTCGACATTTTCCTGAAGAGCGGCTCGGGCCTCGGCGTGCTGAAGGCCGCCTCGGGCGCGGGCTTGCCGATGAAGCTGGTCGTCCTCAGCAACTACGCCACACCCGACATGCGGCGTAAGTGTCTCGAGCTCGGCGCCGATCGCGTGTTCGACAAGTCGAACGAGATCGACGCCCTCATCCTCTATTGCTGCCGGCTCGCCGACGGCAGCACCGGCAATACCGAATACAACGCGCTTTCCTGAGGCTCGCCCGGCGGCCGACCTACTGGATCAGCCCGTTCTTGAGCGCGTAGTAGGTCAGATCGCTGTTCGATTCGAGCTTCATCTTCTCCATCACCCGGGTCCGGTACGTGCTCACCGTCTTCACGCTCAGCGACATGCTGTTGGCCATGTGGCCGATGGTCTCGCCCTTGGCCAGGCGCAGGAAGACCTGGAACTCGCGCTCCGAAAGCTGCTCGTGAGCCGGCTTGTCGCCACCGCCCCCCAGCCCGTCGGCGAGCAACTCGGCGACGCCGGCGGTGATGTACTTGCGGCCGCGATAGACGGTGCGGATCGCCTTGACGATCTCCTCCGGGTCGCAGTCCTTGTTGAGGTAGCCGCTGGCGCCCTGACGCAGCAGGGTTGTCGCGTAGTGTTCTTCGGGAAAACCCGACAAAATCAGGACCGGCAGGTCCGGCGCCCGCGCCTTGATCGCCGCCAGCGCATCGACGCCGCTTTGATCGGGCATCGACAGGTCCATGACCAGAACGTCGACCTGGCCCTTCCTGACGATGTCGACCGCCTCGCGCCCGTTGGCGGCCTCGGCGACGACGGTGAGATCGACCTGCTCGGAGAAGAATTGACGCAGACCCGCGCGAACGATGGCGTGGTCGTCGATGATGGCGATTCTGATCATGGCAGTCGGTTGAGACGCGAGATGGGCTCGGTGGCGCGAGTTTAGGGGTACCGCAGACGATGAGCTTTCTTTCGCGCTTTCGCCGCAATGTCATTGCCTTCCCGCTGGCGGCGGCGGCGGCGTTGTCGATGCTCGCAATCAGCGAGGCGTCGTACCAGGACGCGACCTCGTCCCTCGACGCGCTGGGCGAGCGCACGACCGCCCGCGCCAAGCTGAACGACTTGGTGAAATCCCTGCTCGACGCCGAGACCGGCCAGCGCGGCTACCTGCTGACCGACCGCAAGGAATACCTGCGTCCCTATCAGCGAGGCACTGGCCGAGACCCGCTCGCTCCTCGCCTGGCTGACCAGCCACTATGCCAACGACGCCAAGACCGCGCCGGTGATGGCCGACGTCTCGCGCGAGACCGAGGCCAAGCTGAGCGAGCTGGCGACGACCATCGATCTGAAGGACCGCGGCGTCGAGAACGGCTGGCGCGAGCTGCTGCTCTCCGACATCGGCCGCGAGAAGATGGAGCAGGTGCGAACGCTCGGCGAGCAGCTCATCAACTACGAGACCACGCAGGTCGAGGCCGGTCGCCGCAACGTCTACCAGACGCTGCTGCTGAACCGCATCGGCGTCTCGGCGATGGCCGCGCTGAGCCTGCTCGCGCTCTTCATGTACCTGCGCCAGACGGCGACGCTCGACCGCACCCTGGCCGACGAAGCCGAGCGGATCGCCGGCGAGAGGAATCGCCTCGAGGCCGAGGTCGCGGCGCGCACCGAGCAGCTGCGCGAGCTCGCCCAGCACCTGCAGACGATCCGCGAGGACGAGCGCAGCCGGCTCGCGCGCGAGCTCCACGACGAGCTCGGCGCGCTGCTCACCGCCGCCAAGCTCGACGTCGCCCGCCTCAAGTCGCGCCTCGGCGCGACCCTCACGCCCGACGCGACCGAGCGCCTCGCCCACCTCAACGAATCGCTCAACGGCGGCATCGCGCTCAAGCGCCGGATCATCGAGGACCTTCGGCCCTCCTCGCTCAGCAACCTCGGCCTGGTCGCCGCGCTCGAGATCCTGCTGCGCGAGTTCGCGGCGCGAAGCGAGATCGAGGTCGTCGACGATCTCGCCGCCGTCGAGCTCGACGCCGGCGCGCAGCTCACGGTCTACCGCCTGGTCCAGGAGGCGTTGACCAACGTCGTCAAGTACGCCAAGGCGCGCCGAGGTCGTCGTCACGCTCGAGCCGATCGAAGGCGGTGGCGCCCGCGTCTCGGTGAAGGACGACGGCATCGGCTTCGACACCAGCGTGCCGCGCATGGCGCGCCACGGCCTGATCGGCATGCGCTACCGCGTCGAGGCCGAAGGGGGAACGATGCAGCTCGCCTCCAGCCCCGGCGCCGGCACGCTGATCGAGGCGACCCTGCCCGCGCTGCGCGCGAGGCGACCCCGACCGGGGCGGGCTGGAGCGAGGACGTCGCGCTGCCCGCGGCCGCGTGATGCTTTGCGCCACGCTGTCGGTCGCGTCCTACGGTTTCGGGGTGGCTGTCCCGACAGGGCGGCGCGCACAGGACCTATCCTTGTCGCGCGAACCACCCCGCACACTGAGCCCCTTGCCTCGCGCGTCCGCCGGACACGCGAGGCCGAACCCGTCACCCACAGCGAAGGAATCTCGATGAACACCATCGGCAGCAGCACCCCCACGAAGCCCCTCGCGCAGCAAAGCCAGGACATCGCCGACAGCGCCGCCAGCACGGCCCAGGACGCGATCCGCTCGACCCAGCGCGCCGCCGACCAGGCGCTCGATCGTCTCTCCAACAAGGTCGACGAAGTGCGCAGCCAAGCGGCGCCCTTGCTGAACAAGGTCTCGTCGCAAGCCGAGGCCGCGGCACGGCGCGGCATGGAGGCGGTGCGCGACACGTCGCAGCAGTTGCGCGAGCGCGCGCAGCAGGCCCAGGACATGACGGTCGCATACGTCAAGGACGAGCCGATCAAGGCGATGCTCATCGCCGCCGCGACCGGCGCGTTGCTGATGGGGATCATCAGCCTGCTTGGCCGCTCGCGCGACTGACCGCGATGACGCGGTTGCCGACGATCGGCTCGAGCCGGCGCGCTCGATCATGATCCATCCCCTGCTGCGCCTGGCGGCGACCGAGCCGCATCTGCTCGGCGATCACGTCGAGGCTTACGCCGCGCTCGTCGGCGAAGAAGTGCACAAGGTCTCGACGTCGTGGGCGACGCGCATCGGCCTCTACGTCGGCGCGCTGTTCCTCGGCGCGCTCGGCCTGGTCCTGGTCGGCGTCGCGCTTGCTGCTTTGCGCCTCGCTGCCGTCATCGAACTACCCGGCGCCGTGGGCGATGATCGTCGTGCCGCTGGTCCCGCTCGCGGGCGCCGTCGTGTGCCTCCTGATCGCCCGGTCCAAGCGGATCGAGAACGGCTTCGACACGCTCAAAAAGCAGATCAACGCCGATATGGCGATGCTGCGCGAGGTGAGCGCGCCATGAGCGCGACGATGGCGCCCGGCGGCCGGAACCGCGATTCCGCGCCGCAAGCCGCGCCGCCGAGCCGGCGGCGCGTGCCGGCTCCGCGGCGACGCCGGCGCACGAGCCGTCCGCGGTGGAGCGTCTTGGCCGCCTCGCGCGCCCGGCTGCGCCGCTCGATGCTGAAGATCTCGCACCCGCCGAAGCGCGCGCCGCTGCTCGGCGGCGGCCTCGGACGCTTGCGCGACGCCCTGATCGAGCGCGCCCGCGACGTCCCCGGCGCGACCTTGCTGATGGAGTCGATCGACAGCTGGTGGCAAAACCATCCGCTGCACGCGGCGGGCGTCGTCGCGGAAGACGCGTCGCGCACGCTGATCGAGCCGATCGCCGAGCGCAACCCGTTCGCGCTCGTCTTCGGCGCCCTCGGCGTCGGCGCCCTGCTGGTGTTGATCAAGCCGTGGCGCTGGGCGCTGCGCCCGGCACTCTTCATCGGCCTCTTGCCGCAGCTCGCCAGCCACGCGTTGCGCCGCATGCCGGTCGAATCGTGGATCCAGATGCTCGCAGAGCTTCCTGCGCCAGCGAACCGCGCCGCGAACGTCCGCCACCAAACCGGCGCCGATGCGGGCATCCGGTTTGCCGTAGACCACAGCAACGGTTACCTCCCAACGGCCCCTTGTCGAACCGCCTCGCGCGGACTCGACCGGTCTCCCTCCGTGGGGCCTTTCTAAAACGCGCTTCGGCGCGTTTTTTTTGCCGCTTACCCCTACCGCGGCGCGCAACTTGCTAATCGGACATATCCTACAAGTCCAGCAGAGCGCTCCGACAGACGGCCGTGCTGCCGGCCGCTACAGTGACCGTGTGCTCTCCCGATTCCTGACTCCATGACCTCCCACGCCGTCGCCAGCATCGCCAGCCGCGTCAGCAAGCGGCCGTGGGCCACGGCCGCCATCGCGGACACCGCCGACACCACGCCGATGGAGCTCTCCGCCCTCGGCGCCCACGTCGACCGCTGCAATGGCTCGCGCGGACGGATGTTCGCCCTGCAGTGCGCTGCCGACAGCCTGATCGGCTTCATCGCGTCGCGCTTCGTCACCACCGCGGTCATCGTCGCCATCGTTTTCGGGATCGCCTCGCTCATCGCCTGACGGATGGCCGAATCCGACCTGCTGCGGCTGGTGCCCGACGCACCAGCGGAGCTGGCTGAGATCCTCGATCCGTCGCGCGGCCCGGTCGAGCGGCCGAACCGCTCCGAGATCTTCGGCCCCGAGCGCTTCGCCCAGCACGGCCGAAGCCTCGCCGAGACCCACGCCGCCAAGTTCGCCAGCTCGCGCTCGAATGCCTTCTTCCCGCGCCTGCGCGAGAACATCCGCGTCCTGCGCGAGGCCCAGCGCTACATCGGCACGCAGGCGACCACCGGCTACGACGTCAGTCCGGCCGCCGAATGGCTGCTCGACAACTTCCACCTGATCGAAGCGCAGCTGCGCGAGATCAACGACGGCCTGCCGCGACGCTATTTCCGCGACCTGCCGGTGCTCCAGGACGAGCCGCTGGTCGGCCTGCCGCGCGTCTACGGCGTCGCCTGGGCGTTCGTCGCGCACACCGACAGCGCCTTCGACGAAGATCTGCTCGTCCACTTCCTGCGCGCGTACGAGGAAGTGCGCGAGCTGACGCTCGGCGAGCTCTGGGCGCTGCCGACGACGCTTGCGCGTCGTCCTGATCGAGAACCTGCGCCGGCTCGCCGAGCGCGCCGCCGCCAACAAGGCGGCGCGCGAGATCGCCAACCTCTGCTGCGACCGGATCGAGGGCTACAGCCCGGAAGAGCTCGACCGAATCCTCGCCCTGCTCAACCGACGCGGCGTCGGCGACGCGTTCCTGGCGCAGATGGCGCAGCAGCTGCAGGACCATCGCTCGCCGGCCAACGCCCGCTTCTTCGACTGGCTGCAGCGGGTCGCGCCGCATCTGGCCGAGATCCAGACGCAGCTGCCCGCGGCGCAGGCGGCCGACAACCTGAGCGTCAGCAACGCGATCACTTCGCTGCGCTCGATCAGCGACGCCGACTGGGCCGAGATCGTCGCCTCGACCAGCGTCCTGACCCGGCTCATGCTGACCTCGCCGGCGTTCGCCGCCGAGCGCGACGACACCCGCGACCAGACGCTGCACGCGATCGAGAAGCTCGCGCGCAAGTGCGGTCGCAGCGAACGCGAGGTGGCGACGATCGCTGCTCGAGCTGATGCACGGCGCCGAAGCTTCGCCCGAGAGCGACGACGACGACGCGCGCACGGTCGCCAACTACTGGCTGCGCGGCACCGGCCGCGGCGAGCTGCGGCGCTGGCGCTCGGCCTCGGCAACGACCGGTCTGCTGGCCTGGCACCACCTGCTGCAGCGCGCCGCGCTGCCGGCCTACCTCGGTGCCATCGGCGCAACGACGCTGGTCCTCGTCGCCTGGCTGCTGGTCCGTCACAGCGTCGCCCTGGCGCCCGGACACGTCTCGTGGTGGCTGAGCGCGGGCGCGGCGCTGCTGCTGCTCTTTCCGCGCGTCCGAGGCCGCGGTCGCGCTGATCAACCGGCTGATCAGCGAGTCGTCGCGGCCGGTGCGCCTGCCGCGTCTCGCGTTCGCCACCGGCATCCCGGCCGAGCACCGGCCGATGGTCGCAATCCCGGCGATGCTGACCGCGCCCGAGTCGGGACACGAGCTGGCGCACGACCTGCAGCTGCACTACCTCGCCAACCCCGAGCACAACGCCCAGTTCGCGCTTCTCACCGACTGGCCCGACGCCGACGCCGAAAGCGTCTCCGGCGACGAGGCGCTGCTTGCCGGTGCCGTCGCCGAGATCGAGCGCTTGAACGCGCTCTATCCGGTCCCTCCCGAGTGAGCCGGCGCGCTTCATCGTCCTGCACCGGGCGCGCCGCTTCGTTGCCTCGGAAGGTCGCTGGATCGGCTGGGAGCGAAAGCGCGGCAAGCTCGAGCAGCTGATCGGCCTGCTCGCCGAAGGCGGCGCGAGCCCGTTCTTCGACCTCGGCCGCGACCTCGACCGTCGCCGCCGGCACGCGCTACGTCGTCACCCTCGACAGCGACACCCGCCTGCCGCCCGGGCGCTTGCGCGACCTCGTCGGCGTCGCCGCGCATCCGCACAACCAGCCGCGCCTGGCGGCCGACGGCAAGCGGGTCGAGCGCGGCTACGGCATCCTGCAGCCGCACGTCGCGACGCCGCTGCCCGAGCCCGACAACGTCACGCTCTACCACTGGCTGTTCGCCGGCCAGCCGGGGATCGATCCCTACAGCGCGGCCAGCTCCGAGGTCTACCAGGACGTGTTCGGCGAAGGCACCTTCGCCGGCAAGGGGCTGCTCCACGTGCAGGCGATGCACGCCGTGCTCGGCGGCCGCCTGCCGGAAAACCGGATCCTGAGCCACGACCTGCTCGAGGGCTCGATGGCGCGTTGCGCCGCCGTCACCGACATCACCGTGATCGAGGACGCGCCGTTCCACGCCGACGTCGCCGCTTCGCGCGTGCACCGCTGGATCCGCGGCGACTGGCAGCTGCTGCCGATCCTGCTCCACGCCGGTCGCTGGCGCATGCGCGCGATCAACCGCTGGAAGATGCTCGACAACCTGCGCCGCTCGCTGGTCGCGCCGCTGTCGCTGGCCGCGCTCGCCTTCGCCCTCGCCACCGATGCGATCGCGCCATGGGCGACGCTCGCCCTGGTCGCGTTCGCGTTCTCGGCCGGGCCGCTGATGGGCGCCCTCGCCGGCATGGCGCCAAGCCGCGACGACATCGCCCGGATCCACTTCTATCGCCAGGCCCTGGCCGATCTCGGCCGCGCCGTCGCGAGCGGCGCCTGGCTGCTGGCGCAGCTGCTGCAGCACGCACTCGGCGCCGCCGACGCGATCGGCCGCGCGCTCTATCGACTCTTCGTCAGCCGCCGCCATCTGCTCCAATGGACCACGGCCGCGGCGGCCCAGGCCGCAGCGACGACCTCGCTCGCCGCACTCGCGTGGAAGCACCGGCGCACGCCGATCGCGGCGGTCGTTCTCTGGCTCGCGCTGCTCGCGACACGCACCGAATGGCCGGTGACGGCGTCGCTGCTGTGCCTGGTCTGGGCCCTCGGGCCGGTCTGGACCTGGTGGGTGAGCCGGCCGCGCCCGCGCCGGCGCATCGACGCGCTCTCGAGCGCAGACCGCTTCTACCTGCACGACATCGCGCGCGACACCTGGCGCCTGTTCGAGCGCTGCGTCGGCCCCGACGACCGCAACCTGCCGCCCGACAACCTGCAGACCACCCCGAGCGACATGGTCGCGCACCGGACCTCGCCGACCAACATCGGCCTGTACCTGCTCGCGAGCGCGTGCGCGCACCGCTTCGGCTGGATCGGGGCGATCGAGATGATCGAGCGCATCGAGGCGACGCTCGCGACGCTCGCGGCCATGGAGCGCCATCGCGGCCACTTCGTCAACTGGTACGACACACGCACCGCCGAGCCGCTGACGCCGCTGTACGTCTCGACCGTCGACAGCGGCAACCTGTGCACGCACCTGATCGCGCTGGCGCAGGCCTGCCTGGCGGCGTGCCAGGCACCCCTCGCGACCACGGCGCTGCAGCGCGCGCTGGCACTTTCGCTCGCACGGATCGCGGCGCTGCGCGGCGCTGGTGCGGCGGCGCTCGGCGGTCCGGCGCTGGCCGAGATCCTTGCCCTGCCCGAGCCGCTGGCGCGGATCGCGAGCGACGCCAGCACCTTCGCCGCGAAGCTCGACGCCGCCGCCGCCGAGCTCGCCGGCGTCGAACGGCCGCCGCCGCCGAACAGCTTGCGCCGACGCCGGCGCAGCAGCTCGCCTGGGCGCTCGCCGACCATCTGGCGACGCTGCGCTCGGCGCTGCGCAACGTCACCAGCGGCGCCACCGACGCGAGCGCGACGGCGCGCCTGCTCGCCATCGCCGCGACCTGCCAGCGCATCGCCGGCGAGCCCGACTTCGGCTTTCTCTTCCACAAGAAGCGGCGCCTGTTCCACATCGGCTTTCGCGTCACCGAGCACCAGCTCGACAGCGGCTTCTACGACCTGCTCGCCTCCGAGGCGCGTGCGCACCGGCCTCTGGGCGATCGCCAAGGGCGACGTCCCCGCCGCCCACTGGGCCGCGCTCGGCCGGCCGTTCTATGCCGTCGGCGCGCTCGCCGGGCTGCGCTCGTGGTCCGGCTCGATGTTCGAGTACCTGATGCCGACGCTGGTGCTCGACGAGCCGTACGGCAGCGTCCTGCACAGCGCGGCGCTGGCGGCGGTGCTCGAGCACATCGCCTTCGCGCGCGAGCACCACGTGCCCTGGGGCATCTCGGAGTGCGCCTATTCCGCGAGCGACCACACGCTGGCCTACCAGTACGCGCCGCAGGGCGTGCCGCGCCTGGCGCTCAGGCGCACGCCGAGCGACGAGCTGGTGATCGCGCCCTATGCGACGGCGCTGGCGGCGCAGGTCGCGCCGCACCGCGCGACCACCAACCTGCGCCGCCTCGAGCAGGCCCACGCGCGCGGCCGCTTCGGCTTCATCGAGGCGCTCGACTATTCACCCGGACGCCAGCAGGGCGCCGAGGGCGTGACGCGCGTCTTCACGTTCATGGCGCATCACCAAGGGATGAGCATCGTCGCCCTCGCCAACGTCCTGCTCGACGGCGCCGCGCGCCACTGGGGCATGGCCGACGCACGCATCGAAGTCGGTGGCGTCGCTGCTGCACGAGCGCGCGCCGCGCGAGGTGCCGCCGTTGCGCGCGCCGCCCGCGAGCCCGACCGCGCACCTGCTGAAGCGGCCGCCCGGAATGTTCCGCGAAATCATGCCCGGCATGGCGGCGATCGAGCCGACCCATCTGCTCTCGAACGGGCGTTACGCGGTCGCGCTTCGCGCCAACGGCGCGGGCGTCAGCCGCTGGGGCAACGTCAACGTCTCGCGCGCCCGCGACGATGCCCTGCGCGACGCCTACGGCTGGTTCTTCTACCTGCGCTGGGATCGCCAGCCGCAGCCCGTGTCGCTGACCCAGCATCCGGCACCCGACGCCGGGGCGCACTACCACTGCAGCTTCCACGCCGACCGCGTCGCCTTCGACGCCACCTGGCCCGAGGTCGAGGCGACGACGACGGTCTGGGTCAGCCCGGAGGACGACATCGAGTTCCGCCGCGTCGTCCTGCACAACTACGGCGACCGCACGCTCGACCTCGAGCTGATGTCGGCGTTCGAGGTCACGCTCGCCGATCCGCGCGCCGACGAGGCGCATCCGGCGTTCTCGAACCTGTTCGTGAGCGCCGAATGGCAGGCGCAGCACCAGGCGATCGTGTTCGCGAGGAAGCCCCGCCTGCCGACCGACAAGGGCCTGCTCGCGGCGAACTTTCTGGCCGGCGTCGAGCCGGCGGGCGGCGCGGTCCGGATCCAGGTCGACCGGCTGCGCTGGCTCGGCCGCAACCGCACCGCAAGCCATCCGCTGGCCTCGTTCGACGAGCTGCCTGCGGCCGCGCCCGAGGGCGCGGGCGCGCATGCTCGACACCGGCCTCGATCCGGTGGCCGCGTTCGCGGTGCGGGTGCAGATCGCGCCCAAGGCGAAGGTGGAGCTCACCTTCTGCACCGCGGCGGCCGACGACCCGGCGACCTTGCGCGCGGTGATCGACAAATACCGCCAGCTCGGCAACGTCGAGCGCGCGTCGCTGATGTCGGCGACGCTCACCGGCATTCGCCTGCGCGAGATGCGCATCAACGCCGAGAACTTCGCCGCGATCCAGACGCTTTCGACGACGCTGGCGCTGACGCTGACGCGTACCCACCTGCGCCTCTCCGAGGGCGGCGACGTCTGCGACCGGCGCCTGCTCTGGCGCTTCGACATCTCGGGCGACCGGCCGATCGTCCTGGTCTCGGCCGGCGTTGCCCAGGGCATCGGCCTGCTGCGCTCGCTGGCGCAGGCGCTGCGCCTCTGGTCGTGGGGCGGGATCGCCTGCGACCTGGTCGTCATCAACTTCGAGCCGACGTCGTATCTGATGGCGCTCAACCGCAGCGTCGCCACGCTCAAGGAGCAGCACGCCGCGGCGATCGCCGCCCAACCCGGCAGCGCCGAGACCGGCTTTCATCTCCTGCAGGCGAGCGATCTGAGCGCCGACGAGGTCTCGACCCTGCGCGCGCTGGCGCGGGTGCGCTTCAGCGCCGACGGTCGGCCGCTCGCCCACCACGTCGAGGAGTTCGCCGAGCTGCACGAGCGCTCGTTCCAGGAGCGGCAGGCGATCTCGTGCGCGACGCTCGCGGGCGAGATGGGGGCCGAGATCGTGCCGCGGCGCACGAGCGGCGACTTCGCCGCCGCTGGCGGCGAGTTCCGCTTCGAGGTCAACGCCCTGACGCGGCCGGCGCGGCCGTGGGTCAACGTCCTCGCCAATCCCGACTTCGGCGCCCAGGTGAGCGAAGCCGGCGGCGGCTACAGCTGGGCCATGAACAGCCGCCTCAACATGCTCACGCCGTGGTCGAACGACGCCGTCGCCGACCCGGCCGGCGAATGGTTCCTGCTCCAGGACCTGCGCACGATGCAGGCATGGAGCGTCACGCCTTCGGCGTCGGGCGACGCCGACTCGGACTATCGGGTCGTCCACGGCCAGGGCTACAGCATCATCAGCCACCGCCGCGGCGCGCTCGACAGCAACGTCACCTGGTGCGTCGACGGCGAGACCGCCGTCAAGCAGGTCCGGGTTCGCCTCGTCAACCGTGGCCACCGGACGATCCAGCTGCGCCTGATCGGTGTCGCCGAGTGGATCATCGGCGCGCAGCGCAGCGACCGCGCGAGCACCCATACCTACATGGCGACGATGGCCGCGGCGCCGCCGAACGAGGACGCACCGACGAGCTTCGACGACGCGGACGGCAACGAGCGCCGCGCGACCGCGCTCTTTTGCACCCAGCGCGACCGCTCGGCCGGATTCGGCGGCGGCACCGCGTTCTTCGCCCTCGCCGGCGACCGCGACGACCTCGCCGACTGGACCTGCGACCGGCGCGAGACCTTCGACGCGCGCGGCCGCGTCATCGTCCCCGACCACTACCTGCAGACGAGCGGCTGCGCCCTCGACCCGTGCGCCGCGCTCTCGACCCGGGTGACATTGCGCGCCGGCGACTCGATCGAGCGCGTCTTCCTGCTCGGCTACGGCGCGAGCCCGGAAGCGGCGCAGGCCCTCGCCGCCAAGGCGGCGCTGGTGCCGTCGCTGCGCCGCCTGATGCAGGTACGCGCGCGCTGGGACGAGCTCCTCGGCGCCACCGCCGTGCGCACGCCCGACCCGCTGTTCGACGCGATGGTCAACCGCTGGCTGCTCTATCAGACGATCGCCTGTCGCCTCTGGGCGCGCGCCGGCTTCTACCAGGCCGGCGGCGCCTACGGCTTTCGCGATCAGCTGCAGGATTCGATGGCGCTCGCCTGGACGGCGCCGGCGATGCTGAGGCAGCAGATCGTCCTCGCTGCGTCGCGCCAGTTCGCCGCCGGCGACGTCCAGCACTGGTGGCACGCGCCGACCGGTGCCGGCGTGCGCACCCATTTTTCCGACGACCTGCTCTGGTTGCCCTACACCTGCGCCCACTACATCGAGACCATCGGCGACGAGACGGTGCTCGACGATGTCGTGCCCTTCCTCGAAGGCGCGGGAATCCCGGATGGCGCCGAGGACGCCTACTACGTGCCGACGGTCGGCGACGAGAGCGCGACGGTGTACGAGCACTGCGCCCGCACCATCGATCGCAGCCTGCGCGTCGGCGCGCACGGCCTGCCGTTGATGGGCACCGGCGACTGGAACGACGGCATGAACCGGGTCGGTCCACGAAGGCAAGGGCGAATCGGTCTGGCTCGCCTGGTTCCTGTGCGACGTCGTGCGCCGTTTCGCGCCGATCGCTGAACGCCGCGGCGAACACGATCGCGCGGCACGCTGGCAGGCCGCGGCGGAAGGCTGGAAGCATGCGCTGCAGGCCGCCGGCTGGGACGGCGAGTGGTATCGGCGCGCCTTCTTCGACGATGGCAGCGCGCTCGGTTCGAAGGCCAACAGCGAGTGCCGCATCGACCTGATCGCGCAGGCCTGGGCGGTCCTCTCCGGCGCCGGCCCGGAGCCGCTGGCGCGCCAGGCGATGGCGTCGCTCGAGCGCCTGCTCATCGATCGCGACGCCGGCCTGCTGCGCCTGCTCGACCCGCCGCTCGCCGCGGCAGCAGCCGAGCGCAGGCTACATCCAGGCCTATCCGCCGGGAGTGCGCGAGAACGGCGGCCAGTACTCGCACGCCGGCGTCTGGGCGCTGATGGCGCAGGCCGCGCTCGGCGACGGCGATGCCGCGTACCGCTCGTTCACCTACCTGAGCCCAGCCCATCGCTCGCGCCATCCGACGCAGGGCGCCGCCTACGCCATCGAGCCCTACGTCATCGCCGGCGACGTCTACAGCGCGCCGCCCTACGTCGGCCGCGGCGGCTGGAGCTGGTACACCGGCTCGGCGGCCTGGTTGCAACGGGCCGCGATCGAATCGATGTTCGGCCTGAGCCAGCGCGGCGACGAGATCGCCGTCGCGCCGACGTTGCCGTCGGTGTGGGACAACGCCGAGCTGCGCTTGACGCGCGCCGGTAAGACGGTGCGCATCGTCTTCGCGCGCGCAGACGAGCGCGATTGTCGGCCGGCACGCCGCCACCGACGCAGCGCCTCGCGCCAGGACAGACGCTGCGCTGGTCGACGCTCGAAAGCGGCATCGACCTGGCTGGTCGAGCTGCCTTCGGTCGCGGCCGGCGAGCAACGCCCAGCCGAGCGCGGCGCTCGCCAAGGTCGGCTGAACTGGCCGCGCCACCGTCCTACATGTGTTCACGCGGCGTTCCGATGCCGCCGGCCGGCGGGTCGTCTAGAGTGAGATGCACACATCAGCGGGCCCGCGGGCTTTTCCATTTTTCGGGCCCGCGCAGGAGGTAGTCATGCTCAAGTGGGCCCTCATCTTCGCCATCATCGCGCTCGTCGCCGGATTGTTCGGCTTCACCGGCATCGCTGCCGGCGCGGCCGGCATCGCCAAGATCCTGTTCGTCGTCTTCCTCGTTCTCTTCGTCGCCGTCCTGCTGTTCGCGCTGCTCGGCGCGAAGGCCATCTCGAGCGGGAGCAAATAGCCATGGACACCAACCGCAATCTCCAGTCGAAACCCGGTCAGCACGAGCGCCTCGAGCTCGACGAAGCCGCGCTCGAAGCCGCCAAGCGCAGCCTCGAGAAAGGCGCCGTGACGCCGAGCTACGGCCCGTGGCGCGAAGACATCATCAAGCTGCTCAACGACGCTCTGGCAACCGAGATCGTCTGCACGCTGCGCTACAAGCGCCATCACTTCACCGCCAAGGGCCTGACCTCGCCCAAGATCGCCGAGGAATTCCTGGTCCACGCCAATGAGGAGACGGCGCACGGCGACATGCTCGCCGAACGAATCGTCCAGCTCGGCGGCGAGCCCGACTTCGCACCGAAGACGCTGCTCGAGCGCAGCCACGCCGACTACGACGCGTCGCTCGACCTGCAGGCGATGATCCGCGCCAACCTGATCGCCGAGCGCGTCGCGATCGAGGCCTACGGTCAGATGATCAAGCTTATCGGCGACAAGGATCCGACGACGCGGCGCATCCTCGAATCGATCCTGAGCCAGGAGCAGGAGCACGCCGAAGAGCTGAGCGACTGGCTGACGCGAGTAGGCTGCGGCATGGCGCCCGACGAACTCGACGACGACACGCTCAGCCCTGCGCCGCCTTGATCACGGCCGGCGTGTTCGTCGCTATCTCGGGCTGTGCCGGAGCGCGCGAATCGGAGACGGTCGGCGGCTACGTCGACGACGCCGCGATCACCGCCTCGGTCAAGTCGCGCATGGTCGAGGAAAAGGAAGTCCATGCCGATGCGATCCAGGTCGAGACGCTGAACGGCAACGTCGTGCTCTCTGGCTTCGCGCGCAACCCGATCGAGCGACTGACCGCCGAAAGCATCGCCATGAAGGTGCGCGGCGTGAAGTCGGTGCAGAACAACGTCGCCTTGCAGCCCTGATCGGCGGCCGCGCGACGGCGTCCGCGCCGGGCGCGCTAGCGGCGATCGTCGAGCGGCGGGCAGCTACCGGCCTGGCCGGCCTTCGCGGCGACCAGCGCGGCACCGATCGATGCACCGAGTCGCGCCACGGCGCGGCGATGCGCGGCCGCGAGCGCGTCGACCGGTCCCGGCGCCGGCTCGCGGATCAGCCATTCGCAATGGAGCCGGAGGCGCGCCCGGGCCGGCGCCAGCGGAGCGTCCACGATCCTTCGCTGCGCGCTTCGCGGCCGGGCAACGACTCGAAGCGGCGCACGTCGACGGCGATCCGCACCGGTGCGCCCGGGCCGGCGACCGCGGCGCGCGAATCGACCGCGCCATAGCCGGAGGCGAGCTGCTCGAGCAAGGCCTCGCGCAGCTCGTCGCGCAGCGGGCTGGCCCAGCGCTCCTGCTCGAGCACCGCGAGCGAATCGTCGGGCAGACGCACCAGCCACTGCGACTGATCGACCTGCGCCGGAATCCGGATCGGCTCGAGCAGGATCGGGATCGTCGCCGCGACCTGGACGCGCGGCCTGGCCGGCGCCGGGCGGAGCGAGCTCGACCGGCATCAGCGTGTGCAGGCGAACCGTCGGCGCCGGGCTGCTGCACGCCGCCGAGGGCGAGCAGCAACGAGGCGGCCAGCGCAGCGACGGGCCATTCGGGCAGCGACGAGAGAGGACAGGCGTGGGCACATGACGGAGCTCAGCGTTGCGGCACGGCTGCGTCGGCAGGCTTGCCGCGCAGCAGCGCTTCCGGGTGCTGTTGCAGATAGTCGGCGAGGACGCGCAGCGCACGCGACGTGCGCTGCAGCTCGACCAGCGTGTCCTCGAGGTTGCGCTGCACCGGCGCGTTCGGATCGGTGACGTTTCGGTCGAGATTGTCGAGCGTCGTCTGCGCCCTGGCGAGGGTGCGCTGCACTTCGGCAAGCGCCTTCTGCGCATCGGGCGTGAGCTGGCCGATCGCCGTGCTCGCGTGCTGCAAGCGTCGTGCGCAGGTCGCGGCCGATGTCGTCGAACGGGACCTTGCTCATCTTCTGCACGATCTCGGCGATCTGCGGCTGGAGCTCGCTCAGCGTTCCCGGCGCGGTCGGCATCCGCACCATGCCGTCGACCACGGCGGCGCCCGCGCTGCTCGAGGCGTGGCCGGCGATGGTGGCGTGGGCGCCGCTCGCGGCGTGCGCAGGTCCCCGGGATGAAGTCGAGCGCGACATAGAGCTGGCCGGTGAGCAGGTTGCCGGTGCGCAGCTGGCGCGCGCAGGCCGTTCGCCACCAGCCGCTGCAGCACGACGGCGTCGTCGCCGCCCGAGGCATCGCGCAACAGCGCCGTTCGCACCGGGCCGAGGCGCAGCGGATAGATCTCGGCGACGACCTCGACCGGGAAGCGCTTGCGCTGGCCGTCATACTGCAGCGCGATCGAGCGGACGCGGCCGATGTCGACGCCGAGCAGGTCGACCCCGGCGCCCGGCGCGAGCCCGCGCACCGACTGGTCGAACACCATCCGGATCGGCACCGCGATGCCGTCGGGCGGCGCCAGCGCGGCGCGCCGGTCGGAATAGAGGTTGAAGACGGCGTTCTCCGGCGCCGGCTCGCTGCGCGACACGCCCGCCGGCAGGTCGAACGCCAGGCCGCCGGCCAGGACCGACGCCAGCGTCTGGGTGTTGACGCTCAGGCCGCTGGCGTTCAGCGTCAGGTCGATGCCGCTCGCGTTCCAGAAGCGCGAATCGCGCGTCACCAGCTTGGAGAACGGCGCCTCGACGAAGATCTTCAGCGTCAGGTCGTCGCGATCGGCGTCGAGCGTGTAGCCGACGACGCGACCGACCGGCGTGCGCCGATGGAACACCGGCGAGCCGACGTCGAGCGAGCCGAGATCGTCGGAATGCAGCACGAAGACCTTGCCGGGCTCGCCGCGCAGGATGAACGGCGGCACCTCGAGGCCGATGAACTGGGTTCGCGTCGTGGTCGCGACGCCGGCATCGGCGGCGATGTAGGCGCCGGAGAAGAGCGTGCCCAATCCGGTCACGCCGGCGGCGCCGATGCGCGGCCGCACCACCCAGAAGCTCGTGTCCTCGACCGCGAAGCCCGCCGCCGAGCGGTTCAGCTGGACGACGACGACGACGCGCTTGCGGTCGTCGCGCAGGCCGACCGAGACGACCTTGCCGATGACCACTTCCTTGTAGCGGACCTCGGTCTTGCCGGCCTCGACGCCGTCGGCCGACTTGAACTCGATCTCGATCCGCGGTCCGGCGAGAAAGACGGTGCGGACCAGCATCGAGGCGCCGATCGCGATCGCCACCGCCGGGACGAGCCAGACCATCGACACGTTCCAGCGCCGCGCCTTCTCGACCCGTGGCCGCGGCAGGTCGGCGGCGCCGACGCCGGGCGGCGGCGCCGCGGGTGCGTCGGGCGCGGGGTCAGGGGGTGGCGTGTCAGCCATGACGAGAGGGCTCCTGCCAGATCATGCGCGGGTCGAACGACCAGGTCGCGAGCAGCGTCAGCACGACGACCGCCGCGAACGACAGCAGGCCGGGGCCGGCCTGACGCTCGCCAGCGGGCCGAAGCGGACGGTCGCGGCGAGCAGGACGACGACATAGACGTCGAGCATCGACCAGTGGCCGACGACCTCGATCAGCCGGTACAGGCGCGCCCGCTCGTGGCGACGCCAGGCGGGCGCGTAGCGCACGGTCCAGGCGAGCAGGCCGAGGACGCCGATCTTGAGCACCGGCACGGCGATGCTGGCGATGAAGACGATCACCGCGAGGGCCCAGGAGCCGTCGACCCAGAGCTCGTGGATGCCGCCGAGCAGCGTGTGCTCCTCGTATTGCAGCGCCGACGTCGTCTCGAGCACCGGCAACGAATTGGCCGGGACGTAGAGAACCGCCGCGGCGACGACGCAGGCCCACGTGCGCTGGACCGCGAACGGCTTGACAAGGTGCAGCACATGGCCGCAGCGCGGGCAACGCTGGACCAGGTCGGGCCTGTCCTCGTCGAGTCGGCTGAGCGACGCCAGGCCGCAGCTCTCGCAACCGATGACCGCGGGGGTCGCGTGCGGCTGTCGACCGGCGGGCTCATTCGACGTGCCACCAGAGGTGCTTGAGGCCGGCCGACTCGATCGCCGCGAACAGGATCGTCATCGCGCCGAGCGCGAACAGGCCCGGCCCGGGCGCGGCATCGGCGAGGCCCGACAGGCGCACCAGCGCGAGCAGGACGCCGACCGTGAACACCTCGATCATGTTCCAGCGCCCGGCCTGGTGCAGGACGCGGACGCAGGTGGCGAATCCGGGCGGCTTCTTGCCCGCCGCGAGCGGTATCAGCACGTAGAGCCGAAAGAAGATGAACGCCGCCGGCGCGACCAGCGCCGTCAGCGCGGCGACCACGGCGACGATCTCCTGCCCGCCCTGCCAGGCCATGCCGATCGCCTCGGGCAGGGTCGCCGTTTCCGCGCCGCCGCGCAGGCTGAGCGAGAGCAGGCTGGCGTTGATCGCGACCAGCCAGGCGACGCCGGCGGCGACGGTCAGGGCGAGGATGTTGCCGATCGTCAGCCGATGGCCGCGCCCGAGCACCGCATCGCAGCGGGTGCAGCGGGCGATCGCGCCGGCGCTGAGCGGCCGCCAGCGGTGCGCCAGCCCGCATTCCTCGCAGACCACCAGGAAGTCTTCGACGCGGCTCATCCCCCTCCGTCATCAGCAGCGGCGGTGCGCCGATGCGCCGCCGGGACCGAAGCCCGCGGCGATTATCAGGGTGAGCCGAGGCAGGCCGCGCACAGACGGCGCGGCGGGCAGTCAGTTGCCGTGGCGCGCGAGCAGCGCGACCCGACGCGGCGTGCGCGAAACGAGCACGGCCTGCGACGCCAGCACGGTCTTCGTCACCGCAGCGGTGTCGGCGACGGCGAGGCGCTGGCGTGCTGCACGTTCGACCGCGCCGCTGACGATCGAATAGAAGCTCGCCAGCACGACGATCGCTGCCAATGCGCAGGCGGCGACGAGTCCGTTGCGAAGGAGAAGCACGCGTTGTTGCGACATCGACTGCCTTTCGCGGATCGCTCGTGCTGGCGGGAACGTCGCTGCTGCTACTCGGTGCCGTCGCGCTTGGCGCGACTTTTGACCCGGCGCGACGCGGCAGCACGGGGCGACTCGGCTTCGACTGCTGCTGTCGGCGACACGTTGAAGAACCAACGTGCGAAGCGGTCCAGGCGTTTGCGCAAGGGGGATCCCGGGACTGCCTTCATGCCTGAACGGTAGGGCCCGCGACGCGCGCCTGCCACCGGGCGACCGCGCCCGCTGGCGTCGGACGCTGCCTACAGCGGACGCAACGTCGCGCCTTTTCCTACACCGCAGCCCTGCGCGGTCGGACGCGACGCGGGCACGCATCGTGCGACCATGCCTCGGCGGCTCGCGAGGAGCCGAAGGGCATCCAATGCTGATCCGAATCGGTTACGACATCGAACTCGCCGTCGCGACCCCGATGGCACTCATCTATCTCCTGCGCGTTCATCCGTCGCGGCGCGACGACCTGGTCGCGCCCGAGGCGGTGCAGGTGAGCGGCGGCCTCGTCCCCGAGGAGTACATCGACAGCTTCGGCAACCATTGCGGGCGCGTCAACGTGCCGGTGGGCATGGCGACGGTGCGAATCACCAACGACGCCCTGGTTCGCGACTCGGGCGAGCTCGACGTCATCAACCCCGATGCGCGCCAGCACGATCCGACCGAGCTGCCGTTCTCGACCCTGCAGTTCCTCCTGCCGAGCCGCTACTGCGAGGTCGACAGCGAATTGCTCGCCTTCGCCTGGAACCAGTTCGGCGGCACCCAGCCGGGCTGGGCGCGCGTCAGCGCGATCTGCACCTTCGTCAACCAGCACATCAAGTTCAACTACAAGACGGCGCGGCCGACGCGTACCGCGCTCGATGCCTTCCGCGAGAAGGAAGGCGTCTGCCGCGACTTCACCCATCTCGCGATCACGCTCTGCCGCTGCATGAACATCCCGGCGCGCTACACCACCGGCTATCTCGGCGACATCGGCGTGCCGGTGTCCGGGCCGATGGACTTCAGCGCCTGGTTCGAGGTCTTCCTCGGCGAGCGCTGGTACACCGCCGACGCGCGCCACAACGCGCGCCGCATCGGCCGCATCGTCATGGCGCGCGGCCGCGACGCCGGCGACGTGCCGATCACGATGTGCTTCGGCCCGAGCTCCCTGCTTCGCTTCGACGTCGTCACCGACGAAGTCGTCGATCCCGCCGCGGCGGTCGCCGCCGCGTGACCCACCACCCCGCCAGAGGAGTCAGCCGATGAGCATCCCCACCCGCAAAGACGAAGTCCAGGGCGAAGGCGACTACGCTGCCGGCCGTCGCTACGACAAGGCCGCGCGCGCGTTCGCCGAATCGGGCAAGGTCGAGCCGGCGGCGCACGATGCCGCGCCGACCAGCGCCGAGGAAGCCGCAGAGCTCGAACGCGCCGAGAAAGAAGGCAAGTCGCACTCGAAGGGCGAAGGCCCGCTGGTCAGCAACAAGCGCAAGGCCGGCGACGCCTGAGGGCGCCCCGCCGGCCGAGCTTCGTCGCCGACGGCAGCTTCAGCGCAAGGCGCTCGAGGCGGCCGATGCCAGCGGCGGCACGTGCGTCGACTTCGGGTTGCGCACCGCCGACGGGATGGCGCCGCTCGTGGCAACCAGGTTGGCGCACTCGGCGTCGTTCCTGGCCGCGTCCTTCTTGGCCCCGGGGTCGATGAAGGGAATGAGCGCCGCGAGCGGATTGAGCAGCGCCAGCAGTCCGGCGGCGCCGGCCTTGCCGGCGAGCTTGCCGAGCTCGAGCGAGACCGCCGGCTTGCCGAACGTCCCCTTGACATGGACCGGCGTGCGCAGCGTCAGCGGGCTGATGTCCTTGGGCGAGACCACCGCGCGCAGATCGAGGCTCTCGTCGCGCAGCGACACCGTGCCGTCGACCCAGACCGTCGAGTCCTTCGTGTTGACGACCATGACCTTCGGCCGGGCGATGCCCTTGACCACGTCGAGGTCGGCGACGTTGCACAGGATCGGCAAGGCATCGTCGCCCTTGACCATCACGCCGAGTGCCTGCGCGACGTCGATTCCCCCGGCCTCGACGGCGAGATGCGAGATCGCGCCATCGCGGATGTGCATGCGGATTTCGCCCTCGAGGCTCGCCAGGATCTCGGCCGTCGAGCGGCCGCTGCCCTTCACCTTGACCAGCGCGTCGAGCTTGCCGGATACATAAGGCGGAGCATCGCCCTTGCGCTTCAGGCGCAGCCACTGCTCGAGATTGAGGCCGAGCATGCGCAGGTCGGCGGTCCACAGGGCGCGCTCGCCACGGCCGTCGAGCTGGAGATAGCCGGACATCCGGCCCTGGGCGGTCACGCCTTCGAAATCGGCGATCGTCAGCACGCCGTCGGCGAGCAGCAGGTGCGCCCGCCCCGGCCGGAGCGGCTCGATCAGGTCGGTGCCGGGGTCGAAGAGGGCGATATCGATCAGGATATTGGCGTCCATCGCGCGTAGCGAAGGCAGGTCGAACTTCTTGTCCGGAATGACGCGCCCGGGGGCGGCGACCTTGCCGTTGGCGTCGCCGCCGCCGCTCGCCGCCGGCGTGCCGATCGCCGGGCCGAGGTCGGCGAGCAGCACCCGCGAGCCGCCGAGCCGGCCGGCCAGGAGCGGCACCTTGCGCCGCGTGTCGTAGGTGAACGCGCCGTTGAGGTGGCTCGAGCCGATGTCGGCAGTGTCGAAGACCGCCTTCCAGAGGCCCGCGTCCTCGACCAGCGTGCCGTGGGTATCGAACGCCGGCGTCGTCGGCAGGGTGATGCCCAGGGCGTCGCCGACGACCGCCAGCGACGGACCCGCGAGCTCGAAGCGTCCCTTCAGCGCGGCGAAGTGGAGCGGATCGGTGGTCGTGCCGTCGAAGCTCATCCGGCGCGCCGCCGATGCTCGCGCGCACCGACAGGGGTTGCTCGTGCGCGTCCCTGCCTCGCTCGAGGAGGCCGAGAACGCCTGCCGTTCGCAGGTCGATGACCACCGGGAGCTTCTTGTACTTGCCGGTGGCATTGAAACGCAGTCCGGTTTCGCCGGGAGCGAGGCGCACGTTCGCCGCGACCGCCGATGCGCCCGCGGCGGCGCCACCGGCGCGAATGAAGATGCGGCCGCTCGCCGCGTCGCTCGCCGTCGATGCCGCCGCCGGCATCGACGGAGCGCTGGCGGCGTCTGCCGCGGCGCCGGTCGTGCTGCCGTCGCTCAGGGCGAAGCGCGCATCGAGGGCCGCCGGCAGGACGGCGTCTCGGTAGTCGACGTGGCCGTCGCCGACGCGCAGCCGGTCGAAGGTCGGCCGTGCGGACGGGTGCTCGCTCGTGTCGCTGTCCTTGTCCTTGCCGAACTGCCACGAGGCGCGGCCGTCGGCAAGCCGCTCGAGGTTGCCGTCGAGCTCGCGCGCCTCGAGTTCGCGAATGCGCAGCGGGCCGCCGCGCCAGGTGCGCCAGAGATCGAAGTAGCCGAGCTCGAGGCGCGCGTCACGGGCGAGCAGCATGTGCGGGGCGGCGCTCCACGCCGGCGCGCCGATCTCGATCGAATCGGCAGCGACCCGGACGCTGCCGATCAGACCGATCCGGATTCCCGTCGATTCGCCCGGGGCGCTGCCGAAGACGACGCGACGATCGAGCGAGCTGGCAAGCTGGCGCTGCACCGGGCCGACCAGGAACGGCCAGCCGATCGCCTCGCAGATCGCGATCGCGGCGACCAGCGCGACAAGGAGGCCGATCAGCACGAGCGGAGCACGGACGCCGGCACGCCACGCGGCTAGCGGACTTCTCATGGCGCCGATTGTCGGCGCCGCGCCGCGCGAACCCTATCGGTGCCGGTCGGTGCGGACTGTGGGTCCGCTCCTACAGTCAGCGCGCAAGCAGTTCGGGGTTCAGGAGCGTCGGCGGCGCGCGCCCCGCGGCCGGGTCGAGCATGCAGATCATGTTCTCGACCGCGAGCGCGGCCATCGCCTGCCGCGTCGGCACCGTCGCGCTGCCGATGTGCGGCGTCAGGACGACGTTGTCGAGCGCGAGCAGATCGGGGTGCACGGCCGGCTCGTCCTCGAACACGTCGAGCCCGGCGGCGGCGAGACGACCGGCGCGCAACGCCGCGGCCAGGGCGACGTCGTCGACGATGCCGCCGCGCGCAATGTTGACCAGCGTCGCCGTCGGCTTCATCAGCGCCAGCTCGGCGGCGCCGACCAGGTGGTGCGCGGCGGCGCTGTACGGAACGACGATCACCAGGTGGTCGGCCTCGCGCAACAACGTCGCGCGATCGACGTAGCGGGCGCCGAGCTCGGCCTCGGCGGCGGCGTCGAGGCGCGAGCGGTTGTGATACAGCACCTTCATCGCGAAGCCGTGCGCGCCGCGCCGTGCCACGGCCCGGCCGATCCGGCCCATGCCGAGGATGCCGAGCGTGGTGCCGTGGACGTCGCCGCCGGCGAAGAGATCGATCGTCCACTTGGTCCACTCGCCACGCCGCAGGAACCGTTCGCTTTCGCCGATGCGCCGCGCCGCCGCCATCAGCAGCGCGAAGCCGAAGTCGGCGGTCGTCTCGGTCAGGACGTCGGGCGCGTTGGACGCGAGCACGCCGCGCGCCGTGCACGCCGCGACGTCGATGTTGTTGTAGCCGGTCGAGATGCTCGCGACCGCGCGCAGCTCCGGGCAGCGCTCGAGGACCACGACGTCGATCGGATTGGTGCTGGTGATGAAGGCGCCGGCCTTGCCCTGCAGTCGCGCGATCAGCTCGTCGCGGCTCCACTCGTCGTCGGCCTGGTTGGCCTCGACCTGGAAGTGGGCGCCGAGGCGCTCGAGAATCTCGGGAAACATGCGACGGCAGACGAGGATGGCGGGCTTCATGGCGTTCGGCTACTCGAGGAAGCGGGTGAAGTTCGCGACCGGCTCGCGCTCGGTGACGAGCGTGTTCTCGATCGCGTCGGGGTCGGCATGGCCGAGCGACATTCCGCAGACCAGCTGCTGGTCGGCCGGCGCGCCGAGCATCGGCATGATCAGGCGATGGAACGGCGTCCACGCCGCCTGCGGGCAGGTGTCGAGGCCGAGGCCGCGCGCCGCGACCATGACGCTTTGCAGGAACATGCCGAAGTCGAGCCAGCTGCCCTGCCGCATGATCCGGTCGATCGTGAACATCAGGCCGACCGGCGCGCCGAAGAACTCGTAGTTGCGCCGGTGCTGCGCGTGCATGCGCTCCTTGTCGGTCTTGGCGATGCCGAGCAGGCCGTACAGGTCCCAGCCGACCTTGCGCCGCCGGTCGATGAAGGGCGAGCGCCACTCGGTCGGGTAGTACGGGTACTCCTCGCTGTGCGTCGCCCGCTCGACCGGATCGTCGTAGGCGGCGACGATGCGCGCCGAGAGCGCGGCGCGCGCCGCGCCGGTCAGGACGTAGACGTGCCACGGCTGGGTGTTGGTGCCGGAGGGCGCACGCGCGGCAACGGCGAGGAGCTCCTCGATCGTCACCCGCGGCACCGGCGTCGGCAGGAAGGCGCGGATCGAGTGGCGCGAGCTGATCGCGTCCTGGGCGGAACGGCTCGCGGAACGATCGAGGGTCACGGGAGTTCCTTCGCGAAGGCGCGGTTCGGCGAGCTCATCGGCATGGATTGTCAGCGCGAGCGCGGCGACGGCGCTGTCGCCCGCGCGCCGCGCCTCGCGGCGCGGCCGCACGCCAGTCGCGCCAGGCGTCGATCGCCGCGCCAATGGTGGCGGCCTGGATCGCCACCGTGACGTCGAGGTCGCGGCCGTAGCCACCGGCCATCGTCAGCGCGACCGGAATGCGCGCCGCGCCGAGGGCGGCGAGAACGCGGCGGTCGCGCCGCAGCAGGCCTTCGGCGCTGAGCTTGAGCCGGCCGAGACGATCGCCCTCGTGCGGATCGGCGCCGGCGAGATAGAAGGCCAGGCCGAACGGCCGCGCCGCGTGCTCGCGCGCCAGCACCGCGAGCGCGCCGTCGAGCGCGGCCAGATACTCGGCGATCGCCGCAGCCGTCGGCCAGGGCGATGTCGAGATCGCTGGCCGCCTTGCGAAAGGGAAAGTTCTTCGCGCCATGGAGCGAGATCGTGAAGACGCTCGGGTCGCCGGCGAAGATCGCCGCCGTGCCGTCGCCCTGGTGCACGTCGAGGTCGACGACGACGACGCGCAGCGCCGCCTCGGCCTGGAGCACGCGGGTGGCGACCGCGACGTCGTTGAAGACGCAGTAGCCGCTGCCGCGCGCGGCGGCGGCGTGGTGGGTGCCGCCGGCGAGGTTGGCGGCAACGCCCTCGCGAAGGGCAGCGCGCGCCGCCGCAATCGTCGCCCCGACCGAGCGGCGCGAGCGCTCGACCATCTCCTCGCTCCACGGAAAGCCGATCGCGCGCTGCTCGGCCGCGCCGAGCGTTCCGCTCGTCACCGCGCTGACATACGCGGCGTCGTGGACAAGGGTCAACTGAGAGTCGCTCGCCGCCGCGGCCTCGCTCGCGGCGAGGTCGGCGAAGGTCGCGACCCGCTCGCGCAGGAGCCGGTATTTGCTGCGCGGAAAGGTGTGGCCGACGGGCAGCGGCAGGAGGTGACGATCGGAGTGAAACGCCTGCATCGGCGCCATTGTGCGGACTCCGCCAAGACCGCCCCGGACGCGCTTCCTAGGGCGACCCTACTAGAGTGCTGCATAGCAGCAATCGGTGCTTGCAATCTCCTGGTTTACCTCTATACTTCAGTCATGTTGCAGTGCAGCATATTCCTGACCCCAGAGAGTAGCTTTCACCACTTACCCGTAGGAGACCATATGATGACCGTTGAACAAATCGTGAGCGTCCAGAAGACCAACGTCGAGACCCTGTTCGGCCTGACCACGACGGCCTTTGAAGGCGTCGAGAAGCTGATCGAGCTCAACCTGCAAGTCGCCAAGACGGCGATGACCGAAGCCGCTGCGAACACCAAGGCCGCCCTGTCGGTCAAGGACGCGCAAGAGCTGCTGGCCCTGCAGTCGAGCCTGCTCCAGCCGGCCGCCGAGAAGGCCGCTGCGTACAGCCGCTATGTCTACGAAATCGCCGCCTCGACCGGCGCCGAAGTGACCCGCGTCGCCGAAGCGACGACCACCGACGCGCAAGCCAAGTTCATGTCGATCGTCGACACGGCCGTCAAGAACGCGCCGGCCGGCACCGAAAACGCCGTCGCGCTGGTCAAGTCGGCTGTCGCCGCCGCGAACAACGCGTTCGAAAGCGTGCAGAAGGCCACCAAGCAAGCCGCCGAAGTCGCCGACGCGAACTTCCAGGCCATGTCCTCGACGGCCGTTCGCGCCACGAAGACCAAGCGCGCTGCCTGAGCGTTGCGTTGAAGAGCATGCGTCGCACGAGCGGCGCGGCGAGAAAGGCCCGGACTTGTCCGGGCCTTTTTTTGCGCCAACGAAAGCGCCGCCCGCTACGGCGCGACGCCGGCTCTGCCGCGCGCCGCAAGGCGCTCGCGCAACTCGCCGAGGTGGGCGAGCGTGACGTCGCGACCGGCCTTGATCGACTGCCGGCGGGTCGTGAAGTCGGCGCCGGAGACGCCGGCGAGCGCCGGCTGCAGGATCACGTCGGCGTCCTTCAGCTCGTAGTTCTTGAGGCTCTCGGCCCATGATCGCGAAGGTCTGCAGCAGCATGCGCGCGGCGTCGCCGGTGGCATTGCCTTCGGGATGGGCCGAGATGTCGACCGCGATCACGAATTCGGCGCCCATCTGGCGCGCGTGATGGACCGGGATCGGCGCCGAGAGGCCGCCGTCGACGTACTCGCGCGTGCCGATCTTGACCGGCTGGAACACCGCCGGCACCGCGCTCGACGCGCGCACCGCCGTGCCGGTGTCGCCGCTGCGAAAGAGAATTCCTTCGCCGCTGTCGAGGTCGGTCGCGGCGATGCCGAGCGGGATCCGCATCTGCTCGATGTCGCGTCGGTTGGTCTTGTCGCGGACGAAACGCGCCAGCGCCTCGCCGCGGATCAGGCCGCGGCCGGGATACGACCAGTCGGCGAAGGCGGTCTCGTCCATCGCGTCGGCGATGGCCGCGAGGTCGCGCCCGTTCTTGCCCGACGCGAACAGCGCGGCGACCAGGCTACCCGCCGACGTGCCGACGACCAGGTCGGGCGCGAAACCGTTCTCCTCGAGCGCCTGGATGACGCCGATATGGGCGAAGCCACGCGCCGCCCCGCCGCCGAGCGCCAGGCCGATGCGCGGCCGACGCGGGCGGCGGCGACGACCGGCGGCGGCAACGCGGCGGACGCTGCCGACGCCGGCTTGCGGCGCCGGTGTCGCGCTCGCGACAGTCGGCTTGGGCGCGCTGGCGCATCCCGCCAACGCCAGGGCCCCGAGGCCGCCGCCGGCTGCGAGCAGGCCGCGCAGCAGGGCTCGCCGATCGGCCGCGATGGGCGCATCGCCGCGCCCGGCCGGCGCTATTTCCTTATGCCGCATTCGGAATACACACCTGACGAATATGTGGTTCGCGCGGTCTGATCAGCGCCCGGTACAGTCGCCGCTTTCCGTCGCGGAGCGGCCGCTGCCTGCCCGAGCCTCGGATTCTGGGCCCCGCCCGACCCTCGCCGAACTGACAGCGCCGACTCGCCATGTACCGATACGACGAATTCGACACACGCTTCGTGCACCAGCGCGCGGCGCAGTTCCGCGACCAGCTCGAGCGCCATCTCGCCGGCCAGCTCGCCGACGACGACTTCCGCGCGCTGCGCCTGCAGAACGGCTGGTACGTGCAGCGTCACGCGCCGATGGCGCGCATCGCCGTGCCTTATGGCGAGCTGAGCTCGAAGCAGCTGCGCGCCCTGGCGCGCGATCGCGCGCGAGTTCGACGGCCGCGCCGGCGGCCCGTACGAAGGTCGCGGCGGCGGCTTCGGCCACTTCACGACGCGCCAGAACTGCCAGTTCAACTGGATCGCCCTCGCCGACGCCGCGGACGTCATGGACGTGCTCGCCGATGCCGACATGCACGGCATCCAGACCAGCGGCAACTGCATCCGGAACATCACCAGCGACTGCTTCGCCGGCGTCGCCGCCGACGAGATCGTCGATCCGCGCCCGTACTGCGAGATCCTGCGCCAGTGGAGCACGCTGCATCCGGAGTTCGCGTTCCTGCCGCGCAAGTTCAAGATCGCCGTCAGCGGCGCGAGCGAAGACCGCGCCGCGACGGCGTGGCACGACATCGGCCTGGTCCTGCGCAAGAACGACGCCGGCGAGATCGGCTTCCAAGTGCGCGTCGGCGGCGGCATGGGCCGCACGCCGATGATCGGCACGGTGTTGCGCGAGTTCCTGCCATGGCGCGAGATCCTGGTCTACATCGAGGCGATCGTCCGCGTCTACAACCGCTACGGCCGGCGCGACAACATGTACAAGGCGCGGATCAAGATCCTGGTCAAGGCCGAGGGCCAGAAATTCATCGACGCGGTCGAGGCCGATTTCCAGGACATCCTCGAGCGCGACGTCGACGGCTCGGCGCACCTCCTCAGCCGACGCCGAGTTCGAGCGCGTCGCGGCTTGCTTCACGCTGCCCGCCGGCGTCGCACCGGTCGAAGAGAGCCGCAGCGAGCACGCTCCGGCAGCATCGAAGCCCGCCGCCTACACGCGCTGGCTCGAGCGCAACGTCCACGCCCATCGCCTCTCGGGCTACCGCGCGGTGACGCTGTCGCTGAAGCGCGCCGGCCAGCCGCCGGGCGACGCGTCGGCCGACCAGATGGAGCTCGCCGCCGATCTCGCCGACCGCTTCAGCGCCAGCGAGCTGCGCGTCTCGCACGACCAGAACCTGGTGCTGCCGTGGGTCCGCGTGAGCGACCTGCCGGCGCTCTGGCAGGCGGCGCGCGAAGCGTCGTTCGCGACGCCCAACATCGGCTACCTCACCGACATGATCGCCTGCCCCGGCGGCGACCTGTGCGCCCTCGCCAACGCGCGCTCGATCCCGATCGCCGCGGCGATCACCGAGCGCTTCGACGATCTCGACGAGCTGCACGACATCGGCGACATCGACCTGCACATCAGCGGCTGCATCAACTCGTGCGGCCACCACCACAGCGGCCACATCGGCATCCTCGGCGTCGACAAGGACGGCCAGGAGTGGTACCAGGTCTCGCTCGGCGGCGCCGACGGCTCGACCCTGAGCGGCGCCGCGACCACGGGCAAGGTGATCGGCCCGTCGTTCGCCGCCGACGAAGTGCCCGACGTGATCGAGGCGGTGATCGACGCCTACCGCGCCGAGCGCGCGGGCGCCGGCGAGCGCTTCATCACGACGGTGCGGCGCGTCGGCCTCGAGCCGTTCAAGGTCGCCGCCAACGGCGTGCGGCGGGCGACGGCGGTGCACGCATGAGCGCGATCCGCTTCGTCGCGCCGACGCGCCGGTCGACTTCGTCCTCGCCAACGATGTCGACGTCGAATCGATCGTCGCCGACCTCGCCAACTACAAAAGCATCGCCCTCGTCTTCCCGAAATGGGTCGACGGCCGCGCCTACAGCCAGGCGCGGCTGCTGCGCTCGCGCTATCGGCTTCAAGGGCGAGATCCGCGCCACCGGCGAGGTGCTCGCCGACATGATGCCGCTGCTCGCGCGCACCGGCTTCGACGCCGTGGCGATGCGCGCCGATCAATCGCAGGAGGTCGCCGAGCGCGCCCTCGCCTTCTTCCCCGAAGGCCACTACCAGGGCGACGTGATCGAGCACCGGCCGCGCTTTCGCCGCACGAGCGAAGCGAGCGCATGAAGGCCGGCAGCGTCGTCTTCGTCGGCGCCGGCCCGGGCCAGGCCGACCTGATCACGGTCCGCGGCGCCGATCGCCTGCGGACTGCCGACGTCGTCCTGTTCGATTCGCTCGCCGATCCCGCCCTGCGCGCGCTCGCGCCGCAGGCGCGCTGGATCGACGTCGGCAAGCGCGGCTTCACCGGCGTGGCCCACGCCGCGAGCGGCGGGCGCGAGAACACCGGCCAGGACACGATCAACGCGCTGCTCGTCAAGCACGCGAGCGAAGGCCAGCGCGTGGTTCGCCTGAAGGGCGGCGACCCGAGCATCTTCGGCCGGCTCGAGGAAGAGCTCGAGGCGCTCGCCGCGGCGGGAATCGCCTGCGAGGTCGTCCCCGGCGTCTCGGCGGCGCAGGCCGCGGCGGCGTCGACGCAGCGGCCGCTGACTCGCCGCGGCAGCGGCCGCAGCGTCGCCTTCACGACGGCGATGACGCGTGACGGCCGCCTCGGCGCCGGCCGCCACGCCGACACCGAGTCGTTCTACATGGCGGGCAAGCAGCTCGCCGCGCTCTCGCGCCGTCTCGTCGAGGCCGGCTGGCCGGCGACGACGCCGGCGCTCGTGGTCTCGCGCGCCGGCTGGCCCGACGAGCTCGCGAGCGAGCACCGCATCGCCACGCTCGGCGACGCGACCGTGCTCCATTCGGGCCGGCCGACGATCGTCACCGTCGGCGTCGGCGCGACCCGGGTCGGCGTCGAGACGCCTCACGCCGCCCACGAAGCATCCGCGACCCGCACCGAGGCCCGACGCGAGCAACACCGTAAAATTCGAGGCATGACCCACGTCGTCCTCGAATCGTGCATCCGCTGCAAGTACACCGACTGCGTCGATGTCTGCCCGGTCGATTGCTTTCGCGAAGGCCCGAACTTCCTGACCATCGATCCGGACGAGTGCATCGACTGCGCCGTCTGCATTCCGGAGTGCCCGGTCAATGCGATCGTTCCCGAGGAAGACGTTCCCGGCAACCAGCAGCACATGATCAAGCTCAACGCCGAGCTGGCGACGGGCTGGCCGGCGATCACGCGCAGGAAGCCCGCCCTGCCCGACGCCGACGAGTGGAAAGACAAGACCGGCAAGCTCCCCGAGCTGATCCGCTGACCGCGGGGCCGTGATGGCGACTCGCACGATCGCTGCCGCCGAGCCGATCGAGACCGACGCGCTGATCGTCGGCGCCGGCCCGGTCGGCCTGTTCCAGGTGTTCGAGCTCGGCCTGCAGGAAGTGCGCGCCGAGGTCGTCGACTCGCTGCCGCATGCAGGCGGCCAGTGCTTCGAGCTCTATGCCGACAAGCCGATCTACGACATCCCGGCGATGCCCTACGGCACCGGCCGCGAGCTGACCGAGCGGCTGCTGCAGCAGATCGAGCCGTTCGGCGCCGGCTTTCATCTCGACCAGCAGGTGAACGCGCTGGCGCGCCGCGACGACGGCCGCTTCGACGTTGCGACGTCGGCCGGCCGGCGCTTCGTCGCCAAGGCGGTGGTCGTCGCCGGCGGCGTCGGCTCGTTCCAGCCACGCCGGCTCAAGGTCGACGGACTCGACCCCTATCGCGGCACGCAGCTGTTCGAGCACGCCGCGACCCTGCACGAGCACGCCGGCAAGCGCGTCGTCATCGTCGGCGGCACCGCCGCGGCGGTCGCGGCGGCGCTCGCCGCGGGCGAAGACGGCGCGGCCGCCGCGGCGAGCGTCACGCTCGTCCATCGTCGCGACGACTTCGACGCCGACGAGGCGACGCGGGCGCGCCTGAACACGCTGCGCGCTTCCGGACGGATCGAGTTCGTCGCCGGCCAGCCCGAAGCGATCGTCGCGAACGACGGCCGGCTCGCCGCCCTCACCGTCCTCGGCAGCGACGGCGAGTCGCGCGAGCTGCCGCTCGACGTGCTGTTCGTGCTGCTCGGCTGGAGCCCGAAGCTCGGGCCGATCGCCGACTGGGGCCTGGCGCTCGAGAAGAAGCAGGTCGTCGTCAACACGGCGAGCTTCGAGACCTCGACGCCAGGGATCTTCGCGGTCGGCGACGTCAACACCTATCCGGGCAAGCAGAAGCTCATCGTCTGCGGCTTCCACGAGGCGACGCTCGCGGCGTTCGCGATCGGCGAGCTGGTCCACCCGGAGCGCGCGCAGCCGCTGCAGTACACGACGACGAGCGCGAAGCTGCACCGGCTGCTCGGCGTGGCGCCCGGATTGCCATAAACTTCGTTCCGCGCCCCGGCCTCGGCCGGAGCGCATTCGCTAGGGGTGTTGAGGCGTTCGCGTCTCGACTGAGAAAGTCCCTTTGAACCTGACTGAGGTAATCCTCGCGCAGGGAAGCAAGCCGAACACGGCCCAGAGCCTTGCCATCGAAAGACGATGGCTCACATGACATTCCCAAAGCGTCGCGCGACGCTCGCGCTGGCCTCGCGCCAGTCGCCCTCCTGCCGTCGATCGACGGACACGCGCCAGACCAACGCTCGCACCGGTGACGATCACCGGCAAGGCGCCAGTGCCGGCGAGCGTCGCCGGCTGGGGCGACACGCCGCTCGAAGCCGCGCCGCTGCAGGCGACGACGATCGACGCGGCGCAGATCCGCGACGCCGGCGCGCGCCGGCTCGTCGACCTCGCGCGCTTCGACGCCTCGGTGACGTCGGCCTACGACACCGAGGGCTACATCGACTACTTCACCATCCGCGGCTTCGTCGTCGACAACCGCTTCAACTTCCGCCGCGACGGCCTGCCGATCAACGCCGAGACCTCGATCCCGCTCGAGAACAAGGCGCGCGTCGACATCCTGAAGGGCACGAGCGGAATCGCAGGCGGGAACGAGCGCGCCGGGCGGCCTGGTCGACCTCGTCGTCAAGCGCCCGCTCGACGCGCCGCTGCGCTCGGCGTTCCTCGAATGGCGCGAGCGCGGCAGCGTCGTCGGCTCGGTCGACATCAGCCAGCGCTTCGGCGTGGGCGATGCCTTCGGCGTTCGCCTCAACGCCGGCGCCGAGCACATCGAGCCGATCGTTCGCGACGCGAACGGCAACCGCAACGTGCTCGCGCTCGCCGGCGACTGGCGCGCGAGCGCGGCAACGCTGGTCGAGGCCGAGATCGAGAACAGCCACCGCTCGCAGCCGAGCGTTCCCGGCTTCAGCCTGCTCGGCGACACGGTGCCGACGGTTCCCGACCGAAGCCTCAACCTCAACAACCAGCCGTGGTCGCTGCCGGTGGTGTTCGACGCGACGACCGGATCGCTGCGCGTCACGCAGGCGCTGAACGACCGCTGGCGCGTCGTCGTCCACGGGCTGATGCAGTACCTACGGACCGACGACCGCGTCGCCTTCCCGTTCGGCTGCACCGATCCGAAGCCGCCCGACGGCACTTACTATCCCGACCGCTTCTGCCCGAACGGCACCTTCGACCTGTACGACTTTCGCAGCGAAGACGAAAGCCGCAGAAGCAGCACGCTCGACGTCTCGCTGCACGGCGCGGCGACGCACCGGCCCGCTCGCGCACGAGCTCAGCCTCGGCGTGCAGCGAACGATCGTCCGCAACCGCTTCCAGGCCGACGCGTTCAACTTCGCCGGCACCGGCAACATCGACGGCACGCTGATCGTGCCGCCCGCACCCGACGCGACCATCGCCGCAGACCAACCGCGACGAGCGCTCGACCGAGCTCTCGCTGCGCGACGCCATCGCCTTCGGCAGCGGCACGACGGCGTGGTTCGGCGCGCGCCACACGCAGCTCGCCCGCAGCGCGACGCCGACCGACGGCTCGCCGGGCAACGGCATTCGATCAATCGTTCACCACGCCCTTCGTCGCGCTGAGCCAGGCGGTCGGGTCGGGCCAGATCGTCTACGCGAGCTGGGGCGAGGGCGTCGAGAGCGACGTCGCGCCGAACGAGCCGCTCGACGCCTCGGCGACGCCGCCGGTGCCGCGCTACAGCAACGCCGGCCAGGCCTTGCCGGCGGCGGAGAGCCGGCAGGTCGAGCTCGGCTTCAAGGGCGGCGCCGGGCACGCAGAGTGGAGTGCGGCGGCGTTCGACATCCGCCGCCCGCTCTTCGGCGACATCGGCGAATGCGGCGTCATGCAATGCACGCGCAGCCTGGTCGGCGACCAGCGCCACAAGGGCGCCGAGGGCAACGTGAGCTGGCGCGGCGATGCCTGGGGCGTTCACGCCGGCGCGCAATGGCTGCATGCGCGCGTCGAGAGCCCGAACGACCCGACGCTCGACGGCAAGCGGCCGACCAACGTCCCCGCCGTCACGGCGCGCCTACTGGGCGACTACCAGGTCCGCTCGCTCGCCGGTCTGCGCCTGCTTGCGGCCGGCAGCTACGAGAGCGCGCGCGAGGTGCTGCCCGACAACAGCGCCCAGATCCCGAGCGTGACGAAGTTCGACCTCGGCGTGCGCTACGAGGTGACGTCGAGGACTGGCACCACCTGGACGCTGCGCGCCGGCATCGACAACGTCTTCGACCGGCGCGCCTGGCGCGAGAGCCCCTACCAGTTCAGCCACGCCTACCTGTTCCCCCTCGAGCCGCGGACGCTGCGCGTCTCGATCCAGGCCGACCTCTGATCAGGCGGCCCGCGAGGGCCGCGGGCTATAATTTGAGGCTGTTCCTCGATAGCTCAGTTGGTAGAGCGCCGGACTGTTAATCCGTAGGTCCCTGGTTCGTTAATCCGTAGGTCCCTGGTTCGAGCCCAGGTCGGGGAGCCAGAGTGGGTGAGGGTCAGCCGGTTAGCACCTGCTGACCCTTTTGTTTTTCAGGCGCGATCTTTTGCCGTACTGTTGCCGTAGGCGTGGCGCACGGCGTCTCCGTCCAGTTCGCGCACGGGCCGAAGACAAGGCCCGCCATCAAGGTAGTGAAAGCCCGGCTCGAGACTTCCGACGATGCGTGCGACACGGTTAGTCGCAGATCGAAGAGAGGCGTTGAGCTCCGATCCCAGCCCCAAGCGTGACCGTTCAACCCTCCGCTCAACGCGCCACCCGTCTACGAACAGAAATCGGCGGCAAGAACCGCCGTCATCCTCGCGTGGCTGCCTGCTTGGTGTCAGTTACTTGGCGATCTCATCGCCGGCCGGGCGTTCGCTGAACGACCCTAGGCGTCTTGATGGTCGAAAGCACTGCATTGAAGCGGACGCGCAGAACATGCAGGGGCCCCCTCTCCTTGCTGGCGTCCTCGATCGAATATCACAAGGCAGACGCTTGTCGCCCGCGGCAGATTAGCGGGTGGCGGCGAAGTAGACCTGGATCGCGCCCACCGCAGCTCGATACCGAGACAGCGCCTCCGCGCGGTTGCCTTGTTCAACGCGAGTCAGGGGTCGCCAGAGCGATGCAGGTACGCCGCCCAGAGTCCCGTGCATGCCGATCAGCCCAACCGGTGCCGGCAAGAGCAGCTCGTTGCGCGGTTCGAGTCGACCAAGTTCGACGCCCGCAAATACCCCGAGCATGTAAACATGACGCAGCCGGGGCGACGTCGCCAGCTCGACACGATGAGCGACCCCCTCGATATCGTCATCGAGACCATGCTCGAGATCCAGCTCGTCGCCCGCCGCTTGCTTCGGGATCAGATCCGGCATGTTCAGACCGAGCGCCCGTGCGGCCGCACTCAATTGCTCCCAGTTGCCGGTCAAGTCCCTTTCCGCCGATGCCCGGAACGATTCCGGTGGCAGTCCGCGGTGACTGACCCGCCATTCGCTCAGATACCCGTACTGGACGCCGAGGTCAAAGGTGGCGCGACGCAGGTTTGCGCCGAGGCTCGCCTCGCGCACCTTGGATTGCTCAGCAATGTCGGCCGCGTTCTGGGCATACGTCTGGGCAGGGTCATCCCAAGTCCATCCACGAAACATGAGCTTCCCGGCTAACCACTCCCAGGCGCCCTGAAGCGCCAGATACAGCGTGGCGAGCACAACTGTGGCCACCAGGAAACGCCAGCGCGCGCGCCAGCGGGCGCCCGAATCGCGCTGCCGCATGCTGTGGGCGCCCGGCTCCGTCGGTCCTCTCGCTAGCATCGGCGAGCCCAAGGAGTCCCCGCCAGGATCCGGAGAAGAGCGTTGGCTGCCGAATTCACCTTCCACTTCATCAACAGCGCCATCCTCACTGTTTTGGTCTCGCTGTTCGTGTTGTGGCGCTACCGGGTCGCAGTGCTCACCGGAATGATGCGGGGTGGCGGCGATGCCCTGCCGATTCCCGCGGCGCCCCCGACCGACGACCATCGTAGCGGGCTGCCAATTGCGGCCTCGCTGCGGTGGGAGCGACGATGCCAAGCCGCGATTGCGCTGGCCTATCTGCTCACGACGCTGATCTGTGCGGTGCCGCTGGCATGGACCAGCGTGTACCTTGGCGGCACCAATCCTATCCACACTTCTCAGGTCCTCATGCTCGCGTTGGTCTATACGTTCGCCTGCGCCCCGATGATCGCTGCGTCGCTGTCACTATCTGCCCTGCGCGCCTTGGCTGGCCTGGCACTTTTGGCCACCCTCCTGAACGGCCTACAACTCGTTAGCTTCATGGGGAATCGGCTCCTGCTCGGCCGACCCCTCAGCTGGGGGCTCTTGCAGCCGTTGACGTTTCTGGACCTGGTAGCAAGCCAATTGTGGTTGATCGCGCTCTTCTGGTTGGCGACCTGGCCCCGTACGTTGCGCGGAGTGGCGCCGATCACCTTTGCCGGACTCCTCCTTTTTGGCTTGGCGCCCTTCCTTGGATCACGACTTACGCTGGCCTTGGGAGGTGCGCAGTCCCTCGGGCTGAACGCGATGTTCGTACTGATTGCCCTGCCGGTCGCCTGGTTGGCATGGCTGCGCTTGCATCGACTCGCGCGTGGCTATGAGCGCAAGCGATTTTCGGACGGGCAATTGCTGGCGCGGACTTGGTGGCTGATGCTGGTTGTCAACGTCGGGCTGCAGATGACGTCGACCCCTAAGGAGCCCTGGTTGGCGATCGCCGCCTGCGCGGTCGCACTGTTCGGCTTCGCGCCCGTCAACGCCCTGCTCTTCTCGCGACTGCGCCGCAGCGTCGATCGACCGCCGGCCCGCACCCTCCTTCTTCTGCGGGTCTTCGGCTACGCAAGGCGTACGGAGCGCCTATTCGATCGCATCGGGGCCCGTTGGCGGCTGCTCGGTCCGGTGGTCATGATCGCAGCGCCTGATGTGGCCGCGCGCACGATCAACCCTGGTGACTACCTGCGCTGGCTGACCGGGCGCCTCGACGAATCGTTCGTCGCTTCGTCTGCTGATCTAACGACCAAGGTCGATGGACTCGACACGGGCCTTGACCCGGACGGACGCTATCGCGTGAGCGCCTTATGCTGTCATGACAATACCTGGCAGGTGACGGTGGTGCGATTGATGCGACGGGCCGATGTCGTCGTGATGGATGTACGCGGCCTGACCCGGGCCCGGCGCGGGAGCGGGTTCGAGTTGGAGCACCTCGCTCAGCACTACCCACCGCAACAGCTGGTGCTCGTATCGGATGCGTCGACTGAGCCGGAGATCCTCGAGGAGATATTCGGCGCAGCCTTGGCCCGCGTCCGTCTGATTCGGATCAAGAGATCGCGCGACATCGAGTTGGTCTCCAAAACGGCATTGCTGGCGATTGCGTAGCTCGTGAGTCCGATCGACCTCGAACAGCGCTGGCGCAATGGGAGTGGCGGCGGGGAACGCGCTTCCTCTACAACCCCCCGCAGCGGATCCAAAGCTCTCGAGAAATGGCCTTTCATGGCCAGATCTTGCGGTTGAGCATTCCTCGAAGTGCCTACCCCGCTGGCGTATAGGACTTCGCAGCGACGCTCGCGTGCTTTAGTGCAGCCGAGGGATCGATAGGCTCCAGGATGTGCAGGTCGCTGATCGCCCCCGAGGCCAGCCCGGCTCCCGCCTTAGGAGTCCGCATGGCGCAGTCATTCACTCCGCAGCAACTCGCCCTAAACACCCGCATCGCCGCGCGGTCGAAGCGGCGATCTAGGGCATGCCGCTCGTCAGCGTCGACGTGATGCGCGAGGCCTTCTCCCGCGATGCCGGTGCCAAGGACGGAGACATCGTCTTCTTCTCGAGGCCGTCCGACCGCTTGAGTACTGCCATGCGTCACTCCAGAGGTGTTGCAGAGGAGAGAAGCTCGTCGAGTTGGTTGAACGTTTCGTCGTTCCAATTTGTGCTCCCCGAGCTGATGGCTTCGTCGAGAGCTTCCTTCGAGGGATAGAGGTCGTGCACGACGAGCTGCGTCTGTCCAGCTCTTTCCTCGAACTTGACCGTGGTGACCTGCCCGGCGCTGCCCGCTTCTTCATTGGTCCAGACGAGGCGCGAATGCGGTGTCACTTCGAGATACCTGCCGTGGAACGCCATGGGCTCGGGGGCGGCAGGATGGCGGAACACGAGGCGGTACGCGCCACCCACACGAACGTCGAGCACGCAGGAAAGCAGTTCCAGGCCAAAGGACTTCGGAACCCACCAACGCTGGAACAGCTCGGCCCTGATCCACGCCTCGAACACGATGCGGGGCGGGGCGTCGAGGGTTCGCGTGACGACGAGCTCACGCTTGGACCGCCGCTCCACCGACATCCGATTCTGCACGTGGCTTGCCTGACTACTTCTTCCTGCGTTCATTGACCCTCTCCTTCCGTTTCAATTCCTCGACAACCTGGTCCAGCTCGTCGAACCGTGCGTCCCAGAGCTGGCGGTACCTCTCGATCCACATCACCTCTTCCTCCAGCCGACGCAGGCCCAGCATGCAGGTCCGCACGCGCCCGACCTTCTCGGTGGTGACGAGCCCGGCCCGCTCCAGCACACCGACATGCTTCTTCATGCCCGTGAGGGTCATGCGGAACTTGTCGGCGAGGTCCGTGATTGAAGCGTCTGCGCTCCCGAGCTGTTCCAGAACGCCGCGTCGGGTGGCGTCCGAGAGCGCGGCGAAGGAAGCATCGAGGCGGGTCCCTAAAGACTGAACCATATGGTTCACTGTAGCGCCTGTGCGAGCGGTTTGCAAGAGCGAAGCCCGGATGCCTTCGAACCCCACGCGGCTATTCAACCGCCCCGACCACTGCCTGCAAACACCTACCCTCCCTGCGGGCCTTCTTCCGGTGCCCGGCTGCGAATCTGAACGGCCGCTTTGCTCGATTGCGCCCGTCGGTGCCCGACTGTTGTCGGGCCAAGAGCGGTCGGTCGTCAATGTCGGCTCAGGGGTGGATCGACCGGCAGCCGGATGCCCCGTCCGACACTATTGAACCTGCACTAGCCTTTCAAGACTGTCACTGAAATACTGAAAGAGAACACTAGTTCCCAGCGTGAATCCAGAATGATGGCCCGATGAAGAACCGCTCCACGGATGCCGCTTCGTCACACATTGCGCTGACGGTCGCGGCCGCGTTCTTCATGGAAACGCTCGACGCGACCATCATTGTCACGGCGCTGCCTGCGATCGGCACCGGCTTTGGCATCAGCACGCTGGATGCCAGCCTCAGTGTGACGGTTTACCTCATCGCGATGGCCGCGTTCATTCCTGCGGCCGGCTGGTGCGCCGACCGGTTCGGCGCTCGCAACGTGTTTGCGGGGGCCGTTTCCACGTTCACGGTAGCCTCGCTGATGTGCGGGCTCGCACCTACGTTTGCAGCGTTCATCGCCGCAAGGGTCATTCAGGGTCTCGCGGCCGCCTTCATGTCGCCCGTCGGTCGCCTGGTCGTGCTGCGAGAGACACCCAAGCAGCGCATCATCGAAGCCATTTCAACGATCACTTGGCCAGGCCTGATCGCTCCCGTGATCGGGCCGCCGCTAGGCGGGCTGATCGCCACCCACGCGTCCTGGCGGTGGATTTTCCTGCTGAACGTGCCCCTGGGTCTGGCGGGACTGTGTCTGATCTGGCGCCTCTTTCCGCAACGCACACTGCGCAGGTACCTACCCTTTGACCTTCCGGGATTCGCCCTCACCGCGTTGTCGCTGGCGGCGCTCGTTGAGGGACTTACGAGCGTGGGTCATCGGAACTCGGACTTGACTGTGTCCTTGGCGCTAATCGTGACCGGTGCAGCGGCGGGAGTCGCGAGCATCTGGCACGCACGACACGCCGTTGCGCCGATGCTTGATCTTCAGGCTTTTGGCGTGCGCACCTTCGCGCTTGCAACGGCCAGCGCCGGCTTCGTATCGCGAGTTGCCATCAACGCGTCGCCATTCCTGCTGCCGTTGATGTTCCAGATCGGATTCGGCATGAACGCGTTTCAGGCGGGCTCGATGCTGTTGGTCTACATGTCCGGCAACCTAATGATGAAGAGCCTCACGACACCCGTAATTCGTCGTTTTGGATTTCGCCGGGTGCTGTCGATCAACGGCGCGCTTTGCGCGCTCACGCTGTTTGGCTGCGCCGCAGTATCGCCAGGTGATTCACTATTGCTGGTTTGTCCGTTGCTGTTCTTCGCGGGCATGACGCGCTCGATGAACTTCACCGCCATCACAACGCTGGCTTTCGCGGATGTTCCAGACGCTCAGCAGGCCAGCGCAAGCGCCCTGGCGACCATGTTGCAGCAGGTTGCCATGGCGCTTGGCGTCGCGCTCGCCGCCTGCGTACTTGGCACGTCGCAGGCGTTCAGGGGAGCGAGCGAACTTGCGCTGATCGATTTTCGGCATGCCTGGATCGCGATTGGCGTGTTGATGGCGGCCGCTGCCATGGCGACACTTCGCCTCGATCCCTCGGCGGGCGCCGCGGTCTCGCAACGCGTATGAATCCACTGCCGTCGGGAACCAACTGCGCAACGTCACGGATTCGATGGCTGGGTCTGGGTGCGGCTGACGCTTGCGCGACTGGTTGCGATTCTTCGCGGCGCGATGCTCGGGTTCAACATGGGTTCGCCGGAAGCCTCGTTCCAAACCAAGCTCGCTGCCTTCGAGGCAAAGCGAGATCTCGCGTGTTGCCGCAGTCTGTACGAGAAAGGAAGGCCGGCCAAGCAGCCGTCGTTTCGTCGCCAGACATCGAGACACGCAGGAGCAACGGCTTGTCTCAGTCGCGGAGATCTCCCCTACCCCGCGCCTCGACCTTGATCACGTCCGCGCCCTGTGGGCGAGCCCGGTGTCGCTCGCGGACTACGGTACTCGGGTCTTCTAGCTGCGCCTCGGCGCCAGACGAGACGGAATGTCCTCATCTGCCGCGTCGGGGCCGAGCTCGGGCTTTCGAGTCGGAGAACGTGCACGTCGCGGCGTCCGGCGATGGCGATTGCTCAGTCGGAGTGGGTCAGCACCGAGATGACGGAGAAAGAGCCGGATGCCGCCAAGGCAAGGAGCGCCGTTCCAGCGGCCAGCAACAGCCAAAGCGTCGGGCACCCGTCGTGAAACACGCGCACGACCTGCTCCCGGCTAACGGTGCGCCGGCTCGCGGACGAGAAGCACGGGAACCGGGCTGGCGCGCATGACGTTTTCCGCGTCGCTGCCGAGCATGGCCCGGGACACGCCTCGCCGGCCGTGCGTGCCGATGACGATCTACGCGAAGGCCTTCACGACGGCGCCGCATGCGCACAACGCGACCATGGGCACACCCCACCGATACGTCGTGAACCGGTAACGGCCGTTGTCAAGAAGTGCTCGCCGGCAGCGCCCAGCAGCCGCAACGATCGCAAGAATGACGACGCCGATGCCAATCAGTCCCGAGGTGCATCGCCATGCTCGAGACCCCGAACACCCAGGCCGCGGGCCAAAGGACCGCATCCAATAGCGACAGCATGGGCCGGCCCGGCCAGTAAGCCGCCTCGGGACTCGGCTGCCTTGCTATAAACACCCACATGACGGCACCTCGCGAGAAAACACGCGCCCGGCTCACAGTTCTCTAACTGCCCTCGGGTTTGCCCGGGCCATCGTGCTATTGCGTTTCAGGACATTTTATTTCATTCTGAATGCCTTTTTCGGGTTCAGCAATGGGTGCAACGTGTTCGCCAGCCCGCGCAATCCGTCGCTTCATCGCTGCCCGCGATACCGGTGACGCATTGTCTGGATTCGGCCGAAACGGCGCCGTGGCGTTTCGGCTCTCGCCGTGTTCATGCGGCATCTGCGTCGAGAGGCGGCAGCTGCGCGTCGGCGCAGGCTTGGCGTCGCACACCATGCGATTTCAGGACGAGAGCTCGTTTCTCGACTGGTGCGAAGCCGACACCCTGAAGTACAGCTATCCGCTCGTTTACTCGAGCCTGCAAAGGCACGGTCGTGCTCTCTTCGCGATCGGCCGGCCCCGCGCCCACACTGCGTGAGTTGACCGCAGCACCCGACTACTTCGCCCGAGTCAGCGAAGTGGTCCTGAAAATCGAGGCCGCCGCCGATGCCGCCGCCCTCGTCGACCTGCTGCATGACGCAATGCGTCAGGTCGGCGCTGATGTCGCCTTCTTCCTCAGCTTCCTGCGCGACGGCGACTGCGAGTCGTTCCGCTTCCTGCTGGCCTGCGATCCGCAGTGGTGTGTCGCCTACGAGCGTGAGGCCTGGTACGCGGATGATCCATGGCTGGCCTACGCCAAACGGCATGTCGAGCCGATACGCGGCTGCGACATCCGCCTCCGGAGCGAGACCGAGGGTGCCGTCGTCCGGCTGGCTGAGCGGTACGGGTTTTGCTCTGCCGCCATCGTCCCTGCGCCCGCCAGCGGCGGACTCTCGAGGCTGGGCATGCTCTGCCTCGGCTCACAAATGCCGGGGTTCTACGAGGACGAGGGGTTCGGTTCCTTCAAGCTGATGGCGCAACCGTTGGCCAACGCACTTCATGAGGGCTACATCCGGACCGCACGGGAGGAGATCCGGCGTTGCTGGGAAATCACCCGTGAAGAGCTCGTCTTGCTCGATTGCGAGCGCAAGGGATTGCGAACCAAGCAGATCGCCAAGCTCCTCGGCATGTCCAACTCATCGATCGATTCGCACTTCCAGCGCGTCAACGTCAAGCTCGGCGTTCCCAATCGCAAGGCGGCGGCACGCCTTGCCGCCGAGTACGGCCTCATCTGACCGGCAGGCCCTATCGACCTTCCAGCGCGCGCAGCAACTGCGACGAGATGAGCGGAAGCCGGGTCGGCTTTTGGAAGAACATGAGCTTGTAGGTCGAAAGGGCCTCGGCGACGGCGGTCTCGACCCGCATGTCGTCCTCCATCTTGCCGGTGAGGATCGCGATCGGGCACTCTGCGTCGTACGAACGGATCATCCCCACGAGCTCGGCGGCGGTGCCTTCGTCGAGGACCCAGTCGATGACGAAGGCGTCGAACGGACGCAGCCGCATGTGACTCAGGAGCGCCTCGACTTCGGTGAATGACTCGGCGTCGCAGCCGCGGCCGATGAAGTGGTCGGCCAAGCTTGCAGCCTCATCGGCATCGTCGTCAAGGACCGCCACCCGTCGCCTGCGGCCGGCATCGTCGGCGACGACCATCTCGCGCACTTCGAAGAAGGGGCCCGGTCCTGCCTTGGCGGCAGCGGTCACCATCCACTGGGCCCCCAGCCTGACAGCGACCAGGCGATCCCGGGCGGGACCACGAAGAACGTCGCCAACGAGCAACTGACAAGGCACCCGGAGTTCTTCGGTCGCCAACACGGCAGGGACATAGTCTTCCTGGCGCGAGGTGGCGAAGACCGAGGCCAGAGTCTCGCCGAAATGGGCCGCCACCTTCTCGATTTCCTCGAGCTCCCAGGCGACGTCGCCCTTCATGCGCCGAAACACGAGGGGATAGCGAAAGCCCAGCACCTCGGCAACCAAGGTGACATGCCGCATCGGCGGTACGCCATGCCGATTGAGCAGCGCCCGCACGTAGCGCGAACCGACCGAAGCGTGGTCGTCGGCGCTGGTGGGGCGGGGATCACCGCCGCGGACTTCAGGCATGCAACATCCTCAGTGCCTGGCTACCTTCATCGTCGATCCGGGCTCGATGCCTTTTCAGGGCAAGTCGTGCGACAAAGGGATGCCGAAATATACCAGCGGCGCTCCAGCGTTCGATCCGTCATCGTCGCCAAATCCAAGACCGTCCGGCAACGTCCGAAGAGCAATTTCCAGCTCATGACCTTTCTTCAGTTTGCTGAATTTTCGCGAAAATTCAGCACGGAATAGCCAGCCAGCGAGCCTAGATTGCTCGCATGGCACCGCAGATCTCACCGACGCAAGCGAATCGACCGACAGGGTCCCGACTCGGCTCAGCGCCAAGGCTCTGAGCCGGTGCCACTGCCTCGCTCCAAGCCCGCTGAACCGAATCAGCAGATGGATATCTGGCGCGATCGTGCTGAGCGGCGCACTGTCGGCGAACGCCGCCGATGGCTGCCTGGTGCTGCTCTGCCTGGCCGCGCCGAACTGGAGCTCGATCCCCCAGTGCGTGCCACCCATCCGATCGGTGCTGGACGACCTGGCGCACGGCCGGCCCTTTCCGACCTGCGACATGTCCGGGGCGGGCAACAGCGCCGGCAACCAAGGCGCTAGCGCCCCCGGCTTCTGCCCGGCCCAGTACACCACCGCCTTCGACCTCGAAGTCGGCACGCGCTACGAGTGCCGCTTCGAGTGGCGCGATCTCGACCACGATCGACGGTGCCCTCTGGACGCGGACCTGGTGGGACTTGTCAGGCGAGACCGTCACGGAATACACACCGGCGGCGAAGGCGGCGCTCGGGTCGTTCGATACGCGTTTCGACGACGACTACGCCGCATGGCTCGCGACACAGCGTCGCGCAGCGCCCACGTGTCCCGCCTGCTGAGCCACACAATGGACGCCCTCACCTTCGCGGCCCTCGTCGCCACCTGCGCACCACTGGTCCATCCAGCCACCGCGCATGCGCTGGTCGACGTCGAAAGCCGCTTCAACCCCTACGCCATTGGCGTCGTCAGCGGCGCACTCGAACGTCAGCCGCGCAACGCCGGCGAGGCCGTGGCGACCGCGCACGCCCTCAAAGCGCGATCCCGGAACTTCAGCCTCGGCCTGGCGCAGATCAACGTCGGCAATCTGGATCGGCTGGGCCTGACGATTCCCGAAGCGTTCGACGCCTGCCGAAACCTCGGCGCCATGCAGACGATTCTCAGCGAGTGCTTCGAGCGCGCCGCAGCCGACCTGCCACCGCAGCAACGCCTTCGCCGCGCCCTCTCCTGCTACTACAGCGGCAACTTCAGCACCGGCTTCGGGGACGGCTATGTCGCCCGCGTCGTGACGGCCGCCCGGCGAACCGGTGCAGCAGTGCGAGGACCGCCTTGACGGCACCGCGCCCCTCCTCCCTTCACCTCCACAGACTCAAGGTGTCCATCATGCGTCTTCGTTCCCTGATTCTTCGCCAAGGCGTCGCCACCACCCTCGCCTTCCTCGTCGCTCGCGGGGCTCGCCGTTTCGGCGTCCGCGCAGGGCTTCGACAAGATCAACACGACGGTCACCAACGTCAATGCGATCCTGGTGACGATCTCGATCGCGGTCGTGACGATCGCGATCATCTGGGCCGGCTTCAAGATGATCTTCCAGGGCGCCCGGCTGGCCGACGTCGCCAACGTCCTGATCGGCGGGACGCTGATCGGCGGTGCCGCGGCGTTCGCCACGTTCATCGTCATCTTGATCGGCCGAACGTCGTGCAAGCCGAAACCATCTACAAGGGCGCGACCCGGCCGGCGATGAAGATGGGCATCCCGCTCGTGCCCTCTGGTCGTCGTGTTCGGGACCGGCATGCTGCTCATCCTCTGGATCGGCACGCTCGTGACGCTGGTGGGGCGCACCGGTGGTGCTCGCCGGGTTCTTGCCGACGCTGGCCTGGATGCGCTTTGTGACCCGCAGGGACGACCAGCGCTTCAGGCAGATGGCGCGTGGCGCTGAAGCTCCGCATCCACGACCGGAACCGCGGCTTCTGGCGTTCACGCAGCTATGCGCCCTATCCCTACCGTGGAGCGAGCGATGCTTGGCATCGGTAGAGCGCGGCGGCTGTCACGGCGGGGCTCCTCCGGCGCAGCAACCGCCCGCGGCGCTGGGCCGAGGCCCGTGCCGAAAACCTGCTCGCCCGCTTCGTCCCTTTTTCCTCGCTGGTCTCGCCCGCACGACGTGATCACGCGCGGCGGCGACTACCTGCGCGTCTGGCGACTCGACGGCGTGCCGTTCGAGTGTGCGGACGAGCACGTCATCGCCGAGCGCCACGAGGCCAAATGCAGCCTGCTCCGCAACCTCGCCGGCGGTCAGTTCGCCGTCTGGGAGCACCGGCTGCACCGGGTGATCGACGACGCGATGACGTTGCCGCCCGAGCCCGGCTTCGCGCGCGACCTGGCGCGGGCCTACGACTCGCTCATCCGCCGTCAGCAGATGATGAGCAACGAGCACTACCTGACGCTCGTCTACCGGCCGCGGGACGAACGGCACGGCGCTCCAGTCCCGGCGGCGCAGCCGCGGCGAGATCGTCGCGACCCATGCCGCGGCGCTTCGCGTCATGGAAGAGAAGTCCGCCCTGGTCGAGCGCATCCTGCGCGGGTTCGGCCCGACGCGCCTCGGCACCGTCCAGCGAGGCCTGCTTGAGATTCTCTGAAGTGGCGGAGTTTCTCGGCTTCCTGGTCAACGGCCAGTGGCGCAAGGTGCCGATGCACTCCGGACCGCTCTACCGGACGCTGCCGACCGCGCGTCTCTCGTTCGGCTCGGACAAGCTCGAGATCCGCAACGGCGACGCTCGCCGCTACGCCGCCTTCGTCGACATCCACGAGTACGCCGACGCGGTCGAGCCCGGCGTCCTCGACACCCTGCTCTACGAGAAGAGCGAGTTCATCGAGACGCAGAGCTTCTCGATCCTGCCGCGACGGGAGGCCATGCGCTCGCTCGAGCTGCAGCGCGACCAGCTGATCGCCAGCGACGACGTCGTCGAAAGCCAGATCGCCGAGATGGACGTCGCCCTGAACGAGCTCGGCGACGGTCAGTTCTGCATGGGCGAGTACCACTACAGCCTGCTCGATCTTCGGCGACAGCGTGGCCGACGCCGGCCAGCGCGCGGCGCGGGCGGTCGGCGCCGTCGGCGAAGCCTGCAGCCTGCAGATGCGTCCCGTCGACCTCGTCGCCGACGCCGCCTGGTTCGCGCAGATGCCGGGCAACTGGCAATGGCGCCCGCGCGCCGCCAAGCTGTCGTCGCGCGCCTTCGCGGCGCTGGCCAGCGGCCACAACTTCGCCCGCGGCAAGCGCGACGGCAATCCCTGGGGAGAGGCGCTCGCCGTCCTGCGCACCCCGAGCGGGCAGCCGTTCTACCTGAACCTGCACAAGAGTCCCGACGGCGAAGACTCGGAAGACAAGAAGCTTCCCGGCAACACCCTCATCATCGGCTCGACCGGCGTCGGCAAGACAACCCTCGTCATGCTGCTGCTGGCGCTGACACGCAAATGGCACCCGGCGCCCCGCCTGGTGCTCTTCGACCTCGATCGCGGCAGCGAGATCGCACTGCGCGCACTCGGCGGTCGCTACTTTGCGCTCGAGGCCGGCAAGCCGACCGGGTGCAACCCGCTGCAGCGCGAGCCGACGACGGCACGGATCCAGTTCTGGGAGCAGCTCGTCCGTGCCTGCATCGAGTCGCCGCGGCTGCCGCTGCTGCCCGCCGACGAACGCGCGATCGCGAGCGCCGTCCGCTCCGTCGCGGCGATGCCGACGCACCTCAGGCGCTTTGCGACGGTGCGGCAGAACCTGCCGAAGACGGACGAGAACAGCCTCTACGAACGGCTCGGCCGCTGGTGCCAGGGCGGAGCGCTCGGCTGGGTCTTCGACGAAGCCGACGACCGACTCACCGACCTCGAGCAAGCGAGCGCCATCGGCTTCGACACGACCGAGTTCCTCGACCTTCCGGAAGTCCGCACGCCGATCATGATGTACCTGCTCGACGTCATGGGCGAACTCGTCAACGGCGAGCGCCTGATCTACGTCATCTCCGAGTTCTGGAAGGCGCTCGACAACGAGATCTTCAGCGACTTCGCCAAGCAGAAGCAGAAGACGATCCGGAAGCAGAACGGCCTGGGCATCTTCGATACGCAGAGCCCCTCGGATGTCCTTCGCCACCCGATCGGCCGGACCATGGTCGAGCAGAGCGTGACCAAGATCTTCCTCGCCAACTCGGAAGCGCTGCGCGAAGAGTACGTCGACGGTTTCGGTCTGAGCGCAAGCCGAATACGACATCGTTAGAAGCCTCGGCGCACGCGGCGGCCGGCGCATTCATGGTCAAGCAAGGCGACAGCAGTGCGGTCTGCGAGCTCGACCTTGACGGGTCTCGAGGATTTCGTGACCGTCCTGTCGGCGACAACCGACAACGTCGCCCTTCTCGACCAGATCCGAGAGACGCCACGGCGACGACCCTTCAGGTCTGGCTGCCGCTCCTTCGCAACGCAGTCCAGTGCCCGCAGGGCCCTCCCGGAAAGGAAAGCCGCATGAAGACATCTGACGCTTGCACTCGCGGCGTTGGCCCTGCTCCTGTCGAACGCCGTCCCCGCACAGTTCGTCAAGGGCAACGAGGCGGTCACCCTTACTGCTTCCGGCACAACGGTCGAAACACCAGCCGGTTCTCGCCTCCATGGGCAAAGCCTGCGCCGCGACGGCGAATTGTCACGCAGGGGCTTGGCACATGGTCGAGACACCTTCCGGGCTGCTCGAATGCACCGAGCCGTCAGCGCGCCCGACCACCTGCCGTCCGTCGACTTATGGGACTCAAAAGATCGCAAGGCTTTGGGTCGTCAAGAAGGGTACTGCGTGGCTGTGGTGCCAGTACCCCGACTTGGGCAGCAAGTGCGTGGACATGTCTGCGCGACCCCCCGTGAACCTTCCCTACGACGCAATTCAGTAAGAGGCGAGCATGTTCACCTGGCTCGGCTCCCAGTTCGCGTCGATCCTGAGCACCTACGTCCTCGGGGTCGTGTCCTCGCTGATGGCGGCGATGACTCCGATCGCCTTGTCGGCGATGACCCTGTGGGTCGCTGATCTACGGGTGGGCGGTTCTCCGAAATGAGGTGACGGAGACTGTGCCCAGCTTCCTGTGGAAGGTCTTCAAGATCGGGCTGGTCTTGGCGTTCGCGTTGCAGTCCGGCCGTCTATGTCGCGAACGTGGCCGACACAGCCAACGCCCTCGCAACGGCAGTGGCGACCACATTCCTGCCTTCCGGTGCTCCGGATCCGACCGTCAGCTCGCCGTACAGCTCTGCTTGGACGCCTTCAACGACAACGCGAGTAAGCAGGTCGCGGACATCATGCGGGACGCGGGCATCACGCGGCTTGACCTGCTTCTTCGCCGCTGGCGTGTTCTCCGTCGGAACTGTTGCCTTCCTGTGCGTCGCCGCTTTTCGTCGTAACGCTGGCGACGGTCTTCATCACTTTCATCATCGCGCATCGGGCCGATCTTCGTCCTGTGCCTGGCGTGGCGGCCGACAGCACGCTTCTTCGACAGCTGGCTGTCGATGCTCCTAAACGCGGTCGTTCTGACGCTGGTTCGCCTTCTTTGCTCTCGGCCTGAGCGCGTTCATCGGCGACCAGATGTTCACCGCCATTCAACGACAGCGGAGGCTTCACCGATTCGACGCTTAACGTGCTGGGCGAAGCCACGCGCTACTGCGTCGTGATGATCCTCATGGCGATCATCTGCTTCCAGGCTCCGAGCCTCGCCTCGGCACTGACAGGCGGCGCCGCCGTCCAGCAAGGCATCCAGATGGTCCAGAACGCCATGATGGTCGCCGGACTGCGCGTCCGCGTCGCGCCGTCTCCGGCCGCTGGTGCGGCGGGAGCAACGGCCGGCGGCGTCATCCGCGCCGGCGCCGGACTCTCGCACGCCGCCGGCGTTGCGACAGGTCGCGCCGCAGTTGCCGGTGCCCGCGTCGCGGGAACGATGGCCACCGGTGCCGGCGCGATCGCCCGCGGCGTCTACGGCTCCGCCCGCATGGCCGCGTACCGCCTCGCCGCCCTGCGCGGCCGCGCTTGACCGAAAGGACTCCCATGAGCAATCGCCTTCCGCTCGCTGCCATCGCCCTCGCCGCGGCGCTCTGCGCCGGGCAGAGTCACGCCCAGGGCATCCCGGTCATCGACATCGCCAACCTGATCCAGACGATCCAGCAGGTGATGAACGACATCACCAAGATCGAGAACCAGGTCGCAGCAGATCGACGCAGTTGCAGACCCAGGTTGCGAGCATCAACGGCATGCGCAACCTCGGCAACGTCTTCAACAGCCCGGCGCTGCAAAACTACGTTCCCGCCAACGCCTACACCGTCGTCAACGCCGTCGACTCCTCCGGCTACGCGGGCGCTGACGTCCGACGGCCAAGGCGCTGCGCGACGCCGGCATGGTCTACAACTGTCTCGACCTCGCCGGCGCGGCGCAGGACCACCTGCCAGGCGACGCTCGCCCAGCCGTACCAGCAAAAGGGCCTGCTGCAGGACGCGATGCGCGCGGCATCGGGTCGCCTGGCACAGATCAACTCGCTCATGGCGCAGATCAACGCCACGACCGACCAGAAGGCGGTGCTGGAGATCCAGGCCCGCATCGGCGCCGAGAACGCCATGCTCGCCCACGAGATGTCGCAGATGCAGATGCTGCAGCGGCATGGCCGACAGCGAAGAGCGGATCGCGCGCTCGCGCGACCGCGAACGCCAGTACCAGATGCTTGGCCCGCACCGGCCGGATCTCCGACTACCTGCCGCTGAGGAGACCTCACATGAACACCGCGCTCGTCCGAGCGGCGCCGCCGCATGGCCAGAGCAGACGAGAGCGGTCCTTCGCGGCCAATCGCGCCTGGGAACTCGACCGCGCCGCTGATGCTGCGAGCGTTCCGAGCGGCGCGCCTGGCTCGTCGCGGCCTCGGCGGCGTGCTCGGACTGTATCGGCATGCTGGCCGTCTTCGTCGCAGGGCCCGCTGCGGCGCGTGGTCGAGATCCCGATCGTCGTCGACCGGGTCACCGGCGAGACGACGATCCAGCAGCGTCTGAGCGTCGAGACGATCCCGCCGATGGAAGCGCTCGACAAGCACAACCTCGCGGCCTTCGTCCGCGCGCGCGAGGGATACAGCCTGGATGTTCCTGCAGCGCGACTTCGACCAGGTCGCGCGGATGGCGGTGCCCGCGGTGTTCGCCGACTACAGCCGGCAGTTCGAAGGCGAGGCGGCGCTGCAGAAGAAGCTCGCCGGCACCGAGGAGTGGCGGATCAACATCGTCGGCGTTCGCCTGTCGCCGCCGGGCCGGCGCGGCAACACCGGCGACGCGACGGTCACCTACGACAAGGTCGTCCGGCTCACCGACCGCAACCTGCCCGACGACACGACCCGACACGTCGCCAGCATCGTCTACGAGTACCAGCCCAAGGTGCTTGCCAAGGAGAAGGACCGGATCGAGAACCCCTTCGGCTTCGTCGTCACGGCGTACCGCTCCGACCCCGAGATCCGACACCACCCGTCGCGGCGATGGCCAGGCAGTGAGGCGGGGATGCGCGATCCTGTCCTCACGTTCGCCGCCGCATGGCTCCTCGGCGCCTGCCTCTCCAGCGCGGCGTCCGCCGAGCCTGCCGATCCACGCCTGCGGGAATCCGGTACGACCCGCAGGCGGTCGTCACCGTCCCGGTCAAGCGCGGCGTCGTCACCGCACATCGTCCTCGACGCCGACGAAGCCATCACCGAGGTCGCGTCCGGCCTTGGCAGCGACTGCAGCAAGCCCGACGCCAGCCTGGTGCATCGCGGCACAGCCGGGCGGCCGTCACATCTTCGTCAAGCCGAAGAGCACCGCTACCGCGCCGAACAATCTGGCGGTCGTCACCGACAAGCGAGCGCACTCGTTCCGCCTCGAAGTGCTGGCCGATGGCGACAGCCATCCTCCGCTCTATCGCCTGTCGGTCCAGGCGCCGCGCTATCTCGAGCGACACCGATCGCCCCGAGCCAACCCCTGGCCGCTCCCTCGCTGCTTGTTCCGGAAGCCGTTCCGCCCCGCCCGGCAGAGGTCATCGCCGCGCGACTCGCAGCGGCACCGACAGTCGTCAACTCGAACTATTCGATCGCCGAAGGGGTGGGCTCGCACGACATCGTCCCGTCGCTCGTCTTCGACGACGGCCGGTTCACCTACCTGCGCTTTGCCAATAACCGGGAGGTGCCGGCGGTCTTTCATGTCCAGGGTGATGGCTCGGAGGCGCTCGTCAACCTCCGCATGGAAGGCGACCTTCTCGTCGTCGACCGCATCAGTCGGCAGCTGATGCTGCGCGCCGGGTCGGCGGTTGTCGGCGTGTGGAACGAGGCCTTCGACCCGGATGGGCTCGCGCCGAAGGACGGCACGACCGTCTCCGGCGTGGCTCGATCGGTGAAGAACGTCGATGTCCTGTCGCACGGAGCGAGGCCATGAGCGACAGCAAGCCCGCCGGCACCAGACAGGTTTCGCAACCAGACAGCGCAGCCGACGATTCATCGCAGGTAGATAACGAGCCCGGCATTCCGAGCGTCAGCCAGCCGCCCAAGATATCAGCCTCGCGCAAAGGTGTCCTCGCGGTCGCCTTCGCGATCGTGTCACTGGTCGTGATCTCTGGGGTCTCGATCCACCGCGCGTTCTCGGGCCCGGCGAAGGAGGAAACCTCGAAGCGCCTCAGCGATCGACCCGCCGCGGCGAGCATCGACCCGCGTCGACTCGACATGACGTTGCCAATCCCAGTGGCAGCGTCGGCAAGCGCTGCATCGGCGACCGGCCGGGTGATTCCGGCGATCGAGCCACTTCCTGGAGACCCGCGTCCCGACGCGATACCGCTGCGCCGCGCCGATCCGCCCCGGGTCGCTCCCGAGGACGCGCCGGTCGTGCTGCTCGCCAGCAGACCGGCCGGCGGTGGCGCGCCAGCCATGAGCTCGCGACCGTCGGTGACCGATCCCATGGCCGCGAACGGCGCCGCCGAACCCACGGATCCCCTCGACAGCACGCGGCGCAATCTCGACGCTTACCAACATCAGCTGCAAGGCTTGCTCGACACGCTCAGCAAGAGCACGGGTTTGGCGGGCAAGCAAGGGACTCCCACGGCAGCAGCTCAGATGCCGCCTCCCACCCCTACGCCACCCGCTGGAAGCCTGCTCGGCGGACAGCTTTCGGCGTCGGTGACGCCGCATGTCGTCGCCGAGATGCTCCGCAACCGCAGCCTGACCCTGCCCAAGGGCACGGCGTTCACCTGCGCGCTGAAGACCCGGCTGGTCAGCGCCACGTCGGGCTTCGTCAGCTGCCAGGTGCAGCGCAACGTGTACAGCGAAGACGGGCGTGTGCTCCTGATCGAACGAGGCTCGCACATGGACGGCGAGTACCGGGCCACCTCGCTGCGACCGGGCACCGTCCGCATCCCAGTGCTCTGGACCCGTGTCCGCACGCCCAATGCGGTGACGGTCGACATCGAGTCGCCGGGCACGGGCCAGCTCGGCGAGTCGGGAATCGACGGCTACGTCGATAACCGGTGGGTCGAGCGGATCGGCGCGGCACTGCTGCTGTCGCTCATCGACGACGCGGTACAGATTGCGATCGCTGGCCAGACCAGCGACGCCCCCGGGAGCACGGTGGTCCTTCCTTCGACGACGTCGACCACCGGCAAGCTCGCCGAAAAAGTCCTCGACAGCACGATCAACATCCCGCCACTGATCTACCAGAACCAGGGCGCGATCGTCGGCATCTACGTCGCCCGCGACATCGACTTCTCGTCGGTCTACGAGCTGAAGGCGGTGGAGCGATGAGCAACCTGGCCGCTCCCGTTCTCCACGACGGAGCAACTGGCGAATGGTGCGGCGACGCCACTTCGGTGGTCGAGTTTCTGCGCCCGTTGCGCGTACTTGCTCGACGTGCCGGGTGTCCTCGAGGTCTGCGTCAACCGACCGGGCGAGATGATGGTCGAGACCGTCGACGGCTGGGAGACGTTCCCGGCCTACAAGCTGACCGCCGAGCGCTGCCTGTCACTGGCGACCGCGGTCGCCACCTTCTCGGACCAGCAGATCAACGCAGGAGCGGCCGCTCCTCGCGGCGACACTGCCCACCGGCGAACGGATTCAGTTCGTCATTCCGCCGGCGGTGACGCGAGGAACCGTATCGATCACCATCCGTAAGCCCGCCGATCTCATCTTCCGTCTCGATGACTTCGAGCGCGACGGCTTGTTCGATCGCACGGCCATCGTAAGCCGCACGGCAGCGAGCAAGCTCATGCCCTTCGAGCACGAGCTTGCCGACCTGAAGGATCGGCAGCGCTACGCCGACTTCTTGCGGCTGGCGGTGAAGAAGCACCAGACCATCGTCGTCAGCGGCAAGACCGGTTCCGGCAAGACGACCTTCATGAAGGGGCTGGTCGAGGAAGTGCCGCACGCACGAGCGGCTGATCACGATCGAGGATACAGCCGAGCTGACGCTTCCCAACCACCCGAACGTCGTCCACCTCTACTACAGCAAGGACGCCCAGGGCACCGCCAAGGTCACGGCCAAGTCGCTGCTCGAGGCGTGCCTGCGCATGAAGCCGGACCGCATCTTCCTGGCCGAGGTCCGCGGCGACGAGTGCTTCCATTTCGTCCGCCTCGCGGCGTCCGGCCATCCCGGCAGCATCACCAGCGTCCACGCCGGCAGCTGCGCCCTCGCCTTCGAGCAGATGGCGCTGATGATCCGCGAAAGCGGCGCCGGCGGCGGCCTGCGCATGGCCGAGATCAAGTGGCTGCTCGGCGTCGTCGTCGACGTCGTCGTCCAGTTCGACCGCGACGAACGCGGCCGCTTTGTCTCCGAGATCTACTACGAGCCCCGGCGCCAGCGCCTGGCGCGCTGGGACGATACCGTGGCGGACGCGGCATGAGCGGCGCCGCGTCGCTGCCGGTCGTCGAGCTGGCCGACGGCGCGCAGGCTCGCCGCGGCCGGCTTTGCCGCGCTCGTCCTCGCCGGACTGGCGTGCGCTGCGATGTATCTCTCGGCAGCGCTCTTCCTGGTCCTGAACAAGGTCGATCCGCGCCAGCGCCGGGTTCGCCAGCATCTTCGACTACTGGGACGGCTACGCCGACGATCCGCGGCGGCGAAAGCAGCTGGTCGCCTCGATCGCGATCTCGGGAATCGGCTGCATGGTTGTCCTGCCGTGCGCATTGGTCGCCGCGGCACGCCGACGCCGCCCCTTGCATGGCGACGCCCGCTTCGCGACCCACGCCGAAGTTAGCCGGTCAGGCCTCCTGGCGACGGACGGCAGGCCGAGCATCATCGTCGGTCGCTTCCGCGGCCGTCTCCTCGCCTTGCCGGGCCAGCTCTCGGTGATGCTCTCGGCGCCGACGCGCAGCGGAAAGGGTGTCGGCGTCGTCATCCCCAACCTGCTCAACTGGCCCGATTCGGTCGTCGTCCTCGACCTCAAGGGCGAGAACTACGACGTCACGGCGGGCTATCGCGCGAAGCACGGCCAGGCGGTCTACGCCTTCTCGCCGTTCGACGAGGGCGCCTGCAGCCACCGCTGGAATCCGCTCACGGCAGTGCGCACGAGTCCGCTGCACCGGATCGGCGACCTGCTCGCGATCGGCCAGGTGTTCTTCCCGAACGACAGCAGCACGACGTCATCGGAAGCCTTCTTCAACGACCAGGCGCGCAACCTATTCATGGGCCTCGGCCTGCTCCTTCTGGAGAGCCCGGAGCTGCCGCGAACGATCGGCGAGATGCTGCGCCAGTCGTCCGGCAAGGGCCAGCCGCTCAAGGCACACCTGGAAGGCGCGATCGCACTGCGAGGCCAGGCAAAGAAGCCGCTTTCGGTCGAATGCGCGGATGCATTGCAGCGCCTGCTGAGCAACTCGGAGAACACCCTGACCAGCATCGTCGCGACCTTCAATGCGCCGCTGACGATCTTCGCCGATGCGATCGTCGACGCCGCGACGAGCGGCGACGACTTCCGTCTCGAAGACGTCCGGCGCCGGCGCATGTCGATCTACGTCCGCGTGCCGCCGAACCGGCTGGCCAGTGCCAGGCCGCTGCTCAACCTCTTCTTCTCGCAGCTGGTGAGCCTGAACACCCAGCAGCTGCCGCAGCGCGACCCGAAGCTCAAGTGGCAGTGCCTGATCGTCAACGACGAGTTCGCGGCCATGGGGCGGGTCGGCGTCATCTCGACGGCGACCGCCTTTCTCGCCGGCTACAACCTGCGCCTTCTGACCGTCGTCCAGGCGATGTCGCAGCTCGACGCGGTCTACGGCGACCAGGAGGCGCGCACGCTTCGCCACCAACCACGGCCTGCAGATCCTGTACGCGCCGCGCGAGCAGCGCGACGCCGACGAGTACAGCGCCATGCTCGGCCACTTCACCGAGCGCGCGACCTCGCGCGGGCAGAGCCGCTCGTTCGGCGGCCACGGTCACACGACGCATCAGCCGCACCGAGAGCGACCAGCGCCGCGCCCTCCTCCTGCCGCAGGAGTTCAAGGAGCTCGGCGCCGGAGCGGCTGGTGGTCGATCGTCGAGAACTGCAAGCCGATCCTCGGCGAGAAGATCCGCTACCACCGCGAGACAGGCCTTCGCGGCGCGCGTTCTCCCGCCGCCGGCGGTGCCGCGGATGGACATGGATCTGCATTTCGCACGGGTCCAACGGCGCGTTCGCTACCTCGACGACGAACTCAAGGACGGTGAGCAAATCGACGTCGCTCGCCTGGCGCTTCCGATCCACGTGCTTCCCGTGCTGCACGAGACATCCGGCAAGGAAGAAGCAAGCGCATTTGCCGACGGCTTTCTGGAAATGACGCGTCAGCGTCAGCAGCAGAGCGAGGGCGCAGCGCCCGTCGCGGAGACGGGAGACCCACGCCCTCGACCCGGTCATCGAAGCAGCGCCGACCGCTTGAGGAGATGCCATGCGAACCGTTCTGCTCGTCTTGCCCTTCCTGGTGATGCTGGTTCGTGCAGGTCGCCACCGAAGCCGCCCAGTCGTCGATCCGGCGGCGAAGCGGCCGGCGAACGCAGCGGCAGCGATCGACCTCCAGGTCTGCCGAGGCGAACTGCACAACACGCGCATCCTCGCGACCGAGACGGCGCGCCGCGCCGACAGCGCGACGGCAGCAGTGAGCCAGTCGGTCGCGCTGCGACATGCCAGCGCCTTTCGCGTCGAGACACCACCGTCCGGCAACGTGGTCTTTACCGTGCACTTCGCCTTCGGACGTAGCGAGGTCCGGGTACCCGAACCGGAGGCCTCGGCGCTCATCGACCAGGCGCGCCAGGCGGTCCTGATCGTGGCGCGCGGGCGAACCGACGGCGACGTCGAGTCGCCGGCAGAGAGCCGGGTCGCCCGCGAGCGCGCCGCGGCCGCGCGGGCTTTCCTGGTCCAGGCCGGCGTCGACCCGGCGCGCATCCGGACGACCTGCCAGCCGATGGGCGACCACACGTCCGACAACGGCACTCCCGAAGGGCGGCGCGGCTCAACCGGCGGGTCGAGATCGAGCTCTATGGTGTGGTCCCGCAAGTGTTCGCGGCACGCCCAGCCGCGCACGTCTTTGACGCCGAAACGTCGGCGCGGTGATCGAGGAGGACTCCATGGACGACGACTCCGGGCCAACCATCAAGCGTGGCGGCGTCATCGAACCGGTCGATCGGGCGGCGATCGCCAACGGGCGGTTCCAGGCCCCGACGCTGGAAGGCGAGCGCTACGAGCACCGCGATCCGTTCACCGACGTCACCTATCGCGCCAAGACCTTGGACGACATGGTCGCCAAGGCAGAGCGGTTGGGTGCCAACCGCTTCTACGCGGTGAGCGAAGATGGCAAGCGCACCGCCGTCAACAGAGTCGACGGTGCGTGGCAGCGCGGCAGCAAGCCGCTCGAGGTGACTTCTTCCGCGACGGCCGAAGAGAAGCTGCGACGACCCGAGCCGACGCCGCTCACGCAGGTCGTCAACACCTCGGAGGCCGGCATGGCGCGGATCGGTTCAGTCGCGGAGCGCACGGCGCGCAAGGAACGGCTCGAGGCGGCCCTCGCCGAGCGATACATCATCCGCCGCGCCCTGAAAGCCGGCGACGTCGCGATCAGCCAGACCGAATACCGCTATCGCGGCGAAGCGGCACGGGTGGCGTTCACCGAGACGACGTTCCGCCTGGCCACGGACAGCAACAGCCCCTCGGTAGCTCGCTCCATGGTCGACGTCGCCGAAGCACGCAACTGGCGAGTCGTCCGTGTTTCCGGGCATGATGACTTCAGGCGCCTGGTCTGGCTCGAGGCCTCGGTGCGCGGCGTCAAAGTGCTCGGCCACACCCCACAGCACGCCGACCTCGATTTGCTGCAGCAGGAACGCGTCGCGCGCCGGGTGAATCGCATCGAGCCCGCGCTCGATAGCGCCCCTTCCACCGAAGGCAAGCAATCGGCGCGAGGCAGCGGCGGGCGCAAGGCGGTCCTGGCTGCGCTGGAGGCCGTTCTCCTCGCCCAGCGCGTCCCCGAAAGACAGCGCGAGGCGGTGATGGCTGCAGCCGCAGAGAACCTCGCCCGCAGGCTCGCGGCAGGAGAAGTCCACAAGGTGAAGGTCTATGACCGAACCGCCGAGCCGCAGCGGCCGGTCGTCCGGCCCGGGCCCGAGCAGCAGCGCGACCAGGGAGCGAGCCGCGCCCACGCGCTGAGAGTGCGGCCGGCTTGAGTGGCAAGGTGGCGACCTACCTGTTTCAAGGGCGGGCGCTGTCCGCTGCCGATGCGTCCTTCGCCGACGCGCTCGACGGCGGCGTACGCCGGGCGATATCGACCGCGCTGCCTTTGCCTGCCCGAAGGCGTGCCGATGTATGTCGCGCACCTGGGCCGGAGGCACATCCTCAAGCGGATGCCACTCACGGGGCACCTCCACGCATCCCACTGCGCCTCCCACGAGTTGCCGCCGGGGATGGCGGGGCCGGACTCGCCCGTCGGTACGGCGATCAGCGAGAACCCGGTCACTGGCATCACGACGCTGAAGCTTGGATTCGCGCTGTCAAAGCGCGCGCCTCGCCTTGGCGAACCGCTGCCCGCGGGCAAGACCATCGCTGCGACGAAGGACATGACACAGGGCTCACGCTGCGCGGTCTGCTGCACTACCTCTGGGACCAGGCGGGGCTGACGCAGTGGCGGCCCGGCTTTGCCGGGCGTCGGTCATGGGGCACCGTTCGCAAGCGGATTCTCCTGGCCAGCGAGAGCTTGGTCGCGCGTGGCCATGCCCTCAGCGACTGGCTCTACCTCCCCGAAGTGTTCACCGCCATCCCGCCGCAGCGAGATCGCCGAGCGCCGCGACGCTCAATGGACACGCTCCTATCGAACAAGGCGTACCGACCATCCACTGTGGCTGCTTCTTGGTGAACTCAAGGATCTTCGCGCGTCGCGGGTGCGGCGTCAGGGCAGTCGATCAAGCACGTCCCGGATCTGCCCTTCGCGATGAGCCCTGAACTCTACGAAGGCATCGGAAGGCGCTTCGCAGATGAGCTCTTGTTGTGGGAGGGGGCCAACGACATGCACCTGATCGTGCTTGCCACTTTCGCGCTCGATCAGAGGAGGCTTCCGGGGATCGAAGAACTGTCGTTGATACCGACCACCGCAGAGTGGATCCCGGTAGCTGGATATGGCCGACCTCCAAGTCGTCGAGCGTCTACTGGCGTCGGGGAGGCGCTTCAGGGTCGACCTCCCTGTGAACAGGGCAGCACACGGATCGTTGCCCCGGACGGCTCTTCTCGACCCATTGAACTGATGGCAGCGTGAGGAGACGCCGGAGCGGCCTTGGGATCGCTCCGTCAAGATCAGGTTTCGCTCTTGGCACGGCCACTGGCCTTGACTTTGCTCAGACGCTCGGCCATGCGGGTCTGCCAACCTGGGCCAGTGGCTCGCCACCGCGCCACAACCTCGGCCGGTAGACGCAAAGAGATGAGCTGCCGTGGGTTCGCCGAGCGTGGACGTCCGCCCTTGTTGACCGTCGCGCGGGCGAGCATCTCGTCGGTGAGCTCAGGAAGCTCCTCGTACTCTGGTCGCGAGATGCGATGTGCATCCACGCGAGCGAGGTCAGACCTCGAAGTACGGTGCGAGACGGGCTTGCTCACGATGGTTGGCCTTGCGCATGCTGAAGATGTGGTGAACCGCGCCGCCCGGTGTGTAGCCGACGACCACCACCCGGCCTTCCAAGGTCCCGTAGCAAAGGATCCGCCCCTCGCCATAGTCGTAACGGGTGTCCTCGACCTCTACTGTGACGCCTGCGAACACGAGCGCCGCATCTTCGAAGTCGAGCCCACCATCAGCAAGCGTCTTGTCGCGCTTGTCTGCGTAGTAGCTGACACGCATAGGTTATTGTAGATACAATAACTGACGTTTGCAACTCCCCTTCGGGCCCGCGCACGGTGGGCCATCCGGCTTGGGCCTCTGTTGCAGCCTAGGGCAGGCCTTGCATTCGAGGTAGTGCGTGCGAGCATTGAAGCCGACGACAGTGACCCTGGCAAACGAGGACGGAACGCTCAGCGTCTGCGCTGACAGGGCAAACGTCGATGCGAGGCCGCTCACCACACCAATTGCTCGGCAAAAATGCAAGAGACCGGGAGATACGAGCAGAGGAACGGGCCGCCACAGTTCCGACCGGAATGCGATCGTTGCCAGCTGCACGAGCACAACGGCGCCTCCGAGACGACTTAGGGTAACGATGCTGATGCTGAAAAAGAGGCGAAATTCAGCGCGCGAAGCAAGCCTCTCGCTGCATATCCTCGAGACTGGATGGCTCCGACCCATGACCGCTCGGCCGACCGATCGCCGCCTCGGAGGACTCTCGCATGCAACCCTCAGACTCCAACGTCTCGACGAGCTTTCAGCAGCTTGCCACCGACCCGGTCGCCGAGCGAGCCGTCAAGGCTGCTTACCTGCTGCGCGAGGCACTCGCGTTGCTCGGCGATGAGCCTGGAACGATGATCACGCCGAGGCGTGAGTCCGATCGGCTGCTACGTCTTCCGGAAGTGCAACGCCTGACGGGCCTTCGACGTTCGGCAATCTACAAGCAGATGCAAAGAGGTATCTTCCCGCGCTCAGTCAAGGCCGGCGCGCGCGCTGTGACCTGGTCGGAGGTAGCGATCCAAACGTGGATCTCAGAGCGAATCGACGCTGGTCACGTCAGATCGGATCGACATGAATGAGGTAGTGACGGCACGTCCCGACTGCCGAAGACGAACGCAGACCGCTTTTCGGACCCTCAGCCGCCCGTCACGTTCGTCGAATCGCAAGCCATGAAGCTGCCGTCTCGACTTGCCTTTTACTCCGGGTTGTCGCTCGAGTGCCTGACATGTTAGTTATGTCGTTGACGACGGATGACCATTTCGCAGCGCACTAGCCGGGGAGCGTCGTCAACTACCGGTGTTGGCCCCTGCACGAGTGAAGCCTGCCAACCGGGCCGCGCCAGCGGCGGCCCGGCTGTCGCCCGTCACCAGGGCGTGACCGGGGGCCAAGGGCTTCGTCACATACCGATCGGATTCGACCCGACCGGGGAGTAGACGAGCCCACTGTGCAGGCGCCAGCTGACGAGTCGCAGCCCGCCACCGGCGTTGCAGCTGAGCGTCACCAGCGTGACCGGATCATTGTCGTTGTCGCTCGCCGGCACGAGGCTCGCGATCCGGATGCTCGTCGGCTGCTCGCCGCCGACCTTGGAAGCGAGCACAGTGCGCGCCGCATTGGCGCTGCCGGGCGCTGCGAAGCGCCAAGCAGCGACGGCGAGGAGGCCCAAGGGAGTCTTGTAGGCGATGGCGGCATCGCAGCCCTGTGACTGCAGCCGCGCGAAGGTCTCCGGGTTCTCCGCAATCTCGGCGCTCGCGTAAATGGTCATTGCGCCATGAGCGCCGACCGAGACAAGCTGGAGCCGCGACGTGGAGCTCGAGGCGCCCGGCCAGACGACGGTCGCGAAGACGTCGTTTCCCTGCATGACCGACATGCCATGGACGATGCCGACGCCGAGCGGCTTCGTCTCCGCGGCCGAGGCGAGCGACGTCACGCCCGCGGCGGCGACGCGCCAGCTCCGCGTCTTGATATCAAAGGCCTCGCGACAGAGTGTGAGCACTCGGCGCGGAGACGTGCCGTTGACCGTCTCGTTCAGGCTCGCGCACGAGAGCACCACCTTGTCGCCCGTGCCGCCGCTGGCGAACTGGTCGTGCCCCACGTCGGCCATATCTGTCACCGTGCCGAGCCAGAGCTTCCAGCTGCCGTCGGTGCTCTGCGTCGTGAACGCGAACTGACGATAGTTGTAGTAGACGTTGACAGGATGGTCCGGATCGCTGTGCTGCTTGCCGGTAGTGATGCCGACTGAGACGATGTCGAAGTCCGCAACCGCTGCCTCGACCGTGCTCGCGGCGCCGGGGTTCTGGCCGCTACCGTTGTAGCCGCGCATGCGCAGCGCCGACGAGCCATCGATCCAGAGGACGACCATGCAGTGGTTGTCGAAGACGACGATCCGCGTCCGCGAGCCGTGGCCGACAACAACCTGGCTGCCTGCGCTCGTGAACGTGCCGTCGTCGGCGAGGTTCCAGCTGTCGAGCTCGACCGGCCCGCTCATCGCCCGGGCGACGTGCACGGTGCGGCTCTCGGCATGGACGCCGACATCGAAATCGTGGTCGGCACCGCCACCAACGAGGTCGAACGATCCCTGCCTGTCGATGACGTAGGACATGACGGTCTCCTGGAGCGAGGGATAGCGATTTGAACACCGGCGGGGCCGGCATTCGTTGGTTCGTTCATGGACATCGTCGTCCTGCATGCAAGTGGCAGCAAGGCCAGCGGATTCGATGGCGCAGTGCGGGACATCAAGCTGGTGTCGCGTGTAGGCCGCTCCGCGAGTCATCCCGACGACATGGCCTCACGAGCGACTCGGCGTGACGCGCGGCGACTGTTTGCCGAGGCACTGTCATCGGATCGTCACCATGTCGAGGCAACCGCGTTGAACGGTCGCTTTGGCAAGAAGATTGACCGGGCCGCCCTCGCGATTCGGCGCCTCGCCGCCCGCGTTTAAGTGCCACGTTCGACCTGCCGCCGCGCCCCGAATACCACCGCCCGACCACGAGACATATTCGCGCCAAGGTGCGGCGCTTCGTCGAGACCGAGATCACACCCCTCGCAACGAGGCGCGCCTGCGCAAGCGCGTGTTCGAACCAGGGAAGAACTCCCTGACAGGCTAAATGGGCGAGGTCCGCGACCTCAGCTTGCTTATGGCTGCGTTGCCTGGAAGGGCTATCCCGGCCACCCCCACGCCGACGGCAGACGCCGAAGACTTCGATGCACAGCCTTCTCCATTTTCGATGCCTTGCCCGCGCGGTAGTCTGCTGGGCAGCTTGCGTGACGCTGAACGCGGGAGCACAACCGCGTCTGCCCACGATCCCGCCGGCGCAGTACACGCCCGAGCAGAGACAGGCCGCCGCAGACTTCGAGGCCGCCCGCAAGACACCCGTATTCGGGCCGTTCGAGCCGCTCATGTACAGCCCTCAGGTAATGACGTAGGCCCGCACGATGGGCGACTACCTGCGCTACAAGTCGGCGATCGGCACCACGCTGAGCGAACTTGCCATCCTGGTCACGGCCCGCGAGTGGACGCAGGACTACGAGTGGTACGTGCACCAGCCGATCGCGGTCAAGGCCGGCATCCGCACGGCCATCACCGATGCCATCGCCGATGGCCGACGCCCGGTCGGCATGAGCGACGATGAGGAGATCGTCCACGACTTCTCGACAGAGCTGCACCACAACAAGCGCATCTCCGACGCCACCTTTGCGCGCGCCGAGAAGTGATTCGGCAAGCAGGGCGTGGTCGACCTGATGGGCATCAACACCTACTACACGCTGCTGCCGATGCAGTTGAATACTGCCGGCTACGGGCCGCCGAAGGACGCGAGGCGACTGGAGCGCTTTCCCAGGTAGGCGCGCGTCGGCGAGCGAGCCGGTACCTAAGCGGCCACGGGCTACGAACGGGCGAGTCCCTTGTGCGGCGCGGCAGCGGCGGCGCCTCGAGACTCAACTGGACGGCGATCGCCTCGACGCGACCGGTCCGAAGGCAAGCTCGGAGGCGGCGTTGGTGATAGCGGCCATGCTGCCGGTTGCGGCAAGAACGGTGCGATTGCCGCGAACGCCTGTCCGGTGGCGCAGACAGTCAGAGAAGGATCTATCGATGGTTCGTTGGCAGATGCGATGCAGTCTGTCGACGATCTCAGAAACAGGCACTCTTCTTGCGGATTCACTGCGGGTGTTGCTGGTCCGGCGGCCCAATTGCTGCGGGCTCGGCAGCGAAAGGAATGCCCAATGAATGATCGTGCGGATGGTTCGTGGGGCAAGGTCCCTGAAGTCACGCTATGGTTCTGGATTGTCAAGATCGCCGCGACCACGCTTGGCGAGACGGGCGGCGATGCCGTCACCATGTCGATGAACCTCGGGTATGCAGTGGGCACGGGAATCTTTGCTGTCCTGTTCATCGTGGCCGTCGCAGCTCAGATCAGCGTCCAGCGCTATCACCCTTTCCTGTTCTGGACCGTGATCGTCACCTCGACGACAGCGGGCACGACGCTGGCCGACCTGCTCGACCGATCCCTCGGCATCGGCTACCTCGGCGGAACGTCCATCTTGCTGGTCGCCTTGCTCGCCACGCTCTACGCCTGGCACCGCTCACTCGGCTCGGTCAACATTTCCAACATTGCGTCGCGCAAGGCGGAGATCTTTTATTGGGCCACGGTGATGTTCTCGCAGACGCTGGGCACGGCCCTCGGCGACTGGATGGCCGACGAAAAGACCGGCCTGGGTCTCGGCTACGAAGGCGGCGCCGCCGTGTTCGGCGCCGCATTGACCCTCGTCGCCGCGGCCTACTTCTGGACCCGCGTCTCCCACGCCCTTCTGTTCTGGGCGGCATTCATCCTGACCCGTCCCCTGGGCGCAACAGTAGGCGACTTTCTCGACAAGCCGCGCACCGCCGGAGGCCTCGAGATGAGTCGATATTGGGCTTCGGCCGTACTCGCCATCTTCATCGTGGTCTGCGTCGCACTGTTGCCGAAGCGAGCCGAGCGACGGTATCGATGACCGGTCGCGCGGACTGACCAGCTCGAAACCCAATATTTTCGCGTTTCCGAAACTCCTGAGCCCGCTACGTGGGCGTCTATGTTGCTCGGTCTGTTCGCTTTTGCGGCGCAAACGATTCAGAACGGGAATCGGAAAACGCCAAGGCGCTCACCAGGGCCGTGCCGTCCTGAACTTTTCCATCCCGCGCTCGGCGCGGCCGGCCAGAGCTACTCGCGGCCGAGTTGATGTGCTCTCAGCTCAGCGGCGACAGTACCACTCCTGGCTCGTGGGCAGAGCTGGGATCGCCACTTGCCCTCGTTCCGAGCGGACAATGGACACCCGCTTTGCTACCTTTGTCACTGTCGTGATTGCGCGCACTACGAACGCGGCGCGGCGAGAAGCGATCGCGCTCGGTTCCAGCGCGGCCAGCCACGCGACGGCGCTCGCGGTCGCTCTTCTCATGGGCGGCGGTGCAGGGGCCGCACGAAGTGCGCCGCCAATGTGCGCAGACGTCCTGAAATCGATCGAAAAACGCCTTGCCGATGCCGGTGTCCAGCACCCTCCGCTGAAGATCGTTCCGAAAAACCTGTCGACCGGATATCAGGTCGTCGGCACTTGCGAGGGCGGCACCCAGCGCATCGTTCACGATGTCGTCCCGGCGTCTTCGCCGAGCAACACCAAGACGGCGGCCAAGCCTAGATCGGCATCCAACAAGCCTTGAGCCGGCCGCCCGGGCTGCTGCGATGCCGCTAGTGGTAGGCGACGCTTCGTCGGCGCTCTGCAGTCTTCGCCTTAGCGTTTTTCATTTGAGTGCTCCCTCAAATGGCTTTACTGCGTGAGGAAGTGCTCGGCCCTTTCGGTGTGCAGCAAAGGCCGTGCACTCGGGCCGGAGCGCCGTCTGGTCCGGATGCAGGCGCTAGCGGGCATGGACTAGGCAATGCCGGCTTTCATTGACTGTGCCCCCGACAATCGTCCCCCTCGAAGCCTTTGCAGCGGGTCCGGTCGTGTGCGACGAGCTTGTGAACTCATGGTCTCGGCCGCATTTCTGTCCTTCAGGCGCCATTGACATCTCGGCGCCGATACGGCCGCTCTCAAGTCTGAAGCCGACATCCCCCGCCGTTGCGCCGGTTGCCCAGCAGAACCGGTCGCGCCACGAAGCTTTGCGCGGATGCAGGAAGCGAGAGGCACACCCTGCTCATCCCCGTCTTCGCACGCTTGAACTATCGCCTCGGCGCGGACCCTCGGAGCACCGCGAGAGTGCTAATCTTCCAACCCCCTCACCCCGATGGAGAACCGACCATGAGCGATCTGTGGGACAAGGCGAAGGAGCTCGCGAGCGAGGCGGCCAAGGCGACCACTGATGCGGGCAAGGCAGCCGCCGACAAGGCCGCGGAGGTAGCGACCAAGACCGGCGAGATGACGAGCAAGGCAGTCGACGCGAGCGTCGGCGTGGCAAAAGCGGCGAGCGAAGCGGGCGCGAAGATGGCGGGGAGCGCCTCCGCTGCCGCGACGAGTGCCTACGAGAAGAGCGCCGAGGTCAGCTCGAAGGCGTGGGACGCGACGGTCGAAGCGACCAAGGCGGCCGGTGGGACCGCGGGCAAGATGGCTGACAGCGCCGCCGCCGCGATCTCAGGCGCTGCCGAGAAGAGCGCCGAGATCGCCGGCAACGTGTGGGACACCTCCAAGGCCGCGGCGAAGGCGGCAGGCCAGACGGTGACCGACGCCGTGGACAAAGCGAAGAAATAGCGCGTTTCGCGAACGATCGAATAGGGCTACGGCCCCGGCTCTCATTACGTGTTGAGCCAGGGCCGCTATTGGTGAACTGCTTCCGACTCGAAGCAGATATCGGAGCCGTCGATCGAGCTGCAGCACAGCGGACGCCAGTTGGCCGAATCGATGGCCCAGGGTTGCAACATTGCGGGCGCTAGTCCGGCTTGAGGCGGATCGAGAGGCCGTGCCCGGCGTGGTCGAGGTTTGGATTGCACCCAACCCGCAGACGCACCGATTGTCGGAGCCATGCGCAGGATCCCAGCGTGGACGCAGTTGACGTCGAGCTCGACGGCCGGGCCGTGAATCGGCGTTGATCGATATGACGTGACCCCTGGTCATTACAGCCCCGCCTTGTCGTCGCGGACCTGTCGTGGCATGCTGGCTGAGTTCACCGGGAGGATCATGCGGGTCGATCTCGATCGGGGCTGCCCCGTAGCCATCCGAATGGTCCTCGGCTGGTTGCTGGTGCTGCTTGCCGGATGCGGTGGTTCCGACGAGGAGCCGGTGATCCCTGCCAGAGCGGGCGCCGCAGACATCGACGTGACCGGCGGGACGGTCGACGCGGTGCTCGAAGGCGGAGCGACCGTAGAACTCATCATGCCGGCTGGCGCGCTGAGAACCAAGACCACCTTTCATCTCGATCCAGTCGCAGCTCCCCCAGGAACGCTCGGCGCCATGCAGATCTCCCCCGCCGGATTGCGATTTCGCACGCCGGTCACGCTAGTCGTCACCTTGCCCTCCAGCGGCACGACGGCGGCAACGACGGCGATCGCGCTGGCCGTCGGGACGACACAGGTGCCACTGGGGGCGCAGCTCGATGCGACCAGCCGGCGCCTCAGCTTTGCTCTGAGCTCACTCGGGACCGGCTCGGCCGAACCGTTCGCCATCACCGCCGACGTCGATGGGGCGCGCAAACGTGTCGCCGGGTCGGTGAGCAGCCAAGTGGCGATCGTCCTCACGACCTTCGGCTACGACGACATCATCGCCGCGATGCAGAGCCTCGTGGCTCGACTTAGCAGCGACGGAAGCCGCGACAACGCGATCGTCGTCGGCACGATGATGGACGGCGTACTCCGACTCCCGCAGGCCAACTCGGACCCGCGGGTGCGGGCGGCCGTTTCCACCTGGCGCACCTTCCTCTGCGGGCAGCAGCAGTTTGCCATCAGCGCGCTGAACACCTTCGACGTCGCTTCGGACTATGAGGGCTTCGTGCGCCGCGCCGGCGATGCGCTGATCTTCGGCCTGCTGGCCGAGCAGCTTGGCGGGGACTTGGCGTTGCTGTCCAACCCGAGCGAGCCCGGCTGCAGTAACCTGCCGGTCAGCTTTGGGCAACCAGTGCGCGATCGCTTTCCGGCCTTTCTCGAGTCGGCGCACCAGGCGCTCAACCTGCTCGATCCGACGGGCGATTTCCATCAGATCCTGACCGCACGCGTCCCCGAGCTCCTCGATTTCGCGGCCAGCCTGGCGGCGTTCTCGGGGCTCGACGACCAGGTTGCCAGCGTCACGGCATTAGTGGCCGAGCAAACCGTGCGGTTGCGCTCCGGCGCCTACGCGGCCTGTCGCGACGGTCATGTTCAGGAGCCCCAGAAGGAGTTGCTGGAGGATGAGGTCAGCGTCCCAGCGTTTCTGTCGGCCTCGCCTTACGACTCGGCCGACCTCATCAGCGACATCCAGAACTGCGGTATGCCGATTCACTGGGCCCTGCTGGCCGCCGACAGTAGCGTGCTAAGGCAAGGTGACGCGGGCGGCATCGCCGCCGGCTCGAAAGTCAACGCGGTGCCGCTCACGCTATCGGGCGCCGCCAAGCTGGTGCTGAGCGGGCCGTTGTCGGCCTTGCGCTGCCCGAGCGGATTCCAGAACAACGAGCAGCTTGTCTTCTCGGCCGGTCCGGCGAGTGGCGCCGTCGGTGTCGTCGGTCAGCTGACGCCGTCGAACGACAGCAGCTATCTAGAGGCCAGCGATCTGGAAATCCCGGTATCGCAACTGCTCGCACTCACGCAGCCAAACGGGCCGCCGGGGAGCGGTCAGCTGGTGATCGGGCGTCAGGGTGGGACGTGCAATGGCGAGTTTCCCACCTTGGTTGAGCACGCGGCGCTGGTCACCTTCGCGCTCAATTTCGGGGGCGTGCAGATCACAACGACGAACCTGCCCGCCGCGACTATCGGAACGGGATACGCCGCCGCGCTCGCCTCCACCGGAGGGACTTTGCCTTTGACGTGGAGCGCCCAGGGATTGCCTGCGGGCCTTCACCTTGATGCGCAGACCGGGACGATTTCCGGCACGCCCACGAGCGCCGGTTCGGCCGGCATCATCGTCAGCGTCAGCAGCGCCGATGGCTCGAATTCGCAGCTCCGCCTCGTTCTGCTCGTCAATCCGCCCGCCATCCCAGCGGGGCAATGGGGCTTGGAGATCCATGTGGTCCCCGGGCTTTCGCGGTTCAACAATGCATTTTCAGTCGACGGGATTCTCTTGAACCAGGCCTCGGGTCAGCTCGGTGGATCCTTCAGCGGAACGTCCAGCGGGGCGTTCTTTACACCCTTCCTGGGCACTTTCACTTCGACCGCGACCGTCGACGCCAACGGAAACGCTGCCTTGTCCTCGGTCACCATCCTTCTGGAATGGGATATCCCCGGTCGGGTTTGTCACGACACTATCCAGATCGCGGGACCGGTGGCGGCCAAGAACGGGACCTTCGACACGCGCGACGCCGGTGACGTCGACGTCGCCCAGATCCCGACCTGCCTGAACGACGGTTCCGTGTACACGGGCTTCGATGCCTTTTTCTTCGCGCCTCTTGCCGCAGGTAGCAGTGGTTCGCGAGTCGGATCCGCATCAGCTTCTCGCAAGACAAGGAGCGGTTCGTGAACGTTGCGCCAAGTGCCCCCGACAGCTCTGGGGGCAGGCCGTCGCCAAATGAGCGATCGTTCGTCAGGGACAGCTTCTCTGATCGGGCGCGTTTGTCAACCGTCGTGCTCTCCTGCGTTGTTGAGTACTGATTACGACCGTCTCGGTGTGAGTCACGCTTCTCTACGCAGTCGGCTCGACCTCGATCGACGCTGCACGCATTGGTCGGACGGAGCGGGAGCCATGCTTTTGGACGCGCTCGAGGCGCAGCAGTCACTTGCGGCTTCACCCGGACCATCGTTCACACCTAGACGCTCCTACCTCAGGACTCGGACTTCGCGGTGATCGGTTCATGCGACGGTCTGGGCTGGGCTACCCCAGCGGAACTCAGACCCGTCGATCCACATGCGATGCAGGATCACGCCCAGCTTGCGGGCCACGGCAATAACCGCGCGTCGGTGGCCGCGTGTCTTGGCTAGGCGCACGCCCCAGGCCTTCAACGTCGACCACTGGGCGGTGCGGGTCAGGAGCGAGTGGGCCGCGACATAGAGCGCGGAGCGAACGTCAGCGTCCGCAGCCCTGGAAGGACTTGAAGCGGGTCGGGTTGTCGACCACGGCCTTGAACGTCAACGCGGTGACCGCGGCGACACCAGGGATCGACATCAAGCGGCGACAGATGGGATCGACGCGCACCAGGCCTTTGACCGCGTTGTCGAGCTTCAGGTAGGTCTTGTAGAGCACTGTCCGGGCGTCCAGGAGCGGCACCAGAGCGGGTGAGCATCTCGTCCGTCGACACCGTCTCGCGCAGCTCGGCATCGAACGATCCGTGTCCAACCCGACTGGCAGGCGGATCTCGAACACCTTGAGCGGGCCGCGCAGTTCGTTCTCGAGGTCGACGCACTTCTTCAGGATGGCCTTGCGGCCCACCAGGGGAGCTACCGGCGAGACGGTTTCGCTCGACAAGCTTCTCGACCATTGAACAAGCGCGAGCGGCGGATCCTGACCCGAACCGACGCCGGTGAAGGCGGGCGCGTGGCACACTAAATCGACGCTCGGCCCGGATCGGCCGCCGTAACCCGCCCCGGAGGAGACGCTGATGCTGACGATGGAGAAGACGGCCGACTACGTGAAGCACTGGGTCGCCGCGTTCGAGGCGAAGGACCTCGATCGCGTTCTCGGCTTCTATACCAACGACGTGATCTTCCACTCCCCGCTGGTTGCGCGGCTGAGCCATGACCCCAGCGGCACCGTGCAGGGCAAGGCGGCGCTGCGCGCCTACGTGAAGAAGGGCTTCGAGGTGTTCGACCATATCAAGTTCACCGTGCTCGACGTATTGCGCGGCGTCGACAGCATTGCGATCCACTACAAGGGCATCACCGGGACCCATGTAGTCGAGGTGCTGTTCTTCGACAAGGACGGCGTGGTCCGCGAGTCGTACGTGCACTACTCGTCCTGAGTAGCATCGAAATCCCGTAGCTCATCTTGTGAGCCGGCCGCGTGCAGCGCTGAGCAACCCAGGACATCCTTCGCCGGCACCTATGCAGGTCAGCGGGAGGATCACGGAGCGGCCGATGGCGGCTGTCGGCGACCCTGGACGCGAGCGGGTTTACTCGAACGTCAGCTGTTCGGCGGGCGAACGCGAGCGGCAGGTTTGGGGATGTGCCTTCGCTGCGCGGCGCCCGCTCCGTTTTGACGAGGCGCGCTGACATAGATAAACGGCGCAGCCTAAACAACTGCGCCGTCGTAACGTAAGGATTTCCGGGTCAGTCGGCCGTGCAGACGAAGTTGGACTGATCCTCGATGCTGCCGGACCCGGTGTACTTAGCGTACGCTGGGAACGGACACAGTGGCCGCGTCCGACCGGGCCAGGGGGTCGCGGCCGGAGCGGTGCCGACGATCTTGGCGGGCGCCGTGCCGTTCTCGACCCAGTTCACCACCGCACCAAACGCATCGATCGTGCTCGTCGACGGACCGCCGCCGCAGTGCTGCGCACCCGGCATCAGGAACAGGCGCGCGAACTGTTGCGTCGGTGCGTAGTTCGTGTCGCTACCGCCGCTGTTGAGGTTGAGCGTGCGATACCAGTCGACCATCGCCATCGGCGAGAACGGACCACCGCTCTGCGGCTGATAGATCACGACCTTGCCACCATGGCTAGCGAAGGGCGCCAGCGACGTCTGCCCTGTCTCGAGCAGGTCGAAGCCCGAGACGGTGAACTTCGGCGTGGTGCCGTGCTCGAGCGCGATGAACTGATCAAGGTTGATGTTCATCAAGATCGAGACGGTGCCCTCGTTATTCACGTTGGCCGGCAGGATCGGCGGCGTCGGCACGATTACGGTTCCCGCGGCGCCGCCGGTCCCGTCGCTGAAGTCGAGCGCGCTGTTCTCCGCCGTGCTCGGATTCGCGGCAAAGTTGCCGAGCTTCCAGCTGCGCCAGCCGGTGGAGATGTTGGTTGCCGTCGGCGTGTTGCAGTCGACCGCGCTCGTGCAGCCCGCGATGCCCGGATCCCACATCCAAGGAAAGTACGGATGCGCGCCGCTCGGCGTGACCGGACCGGCGTAGATCGTCTTGAACGTGTCGATCTGGTCGGCGGTCAGGCAGGTCGGCGCCTTGCCGGCCGTGCACTTCACAGCGTCCAGTTTCGGCGCCACCAGGGCGGCAGTGCACTGCAGAGGCTTGTTCACCATGCCGTCGACGAGCCCGTCGAGTGCGTCGCACGCGTCGAGCACTGCCTTCGAGATGAGTTGCAGATCCTGGTTGGTGTAGATGTTGTTGACCAGCGGCAACCCGTTCTTCGACAGGATGCCCATCCGCGAAGCGAGCCCGCCCAACACTTGCGAGTTGTAGACCGCGTGCGTGAGCATCGAACCAAACCGGAAACCAGGGTCGCCGACGACAACGCCGTCGAACGCGTTCGGCAGGCGCTGCGTGACCATCATCGCCTCGCGTCCGCCCATCGAGCAGCCTTCGAAGTACGAATGCTGCTGCGCCTGGTTGTAGTACAGCTGCATCAGCCCCTTCGCGACCTGCTGCGTCTTGTCGATCGCGTTGTAGGCGAAATCGACGCGCGCCTGCGGGTCGGTGCCGAACACGCCGGTGCCGCCCGCCTGCGGGTCATTGTTGATGCTGTTGCTGTGACCCGAGTCGTCGGCCGCCATGGTGTAGCCTGCGGCGAGACGGCTCGTCGTCGCGGGGATGCTGCCGTCGGTGCCACCGCCGCCTTCGTGCACGTAGCGCCCGTTCCAAGTCGTCGGCAGGCGCGCTTGCCAGCGGATCGCGTAGTTCTGCGCCACGCCCGGAGAGCTCTGTTCGCCCAGGCGCGGGTTGATCATGCCGATGACGTTGCAGTGCTCGGGCGTGCTGCCGCTGGCCGCCGTGAACGTCGCTGACGTCACCGAGACCGTCGGCGGGAAGAGCGAGGTTTCGCCCACGTTGTTCACGAGCGCCGCGCATGTCGTTGCGCTAGGCGATTGGAACGGCGCCAGCGTCCAAGTCAGGGCGCTGGCATCGAACGCGGTCGTCCGGTCCTGGCGGAAGGTGACCGTTCCCGCCGGAGCGACGGTCGCTCCGCTCGCGAGGTCGCCGGCAAACACCGACCCCTGGACGACGCTAAGCCCCGTTCCGCCACCCGTGAGCTGAATCACCAGGCCTTGCACGGCCTGCGCGCCGTTGGTGACCGAGAGCCGATATACGTACTCGTAGACGGTGCGGTTGATGCGGGTCTCGCTCAGCTTCTCGCCGAGCGCCACCCCCGCGAAGGAAGCAGCGTCAGCAATGGCGACGCTTTGCAACGCGGTCGCGTTCGGCGCTCCCGCGGCCAGTGGCGCGTCCGTCGCATCGGCGAGGCTCCCGCCGCCACCGCCGCCGCCACCGCCACCGCCACCACACGCCCCGAGGATCACTGCAGCGGCGACGGCCAGTTGTCTGCCGAAAAGAAGGCGCTTCATGCTGCTCTCCTCGATTGGAGCTGCTGACGGTTTTGGCGCATCCGACGGCCTGCAAGGGCACCAAGCCCGACCAGGACGAGCCAAGCGGTCTCGAGCTCAGGCACTGCAGCGGCTGTGGTGACGGTCGTCAGGCCCGAGTAGACGGGCTGGAAATTCGCATCGTTGATGTCGAAGCGCAGCGGTAGCGGACTGCCCGCACCCAGGAAGTTGAACTTCACCTCGAAGCCACCTACCGACGCGCCGTTGCCGATGCCCGTCCCGAGCGCCAGCGAGTCGAGGAACCCGGGCGAGTGCAACGCCGTGTCGGGTTGCACGATGAGACTGTCCCAGCCCGCAGGACTGGCGCCGAGCGAGAGCGTCACAAACGAAGCGTCGGGGAAATAGATGGTGAAGTCGTTGATGACGCTCGGCGACCCGTCGCCCGTAACAACGAAGTCGCCACTCCATTGGCTGCCCGCTAGGTGTTGGAAGGTCACCGAGATCGATGCAGCCGCTGAACACAAAGGCGCACCGAGGGTCGCCACGCCCAGGAGCAACGCAAGTAGCCTGGCTTTCATCGAAAGTCTCCTCTTGTGGCCCTCTGGCTGCACCGTGCTGCGGGGCTGGTTGGGGCGCGGCGAGGTTGAATGCAGCCGCGAAGAGCCCTCTGATGTATGTAGTTTTATTAACGGCTTGTGGCATGACAAGCTCAGGTTTTCCCTAGTCCCTACCCGGGACAGGGCGATTGCAACCGACCAAGACACTTAAATCCACAACCGTTCCGGGTCTTGGCACGGGCCTGCGTTTCGTGCACGCTCAGCTGTCAAAGGATGGATTGTTAAACTGCGCCGCGTCGATGAATTCCACCCCGCCCCTACTCGACGACAGCCGCATGCGGCGCTTGGCGGGGTACCGACTTGCCCAAGCTGGCGCCGCCACGAATCGGGTCTTCGACGAGTACCTCGGCAAGCCGCTGGCGTTAAGGCGAGTCGATTACACAATCCTGGTTCTCGTGGACGCCAACCACCACGCGACGAATCGGCAGCTGGCCCGGCTCCTTGGCCTCTCAATGCCGTATCTGACAGTGACGCTCGACAAGCTGGCCGCAAAGGGACTGCTGACCCGAGTGCGCAACGACGAGGATCGCCGCTCCTCGCTGCTGCGCCTTTCCAGGGAAGGCAAAAGACTCGTTCGCAAAGCGGATGCGATCGCCGCCACGATGGAAAGCACGCTGCTTGGGCGTTTGACCCAAGGCGAAGCGGGCATCTTGTTCGAGCTCCTGGACAAAGTCTCCTCGCCTCGTCATCCGCATGCGCCCGCTGCGCATCCCGAACGGGCAAACGTTCACCTCATCGATCCCGCTCGCCTCTGATTTTCTGGCGCGATTGCGGCGTGCTGGCGCCCCCGGAGCCAAGTCTTTCAGGATCGAATGGAGCGCGCCGAGGTAGCCCACTCGGCATTTCGCTCGAAAGCTGCCGTTCGCGACCCGGCAGTTTTTGGCGGGAAGAGCCGTCGGTCCGAGGCCGCTTATCGGCCCCCGTATCGGAAGTGCGTGGTCGGCAAGTGTGACGCCCAATTCTTGGACGCTCTCCGCCGCCTCGCGCGCACCTTGTTGCCTCGGTCAAGCGCTTACACCCATCATGCACAGTGATCGCCACAGCAACCAGAGGTGCTTCTAATCTGCCCTATCGTGCAAGGTGCGATGTCAGGAGCTGGCGCACGCCGGCAGTCTCTCGCTGGGCGCCGCTGAACAGATGAACTGCGCCGCCTCCCAGGAATGATTGGGGCATCAGCAGGGACAGATCAAACCGGCGACAGTACGGACCATAGGGAGATGACATGCGCATGGCGCCACATGCCGTCGCCGCGATACTGTCGGTGCTGTTGCACCTGCTGATCCTGTCTGTCCTCTTTCGCGTCACGATAGGTTCGGTCAACCCGCCGCAACCATCGAACCAGGACACGACCGCAAACAAGGTTCGCGGTGCTGGCGACGGCATCGCTCGCATCGAACTGCGAGCTGGGCACCGGACGAGTGGGCTCGCGTGCTCGGGCAGCAGCTACGTCGGCGTCGGCATCCTCGCCGACCCGCGCACTGAACGAATTGTCCTCGTCGGTGAAGACACGCCCGCGTCGAGAGCCGGCTTGCAGCACGATGACATCGTGCTCAACCCAGTCGTTTGGCGCGATTCCCATCAGGAGGGAGTCCTGCTTCGAGTGAAGGTCCTGCGCGAAGGCGTGACCATGATCGTGTCGGTGCGCGTCGGCAAGATCTGCATCGAGTAGCCTCCCAACGGCTGAGGAGCCCGGCGAGAGAGGATCGTTTGTTTTCCAGCGGACGAAGAGCCTCTCCTATGTCACGGAACTCGCCCAGCGTGGTGTCGGGCTTGTCCGGCGTGACCGACCCTTAACCCTTGCGGTGAACCGCTCAGGGACCCGTCGAGGTGGCTAGGGCGCAAGTCTCTTGGCCAAGCTGCACGATCGGGTGTGACGACAGTTGGATTGCTACATCGCTTAGACGAAGGCAGCATCGCCGCCAACGTAGGATGTGGCTAGGACGTGGAGCGCCCAAAGTCAAATGGGTTAGCAGCCCATCGCTGCTAACCCATTGATTTCATTGGTCGGGACGGCGGGATTCGAACTCGCGACCCCTTGCACCCCATGCAAGTGCGCTACCAGGCTGCGCTACGCCCCGTGAGGCGGGATTATAGGCAGCACCCCTCAAGGACCCAGCAGACCGCGAATCGAAATGAGTTCCTGGCGCACTTGCGCCGCGGAGAGCGTCAGCGATTCGATCGCCGCGAATGAAGCGTTCGAGCCGTCATTCTTCTCGGGCTCGTCCGCCGGTCCGTCATGTCCATCGATGCGCCGCTGCGCCTCGGCGCTGGCGACCTTCTCGGGACGAGGTGCCGCGACGTCCGTCAGGCGATTGCGGGCACCGCTGATGGTGAAGCCTTGCTCGTACAGAAGCTCGCGGATTCGCCGGATCAGGAGCACCTCGTGGTGCTGGTAGTAGCGCCGGTTGCCGCGCCGCTTCATCGGCTTGAGCTGCGTGAACTCCTGCTCCCAGTAGCGCAGCACGTAGGGCTTGACACCGCACAAGTCGCTCACCTCACCGATCGTGAAGTAGCGCTTGGCGGGGATCGCTGGGAGCGTTTTCTCCATGAAAATCAATGAGATCAGGAGATAAACCTCGACTTTACTCGAACTCGTCGGCGACCGGCGTGTCGCCCTGCACGACTCCCTTCAGTTTATGGCTTGCGTGAAAAGTCACGACATGGCGCGCCTTGATCGGGATCGCCTCGCCGGTGCGCGGATTGCGTCCCGGACGTGGCGCCTTGCGCCGAATGTTGAAGTTGCCGAAGCCCGACATCTTGACGTCGTCGCCCGAAAGAAGCGTCGCGTAGATCAGGTCGAAGAAGGCCTCGACCATGTCCTTCGATTCGCGCTTGTTCAGACCGAGGCGCTCGAACAGCAGTTCGGCAAGCTCGGCCTTGGTCAGCGTCGGCGTGACCAGGGACGGCAGCAGGCCGCGATCGGGGGGCGTGTCGGGGCGGGCCATGGTCGCGTGAGTCGCTCCTACTTCCTGAGTCGCGCGCCGACGCCGCGCTCGAGCGCCGCGACGGCGCCGGCGACGACGCGCTCGATCTGCTCGTCGGTCAGCGTGCGGCCGTCGTCACGCAGCTCGAGGCGGATCGCCAGACTGCGCTCGCCTTCATCGATGCCGGCGGCTGCGACTTTCGGCTCGTAGATGTCGAACAGCGTCGCGCTCGCGGACGAGGCCGTCGCCGCCGGCGTCGATCGCCGCCATCAGCGCCTGATGCGTGACGTCGCGGCGCGCGACGATGGCGATGTCGCGCCAGGCCGATTGCTGCTTCGGCAGCGGCGCGAACGTCGGCAGCGATCGGCGCCATGAGCGCCTCGGCGTCGATCTCGAAGACGATCGCCGGCGCCGGCAGCTCGTACGCCTGGCGCCAGCGCGGATGCAGCTCGCCGATGAAGCCGACGCGCGCGCCGCCGAGCTCGATCGCGGCGCTGCGCCCCGGATGCAGCGCCGGATGCGGGGCCGGCACGAAGCGCGCTCGCGCCGGCTGCATCAGCGCCTCGAGGTCGCCCTTGACGTCGAAGAAATCGACCGGCCGCTCGGCGACTCCCCACTGCGGCGGCGCCGCCGGGCCGAACGCGAGGCCGCCGAGCTTGAGCGGCTGGCGCACGCCGGCCACGTTCAGCGGGCCGGCGAGCAAAGTCGGGTCGCGCAGATACACCTTGCCGAGCTCGAACACGCGAACGCGCGAGGCCTTGCGCGCGAGGTTGACGCGCAGCACCTCGACCAGGCTGCCGACGAGCGTCGAACGCATCACCGACTGGGTCTCGGCGATCGGATTGAGGACGCGCATCGGGTTGCGGGTTGCCGGCGAAATCGCGCTCCCAGCGCTCGTCGACGAAGCTGAAGCTGATCGTTTCCTGCCAGCCGAGGTCGGCCATCGACTGGCGCAGCTCGCTCGCGCCGCGGCGCGCTTCGCTCGCGACCTTCGCCACCAGCGCGCCTTGCGCCGGATGTCCCGGCAGGGTGTCGTAGCCGATCAGGCGGATGACCTCTTCGATCAGGTCTTCCTCGATGCGCAGGTCGAAGCGCCAGCTCGGCGGCACGACCTCGATCGTCCCGGGCCGGCTCGTCCAGACGAAGCCGAGACGCGCCATCACCGCTTCGCAATCCGCCTGCGTCACCGGCATGCCGATGACCTTTTCCGCCCGAGCGACGCGCAGCTGCACGGGCTTCGGCTCCGGCAAGGCGACGACGTGATCGTCGATCGGGCCGCAGCGCGTCTCGCTGCCGCCGCAAATGGCGACGATCAGCGCCGTCAGCCGCTCGATGTGCTCGACCGTCGTCCCCGGATCGACGCCGCGCTCGAAGCGGTGGCCGGCATCGGTCGAGAAGTGGTAGCGACGCGAGCGTCCGGCGACGGCTTCCGGCCACCAGAACGCAGCCTCGACGTAGACGTTGCGCGTCGCATCGGAGACCGCGGTCGCGGCGCCGCCCATGATGCCGGCGAGCGACTCGACGCGAACCCGATCGGCGATGACGCCGACCGTCTCGTCGAGCTCGACCGTGCTGCCGTTGAGCAGCTCGAGCGACTCGCCCTGCTTGCCCCAGCGCACCGTCAGGCCGCCGTCGATCTTGTCGAGATCGAAGATGTGCGACGGCCGGCCGAGCTCGAACATCACGTAGTTCGAGATGTCGACCAGCGGCGCGACCGTGCGCTGGCCGCAGCGGGCGAGACGTTCGGCCATCCAGCGCGGCGTCTTCGCCTGCGGATCGACGTTCAGGACGACGCGGCCGGAGAAGCGCCCGCACAGATCGGGCGCCTCGACCGTCACCGGCAGAACGCGGTCGGCGCGCGACCGGCTGCGCCGAAAATTCGGGTGTCTTGAGCGGCGCGCCGGTGATCGCCGCCAGCTCGCGCGCGACGCCGAAAACGCTCAGCGCATGGCCAAGGTTGGGCGTGAGCTTGAGCGTGAAGATCGTGTCGTCGAGCGCGAGCTCGGTGCGCAGGTCGCGGCCGATCACCGCCTGGTCGTCGAGGACGAGCAGGCCTTCGTGATCGTCGGACAGCTTCAGCTCGCGCGCCGAGCAGAGCATGCCGCGGCTCTCGACGCCGCGGATCTTGCCGAGCTTGATCCGAAACGGCTCGCTCGTCCCTTCCTTGGCCGGCGGCAGCTCGGCGCCGACGAGCGCGCACGGCACCTTCATGCCGGCGCGCACGTTGGGCGCGCCGCAGACAATCGAGAGCGATTCGCCCTGCCCGGCGTCGACCTTGCAGACGCGCAGGCGGTCGGCATCGGGATGCGGCGCGACCGAGAGCACCTCGGCGACGACGACGCCGCGAAACGGCGGCGCGACCGGCCGCATCGACTCGACCTCGAGGCCGGCCATCGTCAGACGTTCGGCAAGCTCCGCCGTCGAGATCGGCGGATCGCAGAACTCGCGCAGCCAGGATTCAGGGAACTGCATGGCGTCGGCAGCGCGGATTCAGGCGAACTGGCGCAGGAAGCGCAGGTCGCCGTCGAAAAAGAGACGCAGGTCGTCGATGCCGTAGCGAAGCATCGCCAGGCGGTCGATCCCCGAGCCGAAGGCGAAGCCGATGACGCGCTCGGGATCGAAGCCCATGTTGCGGACGACCTGCGGATGCACCTGGCCCGAGCCCGAGACCTCGAGCCAGCGGCCGGCGAGCGGGCCGGTCTCGAACATCAGGTCGATCTCGGCGCTCGGCTCGGTGAACGGGAAGTAGCTCGGCCGGAAGCGCAGCTTCAGCTCGCCGGTCTCGAAGAACGCCTGGATGAAATTCAGGTAGACCGCCTTCAGGTCGCGAAAGCTGACGTTCTCGCCGAGCCAGAGGCCTTCGACCTGATGGAACATCGGCGAATGGGTGGCGTCGTTGTCGACCCGGTACGTGCGCCCGGGCGCGATCACGCGCACGTCGGGCATCGGCGACACGCCGGCGTACTTCCTCGCGTGCGCCTGCGCGTAGCGGATCTGCATCGGCGAGGTGTGCGGGCGCAGGTTGAGCCAGTGCCCTTCGCCGTCCTTGACGTCGACGTAGAACGTGTCCTGCATCGAGCGCGCCGGATGGTTCTCCGGGTTGTTCAAGGCGGTGAAGCTGTACCAGTCGGTCTCGATCTCGGGGCCGTCGGCGACGTCGAAGCCGAGCGACGCGAAGATCGCCTCGATGCGCTCGAGCGCGCGACTGATCGGATGGATGCCGCCCTCGCCCCGCGTGCGGCCAGGCAGCGTGACGTCGAGCGCCTGCGCCGCCAGCTGCACCTCGAGCTGGGCCTCGGCGAGCGCCGCGCGCCGGGCGACCAGCGCGGCGTCGATCGCCTGCTTGGCGACGTTGATCTCGGCGCCGCGCGCCTTCTTCTGCTCGGCCGGCAACGCGCCGAGCGCCTTCAGCTGCTCGGTGACGACGCCGGCCTTGCCGAGGTAGCGCGCCTTCGCGTCCTCGAGCTCGGCGGGCGTGACGGCGCGGGCGAAGTCCGCCAGAGCGCTGTCGATCACCGGTTTCAGATCGGACATGTGGGGGCGACGTTGGCCGGCGGCGAAGCGCCGGCGGTCGGCCCGGCCTGCGCCGCGTGGCGCAGGCGCGCGGGCAAGTTCAGGACAGGTGCGGGCGCACCTTCTCGACGACGGCGCCGAACGCCGCCGGGTCGTGGACGGCCATGTCGGCAAGGACCTTGCGGTCGATGTCGATCTGCGCCTTCTTCAGGCCGGCCATGAACTTGCTGTAGGTGACGCCGAGGCCGCGGGTCGCGGCGTTGATGCGCGCGATCCAGAGCTGGCGGAAGACACGCTTCTTGGTGCGGCGGTCGCGATAGGCGTACTGCCCGGCGCGCATGACCGCTTCCTTGGCGATGCGGAAGACATTCTTGCGGCGGCCGCGGAAGCCCTTGGCGAGGGCGAGAACTTTCTTGTGGCGGGCACGCGCGGTGACGCCGCGTTTGACGCGAGGCATGGGTTAACTCCTTCGGAAGTTGAGCAGTGACGAAGCGATCAGAGGCCGGCGAACGGCAGCATCTGCGCCATGTGGCCCATGTTCGTCTCGTGGACGGTGACGGCTCCGCGCAGGTGGCGCTTGGTCTTGGTCGACTTCTTCGTCAGGATGTGGCGCTTGAACGCCTGGCCGCGCTTGACGGTGCCGCCCGGGCGAACCCGGAACCGCTTCGCGGCGCTCTTCTTCGTCTTCATCTTGGGCATGACTGCTCCTTCTTTGGTTGCTGCTGTCAGGCGCCGCCGGGAGGTCCCGTCGTCTTGCAAGCCTGCAGCCGCTTGTGGCGACCGAGCGATCTGAGTCGCTCGATCGAAATGCTCTGTTCGTTCCTACTTCCGCTTCGGCGCCAGCACCATCACCATCTGCCGGCCTTCCAGCTTGGGCATGTGCTCGACCACCGAGACGTCGGCCAGCTCGTCGCGGATCCGCTCCAGCAGGCGCATGCCGATGTCCTGGTGCGTGATCTCGCGGCCGCGATAGCGCAGCGTGACCTTTCCCTTGTCGCCGTCTTCCTCGATGAAGCGGCGCAGATTCCTCATCTTGATCGCGTAGTCGCCCTCGTCGGTGCCGGGGCGGAACTTCACTTCCTTGACTTCGATGACCTTCTGCTTCGCCTTCGCCTCGGCCGCGCGCTTCTGCTCCTGGTACTTGAACTTGCCGTAGTCCATCAGCCGGCACACCGGCGGATCGGCCTGGGCGACGATCTCGACCAGATCGACGTCCTGCTCGCCGGCCAGCCGCAGGGCCTCGGCGATCGGGACGATTCCCAGTGGTTCGTTCTCGGGTCCGTTCAGGCGGACTTCAGGGGCGAGGATTTCCCGGTTGAGCCGGTGCTTGCGCTCGGCGTTGGGTTGACGGCGGTCAGCGAAAGTAGCGATGTCGAATGCCTTTCATCGAGCCCCAAGGCAGCGGGGCCCATAAAAACAACAAGCGCGCCCCGTGGCCCGAATGACGCTTCGGGCCGAGTGCTCTCACGCTTTCTGGGCGATGTCGGTGGCGATCTTCGCGGAGAAGTCACCGAGCGGCATCGCACCGAGGTCGTGGTTGCCCCGGGCGCGCACGGAAACGGCCCCGTTTGCCTTCTCCTTGTCGCCTACGACCAGGATGTACGGGACCTTTTGCAACGAATGCTCGCGTATTTTATAGGTGATTTTCTCGTTCCGCAAATCGAGGGCCACTCTAAGTCCTTGTTTTTGCAGAGTTTTGACAACTTCCCGGGCGTAGTCGGCCTGGTTTTCGGTGATGTCAGGACGCTCGCCTGCACCGGCGCCAGCCAGGCCGGCATCGCCCCGCCGTGATGCTCGAGCAGGATGCCGATGAAGCGCTCGAAGCTGCCGACGATCGCCCGGTGCAGCATCACCGGAAATGCCCGTCCGCTCGTCTCGGTGACGTAGTCGCCGCCCAGGCGCTCGGCGGTGTTGAAGTCGACCTGCATCGTGCCGAGCTGCCATGGGCGGCCGAGCGCGTCCTTCAGCGTGTATTCGATCTTCGGGCCGTAGAAGGCGCCGTCGCCCGGGGCGATCACGAACTCGCAGCCCGAGCGGCGCAGCGCCTCCTGCAGCGCGTACTCGGCCTTGTCCCAGAGGTCGTCGGAGCCGACCCGGTTCTCGGGCCGGGTCGCGACCTTGTAGATGATGTCCGTGAAGCCGAAGTCGCGATAGACCTTCTGCAGCTGCGCCGTGTAGGCGACGCACTCGTCGAGGATCTGGTCCTCCGTGCAGAAGACGTGGCCGTCGTCCTGGGTGAAGCCGCGAATGCGCATGATCCCGTGCAGCGCGCCGCTCGGCTCGTTGCGGTGGCACTGGCCGAACTCGCCGTAGCGGATCGGCAGCTCCTTGTAGCTGCGCAGACTCGCCTTGAAGATCAGCACGTGGCCCGGGCAGTTCATCGGCTTGAGCGCGTACTCGCGCTTCTCCGACTCGGTCGTGAACATGTTCTCGCGGTAGTTCTGCCAGTGGCCGGTCTTCTCCCACAGGCTCTTGTCGAGGATCTGCGGACCCTTGACTTCCTGGTAGCCGGTATCGCGATAGACGTCGCGCATGTAGCGCTCGATCGCCTGCCAGAGCGCCCAGCCCTTCGGGTGCCAGAAGACAACGCCCGGCGCGACCTCGTCGATGTGGAACAGGTCGAGCTCGCGGCCGAGCTTGCGGTGGTCGCGCTTCTCGGCCTCCTCGAGCATGTGCAGGTAGCTGCTGCAGCTCGTCCTTGGTCGCCCAGGCCGTGCCGTAGATGCGCTGCAGCATCTCGTTGCGATGGTCGCCGCGCCAGTAGGCGCCGGCGACCTTCATCAGCTTGAAGTGCCTGAGCTTGCCGGTGCGCGGCACGTGCGGGCCGCGGCACAGGTCCTCGAACGCGCCCTCGCGGTAGAGCGAGACGTCTTCGCCGGCCGGGATGCTGGCGATGATCTCGGCCTTGTAGGCCTCGCCCATGGCGCGGAAATGCGCCACCGCCTCGTCACGCGGCAGAACGCGGCGCGTCGACCTGCTCGTCCTTCTTCGCCAGCTCGGTCATCTTCGCTTCGATGGCGGCGAGGTCCTCGGGCGTGAACGGCCGCTTGTAGGCGAAGTCGTAGAAGAAGCCGTTCTCGATCACCGGGCCGATCGTCACCTGCGCGTCGGGGAAAAGCTCCTTCACCGCATAGGCAAGCAGATGCGCCGTCGAGTGGCGGATCAGCTCGAGGCCGTCGGCGTCCTTGTCGGTGACGATCGCGAGCTTCTCGTCGTGCTCGATGCGAAAGGCGGTGTCGACCAGTCGGCTCGCCTTGCCAGCGCCGATGCGGCCACCGAGCGCGGCCTTCGCCAGCCCGGCACCGATCGACGCGGCGACTTCCTCGACCGTCACGGGTCCGGGGAATTCGCGGCGCGAGCCATCGGGCAATTGGATCGAGATCATGAGCAGACTCCAGCAATGAAAAAAGCGCGGACCGGCCGCGCTTTTGTCGAACGAGAAGAAGGTATCGGGATGCGGGGACGCGCGGCGACCTACACCCTCCGGCCGGGGGTGGTAGTTCGCGGTGTCATAACCGTCATGCCTTTCTCGCCCTTGTGATGTTCATCGCTCGTGCAGTGCACGGCGCTATTGTAATTGACGGTCATCAGAACGGCATGAGCGAGACGTTCGCGGTTCGTTCGATCAGCCACAGGAGTCCGATCACGATCGCGACGACTGAGCCGGCGCCGATCACCGCACGCGGGTAACCGCGCCAGCCGGCGCAGGGTGAAGAGTGCCGTCGTCGCAACCGCGACGATCAGCAGCTGGCCGACTTCGAGCCCGACGTTGAACTGAAGCAGCGCCCAGGCGAACGCGGCGCGCGGCAGGTTGAGCTCGGCGAGCACGTTGGCGAAGCCGAAGCCGTGGATCAGGCCGAAAAAGAAGGTGACGACGACGCGGCGGACGGGAAAGATCGGCAGCACGTTGTCGAGCGCGGCGAGGATGATCGTCACCGCGATCGCCGGCTCGATGAACTTTGGCGAGAGCGACACCAGCCTCAACGCCGCGAGCGCGAGCGTGATCGAGTGCGCGACCGTGAACGCAGTGACGATGCCGACCACCGGCAAGACGGCTTGCGAAAGCCGCTCCACCGGCCACCAGCCGCCGCGTGTGCGCCGCATCACCGACGGCAGCAGGAGACACAGCAGGAACAGGACATGGTCGTAGCCGGTCAGGATGTGACGCACGCCTTCGGCGAGGAACTGCCAGCGCGAGCCCATCGCGCTGCGCCGCCCGGTCGCATCGCCGGCGGCGGACGCGCTTGCCTCGGCGCCCGATGCCATGCCGGACGCGGCCACGCCGCCGGCGGGCACGCTCGTCGGCTCGAGCACCGTCAGGACGACGTCCTGCCCTGGCCGCTGCACCTTGGCGATGCCGCGGTGGGTGGGATCGACATCAGCGAAGAGCGAATAGACGATCCGCGGCGGTGTCGGCAGCGCGCACGGCGATGTCAAATAGAGCACCGCGTAGGCACCGTCGTTGCGACGCTCGAGGCCACGCCCGGTCGCGGTCAACGCGCAGCCTTCGATCGTCAGCCGTTGCAACGCGTACGCCTCGATGCGCGGCCACGCGGCGCGCACTTCGCCCCAGGTGAGCTTGCCGTCGGCGTCGCTGTCGAGGTCGAGCGCGACGTCGAGATCGCGCAGCGCGATGTCCCAGCGCACCTCGAGCTGGGCCGACGTGACCGTCAGCTGCAGATACGAGTCGCTCGCCTTGTGCGCGTGCGCGAACGCAGCGACCGCCAGCAGTGCAGCGCCAACGAGCGCGCTGGCAACGCCGCGCCAGCGGTGCGACCAACGGCCCTCAGAGCAGGGCATCGATGCGCCGGTCATGCAGCCCGACCGCTGCCTTGAGACGACGCGCCTCCTCGATCGCGTCGCGCTGCCCGCTCGCCCGCGCCGCCTCGGCGAAGACGAGCAGGTCGAGCGGCTCGCGCTGGCGCGCGACATCGCCGCGCGCAAGCTCGAGGGCGCGCTCCGGCGCACGCTCGACGACGAGGGCGAACATCGCCTGCTCTCGGCCGTGGAAGATGCGCGCTTCCGGGCGCTCGTTGGCGAGGGCGATCCGCTCGCGCATCTCGGCCGCATCGCGCTCGCCCTGCGCGGTTTTCGCGATCGTTCCGGCGATCGCCAGGCGCAGGACGACGGTATCGGTCCGCGTCTCGTCCTTCAGCACCGCGAGCGCTTCGGCCGGCCGACGCTGCGCAATCAGGAAGTCGGCATAGGCGATCGCGGCATACGTGTCCGGGCCGAGACGAAGCACGGCGCGGTAGGCGATGTCGGCGGCAGCGACACGACCATCGCGCTCCTCGAGCTCGGCGAGGGAGGTCTTGAGCCAGCCGCGTGTGGCCGCCGGCAAACGCGGTTCGGCAAGCATCGCCTCGAAGCTCTTGCGTGCCGCGCCGGTCTCGCCGCGCAAGGCGGCGTTTTCGGCCAGGCACGCCGATGCATAGACATCGACACCGGCTCGGCCGACCTCGTGGCAGGCGGCATCCGAGTCGCCATAGCGGCCCTGCACGCGCAGCACCGTCGCCAGCGTCAGCCACGCCTGCGCGTTGCGCCCACTGCCCGGTCGTGCCAGCAGCAGACGCAGGTTGACGACCGCCGCGTCAAACTCGTGCAGATACTGCTGCAGCGTCGCCCGCATCATCAGCACGTCGTCGGGCGCGCTGGTTGGCTCGGGCCAGGCACGCAGCGCCGCCAACGCGAGTCCCGCGAATCGCGGATCGCCGGACTCGTGCGCCTGGTCGAGGTAGCGCCGCGCCACCTTCAGCGCCAGGGCCTGATCGTCGGGACGCGCCGCCAGAGCCTTGCGCAACTGGCGATCCTCGCCGCGGCTGCCGGCGGTCGCGGGCAGGACCTCGATGACCTCGTCGTCACGGCTCGGAGTGATCGGGGCCGCGTTCGCAGCGACGATCACGACGGCCAAAAAAAGACCGGCCGCCAGAGCGCCGGTCGATGCATGCAGGTATCGCATTGCCGAGATCCTAAGCGTGGCAAGCCGAAGCCCACCACGCAGGTTTTTCAGTCGACGACCTTCGGCTCGCTCGTCTCGTCGGTCGGGCCGACGACGTTGGTGGTGTCGACCGGCTCGAGCATGTCGGCCGCGGAGGCGACCAGCTCCTGCAGGTAACTGATGAAGCCGTCGATCGACTGACTTGCGCTCGCCGGCACCTCAGAGGTCGCTGTCGGCCGATCGCCGCCGCCACCGCCGCCGCCGCACGCAGCCACCAGCGCCACCGCCGATCAGCATCACGAGAAGTGTCTTCTTCATTCGCCTTCTCCTTACTTCGCGCCCGGCAGCGGCGTGCCGATGTAGGGGAACGTCGGCAGCAGCGGGCCATTGGCCTTGACCTTCGGGCCGGCTTGGTCGACACCGTCGTGCAGGCCGAACGCCGCCGTGCCGAGCGGCACCGCGCTCGGCTTGCAAGCGGCGCCGAGCTTGTAGGTGTCGCTGTTGCCATTGGCAACGCACAGGCCGCCCATCACCGCGATCAGCGAGATGTCGACGACGTCGTCGCTCGGCCGGCGCCCGTTCGGGTAGCCGGCGAGGTCCTGAGGCGCAGGGCCGAGCAGGCCACCGAGCAGGCCGAGCCGGTTCTGCGACGCTTCCGCGGTCGGCGCGATCGCCGTGTTCAGTCGCAGCATCTCCGACGCGGCACCGGTCGCCGGCGAAGCGCTGAACGCCTTCGGCTGATTGACCCCGGCGATCCCGGTCAGGAACGTCGTCACGAGGTCGGTGCGCGGGAAGTTGGTCGGCGCGATGTTCGGCGTGTTGAGCGCGATCTCGACCAGCGCCGGCAACGTCGGGTTGGTGACGTAGGTGGCGAACTGGCCGTCGTCCTTCGGCTTCGAGCCGTTGAACTTGTCCTTGTCCGGCAGGCCGATCACGACCTCGTTGACCAGCGGCATGCCGAGGCGCGAGACCTGGGTCCAGGCACCGCCGACGATGGCCGAGGTCTGGTAGCCGCTCTTGGGCGCGCTGCTCAGGAGCGATCCCTGGCGCAGGCTCGCCGTCGTCCAGCCGCCGATCACGGTGTCGTTGCCGGCGACCAGGCAGCTCGTCGGCACCTCGAGCGCGAGCGACGTGACGTTGGCGTCCATCAGGTCGTCGGTGCCGGCGTCCTTCTTCGAATTGTCGAGCAGGAACGCAGCCTCGGCCGGCGAGAAGTCGGCCGCGCCCGGGACGTTGAGCAGATCGAAGATCACGCCGAGATTGACCGCAAACGGATCCTTGCGCTGGCCGACGAAGACCTTGCCGGGCGCCGTGCAGCCGGGAATGTTGACGTTATAGATGTGCTGCGCCGCGTAGGCGGCGTAGTCGGGAATCGTCTTCAGGCCGATGTTGTCGACCGGCTTGGCGAAGACGTTGCTGCCACCTGCCGCGTTGGTGACCGAGGCGCGCGTGCCGGTGCGGCGGTCGCCGCGAACGATGTCGACGGTGAAGGTCTCGGTGACGTTCGACGCCGCCGCGTTCGGGGCCGTGATCTGGCCCGACTGCGTCAGCGGGATCGCGACGTCGGTGCCGCCGATCTTGAGCGTCGTCCCGCGCAGCGCGTTGTTGAAGCGGAACTGGAAGGTGATGTCTTCCTTGCCGTCGCCGTTGTTGTCGATGTGGATCTCGTACAGGGCGTTCGGGTCGAGCTTGAAGTAGTTCGGGCCGCCGTAGGCGTCCTGTAGCGGCAGGTAGTTGGCGACCAGCGTGACGTAGCCGGGGCCGGTCAGTCGGCTCGGCTCGTAGCTGTTGAACATGTAGAAGTCGGTGCCGTCGACCTTCGGCGTCGCCGTGATGGCGGGCGCCTCGCGATGGCTCGAGGCGTGCGCCGGAGTCGCGGCCAGGCTGGCCAGCGCCGCGACCGCGGCCACCACCGGCAGCAGGGTCAAACGGGCACGGGGATGAATTCTCTTCATTGCTTCGCTCCTCGGTTGAGATCGATCGACACGTCGCCCGGAATGGCACCGGACCCCTTCTTTGCCGATGGTCGAAACCTTCGGTCAGCGGCTGATACGCAGTCGCCGCAAACGCGGATGCAAAATTCGCATCGCGACGACGTAATGCCCGGGCACGGCGCGCGACCCAGCCCCATCGCGTGCATTCAGGAGCAAGCCATGGACGGATTGCATTTCCCCTTTCGACCGGCCTCGGGCGCACCGAGCCGGGCGCTCTCGATCGCGGTCGCAGGGCTGGCGGTGTTCGGCCAGGGCATCGCCCGTGCCGGCGACGCGTGCACCGCAGCGAGCGCGCGCACGACCGCGCCGGTGGTCGAGCTCTACACCTCCGAGGGCTGCAACTCGTGCCCGCCAGCCGATCGCTGGCTCTCGACGCTCAAGGCCGACCCGGCGGTCGTCGCCCTCGCCTTCCACGTCGACTACTGGGACCGGCTCGGCTGGAAGGACCGCTTCGCCAGCGCCGCGTTCACGCAGCGCCAGGCGACGCAGCAGGCGACCAACGGCGCCCGCTTCAGCTACACGCCGCAGGTCGTCGTCGACGGCCGCGACCGCACCGACTGGTCGTCGGCCGCGCCCGGGTCGGGGTCACGCCCGGCGGCGCCGGTCGAGGTGACGCTGGCCCACGACGGCGACCGCTTCGTCGCCACCGTCGCGCCGGGCGCCAATGCGCCCAGGCGCCTCGCCGCGTACTGGGCGGTGACCGAGCAGGGCCACGTCAGCGCCGTCAAGGCGGGCGAGAACCAGGGCGCGACGCTGCACCACGACTTCGTCGTCCGTGACTACGAGCCGGTGCGCGAATGGACCGCGCGCAGCGGCGCCGCCGAAACGCTGCAGTTCAAGCCGGCGACGCCCGGCGATGCTGCTCATCCGCGCAACGTCAACCTGGTGGTGGTCGACGCGGCGACCGGCAAGCCGGTGCAGGCCCTGAAGATCGGCTGCTGAGCGGCCTCGCGCTCAGCGCGCGCGCAACGCCGCGCGCAGCTCGGCGCCGATCTCCGGCTTGCCTGCGAAAGGGTCGGTCGGATTGCGCGCCTGAATGACGTCCTCGAGCCGCGTCTGCACGCTCGCCAGCGACTTCGGATGGCTGTAGATGTAGAAGCGGCCGGCCGCGATGGCGTCGAAGACGAAGCCGGCGACGTCGGCCGCGCTCACCTTGCCATGGCCAACCGCGCGGTCGTTCATCGCCTTGCCGATCAGCTGGCTCCGCGTCGGCTTGGCCGCCGCGAGCTCCAGCGGCCGGTTGCGCTGGCTCTCGGTGATGCCGGTCGGCACGAAGAACGGGCACAGCACCGAAGCGCCGATCTGCTCGGTGACGAGGCGCAGGTCCTGGTAGAGCGTTTCGCTCATCGATACGACCGCATGCTTGCTGACGTTGTAGACGCCCATGTTGGGCGGATTCAGCAGGCCGGCCATCGACGCCGTGTTGACGATATGCCCCTCGTAGGCCGGATCCTTCTCGGCCGCGGCCAGCATCATCGGCGTGAACACGCGGATGCCGTGGGCGACGCCCATGACGTTGACGCCGAGGACCCACTCCCAGTCGGCGACGGTGTTCTCCCAGATCAGGCCGCCGGCGCCGACGCCGGCGTTGTTGAAGACGATCTGCGGCGCGCCGAAGCGCGCCAGGGTCGCCGCGCCGAGCGCCTCGACCTCGGCGGCGCGGGCGACGTCGAGGCGAAACGGCAGCACCTTGGCGCCGAGCGCCTCGATCTCGGTCGCGGCGCGCTCGAGCGCGTCCTGCTGCACGTCGGCCATGACGACGTTCATGCCGCGCTGCGCGGCGAGCCGCGAGGTCTCGAGGCCGAAGCCCGACGCCGCACCGGTGATGACGGCCGTGCCGCCCTTGAAGTTCTTCATGCGCTGTCCTTCTTGACTGCCTTGATGTGAAAGCCGATGCGCGGGAAGTGCACGTGGAGCGTTCCCGCCCGCGCGTCGCTGCGCGCGATGACGACCTCGTCGCGGTCGAGGCCGACGACCGTTCCGGCGACCTCGTCGTGGGCATAGTCGGCGGGGGTGACCGTCACCGCGTCGCCGGCGGCGAAGCCCTGCCCGGCCGCCACCTGGGTCGGCGCGTGGCTGCGCGCCTGGGCCGCGATCGCCAGCGCATCCCCGCTCGAAAGCTTGCTCGCTTCGCCGTGGCCGAAGTCGGTCACCCGTTCGTACCAGGCAGCCACCTTGTGGAAATCCGCGAACGCGGCCGCGACCGGCGGCGCGCGCCGCATGAACCAGATCGAGTGGACCGCCGCGAAGTCGGCGATCGACGGTGCGTCGCCGAGGAGGAACGACCGTTCGCCGGCGAGCATCGCCTCGAGGCGCGCGAAGTAGGCCGAGAGCGCCGCGGCGGCATCGGCGAGCGGCGCGCGCCGCAGGTTCGGGCTCATCGCCGCGCGGTCGGCGCCGAACGCGCGCAGCGCTTCGACCGGCGCACCGGCGAAGAGGTGCGCGATGCCGGCCGGCTGCATCGTGTACGGCACCGCGGTCCAGAACAGGCTCGAGTCGGCCCACTGGGCGACGATCTCGGCGATGCCGGCGCTCTCGGCCGGATAGAGCGGCGGCATCGGCACGAGGCGATCGATCACCCGGCACATCAGCGCCGAGTCGCAGTAGATGTCGGCGCCGATCTGCATGAACGGCGTCCGCCGGTAGCCGCCGGTGAGCGCGACGACGTCGGGCTTGGGCATGATCGCCGGCACGAACACCGACTGCCAGCGCATCTTCTTCAGGCCGAAGACGAGCCGGACTTTCTCCGAAAACGGCGAGGTCGGGTAGTGGTGCAGGATGAGATCGTTCATGCGGGCTCGGGCTGGCGATCGCGGCTGCGTGGGCCGAAGACGAGACCGAGCGTCGCCGCCAGGTCGCGCACCTCGGCGCCGTCGAGCGCGCCCTTGGCGGCGAGCAGCCGATGCAGGCGCGGCAGGTGGTAGTGCGGCACCGCCGGATAGAGATGGTGCTCGAGGTGATAGTTGACGTGGTGCGGGAAGAGCAGCCACCGGCCGAGCACGTTGCCGATGGCACCGCTCGTCCGGTTGCTGCGCGCCGCGGTCAGCGGCGACGAAAAGTCACTGACCGCGCCGTGCTCGCAGATCGCGCGCAGGCGCAGGATCGGCTGCAGCACGGTGACCATCGGCACGAGCCAGAACGCTGTGTACTGCGCCAGACCGCGCCAGCCACCGAGGGCCAGGCACAGCAGCGGCAGTGCGCACTGGAAGGCAACGACGAACCAGCGGTCGATCCGCGCCGTGCGGCGTAGCTCCGGCGAGGTGTCGTCGAGCGGACGCGCGGCGTGTTGCGTCTCGTCGTTGATCGCCGGCGCGCCGAAGAAGTAGGCGAACGTCTTCCACGCGTTCCAGCCGACCAGGTCCTGGCCGAGCTTCTTCCACAGGTACGCGGTGCCGCGCGGATAGCCGCCGTGGATCGCGGTATCGGGGTCGTCGTCGGTGTAGAGGTTGTTGTGGTGCAGGCGATGGATGACGCGATAGGTGCGCATCGAGATCGCTCCGGCCATGCCGATGAGCCGGCCGACCGCGTCATTGACGCGGCGATTGCGAAACAGCCGGTAGTGCGCGGCCTCGTGCGCGAGGATGAAGAGCGCATGCTGCTCGACGCCGATCACGAGCACCGACAGCAGCAGCCATGGGCTCGGCCACGCCCAGATGCCGAACGCCAGCGCGAGTGCGATCACGCCCGATGTCCGCAGCACCGCGCCGAGCGAGCGCAGATCCGAGAGTTCGGTCAATGGCGCGAGCTCGGTCGACGTCAGGATGCGCCGCGCCGAGGCGTTGCCCGAGCCCGCGTTGACCCGCGCGAGTGGACGCAGGTCGTCGCGAAACTCCTCGCCGCGCGTACCGTCGGTCATCTGCGCTTCGCCGTCAGGCCAGCTTGACCAGCTGCTTGCCGAAGTTCCTGCCCTTGAGCAGGCCGAGGAACGCCTCCGGGCGCCGCCGCGATTCCTTCGGCGATGCTCTCGCGGTACTTGAGCTTGCCGGTCGCGACGAGCGTGCCCAGCTCCTTCAGCGCCTCGGGCCAGACGTCCATGTGCTCGCTGACGATGAAGCCTTCGACTCGCAGCCGCGACTGCAGCATCAGTTGCGGCTGCTGCAGCGGGATCGGCTGGCCGTCGTAGCCGCTGATCATTCCGCACAGCGCGATGCGGCCGAACGCATTCATCCGCGCGAGCACCACGTCGAGGACCGTGCCGCCGACGTTCTCGAAGTTGCCGTCGACGCCGTCCGGCGTCGCCGCCTTGAGCGCCTCGTAGAGCGACTTCGAGTCGGGGTGCGCCTTGTAGTCGATGCAGGCGTCGAAGCCGAGCTCGTCGGTGACGTAGCGACACTTGTCGGCGCCGCCGGCGATGCCGACCGCGCGGCAGCCGCGCGTCTTGGCGAGCTGGCCGACGGCGCTGCCGACCGCGCCGCTCGCGGCGCTGACGACGATCGTCTGGCCGGCCTTCGGCTCGCAGATCTTGATCAGGCCGTACCACGCCGTCACGCCCGGCATGCCGACCGCGCCGAGGTAGGCCGACAGCGGCACCTGCCTGGTGTCGACCTTGCGCAGCGTGCCGGGAACGCCGGCGTCGACGAGCGAGTACTCCTGCCAGCCGCCGAAGCCGACGACGCTGTCGCCTTCGGCGTAGTTCGGATGCTTCGACTTGACGACGACGCCGGCCGTGCCGCCTTGCATCACCTTGTCGAGCGGCTGCGGCTGAGCGTAGCTCTTGGCGTCGTTCATGCGGCCGCGCATGTACGGATCGAGGCTCAGGTAGTGGTGTCGCACCAGCACCTGGCCGTCGCCGGGCTCGCCGATCGGTTGCTCGACGAGGCGGAAGTTGCCGGCCTCGGCCTCGCCGCTCGGGCGCGAGACGAGATGGATCTGCTTGTTGATGCTGGCCATGATGATTCCTTGTGCGTTTCAGTCCGATGCGTTGAGGCGCTGGATGCGCTTGCCGCCCGCCGGCAGGCCTTTGAGGTACTTGAACGTGCCGGTCGCGTGGGCGATCAGCTGGCCATCGGCATCGGCGAGCGAGCCTTCGCAGAACGCCAGCGACGCGGTGCGGTGCAGGCGCTTGCCGCTGCCGACGAGACGGCCGAGGCCGGGACGCATGAAGCTCGTCTTCATCTCGATCGTGACCACGCCCGAGTCCTCGGCGACGCCGTCGTCGCCCGGGGCTGCGCGCCGCATGCGCCATGACGACGTCGAGCAGCGTCATCGTCACGCCGCCGTGCGCGACTCCCCACGAATTGGTGAGCTCGTCGCGCAGCCCGACCGCGATCTCGGCCTCGCCGCGCTCGAAACGCAGCAGCTCGAAGCCGAGCAGCTCGACGAACGGGATGTGGACGAGGAACTGCAACGCACTAGGCCGCGATGATGGCTGAGACGCCGCCGTCGATCGGAAGCACCTGGCCGGTGATGTGCTTGCCGGCCTGCGACGCGAACAGCAGCGTCGCGCCCTTCAGGTCGTCGTCGTCGCCGATGCGCAGCAGCGGCGCATGGCCGGCCAGGCTCTCGGCGCCGATGCGCGCGATCGTGCCCTTGGTCATCTTGCTCGGGAACATCCCCGGCGCGAGGGCATTGACGTTGATGTTGTACTTGCCCCATTCGCCGGCCAGCGTGCGCGTGAAGTTGACCACCGCCGCCTTGCTCGTGTTGTAGGCCACCATCGACATGTCGGCGCTGTTGCCGGCCAGGCCGGCGATCGACGCGACGTTGATGATCTTGCCCTGGCGGCGCGGAATCATGCTGTGCTTGCCGATCGCCTGGCTCATCAGGAAGATCGAGCGCACGTTCAGGTTCATCACCTTGTCCCAGGCCTCGAGCGGATGGTCCTCGGCGGCCGCGCCCCAGGTCGCGCCGGCGTTGTTGACGAGGATGTCGACGTGGCCGAGGCGCGCGATCGCGTCCTGCGCGACGCGCACGATCTCGCTCGCCTGGCTCAGGTCGGCGGCGAGCCAGATCGCCTCGATGCCGGCGCTCTTCAGGTGCGCCGCCGATTCCTCGAGGTCGCTCGGCCTTGCGCGAGGTCAGCATCACCTTGGCGCCGGCTTCGCCGAGCGCTTCGGCGATCTGCAGGCCGAGGCCGCGCGAGCCGCCGGTGACGAGCGCGGTCTTGCCCTCGAGGTCGAACAGCTGCTGGATGTTGGTGCTCATGGTCTTGTCTCCTGTGCGAAGTCGGTTGCGGCGGTCAGGACGGCGGTGGCTCGGCCATTCGCGAGCGCACCCACACCAGCACGATGCCGACCGCGGTCACCGCCGCGCCGCCGGCGATGACGCTCCAGCCGAGCAGCGCGCCCTCACGGCGCAGCGCGGCGCCGAGGGCGAGCGCGAGCAGGCCGCCGTAGATCAGCAGCCAGGTCAGCAATTGGATCCGCGCGGTCGAGAACTTCAAAACGACTCCTCGGCGAGCGTCCGGCAGGTGTCGTCGCGGCGCTCGACGACGCCGAGCCAGGCGCCGATCCGCGGCAGCTCGTAGTGGAAGAAATAGCGGCACGCGGCGAGCCTGCCGCGGCTCGCGTCGTCGGCCACCGAGCGCGCCGCGCAGGTGGCGACGTCGAGCCAGATCCAGGCGAGGACGACGTGGCCGAACGCCTGCAGGTAGGGCGTCGCATTGGCGAGCGCCTCGTCGGCGACGCCGGTCGACCAGGCGGCGCGCGTCGCCGCGGCGAGGTGATCGACGGCCGCGGTCAGCGCTTGCGCGTGCTCGGCGAGCTCGGCACGGCGGCCGCGCGCGTCGATCGTCTCGGCATCGACGCGATCGCAGCAGCGCGAGGCCCGCGCCGCCGTCCATCACGACCTTGCGGCCGAGCAGGTCGAGCGCCTGGATGCCGTGCGTGCCCTCGTGGATCATGTTGAGGCGGTTGTCGCGCCAGTACTGCTCGACCGGAAAGTCGCGCGTGTAGCCGTAGCCGCCGAGCACCTGGATCGCCAGGCTGTTGGCCTCGAGGCACCACTCGCTCGGCCAGCTCTTGGCGATCGGCGTCAGCACCTCGAGCAGCACGTGCGCGCGCGCCCGCGGCGTCGGCGTCGCCGGTGTGCAGCTCGTCGACGAGGCGGGCGCAGTACAGCTCGAGCGCAAGCGCGCCTTCGCAGTAGCTCTTCTGCGCCAGCAGCATGCGCTTGACGTCGGCGTGCTCGATGATCCGCACCTGCGGCTTCGACGCGTCCTTGCCGCCGGGGCCGATCGGCCGGCCCTGCGGCCGCGTCTTCGCGTAGTCGAGCGACGCTTCGTAGCCGGCGAAGCCGAGCATCGTCGCGCCCAGGCCGACGGCGATGCGCGCCTCGTTCATCATGTGGAACATGCAGCGCAGGCCCTCGCCCGGCTGGCCGACGAGGTAGCCGATCGCGCCCGGCGCGCCGCGCACCGGGTACTTGCCCTCGCCGAAATTGAGCAGCGTGTTCGGGATGCCGCGATAGCCGAGCTTGTGGTTGAGGCCGGCGAGCGCGACGTCGTTGCGCTCGCCGGTGAGCGCGCCGCCCGCGTCGACGAGCTTCTTCGGCACGATGAAGAGCGAGATGCCGCGCGTGCCGGGAACGAGCGTGCCGTCGTCGTCGGGGATCTTGGCCAGCACGAGGTGGACGATGTTCTCGGTCAGCTCGTGCTCGCCGTCCGAGATCCACATCTTGTTGCCGCGCAGGCGATAGCGCGGGCCGAGCGGGTCGCTCGCGAAGTCGGCGCCGTCGGGCACCGCGCGGGTGGCGATGTCCGAGAGGCTCGAGCCGGCCTGCGGCTCGGACAGGCACATCGTTCCCGAGAAGCGCCCCGCGAACTCGTTCTTCGCGAACACCTCCTGCTGCGCCGGCGTGCCGTGCGCCATCAGCAGGTTGGCGTTGCCGCTGGTCAGCATGCCGCCGCCGCCGATGCCGACACCGGCCTTGGCGAAGAAGCTGTTGGCCGCCATCTCGACGATGCACGGCAGCTGCATGCCGCCGATCTCGTAGTCCTGCGCCGCGGCAAGCATGCCCGACTCGAAGTAGGCCTGCGCCGCGGCGTGGCTCGACGCCGGCAGGTGCACCTTCTCGCCGTCGAACCACGGCTCCTCGGTGTCGGCGAGGCGGTTGAAAGGCGCGTACTTCTCGCGCGCGATCCGCTCGCAGGTGTCGAGCACCGAATCGAAGGTCTCGCGCGAGTGGTCGGCGAAGCGCGGCGCGCTCGCGCAGCGACGCGACGTCGAGCCAGTCGTGGAGGAGGAAGTCGACCGTCTGGCGATAGCTCATCGCGATGTTTCCCACGCGCGACCGGCGCGGGCCCGATCCGGGCCCGCGGCGATCACAGCACCTCGAACACGCCCGCCGCGCCCATGCCGCCGCCGATGCACATCGTCACGACGACGCGCTTGGCGCCGCGCCGCTTGCCTTCGATCAGCGCGTGGCCGGTCAGGCGCTGGCCGCTGACGCCATACGGATGGCCGACCGCGATCGCGCCGCCGTCGACGTTGAGCCTGTCCATCGGGATGCCGAGCTTGTCGGCGCAATAGAGCACCTGCACGGCGAAAGCCTCGTTGAGCTCCCAGAGGTCGATGTCGGCGACCGTCAGGCCGAGGCGCTTGAGCACCTTCGGCACCGCGAACACCGGGCCGATGCCCATCTCGTCGGGCTCGCAGCCCGCGACCGCGAAGCCGAGGAAGCGGCCGAGCGGCTTCAGGCCGCGCTGCGCGGCGAGCTTCTCGTTCATGACCACGACCGCGCCGGCGCCATCGCTGAACTGGCTCGCGTTGCCGGCCGAGATCACGCCGCCGGGAATCGCCGGCTTGATGTCCTTGATGCCGTCGTAGGTCGTTCCCGGACGGATGCCTTCGTCGGCGCTGATCGTCACTTCCTTGGTGCGCAGGCCGAGCTGCGCATCGGCGACGCCGGCGAGCGTCGTCACCGGGATCATCTCGGCGTCGAAGCGGCCCGCCTCCTTCGCCGCGGTCGCCCTCTGCTGGCTGGCGGCGCCGTACTCGTCCATGCGCTGGCGCGGGACGTTGTAGCGCTTGGCGACCTGCTCGGCGGTCTGCAGCATGTTCCAGTAGATCGTCGGCTTGTGCTCGACCAGCCACGGGTCGGCGATCATGTGCTTGTTGGCCTCGTTCTGCACGCACGAGATGCGACTCGACGCCGCCGGCGACGACGACGTCGTTCTCGCCGGCGATGACGCGCTGCGCCGCCATCGCGATCGTCTGCAGGCCGCTCGAGCAGAAGCGGTTCACGGTCATGCCGCTGGTCGTGATCGGCAGGCCGGCGCGCAGCGCGATCTGGCGCGCGATGTTGCTGCCGGTCGCGCCCTCGGGCGTGGCGCAGCCCATGATGACGTCGTCGACCTCGGCGCCGTCGATGCCGGCGCGCTCGACCGCCGCCTTGACGGCGTGGCCGCCGAGCGTCGCGCCATGGGTCATGTTGAAGGCGCCCTTCCAGCTCTTGGCGAGCGGGGTGCGGGCGGTGGAAACGATCACGGCGCTGGTCATGGGAGGCTCCTGTCTGGAATGGAGATGCAACGCGGCATCAGCTGAAGGTCTTGCCTTCGGCGGCGAGCCTGGCGAGCAGCGGCGCCGGCTGCCAGAACTTCTGGTCGTCGTGCGGATTGGCGGCGAAGCGCTTCATCGAATGGACGACGTTGAAGAGCCCCTGCTGGTCGGCGTAGTTCATCGGCCCGCCGCGGAACAGCGGGAAGCCGTAGCCGGTGAGGTAGACCATGTCGATGTCGCTCGCGCGCATCGCGATGCCCTCGTCGACGATCTTCGCGCCCTCGTTGACGAGCGCATACACCAGGCGCTGGACGATCTCCTCGTCGCTGATCTTGCGCGCCGTGATGCCGAGCTCGGCGCGGTGCTTCTCGATCATATCGGTGACGACCTTGCTCGGGATCGCGTCGCGCTTGCCGGGGACGTAGTCGTACCAGCCGGCGCCCGTCTTCTGGCCGAAGCGGCCGAGCTCGCACAGCAGGTCGGCGGTCTTCGAGTAGCGGATGTCGGGCTTCTCGACGTAGCGGCGCTTCCTGATGTACCAGCCGACGTCGTTGCCGGCAAGGTCGCCCATCCGGAACGGCCCCATCGCCATGCCGAACTTCTCCATCGCCTTGTCGACCTGCTGCGGCGTCGCGCCCTCCTCCAGCAGGAAGCCGGCCTGGCGCGAGTACTGCTCGATCATGCGGTTGCCGATAAAGCCGTCGGTGACGCCGGAGACGACGGTCGTCTTCTTGATCTTCTTGCCGAGCTGCATCACGGTCGCCAGCACGTCCTTGGCGGTCTTCTTGCCGCGAACGACCTCGAGCAGCTTCATCACGTTGGCCGGGCTGAAGAAGTGCATGCCGATCACGTCTTCGGGGCGCTTGGTGAACGTGGCGATCTTGTCGAGGTCGAGCGTCGACGTGTTCGACGCGAGGATCGCGCCCGGCTTCATCACCTCGTCGAGCGTCTTGAAGACCTGCTCCTTGACGCCCATGTCCTCGAACACCGCCTCGATGACGAGGTCGGCGTCCTTCAGGTCGTCGTACTTGAGCGTCGTGCTCAGGAGCGCCATGCGCTCGTCGAGCTTGTCCTGCTTGAGCTTGCCCTTCTTGACCTGCGACTCGTAGTTCTTGCGCATGATGCCGACGCCCTTGTCGAGCGCGTCCTGCTTCATCTCGAGCATCACGACCGGGATGCCGGCATTGAGGAAGTTCATGGCGATGCCGCCGCCCATCGTGCCGGCGCCGATGACGGCGACCTTCTTGATCGCGCGCGTCGGCGTGTCGGCCGGGACGTCGGGGATCTTGGTCGTCGCACGCTCGGCGACGAAGGCGTGACGCAGGGCCTTCGACTCGGGCGTCAGCATCAGCGCCATGAAGAGCTCGCGCTCGAGCTTCATGCCGTCCTCGAACTTCATCTTCGTCGACGCGGCGACGGCGTCGACGCACTTGAGCGGCGCCGGGAAGTTCTTCGCGACATCGCGCCGACGGTGTTGCGCGCGAACTGGAAGTAGGCGTCGGCGTTCGGGTACTCGACCTTGAGCTTGCTGACGATCGGCAGCGGCCGTGCGTCGGCCTTCTCGCGCGCGAACGCGACCGCCGCCTCGACGACGTCGCCTTCGACGATCTTGTCGAACAGCTTTTGCCCCGGTTGCTTGGCGAGCAGCTCGCTCTTCACCGGCTCGCCGCTGACGATCATGTTGAGCGCGGTCTCGACGCCGAGCACGCGCGGCAGGCGCTGCGTGCCGCCGGCGCCGGGGATCAGGCCGATCTTCACTTCCGGCAGCGCGATCTGCGCACCCGCGGCGGCGATCCGGTAGTGGCAGCCGAGCGCCAGCTCGAGGCCGCCGCCCATGGCGACGCTGTGCACCGCGGCGACGATCGGCTTGGGGCTCGCCTCGAGCGCCGCGATCACCGAGAGCAGGTTCGGCTCGGCGATGGCCTTCGGCGAGCCGAACTCGCGGATGTCGGCGCCGCCCGAGAACGCCTTGCCGGCGCCGGTGACGACGATCGCCTTGACCTTGTCGTCGGCGAGGGCCTTGTCGAGCCCGTCAACGATGCCGCGACGCGTGTCGTAGCCGAGGCCGTTGACCGGCGGGTTGTCCATCGTGATGACGGCGACGTCGCCGCGCAGCTTCGTAGTTCGCGCTCATGACAGGTCCTCGTGAAGCGTCCGCCGCTGGCTCGGCGGGACAAAAAAGAACGTTCGTTCGATTCTAGGCGTCCGCCTCGCCACGACCCTGTCTCTCGGACGACAGCGGGGACTTGACGGCGGTGGCAGGTTGCGCCCTCAGACCTCCAGCCACTCCTTGCGGATCTCGCCGTTGGCGAGCAGCGCCGCCGGCGTGCCCTCGAAGACGATCGAGCCGTGGCCCATGACGTAGCAGCGCTCCGAGATCTGCAGCGCGATCGTCAGCTTCTGCTCGACCAGCAGCACCGAGACGCCGCGGCTCTTCAGCGTCTTCAGGTACTCGGCGACGAGCTCGACGATCTTCGGCGCCAGGCCTTCGGTCGGCTCGTCGATCATGATCAGGTCGGGGTCGCCCATCAGCGTGCGGCAAAGCGTCAGCATCTGCTGCTCGCCGCCCGAGAGCACGCCGGCCTCGGTGTGCTCGCGCTCCTTCAGTCGCGGGAACATCCGGTACATGTCGTCGAAGCTCCAGCGCGGCATTCGTCTTGGCGCGCTTCTCGCCGAGCTGCAGGTTCTGGTGCACCGTGAGCTTGGGGAAGATGTCGCGGTTCTCGGGCACGTAGCCGATGCCGCGGTGGGCGATGTCGAAGGTCTTCTGGCCCAGGATCTGCTCGTTGCGCCACCGGATCGAGCCTTCGCCGTGGACCAGGCCCATGATCGTGCGGATGGTCGTCGAGCGGCCCGAGCCATTGCTGCCGAGCAGGCTGACGATCTCGCCCTCGCCGACGCGCATGTCGACGCCGTGCAGGATGTGGCTCTTGCCGTAGTAGGCGTGCAGGTCCGGCGAGCTCGAGCATGGTCGTCGTCCTCGCGCTCAGGCGTGCTGCGGCCATCACGGCGCCGAGATAGGCTTCCTGCACGCGCGCGTTGGCGCGAACCGCGTCGGGGACGTCGAAGGCGATGACTTCGCCGTAGACCAGCACCGCGATCTTGTCGGCCAGGCCGAAGACGACGCCCATGTCGTGCTCGACCGTGAGCAGCGTCTTGCCGACCGTGACCTCGCGGATCAGCTCGATGAAGCGGGTCGGTCTCGCTCTTGCTCATGCCGGCGGTCGGCTCGTCGAGCAGGATCACGCTCGGCGCCGCCGGCGATGGTGATGCCGATCTCGAGCGCGCGCTGCTCGGCGTAGGTCAGGTTCATCGCCAGCGTGTCGCGCTTCCTGCTCGAGGCGGATCATCGCCAGCAGCTGCTCGGCGCGCTCGTTGGCGTCGGTCAGGTCGGCCAGGAACTTCCAGAACGCATAGCGATAGCCCATCGCCCAGAGCAAGCCGCAGCGCAGGTTCTCGAACACCGACAGACGGCCGAAGATGTTGGTGATCTGAAAGCTCCGCGCCAGGCCGAGGCGGTTGATCTCGTACGGCTTCAGGCCGTCGATGCGCCTGCCGTTGAGCAGGATCTCGCCGCTCGTGGGCCCGAAGCGGCCGCTGATGAGATTGAAGAGCGTCGACTTGCCGGCGCCGTTCGGGCCGATGATGCCGACGCGCTCGCCGGGCGCCACCGTCAGGTCGCAGCCGCGAATGATCTCGGTCTTGCCGAACGACTTGCACAGCCGCCTCAGCTCGACGGCGTGGGGCGCGGTCGTCATGACGGCTCCTTGAACGTCATGGTCGCCTCGATCTCCTCCTGCACCTTGCCCCAGACGCTCGCGAAGCGCCTGCGCACGGCCTCGAAGGCAGCGAATCCGACCAGCGCCACGGCCGTGGCAGCGAGCCACGGCGTCGCGGTGGCGGTGTCGAGCGTCATCCCGAGGTAGCGCGCCGTCGTCTCGCCGACCGAGCCGAACTGGCGCGCATAGATCATTTCGATCAAGCGCGGCGAAGCCGGCGAGCATGACCAGCGCGGTCGCGGTCAGCAGTGCGTACCAGCGCCACAGTCGATGGAGCTTCTTGTGCGCAGCGACGCGCAGATTCATCATGAGCAGGCTGGCGATGCCGCCAGGCGCGTACATCACCATGAACATGAAGATCAGGCCCAGATAGAGCTGCCAGGCCTTGGTCACTTCGGAGAACAGCGCGAAGCCGACGACCATGAGGACGGCGCCGATGATCGGCCCGAAGAAGAACGTCGCGCCGCCGAGAAAGGTGAACAGCAGGTAGGCGCCGGAACGGCCCGCGCCGACCACGTCGGGCGTGGCGATCTCGAAGTGCACCGCGTACATCCCGCCGGCGATGCCGGCGAAGAAACCGGCGATGACGAAAGAGAGGTAGCGCACGCGCTGCGTGCTGTAGCCGATGAACTCGACGCGCTCCGGGTTGTCGCGCACGGCGTTGAGCATGCGGCCGAGCGGCGTTCGCGTGAAGGCGAACATCGCCGCCGTGCAGGCGAAGGTGTAGAGCGCGATCAGGTAGTAGACCTGTATCTGCGGCCCGAAGGTGATGCCGAGGAACGGCGGCCCTGCGGTGCGATTCACCGCGACGCCGCCTTCGCCGCCGAAGAACTCGGGGACGATCAGCGACCATCGGCGCGACCAGCTCGCCGATTCCCAGGGTGATCATCGCGAACGGCGTTCCTGCCTTCTTGGTCGTGACGTAGCCGAGCAGCGCCGCGAAGAACATGCCGGCGACTCCGCCGACCAGCGGCACCAGGCTCATCGGGATCGGAAACGAGCGATCGGCGATGCCGAGGATGGCGTGCACGGCCACGAAGGTGCCGAGCCCCGTATAGACCGCATGGCCGAAGCTCAGCATGCCGCCCTGGCCGAGCAGCATGTTGTACGAAAGGCAGGCGACGATGCCGATGCCGATCTGCGTCAGCACCGATCGCTCGAGATTGCTGGGCAGAACGAGGGGCGCCAGAAGCAGAACCAGCGCGTAGCCGCTCCACACGAGAAGTCGACCTCGCCCGAGCGGGCGCGTGACGGACCGGGCGGCGGCCAGCGCCGGTGCGGCTTCCATTCAGCCCTCGCGCGTCCCGAGCAGCCCCTTGGGGCGGAAGATCAGGATCAGCACCAGGAACAGGTAGGGCAGGATCGGCGCGATCTGCGCGATCGAGAGCTTGAAGAGCGAAAAATCGCCGAGGCCGGGCGCGATCGTCAGGTGCAGCGCCTGTGCGAGGCTGAGCAGCGACGCGTCGGAGCCGACTGCGAAGGTCTGGATGATGCCGATCAGGAGCGAGGCGACGAACGCGCCGGCGAGCGATCCCATGCCGCCGACGACGACCACCACGAAGATGACCGAGCCGACCGCCGCGGCCATGCCCGGCTCGGTCACGAACGTCATGCCGCCGATGATGCCGCCGAGGCCCGCGAGCGCCGTGCCGGCGCCGAACACGAGCATGAACACGCGCGGCACGTTGTGGCCAAGGGCCTCGACCATCTCCGGATGCGTGAGGGCGCTCTGGATGACGAGGCCGACGCGCGTTCGCGTCAGCAGGAGCCAGAGCGAGACCAGCATGACCAGGGCGATCAGCCATCATGAAGGCGCGAGTCGCGGGGAATTGCGAACAGGCGATGTGAACGGCAGGGTCGGCCGAAGCGCACATCGCCGCCGGCGCTGCCCCGGCCACGAGATGGAGACCCGACAACGATGAATTGATGATCGTGAAGGCCGATCCGCGCAACGATTCGGGCGGCAGGAACTCGACGCCGATACGGCCCCAGGTCAGGATGACGAGCTCGAAGACGACGAACGACAGGCCGAAGGTGATGAGCAGCTCTGGAACGTGGCCGAACTTGTGGACGCGGCGCAGGCAGACCCGCTCGAACAGCGCGCCGAGCGCGCCGACCACGAACGGCGCGACGATCAGGCCGGGCCAGAAGCCGACGAAGCGCGCGATCGTGTAGGCGATGTAGGCGCCGAGCATGTAGAAGCTGGCGTGCGCGAAGTTCAGCACGCCCATCATGCTGAAGATGAGCGTCAGCCCCGAGCTGAGCATGAACAGCAACAGCCCGTAGCTCAGGCCGTTGAGCATCGAAATGGTGAAGAACTCCATCGTCTCGCGCAGTGTCGGCGCTCGCCGCCCAAAACAAAAGGGGCCCGAGTCGCTCGCGCTCGGGCCCGGGTCAGAAACGAAAGGCGCTCAGGAAGCGTTGGGCCGCTTCATCTGGCAGCTCGTCGGCGTGCTGGACACGTAGTTCGGGTATTCGACGACCTGCGCGAACGTCATTCCGGTGTTCTCGACGCTGTACGGATTCTTCGCGTCGGTCTTCTGCCAGACGCTGATGTAGAGCGGCTGCTGCAGCTGGTGGTCGGTCTTTCGCATCTCCACATCGCCGCCGAATTCGCTCTTCCACTTCAAGCCTTCCATGCCGTAGGCCACCTTGACCGGGTCGGTGGACTTGACCTGCGCCATCGACCGCGTCAGCGCCTCGAGCATGCGGATGATCGCGCCCGTGTAGAAGTCGTCGTTGTACTTCGCCTTGAACCCGTAGACGTCCTTGTCGTACTCACCGCCCATGAGGGCTCCGCCGGCGTAGGCGATGACGAAGACCTTGCCGGCGCCGTTCGTTCCCAGCGCCGTCGGCGTGCCGGTGACGCCGGCGTAGTAGGTGAAGAACTTGCCCGCGTAGCCGGCCTCGACCGCGGCCTTGACCAGCAGCGACAGGTCGGCGCCCCAGTTGCCGGTGACCACCGCGTCGGCGCCCGAAGCCTTGATCTTGGCGATGTACGGAGAGAAGTCGCGCACCTGGCCGATCGGGTGCAGGTCTTCGCCGACGATCTCGATGTCGGGGCGCTTCCGCTTGATGTCCTCCTTCGCGTACTTGGCGACCTGCACGCCGTGCGAATAGTTCTGGCCGAGGATGTAGACCTTGTGGATGTCCTTCTGGTCCTTCATGAAGCTCGACAGCGCTTCCATCTTCATCGTCGTGTCGGCGTCGAAGCGGAAGTGCCAGAAGCTGCACTTGCTGTTGGTGAGGTCCGGGTCGACCGCGGCCTCGTTGAGGTAGATCAACTTCCTTGCCGGGGTTGCGCTCGTTGTACTTGTTGATGGCATCGATGAGCGCCAGGGCGACGCCCGAGCCGTTGCCCTGGATGATGTAGCGGGCCCGGCGTCGGTCGCCAGCTTCAGCGCGTTCAGCGATTCGGCCGGCGCGCCCTTGTTGTCGATAGCCCATGATCTCGAACTTCACGCCGGCCGGGTTGTCGGCGTTGAACTTGTCGACGAAGAACTTCCAGCTGTTGAGCTGGTTGGTGCCGACCGGCCCGAACGGGCCCGACAGCGGATCGATCCACGCGAGCTTGACGACCTGGCCCTGAAGCGGCTTCGCGCCGGCCTTGGCCTGCGCCAGCGCGGAACCCGCCGACGCGGCGACGGCGGCGCCGATGCAAACGGCCAGGGCGCCTTTGGTCACGGTGCTAACGGGGGACTTCATCATGCTCTCCTGGGCTGAAAATGATCGCCGCCGAAGGTACCGGAAATGGTCACTCGGCTGTTACAGGGACTTCCCCCAAAGCGCCACGCCGCGGGCGTCCGGCAGCGCTAGACTTCGCCCCGCCCGGAGCGCGCTCCGACCGAGCGCAGCTCATGAAATTCTTCTTCGACTTCCTGCCGATCATCCTGTTCTTCGGCGTCTTCAAGTTCGCCGACTCGAACGCCGAGGCCGCGGCCCGCTACGCCACCGAGCACCTCGGCTTCATCGTCTCCGGCGGCGTCGTCGGCGTCGACGAGGCGCCGGTGCTGCTGGCGACGGTCGTCGTCATCATCGCGACGCTGCTCCAGATCACCGGCCTGCTGCTCATGCGCGCAAGAAGGTCGACACCATGCTCTGGGTCACGTTCGGCCTGATCGCCGTGCTCGGCGGAGCGACGATCTGGTTCCACAACCCGACCTTCATCAAGTGGAAGCCGAGCGCGCTCGACTGGGCCATGGCCGCGGCGCTGTGGGTCAGCCAGGTGGTGTTCGGCAAGAACCTGCTGCAGGTGATCGTCGGCCAGCAGCTCGAGCTGCCCAAGCCGGTCTGGCAGCGGCTGAACCTGGCCTGGATCCTTTCTTCGTCCTGATGGGCGTGGCCAACCTCTACGTCGCCTACAACTACTCGACCTCGGTCTGGGCGACCTTCAAGGTCTTCGGCCTGACCGGGCTGATGCTCGTGTTCATGGTCGCGCAGGGCTTCTACATCGCCCGCTTCCTGAAAGACGAGGAGCATCCGCCCGAATCGGGCGCGGCGCTGCCGGCAGCGCGAGTCGGCCAGGATTCGCGGTGAGCGTGTCGGCGGCGGAGATCGAGGCGGCGCTGCGTGCCGCGCTCGCCCCGGAATCGCTCGCCGTCGTCGACGACAGCCACCTGCACGCCGGCCATGCCGGCGCGCGCGAAGGGCGCCACTTCAGCGTCGCCATCACCAGCCCGCGCTTCGCCGGCCTGTCGCGGGTCGCCCGCCATCGGCTCGTATATGATGCCTTGCTCACGCTGATGCCGCGCGGCATTCACGCCCTGGCAATCGACGCCCGCGCTCCCGAGCCCCGCTGACCGCGGGCACGCCGACCCGGCGCCATCGAGCGATCCCCGTTCCCTCCTCAACACGCCCGCCCGAAAGGCACGTTTCATGAAGAAGACTTTTTTCGCCGCGAGCATCGTCCTCGCGGCCGCCGGCCTGGCGCCGCTCGCCGTCCAGGCGCAAAACATCGCCGTCGTCAACGGCAAGCCGGTGCCGAAGGCACGCGTCGATGCGATCGTCACGCAGGTGCAGAAGCAGGCCACCCAGCGCGGCCAGCAACTGCCGCCCGATCTCGACAAGCTGGTGCGCGACAAGGTCGTCACCGACGAGATCCTGAGCCAGGAAGCCGAGCGCCGCGGCCTGGCCGCGTCGGCCGACTTCAAGTCGCAGATGGAGATCGCACGCCAGAGCATCCTGATCGGGCTGCTGTCGCAGGACGTCGAGAAGAAGTCCGCCGTCAGCGACGCCGAGGTCCAGGCCGAATACGACAAGTTCAAGGCCCAGTCGAGCGGCACCGAATACAAGGCGCGCCACATCCTGGTCGAGAAGGAAGACGACGCCAAGGCGATGATCGCCCAGCTCAAGGCCGGCGGCAACTTCGCCGAGCTGGCCAAGAAGAACTCGAAGGATCCGGGGTCGGCGCCGAACGGCGGCGATCTCGATTTCGCCAGCCCGTCGTCGTACGTGCCCGAGTTCTCGCAGGCGCTGGTCGCGCTCAAGAAGGGCGAGTACACCGCAGGTGCCGGTGAAGACCCAGTTCGGCTACCACATCATCATGCTCGAGGACACGCGCGCGGCCCAGTTCCCGCCGCTTGCCGACGTCAAGCCGCAGATCGTCCAGCGCCTGACCCAGCAGAAGGCGACCGCCTTCCGCGACGAGCTGCGCGCCAAGGCGAAGACCGACTACAAGTTCTCGAACTGAGAGTCAGCTAGGTCAGGGCCGGCGCGCTCGACGCTGACGCGCCCGGCCTCGATCCGCAGCTGCTGATCGCAGCGCGCGGCCAGCGCCGTGTCGTGCGTGACCAGGACCAGCGTCGTTCCGGCCTCGCGGTTGAGCTCGAGCATCAGCGCCATCACGGTCTCGCCGGTGGCGAAGTCGAGGCTGCCGGTCGGCTCGTCGGCGAGCAGCAGCGCCGGCCGGACGACGAAGGCGCGCGCCAGCGCGACGCGCTGCTGCTCGCCGCCCGAGAGCACGCGCGGATAGTGGCGCAGCCGCTCGCTCAAGCCGACGCGACGCAGCATCTCGGTGGCGAGCGATCGGGCGTCGGCGCGACCCTGCAGCTCGAGCGGCAGCATCACGTTCTCGAGCGCGTTGAGATTGCCGAGCAGCTGGAAGCTCTGGAAGACGAAGCCGACCTTGGCGGCGCGCACCGCGGCGCGCTCGTCCTCGCTCGAGCGCGAACAGGTCGATGCCGGCGAGCCGCACCGTGCCCGTCGTCGGCGTGTCGAGCCCGGCGATCAGCGAGAGCAGCGTGCTCTTGCCCGATCCCGAGGCGCCGACGATCGCCACCGAGCGCTGCGGCGGCAGGGTGAAATCGATCTCGTGGAGAATCGTCAGCGTGCCGGTCGAGTCCTGGACGCGCTTGGTCAGGCGCTCGACGGCGATGATCGGTTCGGACATGAAGGTGGTTGTGCTTCTCGAGAAAGCGCTGACGCGCCGGCGCTGGCTCGCCGACTGTAGCGTGGCCCTCGCCTCGGCCGCGGCGCTGCTGGCGATGCCCTCGTTCGGCGCCGCGGCCGCGACGCGCAAGATCCTCGTCGTCGGCGACAGCCTCTCGGCCGAATACGGTCTCGCCCGCGGCAGCGGCTGGGTCGCGCTGCTCGATGCGCGGCTGGCGCAGGAGCACATCGGCGCCGACGTCGTCAACGCGAGCATCAGCGGCGACACCACTGCGGGCGGCCTGGCGCGCCTGCCCTCGCTCCTGCGCGAGCACAAGCCGGGACTCGTGATCCTCGAGCTCGGCGCCAACGACGCGCTGCGCGGCCTGCCGCTCGATGCGACGCGCGCCAACCTCGCCGCAGATGGCGCGCCTGGCCAAGGCGGCCGGCGCCAAGGTGCTGATCATCGGCATGCAGCTGCCCGCCCAACTACGGCCGCGCCTACGGCGATCGCTTCGCCGCGCTGTTCGCCGAAGTCGCCCACGCCGAGGGCGCGGCGCTGGTGCCGTTCATGCTGAAGGGCGTCGCCGACGGACCGCAGGCGGAGGCGATGTTCCAGGCCGACCGGATCCACCCGCTCGCGAGCGCCCACCCGACGATCCTCGCCAACGTCTGGCCGGTGCTCGCGCCGCTTCTCAAGTAGCGGGCAGCACGGAGCGTCGGCAGCGTCAGCGCTGCTTCTCGTTCATCGCCTCGCGCGGCACGTCGCGCCGCTGCTCGTCGTGCCGCGGCGTCTCGGGACGCGTCATCTTCGACTCGCCGGGCGGTCGCTGTCCCTCGGCCGGCCGCGGCGGCACCGCGACGGCTGCCGGCTCGGGCAGGCGATTGACGGGCGGTGCCGGTTGCGCGACCTCGACAGCGCGGCCACCGTTAGCGCCGCGCGGCGGAGCGCCGCGATCAGGGTGACGCGTGCCTCCGGCCTCGGTGACGCCCGGGTTGGGAAGCCGCACGACCGGATTCGGGCTCGCTGGCGGCGTGCCGGCGACTTCGGTCGGGACACGGCCGTCGCGCGGCGCGTGGCCCGGACGCGCCGTCGGTTCACCCGACTGCGCGCTGCGCTGCACCGGCGACGGCGGGACCACGCGCGATGGCGGCACCACGCGCGGCGGCGCGGCAGCGACGGCCGGTGGCGCCGCCGCGGCGCCCGGCACGGTCGCGCTCGGGCCCGGAGCGCCTCGCAGCGGTGGCGCGACGGCGGGTGGCGGGCGTGGTGTGGGGTGGCGTCGTCGCCCCCGCGGGCGACGGCGGCGTCATGCGCGACGGCGCCGTGGCGACCGCAGGGGGCGCTGCCGGGACGCGGGTTTGCGTTGCCGGAGGACGAGCGGCCCACGGCGGCCGCGGCGGCGGCCGACCTTCGGACGCCCGCGCGACCACCGGCGGCGCCGCCACGGGCGGCGCGGTCAGCACCGGCGCCGGCCGGCCTTCGGCGACCAAGGCGCGCACCTGCGGATCGTTGCGGAAGCGCGCAGCGGCCGGCCCGACCGGCTGCCGGCGCGTCATCACGTCGGCCGGCACGAACGTCACCGCGTGCTCGAAGTGGCGATTCGCGAACTCGCGCCGGTCGGCCTCGCCATGGCGGTTGCTGACGATCGTCGTGATCGTGGTGACGTTGGTGACGTGCGTGAAGTTGACCGCGCGCACATAGCGCGTGCTGGCACGGTAGCTCGGCACGTAGACCTCGTGCGGCGCGAGCGGGAACCAGCCGACCGGCGCGCCGCCGGCGACCGTGATCGAGACGCCAACGCGCGGACCGCCGACCCACGCGACCAGCGCCGGCGCATAGACCGGTCGGGCGACGTAGGTGCCCGGCGCCCAGCACCAGGCATTGCGATAGTTGACCCAGCGGCCGTAATGGAACGGCGCGAAGCCCCAGCGCTGATCGTCGACCCAGGTCCATCCCCACGGCCGGACCCAGGCCCAATGGCCGGTGCTGTACGGCGCCCAGCCGACCGGTACCGCCGCCGGCACCCAGATCGGCCCGTAGTCGGGCGTCTGCTGCCACTGGCCATAGCGATCGAGGTCCTCGGCGCCGGTCATCTCGGGCGAGACGTAGCGCGGCGCGGCGACACGCTCGGCGTCGCGATCGCGCTCGTCGTTCCAGGCGGAAAAGGCGTCACGCACCGGCTCCACCATCGCGTACTGCGGCACGCCGGCGGCGTCGACCCAGAACTGCGCGTGCTGGCCAGCGGCGACCGGCAGCGCGGTATTGCGGTTCTCGTAGATCGCCTGGCCCTCGTAGACCGTCACGTCGCTGGTCTGCTCGGCGCGGTCGAAGCGATAGCGACCGACAGCCTGAAGGCGAAAACTCCCCTCGTCGGTGGCGAGCTCGAACTCGCCGAGCGCCTGCGCATTGCGCACCCGCGCGGCGACGCTGCCGCTCTGGAGGCGGACGGCGTAGCGCGCGTCGTCGAGACGGGCGATCTCGAGCTCGCTCGTCGCGTCGAGACGAAGCGTCGTCGTGCCGAGAGTGATTTCGGCCCGGCCGTCGTTGTCGGTGGCGATGCGGTCGCCGGTAGTGAGCGGCTGGTTGAGCGCAGCGCTCGCCCATTCATTGTTGTCGGGGTTGTAGAGCCAGACTTGGCCGCTGACCTCGCTCAGGCGCGCCGCCCGGCTCGGCGGGTCGGCGGCGGGAGCTTCGCCCTGCGCCTGCGCCTGCGCGTGGTCGGGCAGCGCGACGACGAGGCCCAGGAGCGCCATTGCGGTCAGCGCCAACCAGCGCGCGAGCCATCCCGGGCCGCCGGCACGGCAATCGTCGCGATCGGTTGAGGTCTGCATGTCGATCTCCGCGTTGCGCCGCGCGACGAACCTCGCCGCTCGCGCGCCTGGCTCCTTCAACGCCCGGCGCCCGGCTCGTGCCGACCTGAGCGCCGTCGCGACACGTTCCTTTACAAGCGTATCAATCGTCGCTCACGCTCTCGAGCTCGGGAAACAGGACGCTGGTGAAGCCGAATCGGCCGAAGTCGCGGATCCGCATCGGGTAGAGCTTGCCCACCAGATGATCGCACTCGTGCTGGACGACGCGGGCGTGAAAGCCGTCGGCCTCGCGCTCGATCGGCCGGCCCGCGAGGTCGACGCCGCGGTAGCGGATGCGTGCCCAGCGCGGCACGATGCCGCGCAGTCCCGGCACCGACAGACACCCTTCCCAGCCCTCTTCCTCGTCGCTGCCGATCGCTTCGATGGTCGGATTGAGCAGCACCGTCTCGGGGACCGGCGGCGCGTCGGGATAACGGTCGTTCTGGCTGAAGCCGAAGATGACGAGTTGCAGATCGACACCGATCTGCGGCGCGGCGAGGCCGGCGCCGTGGACCGCGTGCATCGTCTCGAACATGTCGGCGACGAGGGTTCGCAGCTCGGCCGTGCCGAACTGCTCGACCGGACGGGCGACGCGCAAGAGACGCGGATCGCCCATCTTCAGGATCGCGTGAACCGTCATCGCGCGGTCTTCCCTTGCGCGGCGCGCCATGCAGCGATCACGTCGGGCGGCGCCTGGACCAGTTCGATCAGCACGCCCTAGCCGGCGATCGGAAACGCGTCGTTCGCCTTCGGGTGGATGAAGCAGATGTCGTGACCGGCGGCGCCGGGACGGATCCCGCCCGGCGCCAAGCGAACGCCGTTCGCCTCGAGCCAGGCGACCGCGCCGCGCAGGTCGTCGATCCAGAGGCCGACGTGGTTGAGCGGCGTCGCGTGCACCGCCGGCTTCGCGTCGGCATCGATCGGCTCCATCAGGTCGACCTCGACCCGGGCCAGGCCGCTGCCGAGGGCGCAGATGTCTTCGTCGACGTTCTCGCGCTCGGAGCGAAAAGTGCCCGTGAGCGCGAGGCCGAGCCTGTCGACCCAGAGCTCGCGCAGCGCCGCCTTGCTCGTGCCGCCGATCGCGATCTGCTGCAGGCCCAGGACGTTGAACGGACGTGCGGCCGCGCCACTCATGGCGCAGCCTCGCTCACCGCGAACTCGAGGATCACCTCGTCGACCGCGACGCTTTCGCCCGGCGTCGCGACGACCCGCGCGACCACGCCGTCGTGCGCGGCGACGACGATGTTCTCCATCTTCATCGCCTCGATCACCGCCAGCCGCTCGCCGGTGCGCACCTTCTGTCCGACTTCGACCGCGACCGCGACCAGCAGCCCCGGCATCGGCGAGAGCAGGAAGCGCGACAGGTCGGGCGGCGGCTTGAACGGCATCAGCGCATGCAGCTCGGCGGCACGCGGCGTCATCACCCGCACCTCGATCCGCGCGCCGTCGTGGGCGACGCGCAACGCCGAGACCGGCGCGTTCGATCTGGGCCCGAAACGGCGCGCCGTCGATGCTGCCGTGCACGCCGATATCGGCGAGCGAGCTCGCGAACGAGATCCGGTGCGTTCGCCCGCCGAGGCTCACGAGGTAGTCGCCGCCGCCGACGCGTACCTCGACCGGCGTCGCGCTGCGCTGGCCGGCCGCGTCGATCTCGACGACGACGAACTGCTCGCCGAGGCGCAGCTCGTGGCCGGGCAGCTGGCCGGTCAAGCCCGACGAGCGCGCGAGCAGGCGGCGCTCGAACGCCGCCGCGAGCGCGAGCAGGAAATCGCGGTCACGGTGCGCGACCGTCACCGCGCCGAAGCCGTGCGGATATTCCTCGGCGATGAAGCCGGTAGTGAAGTCGCCGGTCGCGAAGCGCGGATGACCGAGCAGCGCCGCCTGGAACGCGAGGTTGCTCGCGACACCACGGATGACGAAGCCGTTCAGCGCATCGCGCATGGTCGCGATCGCGCTCGCGCGATCGGGGCCGCAGGCGATCAGCTTGCAGATCATCGAGTCGTAGTGGATCGCGATCTCGCCGCCTTCGTAGACGCCGGTGTCGACGCGGATCCCCGGCGTGCCCGCCGGCTGCGGCGTGCCCGCGCGCAGGCTCTGCTCGGCGGGCGGAACATGACCAGCCGGCCGGTGCTCGGCAGGAAGCCGCGCACCGGGTCCTCGGCGTTGATGCGGCATTCGATCGCCCAGCCCTTGCTTCGGGATCTGGTCCTGCGCGAAGGCGAGCTTCTCGCCGGCGGCGACGCGGATCATCTGCTCGACCAGGTCGAGCCCGGTGATCGATTCGGTGACCGGATGCTCGACCTGCAGCCGCGTGTTCATCTCGAGGAAGTAGAAGCTCTTGTCCTTGCCGACGACGAACTCGACCGTGCCGGCCGACTGGTAGTTCACCGCCTTGGCGAGCGCGACCGCCTGCTCGCCCATCGCCTTGCGCGTCTTGTCGTCGAGGAACGGGCTGGGCGCCTCCTCGATCACCTTCTGGTGCCGGCGCTGGATCGAGCACTCGCGCTCCCACAGGTAGACGCAGTTGCCGTGCGCGTCGCCGAGCACCTGGATCTCGATGTGGCGCGGCTCCTCGACGAACTTCTCGATGAAGACGCGGTCGTCGCCGAAGCTGGCCTTGGCCTCGTTGCGGCACGAGACGAAGCCTTCCGCCGCCTGGCTGTCGTCGTAGGCGACGCGCAGGCCCTTGCCGCCGCCGCCGGCCGAGGCCTTGATCATCACCGGGTAGCCGATCTTCCGCGCGATCTCGACCGCGAGCTCGGCGCTCTCGATCGCCTCGTTGTAGCCCGGGGATCGTGTTGCACCTTCGCCGCGCCGGCGAGCTTCTTGGAGGCGATCTTGTCGCCCATCGCCGCGATCGACTCGTGCTTCGGGCCGATGAAGACGATGCCCTCTTCCTCGACGCGGCGGGCGAAGACCTCGTTCTCCGACAGGAAGCCGTAGCCGGGATGGACCGCCTCGGCGCCGGTCTGCTTGCAGGCGGCGATGATCTTGTCCATCGACAGGTAGGACTCGCGGCTCGGCGCGGCGCCGATGAAGACCGACTCGTCGGCGAGCTCGACGTGGAGCGCGTCGCGGTCGGCGTCGGAATAGACCGCGACCGTCGCGATGCCCATCTTGCGCGCGGTCTTGATGACGCGGCAGGCGATCTCGCCGCGGTTGGCAATCAGGATCTTCTTGAACATGGCGCGGCCTGCGGCTCACAGCGGAATGTTGCCGTGCTTGCGCCACGGATTGTCGATCTTCTTGTCGGCCAGCATCGCCAGCGAGCGGCAGATGCGCTTGCGCGTCTCGTGCGGCTGGATCACGTCGTCGATGTAGCCGCGCGCGCCGGCGATGAACGGATTGGCGAACTTGGCCTTGTACTCGGCCTCGCGCGCGGCGAGCTTGTCGGGGTCGCCCTTCTCGTCGCGGAAGATGATCTCCACCGCTCCCTTGGCGCCCATCACCGCGATCTCGGCGTTCGGCCAGGCGAAGTTGACGTCGCCGCGCAGGTGCTTGGAGCTCATCACGTCGTAGGCGCCGCCGTAGGCCTTGCGCGTGATGACGGTGATCTTCGGCACCGTGCACTCGGCGTAGGCGTAACAGCAGCTTGGCGCCGTGCTTGATGATGCCGCCGTACTCCTGCGCCGTGCCGGGCATGAAGCCGGGAACGTCGACGAAGGTGATCACCGGGATGTTGAAGGCGTCGCAGAAGCGGACGAAGCGCGCCGCCTTGATCGAGCTCTTGATGTCGAGGCAGCCGGCGAGCACCAGCGGCTGGTTGGCGACGATGCCCACCGCTGCGCCGTCCATCCGGCCGAAGCCGATGACGATGTTCTTCGCGTGGTCGGGCTGGAGCTCGAAGAAGTCGCCGTCGTCGACCATCTTCAGGATCAGCTCCTTCATGTCGTACGGCTTGTTCGGGTGGTCGGGAACCAGCGTGTCGAGCGACAGGTCGATCCGCTCGGCCGGGTCGTCGCTCGGCAGGCGCGGCGCCTTCTCGCGGTTGTTGAGCGGCAGGTAGTCGAAGAAGCGGCGCAGCATCACGAGCGCGTCGACGTCGTTCTCGAACGCGAGGTCGGCGACGCCGCTCTTGGTGGTGTGCGAGAGCGCGCCGCCGAGGTCCTCGGCGCTCACCTCCTCGTGCGTCACCGTCTTCACCACCTCGGGGCCGGTGACGAACATGTAGGAGCTGTCCTTGACCATGAAGATGAAGTCGGTCATCGCCGGCGAGTACACCGCGCCGCCGGCGCACGGGCCCATGATCATGCTGATCTGCGGCACGACGCCCGAGGCGAGGACGTTGCGCTGGAACACCTCGGCGTAGCCGCCGAGCGAGGCGACGCCTTCCTGGATTCGCGCGCCGCCCGAGTCGTTGAGGCCGATCACCGGCGCGCCGACCTTCATCGCCTGGTCCATCACCTTGCAGATCTTCTCGGCGTGCGCTTCGGAGAGCGAGCCGCCGAAGACGGTGAAGTCCTGGCTGAAGACGAAGACCAGCCGGCCGTTGATCATGCCGTAGCCGGTGACGACGCCGTCGCCGGGGATCGGTTGGCCTCCATGCCGAAGTCGGTGCAGCGGTGCTCGACGAACATGTCCCATTCCTCGAACGTGTCGGCGTCGAGCAGCAGGTCGATGCGCTCGCGCGCGGTGAGCTTGCCCTTGGCGTGCTGCGCGTCGATGCGCTTCTGGCCGCCGCCGAGGCGGGCGCGCGGCGCGCTTGGCTTCGAGCTGGTGGATGATGTCGTGCATGGGTCGTGGGTCCTTCGATCAATGGGTCGATTCGTGCCGCGTCGACGGCCGGCGCTCGTCGAGCAGGCGCCGCGCCGCGACCGACACCGGCAGCCGGCCGGCCTCGACCGCGGCGCGAGGGTATCGGCAAGCTGGCGCTCGCACCTGCGGGATGCGGCCGGAAACGCTGGCGCAGGCCGCTGTCGATGCGCTCCCACATCCAGGCGCGCGCCTGGCCGCGGCGGCGCTCGTGCGAACGGCGCCGCTGCGCGTTGCTGTGCCGCCCGAAACGCGCGACGACCTGCCAGAGGCGGCGACCTGGTCGGCGGCGAGCGCGCTCGTCGCCATCACCTGCGGCGTCCAGGCGTCGCCGGCGCGACGGGCGACGAGATGGAGCGCCGATTCGATCTGGCCGACGGCGCGCGCCGCCGCCGTCGGATCGAGATCGGCCTTGTTGATGACGACGAGGTCGGCCAGCTCCATCACGCCCTTCTTGATCGCCTGCAGGTCGTCGCCGGCGTTGGGCAGTTGCAGGAGCACGAACATGTCGGTCATGCCGGCGACCGCCGTCTCGCTCTGGCCGACGCCGACGGTCTCGACGAGGACGATGTCGTAGCCCGCGGCCTCGCACACGCAGCATCGCCTCGCGCGTCTCCTCGGCGACGCCGCCGAGCGTGCCGCCGTCGGGCTCGGCCGGATGAACGCGCCGGGGTCGACCGAGAGTCGCTCCATGCGGGTCTTGTCGCCGAGGATCGAGCCGCCGGAGACGCTCGAGCGGATCGACCGCGAGCACCGCGACGCGTCGCCCTGGCCGATCAGGTGCAGGCCGAGGGCCTCGATGAAGGTCGACTTGCCGACCCCGGGAACGCCCGAGACGCCGATCCGAAACGCCGGCTGGCCGGGCTCGGGCAAGGCGGTCGAGCAAGGCGTCGGCGCGCTGGCGATGGTCGGCGCGGGTCGACTCGAGCAGCGTGATCGCCTTGGCCACCGCGCGTCGCTGCGGCTCGCCCGGAGCGGTGAGCACCGCGTCGAGCAGGGCTTGATCAGCGGGCGGCAGCATCGCGACGCGGCGCCGCCGCGCGGTGCTCGGCGAGCGAGCGCTTGATCTGCTCGAGCACGTCCTTCGCGCTCGCCGGGATCGGCGTGCCGGGGCCGAAGATGCCCTTGACGCCGGCCTCGTACAGGAAGTCGTAGTCCTGCGCGGGATCACGCCGCCGACGAAGACGACGATGTCGTCGGCGCCCTGCTTGCTGCAGCGCCTCGATCAGCGCCGGCACCAGCGTCTTGTGGCCGGCGGCGAGCGTCGAGACGCCGACCGCGTGGCACGTCGTTCTCGATCGCCTGGCGCGCGCATTCCTCGGGGGTCTGGAACAGCGGGCCGATGTCGACGTCGAAGCCGAGGTCGGCGAAGGCGCGTGGCGACGACCTTGGCGCCGCGGTCGTGCCCGTCCTGGCCGAGCTTGGCGATCATCACGCGCGGGCGCCGGCCCTCGGCGTCGGCGAAGGCCGCGACCTCGTCCTTGCAGGTCTTCCCAGCCGTGCGGCGCTGTCGTAGGCCGCGGCGTAGACGCCGGAGATCATCTGGGTGTCGGCGCGGAACCGGCCCCAGACCTGCTTCCAGCGCGTCGGAGACCTCGCCGACGGTGGCGCGCAGCGCGCATCGCCTGGATCGACGAGGTCGAGCAGGTTGCCCTCGCCGCCTGCGGCGCAGTCGGTCAGCGCGTGCGAGCGCGTGCTCGCACCGCCGGCGTCGTCGCGCCGGCGCGCAGCTGCTTGCAGCCGCGCGATCTGCGTTGTCGCGCACGGCAGCGTTGTCGATCTCGCGGATGTCGACCGCGTCTTCCTCGTCGAGCCGGTACTTGTTCACGCCCACGATCACGTCCTTGCCCGAGTCGATCCGCGCCTGCTTCTCCGCGGCGCACGCCTCGATCTTGAGCTTGGCCCAGCCCGAGTCGACGGCCTTGGTCATGCCGCCCATCGCCTCGACCTCCTCGATGATCGCCCAGGCCGCGTCGGCCATGTCCTGCGTGAGCTTCTCCATCATGTAGCTGCCGGCCCACGGGTCGACGACGTGACAGATGTGCGTCTCTTCCTGGATGATGAGCTGCGTGTTGCGGGCGATCCGCGCGCAGAAGTCGGTGGGCAGCGCGATGGCCTCGTCGAAGCGAGTTGGTGTGCAGCGACTGCGTGCCGCCGAACACCGCGGCCATGGCCTCGATCGTCGTGCGCACGACGTTGTTGTACGGGTCTTGCTCGGTGAGCGACCAGCCCGAGGTCTGGCAGTGGGTGCGCAGCATCATCGACTTGGGCTTCTTGGCGCCGAAGCCCTTCATGATCCGCCACCAGAGCAGCCGCGCCGCGCGCAGCTTGGCGACTTCGAGGTAGAAGTTCATGCCGATCGCGAAGAAGAAGCTGAGCCGGCCGGCGAACTCGTCGACGTCCAGGCCCTTGGCCAGCGCGGTCTTCACGTACTCCTTGCCGTCGGCCAGCGTGAACGCCAGCTCCAGCGCCTGGTTCGCGCCCGCCTCCTGCATGTGATAGCCGGAGATCGAGATCGAGTTGAACTTCGGCATGTGCTTGGCCGTGTACTCGATGATGTCGGCCGACGATCCGCATCGACGGCTCGGGCGGATAGATGTAGGTGTTGCGGACCATGAACTCCTTGAGGATGTCGTTCTGGATGGTCCCGGAAAGCTTGTCCTGCGCCACGCCCTGTTCCTCGGCCGCGACGATGTAGCCGGCCAGCACCGGCAGCACCGCGCCGTTCATGGTCATCGAGACGCGAGACCTTGTCGAGCGGGATCCCGTCGAAGAGGATCTTCATGTCCTCGACCGAATCGATGGCCACGCCGGCCTTGCCGACGTCGCCCGACGCGCGGGTGGTCGGAGTCGTAGCCGCGGTGGGTGGCCAGGTCGAAGGCGACCGAGATCCCCTGGCCGCCGCCGGCCAGCGCCTTGCGTAGAAGGCGTTGGACTCCTCGGCGGTGGAGAACCCGGCGTACTGGCGGATGGTCCAGGGCCGCACCGCGTACATCGTCGCCTGCGGGCCGCGCACGAACGGCTCGAAGCCGGGCAGCGTGTCGGCGTCGGCAAGCCCTCCAGGTCGGCCGCGGTGTACAGCGGCTTGACGGCGATGCCGTCGGGCGTGTTCCAGTTCAGCGCGGCGACGTCGCCGCCGGGCGCTGAGCTTGGGCGGCGGCGCGCCAGGCGGCGAGCGCTTCAGAGTCGGCGGCGAGGAGGCGATTTCAAGGCGGTTCTCGAAGGGCTGGACGGTCACGATTATCGCGGCCGCGGCGGCGTCAGATCCTGGCCCACGCTGGCGCCCCCTCGTCAGCCTGATCGCCGCCGTCGCCCGCGTGACGGTGAAAACGGCCGTTCGGGCGAGCTGCTGGTTCACCTTCCCGACGACCTGCCGCGCTTCAAGCGGATCACGATGGGCGCGCCGATCGTGATGGGTTGAAAGACCCGGGATTTGATCGGCCGCGCCCTGCCCGGCCGCACCAACATCGTCGTACCACGCCACATCAGCTTTTGCGCGGCGGGCGCCGAAGTCGCGCTATCGCTCGACGAAGCGCTCGCGCTCGCGGCCGGCGGCGCCTTGCGTCTACGCTCCATCGGCGGCGCGCAGATCTACGCCCTCGCCCTGCCGCTCGCCGAGGAGCTGCCGCTGACCGAGATCGACGCCGAGTTCCTCGGCCGGCAATTCCTCTTCTCAGCTTGGCAGCGAAAGCCGGTTCACGTATACTACGCGCGAGCCGCACCAGAGCCGGCCGACGGCGTTCGCTACGGCCTTCACCACCTACCAGCAACTGATCATCCGGGAGGATTCAAATGTCAGGTAGACGGTTTCCACGTGCACGGACCGCACGACCACGCGCTGGAGCATGCGGCGGAGCACGCGGCCGAAGGCCACCACGGCGTCGGCGGCGGCAGCCTCACCAACCAGGTGGCGATGTTCACCGCCGTGATCGCCACGGTGGGCGCGATCTTCGGCTATATGGCCGGCGCTGACCCAGGCCAACGCCGGCCTGTACAAGAACAACGCGGCGATCACGCAAGACCGAAGCGTCCAACCAGTGGAACTACTACCAGGCCAAGAGCAGCAAGCAGAACCTGTCGGAGCTGGCAGCAGTGCTGGTGGCCGATGACAAGAAGCCGGGCTACCTGAAGGAAATCGACCGCTACAAGGCGGAGAAGGCCGAGATCAAGCTGGCGGCCGACAAGCTGGAAGCCGAGGCCACGGACTGGGACGAGAAGAGCGAAGCGCAGATGCACGTGCATCACCGCTGGGCCCAGGCGACGACGGCGCTGCAGGTCTCCATCGCCCTCGCGGCCATCGCGCTGCTCACCAGGAGCCTGCAGCTGCAGTACGGCGTCTACGGCCTGGCAACGCTCGGCATGGCGGTTGGCTTTCTCGCCTGGCTGCACATCTAGGAGCAGCCGTCACATCCGACGAAG
>CAVXZM010000014.1:0-181533 GCA_963766315.1 uncultured beta proteobacterium
TGTGCCGGACAATCGCCGGCTCGTGCCGATATCCTTCGGCCTCCCCGACCCCGGCGGCCCGAATCGCCGCGCTGAAAGTGTTGTCGTGAAAGCCTCCGAGATCCGTTCGACGTTCCTCAAGTTCTTCGAGTCGAAGGGCCACACGGTCGTGCCGTCGAGCCCGGTCGTTCCCGGCGACGACCCGACGCTGCTGTTCACCAACGCCGGGATGAACCAGTTCAAGGACGTCTTCCTCGGCTTCGACAAGCGGCCCTACGTGCGCGCGGCGACGGCGCAGAAGTGCATCCGCGCCGGCGGCAAGCACAACGACCTCGAGAACGTCGGCTACACCGCGCGCCACCACACCTTCTTCGAGATGCTCGGCAACTTCTCCTTCGGCGACTACTTCAAGAAGGACGCGCTGAAGTTCGCCTGGGAGCTGCTCACCGAGGTCTACAAGCTGCCGGCCGACAAGCTCTGGGCGACCGTCTACGCCGAGGACGACGAGGCCTACGACATCTGGAAGAACGAGATCGGCCTGCCGGCCGAGCGCATCGTCCGCATCGGCGACAACAAGGGCGGCGCGCTTCGCCTCCGACAACTTCTGGATGATGGGCGACACCGGCCCGTGCGGCCCGTGCAGCGAGATCTTCTACGACCACGGCGCCGGCATCGCGGGCGGCCCGCCCGGCTCGCCCGACGAAGACGGCGACCGCTACATCGAGATCTGGAACAACGTCTTCATGCAGTTCAACCGCGACGAAGCGGGGGTGATGCACAAGCTGCCGAAGCCGAGCGTCGACACCGGCATGGGCCTCGAGCGGCTGACGGCGGTGCTGCAGCACGTGCACTCGAACTACGAGATCGACCTGTTCGTGATCCTGCTCGCGCGCCGCCAAGCGCGTCGTCGACGCGGCCGGCGCCGGCGACGCTGACAACGGACTCGCCGTCGCTCAAGGTCATCGCCGACCACATCCGCGCCTGCACCTTCACCGTCGTCGACGGCGTCATTCCGGGCAACGAGGGGCGCGGCTACGTGCTGCGCCGGATCACGCGGCGCGCGATCCGCCACGGCTACAAGCTCGGCGCGCAGGAAGCCCTTCTTCCACAAGCTCGTCGCCGACCTCGCCGCCGAGATGGGCGACGCCTATCCCGAGCTGCGCCGCGACAGGCCAGCGCGCCACCGACGTCCTGCGCCAGGAAGAGGAGCGCTTCTTCCAGACCATCGCCAACGGCATGGAGATCCTCGAGGCGGCGATCGCCGCGCTGCCGGCGACGGGCGAGCGCGTCCTCGGCGGCGACGTCGCCTTCAAGCTGCACGACACCTACGGCTTCCCGCTCGACCTCACCGCCGACGTCTGCCGCGAGCGCGGCGTCGCCGTCGACACCGCCGGCTTCGAGGTCGCGATGGCGCGCCAGCGCGAGCAGGCGCGCGCCGCCGGCAAGTTCAAGGTCGCGCAAGGCCTCGAGTACGCCGGCGCCGCGACCACCTTCCACGGCTACGAGCGACTCGCCCACGACGACGCCAAGGTCGTCGCGATCTACGTCGACGGCAGCGCCGCGACGTCGGCCCGCGCCGGCGACGATGCGGTCGTCGTCCTCGACCAGACGCCGTTCTACGCCGAGTCGGGCGGCCAGGTCGGCGACACCGGCGAGCTGAGGAACGCGACCTCGCGCATGCTGGTCGAGGACACGGTCAAGATCCAGGCGGCGGTGTTCGGCCACGAAGGCCGCGTCGTCGAGGGCGAGATCAAGGTCGGCGACACGCTGACCGCGAAGGTCGACGGCGAGCGGCGCGCGAAGACGGTGCGCAACCACAGCGCCACGCACCTGATGCACAAGGCGCTGCGCGAAGTCCTCGGCGGCCACGTGCAGCAGAAGGGCTCGCTCGTCGACGCCGACAAGACGCGCTTCGACTTCACCCACAACGCGCCGCTGACCGACGAGCAGATCCGCCGCGTCGAGCAGATCGTCAACGCCGAGATCCTGGCCAACCACGCCACCCAGCGCGCGCGTCATGGCGATCGACGATGCGCAAAAGCTCGGCGCGATGATGCTCTTCGGCGAGAAGTACGGCGACGAGGTGCGCGTGCTCGACATCGGCTCGAGCCGCGAGCTCTGCGGCGGCACGCACGTCGAGCGCACCGGCGACATCGGCCTGTTCAAGATCGTCGCCGAGAGCGGCGTCGCCGCCGGCATCCGCCGCGTCGAGGCGGTCACGGGCGCCAACGCGCTCGCCTATCTGCAGTCGCTCGAGGGCACGGTGCAGCGCCTCGCCGGCGCGCTGCGCGCGGCGCCGGCGGAAGTGCCGGCGCGGCTTGGCCAGGTGCTCGAGCACGTGCGCTCGCTCGAGAAGGAGCTGGCCGCGCTCAAGGGCCGGCTGGCGTCGTCGCAGGGCGGCGACCTCGCGGCGCAGGCGATCGACGTCAAGGGGCTCAAGGTGCTGGCGGCGCGTCTCGACGGCGCCGATGCCAAGACGCTGCGCGACACGCTCGACAAGCTCAAGGACAAGCTCAAGACGGCGGTCGTCGTCCTCGCCGCGGTCGACGGCGCGCAGGTGCAGATCGCCGCCGGCGTCACCGCCGACAGCACGGCGCGCGTCAAGGCCGGCGAGCTGGTCAACTTCGTCGCCCAGCAGGTCGGCGGCAAGGGCGGCGGCAAGGCCGACATGGCGATGGCCGGCGGCAGCGATCCGTCGCGCCTCGGCGAAGCGCTCGCGTCGGTTCAGGGCTGGGTCGCGGAGCGCCTCTGATGGACATGCTTTTCCTCGAAGGACTCGAGGTGCCGTGCCGGGTCGGCTGCACCGACCCCGAGCGCGCGACGCCGCAATCGCTGCGCGTCGAGGTCACGCCTCTACTGTCCGCTGCTGCGCGACGCGGCGCTTGCCGACGACCTCGAGCGCACCGTCGACTACCGCCTCGCCGGCGACCTGATCGATGCCGTCCAGGGACGCGAGTTCCTGCTCATCGAGCGCGTCGCCGAGACGCTGGCCGAGGTCGCGCTGCGCAACCCGCTGGTCGACCACGTCACCGTCAGCGTTCGCAAGCGCCCGCCGGTGCAGGGCCTGGAATGGGCCGGCGTCGAGATCACGCGCGGCCGGGACGACGCACCGCGCCCGTGAAGGTGGTCAGCAACACGGCCATATCGCTCGATGGCCGGATCAACACGCGGGAACGCCGCTTCACGTTCTTCGGCAGCGCGCGCGATCACGCGCGGATGAGCCGGCTGCGCAGCGAGGCCGACGCGGTGCTGGTCGGCGGCGCGACCTTTCGCAACTGGCCGCATCCGTCGCTGCCCGACGCCGCCGATCGCGGCGAACTGCTCGCGGCCGGTCTGGAACGTCGTCGTCACGCGCTCGCTCGACGTGCCGCTGACGCCCGAGTTCCTCGCCGAGCGGGCGATCCGGCCGCTCTTCATCACGCGCGCCGCGTCGGTTCCGGTCCGGCTTCCCGGCCGAGGTCGAGGCGCTGGACCGGCAGCGGCGAGATCGCGGTGGCGTGGATCCTCGAGCGGCTCGCGGCGCGCGGCATCGAGCGTCTGCTGGTCGAGGCGGGCGGCGACCTGCTGTTCCAGTTCCTCGCCGCCGACGCGATCGACGAGATGCACGTGACGCTCTGCCCGCTCGTCGTCGGCGGCGCGGCGCCGACGCTCGTCGACGGCGCCGGCTTCGATCGCGCCGACGTGCGCCGGCTGGCGCTGATCGCGAGCGAGGTCGAAGGCGACGAGATCTTCCTCCACTACCGCAATCTGCGCGGAGGCGCTCGCATGACGATCACGATCCGGCGCGCTCGGCCCGACGACGCGGCGGCGATCGCCCGGATGATGGACGACCCGGCCGTCTACGCCGGCCTGATGCAGATGCCGTTCGCCAGCGTCGAGGCGCATCGCGCGCGCCTGAGCGACAACCTGGCGCCCGGCAAGCTCGACCTCGCGCTGGTGGCCGAGCGCGGCGGCGAGGTCGTCGGCTCGGCCGGGCTGCATCCGGTCGGTCCGGCGGTGCGGCGGCGTCACGCGATGATGCTCGGCATCTCGGTCGTGCCGGAAGCGCAAGGCCAGGGCGTCGGCACGGCGCTGATGCAGGCGATGTGCGACTACGCCGAGCGCTGGATGGGCGTGCTGAGGATCGAGCTCACCGTCTACACCGACAACGCGCCGGCGATCGCGCTCTACCGCAAGTTCGGCTTCGTCGTCGAAGGCTGTCATCGCGGCTATGCGCTGCGCGATGGCCGCTACGTCGATGCCTTCGCGATGGCGCGGACTCCATCGCGATCCGCCGACGATCGCCGCGGCGCCCGAATCGGCCGCGGCCGATCCCGTTCGCGGAACGAGCGGCGGCACGGCATGAGTCGTGCGCGCGTTCTGCTCGCCGTCCTGGCGTGGGCGTTCGCGACGCTGCGCCAACGCCGCCGAGCGCGTCTCGTTCCCGAGCCTCGATGGCGCCGGCAACGCGCCGGTCGTCCTCACCGGCTATTTCTTTCCGGCTGCCGCGGCGCAAGCGCCGGCGATCGCCATGTTCCATGGCTGCGACGGACCGTTCGACAAGGGCGGCGCGCTGTCGCGACGCATGCGCGAATACGCCGAGCTTTTCAACGGCCTCGGCCTGCACGTTCTCGTCGTCGACTCGCTGACGGCGCGCTACGAAAAGGAGATCTGCACCCAGCGCGTCGGCCGGCGTCGCGTGACCCAGGCCAATCGCCGCCTCGACGCGCTCGGCGCGATCGCCTACCTGGCCGAGCGCAACGACGTCGATCCGAGGCGGATCGGCCTGATCGGCTGGTCGAACGGCGCAAGCACGGTACTCGCGGCGACCAACCTGCACCACCGCGACGTCGCCACGGCGACGACGCATCCGGCCTTCGCGATCGCCTTCTATCCCGGCTGCGAGGCCGACCTGAAGCGCGGCTACGAGCCGGTCGGCGCCGCTCCTGATGCTGGTCGGCGAGCTCGACGACTGGACCGCCGCGGCGCCGTGCCTCGCGCTCGCACGCGCTGCCGGCGAGCCGCGGCCGGCGATCGAGAGCTACCCCGGCGCATGGCATGGCTTCGACTCGGCGCTGCCGGTGCGCGTCAGGAAGGACGTGCCGAACGGCGTTCATCCAGGGCAGGGCGTTCACGTCGGCGGCAATGCCGCCGCCTGGCGCGCCTCGCGCGATCGTGTCGTCAGGTTTCTCGCCGAGCACTGAGGGCGCGGCGCCTTCGCGCGTGCGTCAGCGCGCGTCGGCGACGAAGACGGCGAACCAGCCTTGCGGGTCGGTCCAGTGGCGCGGCGGCGCGAAGCCGGCGGCGACCAGGAGCGTGGCGAAGTCCTCGCGCGTGTACTTGCACGAGTTCTCGGTGTGGATGCGCTCGCCCGCGGCGAACCGGCGCTGGCCGCCCGGCCAGGTGACAGTGAGCCCCTGGTGCGCCTCGAGATGCATTTCGATCCGCGACCGCGCCTCGTTGAAGAACGCGACATGGCGCCACTGGCGCGGCGCGAAGTCGCTGCCGATAAGGCGGTTCAGGTGGGCGAGGACGTTGCGGTTGAACGCCGCCGTGACGCCGAGCGAGTCGTCGTAAGCGGGTTCGAGGACAGCGCGCGGCTTGACCAGGTCGACGCCGATGATCAGGCCGCCGCCTTGCGCCTGGGCGCGGATCCGGGCGAGGAAGGCGAGCGCTTCGTCGGGCGTGAAGTTGCCGATGCTCGATCCGGGATAGAAGAACACCGGCCGTTCGTCGCCGAGCAGCTCGGCCGGTAGCTCGAGCCGTTGCGAGAAGTCCTGGCCCAGTCCGGCCATCGCGATCTGCGGCTGCTCGCGCTGCAGCTCGCGCAACGCGTCGCGCAGGAAGTCGACCGAGATGTCGATGGCGATGTAGCGCGCAGGCTCGAGCAGCGGAAAGAGCGACGCCGCCTTGGCGCAGTTGCCGGCGCCGAGATCGATCAGCGCCATGCCCGTGCCGACCGCCTCGGCGATCGCGGTGCCGTGCACGGCGAAGATCGCCGCTTCGGTGCGGGTCGGGTAGTACTCGGGCAGCTCGGTGATCGCCTCGAACAGATGCGAGCCGAGCCGGTCATAGAAGAACTTGGGCGCGACGCTGGCGCGCTCGGCGACGAGCGCGGCCCGTGCCGCCGCCTGCTCGGCGCTCGCGTCGGCGTGCCAGGTCTGGATGAAACGTGGTGTCTTCGGGTTCGCCATCGGGGGTCGTTCGCAAATTGAGGGGAATCGGCCTGCCGAGCGCACCTTACCGCGGGATCGCCCAGAATGCAGCGCATGGCCGGCAATCCACGTACCGCACCCCGGCGAACGGGGCGTCGCGTGTTCGTCGCCGGCGCCACGGCGCTTGTGCTCGGCAGCTTCTGGCCCTGGCGCGGCGCCGAAGCGGCGCACACGGTTCGCCCCTGGCCGTCCGACCGGCCGGCCCCGCCACTCGACCTGGTCGATCTCGACGGCAAGCGCTGGCGCCTCGAGGCGCTCGCCGGCAAAGTCGTCGTCCTCAACTTCTGGGCCACCTGGTGCAAGCCATGCCGGATCGAGATGCCGTCGCTGGCGGCGATGGCCGAACAGCGTCGCCGCGACGGCGTCGTCGTCGCTGCTGTCAACTACCTCGAGGCCGCCGACAAGATCCGGAGCTATCTCGACCATGCGCCGTTCAAGCCGTCGATCCTGCTCGACAGCGACGGCGACGCGACGGTCGCCTGGACGCCGCGCGTCTTTCCGAGCACGGTGCTGATCGGCCGCGACGGCCGCCCGGTGCAGACCGTCGTCGGCGAGCTCGACTGGCAAGGCGCCGACGCGGAGGAGCTGCTCGCGCCGCTGGTCGCGGCACGGCGCAAAGGGTAGCCGTCGGAACGCACAACAGGGTCAAGCCCTCACCGCCGGCCGGTGCGGATCGCTCGCCGATAATCCCCCGGCCCGCCCCCGTGAACACCGTGTCCGTACCTCCTTCCGCCGAACTCGCGGGCCGCCACATCGTGCTCGGCCTGTCGGGCGGCATCGCCTGCTACAAGGCCGCCGAGCTGACACGGGCGCTGATCAAGTCCGGGGCGACGGTGCAGGTGGTGATGACCGAGGCGGCCGAGCAGTTCATCACCGCGGTGACGCTGCAGGCGCTCTCCAATCGCACCGTCTACACCAGCCAGTGGGATGCGCGCGAAGCGCAACAACATGGCGCACATCAACCTGTCGCGCGAGGCCGACGCGGTGCTGATCGCCCCGGCCAGCGCCGATTTCGTCGCCAAGCTGCTGCACGGCCGCGCCGACGACCTGCTCTCGCTGCTCTGCCTGGCGCGGCCGATCGAGCGCTGCCCGCTGCTCGTCGCGCCGGCGATGAACCGCGAGATGTGGGCCCATCCGGCAACGCAGCGCAACTTCGCCCAGCTCGTCGCCGACGGCACGACCGTGCTCGGGCCTGGGAACGGCGACCAGGCGTGCGGCGAATTCGGCGACGGCCGGATGCTCGAGCCCGACGAGCTGCTCGCCGAGATGATCGCGTTCTTCCAAGCCCAAGGTGCTCGCCGGCCGGCGCGTTCTTGTCACCGCCGGGCCGACGTTCGAGCCGATCGATCCGGTGCGCGGCCTGAGCAACCGCTCGAGCGGCAAGATGGGCTTCGCGATCGCCCGCGCCGCCGCCGAGGCCGGCGCCGACGTCACGTTGATCGCCGGTCCGGTCGCACTCGCCACGCCGCGCCACGTGCGCCGCGTCGACGTGACGACGGCACAGGAGATGCACGCCGCGACGCTGGCCGCGGCGCGGCGACAGCGACGTCTTCGTCGCCACCGCCGCAGTCGCCGACTGGCGCGTCGCCAGCGTCGCGACGACCAAGATCAAGAAGGTCGCGGGTCAGGGCGCGCCGTCGTTCGCGCTGGTCGAGAATCCCGACATCCTGGCCTCGGTCGCGGCGCTCGCGGCGCCGCCGTTCTGCGTCGGCTTCGCCGCCGAGAGCGGCGACGTCGTCGCCAACGCGAGCGCCAAGCGGCTGAAGAAGAACGTGCCGCTGATCGTCGGCAACCTCGGCCCGGCGACCTTCGGCCACGACGACAACGCGCTGACGCTGATCGACGCCGACGGCGCGCGCGAGCTGGCGCGCGCCGGCAAGCTCGCGCTCGCCCGCCAGCTGGTCGCCGAGATCGCGACACGAATCGCTGCGGCGCCGAAGCGCACGCGCTCCGCGTCGTGACGCGCGTCGACGTCCGCATCCTCGACCCGCGCATGGCCGGGCGGCTGCCGGCCTACGCCACGCCCGGCAGCGCCGGCCTCGATCTGCGCGCCTGCGTCGACGCGCCGCTGGTGCTGCAGCCGGGCGCTGCCGAGCTGGTGCCGACCGGCCTGGCGATCCACATCGGCGATCCGGGCTACGCGGCGATGCTCCTGCCGCGCTCGGGGCTCGGCCACAAGCACGGCATCGTCCTCGGCAACCTGGTCGGCCTGATCGACTCCGACTACCAGGGACCGCTGATGGTGAGCTGCTGGAATCGCGGCGCGACGCCGTTCACGATCGAGCCGCTCGAGCGGATCGCCCAGCTGGTGATCGTGCCGGTGGTGCAGGCCGAGTTCCGCGTCGTCGCGAGTTTCGACGCGAGCGAGCGTGGCAGCGGCGGCTTCGGCTCGACCGGTCGCGGCTAGACGTGAGAAGGATCGAGCCCGAACGGCTGGCGCCAGGTGCGGCCGACGGCGAGGCCGTCGCGACGCTTGCCGCCCGCGGCGTCCGCACCGATGCCCGATCGCAAGCGCTTTCGCCGCCTCTTCACCGCGGTCATGGTGCCGATGTTCCTGGCCGCGGTCGACCAGACGCTGCTCGCCACCGCGACGCCGGTGATCAGCCGCGAGCTCGGCAGCCTGCGCGACACCTCGTGGCTCGCCGTCGCCTATCTGCTCGCGTCGGTGATCATGGTGCCGCTCTACGGCCGCCTCGGCGATCGCTACGGCCGGCGCAAGGTGCTCTCGTTCGCGATCGCCCTTTTCGCGCTCGGCTCGCTCGCCTGCGGCGTCGCGCCGACGCTCGCCACGCTGATCGCCGCGCGCGTCGTTCAAGGTCTCGGCGGCGGCGGCCTGATGACGCTCTCGCAGGCGCTGATCGGCGAGGTCGTCGCGCCGCGCCTGCGTGCACGCAACCAGAGCTACTTCGCGATCATCTTCACCCTCGCCAGCGTCGGCGGGCCGGTGATCGGCGGCCTAGTCGTCCACCACGCGAGCTGGCGCTGGCTGTTTCTCGTCAACCTGCCGCTCTGCGCGATCGCGGCCTGGCGCCTGCGCACGATGCTCGGCGACGACCGGGTGCACGCGGCGCGCGGCAAGCCCGACGCGCTCGGCATCATCCTGTTCGCGCTCACCGCCGGCATCGGCCTGATCTGGCTGTCGTCGGGCGGGCATCGCTTCGCCTGGGGCTCGGCGACGAGCTTTGCCCTGCTCGCGGCGACGCTTGCGTTCGCGGCGACGCTGGTGCGCGTCGAGCGTCGCGCCGAGCGCCCGTTCCTGCCGTTCGAGTTGCTGGCGCTGCCGGCCGTCCGCTATGCGGTGCTGACGGTGATCGGCTTCGCTTCGGCGATGTTCGCGATGATCTTCTACCTGCCGGTCTACCTGCAGCTGGCGCTGCGCTCGAATCCGGCCGAGTCGGGCTTGCTGCTGCTGCCGCTTACCGGCGGGATCGTTGCCGGCGCGTTCATCACCGGCCGGGTCATCGTCCACACCGGGCGGCCGACGGCGGTCCCGAGCGTCGGCCTGAGCCTCGCGGCGCTGTCGCTGTTCGGGCTCGCATTCCTGCCGACGACGCGGCCGTATCTGGTCGGCCTCGAGATCGCGACCGGCCTCGGCCTCGGCTCGGTCATGTCGGTGATGCAGATCGTCACCCAGACCGCGGCCGGCCCGGCGCGCCTCGGTGCGGCAGCGTCGACGGTTGCGCTCGCCCGATCGCTCGGTTCATCGCTCGGCGCGGCGGCGTTCGGCGCCCTGATCTACGGCCTGATCGGCGGCGCGCCGGTGATCGCCGGGACGCGCTCGGCGTTGTTCGAGGCGCGCGTCGATCACGCGTTCCAGGTCGCCTTCGCCGCCGCTGGCGTGTTGTGCCTGTTCGCGGCGTGGGCGGCAAGCCGGGTACCGACGCTGCGTTTCGACCGCGAGCGGGCCGTCACCGATCCGTCCGTCGACTCGGCGTGAGGAGATGCCTGCGAGGCATCACAATCGCGGGCGCATGACCAAACAGCTGATCGCCGGGCTCGTCGCGGCCGTGGTCGTCGTCGCGACCGGGGCCTATTTCGTCGTCCGCAGCCCGAGCGACGGCGCCGTCGCCGGAGCGGGTGCCGCCGCCTCGGCGGCCGCGGTTGCCAGCGGGCCGCCGATCAGCGTCACCACGGTCACCGTGCAGAAGCGCGACGTCGACGTGATGCTCGAAGCGACCGGCACCGTGACCGCGCTCAACAGCGTCGACATCCGGCCGCAGATGGCGAGCATCATCACCAAGGTGCAGATCAAGGAAGGCCAGTACGTCAGCGCCGGCCAGCCGCTGTTCGCGCTCGACGCGCGCAACGACGAGGTCAACGTCACCAAGGCCCGGGCCCAGCTCGCCAAGGACGAGGCGGCGCTGGCCGACGCCGAGCGCCAGCTGGCGCGCAGCAAGGACCTGTTCGCACAGAACTTCATCTCGCAGGGCGCCGTCGACACCAACCAGACGCTGGTCGAATCGGCGCGCGCGGTCGTCGCCGCCGACAAGGCGGCGATCGAATCGGCGCAGGTGGGCCTCTCGTACAGCAGGATCGTCGCGCCCGCCGCCGGCCGGGCCGGCGCGATCAACGTCTTCGCCGGCAGCACGGTGCAGCCGGGCGGCACGGCGCTCGTGACGATTACCCAGCTCGATCCGATCGCGGTCGCCTTCAGCCTGCCGCAGCGCAACCTCGGCGATGCGCTGGCGACGCTGCGCGCCGGCGGCGGCAAGGTCTCGGCGGTTCTCCCGGAAGGCGGCAGCGTCGTCACCGGCAAGCTGCAGTTCGTCGACAACACGGTCGACGCGGCGTCGGGAACGGTCCGCGTCAAGGCCGAGTTCGCCAACAAGGAAGAGCGGCTCTGGCCGGGCGCGTTCGTCACCATCCGCCTCGCCGTGCAGACGCTGAAGGGCGCCAGCGTCATTCCGCAGGCGGCCGTGATCCAGAGCCCGCGCGGCAAGATCGTGTACGTCGTCGATGCCGGCGCGAAGGCGATGCCGCGACCGGTCGAGATCGTCTACGCCAGCGGCGAGGAGGCAGCGGTCAGCGGCATCAAGGCCGGGCGAGCGCATCGTCCTCGACGGCCGGCAGAACCTGCGTCCGGGCGCGAACGGTGATCGAGCGCGCGGCAGCCGAAGGCGGCCGCGGAAAGCGCGGCGCTGCGCTCGGCGGCGTCGGCAGGCGCGCCGTCGGCCTCGGCAGCGGCGCTCAATGAAGCCGGGCGCAGCGATGCGACGAAGGCGACGCCGCGAACGCCGGCGGTCTAGCCGCCGACGCATTGCGACCGCCTCTGCCATGAACCTTTCCGAGCTCTTCATCCGTCGGCCGGTGCTGACGGTGCTGCTCAATGCCGCGATCGTCGTCGCCGGTACGATCGCGTTCAACAAGATCCCGGTCGCGGCGCTGCCGAGCTACAACACGCCGGTCATCAACGTCTCGGCGCAGCTGCCGGGAGCCAGCCCCGAGACGATGGCGACCTCGGTCGCGCTGCAGCTGGAAAAGCAGTTCCAGACCATCCCCGGCCTGGCGGTGATCAGCTCGAGCAACACCCTCGGCGTGACCTCGGTGACGCTCGAGTTCGACCAGGGCCGCGACATCGACGCCGCCTCGGTCGACGTCCAGGCGGCGCTGCTGCGCGCGGCGCGCCAGCTGCCGATCGAGATGACGGTGCCGCCGGCGTACCGCAAGGTCAATCCGGCCGACGCGCCGGTGCTACTGCTGGCGCTGACGTCGCCCTCGATCAGCCTCTCGGACCTGAACGATTTCGCCGAGCACCTGATCTCGCCGACCTTGTCGACGCTCGACGGCGTCGCCCAGGTCAACGTCTACGGCCAGAAGCGCTTCGCGGTCCGCGTTCGCGTCCAGCCCGACGCGCTCGCCGCGCGCAACATCAGCCTCGACGAGCTGACCAAGGCGCTCGCCGCCGCCAACGCCAACACGCCGGTCGGCACGCTCGAAGGCCCGTCGCAGACGCTGACGCTGCAGGCCAACCGGCAGCTGCGCAACGCCGCCGAGTTCGCCGAGCTCATCGTCAGCAGCAAGGGCGGCAACACGGTGCGCCTGAAGGAAGTCGCTACAGTCGAGGACAGCTTCGAGACCGTCAAGACTGCCGCGACCTTCAACGGCGAGAACTCGATCACCCTGGCGATCCTGCGCCAGCCCGACGCCAACACCGTCAAGGTCGTCGACGCCGTGCGAGCCGACGCTCGCCGAGCTTCCAGTCGCAGCTGCCGCAGTCGGTGCGGATCAACGCCGTCAACGACCGCTCGGTCTCGATCCGCGACGCCCTGCACGACGTGACGCTGACGATGCTCGGCACGATCGTGCTGGTCGTGCTCGTGATCTTCCTGTTCCTGCGCCGCTTCGTCGCGACCGCGATCCCGACGCTGTCGCTGCCGGTCTCGCTGGTCGGCGCGGTGTCGCTGCTCTGGGCCTTCGGCTACACGATCGACAACATCTCGCTCGCTCGGCCTGACGCTCGCCGTCGGCCTGGTCGTCGACGACGCGATCGTCATGCTCGAGAACATCATGCGCCACGTCGAGCACGGCGAGGCGCCGTTCCAGGCGGCGCTGCGCGGCTCGCGCGAGGTCGGCTTCACGATCATCTCGATCTCGAGCTCGCTGGTCGCGGTGTTCATCCCGATCTTCTTCATGCCGGGCGTGATCGGCCTCCTGTTCCACGAGTTCGCGGTCATCGTCGCGCTCGCCATCGTCGCCTCGGCGTTCGTCTCGCTCACGCTCGTGCCGATGCTGGCGAGCCGCTTCCTGAGCGACGAGGCGCACAAGAAGCGGCCCGGGGCGATCGTCCGCTCGTTCGAGCGCGGCTTCGACGCGCTGCTCGGCAGCTACACGCGCTCGCTCGACGTCGCACTGCGCCATCGCGGCGTCGTCCTGTTCATCGCCTTGCTCACGTTCGTCGCAACGGCGTGGCTGTTCGTCACCATCCCGAAGGGCTTCTTCCCGCAGGAAGACATCGGCCAGATCAGCATCTCGACCGAGGCCGCCGAAGACGTGTCGTTCCCGGCGATGGTGCAGCTGCAGGCGCGCGTCGCCGATGTCCTGCGCAGCGATCCGGCGGTGGCGACCGTCAACTCGTTCAACGGCGCCGGCGGCTCGGGCGGCTCGCTCAACGTCGGTCGCATGTTCATCAACCTGAAGCCGCGCGGCGAACGCCCGCCGATGAAGGAAGTGGTCGAGAGCCTGCGCAAGAAGATGCGCGAGGTGCCGGGTATCAGCGTCTACATGCGGCCGATCCAGAACCTGCAGCTCGGCGGCCGACAGAGCAAGGCGCAGTACCAGTACATCCTGCAGAGCGTGCAGGCCGGCGAACTCAACGACTGGGCGTTGAAGCTGCAGGAGCCGATGCGCAACGACCCGATGTTCCGCGACGTCACCAGCGACTCGCAGCTGAAAGGGCCTGCAGGCGTCGCTGAAGATCGATCGCGACCGCGCCAACACGCTGGGCGTCTCGATCGACTCGATCCGCTCCGCGCTCTACAGCGCCTTCGGCGAGCGCCAGGTGTCGACGATCTACACCGCCGTCGACAGCTACCAGGTGATCATGGAAGTGGGGCCGGGCGCCAAGCAGGACGAGAGCGCCTTCAACAACATCTATGTTCGCTCGTCGAGCGGCTCGCTGGTGCCGCTGTCGAGCTTCGCGACGGTCGATCGCTCGGTCGGGCCGACGTCGATCAACCACGTCGGCCAGCTGCAGGCGGTGACGGTCTCGTTCAACCTCGCCCCCGGCACCGCGCTCGGCGACGCCACCGCCAAGATCGAGAAGTACCGCGACCAGATCCGCCTGCCGGCGTCGATCATCACCACCTACGGCGGCGATGCGGCCGTGTTCAAGAGCTCGCAGGGCAGCCAGGCGATCCTGATCGTCTCGGCGCTGCTCGTCATCTACGTGCTGCTCGGCGTGCTCTACGAGAGCTACGTCCATCCGCTGACGATCCTCGCCGGCCTGCCGTCGGCGGCGGTCGGTGCGCTCCTGACGCTGCGGCTGTTCGACCAGGACCTGACGCTGATCGCGACCATCGGCATCCTGCTCCTGATCGGCATCGTCAAGAAGAACGCGATCATGATGATCGACTTCGCCCTCGACGCGCAGCGCATGCAGGGGATGGCGCCGGCGGCGGCGATCCGCGAGGCGTGCGTGCTGCGCTTCCGGCCGATCATGATGACGACGCTTGCGGCGCTGATGGGCGCGCTGCCGATCGCTCTCGGCCTCGGCGCCGGCGCCGAGCTGCGCCAGCCGCTCGGCCTCGCGGTCGTCGGCGGGCTGGTCTTCTCGCAGGCGATCACGCTCTACATCACGCCGGTGATCTACCTCGCGCTCGACCGCTTCAGCGGCAAGGGGCCGGTGCAGACGCCCGAGGTCGCGCCGCAAACGGCGCGGGCGACCAGCTAGGCGCGCCGCGGCGTCAGTGCAGGTGCGGCCCGGGCTGGGCCGCACCGAGGACGCTGATGCCGGGCGAGCCGACGCTGCCGGCCTCGATCTCGTCGTCGCTCGCCTCGCGCACGTCGCGAACGACCAGCGCCAGGCGCAACGCGATCCCTGCGAGCGGATGGTTGCCGTCGAGGACGACGTGGTCCGGATAGACCTCGGTGACGGTGTAGATCGACGTCCGCGGGCATCTCGGTCTTGGCGCCGGGCGGCGGTCCCTCGAACTGCATGCCGGCATCGACCACGCCCTCGGGGAAGATCTCCCGCGCCTCGAAGAACACCAGGTTCGGGTCGTACTCGCCGAAGGCGTGCTCGGGCTCGAGGTGCAGCGTCGTCTCGAAGCCGGCCTCCTCGCCGGTGAGCGCCTCCTCGACCTTGGCGAGGAGATCGTTGCCGCCGAAGAAGAACTCGACCGGATCGTTCAGCTCGTCGATCTCGACGCCTTGCGCGTCGGCGAGTCGCCAGGTCAGGCTGACGACGCAGGGGGCTTCGATCTGCATCGAATGATCATCGCACAATGAAGCATGGATCTCGATCGGCCACAGGCCTTGCTCGGCGGTCTCTCGGCGTCGGCATTCATGCGTCGCCACTGGCAGAGAAGGCCGCTGCTGATCCGCGCTGCCTGCGCCGACGCGCTCGCCGGGTTCGAGCCACGCGAGCTGTTCGCGCTGGCCGCGCGCGACGACGTCGAATCGCGCCTGGTCGTGCGCTCGGGCGAGCGCTGGTCGGTGCGTCCTGGGCCGCTGCCGCGTCGCTCGCTGCCGTCGCTCGCGACGCCCGGCTTGGACGCTGCTCGTGCAAGGCGTCGACCTGCACGACGCAGCGCGCGCATCGGTTGCTGGCGCGCTTTCGCTTCATCGCCGACGCCCGCCTCGACGACGTCATGGTCTCCTACGCGAGCGACGGCGGCGGCGTCGGTCCGCACGTCGACTCGTACGACGTCTTCCTGCTGCAGCTCGCCGGTCGCCGGCGCTGGCGCGTCGGCCGCGCCGATGCGACGCGGCTGCGCGACGACGTGCCGCTGAAGATGCTCGCCGACTTCGCGCCGCGCCAGGACTGGCTGCTCGATCCGGGCGACATGCTCTACCTGCCGCCCGGCTGGGGCCATGACGGCACAGCGGTCGGCGCCTGCCTGACGGCGTCGATCGGCTTTCGTGCGCCGCTTGCCGGCGAGCTCGCCGCCGATGTCCTGCAGCGTCTCGCCGAAGCGGCACCGATCGACGACGCGCCGGCGCCGCTGCAGCGCCGCTATCTCGACCGCGGCGAGGGTGCGAGCGATCGACCGGCGCGGATACCGCCCGCACTGCAGCGCTTCGCCGGCGACGGCGGTCGAGCGAATGGCCAGCCGATCGGGCGGCACGCGAGCGGGCGCTCGGCGAGGCGCTGAGCGAGCCCAAGCCCGGAACCTGGTTCGAGCGCCGCGAGCAGGCGCCGACGTTGCCGGCGGCGATCGTCCTCGACCGCAAGACGCGCATGCTCTATGACGAGCGCCACATCTTCATCAACGGCGATTCGTTCCAGCGCCGCTGGGCGCGATGCGACACTGGCGCGCCGCCTCGCCGACCGGCGCTGCCTCGACGCGCGCAGCGTCGCGCGTCATGAGCGACGAAGCCAGCGAATTGCTGACCGCTTGGCTGCGTGCCGGCTGGTGTGCCAGCGCCGACGAGCTCGCCGACGAGGACCCGACATGAACGACGACACCCTCAACGCCATCGCTTCGCGCGCCGATTTCCGCGCTGCCGTTCGCACAGCGTTCGCTCAGGCCGAGACGCGCGACGCGGCCGAGATCCTGATCGTCGATCCGACCTTCAACGACTGGCCGCTCAACGAGCCGGCACTCGATCGATTCGCTCGGCCGCTGGGTCGATTCGCGCAAGAGCCTGACCGTCTTCGCCCACGACTTCGGCGAGCTCGCGCGCCATCAGCTGCGCTTCGTCGCGTGGCGGCGCCAGTGGTCGCACGTGGTCCGCTGCCGCAGCGATCCGGAACTCGAGGCCGAGCAGATTCCGACCCTGTTGCTGGTGCCCGGCGTGACCTGCGTTCGCCTGCTCGATCGCGTCAGCGTGCGCGGTATCGCCTCGCAGCGCGCAGTCGATCTCGCCGACGGCCGCGAAACGATTGACGCGCTTTTGCAACGATCGGTCGAAGCCTTTCCGGTCACGACCCTCGGCCTCTAGGGAAAGCCCTAAGGCGCCTATAATCAGGGGTTAGGCACTGGAAATGCTCGAGCTTTCCATGTCTTGAAGACGATGGGACTCTTGGATGAAGAGGGTTCCCACAATTGCCGGTAATTGTCCGAACCTACTAAATCGAGGAGAAATATGAAAACAGCATTGCTGATGGTGACTCTGGCCGCCGCCGTTTCGTTCGCTGCCTGCAGCAAGAAGGAAGAGACGACCACGACCACGACGACCCCCGCTCCGGCGACCACGGTCGTGACGACGCCTTCCACCGACGCCGCTGCCTCGAGCGCGATGAGCGCTGCGTCCTCGGCGATGGACGCTGCCTCGTCGGCGGCAATGTCGGCATCGGCATCGGATGACCGCTGCCTCGGGCGCGATGAAGTAAATCGGTTTGCAGACCCGCCGAAAGCCGCCTACGGGCGGCTTTTTGCATGGTGCGCCCGGCACGGGCGCACTCTTGCGGGTGCGAGTCCCCGGCCGAGCTGGCCACAGCGAGGCAAGCGAAGCGCAACTGCGGGAGGGTGAGCGAGCGTGGGAAGGAAGCGTGGAGCGTAAACCGTGAGCCGAGGACTACGGCCTCTGCTGACTTCTCGCTCCGGTTCGCTCAGGCTTCGCGCGTTGCACACCTCAGCCGATCTGCAGCCAGGCGAAACCGAGCATGGGATCGGCGACGACGATGTCTTCGGGCCGGCTGCCCCAGTGCGCTGCCAAGGCGGCCCGCGCCAGCGCCGGGCGGTTGTTCTCGCGGCTCAGATGCGCGGCGACGAGATGGCGCAGTCGCGGGCCGACGGCGTGGCCGAGAAGCTCACTCGCCGTGTCGTTGCTCAGGTGCCCGAAGCGGCCGCCGATCCGTGCCTTGAGCGAATCGGGATAGCGCGAGACGGCGAGCATCGCCGCGTCGTGGTTGCACTCGAGGACGAGCGCGTCGAGGCCGCGGACGTTGTCGAGCATGTGCGCGGTGATCGAGCCGAGGTCGGTGAGGATGGCGAGCAGCGCGTTGCCATCGCCGCAGCGCAGCTGCAGCGGCTCGGCGGCGTCGTGGGCGACGGTGAAGGGGTGCAGCGTCAGGTCGCCGACCGCGAGCGCCTCATCGTCGCGGGCGAAGCGCAGGTTCGGCGGCGGCGCGCCCGCGCCGATCGCGCGCCAGGTGCCGCGGCTCATGAAGAGCGCGAGCCCATGGCGCTCGGCCAGCGCAAGGGCACAGCCGATGTGGTCGTTGTGCTCGTGCGTGACGAAGACCGCGTCGAGGTCGTCGGTGGCCAAGCCGGCGCGCGCCAGGCGCGCATCGAGCTCGCGCAGCGAGAAGCCGGCGTCGACGAGCAGGCGCGTCGTCGTGATGCCGCTCGTCGCCTCGACGACGGTGGCGTTGCCGCTGCTGCCGCTGCCGAGGCTGCAGAAGCGGATCACGCCTGCCTCGGCGCGGCCGGATGCCTCGCCATCGGCGCTCCTAGCGCAGGTCTTCGAGCAGGAGGGTGACGATGCGCTTGCCGTTCGCGGTCGTCTCCGGCTTGCCGGCGGAGTCGAACACCGCGACGTTGCTGGTGTTGCCTTCGGCGCTGACCTTGACCCGGTACTTGGCCAGGCCGCTGTCGTCCTTCTTGCCGCCGAAGCTGAACATGCGGCTCAAGAAGCTCGGTTCCTCGCGCCCGGCGAACGCCGGGTCGACGTAGCGAACGAAGTACAGGCCCTGGGCGCGGTCGCGGTCTTCGACGGTGAATCCGCTGCGGTCGAGGGCGATGCCGACGCGGCGCCAGGCGCGATCGAAGCTGTCGTCGAGCTGCAGCGTCGGCGTCGGCTGGCCTTCGACGATCCGCGCCCGCGCCGGCGTCGCCGGCCGCGGCGGTCGTCCCTGGCGCGGCGGTCGCGCCAGCGGTCTTGCCCGGCTCGTCCTTGGCGCCGAGCTTGACCATCAGGCGCGACAGGAAGGTCGCCTCGAGCTGCGGATCGGCCGGCCGCGGCTGCCACACGGTCTGCTCCTTGAGGGAGTTCGTGTAGACCTCCTCCATGCCGCGATGGGTGATGTAGATGTCGCTGCCGGTCGTGGTGCGCTCGACGCGGGTGCGGAACTTGTCGAGCTCGCCGGTCTGAGTAGACCGAATCGATCACCTTGCCGATGGTGCCGCGGATGATGTCGTTCGGCAGCTTGGCGCGGTTCTCGGCCCAGTCGGTCTCCATCACGCCGGCGTCGGCGCGATCCTGGACCAGGTTGAAGCCGTTGTCCTTCCAGAAGGTGCGCACCTGGGGGAAGACTTCCTCGGGCGGCAGCGTCGTGCTGAGCCAGCGCTCGTTGCCGAGCCGCTCCATCCGGAAGGCGCCGACCGCCTGCGGTGCCACGACCGGCACGACCGGTGTCGTCGGCGCCGCCGCCGCCGCTGTTGCGGTCTGGAACGTCGAGGCGCTGACCGTGCCGGAGGTCGGCTGCTGGTAGCGCGACTCGCGCGAAAGCTGGGTCAGGTCGGGCGGCACCTCGAGGCCCGTTCGCGCGCGACGACGACGACGAGCGGTAGTCGACCTTGTCGCCCGACATGGCGTTCTCGACCGACGAGCAGCCGGCCAGGAGGGCGAGGCACGACAAGCCCGCCAGGACGCGTGAAAAGCAGGGAAGGATCACTCTGAAAATCTCCATCGAAGGCTGGACGCGCCGCGGTGCGGGGACGTGCAGCTCGAAAAGGGGGCGCGCGGCGGGGCGCCGGCTCAGATCAGGCCGGCCTCGCTCAAAGCCGCCGTCACGGCGGCCTGGCCGGCCTCGCCGAGCGGAAGGATCGGCAGGCGCACGGCGGCGCCGCAGCGGCCGAGCCGTTGCAGCGCCCACTTGGTCGGTGCCGGGCTCGGCTCGACGAACAGGGCGAGATGCAGCCGGCAGCAGTTGCAGATGCAGTCGCGAGCGCTTCGCGCGCATCGCCGGCGAGCGCCGCGGTGCACAGCGCCTGCATCGCGCGCGGCGCGACGTTGGCGGTGACGCTGACGGTGCCATGGCCGCCGAGCAGCATCAGGGCGATCGCGCTGTCGTCGTTGCCCGAGTAGATCGAGAAGCCGGCGGGCACGTCGCGAACCAGCGCGGCGGCGCGGACGATGTCGCCGCTCGCCTCCTTGACGCCGATGATGCCCGGCACCTGGGCCAGGCGCAGCACCGTCTCGACCTGCATGTCGGCGACGGTGCGCGAGGGCACGTTGTAGAGCACCATCGGAATGTCGACGGCCTCGGCGATCGCCTTGAAGTGGCGATAGATGCCTTCCTGCGACGGCTTGTTGTAGTACGGCACGACCGAGAGCGTGCAGTCGGCGCCGACCTTGAGCGCGAAGCGCGACAGCTCGATCGCCTCGGCGGTCGAGTTGGCGCCGGTGCCGGCCATGACCGGGACCCGGCCCTTGGCCTGCTCGACGGCGACGCGGATGATCTCGCAATGCTCGTCGACGTTGACCGTCGGCGACTCGCCGGTCGTGCCGACGACGGCGATGCACTGCGTGCCTTCGCCGATGTGCCAGTCGATGAGGCGGCCGCAGCGCGGCGAAGTCGATCGCGCCGTCTTCGTGCATCGGCGTGACGAGCGCGACGATGCTGCCGGTGATGGGTTTCATGCGTGGATTCCTGAATCGATCGATTCTACCGAGCCGGGTCGGCGCTTCCGCGGGGGTCTGCCGGGCGGCCAGCGGGTAGCGCGGCGGCGCCGGCGCGCCGGGCTCGCGCACCGCAACGAGGCGCTGGACGAAGCGCTCCGGTTCGCTCAGGAAGCCGTCTTCGAACGCCACGATGCGCAGACCCGCGAAGGCGGCGAGAAGTTCACCGCGGCCGAGCAGGAAGTCGGCGCGCGCCGGCCGGCCGACGGTTTCGTTGCCGGCAGCGAAGGTCTCGTAAAGCAGGACGCCGCCCGGGGCGAGCGCCGCCGCGAGCGCCGCGAAGAGCGGCCGCCAGAGGTAGTTGGTGACGACGACCCCGTCGAAGGTGCGGCCGGCGAAGGGCCACGGGTCGCGCTCGAGGTCGGCGACGACGACCTCGGCCGAGTCGGCGAGCGGCCGCATCGCGTCGGCGTCGCGATCGACCGCGGTGACGGCGTGGCCGCGCGCCGCCAGCCAAGCCGCGTGGCGGCCGCTGCCGGCGGCGACGTCAAGGACGCTGCCGCCCGGCGCGATCAGGTGCGCCCAGCGCACCAGCCAGGGCGACGGCGCTGTCACCGGCCCACCCGCTCGGCCGGCGCGACGCTCAGAAGCAGCTCCAGATCCGGTTCGCGAGATCGACGGCGACGTCGGGACGCTGGTAGGCCGCGAACACCGCCACCAGCGCGAGCGCGACCGCCGTCCATGCGGCGACGCGCGCCGGCCTCATGCCAGCGCCGGGCGCAGGATCGCCCGCTCGCGGATCGGCAGGTTGACGATCGCGGCAAAGACGCCGAGGGCGACCGCGATCCACCAGACGACGTCGTAGCTGCCGGTCGCGTCGTAGAGGCGGCCGCCGAGCCAGACGCCGAGGAAGCTGCCGACCTGGTGGCTGAGGAAGACGAAGCCGCCGAGCATCGACAGATAGCGGACACCGAAGATCTCGGCGACGATGCCACTGGTGAGCGGCACGGTCGAGAGCCAGAGGAAGCCCATCGCCGCCGCGAACACGTAGACGCTCCAGGGCGTGATCGGCGCCAGCACGAACGCGACGATCGCGAGCGAGCGCAAGGAGTAGATCGCCGACAGCAGGTACTTCTTCGGCAGCCGGCCGCCGAGCGAGCCGGCGGCATAGGTGCCGAAGACGTTGAAGAGGCCGATCAGGGCCAGCGCCGTCGTCGCGACGCCCGGCGTGAGGCCGTGGTCCTTGAGGTAGCTCGGCATGTGGATGCCGATGAAGGCGAGCTGGAAGCCGCAGACGAAATAGCCGGCGGTCAGCAACTGGAAGTTGCGGTCGCCGAGCGCCTCGCGCAGTGCCGCGCCGATGCTCTGCTGCTGCGCCGTCGCCGGCTCGTGCCTGGGCTCGCGCAGGCCGAACGCAAGCGGCACGATCACGAGCGCGCAGGCGCCGAGCACGAACAGCGCGTCCTGCCAGCCGAAGCCGCCGATCAGGCCGCCTTCGATCGGCACCATCAGGAACTGGCCGAACGAGCCGGCCGCCGCGGTGATCCCCATCGCCCAGCTGCGCCGCTCGGGAGCGACGTTGCGGCCGATGACGCCATAGACGATCGCGTAGGTCGTTCCCGCCTGCGCCATGCCGATCAGCACGCCCGCGCCGCCGAGAAAGCCGGCGCCGCTCGTGGCCAGGCCCATGGCGACCAGGCCGGCGGCGTAGAGCACGCTGCCGACGACCAGGATGCGCAATGCGCCCCAGCGATCGGCGAGCGCGCCGGCGAGCGGGCTGGCGAGGCCCCAGGCCAGGTTCTGCACCGCCAGGGCGAAGGCGAAGGTCTCGCGGTTCCAGCCGCGATCGGCGGTGATCGGCTGCAGGAACAGGCCGAAGCCGTGGCGGATGCCCATCGACATCGTCACGATCGCGGCGCCGCAGATCAGCACCTGCTTCAGCGAGAGCGGCGCTCGCTGGTTCTTGTTCATGCGGCGACCGGCCGGCTGGCGCGATCGATCAGGTCGATCGACGTCGCGTCGAGCGTCAGGCGCGCCGCGCCGACGAGCTCGTCGAGCTGCGCCGGCGAGGTCGCGCTGGCGATCGGCGCGGTGAGGCTCGGCCGGGCGATCTGCCAGGCGAGCGCGACCTGCGCCGGGGTCGCGCCGGTCGTCTGCGGCGACGCTGTCGAGCGCGGCGAGGACCGCCAGGCCGCGCTCGTTCAGGTACTCGCCGACGCCGGCGCCGCGAACGCTCTTCTTGAGGTCGGCGGTGCTGCGGTACTTGCCGGTGAGAAAACCTCTCGCCAGCGCGAAGAAGTTGATCACGCCGAGGCCGTGCTCGACGCAGACCGGCTCGAGCTCGCGCTCGTAGGCCGCGCGCTCGACCAGGTTGTAGAGCGGCTGCAGCGACTCGTAGCGCGGCAGGCCGAGGCGCTCGCTGGTCTCGATCGCCAGCGCCAGGCGCGGCGCCGAGTAGTTCGAGGCGCCGATCGCGCGCACCTTGCCGGCCTTGATCAGCTCGGCGAAGGCGCCCATCGTCTCCTCGAGCGGCGTCTCGGCGTCGTCGTCGTGCGATTGATAGAGATCGATGACGTCGGTCTTGAGGCGCGTGAGCGATGCGTCGACGGCGCGCCGGATGTACGCCGGCGAGAGGCCCTTGTCGTGGTCGCCCATGGGCTTGCCGACCTTGGTCGCGAGGACGATGCGGTGGCGCTTGCCGCTCTGGCGCAGCCACTTGCCGATGATCGTCTCCGATTCGCCGCCGGCGTGGCCCGGGACCCAGCGCGAATAGACGTCGGCGGTGTCGACGAAGTTCATGCCGGCGTCGACCCAGGCATCGAGCAGGCGAAACGACATCGCCTCGTCGACGGTCCAGCCGAAGACGTTGCCGCCGAGGCAGATCGGCGAGACCTGGAGGCCGGAGCGGCCGAGTGCGCGGGTGTTCATCGGACGATTGTTGCAGGGCTGCGCAGGGGCTGCTCGGCGCAGGGTCCGGCCGCGAGCGCTGCCTAGAATGCCCCGCATGGCAACACGTGCGAGCACCTCCGGCGGCTATGGCGAGGCGTCGATCCGCGTCCTGAAGGGCCTCGAGCCGGTCAAGCAGCGGCCGGGCATGTACACCCGCACCGAGAGCCCGCTGCACGTCGTCCAGGAAGTGATCGACAACGCCGCCGACGAAGCGCTCGCCGGCGCCGCGACGGCGATCGACGTCACCGTCCACGCCGACGGCTCGGTCAGCGTCGACGACGACGGCCGCGGCATTCCGGTCGGCCTGCATCCCGAAGAGGGCGTGAGCGTCGTCGAGATCGTCTTCACGCGCCTGCACGCCGGCGGCAAGTTCGACAAGGGCGACAGCTCGGCCTACAGCTTCTCCGGCGGCCTGCACGGCGTCGGCGTCAGCGTCACCAACGCGCTCGCGAAGCGGCTCGAGGTCTCGGTCTGGCGCGCCGGCCAGGTCGCGTCGATGGCGTTTGCCGGCGGCGACGTCGTCGACAAGCTGAGCACGCGCAAGGCCGCGGCCGGCGACAGGAAGAGCGGCACGCGGGTTCGCGTCTGGCCCGACCCGCGCTACTTCGACAGCGCCGAGCTGCCGCGCGCCGAGCTGACCCACGTCCTGCGCAGCAAGGCGGTGCTGATGCCCGGCGTCAAGGTCTCGCTGACGGTCGAGAAGGCAGGCCGCGGCGAGGCCGAGCGGCAGGAATGGCTGTACGCCGCGGGCCTCTCCGACTACCTGATGCAGACGCTCGCCGCCGATCCGGTGATCCCGCTGTTCGAGGGCGCGCACCACGCCGACGGTCGCGAGAGCGAGGACGTCGCCGTCGGCGAGGGCGCGAGCCTGGTGCGTCGCCTTCACCGAAGACGGCGCCGCGGTGCGCGAGAGCTACGTCAACCTGATCCCGACGGTCGCCGGCGGCACCCACGAGTCGGGTCTGAAGGACGGCCTGTTCCAGGCGGTCAAGGGCTTCATCGACATGCACAGCCTGCTGCCCAAGGGCGTGAAGGTGATGCCCGAGGACGTGTTCTCGCGCGCCAGCTTCGTCCTCTCGGCCAAGGTGCTCGACCCGCAGTTCCAGGGCCAGATCAAGGAGCGGCTGAACAGCCGCGAGGCGCTGCGCCTGGTCTCCAACTGCATCCGGCCGGCGCTCGAGCTCTGGCTGCACCAGCACGTCGAGCACGGGCGAAAGCTCGCCGATCTCGTCATCCGCCAGGCGCAGACGCGCCAGCGCGCGAGCCAGAAGGTCGAGAAGAAGAAGGGCTCGGGCGTCGCCGTGCTGCCCGGCAAGCTCACCGATTGCGAGAGCCGCGACCTGCAGCTCAACGAGCTGTTCCTGGTCGAGGGCGATTCCGCCGGCGGCAGCGCCAAGATGGGCCGCGACAAGGAGACGCAGGCGATCCTGCCGCTGCGCGGCAAGGTGCTCAACGCCTGGGAGGTCGAGCGCGACCGCCTGTTCGCCAACAACGAGATCCACGACATCGCCGTCGCCGTCGGCGTCGATCCGCACGGCGCCGACGACGAGCCCGACTTCTCGGGCCTGCGCTACGGCAAGGTCTGCATCCTCGCCGACGCCGACGTCGACGGCTCGCACATCCAGGTGCTGCTGCTGACGCTGTTCTTCCGCCACTTCCCGAAGCTGATCGCGCGCGGCCACGTCTACGTCGCCAAGCCGCCGCTCTTTCGCGTCGATGCGCCGGTGCGCGGCAAGAAGCCGGCGGCCAAGATCTACGCCCTCGACGACGACGAGCTGCGCGCCGACGCTCGATCGGCTGAGGAAGGAAGGCGCGCGCGAGGGCAGCTGGAGCGTCAGCCGCTTCAAGGGCCTGGGCGAGATGAACGCCGAGCAGCTCTGGGACACGACGCTCAATCCCGAGACGCGGCGCCTCTTGCCGATCGGCTTCGCGGCCGCCGGCTTCGCCGCGACCACCGCCTCGCTCACCAAGCTGATGGGCAAGGGCGAGGCGCAGGCGCGGCGCGAGCTGATGGAGCTGCGCGGCGACGCGGTCGAGGTCGACGTGTGAGTCGCGAGCGTCGAGCCGACCACGGCCGGGACGCTGGTGGTCGAGCCGCGCTGGGGGCGCCATGCGGCATTCCTTCTGCTGATGCTCGGCGCTGTCGCCGGGCTGGTCGCCGTCCGTCGCTCCGACCTCGACGCCGACGACGACTTCTACGCCGGCGTCGTGCTCGCGCTCTGCTTCTGGGTGTTCGCGATCGGCCTCGGCAGCTTCGTGCGCAACGTTCGCGCCGGCCATGCGCTGCGCCTCGACGCCGAGGGCCTGCACGTGCCGGGTCTCGACGTCGTTCCGTGGCATCGCGTCGCGCGAGGCGCCGAGCTGCGCGGCTACGGCGACGACGGCAAGCGCTTTCGCCAGCTCGTCATTCATACCGACGCGCTCCGTAAGCGCGCCATCGCTGCGGCGCTACGAGCGCTATCTCTTCGGCCCGTGGGCAGGGCTCATCGGCAGCAAGGACAAGGTCGTCGTTCCGGTCGGGCTGCTCGCGGTCGATCCGGACTCGCTGCTCGCGGCGACGCGGGAATTCGTCGGCGCCGCCGGACACCTGCGATGAACGATCGCGGCGGCGTGGCCGTTCGCCTGCGTCCGACGATGCTCTCCGACCTCGACTTCGTCGGCTCGGTCGAGAACGATCCCGAGAATCGGCCGTTCATCACGCCGTGGGAGCGCGTCCAGCACGAAGGCGCGGTGCGCTTTCCCGATTTCCGCCACTTCATCATCGAGGCCGGCGCGGCCTATCCGTCGGCCGGCTTCGTCATCCTGCAGGGCTGCCGCAACCCGCACGGCTCGGTCGAGCTGAAGCGGATCGTGCTGCAGCCCAAGGGCCTCGGCTACGGCCGCGCCTGCGTCCGCCTGCTCGCGCAGATGGCGTTTCGCGACCTCGGCGCGCACCGCTTCTGGCTCGACGTCAAGAGCGCCAACGCGCGCGCGCTCGCGCTCTACCGCAGCGAGGGCTTCGTCGAGGAAGGGCGGCTGCGCGAAAGCGTGCGCAGCGAGGGCGGCTACGACTCGCTGATCGTGATGTCGCTGCTCGAGCCCGAATACGACGCGCTCGTCGATGCGCGCCGGCGCCTCGCCGTCGGCACCGCCTGACCTGATCCAGGAGAACTCGCCATGCACGCGACGATGATGGACGTGCCGCTCTCGATCAATCATTTGCTCGATCGGGCCGGCACGCTGTTCGCGGGCAACGAGATCGTCTCGCGCCTGCCCGACAAGTCGCTGCGCACGCACAGCTACGGCGAGTACCACCGGCGCACGCGCCGCCTCGCCGCGGCGCTGCAGGCGCTCGGCCTGAAGAAGGGCGACCGCGTCGCGACGCTGTCCTGGAACCACCACGCCCACCTCGAGTGCTACTTCGGCATCCCGGCCGCGGGCGGCGTGATGCACACGCTCAACCTGCGTCTCGCGCCCGACGAGATCGGCTGGATCGCCGCCGACGCCGAGGACCGCTTCCTGGTCGTCGACGACATCCTGCTGCCGCTCTATCGCCAGTTCGCCGACAAGCACGCGTTCGAGCAGGTGATCGTGTTCCCGTTCTCCGGCGCGCCGGTCGACACCGGCGGCGGCCACTCGACTACGAGGCGCTTGCTCGCCGCGGCCGACGGCGACGGCTTCGTCTACGCGGCGCACGACGAGGACGACCCGATCGCCATGTGCTACACGTCGGGCACGACCGGCCGGCCGCAAGGGCGTCGCCTACTCGCATCGCTCGACCGTGCTGCACACGCTCGTCGGCGGCCTCTACGACCACTGGGGCTTGCGCAGCACCGACTGCCTGCTGCCGGTGACGCCGATGTTCCACGCCAACAGCTGGGGCCTGCCCTACGGCGCGGTGATGCTCGGCATCAAGCTCGTCTTGCCCGGGCCGCACCTGCATCCCGACGACCTGCTCGACCTGATCACCGCCGTGCCGCCGACGCTCGCCCTGGGCGTGCCGACGATCTGGATGGGGCTGATCCAGGCCTACGACCGCTCGCTGGTCGAGCAGCCCGGCCGCTGGAAGCTGCCGAACGGCATGCGCTCGCTGGTCGGCGGCGCCGCGGTGCCCGAGGCGCTGATCCGCGCCTTCGCCAAGCACGGCGTCACGATCGTCCAGGGCTGGGGCATGACCGAGACCTCGCCGCTGGCGACCTCGTCGTACCTGCGCGCCGAGATCGCCGGCCTCGGCGAGGACGAGCGCTTCCGCCGCGCCGCGATGGCCGGCGTGCCGGTGCCGCTGGTCGACGTGCGCATCCGCGGCGACAGCGGCGAGGACGCACCGTGGGACGGCAAGAGCGTCGGCGAGATCCAGGTGCAAGGGCCCGTTCATCACCGGCTCGTACCACCGCGTGCCGCCGAGCGAGGACAAGTTCACCGACGACGGCTGGCTGCGCACCGGCGACGTCGCGGCGATGGACGAGCTCGGCTTCGTGCGCATCACCGACCGCACCAAGGACCTGATCAAGTCGGGCGGCGAATGGATCTCGTCGGTCGACCTCGAGAACGCGCTGATGGCGCATCCGGCGATCGCCGAAGCGGCGGTGATCGCGATCCCCGACCCGAAGTGGAGCGAGCGGCCGCTGGCCTGCATCGTCTGCAAGCACGGCGCCGCGATCGCGCCGGCCGAGATCGCCGACGCGCTCGGCAAGCACCTGCTCGCGCACGGCTTCGCCAAGTGGCAGCTGCCCGAGCGCTACGAGGTGATCGACGGCGTGCCGCGCACCTCGACCGGCAAGTTCTGGAAGCTGAAGCTGCGCGAGCGCTTCCCGCACTGATCCCCGACCCCCCATGTCCACTCTCGATCTGTTCATGCCGGCGGGCGATGCCGGCGCGGCGGTCGGCCTTTCCGACTACGCCGAACGCGCCTACCTCGAATACGCGCTCTCGCGTCGTCAAGGGCCGCGCCCTGCCCGACGTCGCCGACGGCCAGAAGCCCGTGCAGCGCCGCATCCTGTACGCGATGCGCGCATGGGCCTGGCCTTCGCGACGCGGCCGGGCCCAAGGCGGTCAAGAGCGCGCGCGTCGTCGGCGACGTCCTCGGGCCGCTTTCATCCGCACGGCGACCAGGCCGCCTACGACGCGCTGGTGCGCATGGCGCAGGACTTCGCCCTGCGCTATCCGCTGATCGACGGCCAGGGCAACTTCGGCTCGCGCGACGGCGACGGCGCCGCGGCGATGCGCTACACCGAGGCGCGCCTGGCGCCGATCGCGCGGCTGCTGCTCGACGAGATCGACGAAGGCACGGTCGAGTTCATCGCCAACTACGACGGCTCGACCGAGGAGCCGCGGCTGCTGCCGGCGCGGCTGCCGTTCGTGCTGCTCAACGGCGCGAGCGGCATCGCCGTCGGCCTGGCGACCGAGATCCCGAGCCACAACCTGCGCGAGGTCGCCGCCGCGGCGATCGCGCTGCTGAAGGACGACAAGCTCGACGACGACGAGCTCGCTCAGGCTGCTGCCCGGGCCCGACTATCCCGGGCGGCGGCCAGATCATCAGTCCGCGCCGAGCCGACATTCGCGCCGCCTACGCGAGCGGGCGCGGCTCGCTCAAGGTGCGCGCGCGCTGGAAGATCGAGGACCTGGCGCGCGGCCAGTGGCAGCTCGTCGTCACCGAGCTGCCGCCGGGGACGAGCGCGCAGCGGGTGCTCGAGGAGATCGAGGAGCTCACCAACCCGAAGGTGAAGGCCGGCAAGAAGGCGCTCACCGCCGAGCAGGTGCAGCTCAAGGCGAGCGTGCTCGCCGTGCTCGACGCGGTGCGCGACGAGTCGAGCAAGGACGCGGCGGTGCGCCTGGTGTTCGAGCCGCAAGATCGCGCACCGTGCCGCAGGCCGAGCTCGTCAACGCGCTGCTCGCGCACACCAGCCTCGAGAGCTCGGCGCCGATCAACCTGACGATGGTCGGCGCCGACGGCCGGCCGACGCAGAAGAGCCTGCGCCAGATGCTCGGCGAGTGGAACCGCTTCCGCGCTGCAGACGGTCGAGCGGCGCTCGCGCCATCGCCTCGGCCAAGGTCGCCGACCGGATCCACATCCTCGAAGGGCGCCAGCTCGTCCTGCTCAACATCGACGAGGTGATCGCGATCATCCGCGCCGCCGAGGAGCCGAAGGCGGCGCTGATCGAGCGCTTCGCCTCAGCGAGCGCCAGGCCGACGACATCCTCGACATCCGGCTGCGCCAGCTGGCGCGCCTCGAGGCGATCCGGATCGAGCAGGAGCTGAAGGAGCTGCGCGGCGAGCGGCGAAGCTGAGCGAGATCCTCGCCAGCCCGGCGGCGCTCAAGCGCACCGTGATCCGCGAGATCGAGGCCGACGCCAAGGCGCACGGCGACGAGCGCCGCACGCTGATCGAGGCGCAAAAGCGCGCCGTCGCCGAGGTGCGCGTCGTCGACGAGCCGGTCACGGTCGTCGTCAGCATGAAGGGCTGGGTGCGGGCGCTGAAGGGCCACGAGCTCGACGCCGGCGCAGCTCGCGTTCAAGGCCGGCGACGCGATGTACGGCACGTTCGAATGCCGCAGCGTCGACTCGCTGCTCGTCTTCGGCAGCAACGGCCGCGTCTACTCGGTGCCGGCGGCGAGCCTGCCGAGCGGGCGCGGCGACGGCCAGCCGATCACCTCGCTGGTCGACCTCGAGCCGGGCACGCAGGCGGCGCACTATTTCGCCGGCGCGCCCGGCGACGGTGCTGCTGCTCGCCGGCACGGGCGGCTTCGGCCTGCTCGCGCGCGGCGCCGACCTGCTTTCGCGCCAGCGCGGCGGCAAGGCCTTCCTCGACCTCGAGGGCGAGGACAAGCCGCTTGCCGCCGGCGGTCGTCGGCGCCAGCGCGGCGCGCGTCGCCTGCCTGACGCTCGCCGGGCGGCTGCTCGTCTTCGGCCTCGACGAGCTCAAGCTGCAAGGCAACGGCGGCCGCGGCCTGACGCTCGTCGATCTCGACGCCAAGGACGCGGTGGTCAGCGTCGCCGTTTTCGCCGAGGCCTCGCTCGTGCAGGGCACCGGCCGCGGCGGCAAGGCGCGCGAGGAGGTGCTGCGCGGCGCCGCGCTCGAGCCCTACATCGGCCGGCGCGCGCGCAAGGGCCGGCGCCAGCACGCGATGCCAAAGGCGATGCGCGTCGTCGCCGCCGAGCCCGCTGAGGCGCGGGCGCGGGCGCCGCCGCCCTCAGCGCGTCGGCTCGAGCTCGCGCACCGGCCGGACCTCGACGCTGCCCTCGCGCGCCGGCGGGATCCTCGCGGCCAGCGCTGGATCGCCTCGTCGAGATCGCGCGCCTCGATCAGGTAGAAGCCCGCCAGCTGCTCCTTGGTCTCGGCGAAGGGCCCGTCGGTCATCGACAGCTTGCCGTTGCGCACGCGCACCGTCGTCGCGGTCTCGACCGGCTGCGAGCGCTTCGGCGGCGACGACAGCTGGCCGCTCGTCGCGGAAGCCGCTCGCCGCAGGCGGCCAGGCACTCGCTGTCGGCAACCGCGTGCAGCTTCTCTTCCTCGAGGTAGACCAGGCACAGGTATTTCATCGAACGCTCCTCAGGTGCGAGCTGCGCCTCGGTGGTCGAACGGCGCATGCCGCGATCGACAGCCGTCATTTCGGCAACTCGCGCGAGCGCGCCGCTCGAGAAAGCGCGCGCTCCGGGCTCCTGGCGCGTCAGCGCGAGCGCGCGCTCGTACGAGGCGCGGGCTTCCGCGGTTGCGTCCGAGCCGCCGGCACAGGTCGGCGCGCGCCGCGTGCGCGAGGTGATAGTCCTGCAGATCGCCGCGCGCGAGGATCGCGTCGATCAGCGCCAGGCCCGCCGCCGGGCCGTCGCGCATCGCGACCGCCACGGCGCGGTTCAGCGCGACCACCGGCGACGGCTCGGCGCGCGCAGCACGTCGTAGAGGCCGACGATCTCGGCCCAGTCGGTGGCGGCGGCGTTCGGCGCCTCGGCGTGCAGCGGCGGCGATCGCCGCCTGGATCGGCGTACGGACCGACGCTGCGCGCGACGGCGCAGCGCCGCGCGTTCGCACCGAGCGCGCGACGCCCTCCGCGATCTGATCGCGGTTCCACAGCGAGCGATCCTGATCCTCGAGCAGGATCAGCTCGCCCGATCGGCCGACGTGCGCGCCGCGCGCCGCGATTCGTGCAGCAGCATCAGCGCGAGCAGGCCCAGCGCCTCGGGCTCCGGCAGCAACTCGACCAGCAGCCGGCCCAGGCGGATCGCCTCGGCCGAAGATCGTGCCGCGTCAGCGACTCGCCGGACGACGCCGAGTAGCCCTCGTTGAACACGAGGTAGATCACGCGCAGCACCGCGTCGAGCCGCTCGGGCAGCTCGGCGCGCGTCGGGCACCTTGGTACGGGATGCGCGCGTCGCGGATCTTGGCCTTGGCGCGCACGATGCGCTGCGCGAGCGTCGGCGCGCGGCGTCAGGAACGCCTGCGCGATCTCCTCGGTCGTGAGCCCGCAGACCTCGCGCAGCGTGAGCGCGACCTGCGCGTCGGGCGCGAGCGCCGGATGGCAGCAGGTGAAGATCAGGCGCAGCCGGTCGTCCTCGACGCTCTCGTCGTCCGGCCCACGGCGTCGTCGGTCGATCGCCGCGACGTCGCCGTGTCGACGGTCTCGTCGAGCGCGTCGAAGCGCGCGCGGCGGCGCATGGCGTCGATCGCCTTGAAGCGGCCGGCCGACACGAGCCAGGCGCGCGGATTGGCCGGGCACGCCTTCGCGCGGCCACTGCTCGAGCGCCGCGCTGAAGGCGTCGTGCAGCGCCTCCTCGGCGAGGTCGAAGTCGCCGAGCAGGCGGATCAGCGTCGCGCGACCTTGCGCGCGTCGCTGCGGTAAAGCGCGGCGACGATCGCGCCGATCTCGGCCGTGGCGCTGGTCCCGGCTCGACCGGACGGCTGCCCGTCGCGCCCTCAGACGCGCGCACGCAGGACGCGCAGCAGGGCGATCGCGCAGACGAGAAAGACGATCGCGGCCCAGAGCGCGTAGGGGATGCAGAGCAGGCTGACCGCGGCATCGGCACAGCTGGCGCGCGCCTCGAAGACGGCGGGCAGAAGGCGGTCGAGCTGGGTCGCGGTGACGATCTTGTCGGCGAGCGTGAGATTGCACGACTGCGAGCGCGCGGCGACGAAGTACTGCCAGAGCGCCGCGGCGATTCCGGCCAGGCGCGAGCAGCAGGCCGAGGCTCGCCGCGACCCGGCTGCCGGCCGCGCCGCGCCACGCCAGACCGAGCAGGGCGCACAGGCCGATGGCGACAAAAATGAGGCGCTGCAGGACGCACCACGGGCACGGCTCCATGGCGAAGACGTGCTGCGAGACCAGGGCGATGCCGACCGCGCCGAACGAGAGCAGGGCGACGGCAGCGAACCAGCCCGTGATCACCGCCCGGCGGTCGCCCGGCGGCGGCAGCACCGCGGCGGGCGCGGTCATTCGGCGGCCTGGGCGATCAGCTCGATTTCGACGCAGGCGCCGAGCGGTAGCTGGGCGACGCCGTAGGCGCTGCGCGCATGCGCGCCCTTTTCGGCGAAGACCTCGCCGAACAGCTCGGAGCAGCCATTGGTGACGAGGTGGTGCTCGACGAAATCGGGGCTGCTGTTGACCAGGCTGGTGATGCGCACGATGCGCTCGACCTTGTCGAGGTCGCCGATCGCCGCATGCAGCGTGCCGAGCAGATCGATCGCGATAGCGCGCGCCGCCTTCTTGCCCGTGGCCGTGGTCATGTCGCGACCGAGCTGGCCGACCCAGGGCTTGCCGTCGCGCTTGGCGATGTGGCCGGAGAGAAAGATCAGGTTGCCGCTGCGCACGAACGGCACGTAGGCGCCGGCGGGGATGGCCAGTGGCGGCAACGAAATATCGAGATCGGTGAGGCGGTCGTAGATCGATGACATGGCATTGCTCGCGGCGCGTCGGAGGCAAATCCTACACTCCCGCGATGGGAGGACCGGGCCACCGGCGGGCGGCTCGTGGCGCTGCCGCTCGCCTGGCTTGCCGGCGTCGCGCTGCAGCTGCGCGAGCGCGAGCTCATGCCGCTCGCGCTCTACGTCGCGCTGGCGGCGCTTGCCGCTCGTCGCGATCGGGTTGATCGTGACGCGATCCGCATGCGCCGCTACTCGGTGGCGATCCTCGCTGGTGCGAGCGCTGGATTCGCCTCTGCCGGCTGGCAGGCGTCGCTGCGCCTCGCCGAAACGCTGCCCGCGGCGATCGAGGGCCGCGACATCGTCGTCACCGGCGTCGTCGCCGGCATGCCGCAGCAGCGACCGAGCGGCCTGCGCTTTCGCTTCGTCGTCGACCCCGACGGCGCGCCGCCCGGCGTTCCGGCGCTGCTCGCGCTCGGCTGGTACGCCGGCTTTGACGAGGACGCGGCGCCGGTTCAGCCGCGCGAGGCTTGCGCGCCGGCCAGCGCTGGCGCTTCACGGTGCGGCTGCGCCAGCCGCACGGCAACCTCAACCCGAACGGCGTCGACTACGAGCTCGCGCTATTCGTATGTGCGCCGCGCCGCGCCGCCGCCGGTGCTGCTCGCGAGCGACGCCGGCCACCCGGTCGAGCGCCTGCGCCAGCGCGTCGTGACGCAATATACAAGCAGGTGTCCGATGGGCGCCGCCGGCGTCCTGGCTGCGCTCGCGGTCGGCGACCAGGACGCGATCGAGCGCGACGACTGGGATCTCTTCCGCAACGCCGGTGTCGCCCACCCTGATTTCGATCAGCGGCCTGCACGTGGCCATGTTCGCGTGGCTCGCCGGTCTCGTCGTGCTGCCGTGTCGCGGCGCTGGAGCGGGGGCGTGGCGCGGACTTTGCTACCCTCACTGCCGGAGGCAGCACATGACAGTCAGCTTCGACGAGATGCGGGGCGTGGACGGCGCGGTGCGCGAGCACTACGGCGGCTACGACCGTTGGCTCGCGGAACAACCGCCGCAGGTGATGCGGACCCGGCGCGAGGAAGCCGAGGTCATCTTTCGCCGCGTCGGCATCACCTTCGCCGTCTACGGCGCGAAGGACGACGGCGCCGGCGGCGGCAACGGCGGCACCGAGCGGCTGATTCCGTTCGACCTGATCCCGCGCGTCATCCCGGCCAACGAATGGCGCGAGATGGAGCGCGGCCTGCGCCAGCGCGTGACCGCGCTCAACCGCTTCATCCACGACGTCTATCACGACCAGGAGATCCTGAAGGCCGGCGTCATTCCCGCCGACCAGGTGCTCGGCAACGCCCAGTACCGGCGCCGAGATGAAGGGCGTCGACGTCGCCGGCAACATCTATTCGCACATCGCCGGCATCGACATCGTCCGCGCCGCCAACGCCGACGGCACCGGCAGCTACTACGTGCTCGAGGACAACCTGCGCGTGCCGAGCGGCGTCAGCTACATGCTCGAGAACCGCAAGATGATGATGCGGCTCTTCCCCGAGCTGTTCAGCCAGCATCGGATAGCGCCGGTCGCGCACTACCCCGACCTGCTGCTCGAGACGCTGCGCTCGGTCGCGCCGGCGGCGGTCAACGATCCGACCGTCGTCGTGCTGACGCCCGGGCATGTACAACAGCGCCTACTTCGAGCATGCGTTCCTGGCGCAGCAGATGGGGATCGAGCTGGTCGAGGGCCAGGACCTGTTCGTCGACGACAACTTCGTCTACATGCGCACGACCCAGGGCCCGAAGCGCGTCGACGTGATCTATCGCCGCGTCGACGACGACTTCCTCGATCCGCTCGCCTTCCGCAAGGACTCGACGCTCGGCTGCGAGGGCCTGCTCGGCGCCTATCGCGCCGGCAACGTCACGCTCTCGAACGCGATCGGCACCGGCGTCGCCGACGACAAGTCGATCTATCCGTTCGTGCCGAAGATGATCGAGTTCTACCTCGGCGAGCGGCCGATCCTGCAGAACGTTCCGACCTACGTCTGCCGCGACGAGAACGACCTCGCCTACGTGCTCGACCACCTCGGCGAGCTCGTCGTCAAGGAAGTGCACGGCGCCGGCGGCTACGGCATGCTGGTCGGCCCGGCGGCGACCAAGGCCGAGATCGAGGCTTTCCGCGGCGCGCTCAAGGCCGACCCGGCGCGCTACATCGCCCAGCCGACGCTCGCGCTCTCGACCTGCCCGACCTTCGTCGAGAGCGGCATCGCGCCGCGCCACATCGACCTGCGGCCGTTCGTGCTCTCCGGCAAGACGGTGCAGATGGTGCCCGGCGGACTGACGCGCGTTGCCTTGAAGGAGGGATCGCTGGTGGTCAATTCATCGCAGGGCGGCGGCACCAAGGACACCTGGATCCTGGAAGCATGAGGAAGCGTCATGCTCTCTAGGACCGCCGACCACCTGTTCTGGATGGCGCGCTACATGGAGCGCGCCGAGAACACGGCGCGCATGCTCGACGTCAACTACCAGATGTCGCTGCTGCCGCAGTCGGAAGACGCCGCCGAGCGCGGCTGGCGCGGCCTGCTCAGCATCAGCGAGCTGAGCCACGACTTCGCCAAGCGCCACGGCAAGGTCACGCCGAGGAGCGTGATCGACTACATGGTGAGCGACGCCGACAACGGCTCGTCGATCCGCTCTTGCCTGATGGCGGCGCGCGAGAACGCGCGCGCGGTGCGCGGCACGCTGACCACCGAAGTCTGGGAGACGCAGAACCAGACCTGGCTCGAGTTCCAGCGGATGATCGCCAACAACGCGTTCGAGCGCGACCCGGCCGAGGCGTTCGAGTGGGTCAAGTTCCGCTCGCACCTGTCGCGCGGCGTCACCGTGGGCACGATGCTGCAGGACGAGGCGTTCCACTTCCTGCGCATCGGCAGCTTCCTCGAGCGCGCCGACAACACGGCGCGGATGCTCGACGTCAAGTTCCACGCGGTCGAGAACGACTTCGTCGGCTTCGGTCCCGATGCGGCAGCGGCGCGGCTGCGTTACGGCATGAGCCGAGCCAGAGCCAGGCGCAGAGCCAGAACGGGGGCGGCGGCGGCCAGAGCCAGAGCCAGAGCCAGACCGGCGGCGGCAGCCAGAGCCAGAGTCAAGGCGGCGAGAACGGCAAGGACATCGAGTTCGACTTCTATCACTGGTCGGCGGTGCTGCGCTCGGTCTCGGGCTTCGAGGTCTATCGCAAGGTCTATCGCAACGTGATCCGGCCCGAGAAGGTCGCCGAGCTGCTGATCCTCCGGCCCGACATGCCGCGCTCGCTCGCCGCGTGCATGCACGAGGTGGTGTCGAACCTGCAGCAGGTCGCCAACGAGCAGTCGAAGGACACGCTGCGCCTGGCGGGCCGGCTCGACGCCGACCTGCAGTACGGCCGCATCGACGAGATCATCGCCACCGGCCTGCACGCCTACCTGACGCAGTTCCTCGAGCGCGTCAATTCGCTCGGCGCCGGCATCAGCCGCGACTTCCTCGTCCCCGTCTCGGCCGGATAGGGCCGGCCACAATCGGCGGCTGTCCCGAAGGCTCACGCATGTCGATCCACGTCGCGCTCAACCACATCACGCACTACCGCTACGACCGGCCGGTGCACCTCGGGCCGCAGGTGGTTCGGCTGCGGCCTGCGCCGCATTCGCGCACGCGCATCCTCAGCTACTCGATGAAGGTCGAGCCGACGACGCACTTCATCAACTGGCAGCAGGACCCGCAGGCGAACTACCTGGCGCGCCTCGTCTTCCCCGATCCGACGACGTTCTTCCGGGTCGAGGTCGACCTCGTCGCCGAGATGGCGGTCTTCAATCCGTTCGACTTCTTCCTCGAGCCGAGCGCCGAGAAGTTTCCGTTCGCGCTACGAGCCCGAGCTCAAGGTCGAGCTCGCCCCGTACCTGCGCCAGGCGCCGGCGACGCCGCTCTTCGCCGCGTACCTCGCGCGCATCGACCGGAGCGAGAAGCCGACCAGCAGCTTTCTGGTCGAGCCTGAACCAGGGCCTGCAGAAAGACATCGCCTACCTGATCCGGATGGAGCACGGCGTCCAGGCGCCCGAGCTGACGCTGGAGAACGCGAGCGGCTCGTGCCGCGACAGCGCCTGGCTGCTGGTGCAGCTGCTGCGCCACCTCGGTCTCGCCGCGCGATTCGTCTCCGGGTACCTGATCCAGCTGAAGAGCGACGTCAAGTCGCTCGACGGCCCGAGCGGCACCGAGGTCGACTTCACCGACCTGCACGCCTGGTGCGAGGTCTACCTGCCGGGCGCCGGCTGGATCGGCCTCGATCCGACCTCGGGCCTGTACGCCGGCGAAGGCCACATCCCGCTCGCGTGCTCGCCCGAACCCTCGTCGGCGGCGCCGATCAGCGGCGTGCTCGACCCGTGCGAGACGACGTTCGAGCACCACATGTCGGTGCGGCGCGTCTGGGAGGCGCCGCGCGTGACCTTGCCGTACAGCGAGCTGCAGTGGGGCGCGATCGACGCGCTCGGCAAGCAGGTCGACGCCGACCTGCGTCGCATGGACGTCCGCCTGACGCAGGGCGGCGAGCCGACCTTCGTCTCGGTCGACGACCGCGAGGGCGGCGAGTGGAACACCGAGGCGATGGGCCCGACCAAGCGCGTCCTGAGCGACGAGCTGATGGCCAAGCTGCGCAAGAAGTACGGCCATGGCGGCCTCGTCCACTACGGCCAGGGCAAGTGGTATCCGGGCGAGCAGTTGCCGCGCTGGTCGCTCAACCTCTTCTGGCGCGCCGACGGCGTGCCGATCTGGCACGACCCGAACCTCAGCGCGAGCGAGCGCGACGACCACGGCGCCACGCCTGAGAAGGCGCGCGAGTTCCTGCGCCGCCTGGCGATGCGCCTCGGCGTCGATCGGCGCAACGTCTTTGCCGCCTTCGAGGACGCGTGGTACTTCCTCTGGCGCGAAGGCAAGCTGCCGAGCAACGTCGATCCGCTCGAGTCGCACCTCGCCGACCCGGCCGAGCGCGATCGCCTGCGCCGCGTCTTCGAGCGCGGCCTCGAGCAGCCGGTCGGCTACGCCTTGCCGATCGCGCGCGACGAGCGCGACGACCGCCGCTGGCGCTCGACGCCCTGGTACCTGCGCGACGAGCGCTGCTATCTGGTCCAGGGCGATTCGCCGCTCGGCTTTCGCCTGCCGCTGGCATCGCTGCCGTGGGCGCGCGCCGGCGACATGCCGTGGATCTATCCGCCCGACGCCAGCGACGACCTGCCGCCGCTCGCGCTCGACGACGGCCAGGGCACGGGCGACGGCCCGGCCTGGCACTCGTCGGACGAGGCCGGCCGGCCGCGCTCGGTCGAGCACGAAACGCCGAGCGGCACCCACGACATCGAGGACGAGGCCGCCGACGCGGCAATGCCGGCCAAGCTCGAGCGCGGGCAATCGGCCGGCTTCGTCGTCCGCACCGCGATCAGCGCCGAGGCGCGCCACGGTCGGCTCTACATCTTCATGCCGCCGACCTCGGCGCTCGACGACTACCTCGCGCTCGTCGCCGCGGTCGAGGCGACCTCGAAGGCGATGCGCTTGCCGGTGGTGCTGGAGGGCTACGAGCCGCCCAAGGATCCGCGCCTGGTGCTGCTGCGCGTCACGCCCGACCCCGGCGTGATCGAGGTCAACGTCAATCCGGCGTCGGGCTGGAGCGAGCTGGTCGAGCAGACCACGCACCTCTACGAGATGGCGCGCGAGACGCGCCTGACGACCGAGAAGTTCATGCTCGACGGCCGCCACACCGGCACCGGCGGCGGCAACCACTTCGTCCTCGGCGGCGCGACGCCGGTCGACTCGCCGTTCCTGCGCCGCCCCGACCTGCTCGCCAGCATGATCGCCTACTGGCACAACCATCCGGCGCTGAGCTACCTGTTCTCCGGCATGTTCGTCGGCCCGACCAGCCAGGCGCCGCGCATCGACGAGGCGAGGAACGACTCGGTCTACGAGATCGAGATCGCCTTCGCCGAGCTGGCGCGCGTCGCCGAAGTCGAAGCGGGCAAGACGCCGCCGTGGCTGATCGATCGGCTGCTGCGCAATCTGCTGATCGACGTCACCGGCAACACCCATCGCGCCGAGTTCTGCATCGACAAGCTCTATTCGCCCGACGGCCCGACCGGCCGCCTCGGCCTGCTCGAGATGCGCGCCTTCGAGATGCCGCCGCACGCGCGCATGAGCCTGGTCCAGCAGCTGCTGATGCGCGCGCTCGTCGCCCGCTTCTGGGCCGCGCCGTACCGGCCCGCGAAGCTGGCGCGCTGGGGCACCGAGCTGCACGACCGCTTCATGCTGCCGCACTTCATCTGGACCGACCTCGGCGACGTCGTCGGCGAGCTCAACGACGCCGGCTATCCGTTCGAGCTCGCCTGGTTCGCGGCGCATCGCGACTTCCGCTTTCCGCTGCTCGGCGATTTCAGCGCGGCGGGCGTGTCGGTCGAGTTGCGCATGGCGCTCGAGCCGTGGCACGTGCTCGGCGAGGAGAGCGGCGCCGGCGGCACCGCGCGCTACGTCGACTCGACGGTCGAGCGGATCGAGCTGCGCGTCAGCGGCCTGGTCGGCGATCGTCATGCGATCGCCTGCAACGGCCGGCGCGTGCCGCTGCAACCGACGGGAACGGTCGGCGAGTACGTCGCCGCGGTGCGCTATCGCGCCTGGACCGCGCCGTCGTCGATGCACCCGACGATCGCCGCGCACGTGCCGCTCGTCTTCGACCTCGTCGACACCTGGATGAACCGCTCGCTCGGCGGCTGCCAGTACCACGTCGCCCATCCGGGCGGCATCAACTACGTCACGTTTCCGGTCAACGCCTACGAGGCCGAAGCGCGGCGCCTGGCGCGCTTCTTCCGCACCGGGCACACGCCGGGAACGCTGTTGCTTCGTGCCGAACCGCCCAACCTCGACTTTCCGCACACCCTCGATCTGCGCCGCGCGCCGCCGGCACCGTAGGGCCTGCTAACTTCGGCCGCATGCTGGATCAACTGCTCGCCGGTTACGCCGCGCCCGAGGATCGTTTCGACGAGCTGCTCGCCGCGCCCGGCCAGCCGCGGGCGCACTGGGACGCGTTCGTGCGCGCGCTCGCCGAGAGGAGCGAGCGCGAGGTGAGCGACACGCTCTCGCTCACCGAGCGCCAGATCCGCGAGCACGGCATCACCTACAACGTCTACGCCGACGCGCAGGGCGAGCACCGGCCGTGGGAGGTCGATCCGATTCCCCTGGTGCTGCCGGCCGACGAGTGGCAGACGATCGCCGCCGGCATCGAGCAGCGCGCCGGCCTGCTCAACCGCGTCCTCGGCGATCTCTACGGCGCGCAGACGCTGCTGAAGAGCGGCGCGATTCCGCCGCAGGTCATCTTCGGCCATCGCGGCTTTCTCTCGCCCGCCGAAGGGCTGAGACCGGCCGGCGGCCGGCACCTGCTGCAGTACGCCGCCGACCTGGCGCGCTCGCCCGACGGCCGCTGGTGGGTCGTCAACGACCGCACCCAGGCGCCCTCGGGATCGGGCTACGCGCTCGAGAATCGGCTCGTCGTCTCGCGCGTCTTCCCGCAGATGTTCCGCGAGCTGCCAGTGCAGCACCTGGCGTCGTTCTTCGACGCCTTGCGCACCTCGCTGCGCCACTGGGCGCCGCGCGGCGACGGGCCGACGCGGATCGTCCTGCTCACGCCCGGGCCGTACAACGAGACCTACTTCGAGCACGCCTTGCTGGCGCGCTATCTCGGCTTCGCGCTGGTCGAGGGCAGCGATCTGACGGTGCGCGACGACCGCGTCTGGCTGAAGACGATCGACGGCCTCGAGCGCGTCCATGCGATCGTGCGTCGCCAGGACGACGATTACTGCGATCCGCTCGAGCTGCGCTCCGATTCCGCACTCGGCGTTCCCGGCCTGACCGACTGCGCGCGGCGCGGCTACGTCCTGCTCGCCAATGCGCTCGGCTCGGGCGTGCTCGAGTCGGGCGCGCTGCTCGGCTATCTGCCGCGGCTCTGCCGCGAGCTGCTCGGCGAGCCCTTGCAGCTGCCGTCGATCGCGACCTGGTGGCTGGGCGAGCCGGCGGCGTTCGAGGACGCGTGGCGCCGGCCAGAGCGGCTCATCGTCAAGCCGATCGAGCGCTCGCCGAGCGAACCGGGGGTCGTCGTCGGCAAGCTCTCGCTCGAGGAGCGCGAGGCGCTGAGGAAGCGCATTGCCGAGCGGCCGCAGCACTACGTCGCGCAGGAGTGGGTTCACGTCTCGCAGGCGCCGGTGCTCGAGGGAACGACGCTCGGCTCGCTGGCCGCGCGCACCGTCGGGCTGCGCGTGTTCGCGGTCGCGACGCCGAGCGGCTGGCGGGTCATGCCGGGCGGCCTGACGCGCGTCGCCGGCGACGAGACCTCGCCCGTCATCGCCATGCAGCGCGGCGGCCGTTCGAAGGACACCTGGGTTCTCTCCGACGGTCCGGTCAACGCCGAGTTTTCGCTCCTGTCGACGACCGTGACCGTCGCCGACCTCATCAGCGCCGACGCCACGCTGCCCTCGCGCGCGGCCGAGAACCTGTTCTGGTTCGGCCGCTACGGCGAGCGCTGCGATGCGACGGCGCGGGTCTTGCGCGTCGCGCTCGGCGCGGTTCTCGGCGACAGCGGCACGCACGTCGGCACGCCGCCGGCGTGGACGCTCGCCGAGCGGCTCGGCATCGTCGAAAAGAGCCGCAGCGCGGCGCGCTCGCTGCGGCGTGCCGCGACCCACCGCGAAGGCGCGCTCAGCCAGCGCCTCGCGAGCCTGTCGCGCGTCGCCTTCACGCTGCGCGACCGGATGTCGGTCGACCACTGGCGCACCCTCAACCGCCTGATCGGCGATCCGGCGCTGCAACGCGAGCCGGCGCTGCCGATGACGCTGGTCTGGCTCGACCGCGCGATCACGGCGATGGTGACGCTTTCGGGCTTCGTTCTCGACGGCATGACGCGCGGCATCGGCTGGCAGTTCGTCTCGATGGGCCGGCGCATCGAGCGGCTGGCGACGATGTGCACCGCGCTCGAGGTAGCGACCGTGGAAGGCCGCACCTACGAGCTCGACTGGCTGCTCGATCTGGCCGACTCGGGCGTCACCTACCGCTCGCGCTATCTGGCGGCACCCGAGTGGCTGCCGGTGCTCGACATGGTCGTTCGCGACGAGGCCAATCCGCGCTCGCTCGCGTTCCAGGCCAAGGGCCTGAGCGACTTCATCGCCCGGCTCGAAGCGACCCACGGCGCCTTCGCGAGCGCGATCCTGGCGCCGGCGCACGCGGCGCTGAAGGCATTGGTCCCGGGCGAGCTCACGCCCGAGAGCGAGCTGCTGGCCGAAGTGATCGGTGACCTGAGAGGCGCCGCCCTCGCGATCTCCGACGCGGTCTCGCTCAAGTTCTTCTCGCACGCGGTGCCGCGCAGCATGCTCGCGCTCGCGGCATGAGCCGTCGCGGTTGTTGCGAAGCGCGGCGCGCGCGGTGTCGCCGATGAGCGATCGCTACACGGTCGAGCACGAAACCCAGTACGCGTATCGCGTTCCGGTGTCGCAGTCGTGGCAGCTCGCACACCTGACACCGCGCCATCTGCCATGGCAGAAGGTGCTGCGCCATGAGCTGCGCATCGAGCCGACCCCCGACGAGCGACGCGAGGCCAAGGACGCATTCGGCAACGGCGTCACCCACTTCGGCGTGCACGGCCCGCATCCGCTCCTGCGCGTCAGGATGGCATGCGACGTCGAGATCTCGGATCGGCCCGACCCGACGCGGATCGCTTCGCCGCCCTGGGAAGAGGTACGCGACATGCTCCTCGACGGCGCTGCGCACGCCGATCTCGGCGCGGTGCGCATGGCCGAGCCGAGCGCGCTCGTGCCGTGGTCCGATGCTGCGCGCGCCTACGCGGCGCCGAGCTTCGTCGCCGGCCAGCCCTGGCTCGAGACGGCCTGTGACCTGATGCATCGCATCCACCGCGAGTTCGAGTTCGAGCCCGGCGCGACGACGGTGACGACATCGGTCGACGAAGTGCTCGAGCTGAAGAGCGGCGTCTGCCAGGACTTCGCCCATGTGATGATCGCCTGCCTGCGCAGCCACGGCCTGGCGGCGCGCTACGTCTCGGGCTATCTGCTCACCGACCCGCCGCCGGGACGGCCGCGCCTGCTCGGCGCCGACGCATCGCACGCCTGGGTCGCGGCGTTCTCGCCGGCGCATGGCTGGGTCGAGCTCGATCCGACCAACGACCATCTCGCCGACCGCCGCTACATCACGCTCGCCACCGGCGCCGACTTCGCCGACGTCGTGCCGCTGCGCGGCGTCATCCTCGGCGGCCGCGGCCAGACGATGAAGGTCGCGGTCAGCGTCATCCCGCGCTGACGCCGCGACCCCCGGGCGCGGGAGCACGTCGGAGGGTGGCGCGATCGCGCTTCATCCAGCCTTCGGCGGGATGGTTGCCATGGCTCGACGCCGCAAGACTTCAGCATCGCAACGGAGGGCTTCATGGCGCACCCATTCGGCGGTTCACGCTTATTCCCATCGCTGCCGCGACGGCGCCCTGCGAAGCGCGCCGCGGCCCAGGTCGGTGCAGGCGGTTCGGCTCGAGATGGGAGCTGCCGCGCGGCCTCGAGGTGCGCGAGGAGGGATGCGGCCGACGCCGAGCGGCGCGCCTGGGTCGACCAGTTCGTTTGCCCTCAGCGCACGATCGGCCGGATCGCCTCGCCGAGCGAGAGCACGGCCATCGCGTAGTAGCTCGACCAGTTGTAGCGCGTCAGGGCATAGAAGTTGGTCGTGCCGGCGACGTACGACGGCGCGGCGGCGCCGTTCTGCAATTCGACCAGGGCAAGCAGGCTGTCGCAGGCGAGCGCGGCATCGGGCAGGACAGCGCCGTGCTCGACCATCTGCGCGGCGCTGAAACGTCGGCACGATGTCGGGAGCGAGCAGCGTCGCGCGCTCGCTCGTGTCGACCGGCGGCCGGACCTCGAAGCGCGCCGCCAGGCCGCGCTTCCAGCCGAACTCGGCGAGATAGTTGGCGACGCTGCCGATCGCGTCGGCGGCGCTGCCGTGCAGGTCGACGTGGCCGTCGCCGTCGAAGTCGACGGCGTAACGATTGAAGCTCGACGGCATGAACTGCACCATGCCGAGCGCGCCGGCGTAGCTGCCGCGCCAGGCGAGCGGATCGATGCCCTCGCTCTTGCACAGCACGAACCAGTTCTCGAGCTCGTCCTTGAAGAAGTCGCTGCGGTCCTTGCGCCCGCGTGGGAAAGTCGAACGCCAGCGTCGCTAGCGAATCGATGACGCGAAAGTTGCCCATCTGCTGGCCGAAGATCGTTTCGACGCCGATGATGCCGACGACGATCTCGGCCGGCACGCCGTAGATCTCCTCGGCCTGCGCCAGCCAGCGTTCGTTGGCGCGCCAGAAGGCGACGCCGGCGCGGATCCGCACCGGCTCGACGAAGCGGGCCCGGTACGCGGCCCAGTTCTTCGCCGTGCCGGCCACCGGCGGCATGATGTAGCGCGTCACGCTCGGGATGAAGCGCGCCTGCGCAAGGCTGGCGCGGACCCACTCGGCATCGAGGCCGCGCCGCTCGGCGACGCCTTCGGCGAAGCGGACGACGTCGTCGCGCGGCCGTAGGTGACGACATCGGGAGCGTTGTCGTCGAGCGTCGCTGCGGTCTTGCGTGCGCCCGCGCTCTTCGTGGCGTGGGTTCCCGCGCAAGCCGCGCAAGGCAGCGCACACGCGGCGCCGCCGACGACGATCAGGCGGCGCAGCGGCGAGGGCGGAATGGTCGGGTCGGGCACGTCGGCATGAGGGCGGCGGCCGAACGTTGGCCGCAGCGCGCGGATTATCGAGCCGCGCTCGCGCCGCAGCCGGCGCGCCTGCGTCGTGAAGTCGCGCGTCAGCGCCCGGTCCGGCCGCTTCGTCGCCGCGCGGCTGTAGCGCTGCGTCTCGAGCGCGTCGAGGAGCGCGGCGAGCGGCTCGCCGGCGCTGCCGAGGCGCTCGCGAACGCGCGCAGCGAGCGTGCGCGGCGGCTCGTGCGCCGCCGCGGCGACGCCGAGGGCACGCAGCGCACGCTTGATGCGCTCGAGCTGGCGCACCCATGGGTCGACGCGATGGCGATCGAGCCAGGCCCAGACCGCGCCCGCGAGCGCCAGCCCGCTCAGCGCGGCGACCAGCAGCAGCGCGAGGTCTTCCCAGGTCGGCGAGCTGAAGCCGATCTGCTTCAGCACGTCGAGTTGCTGGCCGCGCGAGTAGTTGAGGACCCACTGGTTCCAGCGGTTGTTGATCGCCTCCCAGCTGCCGCGCAGGCGCGCGAACAGCTGCGGGCTCATCGCGTCGAGCGTGCCGGCGACGAAGCCGGGCTGCGGCGCGAGCCGGCTGCTGCGCGTGATGCGATCGGGCGCGACCGCGCCGGTCGGATCGGCGCGGATCCAGCCGACACCGCTTTGCCAGTACTCGGCCCAGGCATGGGCCGAGCTCTGGCGAACGATGTAGTAGCCGTCGGACGGCGGCAGGTCGGTTCCCTGGTAGCCGGTGACGATTCGCGCCGGGACGCCGATCGCGCGCATGACGACGACGAACGCGGAGGCGAAGTGCTCGCAGAAGCCCTCTTTGCGATCGAGCCAGAACTCGTCGACGCCGTTGCGGCCGTATTCGCCCGGCGCCAGCGTGTAGGTGAAGCCCTCGGTGCGGATGTGCTGCAGCAACGCGTTCGCGAGCTGCTGCGCTTTCGCGCCGCGCAGCGCCGGGTCGTCGCGGAAGGCGCGCGCCCAGGCGATCGTGCGCGGGTTGAAGCCGTCGGGAAGATCGAGCGCTTCCCGCAACTCGCCGATATGGGCGCGGCGCGCCGAGAACGAAACGCGTGTTCGCGACCGCCCGAAAGCGCAGCCGCTCGAGCACCGGCCGATCGGCCAGCCATTGCAGGTCTTCGCGTGCCACGACGCGGTAGCCGTCGACCGGGCCGATCTCCGCGGTCGCCTCAAGCAACGGGACCGAGCCCACGCGCAGCGGCTCGAACGTCGCTTCGTAGCTGAGCGGGGCGCCGCTGGTCTTGAGCGCCGGCGGCCGCGACGGCAGCGTGACCGGCGCGTAGGGCAGGCCGAGCGGTCGCCACTCGACGCCGTCGAAGTGGGTCAGCACCGGGCCGCGGAAATACATCTCGGCCGGCACGCGGTACCGGCCCGTCGAAGCGCAGCCGCATCGCGATCGAGTCGTCGAGCGCGACCTCGGTCATCGAGCCCATCTTCATGACGTTCGACAGGCCGGTCTTGGAGATGCCGTCCTGCGGCACGCCCCAGAGCGGGCCGATGCGCGGAAAGAGCAGGAACATGAGCGCCATCACCGGCGCGCCGAGGAGCGCGGTGCGTGCCGCCAGGCCGCCCGCCTGCTTCAGGCTCGGCTGGCCGACCGGCATGTGCGCCAGCACCACCGCCGTTAGCAGGCCCCAGACCGAGACCAGCATCGCGATCGCGACCGGCAGCGACTGCGAGTAGAGGAAGTGGGTCAGGATGATGAAGAAGCCGAGGAAGAAGACGACGAAGGCGTCGCGCCGCGCGCGCAGCTCGAGCGTCTTCAGCGCCATCAGCGCGACCGCCAGCGTCACCCCCGGCTCTTTGCCGAGGAGCGTGCGATACGACCAGAAGGTGAGGCCGATCGCCAGGGCGAGCACGGCGCCGAGAACCCAGCGGTTCGGCAGCGCGCCGTTGACGAACGCGAGGCGCGCGCGCCAGGCCAGCACCAGCGCCGTCAACGCGATCGACCAGCCGGGCAGGTGCTCGACATGCGGCAGCACAGTCCAGCCGATGACGGCGAGCAGGAACAGCGTGTCGCGTGCCTCGCGCGGCAGCCGCTTCAGGTCGGCCCAGAACGGGATCGGGATCGGTCTCCGGCCGGCGCGCGCTATCGTGTCGAGCGCGCCTTGCAAGGTGCTCGGCCCGGCGTCGCGGCCGAGCGTGTCGGACCCGGCGTTGCGGCTCACGATTGCCAGAGCGCGAGCGCCTGCAGGCAGCGCAGGCGCTGGCCATCGCCGTCGCCCGGCTCGATCTCGAGGCCGGGCAGGCGCAGGCCGTAGTCGGCCACCGCGCGGTCGGCGGCGAGCGTCCAGGCCGCCAGGCGCGACAGCCGCTCTTCGGCGGCGAGCCCGGCGCACGCGGCCCAGTCGAGCCACAGCTCCTGGCGTGCCGACGTGCTCGTGTCGCGGCTCACCAGCTCGGCGCCGGTCTCGAGCGACTGCGCCGCCTTCTTCCACGCGACCAGCTTGAGCGGATCGCCGCGCCGGTAGGCGCGCACGCCTTCGATCTCGCCGCCCTCGCTGCGCCGCGACAGCGTCGGGCCATCGCTCGCCGGCCGGGCGGCCGGCAGCGACGGCGGCGTTGGCCTCGAGCGCCGGATAGACGAGCAGCCGCGCCGACGGCCGCCAGACCGTCCAGGCGCGGAACAGGCCGAGCGGAAAGCGGCGTCTCGGCCGACAGCGTCGGCACGTCGTGCAGGCCGCGCGTCGTCGGCACGAAGCTGACGTGGGCGATCGCCTGGCCGCCGCCGGGGATGTTGGTCCAGGCCAGCGTCGCGCTCGGCGCGTCGAGCAGGCGCAGGCCGAGGCCGTAGCGCTCCTTGCCCGGGCTCGTGATCACGATGTCGAGCACCGCCGCGGCGCCGGCGAAGGCCGGCGCCACCGGACGCAGGTGCAGCGTCAGTCCGCGCAGGGTGCCGTGCGTGATGTGCATCGAGACGATGCCGCTGCCGGCGAGCAGGAAGGTGAGGACGTAGCCGAGGTTGAGCTGGTAGTTGATCGACGCCAGCAGCAGGACGATCAGGGTCAGCGCGAACAGCCAGCCGGCGCGCGTCGGCAGGATGTAGATGTTGCCCTGGGTCAGGAGCTGGGTGTCGGTGCGCGGCAGGCGCGAGGTCAGCCAGGCGCGCACGCGCCGGCGCACGGCGAACGGCGGCGGCAGCGCCTCGGCCGCGCTCACGGCAGCGGCACCGCCTCGATCATCGCCCGCACCTGCTCGCTGCGGCCGCGGCCCGCGCCCGCGACCGGGATCAGGCGATGCGCGATCGTCTGCGGCAGGACGTACTGGATGTCGTCGGGGGCGACGTAGTCGCGGCCACCGAGCAGCGCCCGCGCGCGCGCAGCGCGCAGCACCGCCACGCCGGCGCGCGGCGACAGGCCCTCGACGAACCACGCGCCCGAGCGCGTCGCCTGGATGATCAGCTTGCAGGTAGTCGAGCAGCGCTTCCGAGGCATGCACCGATTGCACCGCCTTCTGCGCCGCGACCAGCTCGAGCGGCGACATGACGTTGTCGAGCCGGGCGATCGCCTCGCGCCGGTCGCCGCCGGCGAGCAGCTCGCGCTCGCTCTTGCGATCGGGATAGCCGAGCGTGATGCACATCAGGAAGCGGTCGAGCTGCGACTCCGGCAGGGGATAGGTGCCGAGCTGGTCGGTCGGGTTCTGGGTCGCGATGACGAAGAACGGCATGGGCAGCGCGCGCGTCTCGCCCTCGACCGTGACCTGGTGCTCCTCCATCGCCTCGAGCAGGGCGCTCTGCGTCTTCGGCCCGGCGCGGTTGATCTCGTCGGCGAGGAGGACATGCGCGAACACCGGCCCGGCGTGAAAAACGAACGCTTCCTTGGTCCGTTCGTAGACGCTGACGCCGATCAGGTCCGACGGCATCAGGTCGGCGGTGAACTGGGTGCGCGAGAACTTCAGGCCGAGCGAGACCGAGATCGCATGCGCCAGGGTGGTCTTGCCGACCCCCGGAACGTCCTCGATCAGGAGGTGGCCACCGGCGAGCAGGCAGGCGACGCAGTCCTCGATCTGAGGCCTCTTGCCGACGATGATCGTGCTAATCTGGTTGACGAGTTCGGATAGCTGCGTGGCAAGTGATCGGCTCATCGACCCGACATTACTAGAAAATCCTGAGTCCGATTAGAGCGATGACGACCGCGTATTACAGCCATCCCGATTGCCGCGGCCACGACATGGGCGCCGGCCACCCGGAATGCGCGGAGCGCCTCGACGCCATCGAGGACCACCTCATCGCCACCGGGCTGGTCGCGGCGCTCGAGCAGCGCGAGGCGCCGGCGGTCGCCATGAGCGACCTCGCGCTCGCCCACGAGAGCCGCTTCGTCGGCGAGCTGCGCGACCTGCTCGAGCGGGTCAGCGCCGCCGGCGAGCGCCGCGCGATCGATCCCGACACCATCGCCGCGCCCGGCACCTGGGCCGCGGTCGTGCGCGCTGCCGGCGCCGCCGTCGCGGCGACCGACGCGGTCATCGACGGCGCCGTCACGAACGCCTTTTGCGCCGTTCGCCCGCCCGGCCATCACGCGACGCGCGACCAGGCGATGGGCTTCTGCTTCTTCAACAACGTCGCCGTGGCGGCGCGCCACGCGCTCGACGTGCGCGGCCTCGAGCGGGTCGCGATCATCGACTTCGACGTCCATCACGGCAACGGCACCGAGGACATCGTCGCCGGCGACGAGCGCATGCTGATGGCGAGCTTCTTCCAGCACCCGCTCTATCCGTACTCGGGCGCGGTGCCGATGGGAACCAACATGGTCAACGTGCCGGTGCCGCCGTACTACGCGCGGCCCGGCGATCCGCGCCCTGATCGAGGAGAACTGGCTGCGCGCGCCTCGACGCGTTCCAGCCGCAGATGGTCTTCGTCTCGGCCGGGTTCGACGCCCACCGCGACGACGAGCTCGGCCAGCTCGGCCTGGTCGAGGCCGACTACGCCTGGATCACCGAGCAGATCAAGGCGCTCGCCGAGAAGCATGCGCAGGGCCGGATCGTCTCCTGCCTCGAGGGCGGCTACAACCTCGGCGCGCTCGCGCGCAGCGTCGCCGCGCACCTGCGCGTCCTCGCCGCATGAATCGCGTCGCGCGGTCACTCGTCGCGATGATCCGACCGTTCGACGCGCAGCAGCTCAAGGAGCTCGTCGTCGAGTTCAGCCGGCCCGGCGTCGTTGCCGAGATCGCGATCCTGGTCGGCTGCCTGCTCGCCGCCTGGATCGTCGTCCGCCTGATCCGTGGCCGAGTCGCGGCCGGTGGGATCGATCTGGTTCGGCAACCGCATCTTCGACGGCGTGCTGTTTCCGGTCCTCGCGCTGGTCTTCGCCTACGCTGCCCGGATCGGCTTGGCGGGAGTGATCAAGCCGGCGGTGTTCAAGGTCGCGATCCCGATCCTGCTCTCGCTCGTCGTCATCCGGCTCAGCGCGCGCGTGCTGCGCCGCACTTTCCCGGGCGTGCGCTGGGTGCGCGTCGTCGAACGCAGCATCTCGTGGCTGGCCTGGATCGCGGTCGTCCTCTGGGTCACCGGCTTCTCGCCGATGGTCCTCGACGCGATGGACGACGTCCACTGGAAGGTCGGGCAACGCGCAGATGACGCTGCGCAACGTCTTCGAGGGCGGCATCACCGCCGGCATCGTCCTCGTCCTGGTCGCTCTGGGTCTCGGCGGCGATCGAGAAGAAGCTGCTCTCGAGCCGGCACCGGCCACGACCTGTCGCTGCGCAAGATCGCCGCCAACGTCGTTCGGGTGATGCTGCTCTTCTTCGGCCTGCTGATCGCGCTGTCGGCGGTCGGCATCGATCTCACCGCGCTCTCGTTCCTCGGCGGCGCGATCGGCGTCGGCCTCGGCTTCGGGCTGCAGAAGATCGCCGCCAACTACATCAGCGGCTTCGTCATCCTCGCCGAGCGGAGCCTGCGCATCGGCGACATGGTCAAGGTCGACACCTTCGAGGGCCGCATCACCGACATCCGCACCCGCTACACGATCATCCGCTCGCTCAACGGCCGCGAGGCGATCGTTCCCAACGAGACGCTGATCACGACCCGGGTCGAGAACCTGTCGCTCGCCGATCCGCGCGTTCTGGTCCAGTCGACGGTGCAGGTCGCCTACGGCAGCGATGTTCGCCGGCTGCAGCCGTTGCTCGCAGCGGGCGATCGCCGAGGTGCCGCGCGTCATCGCCGATCCGGGCCCGGCGGTTCAGCTCGCCGGGTTCCCGGCCGACGGCATGGAGCTCCAGATCAGCTTCTGGATCGGCGATCCCGCAGAACGGCCAGGGCAACGTCAAGTCCGACGTCAACCTCGCCGTGCTCGCGGTGCTGAATCGCGAAGGCGTCGAGATTCCGTTCCCGCAGCGCGTCGTCCACGCCGTCGTCGCGGCGGAAAAGAGCGAGGCGCCCGACGGGCGCCTCGTCGCGACCGGCGCGCCGACGCCCGGCTGAGCGGTGCGCGGCGCGGCGCGCGCTCAGGCGCCCGCCGGCAGCGAGCGCAGATGCAGGTACAGCGCCCGCATGTCGACTTCGCTCCACTCCTTGAACGACGAGAACGGCATGACCTCGCTGACGCTGCTGCCGTCGGGACGCTTGCCGGTCTTCAGCATCGCCATGAACTGCTCGACGGTCTGGTAGCGATCGAACGCGCTGCCCGGGCCGGGCGAGAGCTTGGCCGCCGGCGGCCACGCTGGCGGCGCGCCGGGGATCTTGCCGCCGGCCAGGCGTGGCCCGTGACAGCCGACGCAGCCCTGGGCGACGTACGCGCCATGCGCCGGATTGACCCCTGCGGCGACCGGCTGGGCCGGTGGCAGCGTGTGATCGATCTTTTCACTGGCATCGTGAAACTGACCGGCGCCATAGAGCGCGAGCACCGGCAGCGGCAGGCGCACTTCACCCTTGGCGCCGGCCGAGGGCGGCAGCTGGCGCACGTACGCGACGATCGCCGCGACATCGGCGTCGACGAAGCGGGTGTACTCCTCGCTCGGCATGATCAGGAGCGCGCGGCCCTTCGGGTCGACGCCGTGGCGGATGCTGCGCACCCAGTCGACGGGCGTGTAGTCGGCGGTGGCGCTTTGCGGCGACGAGGTGAGGTTGGGCGCGCGAATGTACATGCCGCCCTCGTCGGCGACGACGCTGGCCGCCGGCGTCCTTGCCATGGCAATCGGCGCAGCCGCGCGACATGAACAGATAGCGTCCGCGCTCGATGCTCGCCGCGTCGCTGGTGAAGGCCACCGGCATGACGGCGACATCGACGTGTCGCTCGAGCTTCCTGTGGCCGAGGCCGACCAGGACGGCGACGGCGACGCCCGCGCCGACGACGAGCACCCCGAGCGCCACGCCACTGCGCTTGATCCACTTGTTCATGCCACTCCCTCCCGTTGTGTTCTTCCCTAGCCGCGACCGAGCCGCGGATCGATGCCGATCGCGGCCGCGAGCTTGGCCCAGCCGGTGTCGTCGACGTGCGGACGGACGATCGTCATCACGCCGAGCAGCGCCTCGGGCGGCATCTGCGCCTTGGCCGCACCGACGATCGCTGCGCGCTCGCCGGGCGGGCACGCCGGCACCATCCAGCGCGTGACGAGGAGGTGCCACTGCGGCGGGATGCTGGCGAGCAGCCGGCCGTGGAGCGCGTCGAGCTCGCCGTCGCTGTAGTGCTGCCAGAGCAGCGCGTTGTGCGCCGTCTCTTCGATGTGCATGTGCTGGAAGTTCTCGGCGACGAAGAGCGCCAGGTGGCGATAGAGGCGCAGCGCGCTGCGCTCGGCATCGGTCGGCGACGCCGCGCGCAGGGCCCGGGCTTCGTCGCGCAGCGCGGCGATGCTCTCGAGGTGCTCGCCGTGCTCGTCGGCGATGCGCTTGCTGCCGGCGGGCTGGCGCGCTTCGATGGCGGTGTGGACGAACTCGTTCTCGTGGCGCAGGTGGTCGGCGCAGAGATCGAGCAGCTCGTCGAGCTGGGCCAGCGCGGCGTCGCGGTCGATGGCGTCGGCAACGTCGATGCGGCCGATGCGTACCAGCGTCTCGCTCATGAAGCTGCGCAGCGCCTTGTGGATCGCGGCATAGAGATCGCGCCGCGGCATCGCCTCGACGATGGTCGTGGCGGCGCGCGTGGGGATGCGGGTCTGCAGGGTCGGCTCGGCGAAAGTCGTGGTCATGAGGGCCTCGGAGTGTCGGCGGAAGATCCCGCGCTGTCGACAGTATTTCCAGCCGGGAACGCGCCGGCATCGCCCGAAGGAGCCATCGCCATCGCGGGCGCGGGCCATGGCCCGCGCCGCCCGTCGCCGCGATACCTGCGGGCTAGTTCATGCGCCGCGCGAGGTACCAGGCCGCGGCTTGGCCGCGCGACTGGACGCCGAGCTTGTCGAGGATGTTGGCGACGTGGCGCTTGACGGTGTGCGGGCTCAGGTCGAAGGCGCCCGCGATCAGCTTGTTGCTGTCGCCGACGCCGATCAGGCGCAGCACCTCGAGCTCACGTGGGCTGAGCGACTCGGTGCCGACCAGTGGGGCATTCCGGCCCGGCGCGACTTCGCCGGTTCGTGCCGACGCCGGTGGCGTTTCCTCGGCCAGCCGCGACGCCCATTCGTCGAGGAGCGCGAGCTGCGCCGCGGCGAGTCGACCTTGCCAGGGCGAGGCCGCCAGTGCCGCGAGCCGATGCTTGCCGAGGGTCAGCGCGCCGCCCGGGCAACCGTAGCGCTCGGCGCTCGCGAAGACCGGCGCGATCGCTTCGGCGGCATCGTCGGCTGACTGCAGGTGCAGGCAGGCCTGCGCCAGCCGCAGTCGAAGCTCGGTCGATTCGCCGAACAGCGCGAGCGCCTCTTCGCCGGCGAGCACGTCGCGCAGCAGGGTCCTGACTTCGCGCCAGTTGCGGTCATGCCAAGCCAGGCGCGCGCGCAGGACGCGCCGCTGTGCCTGCAGCACGGGTCGCAGCACCGTGCCGGTCGGCTCGGCCTCGGCAAGGAGCTCGGACGCGAGCCGGCGCATCCGCTCGCCGTCGCAGCCAGTCGCTTGCGCGCGGGTCGCTGCTGACCGCGGCGCAACGGCCGGCGGTCAGCTCGTCGAGCACCGACGAGCGCAGCAGGAAGGCGCGCAGCGGCGCCAGCAGCTCGTCGAGCACCTCGTTCACGAGGTAGTCGAAGACGTGGTGATCGCCGGTCGTGTCGGCAATCATCGCCTGCGCTTCGTGGCCGGCGTTGAGGCCGTTGAGTGCCAGGCGCAGGCCCACCGCCCAGCCGTGGGTCCGCTCGAGCAGGCGCCGGCTCGTCGCCTCGGGGTCGCTACCGACCGCTGCGTCGTCGGGCACCAGCGAGCGCACCTCGTCGAGCGTGAAGCCCAGTTCGCCTTGCCTGAATTCGGCCAGCTCGCCGTGCGCGCGCAGCCGCGCCAGCGAGGCGAGCGGCGGCTCGGTGCGGCTGGCGACGACGACGCCCCAGTGCGACGGCAGTCGTTCCAGCAGCAGGTCCAGGAACTCGAACACGGCGACGTCGCCGACGCGGTGCGCGTCGTCGAGCACGATCAGGCCGCGCTCGAAATCGCATGCGGCGAGCACGTTGAGGAGCTGCGTCGCCACGCCGTGGCGATCGGCGCGGGTTCCAGCGGCGGCCGTGATCAAGGCGTCGGGATCGGTGCGCCAGGGCGGATCGAGCGGCTCGAGCGCGGCGATCAGGCAGGCGAGCAGGCCGAGCGGATCGTCGTCGACGTCGGCCGAGATCCAGGCGATCGAGGCGCGTCCGCGCAGGCACTCGATCAGCCGCGCCAGCGCGGCGGTCTTGCCGAAGCCGGCCGGCGCCGCGAGCAGAACCAGGCGCCGGCCGAGCGCCGCGCGCGTCATCCGTTCCTCGAGACGTTCCCGCGCCACCAGGCTCGCGCGTGCGCGCGGCGGCTGGATCTTGGTCAGTGCGAAGCTCTGCGTTTGCGAAGCCAACGGTGTCCTCCAAGGCCTATTTCGCGGGCGCCGCGCTGCCGCTGGGGGAGCGTCGGTGGCGCGACAATGCGCCACCGTCACTCGCGATTCGGACCATGACCCGCGCCACCGACGATTCGCTGCTCGAAGGCGGATGCACCTGCCGTGCCCTCCGCTATCGCCTGGAGAGCCGTCCGCTCTTCGTCAACTGCTGCCACTGCACCTGGTGCCAGCGCGAAAGCGGCTCGGCGTTCGCGGTCAACGCCATGATCGAGGCCGACCGCGTCAGCCTGCTTGCGGGGGAGCCGGAGAAGGTCATGACGCCATCGGCGAGCGGCTCGGGCCAGACCATCGTCCGCTGCCCGGTATGCCGGGTCGCACTCTGGAGCAACTACGCCGGGGCCGGCGAGTCGGTGCGCTTCGTCCGCGTCGGCACGCTCGACGAGCCGTCGCGGTTGCCGCCCGATATTCACATCTTCACGTCGACCAAGCAGCCGTGGGTGCTGTTGCTGCCCGGCGTGCCGGCGGTGCCGGAGTACTACGACAGCAAGCAGTACTGGCCCGCCGAGAGCCTCGAACGGAGAAAGGCACTGCGCGCCCGCGCCAGCCGCTGACGAGCTGCGCGGCGGCCGCTCGCTACGCGACGAAGCGGAAATCGACGCAGCCGAGCGCGCCGAAGTCGGCGCGGTACGCGCCCGTGCCCGGCAACAACGGCGCGCCGGTGCACGAGCCGGTGGTGACGATGTCGCCGGCGAGCAGGCCGCGCGCGCTCGCGGGCGGCGCGTTGGCGAGCTGCACGACCGTGCCGAATGGATCGCCGTCGAGGATCGCCGCGCCGCTGCCCCGCGCGAGCTCGGACCGGGTCGATCCCTCCGCTCGCGTCAGGACGATCGCCAGCGCGGCGAAGTCGAGGTCGTGCCAGGCATGGATCCTCGGCCCGGCGACGAACGCGCCGTTGTTGAAGCTGTCGCCGAGCTCGGCGAGTGCGCCGAGACCGCGCGGCAGGCGCGAGTCGACGATCTCGACGGCGATTCGCATCGCCAGGATCGCCTCGGCGACTTCCTTGCGCGTATAGGGCAGGCCCGGACGCGGCGGCAGGTCGCGCGTGAGCTCGAAGGCGAACTCGCATTCGAGCTTGGGGGCGATGAAGTCGGCGACGCGCAGATCGGCGCCGGCGCGGCGAAAGTCGCGCATCCAAGGTTGCAGCAGCGGTGCGCCGATCGCCAGCTCGACCGCCAGCGTCTCGCGCTGCGCGGGCGTCACCGCTGCGACCTTCCAGCCGCCGATGGCACCGAGCTCGCGCGTCACCGCCGCCTGCAGTCGGTACGCCTCGGCAAGATCGCGCGGGAGACGCTCGGCGGGCCAGGTCTCGATCGCGTGGGCGTCGCGCCGTGCCGCGACCAGGGCCGCGCGCGCGGCATCGAAAGTGCTGTCGTCCATGGCCGATTGTCGCCCTGCGGCCTCGGCCGCTTGCGCGGCGACCGCCGCGGTCTCACTTCAGGCGGTAGCCGCAGACGCCGCAGAAGACGTCGTCGGACGTCACGGACGACAGGCATTGCGGGCAGGTGGTGATCAGCGCCAGCGGTGGTGCCAGCGGGCAGCGCGACGTCGAGCGGCAGGTCGATGTCAGTGTCCGCCGGCGCCTGCGACTCGCGTGCCGGTTCCCGCGTCAACGACGCAACGGCGTCGACCCGCTGGATCGGCGGGAAAGAGGCGGCGGCAAGGGCCGACGCGGCGGCATCGCGCTGCGTCGTCCGGCGCGCCTTCGCGCCGAGCTCCGCGGTGCGGCGCCTGGCATCGTCGAAGCCCGCCCGCAGCGCGGCTTCGGAGGCGCTCAGGTCGAGTCCCTCGGTGAGACGGAGATAGGCCAGCGAGAGGCCGAGCAGAAAGACCTGGCCGACCAGCGAACCGGCGACCGCCCACAACAGCAGGGCACCGATCAATCCGGCGAGCGCATGGCCGTCGAGGGCGTAGCCCTGGCATCGCCAGCATCGCTTCGCTGTCCACGCCGGCGAAGCCGACGATCGACAGCGACAGGCCGATGGTCGGCATCAGCCCGGCCATCAGCACGCCGAAGACGATCAGTCCGACCGCGACGCAGACGAAGCCGAGCAGGACGAGCAGCAGGATCGCCTCGACCAGCCGGCTCTTGAGGATGGCGAAGGTCTGCGCGAGGGCGCGGCCGAGGTTCGCGCCTTGCCAGATCGCGGGCAGCGACAGCATCAGGCAGAGCACAAGGCCGCTGACGGTGACGCCGGCGACGATCGCCGAGAGCGGGAAGACGACGACGAAGAGCAGCGGGCCGAGGAACGGGATCCGGCAGATCGCGAGCAGCAGCGCGAGAACGATGAAAACACCGATTGCGGTCGCGAACAGTGCCAGGCCGAGGACGATCAGCTTGGGGATGCACAGGTCAGTCCTTGAATCAGCGCATCGCCAAGGCTGCGCGGCGAGATGCCGCGCGCGTGGTCCATCTGCAGCAGTCCAGCGGCGTTGATGCCGGTCGCGAGCGCGAGCAGCCAGACCAGGCCGGCGAGGAGCGCCAGGAAGCCAGGACCTCCTGACGTTGCCAACAGCAGGCCGAAGAGCACGAGGCCGACGAACGTGCAGCCGAAGAGGGCGACGGCGGCGTTGCGGTTGCGCAGGCCGGCGACGCATTGGAGCAGGCTCGCGAACAGAGGGCCCGCCATGGCCAAGGAGGTCGTCTCGGTCCTCATGCCTTCTCCTCGCTGACGCAGAACGCGCGCGATCGGACCGCGCGGCGCTCGCGACACCGTCTCGCTAGTTCACGAGGTTGTTGCTGCGTCGCTCGTCGGCTTCGCGCAACTGCCGGCAGACCGGATCGCCGGCATGCTCGGTGGCGGCGCAGAGACGCGACTGGCAGACGGCTTCGGCGATGGTGCCGCGGCCGGCGCAGGTCTCGCGTACGCCGCGCACTTGCGTCGACGCCGGCGCGGCTGGTGGCGATGCCGGAGCAGGCCGGGCGCGTTGCGCCTCCTCGGCGCGCTTCCTTGGCCTGCGCTTCCTGCTCGGCGCGCGCCGCGGCGGCGGCCTGCTCGCGCTGCTCGGCGAGCGCCTTGGCCTTGGCGTCACGATCGGCCTTGTCGCGTGCGGCCTTGTCACGACGCGCCTTCTCGGCGGCGAGTCGCTTGGCCTCGGCCTCCGCGGCGGCCTCGACCGGCAGCGGCTCGTTGACCGCGGCAGCGGCGCAGCGGCGGCCGGTGGAGGTGTCTCGCTCGCCGGTGCGGCAGCGGCGGCAGCCGGCGTGGCCGGCTCGGCTTCAGCCTCGGCGGCGCTCGCCGCGGGCGGCGCAGCCAGGGGAGCTTCGACGATGGCCGGGGCAACCGCCGAGGCGTCCGGTGGCGGCAGCCGGGATCGCGCGCCGGGGCGACAGCGCTCGCCGGCGGCGCCGAGTTCTCGTGACCGAGAAACAGCCACGCGGCGATGGCGGCGACGATGAGCACGCCGACGGCGGTGCCGACGACGAACTTTGCGCGATGCGGCGAGGGCGGCGCGCTCGTGTCCATGAACTGGGGCAGGGCGCCGTCCTGCGCTTCTTGCCGGCGGATCGCGATCGTCGCGTCGGGGAAGGGAATGTCGAGCGGCGTCGTGTCGTCGAGCGACGGCGGATATCCGGGTGGCGTTGCCGGCGCTGGCGGATAAGGCGCGACCGTCGCGAACGAGGCGTACGAAATCGGCGGCGGACTGAAGCCCGCGAACGGATCGTCGGTCGCGGGAGCGGGCGCGAGGTCGCCGAGCGGTGCTTCGGCCGTTGCCTCGATCAGGTTCATGCCGCAGTTCGCGCAATAGCGAATGCCCGGCTTGTTGCGGAAGCCGCATTCGCTGCAGATGTTGTCGGCGCTCGGCTCCGTCACCGAACGTGCCGTGCCCGGAGACTGCCACGAAGGCGCTTCCGCACGCGCGGCAGAACTGGGCATCGTCCCTGTTTTCGGCATTGCACACGGAGCAGAGCTTCGTCATGCAGTCAACCTTCGCGGTCCCTTTCCCATGGTCGCGGCACGATACGCTGGATTGTGGGTGGTCGCAATTTGGCGAAGCCACGGCGATGGACAATGCGCCAACTGTGCCGCGCCGATCGGAGCTTCGCCATGTTGTATGCGTCGTTGAAGGCGGTTCATCTGCTGGCCGTCGTGCTCTGGGTCGGCGGCATGGCGTTCACGTTGTACTGTCTCCAGCCGGCGGCGAAGCTGCTCGAGCCGGCATCGCGCGTGCCGCTGATGCATGCGGTGTTGCGACGCTTCCTCGCCGCGGCTGCGATCGCCGCGGCCGTCATCGTCGTCACCGGCGCGACCATGATCGGTCTGGCCTGGTCGGCGGCCGCGCGAGCCGGGCTCGCCTTCAACATGCCGCTCGATTGGTACGCGATGGTCACGCTCTTTCTCGTGATGCTCGCGGTCTTCGCTCACATCCGCGTCGTGCTTTTCCGGCGCCTGGCCGTCGCCGTCGCCGCGGCGCGTTGGCCCGATGGCGCGGCGGCGCTGGCGGCGATGCGATGGGAGGTGACGCTCAATCTCGTCCTCGGCATCTTCATCGTCTTCATCGTCCGCCTCGGCGGAACGGCTTAAGACGGCGTCTTTCGGGGGCGCGCTGCGAGCGCAGCGTCGATCGCGTGCAACGCGGCCGCCAAGCGCGCTACGCCATGACCGGCGACGGTCGTGAAGGCAACGCTCGAGCGCGCGAGCGCGGCGCGCAGCAGCGCGTCGACCGGCGCGCGTACGTGCGGGCCGTCGCGCTGCAGGCCATCGGCCTGCCACGGCAGGTCGAGGGCGGTGACGAGCGTCAGGTCGTAGCTCTTCTCTCGCGCCAGCGCGTCGGCGTACAGGCGGGTGTCGCCGAACACGAGCTCGCTGTAGACGGCGATCATCAGCGCGCTGGTGTCGGCGACGACGACATCGGCGCGGGCAGCGGCGAGATCGATGCGTTCGCTCTGCTCCGCGGCGATGCCGGCCTGCTCGTCGGCGCGCGGCGTGCGCGCCTCGGCGGCGCAGAACTCGCGCAGCGCCTCGGCGACGACGGCGACGCTGACGCCGCGTCCCGCAAGGGCCGCGCCCAGCTCGCCGGCGAGCGTCGTCTTGCCGGTGCTTTCGGCGCCGAGGACGGTGACGACAAAGGCGCTCATGTCGGGACCTGGTGGTCGGGAAGAAGGCGCCGCCAGGCGCGCCAGCCGACGAACGAGAGGACGATGAAGATCGCGTAGAGAACGACCGTCAGCCACAGTCCCTTGTAGGCGAAGAGGGCGGTCGCGGCGACGTTGACGACGATCCAGGTCGGCCAGTTCTCGACGTACTTGCGGCCGAGCAGCCATTGGCCGAGAACGCTCGCTGCGGTCGGAAAGGCGTCCCACCAGGGCACGTCCGTGTCGGTGAAGCGGCGCAGGAAGAGGGCGACCGCCGGCCAGGCGACGGCGAGCGCGAGCAGCGCCGCGATGCGGCCGTTCGCGCCGAGGCGGCGGACCGCGAGCGCGTGGCCTGCCGCCGTCGGTGCCGCGCAGCCATTGCCACCAGCCCCATCCGGCGACGGCGACGAAGAAGAGCTGCAGGCTGGCGTCGCCATAGAGGCGGCTGTTCCAGAACAGGAGGAAATAGAGCAGCGAGCTGGCGATGGCGAGCGGCCAGCCGAGCGGATTGACGCGGATGTTGAACAGGACCATCGCGATCGCCAGCGCGAACGCGACCAGCTCGAGCCAGGTGATCGATGCGCCGGCGACGACGAAGGCGCTCGCGAGCAGCGGCGCCGCGGCGTCGACGAGCGCGTTCAACGCCGCGCGGGCGAGAGCTGGACGAAGATCTCGTCGGGCTTGATCATGCCGAGCTCGAAGCGCGCCTTCTCCTCGACCATCTCGAGGCCTTCCTTGAGATCGCTGACCTCGGCCGAGAGCTGGTCGTTGCGCCGCCGCGCGTTGTCGTTGGCGACCTGCTGCGCGGCGAGCTTGCGCTGCAGCTCGACCATCCGCGGCACGCCGCCCTTGCCGAACCAGAGCTCGGCGTGAACCAGCACCAGCAGGGCGGCCAGGGCGAGGGTGATCCAGCGCATCGTCGGTGCGATCTCAGTGCGCCGCGGACGGCGCTAGTCCTGCGGCAACTGCTTGAACGCGGCGCGGCCCGGATAGGCGGCGACGTCGCCGAGGTCTTCCTCGATGCGCAGCAGCTGGTTGTACTTGGCCGTGCGGTCGGAGCGGCTGAGCGAGCCGGTCTTGATCTGGCCGGCGTTGGTGCCGACGGCGATGTCGGCGATGGTCGCGTCTTCGGTCTCGCCCGAGCGGTGGCTGATGACCGAGGTCCAGCCGGCGCGCTTGGCCATCTCGATCGCCGCGAACGTCTCGGTCAGCGTGCCGATCTGGTTGATCTTGATCAGGATCGAGTTGGCGACGTTCTTCCGGATGCCTTCCTTCAGGATCTTGGTGTTGGTGACGAAGAGATCGTCGCCGACCAGCTGCACCTTCGAGCCGAGCCTGTCGTTGAGCAGCTTCCAGCCGTCCCAGTCGTTCTCGGCCATGCCGTCCTCGATCGAGATGATCGGGTACTTCGCGACCCAGCCGGCGAGGGTGTCGATCCATTCGGCCGCGGCGAGCGTCAGGCCCTCGCCCTCGAGTCGGTAGGCGCCCTCCTTGTAGAACTCGCTCGCGGCACAGTCGAGACCGATCGCGATCTGCGCGCCGGCGACGTAGCCGGCCTTCTCGATCGCCTCGAGGATCAGCTGGATCGCCGTCTCGTGGCCGACGCCGCTCGGTGCGAATCCGCCCTCGTCGCCGACCGCCGTGCTCATGCCGCGCGCGTCGAGGATCTTCTTCAGCGCGTGGAACGTCTCGGCGCCGTAGCGCAGCGCCTCGCGAAAGGTCGGCGCGCCGACCGGGATGATCATCAGCTCCTGCAGGTCGAGGTTGTTGTTGGCGTGGGCGCCGCCGTTGACCACGTTCATCATCGGCACCGGCAGCTGCATCGCGCCCGAGCCGCCGAAGTAGCGGTAGAGCGGCAGCCCCGATTCCTCGGCCGCGGCGCGCGCCACCGCCATGCTCACCGCCAGGGTCGCGTTGGCGCCGAGCCGGCTCTTGTTGTCGGTGCCGTCGAGGTCGATCAGGGTGCGGTCGAGGAACGCCTGCTCGCTCGAGTCGAGGCCGAGCACCGCCTCGCTGATCTCGGTGTTGATGTGCTCGATCGCGCGCAGCACGCCCTTGCCGCCGTAGCGCGCGGCGTCGCCGTCGCGCAGCTCGATCGCCTCGCGCGAGCCGGTCGAGGCGCCCGACGGCACCGCGGCGCGGCCCATCGTTCCGCTCTCGAGCAGCACGTCGCACTCGACGGTCGGATTGCCGCGGCTGTCGAGGATCTCCCGGCCGACGATGTCGACGATCGCGCTCATTCTTGTCCTTGCCTGAAACTACGAATTCGTGGGGCGACGCGCTCAGGCGTCGAACGATTGCTCGAGCAGCGGCCGCGACTTGATCGCGCGGTCGAGCTCGGCGAGCTGCTCGAGGAGCGCGGCCATGTGCTTGAGCGGCACCGCGTTCGGGCCGTCGGAGAGCGCCTCTGCCGGATTCGGGTGCGTCTCCATGAAGATGCCGGCGATGCCGACCGCGACCGCCGCGCGCGCCAGCACCGGAACGAACTCGCGCTGCCCGCCCGACGAGGTTCCCTGGCCGCCGGGAAGCTGCACCGAATGGGTCGCGTCGAAGACGACCGGCGCATTCGTCTCGCGCATGATCGCCAGGCTCCGCATGTCGGAGACGAGGTTGTTGTAGCCGAAGCTCGCGCCGCGCTCGCACGCCATGAAGCGGTCTTCGGAAAGGCCGGCCTCGCGCGCCGCGGCGCGCGCCTTGTCGAGCACGTTGGTCATGTCGTGCGGCGCCAGGAACTGGCCCTTCTTGATGTTGACCGGCTTGCCGCTCTGCGCCACGGCGCGGATGAAGTCGGTCTGGCGGCACAGGAACGCCGGCGTCTGCAGCACGTCGACCACCGACGCGGCGGCGCCGATCTCGTCTTCGCGGTGGACGTCGGTGATGATCGGCACGGCGAGCTCGCGCTTGACCTTGGCCAGGATCTCGAGCCCCTTGTCGAGGCCGGGGCCGCGAAACGACGTGCCGCTCGAGCGATTCGCCTTGTCGTAGCTCGACTTGAAGATGAACGGCACGCCCAGCTTGGCGGTGATTTCCTTGAGCCGCCCGGCGACGTCCATCTGCAATTGCTCGGACTCGACGACGCACGGGCCGGCGATCAGGAACAGCGGTCGGTCGAGGCCGACGTCGAAGCCGCAGAGCTTCATGTCCGCGTGCTCAAGCCGCGACCTTCTCCGCGCGCGCGGCTTGATGCTCGAGCGCGGCGTGGATGAAGGACTTGAAGAGCGGGTGGCCACCCCACGGCGTCGACTTGAACTCGGGGTGGAACTGGACGCCGATGAACCAGGGATGCACGGTCTGCGGCAGCTCGACGATCTCGGTCAGCTTGTCGCGCTGGGTGATCGCCGAGATCACCAGCCCGGCGTCGGTGAGGCGATCGAGGTAGTGCTCGTTGGCCTCGTAGCGATGGCGATGCCGCTCGGTGACGACGTTGCCGTAGATCTCGTGCGCCAGCGTTCCGGCCTTGACGTCGGAGCTCTGCGCGCCGAGGCGCATCGTGCCGCCGAGGTCGGACTGGGCGTCGCGCTTCTGGATGCTGCCGTCGCGGTCCTGCCACTCGTCGATCAGGGCGATCACCGGATGCTCGGTGTCGGGATCGAACTCGGTGCTGTTGGCGTCGGCGAGGCCGACCTTGTGGCGCGCGTACTCGATCGTCGCGACCTGCATGCCGAGGCAGATGCCGAGGTAGGGAATCTTCTTCTCGCGCGCGTGCTGGACGGCGAGGATCTTGCCCTCGACGCCGCGCTTGCCGAAGCCGCCCGGAACGAGGATCGCGTCGAAGCGGCCGAGGTTGGCGACGTTGCTCGCGCTCAGGTCCTCCGAGTCGACGTACTCGATCTTGACCCGTGCGTGGTTGTGGATGCCGGCGTGGCGCAGCGCCTCGTTGAGCGACTTGTACGAATCGGAGAGCTCGACGTACTTGCCGCACATCGCGATCGTCACCTCGTGCTGCGGGTGCTCGACCTCCTCGACCAGCTTGTCCCAGCGCGCCAGATTGGCGGGCTTGGTGTGCAGCTGCAGCTTGGCGCAGATCAGCTCGTCGAGGCCCTGCGCGTGCAGCATGCGCGGCACCTTGTAGATCGTGTCGACGTCCCAGACCGAGATCACGCCGAACTCGTGCACGTTGGCGAAGAGCGAGATCTTGGCGCGCTCCTCGTCGGGGATCGGCCGGTCGGCGCGGCAGAGCAGGGCGTCCGGCATGATGCCGATCTCGCGCAGCTTCTGGACGCTGTGCTGGGTCGGCTTGGTCTTGAGCTCGCCCGCGGCGGGAATCCACGGCACCAGCGTCAGGTGCAGGAAGGCGCAGCTGCCCGGGCCCATCTTCAGGCTCATCTGGCGCACCGCCTCGAGGAACGGCAGCGATTCGATGTCGCCCACCGTGCCGCCGATCTCGACGATCGCGACGTCGAGATCGTCGCCCGCGCCGCGCTTGATGAACTCCTGGATCTCGTTGGTGACGTGCGGGATCACCTGCACGGTCTTGCCGAGATAGTCGCCGCGGCGCTCCTTCTCGAGCACGCTCTTGTAGATCTGGCCGGTCGTGAAGTTGTTCGTCTTCTTCATCCGCGTCGTGATGAAGCGCTCGTAGTGGCCGAGGTCGAGGTCGGTCTCGGCGCCGTCGTCGGTGACGAACACCTCGCCGTGCTGGAACGGCGACATCGTCCCCGGATCGACGTTGAGGTACGGATCGAGCTTGATCAGGGTGACTTTGAGGCCCCGCGACTCGAGGATCGCGGCGAGGGACGCAGAAGCGATGCCCTTGCCCAGCGAGGACACCACGCCGCCGGTGACGAAGACGAACTTGGTCATTGCGCTCGGCGCTTGCACCGTGTGCAAATGCCGTGGTGGTAAAGCGCGATTATAGGCGTGCGCCTCAGACCAGCTTCTCGCCCGGGTGAGTGATTTTCCGCATCGTCTCGTAGCGCTGCGATGCCACGCACAGCGGCGCCGCCGCCGACTGGTCGGCGTCCCACTGCGGGTCGTCGATCGATTCGAACGCCTGGCGCAGCTTTTCGCCCCAGCTGCTGCGGATCATCTGGAAGTACGGATTCTTGTCGTCGATGCAGACGATCTGGCTGCTCTCGCAGCGGTTCACGTCGTAGACCGCGAGATCGAGCGGCAGGCCGACCGAAAGGTTCGACTTCAGGGTCGAGTCCATCGACACGAGCGACGCACTTGGCGGCCTCGTCGAGCGGCGTCGACGGCCGCATCATGCGGTCGAGCACGGGCTTGCCGTACTTCGATTCGCCGATCTGGAAGAAGCACGTCTCGCGCGTCGCCTCGATGAAGTTGCCGGCCGAGTAGACCAGGAACAGGCGCATCGCCTCGCCGTTGATCTGGCCGCCGAAGATCATCGAGGCGTTGAAGTCGAGTCCCGATTTCTTGAGCGAGGCGCCGTCCTGCTCGTAGACGTGGCGCACCGCCGCGCCGAGAACGCGGGTGGCGTCGAACATGCTGGTCGCGTTCCAGATCGTGGTCGGCACGCCGTTGCCGTCGTCGAGCTCCTCGACCTGCAGGATCTCGCGCACCTGCTGCGAGATCGAGAGGTTGCCGGCCGAGAGCATGACCATGAAGCGGTCGCCCGGCCGCTCGTAGACCATCATCTTGCGAAAGGTGCCGATCTGGTCGAGCCCGGCGTTGGTGCGCGAGTCGGAGAGAAAGACCAGGCCGGCGTCGAGCTTGACGGCTACGCAATAGGTCATGGGGTATCTCGCTGCAAGGCCTTCAGTCGGTAGAGCGCATCGAGCGCTTCCCGGGGCGTGAGCATATCGGGCTCCAGCGCGGCCACGGCCTCGTCGAGCGCGGTATTCGACGCCGCGGCAGGGTCGATCGGCGTCGCCGCCGGCTCGGCGCCGGCGGCCGGAGCGGCGAAGAGATCGATCTGCGGCTGGCGCGCGATCCGCTCGGCTTCGAGGCGCTCGAGCGCGCCGCGCGCCTGGCGCAGTAGCGTCGCCGGCATGCCCGCCAGGCGCGCGACCTGGACGCCGTAGCTCCGGCTCGCCGGCCCGGCCTCGATCTCGTGCAGGAAGGCGATCTCGGCTCGCCGCTCTCGACCGCCGCGACATGGACGTTCTTCGCCCGCTCGTGCTGCAGCGGGAACTCGGTCAGCTCGAAGTAGTGGGTCGCGAACAGCGTGAAGGCGCGGTTCTTCTCGTGCAGGTGGTGGGCGATCGCGCCGGCCAGCGCGAGGCCGTCGAAGGTCGAGGTGCCGCGGCCGATCTCGTCCATCAGCACCAGCGACTGCTCGGTCGCGCCATGGACGATTGCCGCCGCCTCGGTCATCTCGACCATGAAGGTCGACTGCGCGTTGGCCAGGTCGTCGGCGGCGCCGATCCGGGTGTGGATCGCGTCGATCGGCCCGAGCCGGCACGCCGCCGCCGGCACGTACGAGCCGATCGAGGCGAGCAGGACGATCAGCGCGACCTGGCGCATGAAGGTGCTCTTGCCGCCCATGTTCGGGCCGGTGATGACGAGCATCCGGCACTTGGCGTCGAGCCGGCAGTCGTTGGCCATGAACGGCGTGCCGCTTTCCTGCAGCCGCGCCTCGACGACCGGATGGCGGCCGCGCTCGATCTCGATCAACGGCTCCTTGACGAAGCGCGGCCGGCACCAGTCGGCGCAGCGCGCCTGCTCGGCGAGCGCCGCACAGCGCGTCGATCGCCGCCAGCGAGCGCGCGACCGCCGAGATCGCCTCGAGGTGCGGCGCGAGCGCGTCGAGCAGCGCCTCGTAGAGCGCCTTCTCGCGCGCCAGCGCGCGTTCGCCGGCCGAGAGCGCCTTGTCCTCGAACGCCTTCAGCTCGGGCGTGATGAAGCGCTCGGCGTTCTTCATCGTCTGGCGCCGCTTGTAGTCGTCGGGAACGCGTCCCGCCTGCGCCTGGCCGACCTCGATGAAGAAGCCGTGGACGCGGTTGTACTGGACGCGCAGCGTGGCGATCCCCGAGCGCGCGCGCTCGCGCGCCTCGAGCTCGATCAGGAACGCGTCGCTGCCGCGGTTGATCGCGCGCAGCTCGTCGAGCTCGGCGTCGTGGCCTTCGGCGATGACGCCGCCGTCGCGCAACAGCGCCGCCGGCTCGGCGGCAATCGCCGCGAGCAGCGTCGCGATCGCCGCGGGCGGCGCGAGCGCCTCGCCGAGCATGTCGAGCAGCACCGAGCCTTCGCCGGGCAGCGCGGCGCGCACCCGCGGCAGCGCGAGCAGCGTCGCGCGCAGGCCGGCGAGCTCGCGCGGCCGCACCTGGCGCAGCGCGATCCGCGCGCCGATGCGCTCGACGTCGGCGACATCGCGCAGCGGCGCGCGCAGGGCGTCGATGTCGCCGGCGAGCAGGGTCGCGATCGCGTCGTGGCGATCGCTCGCGACGCGACGCTCGCGCAGCGGCTGCGTCAGCCAGAGGCGCAGCGCCCGGCTGCCCATGCCGGTGACGCAGAGATCGATCGTCGACAAGCAGCGTCGGCGCGTCGCGGCCGCGCAAGGTACGCGTCAGCTCGAGGTTGCGGTGCGTCACCGGCGGCAGGTCGATCAGCTCGCTCGTCCGCTGCACCGCGAGCCGGTGCACGTGGGCCAGCGCCCGGCCCTGGGTGTGCTCGGCGTAGGCGAGCAGCGCGGCGGCGGCGGCGTGCGCCGCGGCGAGGTCTTCGGCGCCGAACGCGGCGAGCGAGGCGACGCGCAGCTGGGCGCACAGCTTCCTCGCGCCGAGGGCGCTGTCGAACTGCCACGTCGGTCGGCGCGTGATCGTCGTCGCCGGCGCTGTCGCCACTTGCCGCGGGCAGGTCGCCGTCGACAAGCACCTCGGCCGGCGCGAGCCGCGCCAGCCAGCCGGCCAGCTCGCGCTCGCTGCATTCGGCCAGGCCGATCTCGCCGTTGGAAAGCGCGGTCCAGGCGAGGCCGAAGCGATCGCGCTGGCGGGCGACGGCGAGCAGCACCGCGTCGCTTTTGTCGGCGAGCAGGTCGCTTTCGGTCAGCGTTCCTGGCGTGACGATGCGCACGACCTTGCGCTCGACCGGTCCCTTGCTCGCGCCGACCTCGCCGACCTGCTCGCAGATCGCCACCGACTCGCCGAGCTTGACCAGGCGCGAGAGATAGACGTCGACCGCGTGCACCGGAACGCCCGCCATCGCGATCGGGGCGCCGTTGCTCGCGCCGCGCGCGGTCAGGGTGATGTCGAGCAGGCGATGCGCGCGCTTGGCGTCGTCGAGGAAGAGCTCGTAGAAGTCGCCCATCCGGTAGAAGACGAGCGTGTCGGGATGGTCGGCCTTGATGCGCAAATACTGCGCCATCATCGGCGTGTGGCCGATCGGCTCGACGGCGTTCATTCGACGGCCGAGGGCCTGTTCGCTATGCCGCGGTCTCGTCGACCGGCCCGCGCGCGACGCTCGTGAACGGCGTCAGCATCTGCACCAGCTGGCCGTAGATCTTCGGGCAGCCGGCGACGACCTCGCGCTGGTGCAGGAACTCGGCCTCGCCGGTGAAGTTGCCGACCAGCCCGCCGGCCTCGGTGACGAGCAGCGAGCCGGCGGCGACGTCCCACGGCGACAGGCCGGTCTCGAAGAAGCCGTCGTACCAGCCCGCGGCGACGTAGCAGAGGTCGAGCGCCGCGGCGCCGGGGCGACGCAGGCCGGCGCAGCTCTTCATCACGGTCTCGAACATGCGCAGGTAGCGCGAGAAATCGTCGCCCTTCCGGAAGGGAAAGCCGGTGCCGATCAGCGCGTCGGCCATGCGGGTTCGCTTCGAGACGCGCAGCCGCTTGTCGTTGAGGAAGGCGCCGCGCCCTTTCGAGGCGTAGAACAGGTCGTTGCGCGCCGGGTCGTAGACGACCGCCTGCTGAATCTGGTCGCGAAACGCCAGGCCGATCGAGACCGCGTAGGTCGGCAGGCCGTGGATGAAGTTGGTCGTGCCGTCGAGCGGGTCGATGATCCAGACGTAGTCGCTGTCGCGCGCGCCGCGCGTCGTTCCCGATTCCTCGGCGAGGATGCCGTGGCCCGGGTAGGCGGCGAGCAAGGTGTCGATGATCGCCGCCTCGGCGGCGTGGTCGACCTCGGTGACGAAATCGTTCGGCGCCTTGGTGTTGACCTGCAGCCGGTCGAGATCGAGCGAGGCGCGGTTGATGATCGCCCCGGCGCTGCGCGCCGCCTTGATGGCGATGTTGAGCATCGGATGCAGCGCTTGGGACATGGAGACGGCTTTCGGCGGGGGAGAGCGGCCGCCGCGGGCGACCGCCAGGCGGCGCGGAGACGCGCTGCAAAATGAGCGACACCGATTTTAGCCGCCCGATGCCCGCCGACCCCACCCGCTTCGTCCTCGTCGGCACCAGCCACGCCGGCAACGTCGGCGCCGCGGCGCGGGCGATGAAGGTGATGGGCTTCGCGGACCTGGTGCTGGTCGCGCCGCGCTTCGCCAACGTCGCTCGCCGCGCCGAGGCGATCGCGATGGCCAGCGGCGCCACCGACGTGCTCGCCGGCGCGCGCGTCGTCGCCACGCTCGGCGAGGCGCTCGACGGCATCACCTACGCCTGCGCGACGGCGATGACGGCGCGCGATTTCGGACCGCCGAACCACGCCCCGCGCGAGCTCTTCGCCGAGCTCGCGCCGAGCTCGCACCGGGTCGCGTTCGTCTTCGGCTCGGAGCGCTTCGGCCTGGCCAACGACGACGTCTACGCCTGCCACGCCTGCCTGACGATCCCGACCGACCCGGCGCTACGGCTCGCTCAACCTGGCGCAGGCGATCCAGCTCGTCGCCTACGACTGGCGCCAGGCGCTGCGGCGGCTTCGCCGCGCCGGCGCGCCGCGCGCCGAGCCGCGCAAGGCCGACGCGGTCGCGGTGCGCGGCCTGCTCGCGCACTGGCAGGACGCGCTCGAGCGGCTCGGCTTTCTCGACCCGGCGGCGCCGAAGAAGCTGATGGCGCGGCTGCACCGGCTGGCCAACCGCGCCGAGCTCAGCCCGGAAGAGGTGCACATCCTGCGCGGCATCGCCCGAGCAATCGACGAGCGCTGCCGCTAAACTGGCCGCTTCCCGTCACGGGGCCACTCCCATGTTCGAGCGCCTTCGCGAAGACATCGCCTGCATCCGTGAACGCGACCCTGCGGCGCGTTCGACGTGGGAGGTGCTCACCTGTTATCCGGGCCTGCACGCGATCGTCCTGCACCGCCAGGCGGCATGGTGGTGGCGGCGCGGCTTCCACTGGACTCGGCGCGCTTCATCTCGCACCTCGCGCGCTTTTTCACCGGCATCGAGATCCACCCCGGCGCGACGATCGGCCGGCGCGTCTTCATCGATCACGGCATGGGCGTGGTCTTCGGCGAGACCGCCGAGATCGGCGACGACTGCACGATCTATCAGGGCGTGACGCTCGGCGGCACCTCGCTCGCCAAGGGCGCCAAGCGCCACCCGACGCTCGGCCGCGGCGTCATCGTCGGCGCCAACTCGCAGGTGCTCGGCGGCTTCACCGTCGGTGACGGCGCGCGCGTCGGCTCGGGCGCGGTGGTGCGTCAAGCCGGTGCCGCCGGGTGCGACCGCGGTCGGCAATCCGGCGCGCATCATCCAGGCCGAGGCCGATGCGACGCGCGAGGCAACGGCGGCGAAGATGGGCTTTTCGGCCTACGGCCTGACGCAGGGCGACGACCCGGTGTCGCAGGCGATGAAGGGGCTGATCGACAACGCCTCGGGCGCACGAGCACCAGATCGCGCTGCTCTGGCAGGCGATCGAAAAGCTCTCGTCGCGAACGCGCGAGCTGCCGAGCGAGGACTGTGTCCCCGGCGAGGCGCACACGACCGAGAACTTCGACGCCGAGCGGTTGAACCGTCTGGTCAAGTAGCGCCGGCGCGCGGCGGTCCGGACCGGCGCCGACTTCGGCCGGAACGCCGCGCAGACCGCGTCATCGGTCTCGAGGTACGGGCCGCCGATCAGGTCGATGCAGTACGGCACCGCCGCGAAGATGCCCGGCAGCGGCGGCGTCGCGCCGCGCATGCCCTCGAGCGTCTCGGCGATCGCCTTCGGCTGGCCCGGCAGGTTGACGATCAGCGCTCGGCCGCGAACGACCGCGACCTGGCGCGACAGGATCGCCGTCGGCACGAAGGCGAGCGCTGATGCGCCGCATCTGCTCGCCGAAGCCGGGCATCTCCTTGGTCGCGACGGCGAGCGTCGCCTCGGGCGTGACGTCGCGCGGCGCCGGGCCCGGTGCCGCCGGTGGTGAGCACGAGGTCGCAGCGCGCGATCGTCGACCAGCTCGCGCAGCGTCGCGGCGATCGTCGCTTCGTCGTCGGGGATGAGGCGCGGCTCCCAGTCGATCGGGTTCAGCAGCGCGCGCGCCAGCCACTCGCGCAGCGCCGGGATGCCCTTGTCCTCGTAGACGCCGGTCGAGGCGCGGTCGCTCACCGAGACCAGGCCGATGCGGACGCGCTCGCGCGTCGGCCGAGGCGGCGATGTCCTCAGGCATCGCTTTCGCGCTCGCGGATGAACTGGAACAGCTCGCGGTAGGCGCGGCCGCTGCGCTGCTCGGGCGGCTGCCGCCGCGTCCTTGCGCGCATTGCGGACCAGCGCGCGCAGCTGCTGCAGATCGGCACCGGCGTGGGCGCTGGCGAAGCGCGTCGTCGCGTCGTCGTCGGCGATCAGCTCGGCGCGCCAGCGCTCGGCGCTGTGCAGGGCGAGCGAATCGCGGGCGCGGCCGAGCTGGCGCTCGGCGACCGCGACGCGCGCCGGCTCGACGTCGGCCGAGCGCATGAGCTTGCCGATCAGCTGCATCTGGCGCCGGCGCGCCTTCGTGGCTGCGGATGCGCCGCGCGGCGCGGATCGCGTCGACCAGCGGCTCGCCGAGGCCGAGCGTCGCCAGCTGCGCGTCGCTGAATTCGAGCAGCGCCTCGCCGAGCGACTGCAGCTCGTGCGACTCCTCTTTGCGCCGGGTCTTGCTCGGTCGCAGCATGCGGGCGACCGGCGCGGCCGGATCGTCGCCGTCGGCAGGGTCTGCGGGGTGCTCGGGAATCGGCACGTGAGGTCGGAAGCGGGCGAACAGGCAGGCGAACAAAGGGCGTCGTTATCATAGACGCGGCCCCAGGCTTCGCCTCGGCCAGTCCGTCGCGCGTCTTCGCGGCGCCCGTCGATCGCCGCACCTTCCATCCATGTCCACAGCTTCTGCGGCCGCAGCGCCGACGTCTTCCGGGTTCGCCTATTCGCGCGCCCAGTTCCGCGATCTGGTCGAGTCCTGCCTGGCGAGCGCGAAGGCGCTCGGCGCGAGCGATGCCGTCGCCGAAGCCTCCGAGGGCGTCGGCCTGTCGGTCTCGGTGAGGAAGGGCGAGACCGAGAACATCGAGCGCAACCGCGACAAGTCGATCAGCGTCACGGTCTACGTCGGCCAGCGCCGCGGCAACGCGAGCACGTCGGACTTCTCGACCGCGGCCGTCGAGCAGACGGTGCGCGCCGCGCACGACATCGCCCGCTTCACCGCCGAAGACCCGGCCGCGGGCCTGCCCGATGCCGGAGGACCTCGCCGATCGCGACGACCGCAGCGCGCGACCTCGACCTGTTCCATCCCTGGGCGATCGATGCCGAGCAGGCGATCGCGCTGGCCACGCGTTGCGAGGCGGCGGCGCTCGCGGTCGATCGCCGCATCACCAATTCCGAAGGCGCCGGCGTCTCGGCGCAGCAGTCGCATTTCTACTCGGGCAACACGCGCGGCTTCGGCGCCGGCTATGCCAGCTCGCGCCATTCGCTCTCGGTCGCGCCGATCGCGTCGCTGCCCGGCCGTGGCGGCGACGACATGCAGCGCGACGCCTGGTACACGTCGATGCGCGCGCCCGAAGAGCTTGCGGCGCCCGAGGCGGTGGGCCGCTATGCCGCCGAGCGCGCGCTGTCGCGCCTGGCGTCGCGCAAGATCAAGACCTGCGAGGTGCCGGTGCTGTTCGAGTCGTCGCTGGCGTCGGGGCTGCTCGGCGCGCTACGTGCAGGCGACGAGCGGCGGCGCGCTCTATCGCAAGTCGTCGTTCCTGCTCGACTAGCCTCGGCAAGCGCGTCCTGCCCGAGCACATCGACGTCGTCGAGGATCCGCACATTCCGCGCGGCAAGGGCAGCGCGCCGTTCGACGACGAAGGCGTGGCGACGCGCGCCGCGCGAAGATCGTCGACGGCGGCGTCGTCGGCAGCTATTTCCTCTCGACCTATTCGGCCCGGAAGCTCGGCATGCGCACGCACCGGCCACGCCGGCGGCTCGCACAACCTGACGCTGACCTCGCGCCGCACCGATCCGCGCGACGATCTGCCGGCGATGCTGAGAAAGCTCGGCCGCGGCCTGTTCGTGATCGAGCTGATGGGTCAGGGCATCAACTACGTCACCGGCGACTACTCGCGCGGCGCGGCCGGCTTCTGGGTCGAGAACGGCGCGATCGCCTACCCGGTCCACGAGGTGACGATCGCCGGCAACCTGCGCGAGATGTTCAAGCAGATCGCCGCCGTCGGCGCCGACGCCTACACGATGGGCAGCAAGACGATCGGCTCGGTGCTGATCGAGAAGATGAAGATCGCCGGCGCCTGAGGGTGACGCACTCCGCGTCGGGCGGGTAAATCCCGGTGAAGTCGCGCGCGGTGCCGCTTCCTAGAATCCGCCGCGTTCCGAATCATTGGAGATATCGATGGAGCGTCGTTCATTCATCCGCAAGACCGGCATCGCGGGCGTGCTCGCCGCCGGCGCGGCGCCGGCGATCGTCGGCGCCCAGGCGACGATCCGCTGGCGCATCGCCTCGAGCTTCCCGCGCTCGCTCGACACCATCTTCGGCGGCGCCGAGGTCTTCGCCAAGAAGCTCGGCGACATGACCGGCGGCAAGTTCCAGGTCACGACCCACGCCGCCGGCGAGCTGATGCCGGCGTTCGGCGTCGTCGACGGCGTGCAGAACGCCACCGTCGAGGTCGCGCACACGGCGCCGTACTACTTCTTCGGCAAGGACCCGGTGTTCGCGCTCGGCTGCGCGATCCCGTTCGGCCTGAACGCGCGCCAGATGAACGCCTGGATGTACGAGGGCAACGGCCTGAAGCTGATGCGCGAGTTCTACGCCAAGTACAACATCGTCAACCTGCCGGGCGGCAACACCGGCGCGCAGATGGGCGGCTGGTTCCGCAAGGAGATCAAGTCGGTCGCCGACATGAAGGGCCTGAAGTTCCGCATCGGCGGCTTCGGCGGCAAGATCATCGAGCGCATCGGCGGCGTGCCGCAGAACATTCCCGGCGGCGAGATCTACCAGGCGCTCGAGAAGGGAACGATCGACGCCGCCGAGTGGGTCGGCCCGTACGACGACCTGAAGCTCGGCTTCAACAAGGTCGCGCCGAACTACTACTACCCGGGCTGGTGGGAAGGCGGCCCGCAGCTCGACTTCTTCATCAACAACAAGGCCTGGGAAGCCTGTCGGCCGAGTACAAGGCGATGGTCGAGGCCGCGGCGTCGCACGCGCACGTCGACATGCTCGCGAAGTACGACTACCGCAATCCGGCGGCGCTGAAGACCTTGGTCGGCCAGGGCGTCAAGCTGTTCCGCTTCCCGAAGGACATGATGGAGCAGTCGTTCAAGGCCGCCAGGCGACGTCTACGCCGAGCTCGAACGCCAGCAACGCCGACTGGAAGAAGATCTACGCCGACTTCTCAGGCCTGGCGACGCGACGCGAACCTCTGGTTCCGCTTCACCGAGGCCGGCTTCGACGACTTCATGCAGGCGCAGAAGCTCTGACCGTCGGGTCCGGCTTGAACGAGACCCCGCTACGGCGGGGTTTCTTGCTTCTTCGAGGGCCCGAAGCGCGCCTTCAAGGCTTCTTCGGCGCGTCCTTCTGCATCGATTCGAGCAGGCGCTTCATGGCGTCGTCGTCCGAGGACTTGCTCGGTCGCCGGCGGTCGCGGCCGCGGCGACGCGCCGCCGGCCGCCCGCGGGCGTCGGACGCAGCCGGCTGCATCGGTCGCCGGCAGCGGAGGCGTCGGGCTTGGCTCCTTCGGCGCCATCTGCATCTGCTGGAACGCCTTGTCGACGTCGACCGTCGGCTCCCTTGGCCGAGGCTGCCCGAGACCAGCTCCGGGAAGGCGATGATCAGGCCGACCATGACGATCTGGATCAGGACGAACGGCACCGCGCCCCAGTAGATCTGGCCGGTCGTGACGCGCGGCGATGCGCCGGGCGGTGATCTTGTCGTCGTAGTCGTCCTGCGGGCGCGACGCTGCGCAGGTAGAAGAGCGCGAAGCCGAACGGCGGGTGCATGAACGAGGTCTGCATGTTGACCGCGAGCAGCACGCCGAACCAGACCAGATCGATGCCGAGCTTGTCGGCCACCGGGCCGATCAGCGGGATGACGATGAACGAGAGCTCGAAGAAGTCGAGGAAGAAGGCGAGGAAGAAGATCAGGATGTTGACGACGATCAGGAAGCCCAGCTGGCCGCCCGGCAGGCTGGTCAGCAGGTGCTCGACCCAGACCGGCCCGTCGACCGCCTGGAACGACAGGCTGAAGACGGTCGAGCCGATCAGGATGAAGAGCACGAAGCTCGAGATCTTCATCGTCGTGTCCATCGCCTGGCGCAGCAGCTTCAGGTCCATGCGCCGGCGCGCGAGCGCCATCACGAGGGCGCCGGTCGCGCCCATCGCGCCGCCTTCGGTCGGCGTCGCCACGCCGAGGAAGATCGTGCCGAGGACGAGGAAGATCAGGCCGAGCGGCGGGATCAGGACGAAGGTCACGCGCTCGGCCATTTTCGACAGCAGGCCGAGCTTCAGGACGCGGTTGGCGACCGCGAGGAGGAAGGCGACGCCGACGCCGACGCACAGCGAGACGACGATCAGCTCATCGGTCGGCGGTGCTTCCGGGCCGCGGTGCGCGCGAAGCAGCCAGCGCGGCGGCGACCGAGAGCACGATCACGCGCGAGCAGCGAGCGGCAGGCCGCTCGTGCCGTCGGCCTGGCGGATCGTCCGCGCTTCCTTCGGCAGCGCCGGCGCCCACTCGGGCCGGGCGATGCTGACGACCAGCACGTAGAGGACGTAGAGGCCGGTGAGCGTGAAGCCCGGGATGAACGCGCCCTTGTAGAGGTCGCCGACGCTGCGGCCGAGCTGGTCGGCGAGGACGATCAGGACCAGCGACGGCGGAATGATCTGCGCCAGCGTGCCCGAGGCGGCGATCACGCCGCTCGCCAGGCGCCGGTCGTAGCCGTAGCGCAGCATGATCGGCAGCGAGATCAGGCCCATCGAGATCACCGATGCGGCGACGACGCCGGTGGTCGCTGCGAGCATCGCGCCGACCAGGATCACGGCGTAGGCGAGGCCGCCGCGGATCGGGCCGAACACCTGGCCGATGGTGTCGAGCAGGTCCTCGGCCATGCCCGAGCGCTCGAGGATCAGGCCCATGAGGGTGAAGAACGGCACCGCCAGCAGCGTGTCGTTCTGCATGATGCCGAAGATGCGCAGCGGCAGCGCCTGCAGCAGCGTCTCTGGCATCAGGCCCATCTGCACGCCGACGATGCCGAAGAACAGGCCGCAGGCGCCGAGCGCGAAAGCGACCGAGTAGCCGAACAGCAGGAAGACGATCAGGCTCACGAACATGATCGGCGCCATGTTCGCGGCGATGAACTGCATCATGGCTCGCCCGGCAGCGCCGCCTTCTCGCGTTCGGCGACTTCCTTCTGCAGCAGGAACTCGGCCAGCTCCTCCTCGGCGCTCTTGGCCTGGCCTTTCTGCGTCGGGTCGGGGATCAGGCCGCGCAGGAAAGCGATCGCGCTTGATCAGCTCGGAGATCGCCTGCATGCCGAGCAGGGCGAAGCCTGAGCGGCAGCAGCGCAAACACCGGCCAGCGGATCAGGCCGCCGGCGTTCGACGAGTACTCGTTCATCTGGTAGGCGCGGATCGCGAGCGGCAGCGAGAGGTGGATCACGACCCACACCAGCGGCAGCACGAAGCAGGCCAAGCCGATGACGTCGATCCAGATCTGCGTGCGCTTCGAGAAACGGCCGGCGATGACGTCGATCCTGCACGTGCTCCTGACGCAGCATGGTGTAGCCGGCGGCGAGCAGGAACACGGCCGCGAACAGGTACCACTGGATCTCGAGGTAGGCGTTCGAGCTGGTGTTGAAGACCTTGCGCACCGAGGCGTTGATAGCGCTGATCAGCACCGCGGCAAGGACCAGCCAGGCGACCCAGCGACCGATCCATTCGCTGGCGCGGTCGATCCGCCGGGAAAGGGCGAGCAGGGAAGTCACGTCGGCTCCACGAGGGCACATCGAACGAATGCCTCGGGCTGCGAGGCGCCGCCGAATTCTAGGGAGCGGGCGATGCCTCGGGCTGCGTGTTTGCGCTAGGGCGCGCCGCCCGAAGCGGCGCGATCGTCAGGCCGCGCCGGCGGCGCGCGCGAGCTTGCCGGATCGCGTGCCGGTCCTGCAGAACGCCAGGATCGGCTGCGGCAAGGTCGCGACGCAGCTCGGCGAAGCAGGCGATGTCGTCGGCGCTCTGCACGCTCGGCGCGACCGGCTGCCACACGTATTGCGAGGCCGGCGGCCGCGCGGCGGCTTCGCGACGCTCGCCGACGTCGGCTGGTCGGGCCGCCTTCGAAATCGGGGCGGTTGTTGATCACGCTCTTGAAGCCCGCCGCCGCTGCCTCGGCCATCGCCTCGGGGCCGAGCTGCGGGGCTACGGCGACGCGGTCGTTCAGGCGTTGGATACGGAAGCGTCATGGTTTCACCTCGCGAGGGCAGCCTTGACGGCGGCGGAGACCAGGCCCATGTCGGCGCGGCCGGCGAAGCGCTGCCGCGCCGCGGCCATCACCTTGCCCATGTCGGCCGGCCCCGCGGCGCCGAGTCTCGGCGACGATGCTCGTCCACCTCGGCCGCGATCTCGTCGGCGCCGAGCCGCGCCGGCAGATAGCCCTCGAGCACCTTCAGCTCGGCGCTCTCCTTGTCGACCAGATCCTGGCGGCCGCCGGCGGTGAATTGCGCGATCGAGTCCTTGCGCTGCTTGACCAGCTTGTCGACGATCGCGACCACCGCCGCATCGTCGAGCTCGATCCGCTCGTCGACCTCGCGCTGCTTCAACGCCGCGAGCAGGCCGCGGATCGTCAGCAGGCGCGGCGCATCCTTGGCGCGCATGGCGCTCTTCATGTCGTCGGTGATGCGGTCTTTCAGGCTCATGGCGATCGGGGCCAGTCTAGTGCTTTGACAGCTGGGCCGCCGTGAAAGCGACGAAGCCCGCGTGCAGCGGGCTTCAGACGTCGCCGAGGCGGCGCCCGGCTAGAACAGCTTCTTCGGCAGCTGCATGCTGCGGACGCGCTTGAAGTGACGCTTGACGGCGGCGGCCTTCTTGCGCTTTCTCTCGGCGGTGGGCTTCTCGTAGAACTCGCGCGCACGCAGGTCGGTCAGGAGGCCGAGCTTCTCGATGGTGCGCTTGAAGCGGCGAAGAGCAACGTCGAACGGCTCGTTTTCCTTGACGCGAACGGTGGTCATCTAGCTGGGCAAATTTGGGAAGGACATCGATTATAGCCCGCCACGCCCGGCCCGGCAACGAGCCCCCAGCGCCCGGGCGCAGGCCGCCGCGCTCGCCCAGGCCCACTGGAAGTTGTAGCCGCCGAGCCAGCCGGTCACGTCGACGACCTCGCCGATGAAATGCAGCCCCGGGATCCGACGGCTTTCGAGGCTGCGCGAATCGAGGTCGCGGGTGTCGACGCCGCCGGCCGTGACCTCGGCCTTGCGGTAGCCCTCGGTCGTCGCCGGCATCACGCGCCAGTCGTGGATGCCTTCGGCCAGAGCGGCGAGATCGCGGTCGCGCAGGTCGGCGACCGGCCGGTCGCCGACCGCGCCGTCGCCCAGCCAGGCCTCGGCGAGGCGGCGCGGCAGCACGTCGCTGAGCACCGCCGCGACGCTGCGTCGGCCGTGCTTGGCGGCAAGCAGCGCCGGGCCGAGCGTCGCCTCGGGAGCGAGGTCGACGGCGATCGCCTCGCCGGGGCGCCAGTAGGTCGAGATCTGCAGCGCCGCCGGGCCGCTCAGGCCGCGATGCGTGAACAGCAGGTCTTCGACGAATTCCGCGCGCCCGCCTTCGCCTTCGGCCCGGCAGCGCACCGGCAGCGCGACGCCGGCGAGCGCGGCGAAGCGCTGCCAGTCGGCGCCGGTGCACACGAACGGCACCAGCGCCGGGCGGGTCTCGACGATCCGGTGGCCGAGGCGGCGGGCCAGCGCGTAGCCCCAGTCGCTGGCGCCGATCTTCGGGATCGACAGGCCGCCGGTCGCCACCACCAGCGACGCGGCGCTGACGGGGCCGCGGCTGGTGTCGAGATCGAAGCCGTCGCCGGCGACGCGCACGTCGTCGACCCGGCACGGCTGCCAGCGCTCGACGCCGCCGGCGGCGCACTCGGCCAGCAGCATGGCGATGATCGCGCGCGCTCGCGTCGTCGCAGAACAGCTGGCCCTTGTGCTTCTCGTGCCAGCCGATGCCGTGGCGCTCGACCAGGTCGATGAAGTCGCGCGGCGTGTAGCGCGCCAGCGCCGAGCGGCAGAAGTCGGGGTTGGCGGAGTCGAAGTTGTCCGGCCCGACGTCGCGGTTGGTGAAGTTGCAGCGGCCGCCGCCCGAGATGCGGATCTTCTCGGCGATCTTCTCGGCGTGATCGATCAGCACGCACCGAAGCGCCGAGCTGGCCGGCGATCGCGGCGCAGTGCAGGCCGGCCGCGCCGGCGCCGACGATGGCGACGTCGAATCTCACGCGGCGAAGGCGGAGCGGCTCAGCCCTTCCAGACGAATGGAAAGGCGAGCTGCTTGAGGTAGCCGTTCGGCACGTAGTCGCCGACGACGCCGTACCGATCGGGCCAGTCGCGCTCGGCCTTGTGTGCGGTGCCGAAGGCGTGGTCGATGAAGGCGAAGTGGGCGGCGTAGTTCCGGTCGATGCCCTCGGCGTCCTGCGCGTGGTGCCAGTGGTGGAAGTTCGGCGTGACGATGACGTGGCGCAGCGGCCCGAGGCGCACGCTCACGTTGGCGTGGTTGAACACCGCCTGGAAGCCGACGATGACGATGTAGGCGTCGATCACTTCCTTGCTGAAGCCGAGGACGTAGATCGGCGCCAGCACCAGCGTTCGCGTGATGATCAGCTCGATGATGTGCAGGCGCGACCCGGCGAGCCAGTCCATGCTCTTGACGCTGTGGTGCACGGCATGGAGACGCCAGAGGGCCGGGACCTCGTGGTAGGCGCGATGGATCCAGTACTGCACCAGGTCGGCGACCAGGACGATCAGGAACAGGGCGACGAAGAACGGCAGCTCCTGGACCCAGGCGCGGATGCCGTCCTTGGCCGCCCAGCCGAACAGCTTGTGCACCAGCAGGTTGGTCGCGAGCAGGACGAAGCCGACGATCATGTGGTTGACGAGGAAGTGGTGGAAGTCGGTCTGCCACTCGGGGCGAAACACCGGCTGTTCCTTCCTGAGCGCGAACAGCTTCTCGATGAAGACGAAGATCAGGGTCGAGCCGAGCAGGTCGAGGATGAACCAGTCGAGGCCGATGTACGGCGTGTTGTCGGCGAAGTCGTTGACCGGTACCTTGTGGCCGCCGAGCGCGAGCGAGATGCCGATCAGGACGAATGCCGCCAGCGCCAGCCAGCGCGCCCGGCCCATGACGATGTTGAGCAGCGCCAGCGCGCCCGACGAGCACCAGCGACCAGAACAGCAGCAGGCGCATGACGTCGACGCTGTACGACTTCCTCAGCTCGGGCGTGGTCAGGTACTCGGGGAAGTGGAACGCGAGCACGCCGAGGAAGCACAGGATCGCCAGGCCGAGGGCGATCACGCCCGAGACCATGCCCTTGCCCGGCCTCAGCGCGCCGTGCGACTCGCTCAGCCGGTTCAGCTTGTCGATGTGCTTCATGGTCGGGGCGGCCGGTGGGACGACAGGCGGCCCGTCGATGGCGGCGGATTATTGCGCCGCGACCACCGCTTCGGCCGCCCTGCGGCGAGCCGGCCGCGAGCACGGCGAGGGCGCGCAGGAGGCAGCTCGTCTGCGTCGCCAGCGGCAGCGGTGCCGGCATCGCGCCGCTGACGATCGCCTGGATCGTGCTCGCCGTCGTCGCCGCGTCGCTGCCCGCGGGCAGGACCGAGGCGGCTGGGTCAGCACGCCTTCTTGCGCCGGCACCGAGAGCTCGGGCCGGAGCACGCCGGAGAGGTAGACGTCGAGCCGCTGCTGGCGCCGGGCGTCGGCGACCGGCTCGCCTTCGGTGCCGCGCATCAGCACGGCGTCGGCACCGGTCGCGGCGAGAAAGCTCGCCAGCAGCGTGCCGTAGTCGGGGTGGGTGTAGTTGACGACGCGCAGCGTCGGCGACGCGCCGCAGCCGCCGAGCAGCTTGGCGACGGTGTGGCCGGAGTTGCGCAGGCCGACGACCGAGCGCACCGCGAGCAGCCGCGCCAGCGGCGGACAGAGCGCCTCGGTGCGGATGAACGCCGGCTCGCGCCGCTGCCACGCGGCCTCGATGTCGTCGCCGTCCTCGGCGCAGGTCAGGCCGAGGTCGCGAAAGATCTCGGCGGTCGTGACGCGCGTGGCGTCGTGCGCCGGCCCGTGCACCAGGACCGGCACGTCGTGCTGCGCCAGGAGCATCGCCAGCAGGGCGGTGAGATTGGGAACCTTGCGCGAGCCGTTGTACGACGGCAGCACGACCGTCGGCGCGGTGATGCGCACGGCGATGCAGCGCTCGTGCACCGCGTCGAGGAAGCCGGCGAGCTCGGCGACGGTCTCGCTCTTGATCCGCATCGCCAGCGCGAAGGCGCCGATCTCGAGGTCGGTGACGCGGCCGTCGAGCACCTGGCTCATCAGGTCGTGCGCCTGCTCGCGGTCGAGCGAGCGGGCGCCGTCACGGCCGCGGCCGATCACCTTGATGTAGCTGGCGATGCTCATCGTGGCCGGCTCTATGCGAGAGGCGTGCCAGAGGGGCGCAGCCGCGCTTCAGCTCGGCGGCGCGTCGAGCAGGCGGGTGACGCTCAGCCACTCGACGTCGCTCACCGGCGTGATCGAGAGCCGATTGCCGCGCTGCAGCACGCGCATCGACGCCAGCTCGGGCCTGGCGCGCATCTCGGCGAGCGAGAGCAGGCGCGTCTTCTTCGTCACCTTGACGTCGACGTGCCACCAGCGCGGCGCCTCGCGGCGCGACTTCTCGTCGTAGTAGTGGCTCTTCGGGTCGAACTGGGTCAGGTCGATCGACGGCGCCGACGCGACCTCGGCCAGGCCGTAGATTCCCGGCTCCGGGCACGACGAGTGATAGAACAGGACGCCGTCGCCCGGCGCCATGTCGTTCTTCATGAAGTTGCGCGCCTGGAAGTTGCGCACGCCGACCCAGGGCACCGTCGCGTTCGGCGCCGCCGCGGCGTCGTCGACCGAGCATTCGCTCGGCTCGCTCTTCATCAACCAGTAGCGCATGGCGGCCAGCAACAGGAGGAATAAGGTGTCCGCCGCGCACCGTGAACCGCATTCCTGAACCCAGGCAGTTCAGGTGGGCGAGGTCAGCCTGGTTTCGGGTTCATCTGACGCGAGACGATCACACCTGCCAGGCGATGTTCCAAGCCCTTGCTCTTGCGAGCATCGGTTCAAGGAAATATAAAGTTCACGCGAGCGCAACGGACGAATTCATCATACCGCGCGCTCCGCGCCGCGGGCGTGAATTAGAGCAGTTGTCCGTCGACGTTGAGGGCCATGTCGATGCGCCGGATCAGATCGTCGATGTCGACCGGACGCGACGAGCGCGGCGGCGCGCGCTGCGGGCGCTCGCGCCGTGATCGACCGGCCTGCGCGCCGGCCGCTCGGCGAGCGCGAAGGCAAGGTTGAGCGCCGCGAGAACGGCGATGCGCTCGCGCGCCTTGACCTTGCCGCCGTCGCGGATTCCGCTCATCTCGCGATCGACGTCGGCAACCGCCTGCAGCAGCGAGCTCTCGCCGCCGTCCGGGCAGCCGAGCAGGTAGCTCTGGCCGAGGATCGTGACCTCGACCTGCTTCATCCGACGCTCCTGCAGCGGCTCGCTGCCATCGACGACGCCGTCGCCCGGCAGCGCGGGCTCGCGCGGCAGGCGCTGGAGCAGGACGTCGATCCGGGTCTTCGCCGCGTTCAGGCGCGAGCGCAGGTTGTCGCGCTCGTTGGTCACGGCGTCGAGCTCGGTCGTCAGCAGCGCATTGGTTCGCTGCAGCTCCTCGTGCCGAACCAGCAAGCGCTCGACCCGGTCTGCGAGTTCCTCGATCGTGGCCATGAGGCTCCGGCGAAGGGAGAGGGTGACGAATTGTAGGGGCGGCGCTTCGTGCGCGCGAGGCTTCAGCGGGGTTGCTCGTGTCGGTCCGTGACAGGGTTCATGGCGTCACGCCGCCGCGGCGGCGGCGCGCTTCAGGGCCGGCGGCGCCGAGTCGCACCAGCGGGCGACGGCGCAGACCTCGCACAGCGGCCGCTTCGCCTGGCACACGTAGCGGCCATGCAGGATCAGCCAGTGGTGCGCGTTCTGGATGAACTCCTCGGGGACGCGCTCGAGCAGGCGCAGCTCGACCTCGATCGGCGTTCGCCCCGGCGCCAGGCCGGTGCGGTTGGCGACGCGAAAGACGTGCGTGTCGACGGCGATGGTCGCGTCGCCGAAGGCGTTGCTCAGAACGACGTTGGCGGTCTTGCGGCCGACCCCCGGCAAGGCCTCGAGCGCGTCGCGCGTTCGCGGCACCTGGCCGCCATGCTCCTCGACCAGGATGCGACAGGTCGCGAGCACGTTCTTGGCCTTGTTGCGGAAGAGGCCGATGCGTCTTGATCGCGTCCTGCAGCGCCGGCAGGCCGAGGGCGAGCATCTTCTGCGGCGTCGGCGCGATCGCGAAGAGCGCGCGCGTCGCCTTGTTGACGCCGCGGTCGGTCGCCTGCGCCGACAGCACCACCGCGACCAGCAGCTCGAACACGCTCGCGTACTCGAGCTCGCTCGCCGGCTCGGGGTTGGCGTCGCGCAGGGTCGCGAAGAAGGGCGCGATGTCGACGGCCTTCATGGCGGTATCGAGCGGTGTGGCAGCGCGCGCGCGGCTCAGCGCCGGGCGCGCGCTTCGCGCGCGCGGGCAAGCGCTGCGGCGACGGCCTCGCGCCGGGCGGCGCCAGTCGGCGCGGCAGGTTCGCGGCGATCCGCCAGACGCGCCGTCCCGATCACGGGCGGCGCGCGCGGCGTAGCGCGCCCGCGCCGTCAGCGCCGCGCGCTCGCTCCACGCATCCCAGCCGGTGCCCGCGCCGCCGGTCGCGACCAACGCGATGCAATCGACCGGACAGACCGGCACGCACAGCTCGCAGCCGGTGCAGAGCTCGTCGATCACGGTGTGCATGTGCTTGGCCGCGCCGACGATCGCGTCGACCGGGCACGCCTTCAGGCAGAGCGCGCAGCCGATGCACGCCGCCTCGTCGATGACCGCGAGCGCGCGCGGACCTTCGCTGCCGCACTCCGGGTCGAGCGGCACGACCGGCCGACCGCTCAGGCGCGCCAGGCGTGCGATGCCCTCGGCGCCGCCGGGCGGGCAGCGGTTGATCCCGGCCGCGCCGCCTGCGATCGCCTCGGCATAGCCGCGGCAATCGGCGTAGCCGCAGCGCGTGCACTGCGTCTGCGGCAGGGCGTCGAGCAGGGTCTCGACGAGCGTGCCAGAGACCACGCCGTCGCCTCAGGCGCTGACGGTCCGCCGCTTGCCGCGCGCCGCCGGGCGCTTGCCGGTCGGGCCCTGGTGCGCGGCGATGAAGTCGCGCACCTTGGGACAGACCTTCTCGCGCCAGCGCCGGCCGGAGAAGATGCCGTAGTGGCCGGCGCCGAGGGCGTCGTAGTGGAAGCGGCGCGTTGCCGGCACGCCGGTGCACAGGTCGTGCGCGGCCTTGGTCTGGCCGGCGCCGGAGATGTCGTCGAGCTCGCCTTCGATCGTCAGCAGCGCCGTGGTCTTGATGTCCTGCGGCCGCACCAGCTTGCCGTTCACGAGCCAGGTGCCGTTGACGAGCGCGAAGTCCTGGAACACGGTCTTGATCGTGTCGAGGTAGTACTCGGCGGGCATGTCGAGCACGGCGTTGTACTCGTCGTAGAAGTCGCGGTGCGTCTCGGCCTTGTCGTCATCGCCGCGCACCAGGTCCAGGAAGTGGTCGTAGTGCGACTTGAGGTGGCGGTCGGGGTTCATCGCGATGAACCCGGCATGCTGCAGGAAGCCGGGATAGACGCGTCGGCCGGCGCCGGGGAAGTTCACCGGCACGCGATGGATGACGTTGTTCTCGAACCAGGAGTGGCTCTTGTTCAGCGCCAGGTTGTTGACAGCGGTCGGACTCTTCCTGGCGTCGATCGGGCCGCCCATCATCGTCATCGTGCGCGGCGTCGGCTCGCCCGCGCTGGCCATCAGCGAGATCGCCGCGAGCACCGGCACCGTCGGCTGGCAGACCGAGATCACGTTGACCTCGGGGCCGATCGAGCGGATGAACTCCTGCACGTAGGCGATGTAGTCGTCGAGGTGGAACGGGCCCTTGTCCTCGGGGACCATGCGTGCGTCGGTCCAGTCGGTGAGATAGACCTTGTGGCTCTTCAGCAGCTCGCGCACCGTCTCGCGCAGCAGCGTCGAGTGATGCCCCGAGAGCGGCGCGACGACGAGCACCGTCGGCTGCGCCTTCAGGCGCTGCAGCGTCGGCAGGTCGTCGGTGAAGCGCTTGAAGCGGAGCAGCCGGCAGAAGGTCTTTTCGATCGTCACCTGCTCGTGGACGGCGACCTCGACGCCGTCGACCTTGATCGAGCGGATGTTGAACTCGGGCTTCTCGTAGTCCTTGGACAGCCGGTGCATCAGCTCGAGCCCGGCCGACATGCGGTGCGCGTTCGGCGTGTGCGCGAACAGCGACAGCGGGTGGTTGTAGAGCTTGGACGACGCGCTCGCGAACTCGGAAAACGGGCTGAGCAGCGCCCGCTGCGCTTCGTACCACTCATAGAGCATCATGCGGAAGCCTTTCGGTCACTTGGGAAATCGCCGCCACCACGGCGTCGAGGTTGCGCTCGTTGAGCGCTGCCACACAGATGCGGCCGGAATCGACGCCGTAAACCCCGAACTCGCTGCGCAGCCGCTGCATCTGGGCCTTGGAGAGGCCCGAGTAGCTGAACATGCCGCGCTGGCGGGTGATGAAGGCGGTGTCGATGCCGGCGCCGACGGCGACCAGCCGGCGCTGCAGCTCGAGGCGCATGCGCTTGATGCGCTCGCGCATGCCGGCGAGCTCGCCCTCCCACATCGCGCGCAGCGCCGGCGTCGTCAGCACCTTGGCGATCGCCGCCGCGCCGTGCGTCGGCGGGTTCGAGTAGTTGGCTGCGGATGACGCGCTTCAGCTGGCTCAGCACGCGCTCGGCCGCGTCGGCGCTCGAGCAGACGACCGAGAGCGCGCCGACGCGCTCGCCGTAGAGCGAGAAGCTCTTCGAGAAGCTGGTCGCGACGAAGCAGTCGAGGCCGGCGGCCAGGCACATCTGCACCGCTCGCCCGTCTTCGGCGATGCCGTCGCCGAAGCCCTGGTAGGCCATGTCGAGGAACGGCACCAGGCGGCGCGTTTCGAGCAGGCGAACGACCTCGGTCCACTGGTCCGGCGTCAGGTCGCAGCCGGTCGGGTTGTGGCAGCAGGCGTGCAGGACGACGATCGTCCCGGGCGCGGCCGCCTCGAGCGAGGCGCACATCGCGGCAAAGTCGACGCCCTGGCGCGCCGGCGTCGTAGTAGCCGTAGCTGCCGACCTCGAAGCCGGCGCCTTCGAACAGGGCGCGATGGTTCTCCCAGCTCGGCTCGCTGATCAGGACGCGCGCCTTCGGGTTCATCCGCTGCAGCAGGTCGGCGCCGACCTTGAGGGCGCCGGTGCCGCCGACGCGCCTGGACCGTGGCGATCCGGCCTTCGCGGCGCGCCGGGGCGTCGCCGAAGACCAGCGCCTGCGTCGCCGCGTCGTAGGCGGCGATGCCGTCGATCGGCAGGTAGCCGCGCGACTGCGGCGCTTCCATCATCATTTCCTCGGCGGCACGGATGCAGCCGAGCAGCGGCAGCTTGCCGTTCTCGTCGTAGTAGACGCCGACGCCGAGGTTGACCTTGGCCGGGTTCGGGTCGGCGAGGAACTGTTCGTTCAGACCCAGGATCGGGTCGCGGGGCGCCATCTCGACGGCGTCGAAAAGCGAAGTCATCAAAAAATCCTCCAGGGAGCGCGGCGGCCTTGGAAATGCCGGGCGTGGCGTCATCTGCCGTTAGTCGCGGCGCGGCGCTTCGCCTCCCTCGGGCACCCCGTTTGCGGTACTCTGGTCGGTTCCGCGTGCCGCCGCGACCAACCCCGAAGTTTATCTGCCATGACACCCATGACCGAAGTCGCCTCCATCGAAGCGCCGCTTGCCGAGGCGGAAGGTGAATTCGTCACGTACCCGGGCTCGCCGTTCCAGCTGTTCCGGCCCTACCTGCCGGCCGGCGACCAGCCGGCGGCGATCGAAGGTCTGGTCGAGGGGATCCGCGACGGCCTGGCGTTCCAGACGCTGCTCGGCGTCACCGGCTCGGGCAAGACCTTCACGATGGCCAACGTGATCGCCCGGATCGGCCGGCCGGCGATCGTCTTCGCGCCCAACAAGACGCTCGCGGCGCAGCTCTACGCCGAGTTCCGCGAGTTCTTCCCGAAGAACGCGGTCGAGTACTTCGTCAGCTACTACGACTACTACCAGCCCGAGGCCTACGTGCCGCAGCGCGATCTGTTCATCGAGAAGGACTCGGCGATCAACGAGCACATCGAGCAGATGCGCCTGTCGGCGACCAAGAGCGTGCTCGAGCGGCGCGACGTGATCATCGTCGCCTCGGTGAGCGCGATCTACGGCATCGGCGCGCCCGAGGACTACACCGAGATGCGGATGATCATGCGCACCGGCGACAAGCTCGGCCAGCGCGACGCGATCGCGCACCTGATCCGGATGCAGTACACGCGGAACGAGAGCGATTTCTCGCGCGGCACGTTCCGGGTCCGCGGCGACACCATCGACGTCTTCCCGGCCGAGCACAGCGAGCTGGCGATCCGGATCGAGCTGTTCGACGACGAGCTCGAGTCGCTGACGCTCTTCGATCCGCTCACCGGCCGGATCCGGCAGAAGATCCCGCGCTTCGTGATCTACCCGGCGAGCCACTACGCGACGCCGCGCGGCCGGGTCGTCGCGGCGATCGAGACGATCAAGGACGAGCTGCGCGAGCGGCTCGACGAGCTCGTCAAGGCCGGCAAGCTGGTCGAGGCGCAGCGGCTCGAGCAGCGGACCCGCTTCGACCTCGAGATGCTGCAGGAGATCGGCCACTGCAAGGGGATCGAGAACTACACCCGCCACCTCTCGGGGGCGCCGCCCGGCTCGCCGCCGGCGACGATGGTCGACTACCTGCCGAAGGACGCGCTGATGTTCCTCGACGAGAGCCACGTCATGATCGGCCAGCTCGGCGGCATGTACAACGGCGACCGGGCGAGGAAGACGACGCTGGTCGAGTACGGCTTCCGGCTGCCTTCGGCGCTGGACAACCGGCCGCTCAAGTTCGAGGAGTTCGAGTCCAAGATGCGCCAGGTCGTGTTCGTCTCGGCGACGCCGGCGGTCTACGAGAACGAGCACGCCGGTCAGGTGGTCGAGCAGCTGGTGCGGCCGACCGGGCTGATCGATCCGGTGGTCGAGGTCCGCCCGGCGACGCGCCAGGTCGACGACGTGCTGCAGGAGATCCGCGAGCGCGTCGGCCTCAACGAGCGCGTCCTGATCACGACGCTCACCAAGCGCATGGCCGAGCAGCTCACCGACTACCTGGCCGACAACGGCGTCAAGGTGCGCTACCTGCACAGCGACATCGAGACCGTCGAGCGGGTCGAGATCCTGCGCGACCTGCGCCTGGGCACCTTCGACGTGCTGGTCGGCATCAACCTGCTGCGCGAAGGGCTCGACATCCCGGAGGTCTCGCTGGTCGCGATCCTCGACGCCGACAAGGAAGGTTTCCTGCGCTCCGAGCGGAGCCTGATCCAGACGATCGGCCGGGCGGCGCGCAACCTGAACGGCAAGGCGATCCTCTACGCCGACCAGGTCACCGAGTCGATGAAGCTCGCCCTCGGCGAGACCGAGCGGCGCCGGGCGCGCCAGACCGCGCACAACCTCGCCGAAGGCATCACGCCGACGAGCGTGATCAAGCGCGTCAAGGAGATGATCGACGGCATCTACAGCGACAAGGGCGCCAAGGACGACCTGAAAGCCGCGCGCGACGCGCTCGCGGGCGAGGTGCTGAGCGAAAAGGACCTGAGCAAGCGGATCAAGCTGCTCGAGCGCCAGATGCTCGAGCACGCCAAGAACCTCGAGTTCGAGAAGGCGGCGCGGGTGCGCGACCAGCTGGCGGCGCTGCGCGAGCAGGCCTTCGGCGCGGCGGTGCACGACAGCGTGCTGCCCATTCAGGCAGGCCTGCCCGGACGCCCCGGAGCGGTGCCATCGGGCGCGCCCTTGAAGCGGAACTAATCACCGCAATCTCGACCGAATTAGTCGGCTTCCGCTATACTTGAGCAAATCACTCGGGATAGGGCGACAACGACGTGAGGCCCGGCGATTGCCGGGTTCAGGCCGCCGCCGGAAGCAGCTTTCCGACCCCCGACTTGAGGAGTTCTCGATGCGTCTGACCACCAAAGGCCGTTTTGCCGTTACCGCGATGATCGACCTCGCCCTGCGCGAGCATTCCGGTCCCGTGGCGCTCGCTGCGATCAGCAGCCGGCAGCAGATCTCGCTGTCGTACCTGGAGCAGCTGTTCGGCAAGCTGCGCCGCCACGAGCTCGTGGAGAGTACGCGCGGCCCCGGCGGCGGCTATTCGCTCGGCCGCAAGTCGGAGGAGATCACCGTCGCCGACATCATCGTCGCCGTCGACGAGCCGATCGACGCCACCGGTTGCGCCGGCAAGGAAAACTGCATGGGCGACGACGCCGGCCGCTGCATGACGCACGACCTGTGGGCGAGCCTGAACTCGAAAATGATCGAGTTCCTCGACTCGGTGTCGCTGAAGAAGCTGGTCGACGAGCAGATCGCCAAGGGCGTCTCGATCGAGGAGCACCCGGTCAAGCGCGCGATCTCGACCCAGCCGGTGGTCAAGCCGATCAAGATCACCGCGCCGAATTCGGTGTTCGCGCTCGGCGCCGCCTTCTCGAAGTGACCGCTCGAAGCCAAACAGCCCGATTGAGACCGTCCCCGTGGACATGACCCCGCACTTCCCGATCTACATGGACTACGGCGCGACGACGCCGGTCGATCAGCGCGTCGTCGACGCGATGATCCCGTGGTTGCGCGAGCATTTCGGCAACCCGGCGTCGCGCAGCCACGCCTGGGGCTGGGAGGCGGAGGCGGCGGTCGAGAAGGCGCGCGAGCAGGTCGCGGCGCTGATCAACGCCGACCCGCGCGAGATCATCTGGACCTCGGGCGCGACCGAGTCCGACAACCTCGCGCTGAAGGGCGCGGCGCAGTTCTACAAGACGCGCGGCAAGCACCTGGTCACGGTCAAGACCGAGCACAAGGCGGTGCTCGACACGATGCGCGAGCTCGAGCGCCAGGGCTTCGAGGTCACCTACCTCGACGTCGAGGAAGACGGCCTGCTCGACCTCGCCAAGCTGAAGGCGGCGCTCAGGCCCGACACGATCCTGGTCTCGGTGATGTTCGTCAACAACGAGATCGGCGTGATCCAGGACATCGCCGCGATCGGCGCGATGTGCCGCGAGCGCGGCATCATCTTCCACGTCGACGCGGCGCAGGCGACCGGCAAGGTGACGATCGACCTGGCGAACGCTGCCGGTCGACCTGATGAGCCTGGCCTCGCACAAGACCTACGGGCCCGAAGGGCATCGGCGCGCTCTACGTGCGCCGCAAGCCGCGCGTGCGGATCGAGGCGCAGATGCACGGCGGCGGCCACGAGCGCGGCATGCGCTCGGGCACCTTGCCGACGCACCAGATCGTCGGCATGGGCGAGGCCTACCGCCTGGCGCGCGAAGAGATGGGCACCGAGATCGAGCGCATCCGCATGCTGCACAAGCGGCTGGTCGACGGCCTCTCGGGAATCGAGCAGACGTTCCTCAACGGCCATCCGACCCAGCGCGTGCCGCACAACGTCAACATGTCGTTCAACTACGTCGAGGGCGAGTCGCTGATCATGGGCGTCAAGGGCATCGCCGTCTCGTCGGGGTCGGCGTGCACGTCGGCGAGCCTCGAGCCGAGCTATGTGCTGAGGGCGCTCGGCCGCAGCGACGAGCTCGCCCACTCGAGCCTGCGCATGACGATCGGCCGCTTCACGACCGAAGAAGAGATCGACTACGTCGTCTCGACGCTGAAGGATCGAGTCGCCAAGCTGCGCGAGCTCTCGCCGCTCTGGGACATGTTCCAGGAAGGCATCGACATCAGCACCATTCAGTGGGCGGCGCACTGACGCTGTCCTGATCCCGGAGAAGCATCATGGCTTACAGCCAAAAAGTCGTCGAACACTACGAGAACCCGCGCAACGTCGGCACCTTCGCCAAGGGCGACGATTCGGTCGGCACCGGCATGGTCGGCGCGCCCGCGTGCGGCGACGTGATGAAGCTGCAGATCAAGGTCAACCGCGAGACCGGCCTGATCGAGGACGCCAAGTTCAAGACCTACGGCTGCGGCTCGGCGATCGCCTCGAGCTCGCTCGTCACCGAGTGGGTCAAGGGCAAGTCGCTCGACGAGGCGCTGACGATCAAGAACACGCAGATCGCGAGCGAGCTGGCGCTGCCGCCGGTCAAGATCCACTGCTCGATCCTCGCCGAGGACGCGATCAAGGCGGCGGTGAACGACTACCGGGCGAAGAACCCCGTGCCCGCGGCGACCGCCGCCGAAGCGACGCTCTGACATGTCGGTCACCCTCACCGAAGCGGCGGCCCGCCACGTCACGCGCTACCTCGGCAAGCGCGGCAAGGGCGTCGGCGTTCGCCTGGGCGTGAAGACCACCGGCTGCTCCGGCCTGGCCTACAAGCTCGAGTACGCCGACGACTTCGCCGCCGAGGACCACGTCTTCGAGGACCACGGCGTCAAGGTCATCGTCGATCCGAAAAGCCTGCCCTATATCGACGGCACCGAGCTCGACTTCGTCCGCGAGGGCCTGAACGAAGGCTTCAAGTTCCTCAACCCGCGCGAGAAAGACCGCTGCGGCTGCGGCGAGTCGTTCCGGGTCTAGCGGGACGCCGCGAGGAGAGGCGCTTCGCCGTACCTTGGCGGGCCCGCTTCGCGGGCCCTTCTGTTTCATGGACCTTGCCTTCGACGACTTTCAGCTGTTCGGCCTCGAGCGCCGCTTCGCCCTCGACCGTGCCGAGCTCGACGCGCGCCGGCGCGCGCTGCAGGCCGAGGTGCATCCCGATCGCTTCGCCGCCTCGGACGGCGCCGCGCGCCGGGCGGCGATGCAGTCGTCGGTTCGCGTCAACGAGGCCTACGCCCGGCTCAAGGATCCCTTGAAGCGCGCCGCCTATCTGTGCGAGCTCGCCGGCGTGGCGATCGGCGCCGAGGACAACACGGCGATGCCGGTCGATTTCCTGCATCGTCAGATGGCGTGGCGCGAAGCGCTCGACGACGCCGACTCGGCGGGCGACATCGCGACGATCGCGCGCGAGCTCGAAGCGGAGCGCCGTCTCGCCCACGAGCGGCTGGCGCGCTCGCTCGACGACGAGCGCGACTTCGCCCGCGCCGCCCAGGAGGTGAGGGCGCTGATGTTCGTCGAGCGCTTCGCCGCCGATGTCGACGATCGTCGCGCCGCGCTGGAGCATTGAGCCGATGGCGTTGCTGCAGATCTCCGAGCCCGGCGCGTCGCCCGACCCGCACGGCCGCCGCCATGCGGTCGGCATCGACCTGGGCACGACCCACTCGCTCGTCGCCGCGGTTCGCAACGGCGTCGCCGAGTGCCTGCCCGATCGCGAGGGGCGGGTGATCCTGCCTTCGGCGGTGCGCTATCTGGCGGGCGGCAGGAGCGGTCGTCGGCCAGCGAGGCGCTGGCCGGCGCGGTCGAGCGACCCGAAGAACACCATCGTCTCGGTCAAGCGGCTCATGGGGCGCGGCCTCGACGACCTCGCACCCGGCGCGCGTCGCGGCTACGACTTCGTCGAGGCGAGCCCGGGGATGGTCCGGCTGCGCACGGCGGCGGGAGTCAAGTCGCCGGTCGAGGTTTCGGCCGAGATCCTGGCGACCCTGCGCCAGCGCGCCGAGGACACGTTCGACGACGACCTCTACGGCGCCGTCATCACCGTTCCCGCCTATTTCGACGACGCCCAGCGCCAGGCGACCAAGGACGCCGCCGAGCTCGCGCGGCCTGCCGCTGCTGCGCCTGATCAGCGAGCCGACCGCGGCCGCGCTCGCCTACGGCCTCGACAACGCGAGCGAGGGCTTGTACGCGGTCTACGACCTGGGCGGCGGCACGTTCGACATCTCGCTCCTGCGCATGACGCGCGGCGTGTTCGAAGTCGTCGCCACCGGCGGCGACTCGGCGCTCGGCGGCGACGACATCGATGCCGCGCTTCGCCGACTGGGCGCTCGCGGGATGCGGGCGTCGCGGCCGAGACCGCCGGCGATCGCCGCGCCGCCGCGATGGCCGCGCGCTGCGGCCAAGGAAGCGCTGTCCGACACGACCGCAGGTCGAGTTCGACGTGCAGCGTCGCCGGCAAGCAAGGTGTCGCGGGTCGTCGAACGCGCCGAGCTCGAGGCGATCGCCCGACCCTTCGTCGATCGAACCGTCGCCGCGGTGCGCCGCGTCGTTCGCGACGCGAAGGTCGACAAGAACGAGATCGACGGCGTCGTCCTGGTCGGCGGCTCGACCCGGATGCCGCTCGTGCGCCGGGCGGTGCACGACCTCTTCGGCCGCGCGCCGCTCACCAACCTCGATCCGGACCAGGTCGTCGCCCTCGGCGCGGCGCGTCAGGCCGACGCGCTCGCCGGCAACCACGGCGCCGGCGACCTGCTGCTGCTCGACGTCATTCCGCTCTCGCTCGGGATCGAGACGATGGGCGGTCTGGTCGAGCGCATCGTCGAGCGCAACAGCCCGATCCCGACGTCGCGGGCGCAGGAGTTCACGACCTTCCAGGACGGCCAGACGGCGATGGCGATCCACGTCGTCCAGGGCGAGCGCGAGCTGGTCGCCGATTGCCGCTCGCTGGCCCGCTTCGAGCTGCGCGGCATCCCGCCGATGGTCGCCGGCGCGGCGCGCATCCGGGTCACGTTCACGGTCGACGCCGACGGCCTGCTGAGCGTCGCCGCGCGCGAGGAGACCGCCGGCGTCGAGGCCTCGGTGACGGTCAAGCCGAGCTACGGCCTGAGCGACGACGAGGTGACGCGGATGCTCGGCGAAGGCTTCGGCCACGCCGAGGACGACATGGCCGCGCGCGCCCTGCGCGAGGCGCAGGTCGACGCCGACCGGCTGCTCGCCGCGATCGACGAGCGCGCTCGCCGCCGACGGCGAGCTGCTGTCGCCGGCCGAGCGGCGACGATCGAGCGCGCCGCGAGCGAGCTTGCGCGCTGCGCGCGCCGGCGGCGGATCGCTTCGCCATCGAGCGACTCGTTGAAGGCGCTGTCGCGAGGCGACCGAGGGCTTCGCCGCCGAACGGATGAACCGCGGCATCCGGCGCGCGCTGGCCGGCCGCCGCATCGAGGACCTCTGATCGTGCCCGTCATCAAGATCCTTCCGCATCCCGAGTACTGCCCCGAAGGCCGGGCGATCGAGGCGGCGCCCGGCGAATCGATCTGCGAGGCGCTTGCTCGAGAACGGCATCGAGATCGAGCACGCGTGCGAGATGAGCTGCGCCTGCACGACCTGCCACGTCGTCGTCCGCGAGGGCTACGCGTCGCTCGGCGAGCCCGACGAAAGCGAGGAGGACCTGCTCGACCGCGCCTGGGGTCTCGAGCCGACGTCGCGGCTGTCGTGCCAGGCGATCGTGGCGCGCAAGGACGTGACGGTCGAGATCCCGAAGTACTCGATCAACCACGCCAAGGAAAAGCACTGAGCGTCGCGCCAAGCGGGCGCCGACGGCACCGAAGACCGGCCGCTAGCGGCGGTCGTGGTTGGCGTTGATCGCCCGGCGCAGCCAGCCGAGCGGGCTGAGCGAGTCGAAGAACGAGTCGGGCGCGGTGGTATCACGCTCGGCGATCACGCGCTCTGCCGTCGAGCAACTCGACGAAGGCACGCACCTCGCCCTTCTTCAGGCCGCTCACCTCGACCAGCTTGGCCAGGCTCATGAACCGCTGCGACATCTCGCTCAGCGCACGCCGATGCGCGGTGCGCTGATATTCGGCCGGAAGTTCGGGCCAGGCGAGGAGGCGGTACTCTTTCATCGATGGGTCGGGCTGCAGACGCAAGGCGCATTGCAGCGCGGAGGTCGAGCCTAACCGTGCTGCGCCGCCGCCGAAAGCTTTCTTTGCAAGGTCTTCGTGATATTTGCAACGGTTCGCGAACGACGCGGTCGAGCGGTCGGCGCAACGACGCGATAGAAGAGCCTTCGTCGCGACTACGAAGCCACCTGATGCAGCGCACGCTGGACTTCGCTCTGCCAGGGCAAGGCATGGACGAGTTGATGCAGGCGAACGGCGGCCTCGATGTTGGTGAGGTCCTCGCCGTTGTCGTCCAGAAGCTTCAGGTTGGTGACGAGGCCGAGCGGATCGGACATCGCGACCACGCCTGGCTGCAGCCGGACCCAGTCCCAGGCGACGCCCGGCGGACTGCAGTTTCGCTTTCGTCGCCCCACAGGGTTTGGCCGGTGCAGAGGCTCACTCTCGTCGCCGAAGTTCAGCACTCGCGTGCCGAGGTGCGGTCAGGTGCAACTGCGGCGCACGGCTGGCCTGCCACAATAGCGTGCGGCCATGCGCAAACGATCCAAGCTGGGGTCATGGTTGTCGTCGCGTCGATGGCAGTTCCTTGTTGAACGATCGGGCCGAGAGTGTGGCAAGGGCTTCGGAGCTTGCAAGCTGTCAGAGTTGTCAGGGTGATGGTCAAGAATTCACGCCGCTCCAATTCGCGATGGGCGAAGGGCTGAAGCGCCATGCTTGAAAGCGGCTTCACATCGGTTCTGAAGACGCGCGATCGAGACGAGTTTCAGAGCGAGGTCATCGGCTTCACCAAGCGTCTTGGCTTCGAGACCGTTTCGGCGACGGTCGTGATCGATCACCTGCTCGGCGAGGCGGAGTTCATCACCGTCGACAACACGCCTCGCGGTTTCAAGGAGATCTTCGACGATCCGAACAAATACCGCCGCGATCCGGTGATGCAGCATTGCAAGAGGCAAAGCGTTCCGATCATCTGGGACCAGTCGACGTACGCGGAGAAGGGAGTCGGCGAAATGTGGGAAGTGCAAGCGCGCTTCGGCTATTGCTCGGGCATCGCCATGGCCCTGCACCTCCCGGATGGGCGGCATTTCTTCCTCGGCGTCGACCGCGACAAGCCGGTGCCTCCGGACCCGGTCGAGGTGACCCGCATGGTGGCGGATCTGCAACTGTTCGCGGTCCACGCGCAGGACGCGGCGCTGCGAATCCTGACGCCGGCTTCGATGTCGCCGGAGCTCCCGGCGCTGACGCCGAGAGAGCTCGAGACGCTGCGCTGGACGATGGAAGGCAAGACCGCCTGGGAAGTCGGCAACCTGCTCGGCATCAGCGAGCGAACTGCCGCCTTGCATGTCAACAACGCGACCCACAAGCTGGACTGCGTCAACAAGCACCAGGCCGTCTTGAAGGCGCTTCGGCTCGGTTTGATCAGATAGCCGGCACCTTCGCTATACGCTGCTGCGTGCCGGGCGGCAACTGTCAGAGTTAACAGTTTCGCCGTTGTTGCGAGGTTGGTGCAATGCTTCTGCCGCGGACAGTCCCGCGATCAGGAGCTCCCAACATGCAACAGACGCAAAGCCAAGACGTGCCATCCGAGCCCGTTGCGACAGTCTCCACCTCGCCCGAAGTCATGGTCGTCCTCGACGACGAGGTGCTGAGCCAAGTGGTCGGGGGAGCCTATGCGGGCGGCCCTGGCGGCGGCTGGTGTCTGATCCGGTACCGACCTAGGTCGGGCGCAATCAATGAAACCGGAGTGGAGGACCTAGACTCGCTCCGGTGAACATCGTCGGGATCGAGACTTCTTGCGACGAAACCGGGGCTGCTGTCGTTCGCGCGCTGGGAACTGACCTTCCCGAGCTGCGCGGGCAGGCCCTGCACAGCCAGATCGACCTTCACGCGGCCTACGGCGGTGTCGTTCCGGAGCTGGCGTCCCGCGACCACATCCGCCGCGTGTTGCCGCTGTTGCGGCAGGTGCTCGTTCAAGCCGGGACGGCGCTCGACGAGGTGGACGTCGTCGCCTACACCCGCGGGCCGGGGCTTGCCGGTGCGTTGCTCGTCGGCGCCGGCATGGCTTGTTCGATCGCCGCGGCGCTGAACCGACCGGCCGTAGGTGTCCATCACCTGGAAGGTCATCTCCTGTCGCCGTTTCTCTCCGCTGATCCGCCGACGTTTCCCTTCGTCGCGCTGCTCGTCTCGGGCGGCCACACGCAGTTGCTCAAGGTGACCGACGTCGGCCGCTACGAGCTGCTCGGCGACACCATCGACGATGCTGCCGGCGAGGCGTTCGACAAGTCGGCCAAGCTTCTTGGCCTCGGCTATCCCGGCGGCCCGGCACTGGCGCGGCTCGCCGAGTTCGGCGACCCGCACGCCTACGCGTTGCCCCGGCCCCTGCTCAACCGGCAATCGCTCGACTTCTCGTTCGCCGGCCTGAAAACCGCCGTGCGCAACCATGCCGCCAGGCTCGACTCGACGTGCGAGCAGGCGCGCGCCGACCTGGCGGCGGCGACGCAAGAGGCGATCGTCGACGTGCTCGTGCGCAAGTCGATCGCCGCGCTCGAGGCGACCGGCCTGCGAGCGGCTGGTGGTCGCCGGCGGCGTCGGCGCCAACGCGGCATTGCGCGAGCGACTCGTGCGCGAATGCGACAAGCGCCAGGTCCGGGTCTTCTTCCCGGAGCTGGCGCTGTGCACCGACAACGGCGCGATGATCGCGCTCGCCGCCGCGATGCGCTTGCAGCGCGGCATCGCGGCGACGTCGAACGGCCGTGCCTTCGACGTGCTGCCGCGCTGGCCGCTCACCGCCGCCTGAGCGAATGCCCAGGCGAGCGGCGCGGCGTCGCCTCAGGCGATCTGCAGCTGGGTCGCGCCGGCGGCGACCTTCTTCGCGAGGACGAGCGTCAGCACGCCGTTCTCGAACTTCGCCTGCGACGCTTGCTGGTCGACCTCGACCGGCAGGGCAACGGTGCGCTCGAACACCGGCGTGGCGCGCTCGCGATAGAGCGCGCGCTCGGCCGGCTTCGCCTCGACCGCGGGCTCGGCCGCTTTCTCGCTCGACGCGGCGGCAGCGGGGGCGGCCGTCGTCAGGGTGACGCGGCGGCCTTCGACCGACACCTTCAGCGCTTCGCGGGTCGCGCCCGGGACGTCGAAGCTGATCGTGTAGTGGCTGTCGCTCTCCGACACGTCCATGGCGGGCGTGCGCGTGGGCGCGGCGCCGACGAGGCGGTCGAACGATTCGTCGAACAGGCGGTCGACGAAGCGGTCGAACGAGGGCGAGCGGACGCTGCGGGCGAGCGTGGTCGTGCGGGCAAGAGGAAGGACAAACATGATCGACTCCTAGAATTGTTGCCAGCGCGGCGGATTGCCGCGACCGTTGCTCTCCACATAGAGCCGCGCGTCCTCCATTTCAAGACCGCGCGACGGTCGGCAAAGCCTTGCCATGCGAACGGTCATCGAGCAGCTGCCTCCTTCCCGGATCCGCGAGGTCGCCAATGCGGCCCTCGGGCGCAGCGACGTGCTCGCGTTCTGGTTCGGCGAGAGCGACGAGCCGACGCCGCAGTTCATCCGCGATGCCGCGATGCGCTCGATCAGCGAGGGCGAGACCTTCTATTCGCACAACCTCGGCCTGCCCGAGCTGCGCGAGGCGATCGCCGCCTATGTCGGCACGCTGCATCCGCCGGTCGCGAGCGAGCGGATCGCCGTCACGTCGTCGGGCGTCAACGCGCTGATGCTGGCGATGCAGGCGCTGGTCGACGCCGGCGACGAAGTCGTCGCCGTCGTCCCGGTCTGGCCGAACCTGACCGCGCAGCCGGCGATCCTCGGCGCGACGGTCACGCGCTTTCGCCTTGAGCGCGCAGCCGACGGCGCGTGGCATCTCGACCTCGAGGCGCTGCAGCGCGCGGTGACCGAGCGCACGCGCGTGCTGCTCGTCAACTCGCCGAACAACCCGACCGGCTGGACGCTGACGCGCAGCGAGCAGCAAGCGCTCCTCGCCCACTGTCGCCGCACCGGCACCTGGATCGTCGCCGACGAGGTCTACGAGCGGATGTACTTCGACGCGACGCTGCGCGCCGAGCTTTCTCGACATCGCCGCGGCCGACGATCGGCTGATCGTCGTGCACAGCTTCTCGAAGAGCTTCCTGATGACCGGCTGGCGCCTCGGCTGGCTCGTCGTTCCGCCGGAGCTGGCCCCGGCGCTGGCGCAAGCTGATCGAGTTCAACACCTCGTGCGCGCCGGTGTTCGTGCAGCGCGCCGGGCTCGCGGCGCTCGCCGGCGCGGCGGGCTTCGTGCCGGGTCTGGTCGAGCGCGTGCGGGCCTGCCGCGACACGCTCGTGCCGCGCCTGCAGAGCCTGCCCGGCGTCGTCGCCGCGCTGCCGCCGGGCGGCATGTACGCCTTCTTCCGCGTCGCCGGCAGCGCCGATTCGCTCGCGTTCGCCAAGCGAGCTCGTCGGCCGCGCGGGGCTCGGCCTGGCGCCCGGCTCGGCGTTCGGCCCGGAGGGCGAGGGCTGGCTGCGCTGGTGCTTCGCCTCGCGCGACCCGGCGCGGCTGATCGCAGGCGTCGACCGGCTGGCCGCCCGGCTGCGGCTATAATTTCAGGTCTTGCTGCCGCTGCAGCGAGCCTTAGCACGACGCCGGTCGGTTTCACCGGCGATCGCAAGTCAGCACCCGGAACCGCAGCACCTCCCCAGACGGCGCTCGGTTCCACACGAGGAAACGAGATGCCCGCCACCGCAGAACACAAGGCCGAGATCGTCAAGGCGAACGCCCGTTCGACCAACGACACCGGATCGACCGAGGTGCAAGTCGCCTTGCTCACCGACCGGATCAACGAGCTCACGCCGCACTTCAAGACCCACTGAAGGACCACCATGGCCGGCGCGGCCTGCTGAAGATGGTCAACCGCAGGAAGAGCCTGCTCGCGTACCTGAAGGACACCGACGCCGAGCGCTACACGGCGTTGATCCAGAAACTCGGCCTTCGCAAGTAGCGAAGGCTGTCGCCGTGGAGCCCGACTGGATTCGACCGGTGGCTCCGCGGCGTGTGGGAACGAACGGACACGGCGTCAGCTGTGTCATTCCACCGTTGTTCGCGCGGCGTCGTCCGCGAGCACCCTTGGAATGGCATTCCGCCCTGAACCGCTTCCCGGGTGTCGGCGCCGCCCGAAAGGCGCCCGTCACGTAACGGAGAACCAGACATGAGCATCTTCAACAAGGTCACCAAGACGTTCCAATGGGGCGACAAGACCGTCACGCTGGAGACCGGCGAGATCGCGCGCCAGTCGAGCGGCGCCGTCATCGTCTCGATCGACGACACCGTCATCCTCGCCACCGTCGTCGCCAAGAAGGACGCCAAGCCCGGCCAGGACTTCTTCCCGCTGACCGTCGACTACATCGAGAAGACCTACGCCGCCGGCAAGATCCCGGGCAGCTTCTTCAAGCGCGAAGGCCGTCCGAGCGAGCTCGAGACGCTGACCTCGCGCCTGATCGACCGGCCGCTCCGGCCGCTCTTCCCGGAAGGCTTCTACAACGAGGTCCAGGTCGTCATCCACGTCCTGTCGCTGAACCCGGAAGTCGCCGCCGACATCCCGTCGCTGATCGGCGCCAGCGCCGCGCTGGCGATCTCCGGAATTCCGTTCAACGGCCCGATCGGCGCCGCGCGCGTCGGCTACATCAACGGCCAGTACGTGCTGAATCCGTCGAAGTCGCAGATCGCCGAATCGCAGATGGACCTGATCGTCGCCGGCACCCAAGCCGCGGTGCTGATGGTCGAGTCGGAGGCGCAAGCAGCTGAGCGAGGAAGTCATGCTCGGCGGCGTCGTCTTCGGCCACGAGCAGGGCAACGTCGCCATCGCCGCGATCAACGAGCTGGTGCGCGATGCCGGCAAGCCGATGTGGGACTGGCAGGCGCCGGCGAAGGACGACGCCTTCATCGCGCAGGTCGGCGCGCTCGCCGAGCAGAAGCTGCGCGACGCCTATCAGATCCGCTCGAAGCAGGCGCGCACGCAGGCCACGCGCGACGTGACCGCCGCGACCCTGGCCGCGCTGTCTGAAGGCGGCGCCGCGGTCGACAAGGTCAAGGTCGACAACATCCTGTTCGACATCGAAGCCAAGATCGTCCGCAGCCAGATCCTCTCGGGCGAGCCGCGCATCGACGGCCGCGACACGCGCACCGTGCGGCCGATCGAGATCCGCACCGGCCTCCTGCCGCGTGCCCACGGCTCGGCGCTCTTCACGCGCGGCGAGACCCAGGCGCTGGTGGCGGCGACGCTCGGCACCGACCGCGACTCGCAGCGCATCGACGCGCTCGCCGGCGAGTACAGCGAGCACTTCATGCTCCACTACAACATGCCGCCGTTCGCGACCGGCGAGACCGGCCGCGTCGGCTCGCCGAAGCGGCGCGAGATCGGCCACGGCCGCCTCGCCAAGCGCGCGCTCGTCGCCGTGCTGCCCGATCGCACCGAGTTCCCGTACTCGATGCGCGTCGTCTCCGAGATCACCGAGTCGAACGGCTCGTCGTCGATGGCCTCGGTCTGCGGCGGCTGCCTGGCGATGATGGACGCCGGCGTGCCGCTCAAGGCGCACGTCGCCGGCATCGCCATGGGCCTGATCAAGGAAGGCAACCGCTTCGCGGTGCTGACCGACATCCTCGGCGACGAGGATCACCTCGGCGACATGGACTTCAAGGTCGCCGGCACGACGACCGGCGTGACCGCGCTGCAGATGGACATCAAGATCCAGGGCATCACCAAGGAGATCATGCAGGTCGCCCTGGCGCAGGCCAAGGAAGCGCGCCTGCACATCCTCGGCAAGATGCAGGAAGCGATGGGCGGCGCCAAGCAGGAGGTGTCGCAGTTCGCGCCGCGCCTGTACACGATGAAGATCAACCCGGAGAAGATCCGCGACGTCATCGGCAAGGGCGGGGCGACGATCCGCGCGCTGACCGAAGAGACCGGAACGACGATCGACATCGGCGAAGACGGCACGATCACGATCGCCTCGACCGACGCCGACAAGGCGGCGCATGCGAAGAAGCGCATCGAGGAGATCACGGCGGAAGTCGAAGTCGGCAAGATCTACGAAGGCCCGATCACCAAGATCCTCGACTTCGGCGCGCTCGTGAACCTGCTGCCCGGCAAGGACGGCCTGCTGCACATCAGCCAGATCGCGCACCAGCGCGTCGAGAAGGTCACCGACTATCTGCAGGAAGGCCAGGTCGTTCGCGTCAAGGTCCTCGAGACCGACGAGAAGGGCCGCGTCAAGCTGTCGATGAAGGCACTGCTCGACCGCGATGCGCCGCCGCGCGAGCACGCCGCGCCGGTCTCGCACGAGTGACGACACCCGCCTACGTCGACGTGAAAGCGATCGAGATCACGGCACCCGGCCCGGCCGACGTGCTGAAGCTGGTCGAGCGGCCGATGCCGGCGTTCGGCCCGGGCGAGCTGCTCATCCGCGTCGCCGCGTCGGGCGTGAACCGGCCCGACGTCCTGCAGCGCAAGGGCCTCTATCCGGTGCCGGCCGGCGCCTCGGACCTGCCCGGGCTCGAGGTCGCGGGAACGATCGTCGACGGCGATCGTGCCGCGCTCGCCGCCGCGGGCTTCGCGATCGGCGACCGCGTCTGCGCGCTCGTCGCCGGCGGCGGCTACGCCGAGTACTGCGTCGCGCCGGTCGGCCAGTGCCTGCCGAGTCCGGCCAATCTCAGCGACATCGAGGCGGCGAGCCTGCCCGAGACCTTCTTCACCGTCTGGTCGAACGTGTTCGACCGCGTCCGCCTGCAGCCGGGCGAAACGCTGCTCGTTCACGGCGGCTCGAGCGGCATCGGCGTCACCGCGATCCAGATGGCCAAGGCCTGGGACGCGACCGTGATCACGACCGTCGGCAGCGCCGAGAAGGCGGCCGCGTGCCGCGCCCTCGGCGCCGACCACGCGATCGACTACAAGAGCCAGGACTTCGTCGCCGAGGTGCTGCGCCTGACGGACGGCCGCGGCGCCGACGTCGTCCTCGACATGGTCGCGGGCGAGTACATCGGCCGCGACGTCAAGTGCCTCGCCGAGGACGGCCGCATCGTCATCATCGCGGTCCAGGGCGGGATCAACTCGACCGTCGACGCGGGCCTGGTGCTGCGCCGCCGCCTGACGATCACCGGCTCGACGCTCCGGCCGCGGCCGGTCGCGTTCAAGACGGCGATCGCCGCCGCGCTGAAGAAGACGGTCTGGCCTTGGCTCGAATCGGGCCGCGTCAAGCCGGTCATCTACCGCGTCTTCCCCGCCGCCGAAGCGGCGCAGGCGCACGCGCTGATGGAGTCGAACCAGCACATCGGCAAGCTGGTGCTCGCGTGGTAGCGCCGCGCCGCCGGCTCGTCGTCGGCAACTGGAAGATGCACGGCAGCCGCGCCTTCAACGCGGCGTTGCTCGGGGCATTGCAGTCCGAGCTCGTCGGCGTCGACGCCGAGGTGTCGGTCTGCGTTCCCGCGCCGTATCTCGAGCAGGCTGCGTCGCTGCTCGCCGCGAGTCGGATCGCCTGGGGCGCGCAGGACTGCTCGAGCCACGAGTCGGGCGCCTACACCGGCGAGGTCTCGGCGGCGATGCTGGCCGAGTTCGGCTGTCGTCACGTCATCGTCGGCCACTCCGAGCGGCGCGCGCTGCACGGCGAGAGCGACGGCCTCGTCGCCGAGAAGGCCGGCGCGGCGTTGCGCCACGGGCTGGTGCCGATCGTCTGCGTCGGCGAGACGCTCGCCGAGCGCGAGGCCGGCGCGACCGAAGCGATCGTCGCGCGCCAGCTCGCGGCCGTCACATCGCTGCTCGGCGCAGATATCGACCGCGTCGTCATCGCCTACGAGCCGGTCTGGGCCATCGGCACCGGCCGGACCGCTTCGCCCGAGCAGGCCGACGCGGTCCACGCGTTCCTGCGCGCTCGTCTCGCCGAGGCCTCGGCAGGCAGCGTCGCGGTGCGCATCCTCTACGGCGGCAGCGTCAAGGCCGACAACGCGGCGCAGCTGTTCGCGCGGCCGCACATCGACGGCGGCCTGATCGGCGGCGCCTCGTTGAAAGCCGCCGATTTCGTCGCCATCTGCCGCGCGGCTGCTGAAACAAACTCGACCCCCGGAGTCGCATCGACATGAATATCGTGATGAACCTCGTGCTGGCGCTGCAGATCGTGACGGCGCTCGTCATGATCGGCCTGGTGCTGATCCAGCACGGCAAGGGCGCCGACATGGGCGCCTCGTTCGGCAGCGGCGCGTCGGGGAGCCTGTTCGGCGCCACCGGCAGCGCGAACTTCCTGTCGCGCTCGACGGCAGTCTGCGCCGCCGTCTTCTTCGTCTGCACGCTGTCGCTCGCGTACACCGCCAACGACCGGCCGAAGGCGAGCACAGGCAGCGTCCTCGACCGACCCGCCGCCGGCGCATCCGTGCCGCTGGTCGCCGCCTCTGGCAGCGCGGCGATCTCCGCGTCCGGCGAGCGCCGTCGCGGCGGCACCGAGCGCATCCGCGAGCGCCGTCGCTGCGCCCGCGAGCGCAGCCTCTGCAGTACCGGGGATCCCGCAGAAGTAGATCGCCCTCGGCTAGAATTTGAGTTTGTCCGGCGAGCTACTCCTCACGCCAGCCGGTGTAGCGATCCAGAGTGCCGCCGACGTGGTGAAATTGGTAGACACGCTATCTTGAGGGGGTAGTGGCGAAAGCTGTGCGAGTTCGAGTCTCGCCGTCGGCACCATCTCAATGACTCTCGACCCCTACCTCCCCGTCATCCTGTTCATCCTGATCGGCGTGGCGGTCGGCGTCGCGCCGCAGGGGCTCGGCTTCCTGCTCGGCCCGAGACGGCCCGACCAGGCAAAAAATTCTCCGTACGAGTGCGGCTTCGAGGCGTTCGAAGACGCGCGCATGAAGTTCGACGTGCGCTACTACCTCGTCGCGATCCTCTTCATCCTGTTCGACCTCGAGATCGCCTTCCTCTTTCCATGGGCGGTGTCGCTGCGCGAGATCGGCCCGACCGGCTTCTGGGCGATGATGGTCTTCCTCGCGATCCTCGTCGTCGGCTTCGCCTACGAGTGGAAAAAGGGCGCCCTCGACTGGGAATGAAGGCAAACCGCATGAGCCTCGACGGCGTTCTGAAGGAAGGCTTCGTCACGACGAGCCTCGACACGGTCATCAACTGGTCGAAGACCGGCTCGCTCTGGCCGATGACCTTCGGCCTGGCGTGCTGCGCGGTCGAGATGATGCACGCCGGCGCCGCCCGCTACGACATCGACCGCTTCGGCATGCTGTTCCGGCCGAGCCCGCGCCAGAGCGACCTGATGATCGTCGCCGGCACGCTGTGCAACAAGATGGCGCCGGCGCTGCGCAAGGTCTACGACCAGATGGCCGAGCCGCGCTGGGTGATCTCGATGGGCTCGTGCGCGAACGGCGGCGGCTACTACCACTACAGCTACTCGGTCGTGCGCGGCTGCGACCGCATCGTCCCGGTCGACGTCTACGTTCCCGGCTGCCCGCCGACGGCCGAAGCGCTGCTTTACGGCGTGCTGCAGCTGCAGGCCAAGATCCGGCGCGAGAACACGATCGCGCGCTGAGCGCAGCCCCATGACGAGCAAGCTCGATACCTTGCAGGAAGCGCTCGCCACGCAGCTCGGCGCTCGCGTGAAGACGCTCGACCGCGCCTACGGCGAGCTCACGTTGACCGTTGCCGCGGCCGACTACCTGGAAGCCGCGACGATCCTGCGCGACCACCCGGATTTCGCGTTCGAGCAGCTGATCGATCTCTGCGGCGTCGACTACTCGAGCTACCGCGACGTGCCGTGGGAAGGGCCGCGCTTTTGCGTCGTCACGCACCTGCTCTCGCTGAGCCGCAATTGGCGCCTTCGCCTCAAGGTCTTCTGCCCCGACGACGACGTGCCTCAGGTGCCGTCGCTGACCGATGTCTGGAGCGCCGCCAACTGGTTCGAGCGCGAGGCGTTCGACCTCTTCGGCGTGATCTTCGACGGCCACATCGACCTGCGCCGGATCCTCACTGACTACGGCTTCATCGGCCACCCGTTTCGGAAGGACTTTCCGGTCTCGGGAACTGTTGAGATGCGCTATGACCCGGATCAGAAGCGAGTCATCTACCAGCCGGTGACGATCGAGCCGCGCGAGATCATTCCGCGCGTCATCCGCGAAGACAACTACGGCGGCCTGCACTAGCCATGGCCGACATCAAGAACTACACCTTGAATTTCGGGCCGCAGCACCCGGCCGCGCACGGCGTGCTGCGCCTCGTGCTCGAGCTCGACGGCGAGGTGATCCAGCGCGCCGACCCGCACATCGGCTTGTTGCACCGGGCCACCGAGAAGCTCGCCGAGACGCGCACCTACATCCAGTCGCTGCCCTACATGGACCGGCTCGACTACGTCTCGATGATGTGCAACGAGCACGCCTACTGCCTGGCGATCGAGAAGCTGCTCGGCGTCGACGTGCCGATCCGCGCGCAGTACATCCGCGTCATGTTCGCCGAGATCACGCGCCTGATGAACCACCTGATGTGGCTCGGCGCGCATGGTCTCGACTGCGGTGCGATGAACATCTTCATCTACTGCTTTCGCGAGCGCGAAGACCTGTTCGACATGTACGAGGCGGCATCGGGCGCGCGCATGCACGCTGCTTATTTCCGGCCGGGCGGCGTCTACCGCGACTTGCCCGACACGATGCCGCAGTACCGCGAATCGAAGATCAGGAGCGCCAAGTCGACCGGCGAGCGCAACGAGAACCGGCACGGCTCTCTGCTCGACTTCATCGACGACTTCTCGCGCCGCTTCCCGGAGAAGGTCGACGAGTACGAGACGCTCCTCACCGACAACCGGATCTGGAAGCAGCGCACCGTCGGCATCGGCGTCGTCACGCCCGAGCGCGCCAAGAACCTGGGCTTCACCGGGCCGATGCTGCGCGGCTCGGGGATCCTCTGGGACCTGCGCAAGCACCAGCCGTACGACGTCTACGAACAGATGGACTTCGACATCCCGCTCGGCGTCAACGGCGACACCTACGACCGCTATCTCGTGCGCGTCGAGGAGATGCGCCAGGCCAACCGGATCATCCGCCAGTGCGTCGAGTGGCTGCGCGCCAACCCGGGCCCGGTGATCACCGCAAACCACAAGGTCGCGCCGCCGTCGCGAGTCGACATGAAGACCGGGATGGAAGACCTGATCCATCACTTCAAGCTCTTCACCGAAGGGATCCGCGTTCCCGAAGGCGAGGCTTATGCCGCGGTCGAGCACCCGAAGGGCGAGTTCGGCATCTACATCGTCAGCGACGGCGCCAACAAGCCGTATCGGCTGAAGATCCGCGCCCCGGGCTTTCCGCACCTGGCCGCGCTCGACGAGATGGCGCGCGGCCACATGATCGCCGACGCGGTCGCGGTGATCGGCACGATGGACATCGTCTTCGGGGAGATCGACCGATGAGCAACTCGGTCGTCGATCCGGCGCGCGGCCAGCCTCGGCCCGGCGGTGCCGCGCCCGGCGGTACCGGTGCGGCAGGTGCCGCGGCAGTGCGCGCCAAACCAACGCTTTCCGCTGCCGCCGCCAAAGTATTCGAGCGCGAGATCGCCAAGTACCCGCCGGAAGGCAAGGCGTCGGCGGTCATCGCCTGCCTCGCGGTGCTGCAGGAAGAGCACGGCTGGATCTCGCAGGAGAGCGAGGAACTCGTCGCCGAGGCGCTCGACATGCCGCCGATCGCGGTGCACGAGGTCACGACGTTCTACAACATGTTCAATCAGGTGCCGGTCGGGCGCGTCAAGCTCAACGTCTGCACCAACCTGCCGTGCCAGCTGCGCGGCGGCCAGCACGCGCTCGAGCACCTCTGCCAGTCGCTCGGCATCGAGGAGGGCGGAACGACCGCCGACCACGCCTTCACGGTGCAGAAGGCCGAGTGCCTCGGCGCCTGCGCCGACGCGCCGGTGCTGCTCGTCAACGACCGCCAGATGGTGAGCTTCATGAGCGACGCCCGCCTCGACGAACTGGTCTCGTCCTTGCGTCCGGCCAGTGGGGCGAGCGCACCATGAGTCCCTTGCCCGACCTTTCCCGATTCAAGGCCGACGGCACCGAAACGTGTTTCCACGGCCGCCACATCGCGGCCCAGATCTACGACAGGCTCGACGGCAAGAACTGGCGCATCAAGGACTACGAAGCGCGTGGTGGCTACCAGGCGTGGAAGAAGATCCTGGAGCAAGGCGAAGGCAAGGGCATGACGCCCGAGCAGGTGATCGCCGAGGTCAAGGCCTCGGGACTGCGCGGCCGAGGCGGCGCGGGGTTTCCGACCGGCCTGAAGTGGAGCTTCATGCCGCGCCAGTTTCCGGGTGCGAAATACCTCGTCTGCAATTCCGACGAAGGCGAGCCCGGCACCTGCAAGGACCGCGACATCCTGATGTTCAACCCGCACATCGTCATCGAAGGGATGGCGATCGCGGCGTACGCGATGGGCGTCAAGGTCGCCTACAACTACATCCACGGCGAGATCTTCGAGGTCTACGAGCGCTTCGAGGAAGCGCTCGAGGAAGCGCGCGCCGCCGGCTACCTCGGCGACGAGATGCTCGGCTCGAAATGGAGCTTCCAGCTGCACGCCTGCCACGGCTTCGGCGCCTACATCTGCGGCGAGGAGACGGCGCTGCTCGAATCGCTCGAGGGCAAGAAGGGCCAGCCGCGCTTCAAGCCGCCGTTCCCGGCGAGCTACGGCCTCTACGGCAAGCCGACGACGGTCAACAACACCGAGACCTTCGCCGCGGTGCCGTGGATCATCATCAACGGCGGCCAGGCATTCCTCGACGTCGGCAAGCCCAACAACGGCGGCACCAAGATCTTCTCGGTCGTCGGCGACGTGCAAAAGCCCGGCAACTACGAGGTGCCGCTCGGCACGCCGTTCACCAAGCTGCTCGAGCTCGCCGGCGGCGTCCCGCGAAGGACGCACGCTGAAGGCGGTGATCCCGGGCGGCTCGTCGGCGCCGGTGCTGCCGGCTGCGATCATGAACGAGCTGACGATGGACTACGACGCGATCGCCAAGGCCGGCTCGATGCTCGGCTCGGGCGCGGTCATCGTCATGGACGACTCGCGCTCGATGGTCCATTCGCTGCTGCGCCTGTCGTACTTCTACATGCACGAGAGCTGCGGCCAGTGCACGCCGTGCCGCGAGGGCACCGGCTGGCTCTACCGCATGGTCGAGCGGATCGCCAACGGCCAGGGCCGGATGCAGGACATCGACCTCCTGAACTCGGTCAGCGACAACATCCAGGGCCGGACGATCTGCGCCCTGGGCGACGCCGCGGCGATGCCGGTGCGGGCGATGATCAAGCACTTCAAGGACGAGTTCGTCGCCCTGATCGAGAAGAACGCGACGCCGGTTCACGCCGGCAGGATCGGCTCGGCCGACAGCGTCAATCCGGAGCAGACGCCGAAGGCGGCGACGCTGCAGTACGGCATGGTCAGCGCCGCTGCCGCTTCGCCGGCGATCAAGCAGCTGGTCAAGCCATGATCGAGATCGACCTCGACGGCGAGAAGGTCTCGGTGCCCGAGGGCAGCATGGTGATGCATGCCGCCGACAAGGCCGGCACCTACATCCCGCACTTCTGCTATCACAAGAAGCTGTCGATCGCGGCCAACTGCCGCATGTGCCTGGTCGAGATCGAGAAGGCGCCCAAGCCGATGCCGGCGTGCGCGACGCCGGTCACGCAGGGCATGGTCGTCAAGACCAAGAGCGACAAGGCGCTCAACGCGCAGCAGGGGGTGATGGAGTTCCTGCTCATCAACCACCCGCTCGACTGCCCGATCTGCGATCAGGGCGGCGAATGCCAGCTGCAGGACCTGGCGGTCGGCTACGGCGCCTCGTCATCGCGCTACGACGAGGACAAGCGCGTCGTCTATCCGAAGGACGTCGGCCCGCTGGTCTCGATGCAGGAGATGAACCGCTGCATCCATTGCACGCGCTGCGTCCGCTTCGGCCAGGAGGTTGCCGGCGTGATGGAGCTCGGCATGATCCATCGCGGCGAGCATTCCGAGATCACGACCGTCAAGGGCGACACGATCGACTCCGAGCTCTCGGGCAACATGATCGACGTCTGCCCGGTCGGCGCGCTCACCTCGAAGCCGTTTCGCTACAGCGCCCGCACCTGGGAGCTGTCGCGCAGGAAGAGCATCAGCCCGCACGACTCGACCGGCGCCAACCTGATCGTCCAGGTCAAGGGCGCGCAGGTGATGCGCGTCGTTCCGTTCGAGAACGACGACGTCAACGAATGCTGGCTCGCCGACCGCGACCGCTTCTCGTACGAGGCGCTCAACACGGCCGAGCGGGCGACCGCGCCGATGATCAAGCAAGGCGGCCAGTGGCAGCCGGTCTCGTGGAACGACGCGCTCGACTACGTCGCCCGCGGCCTGACGCAGATCTCGGTCGAGCACGGCGCGCAGAGCATCGGCGCGCTGGCTTCGCCGACGAGCACGGTCGAGGAGCTTCATCTGCTCGCCAAGCTCGTGCGCGGCCTCGGCAGCGAGAACATCGACACTCGCCTGCGCGCGCCGGCGGCGGCGCGACCCGGCGGCGCGCCACGCTGGCTCGGCCGGCCGATCGCGTCGCTCTCCGATCTGCAGCGCGTGCTGGTCGTCGGCTCGTTCCTGCGCAAGGACCATCCGCTGCTCGCGCAGCGCATCCGCCAGGCGGCGCGCCGGGGCGCCAAGGTGATGAGCGTCCACGCGCTGCGTGACGACTGGCTGATGCCGATGGGCTGCGAGCATCGCCGCTGCGCCGAGCGCGTGGCCCGAATCATTGGCGTCGATCGCCGCGGCAATCGCCGCCGCCAAGGGAATCGCCGCCGCCGAGCGACACGCCGGCGAGCGACGAGGCCAAGGCGATCGCGACCGCGCTGCAGAGCGGCGAGCGCAAGGCGGTGCTGCTCGGCAATGCCGTTGCCCAGCACGCCGATGCCGCGCTGATCGAGCGCCTCGCGCGCTGGATCGCGAGCCAGACCGGCGCGACGTTCGGCTGGCTCGGCGACGGCGGCAATGCGCTCGGCGCCGAGCTCGTCGGCGCGCTGCCGCGCGCGGGCGGCCTCGGCGCGGCGCAGATGCTCGGCGCCGACGCGCCGCTGAAGGCGTGCGTGCTGCTCAACGTCGAGCCGCTGCTCGACCTCGCCGACGGCCCGACGGCCGTGCGCGCGCTCGCCGCCGCCGAGATGGTCGTCGTCCTCAGCCCGTTCCTGCCGCAGGACGGCGACCACGCCGACGTGCTGCTGCCGATCGCGCCGTTCACCGAGACCTCGGGCACCTTCGTCAACGCCGAAGGCCGCGTGCAGAGCTTCCACGGTGTCGTCAAGCCGCTCGGCGAGGCGCGGCCGGCGTGGAAGGTGCTGCGCGTGCTCGGCAACTTGCTCGGCCTGCCCGGCTTCTCGTTCGAGACCTCCGACGACGTTCGTGTCGACGCGATCGGCGCCGGCGCGACGATCGCCGTCCGCCTCGCCGCCGAGGTGCCGGCCGACGCCGCGGCGTTGACCTTGCCGCGCGCGGCCGCCGCCGGCGGCCTCGAGCGCATCGCCGACGTGCCGATCTACGCGACCGATCCGATCGTGCGCCGCGCTCCCGCCTTGCAGCTCACCGCCGATGCGCGGCCGCCGCGGGTCGGCGTTCCGAGCGAGCTCGCCGCCGAGCTCGGCATCGGCGACGGCACCTTGATGCGCGTCGGCCAAGGGCAGGGCAGCGTCGTTCTCGAAGCGCGCATCGACCCGTCGCTGGCCGCCAACGTCCTGCGCGTTGCCGGCCGGCCATCCGCTGACCGCGCCGCTCGGTGCGATGTTCGGGCGCGCTGACGCTCACGCGCGAGCGCGAGCAGGCCGGCGTCTCCGCGTCGAGCATCGGCTGAGGCCGCAGCGATGAACATCGACGCGATCACCGGCTACGGCGCCACCACCTTCGGCGGCTACTGGCCGACGCTCTGGGCGATCGTCCGCATCGTCCTGGTCTTGATTCCGCTGCTGCTCTGCGTCGCCTACCTGACGCTCTGGGAGAGGAAGGCGATCGGCTGGAGCCAGATCCGCCCGGGCCCCAATCGCGTCGGCCCGCTCGGCCTGCTGCAGCCGATCGCCGATGCGGTGAAGCTGATCTTCAAGGAGATCATCGTCCCGACCGCGGCCAACAAGGGCCTGTTCTTCCTCGGTCCGGTGATGACGATCATGCCGGCGCTCGCGGCCTGGGCGGTGATCCCGTTCGGCCCCGACAAGGCGCTCGCCAACATCAACGCCGGGCTGCTGTTCCTGATGGCGATCACCTCGATGGAGGTCTACGGCGTGATCATCGCCGGCTGGGCGTCGAACTCGAAGTACGCGTTCCTCGGCGCGCTGCGCGCATCGGCGCAGATGGTGAGCTACGAGATCGCGATGGGCTTCGCGCTGGTGGTCGTGCTGATGGTCTCGGCCAGCCTCAACATGACCGAGATCGTCCTGGTCCAGGGCCGCGGCTTCTTCGCCGCGCACGGCGCCGACTTTCTGAGCTGGAACTGGCTGCCGCTGCTGCCGATCTTCGTCGTCTACGTCATCTCGGGAATCGCCGAGACCAACCGGGCGCCGTTCGACGTCGTCGAGGGCGAGTCGGAGATCGTCGCCGGCCACATGGTCGAGTACTCGGGGATGGCGTTCGCGATGTTCTTCCTCGCCGAGTACGCCAACATCCTCCTGGTCTCGGCGCTGGCGTCGGTGATGTTCCTCGGCGGCTGGTTCTCGCCGATCTCGTTCGCCCTCGTCGGCCTGCAGACGCCGGAGTGGATCGTCCAGTCGATGTGGTTCTGGAACTGGTTCTGGCTGTTCGCCAAGATCTTCGTCATCGCCACCATGTTCCTCTGGGTGCGCGCGACCTTCCCGCGCTTCCGCTACGACCAGATCATGCGGCTCGGCTGGAAGATCTTCATCCCGGTGACGCTGGTCTGGCTGGTCGTCGTCGGCCTTGTGATCCAGTCGCCCTGGAACATCTGGAAGTAAGACAAGAGCGCCATGGCACAGGCAACCCCGATCAAGGATTTTCTCTCGAGCTTCATGCTCGGCGAGCTCTTCAAGGGCATGCGGCTCACCGGCCGCCATTTCCTGGCGAAGAAGGTGACGATCCAGTATCCGGAGGAGAAGACGCCACTCAGCCCGCGCTTTCGCGGCCTGCACGCGCTGCGCCGCTACGAGAACGGCGAGGAGCGCTGCATCGCCTGCAAGCTGTGCGAGGCGGTCTGCCCGGCGCTGGCGATCACGATCGAGAGCGAGGTGCGCGACGACGGCTCGCGCCGGACGACGCGCTACGACATCGACCTCACCAAGTGCATCTTCTGCGGCTTCTGCGAGGAGAGCTGCCCGGTCGATTCGATCGTCGAGACGCACATCTTCGAATACCACGGCGAGAAGCGCGGCGACCTGTACTTCACCAAGGACATGCTGCTCGCCGTGGGCGACCGATACGAAAAAGAGATCACCGCCGCAAGGGAGGCGGACGCGAAGTACCGCTGACGCGATTGGCTGCTGCCTGAACGGCAGTCGATGCGCCGGCACGCGCTTTCGACCATGGATACCAACACCGCGCTCTTCTACGTCTTCTCGGCCGTCCTCCTGACGGCCGCCTTTCGTGTCATCACGGCGCGCAGCCCGGTGTACGCGGCGCTCTTCCTGGTGCTCGCGTTCTTCAGCGCGGCCTGCGTCTGGATCCTGCTGCGCGCCGAGTTCCTGGCGATCGCGCTGGTGCTGGTCTACGTCGGCGCGGTGATGGTGCTGTTCCTGTTCGTCGTGATGATGCTCGACGTCGATGTCGGCTCGCTGCGTTCCGGCTTCTGGCGGCACTTTCCGGTCGCCGCGCTGGTCGGCGTCATTATCTCGCTCGAGATGGCCGCGGTGCTGCTGCCCGGCTTTCGCCTCGTCGACGCGCCGGCCGCGGGTGCGGCGGCGCTCAAGCTCGGCAACACCAAGCTGCTCGGGGTCGAGGTCTACACCAAGTACCTTTACCCGCTGCAGATCGCGGCGGTGCTGCTGCTGGTGGCGATCATCGCGGCGATCTCGCTGACATTGCGCGCGCGCAAGGACTCCAAGCACATCGACCCGTCCGAGCAGATCAAGGCGAAGAAGGCCGATCGCGTCCGCATCGTCTCGATGAAGCCCGAAGGCGTCCCGCGCGACGCGGCGAGCGACGCCGCCAAGCCGGTGGGGGATCGGCGATGACGCTCGGCCCGGTCACCCTCGGCCACTACCTCTCGCTCGGCGCGATCCTGTTCGCGCTGTCGGTGATCGGCATCTTCCTCAACCGCAAGAACCTGATCGTGCTGCTGATGGCGATCGAGCTGATGCTGCTCGCCGTCAACCTCAACTTCGTCGCCTTCTCGTACTACCTCGGCGACATGGCAGGCCAGGTGTTCGTGTTCTTCATCCTCACCGTCGCCGCGGCCGAGTCGGCGATCGGCCTGGCGATCCTGGTCGTGCTGTTCCGCACCCGCTCGACGATCGCCGTCGACGAGCTTGACACCCTGAAGGGCTGACATGGCCACCACGCTGTCGCCCGCGCTTCTCACCGTCGTGCCGATGGCGCCGCTCGTCGGCGCGATCGTCGCCGGCTTCTTCGGCAGGCAGATCGGCCGGGCGGGTGCGCATACCATCACCATCCTCGGCGTCCTGGTCTCGTTCCTGATTTCGTCGTGGGTGCTCTACGCCGTTGCCGTCGACGGCGCGCGCTTCAACGCCACGATCTACGAGTGGATGCAGGTCGGCGCGCTGAAGATGGAGATCGGCTTCCTCGTCGATGGCCTGACGGCGATGATGATGGCGGTCGTCACTTTCGTCTCGCTGATGGTGCACGTCTACACCATCGGCTACATGGCCGACGACCCCGGCTACCAGCGCTTCTTCAGCTACATCTCGCTGTTCACGTTCTCGATGCTCATGCTGGTCATGAGCAACAACTTCCTGCAGCTGTTCTTCGGCTGGGAAGCGGTCGGCCTGGTCTCGTACCTGCTGATCGGCTTCTGGTTCACGCGACCGACGGCGATCTTCGCCAACATGAAGGCGTTCATCGTCAACCGGGTCGGCGACTTCGGCTTCATCCTCGGCATCGGCCTGATCGTCGCCTTCGCCGGAACGCTCGACTACCGCGAGGCGTTCGCCAAGGGCGAGGAACTCGCGCAGCTGGCGCTACCTGCGAGCGACTGGCGGCTGATCACCGTGATCTGCATCTGCCTGTTCATCGGCGCGATGGGCAAGAGCGCGCAGTTCCCGCTCCACGTCTGGCTGCCCGACTCGATGGAAGGCCCGACGCCGATCTCGGCGCTGATCCACGCGGCGACGATGGTGACGGCCGGCATCTTCATGGTCGCGCGCATGTCGCCGCTGTTCGAGCTCTCCGACACGGCGCTGTCGGTGGTGATGACGATCGGCGCGATCACGGCGCTCTTCATGGGCTTTCTCGGCGTCATCCAGAACGACATCAAGCGCGTCGTCGCCTACTCGACGCTCTCGCAGCTCGGCTACATGACGGTCGCGCTCGGCGCCTCCGCGTACTCGGTCGCCGTGTTCCACCTGATGACGCACGCCTTCTTCAAGGCGCTGCTGTTCCTCGCCGCGGGCTCGGTGATCATCGGCATGCACCACGACCAGGACATCCGCAACATGGGCGGCCTGAAGAAGTACATGCCGATCACCTGGATCACGTCGCTGGTCGGCTCGCTGGCGCTGATCGGCACGCCGTTCTTCGCCGGCTTCTACTCGAAGGACTCGATCATCGAGGCGGTGCACGAGAGCCATCTGCCGGGCGCCGGCTTCGCCTACTTCGCGGTCGCCATTGGCGTCTTCGTCACCGCGTTCTATTCGTTCCGGATGTACTTCCTGGTCTTCCACGGCCCGGAGCGCTTCCGCGACAAGCCGTTTCCGCCCGAGGCTCACGACGATCACTCCGCGCACGACGCAGCCGACGGCCACGGCGGCGACGCCCACGCGACCCACGCCGAGCCCGACCTGCACGCCGCGACGTGCACGCCGCCGCGCCGCACGAGTCGCCGGCGGTGGTGACGCTTGCCGCTCGTGCTGCTCGCGATCCCCTCGGTGGTGATCGGCTTCATGACGATCGGGCCGATGCTGTTCGGCGACTTCTTCAAGGATTCGATCGCCGTGCTGACGCGAACGGCATCCGGCGATGGAAGAGCTCGCGCACGAGTTCCACGGCCCGGTGGCGATGGCGATCCATTCGCTCACCGGCGCTGGTCTTCTGGCTCGCGCTCGCCGGCGTCGTCTCGGCCTGGTTCCTCTATCTGCGCCGGCCCGAGCATCCCGGCGATGATCCAGCGCCGCTTCTCGTTCCTCTATCGCATCCTCGACAACAAGTACTACTTCGACTGGTTCAACGAGAACGTCCTCGCCCGCGCTGCGCGCGTCGCCGGCACGGGCCTCTGGCGGGCGGCGACGTCGGCCTGATCGACGGCATCGTCATCAACGGCAGCGCGCGCACGATCGGCGGCATCGCCGCGCTCGAGCCGCCGCCTGCAGAGCGGCTATCTCTACTGGTATGCGCTGACGATGATCGTCGGCGTGATCGGGCTCATGACCTGGCAGCTGTGGCCGTTCCTCGGCAACCTGCTGCGGCCGACTGACATGCCGTTGCTGAGCCTTGCCATCTGGCTGCCGATCCTGGCGGGCGTGCTGCTGCTGGCCTTCGGTCGCGACGACCACGCGAGTGGCGTGCGCTGGTTCGCGCTCCTCGCCGCGCTGGCGAGCTTCCTGGTGACGATCCCGCTCGTCACCGACTTCAACCTCGCGACGGCGGCGATGCAGTTCGGCGAGAAGCATGCCTGGATCGCGCGCTTCAACGTCTGGTACACCTCGGCGTCGACGGCCTCTCGGTCTGGTTCGTCCTGCTCACCGCCTTCATCACCGTGATCGTCGTCATCTCTGCCTGGCAGGTGATCACCGAGCGCGTCAACCAGTACATGGGCGCGTTCCTGATCCTCTCGGGCCTGATCGTCGGCGTCTTCTGCGCCATGGACGGGCTGCTGTTCTACGTCTTCTTCGAGGCAACGCTGATCCCGATGTATCTCATCATCGGCGTCTGGGGCGGACCGCGCCGCGTCTACGCGGCGTTCAAGTTCTTCCTCTACACGCTCGCCGGCTCGCTGCTGATGCTGGTGGCGCTGATCTACCTCTACTACAAGTCGGGCGGCAGCTTCGACATCCTCGCCTGGCATCGCCTGCCGCTGTCGATGTCGGCGCAGGTGCTGATCTTCTTCGCCTTCTTCTTCGCGTTCGCGGTCAAGGTGCCGATGTGGCCGGTGCACACCTGGCTGCCCGATGCCCACGTCGAGGCGCCGACCGGCGGCTCGGTCGTGCTGGCCGCGATCATGCTCAAGCTCGGCGCCTACGGCTTCCTGCGCTTCTCGCTGCCGATCACGCCCGACGCCAGCCACAAGTGGGCCTGGTTCATGATCGCGCTGTCGCTGATCGCCGTCGTCTACATCGGCCTGGTGGCGCTGGTGCAGAGCGACATGAAGAAGCTCGTCGCCTATTCGTCGATCGCCCACATGGGCTTCGTCACGCTGGGCTTCTTCATGTTCAACGAGCTCACCACCTCGGGCGCGATCGTCCAGATGATCTCGCACGGCTTCGTCTCGGGCGCGATGTTCCTGTGCATCGGCGTGCTCTACGACCGGGTCCACTCGCGCGAGATCTCGGCCTACGGCGGCGTCGCCAACACCATGCCCAAGTTCGCCACCTTCGCCGTCCTGTTCGCGATGGCCAACTTCGGCCTGCCGGGGACCGCCGGCTTCGTCGGCGAGTGGATGGTGATCCTCGGCACCGTGAAGGCGAACTTCTGGATCGCCGCCGCCGCCGCGACGACGATGGTCTTGGGCGCCGCCTACACGCTCTGGATGGTCAAGCGCGTCTACTTCGGCGCGGTGGCCAACGACCACGTCGCCCACCTCGCCGACCTCGACGGGCGCGAATTCGCGATGCTCGCCGTGCTCGCCGCCGCGGTCATCGTGATGGGCGTCTATCCGAAGCCGTTCACCGACGTGATGCACACCTCGGTGACCGAGCTGCTGCGCCACGTGTCGGTCTCGAAGATCGCCAACTGAGAGCCCACACAATGAACTGGCAGGCCCTCTACCCGATCGTTCCCGAGCTGGCGTTGCTCGTGATGGCCTGCGTCGTCGCGCTCGTCGACCTGTGGCTGCCGGGGAAGGACCGGATCGTCACCTACTGCCTGGCGCAGATGTCGCTCGCCGCGATCGCGCTCGGCCAGCTCTGGTACTTCTACGAGGGAGCGACCTACTACGCGATGCAGCACATGGTCGTCGCCGACCCGATGGGCCACCTGCTCGGCCTGTTCGCGACGCTGGCGATGATGACGACGCTGGTCTACGCCCGACCCTACGCCGCCGCGCGCGACATGCTCAAGGGCGAGCTCTTCACCCTGTCGATGTTCTCGCTCCTCGGCATCCTGGTGATGGTCGCGGCCAACAACTTCCTGGTCGTCTACCTCGGCCTCGAGCTGATGTCGCTCTCGCTGTACGCGCTGGTCGCGATGCGCCGCGACGACACCGGCGCGACCGAAGCGGCGATGAAGTACTTCGTCCTCGGCGCGCTCGCCAGCGGCTTCCTGCTGTACGGCCTGTCGATGATGTACGGCGCCACCGGCTCGCTCGAGATCAGCGAGGTGTTCAAGGCGATCGGCACCGGCCGCATCAACCGCGCGGTGCTGATCCTCGGCACGGTGTTCATCGTCGCCGGCCTGGCGTTCAAGCTCGGCGCGGTGCCGTTCCACATGTGGGTGCCCGACGTCTACCAGGGCGCGCCGACGTCGATGACGCTGCTCGTCGGCGGCGCGCCCAAGCTCGCCGCGTTCGCGATCACGATCCGCCTCCTGGTCGAGGGCATGATCGGCCTGGCGCTCGACTGGCAGCAGATGCTGGTGCTGCTCTCGCTTGCGTCGATGCTGCTCGGCAACCTCGCCGCGATCGCGCAGACGAACCTGAAGCGCATGCTTGCCTATTCGACGATCGCCCAGATCGGCTTCATGCTGCTTGGCCTGTGCCCGGGTGTCGTCAGCGGCAACACGGTCTCGGCCGGCAACGCCTACAGCTCGGCGATGTTCTACGTCATCACCTACGTGCTGACGACGCTCGGCACCTTCGGCATGATCATGCTGCTCTCGCGCGTCGGCTACGAGGCCGAGCGGATCGACGACTTCCGCGGCCTGGCCCGGCGCAGCCCCTGGTTCGCCGGCGTGATGGCGGTGTTCATGTTCTCGCTCGCCGGCATCCCGCCGACGGTCGGCTTCTACGCCAAGCTGGCGGTTCTGCAGTCGCTGGTCTCGACCAACGTCGGCGGCTTCATCTGGCTCGCCGTCGCCGCGGTCGTGCTGTCGCTGCTCGGCGCCTACTACTACCTGCGCGTCGTCAAGGTGATGTACTTCGACGAGCCGGTCGATGCCCATCCGATCGGCGGCGCGCGCGACGTGCGCATCATGCTGTCGTTCAACGGCGCCGCCGTACTGCTGCTCGGCGTCCTGCCCGGCGGCCTGATGGCGCTTTGCGCGCAGGCGATCGTGCAGATGTTCGCGACGTGAGTTCCGTCGCCCGCGACGTGACGACGCGTCGATGACCCTCGATCGCCGACGCCGACGCGGCGCACCTGCGCGAAACCTGCCGCGAGGCCGGCGACCGCCTGGCGCGGCTCGTTCCTCGACGTCCGGCGCGACCTCGTCGCCTTGCCCGACGGCAGCGACGGCCTATCGCGAATACATCGTCCATCCCGGCGCGGTGATGATCGTGCCGATGCTCGACGACGGCCGCCTCGTGGTCGAGCGGCAATGGCGCTACCCGCTTGCAGCGGGCGATGCTCGAGTTCCCGGCCGGCAAGCTCGAGGCGGGCGAGCCGGTGCTCGAATGCGCCATCCGCGAGCTGGTCGAGGAAACCGGCTACCGCGCCGCCGAGTGGGCGCGCGCCGGCCTGCTGCACAACGCCATCGCCTACTCGAGCGAAGGGATCGAGGTCTGGTTCGCGCGCGGCCTGGTCGCCGGCGAGCGACGGCTCGACCCGGGCGAGTTCCTCGACGTCTTCGTCGCCAGCGCCGACGAGCTCGACGCAGCGGCCCGAAGCGGCGCGATCACCGACGCGAAGACCTTGATCGGCCTGCTCTGGTTGCAGAATTGGCGCGCCGGCCGCTGGCCGCTCGAGTGGCACGGCGCGCCCGGGCCATCCTGACCATAATCGGACGATGAAGGTCTTGAACCTGCGCTGCAGCCAGCACCACGCGTACGAGGGCTGGTTCGCTTCCGAAGAGGATTTCGTCGCGCAGACCGAGCGCTCCGGCGTGGCGTGTCCGCTCTGTGGCGACACCGAGGTCGTCCGCTTGCCGAGCGCGCCGCGTCTCAACGTCTCGCGCCATGCTGCGCCGGCAGAGGCGCCGCGTCGAGCGAGCGGCGGCGAGGTGACGCTGCAGTCGCAGTGGCTGCGCGCGCTTGCGCCACGTCATGAGCACGACCGAGGACGTCGGCGAGCGCTTCCCCGAGGAAGCGCGCCGGATCCACTACGGCGAGGTCGAGGAGCGCGGCATTCGCGGCCGCGCCACGCGCGAGGATGCGGACGCGCTGCGCGAGGAGGGCATCGAGGTCATGGCGCTGCCGCTCCCCGATGCGGTCAAGGAACCGCTTCAGTGACGCGTCTCGGCGTCGAGCAGCAGATACCGTGAGTCGGCGAAGGCGCTGAGCAGCGCGTCGCCGCGGCGGTCGAAGTCGAACGCCTCGCCCGGGCCGAGAACGACGTCGCGCAGATCGCCGTCCTGGGTGATCCAGAGCGAGCCGCTCACCAGTTCGACGCGGCGGCCCTTCTCGCCGTGGACGTGACGGATATGGCCCTTGCCGAGCAGGCGTGCGCCGTTGATCAGATCGTTGTTCATGGCTGAATTCCTGTAGCATGAAGCCCATGCATGCAGCGGGGCGCCCGTCGTTCTCTGTTTCGGTTCGCCTTGGAGGTAATTCTCGCTCTGGTGGCGAGTCGCATCGCAAATGGTCATTGCGAATCCAACGCATGCGCTTAATGCATGCCAACCGACGTGACCGAGCGCGCCTTCGAGCTGCCGCCGCTGGAACTGCTGGTCGCCTTCGAGAGCGCCGCGCGCCACCTCAGCTTCACCCGCGCCGGTAACGAGATCGCGCTGACGCAGTCGGCGATCAGCCGGCAGATCCTCGCCCTCGAAGACCGGCTCGGCGTGCCGCTCTTTCGCCGCCTGCACCGCGCCTTGGCGCTGACCGACGACGGCGCCAAGCTCTACGCGGCGACGGTCGAGGCGCTCGGCCGGCTCGACCGGGTGACGCGCGAGCTGCGCCACAGCGAGCGCGCCAAGACGGTCGTCGTCACGACGACGCCGGGCTTCGCCGGCCTCTGGCTGATTCCGCGCCTGGCCGGCTTCGTCGCCGCACACCCCGGCGTCGACGTCCGCATCTCGGCCAGCAACGAGCTCGTCAACCTCGAGCGCGACGGCGTCGACATCGCCGTCCGCTATCGCCCGGTGAAGAGCGACGGCGACGGCGTCCGCCTGTTCGGCGAAACCGTCTCGCCGGTGTGCAGCCCGCGCCTGCTGCGACCGCCGCATCCGCCGCTCAAGCGGCCCGGCGACCTCGCCGCGCACACGCTGCTGCGGATGGAGCCCGACGGCGGCAATCAGCTGCAGGACTGGGGCCTCTGGCTGCATGCGCTCGGCCTCGCCGAGCTGCGCCCGGCCGGCGTGCTCCATTTCTCTTCCTACGATCAGCTGATCTCGGCGGCGATCGCCGGCCAGGGCGTCGCGCTCGGCCGGGTGCCGCTGATCGAGAGCCACCTCAAGAGCAGGAAGCTGATCGCGCCGTTCAGCGACGCCGTCGTCTCGCCGCGCTGCTACTTCATGGTCGTCTCGGCGGCGGCCGCGGCCAAGCCCGAGGTGCGCGACTTCACGGCCTGGCTGCAGGCGACAGCACGCGCCCCGGGTTCAGCACGCCGGCGGGATCGAGCGCGCTCTTGATCGCCCGCATCATGTCGAGCGCGACCGGCGACTTGCGCGCGACCAGCTCGTCGCGCTTGAGCGCGCCGATGCCATGCTCGGCCGAGATCGAGCCGCCGCGCGCCGTCACGGCGTCGTAGACGATGGCGTTGATGCTCGCCTCGTGACGAGCGACGAAGTCGGCGCCCTCGCTGCCCGACGGACCCTGCACGTTGTAGTGCAGGTTGCCGTCGCCGAGGTGGCCGAAGTCGACCAGGCGAACGCCGGGAAAGGCGCGCAGCAGCGCCGCATCGGTCGCAGCGACGAACTCGTCGACGGCCGAGATCGGCAGCGCGATGTCGTGCTTGACGTTGGCGCCGTCGGCGCTCTGGGCGAGCGGAATCGATTCGCGCAGATGCCACATCGCATTCGCCTGCTCGATGCTGGTCGCGACGGCGGTGTCGTCGATCAGGCCGCGCTCGAGCGCCGTCGCGAGCAGCGCCTCGAGCGCCGCGCTCGCGTGCGCGTCGCTCTCGGCATCGGAGAGCTCGATCAGTACCGTCCACGGCGCCGGCGCGAGCGGCTGGCGCAGCTGGGCGAAGTGCCGCCGCACCAGCTCGAGCGAGAACGCGTTCATCACCTCGAAGCCGGTGAGCCCGGGGCCGAGCCGCTCGTGGGCGAGGCCGAGCAGCGTCGTCGCCGCGGCGAGCGTCGGCAGCGTCGCCAGCGCGGTCAGGGTCGCGGCCGGGCGCGGATGCAGCTTCAATGCCGCCGCGGTGATGATCGCGAGCGTGCCTTCGCTGCCGATCAGCAGATCGCGCAGGTCGTAGCCAGTGTTGTCCTTGCGCAGCGCCGAGAGGCCGTCCCAGATGAGTCCCTCGGCGGTGACGACCTCGAGGCCGAGGCAGAGCTCGCGCGCGTTGCCGTAGCGAACGCACCTGCGTCCCGCCGGCATTGGTCGCGAGGTTGCCGCCGATGGTGCAGCTGCCTTCGGCGGCCAGGCTGAGCGCGAACATCAGGCCGTGCGTCGCCGCGCTTTCCTGGACCCGCTGCAGCACGCAGCCGGCCTCGGCGACGAGCGTCAGGTTGGCGCCATCGACGCTGCGCACGCGGTTCAGGCGCGCCGTCGACAGCAGGACCTGGCGGCCGCTCGCGTCGGGGACCGAGCCGCCGACGAGGCCGGTGTTGCCGCCCTGGGTGACGATGCTCGTGCCGTGGGCCCGGCAGGCGGCGACCACCGCCGCGACCTCGGCTGTCGTGCCCGGGCGGACGACGGCGAGGGCGCGGCCGGAGAAGCGCTTCCTCCAGTCGATCTCGTACGGCGCGCGATCGGCGTCGGCGCTGAAGACGTGCGCCGCGCCGACCGCCGCGCCCAGCGCCTCGACGAGGTTCACGGCGCTGCCGCTCGCGCTGTCGCCACGCTCGCGGCATCGGCGCGCAAGCGGGTCCGGACGTGAATCGCGCAGGCGACGAAGAGGACGAGCGCGAGCACGATCTCGGCGCTCGCCAGCAGCGCCCCGAGCCCGCGGTCGCTGGTCGCCCGCACCGCGCCCTCGGCGACGTAGAGCCAGACGAGCAGGCTGGTCCAGCGGTAGGTGTAGAGACGCATCCGCAGCAGGCCGGAGAGCGGCAGCAGCAGCGGCAGCACCTTGATCGCAAGCGTGCCGCTGCCGGTCGGCGCGAGGCGGAGCTCCCAGGCGAGGCCGAGCGCGATCAGGGCGAGCGTCGCGCCGACCGCCAGCGCCCGCGTTGCCCGCAGCGCGGCCAGCGGGGCGGCGGCGTGATCCATCGCTGCTTATGATGCCAGCAATGCATTGCACGACCCGACCGTGACAGGGCCGCTCGAACCCATCGGCGCGCTGGTTCGCCGCGGTGCAGGCGTGGCCGTGGCTCACGACGGTGGAAACGCTGATCGCGGCGCTTCCGCGAAGACCGCCTGGCGCTGACCGCGAGCAGCCTGACCTTCACGACCGTCATCTCGCTCGTGCCCCTGGTCACGGTGATGCTGGCGGTCTTCTCGGCGTTTCCGATGTTCGCCAGGCTGCAGGGCACCCTGCAGTCGTACTTTTTGCAGACGCTGGTTCCCGACAACATCGCCCGGCCGGTGCTCGGCGCGATCACCCAGTTCTCCAGCCGCGCTAGCCGGCTCGGCATCGTCGGCCTGATCGCGCTGGTGGTCAGCGCGCTGGCGATGATGCTGACGATCGACCGCGCCCTCAACGCCATCTGGCGCGTTCGCAAGCCGCCGACGCATAGCCCAGCGCGTCCTCGTCTACTGGGGCGCGGTGACGCTCGGGCCGCTGATCTTCGCTGTCAGCCTGACGGCGACGTCCTATGCCGTGTCGGCCTCGCGCGGGCTGCTCGCCGACATGCCGAGGGGCGTCGGCGTACTCGTCGGCGCGATCGAGTTCGTGGTCCACGCGGTCGGGATCGCGGCGCTGTTCCACTTCGTGCCCAACACTTATGTTCGCTGGCGGCACGCGCTGCTCGGCGGCGTGTTCGTGGCCGTGTTCATGGCCGGCGGCAAGCGCGCGCTGACGTCCTACTTCGGCGCGGTGCCGACGTATTCGATGATCTACGGCGCCTTCGCCACGGTGCCGTTGTTTCTCGTCTGGATCTACCTCAGCTGGGTGGTGGTGCTGCTCGGCGCGGTGATCGCCGCCTACGCGCCGCTGGTCGGCAAGCACATGACGCGCTGGCCCGATGCGCCGGGCACCGAGTTTCACCTCGCGCTGGTGGTTCTCGCCCGCCTGGCCACGGCACGCCAGGGCGAAAGGCACGGCCACTCGGTGCAGGCGATCGCCGAGGCGATCAACGTCGACCCGCTGCAGGTCGACGCGGTGATCTCGGCCCTGGTCGACATCGACTGGGTCGGCCGCCTCGACGAGCACGGCGACGCCCGCTATGTGCTACTCGTCGACCCTGCGACGACGAGCGTCGAGCCGCTCGTCGCCAGGCTGCTTCTCGATCCCACGCCCGACCTCGCGCCGGTCTGGAAACGCGCCGGCTTTGGTCAGCTGCGGCTGGCCGAGATCCTCGCCACGCCCGCTGCGAGCGCCTAGACTGGGGCCCACAACCCTAGGAGGAGACATGAAGCAACGATCCGTCATTGCCGCGGCGCTGGCCGCGCTCGTCCTGGTCGGTTGCGCCGCCGGCCCCGCGCCCTCGGGCAAGCGCGCGCTGATGATCGTCGGCAACGACGAGAAGCAGAGCTGGAACGACGCCGGCACCGCCTTGTTCGCTCTCGCCGGCCGCGATACGGTGACGGTGGTCGACATCGGCACCGATCCGATGGCACCGCGCACGCTGGTCAGCCTGCCGCTCACGAACACCATCGTCGGTCCGCCCGTGAACCTCGCGATCACGCCCGACGAAAGCCTGGCGCTGGTCGCCAATTCGATCAACGTCGCCGACGAGGGCGGCGTGCTGAAGCAGGTGCCCGACACCCGGCTCTGGGTGATCGACCTGACTGCCAACCCGCCGAAGCTGATCGACACCATCAATGTCGGCAAGCAGCCGTCGGGCCTATCGATCAACCGTACCGGCACGCTGGCGCTGATCGCCAACCGTGCCGACGGCTCGGTGAGTGTGATGCGGATCAGCGGCAAGAAGGTCGAGCTGATCGACACCGTCGTGATCGGCGAGCAGGTCTCGCACGTCGTCTTCACGCCCGACGGCAAACGCGCCCTCGCGACCAAGTTCCCGGGCCACAAGGTCGCGGTGCTCGACGTCGTCGGCGAGAAGGTGACCTACGGCAAGTACGACATGGCCGTGGGCCTATGGCCGTACAACGTCGATATCACGCCCGACGGCCGGATCGCGCTGACCGCCGACAACGGCAACTCGGGCGCCGCCGACGGCCAGATCGATACCGTCAGCGTGATCGACCTCGAGGCGTCGCCGCCGCGCGTGATCGACAAGGTCGTCGTCGGCGATGGCCCGGAAGGCCTCGCCATCAATCCCAACGGGCAGATGGCGGTCGCCTTGCTCCTGCGCGGCAGCAACGCCGCCAAGAGCGCGTTCTTCTACAACAAGAACGGCAGCGTCGTGGCGATGCGGATCGACGGCAAGAAGGTGACCAGAACCAACGAGATCGAGGTCGGCGGCCTGCCGGAGGGCGGCGTCTTCAGCGACGACGGCCGCTATCTCTACGTCGGCAACTTCATCACCCAGGACATCTCGATCCTGCGCGTCGAGGGCGACCGGATCGTCGACACCGGCAAGCGCATTCCGGCCGGCGGCCACCCGGCGTCGATGCGCGCGCGGACACGTTGACCGATCTCGTTCGGCCGGTGCCGGGTCCTCTCAGCGGCCCAGGCCGCGCGTCGACGGCGTGCGAAAGGTGATCGAGTAGCGCAGCGCCGGCGTTGGCGCGACGCTGTGCTGCCAACCCCAGCGCGCTTCTGCGCGCAGCAGGTAGGCCGAGCGCGGCGCCAGCTCGAGCGAGAGCACGTCGGCCTTTTTCGGCTGCACCGGCGGATAGCGGCGAAAGCGCATTCGCGCCGTTCCGGCGAGCGAGATGCCGACGACGTTCTCGAAGTCGGGTACGTCGCGATGCCAGCCGAGCGGCACACCGGGCCGGTACTCGGCGACGAGCGCGCTCAGCAGCGCCTCGGGCGCCTCGCCGAGCCACGCGGCGGCGCGTGCGCGCAGCGCCTCGAGGCCTGCCGGCAACGGCGCCGCTGGCAACAGCCGGTTGTCGTCGTAGTCGTACGAGGCGCCGAAATGGACGACCCGGCGGCGCGCGGTGTAGCCCTTGTAGCGCGCCTCGTGCAGCGGGAGCGTGGCGATGATGGCGAGTAGGGCCGCTTCCTCGTCGCGATCGATGAACTCGGGCCGGTAGGCGCAGCCGGGCGGCAGCGCCGGCCCGCTCGTCGGCGTCGCCGCGTCGAAGAGCGCGAGCTGTTCGGTGGTCGCGTCAGCCACGCGACGATTGTGCCGAGCGACCAAAGAGCCTGTCGCCAGCGCGACCGTGCATCGGCCCCGGGCGCAGCATCATTCCGGCACCCCTTCCAACGGAGTCGCGCATGGCAGACGTCGAGGCAGCGCATCGTGCCGTCAGCGCGCTCAACGCGAGCGCGGCGTTCAACGCAGGGTCCGGCTTCGAGGTCGTCTCGGCCGGCGCCGGCAACGCCGAGCTTCGGCTCGCCTGGCGTCCCGACTTCGGCCAGTACGCCGGCTTCCTGCATGCGGCGATGATCGGCGGCATGATCGACACCGCCTGCGGCTTCGCCGCGTTCACGCTCGTCGGCGACGTCATGGCCTCGCACTTCTCGGTCGATTGTCTGGCCCCGGCCGCTGGCGATGCGTTCTTGGCGCGCGGCCGGGTCGTCAAGGCCGGCCGGCGCCAGGTCTTCACCCACGCCGAGCTGTTCGCCTTGCACGGCGCAGAGGAGAAGCTGGTCGCGACCGGCGCGGCGATCCTGGTTCCGGTCAGCGCGGCGCCCGACCTCGCGCGTTCCACTCACCTCGCCCGCGCCGCCATCGATGCACCCGCTCGATGAAGCGACTGCGCTCACCGGTGAGCCCGGCGCGGCCCATGCGATCCGGGCACACGAGCGATGCCTATTGGACCTTCATCGGGCCCTTCGGCGGTGTCTCGGCGGCGACCGCCTTGCGTGCCGTGCTCGAGCATCCCGGGCGCGCCGGCGACCCGCTCGCGCATCACCATCAACTTCTGCGCTCCGATCGCGCGTGGCGAGTTCGCGGTCCACCTGCGAAGGCGCGCACCAATCGCTCGAGCCAGCACTGGCAGGCCGAGCTCCGGCAGGGCGGGAGCGAAGAAGCGGTGCTGACGGCGAGCGTCGTCACTGCGGCGCGACGCGAGAGCTGGAGCCACCAGCCGGCGCAGCCGCCGGCGCTGCCGCAGATCGAGACCTTGCCGACGTTTCCGAACCGCGATTCGCTCTCGTGGGTGGCGCAATACGGCTTTCGCTTCGCCGCTGGCGCGCCGGCGATGAGCGAGACGCCACCCGATCCGCCGCGCAGCGCGCGCTCGCTGCTCTGGCTGCGCGACGACCTGCCGCGGCCGCTCGACTTCGTCTCGTTGCTGGCGATGAGCGATGCCTTCTTCGGCCGCATCTTCCAGGTGATCGGTCGCATTCCGCCGTTCGGCACCGTCTCGATGACGACCTACTTCCACGCCGGCGCCGACGAACTCGCGGCGCACGGGATCGCGCCGCTCGCCGCTGTCGCCGATTCGCACGTCTTTCACCGCAGCTTTTGCGACCAGAGCGTCGAGCTCTACGGCGCCGGCGGCCAATTGCTCGCGACCTCGGTCCAGGTCGCCTTCTTCCGCTTCTAGGCGCACGACCGGGCAGTCAGAACACGCCGTCGATCTCGCCCCGCGGCGCTATCCTTGCGACACCGAAGGCTCCCTGATCGACATGCGCCCCGCTTGCAGCCATCTCGCCGGCATCCGCACCGTGACGCCGAGCGCGCTCGGCTGCGAGGAATGCCTCGCGAGCGGCGACAGTGGGTCCATCTGCGCATCTGCCGCACCTGCGGCCACGTCGGCTGCTGCGACGATTCGAAGAACCGCCACGCGACCCAGCACTTCCAGGCGACCCAGCATCCGATCATCGAAGGCTACGACCCGCCCGAAGGCTGGGGCTGGTGCTACGTCGACGAGGTCGACTTCGATCTGAGCGATCGCAAGACGCCGCACAACGGCAAGATCCCGCGCTACTACTGAGCTTCCAAACCCCGTACCCGGGCCAGGCGTTCTCGAAGTAACCTCCTTCTGGATATGAGATCGGCCTTCGAAATTTTGTTTACTTGAGCCGATCGGCTCGCACCGAAATGACCTTGAACGCGATCGACGCCCAAGCTCTCGATGCCGCGACGCTGCGCGCGCTGCAAGGCGTGACGACGGCGACGCTCACCACGGTGCTGCTGAAGAAGGGCCTGCGCAACGTCTGGATCCGCGGCGCCATGCCGCTTGCCGAGCGGCTGCCCGAGCGGCGCGTCGGCCGCGCCTTCACGCTGCGCTTCGTGCCGGCGCGCGAGGACCTGGCGACGCCGGCCTCGTGGGCGTCGCCGATCTCGACCCGGGCCGCGATCGAGGCGATGCCGGCGGGCGTGATCGCCGTCGTCGACGCGATGGGCACGAGCGATGCCGGCATCTTCGGCGACATCCTGTGCGCGCGCATGCGACAGCGCGGCGTCGCCGCGCTCGTCAGCGACGGCGTCGTACGTGATCTCGCCGGCGTCCTCGGCACGGCACTGCCGGTGTGGTGCCGGGGCGCGGCCGCGCCGGCATCGGTGAACGGCCTGACCTTCGTCGGCTGGCAGGAGCCGATCGGCTGCGGCGGCGTCGCCGTGATGCCGAACGACGTCGTCGTCGCCGACGGCGACGGCGCGGTCGTGATTCCGGCGGCGCTCGCTCGACGATGTCGTGGCGGCCGCGGTCGAGCAGGAGCGGCTCGAGGGCTGGATCCTGCGCGAGGTCGAGGCCGGGCGTGGCGCTGCCCGGGCTCTATCCGGCCAACGACGCGGCCAAGGCGCGCTACGACGCCTGGCTCGCACGCGCCGGCAAGGGCGAGGCCTAGCGCTCGCGCCTCAGCGCGCCGGATGGCGCGGCGTGCGCGGGATCCAGTGCCAGAGCACGGCCGCGGCGGCGAAGCCGAGCAGGGCGGTGCACCAGATGCCGGCGGCGAGCGAGACCAGCGCCGTCACCGCCGAGAGCAGCGCCGGGCCGCCGGTCGAGCCGATGTCGGACATCAGTCGCCACAGGCCGAGGAAGTGGGCGCGCCCGGCGACCGGCGAGTAGTCGGCGCCGAGGGTCATGATCATCCCCGAGCCGATGCCGTTGCCGAAGCCGATCAGGAGCGACGCCAGCAGCAGCGTCAGCGCGCTGTGCGTGAACGGCGTCAGCAGCATCGCGACGCCCATGATCAGCATCGACGGCACCGCGACCCAGGCGCGGCCCTTGCGGTCCATGACCTTGCCGGCGGGATAGAAGACGAGCATGTCGATGCCGCCGGCGAGGCCGTAGATGAGCGAGGTCGTCGCCGCGTCGAGGCCGATGCCCTCGGCCCAGAGCGGGATCACCGCCTGGCGCGATGCGCGCACGGCGGCGACCAGCAGCGCGCCGATGCCGACGGTGAGAAAGATCTTCGCGTGGCTGCGTGCCGACCGAGCGCAGCGTCGCCGGCGCGCGCACGGCCGCGGCGTCGCTGCCGGAAGCGTCCGTCACGTGCGCCGGCAGCTCGGGCATGCGCACCGCGACCAGCGCGGCGAGCGCGAGCGCCGCCGATGCCGGCCCAGTACGCGCCGCCGATGCCCATCGCATGGATCAGCGCGGCGGCGAGAAACGGGCCGATGAACAGGCCGATGCGCATCACGCCGCCGAGGGTCGAGAGGGCGCGGGCGCGGAAGTGGAACGGCACCGCCTCGGTGAGATAGCTCTGTCGCGCCAGGCCGAAGACGGCGGCCGACATGCCGACCATGAAGACGCCGACGCCGAACGCCCAGAGGTTCCAGGCGAACAGGCAGAGCGCCATCGCCAGCACGCCCCACACGGCGGCGCCGACGATCGCCCAGCGCTCGCCGTAGCGCGTCGTGATCAGCGAGGCCGGGATGTTGGAGACGAGCGAGCCGATGCCGATCAGCGTCACCATCAGCGCGGCGAGGGCGACCGAGCCGCCGAGCTGGCGCACGGTCAGCGCGATCACCGGCAGGATCGCGCCCTCGCCGAGGCCGAACAGGAACGACGGCCCGAAGGCGGGGACGGCGATCTTGCGCAGGTCGAAGGGAGCGTCGGTCACGCGGCGGCGAGGAGGGGCAGGGCGGAGCAGCGAGCTTAGCCGCTTGTCCTCTTTTGCCGTGCGACGTCTCGATGGCGCAGCGCGTTATCCTCCCGCGCTACCGGCCCCGGCCGCACTCCGACACTTCCCACGAAGGAGTTTCATGGCTACCTCCTCACTGCGCGCCAGCTCGCCGCGCGAATCGAGCATCGATGCTGGCGCTTCTCATCCTGCGCCTGACGCTCGGCATCCTGATCCTGCTCCACGGCCTCAGCAAGCTGCCGCCTCCGCCGGCCTTCATCGTCGACGTCGTGACCAAGGCGGGCCTGCCGTCGCTTCTCGCCTATGGCGTTTACATCGGCGAGATCGTCGCGCCGATCCTGCTCATCGTCGGCGTCTGGACGCGCCTGGCGGCGCTGGCTGATCGTCATCAACATGATCGTCGCCGTCGCGCTCGGTCCTGCTGCCCACCTGTTCCAGCTCAACAAACACGGCGGCTACGCGCTCGAGGTCGGAGGCGTTGTACCTGTTCATCGCACTGGCGCTGGCGCTCACGGGCGCCGGCCGCTTCAGCGTCGGCGGCCGCTACGGGCCGATGAACTAGGGCGCGGCGTCGTCGAAGCCGGCGCGCGAGCGCAGGCCGCGGCTGTCCGGCGCCGGCGAGCAGGGCGATGAAGCGGCGCGCGAGCGTCGTCGCTCGCGGCCCGCGCGGCGACCGCGGCGCTGTAGACGGTCGCGAGGGCGAACGGCGCGGGCAATGCGCCGACCAGCGCGATGCCTGGCGTGGCGCGGATCTCGGTCGCCTGGGTGCAGCCGATCGCCCGCGCATCGCCGGCATCGGCCAGCGCCCGCATCGCCGTCCTGCCGTTGGCGAACATGCGCAGGCGCGGCGCGAGTGCTTCGCCGAGGCCGAGTCGATCGAGCACCGACGCGACGTGCGCGCCGGCGGTCGAGAGCGCCGCGTCGGGGAAGTAGAGCGCGCTCGCGCCGACGAGCGCTGCCTGCAGCGCGTCGGCGCTGGCGATCGCCGGTGCGGTCGCGCCGGCCGGCACGGCGAGCGCGGTCTGCGACGCGGCCGATCCGCGCGCCCGACGCCGGCGCGGACCTCGCCGCTCGCGAGCAGCGAGTCGATCATCGCGTCGGTGACGATCAGAACGTCGCACGGCGCGCCGCCGCGCAGCGCATCGCGCATCGCGCCGACGGCGCCGAAGGTCGGCCGCAACGGCGACGCTCGTGGTCGCGCTCGAAGCCGCCTGCAGCGCGTCGACCAGGCCCTGGACGGCGCCGGCGCAGAGGACGTTCAGCGTCGCCGGCAGGGCCATGCGCGATCGCGGTTCCGGGCGCGAGTCATTGCTCCGGCTTGGCGCCCGAGACCTTGACGATGTGCGCCCACTTGACGATGTCGTCGTCGAGGTAGCGCGTGAACTCGGCGACACTCATCGGCATCGGGCTCGCGCCCTGCGCCTTCCAGGCGCGCGCCACCTCGGCGTTGCTGACGATCTTCACGACCTCGGCATTGAGCCGGTTGACGATCGCCGCGGGCGTGTTCTTCGGCGCCATCAGGCCGAGCCAGATCGTCGCCTCGTAGCCGGGAACACCGGCCTCGGCGATCGTCGGCACGTCGGGCAGCACCGACGAGCGCGCCGTTCCGGTCGTGCCGAGCGCCTTCACCTTGCCGGCGCGGATGTGCTCGCTCATCGTCGGCACGGCGTCGAACATCAGGTCGACCTGGCCGCCGAGGACGTCGCTGCGCGCGCCCGAGCTGCCCTTGTAGGGAATGTGCAGGATCGAGACGCCGGCCATCGCCTTGAACAGCTCGCCGGCCATGTGGTACGGCGTTCCCGGGCCCGACGACGCGTACGAGAGCGCGCCCGGCTTGGCCTTGGCGGCGGCGATCAGCTCGGCCAGCGTCGTCGCCGGCAGGCCGCTGCGCGCGACCAGCACCAGGTCGGACGAATTGATCGCCGCGATCGGCGCGAAGTCGCGCATCAGCTGGAACGGCTTGGTCGCGATCAGCGATTCGTTGACCGTGTGCGCGTTCGACATCAGGAGCAAGGTGTAGCCGTCGGCGGCGCTCTTGGCGACCGCGTCGGTGCCGATGATCGAGCCGGCACCGGGACGGTCGTCGACGATGAAGGTCTGGCCCATCGATTCCTGCAGGCGCTGGGCGAGGAAGCGCGCGTAGACGTCGGCGGGCCCGCCGGCCGCGAACGGGACGATGATCCGCACCGGCTTGGTCGGGTAGTCCTGCGCCGCGACCAGCGGCGTGACGAGCGCGAGCAGCAAGGCGCCGAACAGGCGTCGCGTGCGTTGCAAGCCAAGCTCGCTCATCGTCTCTCCTGGGCCATGCGGTCAGCCCGCGTCATGGCCATGTTAAGCGCCCGTCGCGAGGCGCGAACGACGGCGCTGGTTAGCATCGGCGCCATGAATCGAACCCGTCTTTTCGCGCGCGCCGCGGCGCTCGGCCGCGTCCTCGTTGCAGCGACCGCGCGCGATCGCGCAGTCGACCTATCCCGACAAGACGATCACGATGATCGTGCCGTTTCCACCCGGCGGCGTCGCCGACACCGTCGCCCGGCCGGTCGCCGAGGCGCTGGCGCGCGAGCTGAAGCAGCCGGTCGTGGTCGAGAACCGCGCGGGCGCCGGCGGCGCGCTCGGCATCGGCGTCGCCGCGCGCGCTCCGGCCGACGGCTACACCGTGCTGCTCAGCCTGTCGTCGATCTCGATCCTGCCCGAGGCCGACAAGCTGCTCGAGCGCAAGCCCGCCTACCAGCTGAGCCAGTTCAAGCCGATCGCCCGCTTCACCGCCGACCCGACGGTGCTCGTCGTGCGCGCCGACGCACGCTGGCAGACTTTCGCGGAGTTCCTCGCCGACGTGAAGCAGAACCCGGGCAAGTACAACTACGGCAGCTCGGGCAACTACGGGACGATGCACGTGCCGATGGAGATGCTGAAGGCGTCGGCCGGCTTTCGCATGACCCACATCCCGTACACCGGCGCCGGCCCGGCGGTGGTCGCGCTGCTCGCCGGCCAGGTCGACGCGCTGGCGAGCGGGCCATCGACTGTGGTGCAGCAGATCCAGGCTGGCAAGCTGCGCGCGCTCGCCCACTGGGGCGAGCAGCCGCTCAGCGCGCTGCCCGACGTGCCGAGCCTGAAGCAACTCGGCTACCCGGTCCGCTTCGCGCAGTGGTCGGCGCTGTTCGTTCCCGCCGGTACGCCCGACGATGCGATTCGCAAGCTCCGCGCCGCGCGGCCAAGGTCGCGGCCGACGCCAACGTGCGCCAGGTGATCGCCAAGGCCGGGAGCCCGATCGAGTACCTCGACGCGCCCGAGTTCCAGACCTATTGGGATGCCGACGCGGCCGAGATGACGAAGGCGGTTCGCGCCGTCGGCAAGGTCGAGTAGCCTTGGGTTCTCATTTTCGGAGTCCTGCGCATGATGAATCGAGTAGATCCGGTCTGGTTCATCACGGGTTGTTCCACCGGCTTTGGCAGGGAGTTGGCGAAGCTGGTGCTGCAAAAGGGATGGCGAGCCGTGGTCACGGCGCGCAATCCATCGCAAGTGGCTGACATTGCCAAGGGACACGCCGATCGCGCGCTCGTCCTTCCACTGGACGTGACCCGGCGCGACCAGATCGATGCTGCGGTTGACCAGGCTCTGAAGCGATTCGGCCGCATCGACGCGCTGGTCAACAACGCCGGCTATGGCTACCTGGCAGCGATCGAGGAGGGCGAGGACGCGGCCGTTCGAGCGATGTTCGAGACGAATGTCTTCGGCCTGATCGACATGACGAAGGCCGTTCTGCCGATCATGCGCGCGCAAGCGCAGTGGATTGGTCGTCAATGTCTCGTCGATCGGCGGTCTCACGAGCTTTGCCGCGACCGGCTACTACCACGGCACGAAGTACGCCGTCGAAGGAATCTCGGAATCGTTGGCCGTCGAATTGAAGCCGCTGGGCATCGACGTGCTCATCGTCGAACCGGGCCCGTTTCGCACGAACTGGGCCGGACCCTCGATCCAGCAGTCTGCCACTCGGATCGATGCTTATGCGGCAACTGCCGGCGAGCGCCGAAAGCAGACCGCAGCGCGCAGCGGTCGAGCAGGCGGGAGACCCGGTGCGGGCAGCTCAGGCAATCATCGATGCCGCGCTTTCCGATACGCCGCCCTTGCGCCTGCTTCTGGGGAAGACGGCGTTGGAATTGGCCCGCAAGAAGATCGATCTCCTGCGCCGGGATTTCGATACTTGGGAAGCGGCAACGCTCGGTGCCGACTATCCGGAAGGAACACCTTGATCATCTGACGGCTGCGCGCTGATCCAGCCAACGGCGATGCGATCGATCAAGACAATTGCTGTTTTCTGCGGATCGAACCGCGGTGCGTCGGACGAGTTCGCCGACGGAGCGCGGGCGCTCGGCCGCGCCCTAGGGACCGAGGGAATTGCCCTCGTCTATGGCGGAACGACAAAGGGACTGATGGGCGTTGTCGCCGATGCCGCCCTGGCGTGCGGTGGCAGCGTACACGGCGTGACGACCGAAAGCCTGCATCAACGTGGGCATTCGCATGCGGGTCTCAGCAAACACGAGGTCGCGCCGACGCTGCGCAGCCGCAAGGAACGCATGGTCGAGCTCGCCGACGCATTCATTGCGCTGCCGGGAGGAATCGGGACCATCGAAGAGTTCATGGAGGTATGGACGATGAACCAGCTTGCGGAGATCGACAAGCCCGTGGGCCTGTTGAACTCCGGCGGATTCTTCACGGGGCTTCTGGATTTCATCGACCACATGGTCGAGACGAAGTTCTTGCCCGATGCCCATCGTCATTCGATATCCGTGGATGCCGACGCGAGTCTCCTGATTGACAAGCTTCGCAGCTATTCGCGCATTGACGTGCCCAAGTGGCTCTAGCGCCGCACGTCAACGCGTCTTGACCACAGGCGCCCGGCTGAGCGCTCAAACGCCGAGCCGCCGCGCCACTTCCGCGGCGATCGCCAGGCTCGCCGTCAGGCCTGGCGACTCGATGCCGAACAGGTTCATCAGCCGGGCGAACGCCGTGCGCTTCAGGCCCTTGCAGCATGAAGTCGCTCGCCGCCGCGCCCGGGCCCTGCAGCTTCGGCCGGACGCCGCTGTAGGCCGGCACCAGCGTCGCGTCCTCGAGCCCCGGCCAATAGCGGCGCACCGCGGCGTAGAACGGCGCGGCGCGCGCTGGGTCGACGGCATAGTCGATCGCGTCGGGCGAGTCGATATCGAGCCACTCGACATCGGGACCGAAGCGCGCCTGGCCGGCGAGGTCGAGCGTCAGGTGAACGCCGAGTCCGCCCGGTTCGGGCACCGGATAGATCAGGTGCGTGAACGGCGGTCGCCGCGTGAGCGCGAAGTAGTTGCCCTTGGCGAACCAGGGGCGCGGGATGTGCGCCGGGTCGAACCGACGATGCGCCGCGCCAGCGCCTGGGCGTGCAGGCCGGTGGCGTTGACGAACACGCCGGCCTTGCATCTCGTCGGGCGCCGCGCCGCCGACGCGAACGACGAAGCCGTCGCGCTCGACGCACGACTGCCTCGACCGGCGCGCGCAGGACGACTGCGCCGCCGGCATTCTCGAGATCGCCCTGGTAGGCGAGCATCAGGGCGTGGCTGTCGATGATGCCGGTGACGGTCGAGAGCAGCGCTGCCTCGCCCTGTAGCGCCGGCTCGAGCTCGCGCGCCTCGGCGCCGCTCAGCCATCGCAGGCCGCGCACGCCGTTGGCGGTCGCGCGCGCCGCGATCGACTTCAGGCTCTCGACCTGGGCCGGCGTCGCCGCGACGACGAGCTTGCCGCAGCGGCGGTGGCCGACGCCGCGCGATTCGCAATACGGAAAGAGGGCCTCGCGGCCGGCGACGCAGAGCGTCGCCTTGAGCGAGCCGGGCGCGTCGTAGAGGCCGGCATGGATGACCTCGCTGTTGCGCGAGCTGGTGCCGTTGCCGATGCCGGGTCCGGCCTCGAGGACGATCGTCTCCAGGCCGCGCAGCGCCAACTCGCGCGCCACCGCCAGGCCGACCGCGCCGGCCCCCGCCACCACTGCATCGATCCGCTCCACGAACGCTGCCTCCGCACTGCGACAAGGCAGTATCAGCGACAGCAAAGTTCGACAACAAAGGGTTCCGCCTTTCCTACATGTGCTGGCGCAGACGGCCGACCGCGCCGCTCCGGGCAACTCGTAAGGTGGCAACAGCTGGCCGGTCGAAGTCGATTTCGACCCCTCTTCGGTCGACTTCGACCTCCTGCGAGCCGGCCTGTCACCTCCGAGGGCCTACAGCCCTCTCGCCTGAAGGAGAAAGCGATGAATGTTTCCAAGACTCTCAGCTCTGCGGTCGCCGCGGCGACCATCGTCGGTGCCGTCGGCCTGGCTTACGCGCAAACGACAAGCGATCCGGCGACCCCCGCGACCGATCCGACGATGAACTCGACCGCACCGTCGAGCAGCGACAGCTCCCAGGCGACGACGCCGGCGACGAGCAGCAGCACCACGTCGACCATGCCGCAGACGACGCCGTCGACGACCACGACGACGACCAACTCGAGCGACACCTCGGTCGCCGCGCCGTCCAGCGACCTTCAGCCGAAGGCCGACCGCAACTAAATGGCGAACGGCCATCGGCCGCCGCGCAAACGGCGCGTCGATGGCCACCCGGAACCAGTCCGTGGTCGCGTCGCAGCCAACCGAACTGAGGTCCGACCTGTGGGCCGGCCTCAAGCAGGGCGTGCTGCTCGCGGCCGCGGCGCTGGTCCTGACATTGCCCCCGGGCCGCCCCGTGCTGCCAAGCACGCCAGCGGCCTTCCCGACACCGGCGCAGCGCGTCTTTCATGGCGCTGACTTCGCCTCCCGCCCGGCTACGGCCGACGCCCGCTTCGTCGCCGACTGGGTCGCCAATTCGGGCGACAGTCGCGGCCTGCCATTCATCATCCTCGACAAGCGCGACGCGAGGGTGTTCATCTTCGCGGCTCGCGGCCGGCTGATCGATTCGAGTCCGGTCCTGCTCGGCGCCACTCCCGGCGACGACTCGGTTCCCGACATCGGCACGCGGCCGATGACGAGCGTGCGCGAGGACGAGAAGACGACGCCTGCGGGGCGCTTCCTCGTCCAGGCCGGCAAGAACGCGGCGCACGAAGACGTCGTCTGGGTCGACTACGCCAATGCGGTCTCGATGCACCGCGTCCGCCTCGTCGATCCGAAGGAGCGCCGTCTCGAGCGGCTGGCATCGCCCGACCCGGCGGCGCGGCGCATCTCCTACGGCTGCATCAACGTCCCGGTGGCGTTCTTCGACAGCGTCGTCTGGCCGCTCCTCGGCTCGACCCGCGCGGTGGTCTACGTCCTGCCCGAAGTCCGCGACGTGCACGAGGTCTTTGCCGCCGCTTACCCGGTGCCGGAAGCGCTCGCGCCGGCAAGCGCGACCGAAGCACATCTGTGAGTCGGTCCCGGCGTGGCCGGGCAAATCCTGAATCCGGGCGCTCGCGCGGCCGGCGACAATCGCTCCTGTTCGAGCCGTTCACGCCTCACGTGGCGGGAGGTCTTCCTCCCCGCCGGTTCCGGGAGGTAGGTCGCGGTGTCGGTTCGAGGCCGGCTGCTGTTCGCATCCAGTGGATTGTTGTGTGTCACGCTGTGCCAGGCGGCGCCTGATTTCGCCGGCACGCGCGCTTCCGACGACGCCCGCTTCGCTGTCGATCAGGTGCTCGGCGCGGGGGACCACCAGGGCTTGCCGTTCGCGATCGTCGACAAGCGCGATGCCCGCATCTACATCTTCGATCCTTCGGGCCGGCTGATCGGCGCCTCGGCCGTGTTGCTGGGCGCGACGCTCGGCGACCAGGCGGTGCCCGACACCGCGTTGCGCGTCCCAGGTCGTGGTCGCTCGACGAGCGCACGACGCCGGCCGGCCGCTTCGAGTCCGAGCCGGGAAGGAACGACAAGGGCGAGCCGATCGTCTGGATCGACTATCAGGCATCGCTGGCGATCCATCGTCTGCGGCCGGCGCCGGCCGCGGAGCGCCGTCCGGCGCGGCTCGCCTCGCCGACGCCCGAAGACAACCGAATCTCGCTCGGCTGCGTCGTCGTGCCGGTCGCGTTTTACGAGTCGGTGGTCGCTCCTACTCTCGGCCAGAGTCGCGGCGTCGTCTACGTGCTGCCGGAGTCGCGGCCGGCGCGGGAGATGTTCGACACGGCGATGGCTGGTCGACGCACGCGCCGACTGAGCACTTTCGGTCGTCACTGCCGCGGCGAGGCGCTCGCGCCGCCAGGCCGCCGGCGGCGTTCCGACCTGACGCTTGAAGGCGCGCGCGAACGCCGCCTCGGACTCGTAGCCGACGTCGAGCGCGATCGCCGCCACGGTCGCGTGCGTCTCGAGCAGCAATCGTGCCGCGGCCTGCATGCGCCACTGCGCCAGGTACTGCATCGGCGCGACGCCGATCAGCGCGACGAAGCGTTCATGCAGCGCCGAGCGCGACAGGCCGATCTCACGCCCGAGTTCGTCGATGCTCCAGTCGCGCGCCGGATCCTCGTGCAGCAGTGACAGCGCGCGGCCGACGAAGCGGTCGCGCAGGCCGGCGAGCCAACCGGCGCTGTCGGCCGGCAGGTGCTCGGCATAGCGGCGCACGGCGTCGACGAACATCATCTCGCTCATCCGCGCCAGCATCGCCTGGCCGCCGGGGCGGCGCGCATGCGATTCGGCGACCGCCTGCTGCGTGAAGCTGGCGATCCAAGCGCTCTCGGCGTCGGCCCGCAGGTGGAGCAGGCGCGGCAGCGCCGCGAGCAATGGATTGAACGGCTGCAGGTCGCAGGCGAGAAAGCCGCACACGACCGTTGTCTCGGCGTCACTTCCGGGCCGGATCGAGGGCGCGACGTCGAGTCCACTGTAGGCCAGGCGCAGCGGAAACGGATCGGCACCCGCGTCGTCGAGGAACGAGAAGTCGAGCCGGCCGCGCAGCCCCGGCGCGCTCGACACGACGTGGGCGTCGCCGTGCGGAAACATGACCGCGTCGCCTGGGCCGAGTCGGACCGAAGGACCCCCCGGGATCGTCGCCCAGCAGCTGCCCTGGGCGACGGCGTGGTACTCGATCACGTGTTCGGCGCCGGGCATCAGCAGCGGCGCGACCTCGCGCGACGGTGGTGCCTCGGCAGCCCAGTCGTGGCTGCCGCTGACGTTGAAGAACACCGCGCCGCGCAGGCGAATGCCGCGCAGCACGTCGGAGAGCGTGTCGTGGGCCATCGGCGACGCGCGGCGGACGATCGATCAAGTCGCGCGGACGATCGGCCAAGCGCGCCGCTCGCCCGGATGCAACTGCGGACGCGCGGGCAAGGCGCAGCGACGCCCTGTCATGCGCGCGATCGTGCGGCGCAAAAGAATCGCTCCACTCGCCGCGATTCGCGTGGCGTGCTGGTCTTCACGAGTGGAGCATTCGATGCGTGCATCAACCTACCTTACGCTGGAGAGGGATGTCCGGCAAGTCCGACAGTCCGATGTCGAGGCGTTCGCGAGCCGGATCAGCGGCGGCGTACTCGCCGCCGGCGACGCGGGCTACGACGACGCGCGCAAGGTCTGGAACGGCAGCCGTCGACCGCCGTCCGGCCTTGATCGCGCGCTGCCGCAGCGAGAGCGACGTCCGCGCCGGCGTCCGCTTCGCCGCCGAGCAGCGCATGCTGCTCAGCGTTCGCGGCGGCGGCCACCACATCGCCGGCAACGCGGTCGCCGAAGGCGGCCTGCTGCTCGACCTGTCGGCGATGAACGCGGTCAGCATCGACCCGGCGCGCCGGACGCGCGCGCGTCGGTCCTGGCGCGCTGCTCGCCGACTTCGATCGCGAGGCGCAGGCGCACGGCCTGGCGACGCCGCTCGGCATCAACTCGACCACCGGCATCGCCGGACTCACGCTCGGCGGCGGCTTCGGCTGGCTGTCGCGCCGCTACGGCATGACGATCGACAACCTCGTCGGCGCGACCATCGTCACCGCCGACGGCGCAGAGCCACAGCGTTTCGAGCGACGCCGAGCCCGACCTGTTCTGGGCGCTGCGCGGCGGCGGCGGCAACTTCGGCGTCGTCACGTCGTTCGAGTTCCTGCTCCATCCGGTCGGCCCCGAAGTGCACGCCGGCCTGGTCGTCTATCCGTTCGCGCAGGCGCGCCAGGTGCTGCGCGCATGGCGCGACTTCAGCGTCGATGCGCCCGAGGCGCTGAGCGTCTGGACGGTCCTGCGCAAGGCGCCGCCGCTGCCGTTCCTGCCGGCCTCGGTCCACGGCCAGGAAGTCGTGGTCTTCGCCGCTGGTCCACAGCGGCGACCTCGCGGCCGGCGCGCGCGACGCGGCGCCGGTGCTCGGCTTCGGCGACGTCGATCGGCAGCGCCGTCGGGCCCGACGCCGTATGCCGGGTTCCAGTCGGCGTTCGATCCGCTGCTGACGGCGGGCGCGCGCAACTACTGGAAGTCGAACAACTTCAACGCCCTCAGCGACGCCGCGCTCGACGTCGTGATCGACGCCGCGGCGCAATTGCCCGGCCCGGAGTGCGAGATCTTCGTCGCCCAGCTCGGCGGCGCGATGGCGCGCGTCAAGCCGTCGGCGACGGCGTTCGTCGGCCGCGACGCGCGCTACATCATGAACGTGCACGGCCGCTGGTCGGACCCGAGCGACGACGAGCGCGTGCGCACCTGGGCGCGCCAGGTCTTCAGCGCGGCCGCGCCGCACGGCACCGGCGGCGGCTACGTCAACTTCCTGACCGAGGACGAAGGCGAGCGCGTCGCCGCGGCCTACGGCGAGAACTATCCGCGCCTGCAGGCGGTGAAGAAGCGCTACGACCCGGGCAACCTGTTTCGCGTCAACCTCAACATCGCGCCGGAGGGCGCGTGGCCCGCGCGAGCTTCGCCGTGAGCCGCGTCGACGCGCGCGGCTGTCCGCAATCGGGGGCGACGACGCCGGCGGCGGCCGGCGTACGAGCGCGCGCTTGCCGCCTTCCAGGGCTGGCGCGTCGGTGCCGAGGCGGAGCTCGCGCCGGCGTTGCAGGAGGCGCCCGGCTTCGTCATGGCGCACGTGCTGCAGGGCTAGCTGCGCGTCTCGCAGCCGCGATCCGCGCCGAGTCCGCTCGGCGCGGGCCGATGCTCGCGCGTGCCGCGGCGCTGCCGGTCGACGGGCGCGAGCGGCTGCACGTGGCCGCGCTCGCGAGCGGTGCTCGACGACGACTACGAAGCGCGCGAAGGCCCGGCTCGGCAAGCTCCTGCGGCGTCGAGCCGCGCGACGTCCTCGCGCTCCAGATGGCGCACTCGTTCGACTACGTCACCGGCGACGTCGCCCGGATGCGCGACCGTGTCGCCGCCGTGCTGCCGGCGTGGTCGCGCGACCTGCCCGGTTACAGCGCGGTGCTGGCGATGCATGCCTTCGGCCTGGAGGAGTCGCGGCGAGTACGAGCGCGCCGAGGACGAGCGCACGGGCCGCGCTCGCGCTCGACCCGCACAACGCGCGCGCGCACCACGCCATGGCGCATGTCTTCGAGATGACCGGGCGCGCCGAAGCCGGCGTTCGCTGGATGAAGGAGAACGCCGCCGGCTGGGCCGCCGGCAGCACCGTCGTCCGGCATTGCTTCTGGCATCTGGCGCTGTTCCATCTCGCGTGCGGCGAGGTCGATCGACGCCCTGGCGCTGTACGACGAGCGCATCTGCCCAGGTTCGCACGCCGGCGTCGCCGATCTGATCGACGCCTCGGCGCTGCTCTGGCGTCTTCACTCTGCGGGGCGTCGACCCCGGGACGCGCTGGCGGGTGGTTGCCGACGCGTGGGCGCCGTTCAGCGACGACGCGTTCTGCAGCTTCAACGATCTGCATGCGATGCTGGCCTTCGTCGGCGCCGGCGACTCGGGAGCGCGCCGGGCATCTCGAGCAGGTCCTCGCCGCGGGCCGCGCGCGGCGCACGCGCCACGGCGAGATGACGCGCCGCCTCGGCCTGAAGGCGTGCCGCGCCGTGATCGCTTTCGGCGCGCGGCAACGACCCGCTCGCCATCCGATTGCTGGCACGGCTGCCGCTGCGGGCACTGCGGCTCGGCGGCAGCCATGCCCAGCGCGACGTCCTGCCGCTGACCGGGCTGCGCGCCCTGGCGCGGATTGGCCAGCTGCGTCGGCCGCATCGCCTGCACGACGCGATGGCTCGATTCATTCGCGCGTTCGGCCTCCTTCCGGGCGTTCGCCGGCGTCATACTCTCGCGCCGGAGTCGCCGTCGTGAAGAGAACGTTCGCCTGGATCCTTGCCTGCACCTCGCTGGCGACGCTCTGCCTGGCAACGCGGGCGCAGCAGCCGGCCAAGGTGACGCACATCGGCTATCTCGCCGGTGTCTCGGCGACCGCCGACGCGCCGCGCCTGAAGGCGTTCCAGAACGGGCTGCGCGAGCTCGGCTATGTCGAGGGCCAGAACGTCGTCATCGAGTACCGGCACGAGAACCGCGAGCTCGAGCGGCTCGCCGACTTCGCTGCCGAGCTGGTGCGCCTGAAACCCGACATCCTGGTCGCGGTGACGACCAACGCCGCGCTCGCCGCGCGCAAGGCGACGGCGACGATCCCGATCGTCTTCATGGGCGTGACCGATCCGGTCGCCGCCGGCCTGGTCGAGAGCCTGGCGCGGCCCGGCGGCAACAGCACCGGCGTCACCAACATGGCCGCCGTGCTCGCCGGCAAGCGCCTCGAGTTTCTCAAGGAGACGGTGCCGCGGATCGGCCGCGTCGCCGTCCTCTGGGATCCGCAAGCGCCGGGCTCGGTGCCGCAGTGGCAAGAGGCGCAACTGGCGGCGGCCAAGCTCGGTGTCCAGCTTCATTCGATGGAGGCGAGCAACACCGAGGACTACGAGGGCGTCTTCAGGGAGGCGGTCAAGGCCCGCAGCGGCGCGATCATGATGACGCTCAATCCGCTCGCCAACTCGAACCAGAAGGAGCTCGCCGAGCTCGCGATCAATGCCCGGCTGCCGTCGATCTGTGCCCGCGCCGACTATGCCGAGAACGGCTGCCTGATGGCCTACGGGCCCGGCTACAGCATCGAGGGCCGCGACGGCGCACGCTACGTCGACCGGATCCTGCGCGGCGGCAAGCCGGCCGAGATTCCGGTCGAGCAGCCGACCAAGTTCGAGTTCATCGTCAACCTGAAGACGGCGCGCCGGATCGGCGTCACGGTGCCCGAGTCGGTGCTGAATCAGGCCGACGTCGTGATTCAGTGACCGTCCAGCGATCCCACGCCATCGCCGCGACCGGCTCGCCCCAGAGGTCGACGCTGATCGGCGTGCCCGAGTGCACCATTGTCGCCGCGGAGCCGCGCAGATAGCCGAGGCCGATGCAGCGTCGGGCCTCTGCGCTCCAGCCGGCCGAGGCGATCTCGCCGACCGACACGCCGTCGAGCACGAGTGCTTCGCCGCCCCACGCATAGCGGTCGGCCGACTCGACGACGATCATCACCAGCTTCTTGCGCAGCGGCTTCGACTGTTCGGCGAGCAGCGCCGACTTGCCGATGAAGTCGGCGCTCTTGTCGAGCTTGACGGCGAACATCGAGCCGGCCTCGAACGGCGTCTCGTCCGGCCCGAGCTCGGCGCCCCAGGCGCGCCGCGACGCCTCGATGCGCAGCGCGTCGAGCGCGTAGTAGCCCGCGTCGGCGAGGCCGAGACCGTCGCTCGCGGCGTGCAGCGCGAGGTAGACGTGGCGCGCCATCTCGATCGGCACGTAGAGCTCGTAGCCCGGACCTCCCACGTAGCTCATTCGCGCGGCCCGAACCCGCGCGTGGCCGAGGTCGATTTCGCGCGTGGTCGAGAACTTGAGATCCTCGGAGCCGAGCGCGGCGAAGGTGTCGGGGGCGCCGACTCGGCCGAGCAGGGTGCGCGCATTCGGTCCCATCAGCGAGAGCACGGCGGTCATGGCGCTGACGTCGACCAGTGCTGTCGCCTCGCCGGCGACGATGTGGCGCGCGATCCAGTCATGGTCGCGTGGCGCCTGGGCCGAGCCGGTGACGATCAGGAAGCGGTCGACGGCGAGCCGGGTGACCGTGACGTCGCTCTCGAAGCCGCCGCGCTCGTTGAGCATCGGCGTGTAGACGATTCGTCCCGGCGCGACGTCCATCTCGTTGGCGCAGAGGCGTTGCAGCACGGCGAGCGCGTCGCGGCCTTGCAGGAGCAGCTTGCCGAACGAGGTCTGGTCATACAGCGCGACCGCGTGCCGGGTCGCGCGCTGCTCGCGCACCATGTCGTCGAGCCAGGCGGGCTTGCCGAGCGTGTGCGTGTAGGGCGGCGACGCGGCGACCGGGTCGCCGGCGCGGAAATAGCTGACACGCTCCCAGCCGTTCTTGGCGCCGAAGGTCGCGCCCTTGGCGAGTAGCAGGTCGTGCAGCGGGCTCGTGCGCAGCGGCCGCGCGGTCTCGAGCTCCTGGCGCGGCCAGCGCATCGCGTAGTGCAGGCCGAGCGTCTCGCCGGTGCGCTCGGCAAGCGCTTTCTTGTTCGCGGTGTGGGCGCCGAAGCGGCGGATGTCGACGTCGGCAAGATCGCTCTGCGGGCTGCCGGCGATGATCCATTCGGCGATCAGCTTGCCGGCGCCGCCCGAGTTGGCGATGCCTGCGGAGTTGAAGCCGGCGGCGACATAGAAGTGGCGCAGCTCGGGCGCTTCGCCGAGGATGAAGTTGCCGTCGGGCGTGAAGCTCTCCGGTCCATTGAGGAGCATCTTGACCTTGGCGGTCTCCAGGCATGGTGTGCGTCCGCAGCGCCGCCGTCATCAGCGGCTCGAACTGGTCCCAGTCCTCGTCGAGCAATTCGAAGCGGAAGGTCGACGGGATCGGATCGACCGTCCACGGCTTGGCCTTCGGCTCGAAGCCGCCCATCAGCAGGCCGCCGACCTCTTCCTTGTAGTAGATGTAGCCGTCGGGATCGCGCAGCACCGGCAGCATCGGGTGGACGCCGTCGATCCGGTCGGTGACGATGTAGAAGTGCTCGGCCGACCAGAGCGGCACGTTGACGCCGGCGAGCGCGCCGAGCTGGCGCGCCCACTGGCCAGCGCAGTTGACGACGACTTCGCACGCGATCTCGCGGTCCTCGCCGTCTTGACGAACTGCGAGGCCGGCGACGCGCGGGCCGTTCGCGCCAGCGACGCTGCGAACGGCGACGACCTCGGCGCCTTCGACGACCTTGACGCCGCGATTGCGCGCGCCCTTGGCGAGCGACATCGTCAGGTCGGCCGGGTTGGCCTTGCCGTCGCCCGGGATCCAGATCGCGCCGGCGAGGTCGTCGGTGCGCAGCGGCGGGAACATTGCGCCGGCGCGCGCCGGCGAGATCTCCTCGCATTCGACGCCGAAGCTGCGCGCCAGAGCGAGCTGCTTTCTGAGCACCATCATCCGCTCGCGCGTCTGCGCGACGTTGACGCTGCCGCACTGCTTCCACCCGGTCGCGAGGCCGGTCTCGGCCTCGAGCGTCGCGTACAGCTCGATGCCGTACTTGCTCATCCGCGTCATGGTCCGGTTCGGCCGCATCTGGCCGACGAGACCGGCGGCATGCCAGGTCGTTCCGCAGGTGAGCTGGCCCTGCTCGAGCAGCAGCACGTCCTTTTCGCCGAGCGCGGCGAGGTGATAAGCGGTCGAGCAGCCGGCGATGCCGCCGCCGATGACGACAATCCGGGCTTGGCTGGGAAGCGGCATGGGCGGGAACCTCAGCGGAAGGCACAGGCGGCATCGTTCTTGCCGGAGTGCTCGGGAGAACGATCGGAGGCCACGCCATGCTCAGCGACAAGGACGCCATCGCCACCGTCGCCGTCAAGGACCTGAAGGTCGCCGCCGCCTTCTACGAGGGCAAGCTCGGTCTCAAGGTGCACGCGCGCGAAGGCGACCAGGTGATCGGCTACCGCACCGGCGCGAGCCGGCTCAACGTCTATGTCTCGCAGTTCGCCGGCACCAACCAGGCGACCGCGGTGACCTGGTTCGTCGGCGACGAGCTGAAGGCGATCGTCGGCGCGATGAAGGCCAAGGGCATCGTCTTCGAGCACTACGACATGCCCGGTCTCACGCGCGACGGCGACATCCATCATGGTGGCGGCCTGCGTGTCGCCTGGTTCAAGGACCCCGACGGCAACATCTTCAACCTTGCCAGCCGCTAGCGGTCTAGGCCAGGCGCAGCGCCATCACGCCGGCGATGATCGCGCCAGTGCCGACGGCGCGCTGCAGGCGAAAGCGCTCGTCGAGGACGAGGACGCCGATCAGCGCCGCGAACAGCACCGAGGTCTCCCGCAGCGCCGCGACCGAGGCGATCGGCGCGCGCGTCATCGCCCAGAGGGCAATGCCGTACGCGCCGAGCGAAGCGCACGAGCCGAGCACTGCCATTGGCCAGCGGCCGCGCATGTATGCGAACGCAGGCGTCAGCGCGGCACGGCGTTGCCAGAGGACGATCGCGAAGTAGGGCACGCCGTCGATCAGGAACAGCGTGCCGACGTATTGCAGGGGGTTGCCCGAGACGCGAACGCCTAGGCCGTCGACGAACGTGTAGGCGGCGATGATGAACGCGTTGGTGAGCGCGAACGCGAGCGCGTGCCGGCGCGAGCCGCCCTCAGTCGGCGAACGCGTCAGGCCGATCGCGAGGACTCCGGCGCTGATGCCGGCGACGCCGAGCCAGGCGGCGAACGGCACGTGCTCGCCGATCAGCCGGCCGCTCAGCAGCGCCACGATCAGCGGCGCCGTGCCGCGCATCACCGGATAGGCAAAGCCGAGCTCGCCGTGGCGATAGGCGCCGACCAGCGTCACGTAGTAGCCGATGTGGATCACCATCGACGCCAGCAGCCACGGCAGCGCCTCGCGCTTCGGGAAGCCGACGATCACGACCAGGACGGCGCCGGCGGCGCAGCCGAGGACGTGGATCAGGGCGGTGTCGAGCGCCTTGTCGTTGCCCGAGCGGATGAGTGCGTTCCACGAGGCGTGGAGCAGGGCGCCGAACAGGACCGCGGCGACGACGGGCCAGCTGAGCGTCGCGGTCACTGCCGCGGCCGGGTCGCGCAGGCGGCGGCGCGAGCGAGGAAATGCGCCAGCGACGGCGTCGCCAGGTCGGCCTGCTTGGCAAGGTCGTCCCACTGGCGCAGCATGACCGCGTCGCGCGCCGCCTGCTGGGCGATGAAGGCGCTCGCCTGGGCGGCGTCGAACACGCCGCCCTGGAGGGCGAGGCTCCTCTTCGAATCGTCCGAAAGGCGCGCGTAGTAGCCTCGTTGGCCTGGCAGAGGTAGCGCTTGGCGTCGACGTGCAGCTTGATCGCGTCGAGCACCGCGTCGGGGAACAGGCCGCGCAGGAAGGGCAGGGCGAAGTACTGGTGCGTGTCGTCGATGCCGCGCAGGGTCGGCGTCTCGCCCTGGTGGTTGAGGAGATGGCCGAGGTCGTGCAGCAGGCAGGCGGTGACGAGCTCGTCGCCCGCTTCGCTCTGCTCGGCGAAGTGCGCCGTCTGCAGTGCGTGCTCGAGCTGCGTCACCGGCTCGCCGCTGTACTGCTCGGCGCCGTGGCGGGCGAACAGCTGCTCGATGTCGGCCAGGCTCAGCATCGCGTCTCTGCCTTCAACGCACGACCTCGTCGGGCGCGCCGAGCGCGGCGAACTGCGACTGGCGGATCCGCGTCGCAGTGAGGGCGCCGGCCGACTCGAGGATCGGGTAGGCGACGCCGCAGATGTGCGAGTTGATCCGCTTCAGGTCGCTGATCAGGTCGAGGTGGAGCGAGCTGGTCTCGATGCTTTGCGCGGTGTTGTCGCGCAGTCGCCCGATGTGGTTGGCGGCGTACTCGTGCTCGAGGTCGCGGAAGTGCGCCTTCTCCTCGAGCAGGCGCTTGGCGTCGCGCACGTGGCCGTCGAGGAAGACGCTCATCGCCAGGCGCAGGTTCGACAGCAGCCGCTCGTGCAGGTGGACGATCTCGCCCATTCCGGCCTCGGAGAAGCTGCGGTTCTTCTTGACCTTCTTGTCCTCGATGTCCTGGAGCACGCGCTCGATGATGTCGCCGATCTGCTCCATGTTGATCGTGAACGAGACGATGTCGGTCCAGCGCCGGCTCTCCTCCTTCGACAGCGCCTCGCCCGAGATCTGCGTCAGGTAGAACTTGATCGCCGAATAGAGCTCGTCGACGGTGTCGTCGAGGGCGCGCAGCTCGCCCGAGAGGCGCAGGTCGTTGTTGCGGATCACCGGCACGATGCCGCGCAGCATGGTCTCGACGACGTCGGCCTGGTGCAGCGCCTCGCGCGCCGCGCACGAGATCGCGAGCGACGGCATGGTGAGCGCGAGCGGGTCGAGATGGCGCGGCCGGGTCGTTCCCGCGCCGGGCGCGAGCTCGCGCAGCCAGCGGTCGACGCTGCGGCCGACCAGGCCGGTGAAGCCGATGAAGAGGCCCGCGAGGACGACGTTGAAGAAGAGATGGAAGAAGACCACCTGCTGGTGCACCGTCGAAACGAGCTGCTGCAGCAGCACGTGCACCTGCGGCAGGAGGGGGATGAAGAGCAGCGCCCCGGCCGACTTGAAGATCAGGCTGCCGAGCGGCAGCCGGCGCACCTGCGGCGCGGCGTTGGCGGTGGCCAGCATCGCCAGCACGCCGCTGCCGATGTTGGCGCCGAGCACCAGCCCGAGCGCGACCGGCACCGGCACCAGCGCCGACGCGGCGAGGGTGGCGATCAGGAGCACGATCGCCAGGCTGGAGTACGACAGCACCGTGAGGACAGCGCCGACGATGATGTCGAGCATGACGTCGTTCGGCAGCGCCACCAGGAGCGCGCGAACCGCCGGCGACTCGGTGAGCGGGTGGGTGGCGGCGACGATCAGCTGCAGCGCCAGGGTGATCAGGCCGAGGCCGATCAGCACCCGGCCGACGGCGCCGACGCCGCTGTTCTGGCGCGAGATGAAGATGACGACGCCGACGAAGATCAGGAGCGGCGAGAGCCACGACAGGTCGAACGAGAACACGACCGCCATCAGGCTCGTGCCGACGTCGGCGCCGAGCATCACCGCCAGTGCCGCGCTCGTCGTCACCAGGTTCTTGCCGACGAACGAGGCGACGATCAGGCAGGTCGCGGTGCTCGACTGGACGATGCTGGTGACGCCGAGCCCGGCGATCAGCGCCCGGAAGCGGTTGTTGAAGCTGGTCGCGAGCACCTGGCGCAGGTTCTCGCCGAACACGCGCAGCATGCCGGTGCGCACGATATGCGTTCCCCAGACGAGGAGCGCGATCGCAGCGAGAAGGTTGAGGAGGGGCAGCATCGGGTGGCGAGAGGCTCCTCAGATCCAGGGCAGGGAATAGGTCTTCAGATTGGTGAAGCTCTTCATCGCTTCCTGCACGCCTTCCTTGTAGCCGAGGCCGGAGTCCTTGATGCCGCCGAAGGGCGTGAGCTCGAGGCGGTAGCCGGGCACCTCGCGCACGTTGACGGTGCCGACGTCGAGCTCGGCGACGAAGCGGGCGATGTGGTCGAGCCGGTTGGTGCAGACCGGCTGACGACAGCCCGTAGGCGGTGCCGTTGGCGATCCGGATCGCCTCGTCGATATTCGCGAAGGTGAGGATCGGCGAGACCGGGCCGAAGGTCTCCTCGCGCACCAGCGTCATCTCGGGGCGGACGCGGTCGAGCACGGTCGGCGAATAGAGCGCGCCGTCGCGCCGGTTGCCGACGAGCAGGCGGGCCCCCTGGCTCACGGCCTCGTCGACGCGGGCCTCGAAGAGGCGCGCCGCGGCTTCGTCGATGACCGTTCCCATCTCCATCTGCGGATCGCTCGGATCGCCGTAGCGCCAGCGCTTTGTTTTCTCGACCACGAGCTCGGTGAAGCGCGGCGCGACCGCTTCGTGGACCAGCATCCGCTTGACGGCGGTGCAGCGCTGCCCCGAGTTCTTGTACGAGCCCTGAACCGCGAGCGTCGACGCTTCGTCGAGGTCGGCGTCGTCCATGACGATGATCGGATCGTTGCCGCCGAGCTCGAGGACGATGCGCCGATAGCCGGCCTTGGCGGCGATCGCCTTGCCGATCGCGACGCCGCCGGTGAAGGTGACGAGGTCGACGTCGGCGTTGGTGATCAGCTCGTCGGCGATCTCGCGCGGGTCGCCGGTGACGATCGAGAGCATCTCGGGCGGCAGGCCGGCCTCGTACAGCAGGTCGGCGAAATAGAGCGCCGAGAGCGGCACCTTCTCCGAGGGCTTCAGCACCATCCGGTTGTTGGTCGCGATCGCCGGGACGATCTTGTGCGCGACCTGGTTCATCGGGTGGTTGAACGGCGTGATCGCGCTGATCGCGCCGATCAGCGGCCCGCGCTGGGTGTAGACGCGGCGCTTCCTGCCGTGCGGCGTCAGGTCGCAGCTGAAGATCTGGCCGTCGTCCTTCAGGCACTCGCCGGCGCCGAAGCCGAGCACGTCGGCGACCCGACCGGTCTCGTAGTTCGCGTCCTGCAGGCTCAGGCCGGACTCGGCGCTGATGAGGCGGGCGATGTCGGCGCTGCGAGCGCGCACATGGGCGGCGGTCCGGTTCAGGATCTCGGCGCGCTCGAACCGGCTCAGCTTCGCCCGGTAGCCGCGCGCGATCGACAGCGCGCGCCGCACCTCCTCGACCGTCGCCTTCGGCACGCTGCCGATTCGCTGGCGCGTGAACGGGTTGAAGACCTCGATCGCGCGCTCGCCGCTGCGGTCGCCGCCGATCTTCTCGCCGGCGATCCGCATCGACTCGTGCCGATACATCGTGTCGAGGGACATGCTCAGTCGACGTGGTTCAAGGCGAGGTCGAAGGCGTCGAAGTTGCGCCAGCGGCGTTGCGGATCGATGTCGCGCAGACGTCGGTTGACGATCAGCGGCACGCGCTGCTCGGAGACGCCGCCGTGCGAGCGCAGCGGCGCGTCGAGGCCGGAGAGGTCGTGGCGCGCGAGCGACGTGCCGATCACGGTCGAGCGCTCGGAGACGACGATCAGGTCGCCGATGCGATCGGGCGGCAGCTCGAAGAACGCCGCCGCTTCGCCGCGCGAGCGCACCGACTCGATTCCGCGCAGCTCGCGCAGGCGCGCCGCGAGGCCGGCGCTGTCGATGCCGGCGGGCAGGTAGACGGTGGCGAACGAGCCGAGCGCGCCGTGGTGGACGACGTAGGGATCGGTGATCGGCAGGATCACGCGTGCCGCCTTCTCGCCGAGCCAGCCATCGAGCACGTCTTGCAGATAGATCACGTCGGGTTGCGAATCCATCCTCGTCTTGGCGTTCATGCCGTGGTCGGCGGTGAGAACGATCGTGCAGCCCATCGAGTCGAGCTTGCCGAGGTAGTCGTCCATCATGCGATAGAACGCGTCGGCGCCGTCGGTTCCGGGGGCGTGCTTGTGCTGCACGTAGTCGGTGGTCGAGAGATACATCACGTCCGGGCGGCGCTCGTGCGACATCAGCTCGACGCCGGCGGCGAACACGAACTCCGAGAGCTCGGCGCTGTAGACCGAAGGCACCGGCATGCCGACGCGCTCGACGACGTCGCCGATGCCGTTCTCGTCGTCGTTCGCCTCGTCGGCCTTCTCGGCCGAAAAGCAGATGCCCTTCATGCCCTTGCCGAGCAGCTTCCTGAGCTTGTCCTTGGCGGTGATGACCGCGACCGACTGGCCGGCGGCGGCGAGCTCGGCCAGGATCGTCGGCGCGCGCAGCCACTTCGGGTCGTTCATCATCACTTCCTCGCCGGAAGCGACGTCGAACAGGTAGTTGCCGCAGATGCCGTGCACCGAAGGCGGCGCGCCGGTGACGATCGAGAGGTTGTTCGGATTGGTGAAGCTCGGGATGACGCAATCGGCGACCAGCACGGTGCCGGTCGCGAGCACCTCCTTCAGCCACGGCACGTGGCCGTGCGCCACCGCCTGGGCGATGTAGTCGGGCTCGCAGCCATCGACGCAGACGACGACGGTGGGCTGGTGGGCGAGGGCGTAGCTGCGGCCGTTGACGCTGATCATCGGACGCTCCTTTCGAGGCTGGTTCGCGGCACGCGCGCTGCGGCGGCGAGCGGGCGCTGGTGGTTCTTGATCGTTCGCTCCTTGCTTTCCATGACGTGCTCGTACATCGCCCGGCCGGCGGCATCGGCGTCGCCCGAGGCGATCGCCTTGACGATCGCGCGGTGCTCGCTCGCCGAGACCGGCATGAGCCAGCCGTCGGCGAGGTTCAGGCGGCGAAACAGGCTCAGCTCCTTGATCAGCTTCCTGTAGATCGCGGTCAGCTTGCCGTTGCCGGCGAGCTCGACCAGGCGATCGTGGAAGCGCAGGTTGAGCAGGTGGTAGTGGTGCGCGTCCTTGGCCTTGACCGCCTGCTCCATCTGCTCGACCAAGCCACGGATCTCCTTCAAGGCGGGCGGCGCGATCGTCGTCGCGAGGCGGCGGCCGACGAACTGGTCCATGGCCGCGCGCAGGTCGAAGATCTCGATCGCCTCTTCGACCGGAAGGTCGCGCACGAACACGCCGCGGTTCTTCTCGGTCCGCACCAGGCCGGACTCGTCGAGCATGCGAAACGCCTCGCGCAACGGGCCGCGCGAGACGCCGAGGCGCGCGGCGAGCGCGGTCTCGGTGAGCTTTTCGCCCGGCTTGAGCTCGCCCGAGAGGATCATCCGCTCGAGCTCTCCCTGGACGACGCTCGCCAGCGAGCTCGTCTGCAGCAGCGTGATGGTGGGATGCGGCGCCGGGGCCGCGGCAAGCGAAGGCATTTCCGGAGAGTAGGCCCCATCGGCTGGAAATTGTCAACAATATCCAAAAAACAGTTGACTAGGTTTTGGCACGGCCCCTAGACTCACCGGACCCGGCGGCGCCGAACTGTCATCGAACTGGCATAGGCTTTGCACGTGGAGCGGCGCTCAAGCCGTTCGATCGATCCTCAAACAGTCCCAGGGAGATGTGCATGAATCGGGTTTTCGCCAAAGCGCTGCTCGCTGCAGCCCTCGTCTCGGCAACCTTCGGCGCGTTCGCGCAGAAGACGCAGCTCACCGTCTACACCGCGCTCGAGACCGACCAGATCAAGGCCTACGAAAACGGCTTCAACAAGGTCAACCCGAACATCGAGCTCAAGTGGGTGCGCGACTCGACCGGCGTGATCACCGCCAAGCTGCTCGCCGAGAAGGCCAATCCGCAGGCCGACGTCGTCATGGGCGTCGCCGCCTCGAGCCTGGCGCTGCTCGATTCGCAACGGCATGCTGCAGCCGTACGCGCCGCTCAACCTCGACGCCATCATGGCCGTCTATCGCGACAAGAAGAACCCGCCGGCGTGGTGGGGCATGGACGTGTGGGGCGCGACCGTCTGCTTCAACACCGTCGAGGCGCAGAAAAAGGGCATTCCCAAGCCCGAGACCTGGAAGGACCTGACCAAGCCGGTCTACAAGGGCCAGATCGTGATGCCGAATCCGGCCTCGTCGGGCACCGGCTATTTCGACGTCACCGCCTGGCTCACGCTCTGGGGTGACCAGGACGGCAAGGGTGGCGGCTGGAAGTACATGGACGCGCTGCACGAGAACATCGCCCAGTACACGCACTCGGGCTCGAAGCCGTGCAACATGGCCGCCGCGGGCGAGTACGTCGTCGGCATCTCGTTCGAGTACCGCGCCAACAGCAACAAGGCCAAGGGCGCGCCGATCGACCTCGTGTTCCCGAAGGAAGGCCTCGGCTGGGACCTCGAGGCGCTCGCGCATCATGAAGGGCACCAAGAAGCTCGAGGCGGCGCAAAAGCTCGCCGACTGGGCCTCGAGCAAGGACGCGATGCTGCTCTACGGCAAGAACTTCGCGATCACGGCGCAGCCGGGCGTCGCCGCGCCGCTCGCCAACGTTCCGGCCGACTACGAGAAGCGCCTGGTGAAGATGGACTTCAAGACCGCCGCCGACAACCGCGAGCGCATCCTCGCCGAGTGGAGCAAGCGCTACGACGCCAAGTCGGAGCCGAAGAAGTAGGTCGTCCCCAGTGGCGGATTACCTCCGCCTGGAAGGGATCCGCAAGTCGTTCGGATCGTTCCAGGCGCTCAAGGACATCGATCTCGCGATCACCCAGGGCGAGTTCGTCTGCTTCCTCGGCCCCTCGGGCTGCGGCAAGACGACGCTGCTGCGCATCATCGCCGGCCTCGAGACGCAGACCGCCGGGCGCATCCAGCAGGGCGAGCGCGACATCTCGCTGCTGCCGCCGGCCGAGCGCGACTACGGCATCGTCTTCCAGTCGTACGCGCTCTTTCCCAATCTCTCGGTGGCCGACAACGTCGCCTATGGCCTGGTCAACCGCAAGGTCGCCAAGGCCACCGTCGCGGCGCGCGTCGACGAGCTGCTGAAGCTCGTCGGCCTGCCGGGCAGCGGGCCGAAGTACCCGGCGCAGCTTTCGGGCGGGCAGCAGCAGCGGATCGCGCTGGCGCGCGCGCTCGCGACGTCGCCCGGCCTGCTCCTGCTCGACGAGCCGCTGTCGGCGCTCGACGCGCTCGAGCGCGTTCGCCTGCGCCAGGAGATCCGCTCGCTGCAGCGAAAGCTCGGCGTGACGACGATCATGGTCACGCACGACCAGGAAGAGGCGCTCTCGGTCGCCGACCGGATCGTCGTCATGAACCACGGCGCGATCGAGCAGGTGGGAACGCCGATGCAGGTCTATCGCGATCCGGCGACGCCGTTCGTCGCCGATTTCGTCGGCAAGATCAACGTTCTCTCCGGCCGGCTCCATCCGGGCCGCGACCTGCGCATCGGCACCAGCCGCTTCGCCTGCGAGCACGACACCGTCGCCGAGCGCGACGTCAAGATCTACCTGCGCCCGGAAGACGTCCTGGCGCGGCCGATCGCGCCAGGCGAGGCGAACGTCTTCGACGGCGCGATCGACAAGATCGAGTTCCTCGGCTCGTACTGCCTGGTGCGCGTCCAGGCCGAGGCGATGGGAGCGCAGCCGATCACCGTCTACCTGTCGCTCAACTTCCTCGCCGAGCAGGGGCTCGAGGTCGGCAGCCGGCTGCCGCTGAAGCTCCTGCCCGAGCGGATGCGCTTCTTCTAGGCGCGACGTGGCGACGACCCTCGCCCTGCCGAGCCGCGCCGCGCTGCGCCAGCGGGCGCACTGGAGCGACCGCGTCGCCCACGGCCTGCTGCTGCTGCTCGTCGTCGTGCTCGTCGCCTTTCTGGCGCTGCCGCTGGCGACGATCCTCGCCAAGGCGCTGCAGGACAAGGACGGCGCGTTCGTCGGCCTCGCCAACTTCGCGAGCTACCTGGCGACGCCGGCGCTGCTGCAGTCGTTCGTCAACAGCGTCTCGGTCGCGCTGCTGGTGACGCTCGTCACCGTGCCGCTCGCCTTCGGCTTCGCCTACGCGCTGGCGCGCAGCTGCATTCCCGCCAAGGGCATGTTCCGGACGATCGCGCTGATCCCGATGCTCGCGCCGACGCTGCTCTCGGCGATCTCGCTCATCTACTGGTTCGGCAACCAGGGCGTGGCGCGCCGCCTGATCACGGCGCTCGGCTTCGAGAACATCTACGGCGCGCCCGGCATCGTCGTCGCCGAGTGCTTCGCCGTCTTTCCGCACGCGCTGATGATCCTCCTGAGCGCGCTCGCGCTCGCCGACGCGCGCCTCTACGAAGCGGCCGATGCGCTCGGCACCTCGACCCGGCGCAAGTTCTTCACGATCACGCTGCCCGGCGCGAAGTACGGCCTGATCTCGGCGGCGCTGGTCGCGTTCACGCTGGTGATGACCGACTTCGGCATCCCGAAGGTGATCGGCGGCAACTTCAACATGCTCGCCACCGACGTCTTCAAGCTCGTCATCGGCCAGCAGGACTTCCAGCGCGGCGCCGTCGTCGGCCTGCTGCTGCTGACGCCGGCGCTGCTCACCTTCGGCATCGACTGGCTGGTGCAGCGCAAGCAGACGGCGATGCTGAGCGCGCGCGCGGTGCCGCTCCGGCCGACGCCCAAGCGCGGCTTCGACGCGCTGATGCTCGGCTACGTCGTGCTCGTCAGCGCCCTGATGCTGGCGATGATCGGCATGGCGATCTTCGCCTCGTTCGCGACCTACTGGCCGTACAACCTGACGCCGAGCTGGAAGCACTACGTGATGGGCTTCGTCGACGCCGAGGTCGGCGACGCGTTCCTCAACAGCCTGAAGCTCGCCGCCGGCACGTCGCTGTTCGGCACGATCGTCGTCTTCACCGGCGCCTACATGCTCGAGAAGACGCGCGGCTTCGACGCCGTGCGGCCGCTGGTCCGGCTGCTGGCGATGCTGCCGATGGCGGTGCCGGGGCTGGTGCTCGGCCTCGGCTACATCTTCTTCTTCAACGCGCCGGGCAACCCGCTGCACGGCCTGTACCAGACGCTGGCGCTGCTCATCGTCTGCACCATCGTCCACTTCTACACCACCGGCCACCTGACCGCGGTGACGGCGCTGAAGTCGCTCGACACCGAGTTCGAGGCGGTGAGCGCCTCGCTCAAGGTGCCGTTCTTCAAGACCTTCTGGCGCGTCACGCTGCCGATCTGCACGCCGACCCTGATCGACATCGCGCGCTACTTCTTCATCAACGCGATGACGACGATCTCGGCGGTCGTCTTCCTCTATTCGCCCGACACCAAGGTCGCGGCGATCGCGATCCTCAACCTCGACGAGGCCGGCGAGGCCGGCGCGTCGGCGGCGTGCGCCGTGCTGATCACGGCCGGATCGACCGTCGTGACGCTGCTCTTCATGGCGCTCGGCGCCTGGGTCGACCGGCGCACGCAGGCGTGGCGGCGCACCGAAGGTCGCTAGGCCGCGCTGCGACGCGACGACGAGCACAAGACAACGGAGACTTGCCGATGGAACGCGATGCGATCCTTCTCACCCCCGGTCCGCTGACGACGACCGAGCGCACCAAGCGCGCGATGCTGCGCGACTGGGGCTCGTGGGACTCGTCGTTCATCGCCGTGACGACCGAGCTGCGCCGGCAGCTGCTGGCGATCGTCCACGGCGAGGGCTCGCACGTCGTCGTGCCGCTCCAGGGCAGCGGCACCTTCGCGGTCGAGGCGGCGGTCGCGACGATCGTTCCGCAGGACGGCCACATGCTGGTGCTCGACAACGGCGCCTACTGCAAGCGGCTCGGCCGGCTGGCGACGCTGATGGGGCGCAAGACGACGATCCTCGGCCACGCCGAGGACGCGCCGGTCTCGGCGCACGAGCTCGAGGCGGCGCTGCGCGCCGACGCGAGCATCAGCCACGTCGGCCTGATCCACTGCGAGACCGGCACCGGCGTGCTCAATCCGCTGCCGGCCGTGGCCGACGTCTGCGCGCGCCACGGCAAGGGCCTGATCGTCGACGCCATGAGCTCGTTCGCGGCGCTGCCGATCGACGCCCGCGCGATCCGCTTCGACGCGCTCGTCGCCGCCAGCGGCAAGTGCCTCGAGGGCGTTCCCGGCATGGGCTTCGTCTTCATCCGCAAGGACGTCATCGCACGGCGCCGCCGGCAACTCGCATTCGCTGGCGATGGACCTGCACGACCAGCACGTCTACATGGAAAAGACCGGCCAGTGGCGCTTCACGCCGCCGACCCACGTCGTCGCCGCGCTCGCCGAGGCGATGCGCCAGTTCGCGGAGGAGGGCGGCCAGCCGGCGCGGCTGGCGCGCTACACGGCCAACTGCGAGGCGCTCGTCGCCGGCATGAAGGCGCTCGGCTTCGTGCCGTTCCTGGCCGAGGACGTGCAGGCGCCGATCATCCTCACCTTCCACGCGCCGGCCGATCCGCACTACGAGTTCAAGAAGTTCTACGAGGCGGTGAAGGCGCGCGGCTTCATCCTCTATCCGGGCAAGCTGACGCAGAGCGAGACCTTCCGGGTCGGCTGCATCGGCGCGATCGGGCCGGCCGAGATGAGGGAGGCGGTCGCCGCCGTCGCCGGGGCGATGAAGGAGCTCGCCATCGCCACGCGGCGCGCCTTCTCCGACAATAGGCCGATGACGACACCCACTCCCGAGCATCCGGCGCTGACCGCCGTCCGCAAGAGCGGCAGCAGCAAGGTCAAGGTCGCGGTCAGCGACATCGACGGCGTCCTGCGCGGCAAGTACCTGCACATCGACAAGTTCCTCGGCGCCGCCGAGCCGGCGCCGGCCGGCGGCTTCGGCTTCTGCGACGTCGTCTTCGGCTGGGACGTCGCCGACCAGACCTACGACAACACCCAGCTCACCGGCTGGCAGCACGGCTTTCCCGACGCGCTCGCGCGCCTCGACCTCGTCGACCCAGCGCAGCGTGCCGTGGGACGGCAACGTGCCGTTCTTCCTCGGCGAGTTCGTCAACGCCGACCACACGCCGTCGCCGATCTGCCCGCGCCAGACGCTGAAGCGCGTTCTCGCGCGCGCCGAGAAGATGGGCTTCGCCGCGATGTGCGGGATGGAGTTCGAGTGGTTCAACTTCCTCGAGACGCCGCAGTCGTGGGACGCGAAATGCGGCGTCAACCCGGAGCCGATCACGCCCGGCATGTTCGGCTACTCGATCCTGCGCATGAACCGCAACCGCGAGTTCATGAACGCGCTGATGGACGAGATGCTCGCCTTCGGCGTGCCGATCGAGGGCCTGCACACCGAGACCGGGCCGGGCGTCTACGAGGCCGCGATCGCTTTCGGCGAAGCGCTCGAGCAGGCCGACCGCGCGATCCTGTTCAAGACCGGCGCCAAGGAGATCGGCGCGCGCTTCGGGATCATGCCGAGCTTCATGGCCAAGTGGAACGCGAAGTACCCCGGCTGCAGCGGCCACATCCACCAGAGCCTGAAGGACGGCAAGCACGGCAAGACCAATCTCTTCTACGACGCCAAGTCCGAGCGCAGGATGAGCCCGCTGTTCGAGAGCTACGTCGCCGGCCAGGTCGCCTGCCTGATGGAATTCGCGCCGATGTTCTGGCCGACGATCAACAGCTACAAGCGCCTGGTCGACGGCTTCTGGGCGCCCGTCAAGCCGACCTGGGGCATCGACAACCGGACGGCGAGCTTTCGCGTCCTCGCCGGCAGCCCGAAGGCGACCCGGCTCGAGACGCGCTGTCCCGGCGCCGACGTCAATCCGTACCTGGCGATGGCGGCGGTGGTCGCCGCCGGCCTGTACGGCGTCGAGAAGGGATTGAAGCTCGGCGCGCCGATCACCGGAACGAACGAGGGATCGGACGACGTGCCGCGCGCGCCCGCGAACCCTGATCGAGACGACGCGCATCTTCAAGCAGTCCGACATCGCGCGCGACTGGCTGGGCGACGCCTTCGTCGACCACTTCGCCGCCACCCGCGACTGGGAATGGCGCCAGTGGCTCGACGGCGTCACCGACTGGGAATTGAAGCGCTACTTCGAGATCATCTGAGCATGGCTATCACCAAGTTCGTCGTTTCCGACGACGATCCACTTCGGCCCCGGCGCGAGGAAGCTCGTCGGCGCGCACCTGCGCGAGCAGGGCGTGAAGCGCCCGCTCATCGTCACCGACAAGGGCCTCGCGGCATTGCCGCTGATCGCCGAGCTGCGCGCCGATCTGGTCGCGGCCGGCCTCGATGTCGCCGTCTTCGGCGGCGTCTTCGGCAACCCGACGGCGAGCCAGGCGATGGCGGGTGCCGCGGCGTATCGCGCCCATCGCGCCGACGGCGTCGTCGGCATCGGCGGCGGCGCGGCGCTCGACGTCGCCAAGATCGTCGGCGTGATCGCGACGGCAGGCGGCGAGGCGCTCGAGTACGCCTACGACCACCCGCAGGTGCGCGCGATCGGCGCCGGCGTGCCCTGGTTCGTCGCCTTGCCGACGACCTCGGGCACCGGCAGCGAGGTCGGCCGCAGCTCGGTGATCAGCGAGGACGACACGCACATCAAGCGGATCGTGTTCTCGCCCAACATCCTCGCCAAGGTCGTCTTCGCCGATCCCGGAGCTGACGCTCGGCCTGCCGCCGGCGGTGACCGCGGCCACCGGCATGGACGCGCTCACGCACAACGTCGAGAGCTACCTCTCGCCGGCGTATCACCCGCTCTGCGACGGCATCGCGCTCGAGGGCACGCGCATCGCCGCGCGCGCGCTCGCGACCGCGGTGCGCGAGCCGGGCAACATCGCCGCGCGCGCCGACATGATGATGAGCTCGATGATGGGCGCGATCGCGTTCCAGAAGGACCTCGGCGCGGTCCACTCGTGCGCCCATGCGCTCGGCACGGTCTGCGATCTGCACCACGGTCTCGCCAACGCGCTGATGATCGACACCGTGCTGGCCTGGAACGTGCGCGCCGCGCCGGAGAAGTTCGCCGAGCTCGCGCACGTCGTCGGCGCGAGCGGCGGCGCCGCGGGGTTTCTGACCTGGCTGAAGCAGCTGAAGCAGACGATCGGCATCGCCGCGAACCTGCTCGGCAGTGGGCGTCAAGCGCGACCGATCCCGCGCCTGGTCGAGGTCGCGACCGCCGACATCTGCCACCAGACGAATCCGCAGCCGGTGACGGCGCAAGACTTCGAGCGCCTCTTCGCGGAGGCCATGTGAAGACAGCCGACAGCGACCGCGTCAAGGTCGGCATCTCGGCCTGCTTCTTCCACGCCGACCCGGCGCGGCCGATCTTCACCGGCAAGACGCTGCAGTACGTCGAGCAGTCGATCGCCCACTGGGTGATGTCGAGCGGCGCGCTGGCGGTGATGATCCCGAGCCCGACCGGCGAGACCCAGAAGGGCGACGCGTCGCTCGCCGACTACGCCGGCTGGCTCGATGCGCTCGTCCTCGAGGGCGGCTCCGATGTCTGGCCGGGCAGCTACGGCGAGACGCCGCTCGACGAGCGCTGGAGCGGCGACCGCGTCCGCGACGACTACGAGAAGGCGTTGCTCGCCGCCTTCGCCGCACGCGGCAAGCCGGTGCTCGGCGTCTGTCGCGGCCTGCAGCTGATGAACGTCGCCTTCGGCGGCACGCTGCTGCAGGACATCGACACGCAGCGACCCGGCGGCGTTCGCCACCGCGACGCCAAGGCCTACGACCGCAACCTGCACGGCGTCGCGTTCGTCGCCGGAACGCGGCTGGCCGAGATCTTCGAGGGCACGCGCGCGGCGACCGTCAACAGCGTCCACCACCAGGGGATCAAGGACCTGGCGCCCGGCTTCGTCGTCGAGGCGACGTGCCCGGCCGACGGCATGATCGAGGCAATCCGCCGGCCGTCGGGCTCGTTCATGGCGGCGGTGCAATGGCATCCCGAGTTCCACCGCAAGGGCGAGGGCACGCTCGACGACCGGCCGCTGCTCGACGACTTCCTCGCCGCGGCGCGCGCCGCCCGCACCCGCATGAGCAAGCTGAAGATCACCAACCCCGCCGACGGCTCGCTGATTGCCGAGGTTCCCGCCGACGACGCGGCCAGCGTCGCGAAAAAGGCCGAGCGCGCCAGGAAGGCGCAGCCGGCGTGGCAGGCGACGCCGCTCGCCAAGCGCGCGATCTCGATCGCCCGCTTTCGCCTCGCCGTCGCGACCGAGCTCGAGACGCTCGCCCGGACGCTGACGCAGGAAGTCGGCAAGCCGCTGGCGCAGTCGCGCAACGAGCTGAACGGCTTTCTCGCCCGCATCGACTTCTTCCTCGCCGAGGTCGAGGCCGCGACGAAGGACGAGACCGTCTTCAGCGAAGGCGGCATGAGCGAGCGCATCGGCCACGATCCGCTCGGCGTCGTCGCCAACATCTCGGCCTGGAACTATCCCTATTTCGTCGGCGGCAACGTCTTCGTTCCGGCGCTCCTGACCGGCAACGCGGTGCTCTACAAGCCGTCGGAGTTCGCGACCCTCACCGGCCTGCACATCGATCGCCTGCTGCACGCCGCCGGAATTCCCGACGACGTCTTCATCACCGTCTGTCGGTGCCGGCGAAGTCGGCGCGGCGCTGCTCGAGCAGCGCGTCGACGGCGTGTTCTTCACCGGCTCGGTCGCGACCGGGGCGAAGATCGCCGCCGCGATGGGCTCGCGCATGGTCCGGCTGCAGCTCGAGCTCGGCGGCAAGGATCCGACCTACGTCGCCGACGACGCCGACCCGAAGGCCGCCGCCGAGTCGCTCGCCGACGGCGCGATGTACAACACCGGCCAGAGCTGCTGCTCGGTCGAGCGGATCTATGTCCACGAGCGGATCCACGACGCCTTCGTCGATCACTTCGTCGCGACCGTGAAGGGCTTCAAGGTCGGCGATCCGACGGCCGACGGCAGCTACATCGGTCCGCTGACGCGCGCGCCGCAGCTCGCGGTGCTGGAGCAGCAGGTCGGCGATGCGCTCGCCAAAGGCGCGAAGCTCCAGGTCGGCGGCAAGCGCATCGAGCGCGCCGGCAACTGGTTCGAGCCGACGGTGCTCACCGGCGTCGATCACTCGATGGCGCTGATGCGCGACGAGAGCTTCGGGCCGATCATCGGCATCCAGAAGGTAGCCGGCGACGACGAGGCGCTCGCGCTCATGAACGACACCCGCTACGGCCTCACCGCCGGCATGTACACGCGCGAAGAGACGCGTGCGAGAAAGCTGCTCGCACGCGTCAACGCCGGCAGCGTCTACTGGAACTGCTGCGACCGCGTCAGCCCGCGCCTGCCGTGGTCGGGGCATGGCGATTCCGGCGTCGGCGTCACGCTCTCGACCTACGGCATCCAGGCTTTCACGCGGCCGCGCGCCTGGCACCTGCGCTCGGCTTGAGCGCACACGGCGCGACCGCGACGGCAGCGCCGCTGCTGGCGCTGTTCGACCTCGACGGCACGCTGCTCGCCGGCGATACCGACGAGCTCTGGTGCGCCTTCCTGATCGAAGAAGGCATCCTCGATCGAGTCACGTTCGAGGCCGCCAATCGCGACGTCGCCGAGCGTTATGCGCGTGGCGCGATCACGCCGGCGGAGTTCTGCGCCTTCTATGCCGCGACCCTCGCCGGACGCAGCGCGGCCGAGTGGGCGCCGCTGCGCGAGCACTTCGTCGCCGCGGCGATCGCGCCGCGTTTGGGCGAGGCGGCGCTCGCCTTGGTCGAGCAGCACCGCGCCGCCGGCGATCGCCTCGTCCTCACGACCGCGACCAACCGCTTCCTGACCGAGCCGATCGCGGCGCGGCTCTGCATCGCCGACCTCATCGCGACCGAACTCGAGGTCATCGCCGGCCGGTTTTCCGGACGCAATGCCGGCGTGCTCAACATGCGCGAGGGCAAGGTGACGCGCTTGAACGGATGGCTCGCGGATCAAGGCTTGGGTGCCGACAGCCTGGCCGGCGCGACGTTCTACAGCGACTCGATCAACGACCTCGCGTTGCTCAGCGTCGTCGCCAGGCCGGTGGCGGTCGACCCGGATTCGCGTCTCGAGGCCGAGGCGGCGCGGCGCTCGTGGCCGGTGCTGCGTCTCGATCGGGCCGTGCGCACCGTCGTGAGCGAGCTGCGCTAGCCGAGCGCGCGCACGAAGCAGCGAGATGCCGCTTGCGATCAGCAGCGCCCAGATCGCCCGCGACACCTGCGCCGGGGCGAGCCGGCCGTGCAGGTGGCTGCCGATGAAGTAGCCGGCGACGGCGCACGGCAGCAAGCACGATCGCGAGGCGCAGCAGCGACGGCTGGGCGAACAGTCCGGTCGCGGAAAACAGCGCCAACCGCGCCCACGCGGTGCAGAAGATCAGCACCGCGATGCTCGCCCGCAGTCGCTTCGCATCGCCGAGCCGGCGTGCGAGGTAGACGGTGTAGATCGGGCCGCCGGTGCCGTAGAGGGCGGTGAAGGCACCGCCGACGATGCCGGCAGGCGCTGCCCAGACCGGTCGCAGCGGGCGCGCGCCGCCGCGGCCCGCCAGGCTCCAGGCCGCGTAACCGGCGACGAACGCGCCGAGCAGCCCGAGCAACCAGCGCTCGGGCACCTGCACCAGCGCCGTGATGCCGAGCAGCATGCCGATGGCCACGAACGGCGCCAGTCGCAGCAGCTCGGCGCGGTCGACATCGCGCCGGTTCTTCAGGCCGAGCAGAAGACCGGCGCACAGGTCGAAGACCAGCATCATCGGCACGCAGAAGCGGATCGGGAAGAAGTGCGCGAGCAGCGGCACGCCGACGATCGCCGCGCCGAAGCCGGTCAGGCCGAACACCGTGTACGCGAGGACGACGACGAACGCCGCCGCGACGACGCTGGCGAGCGGCAGGTCGGGCATGCGAGGGGCCGGCGCTCAGGCGAGCAAGTTCATTCGCAAAGGATAGCGCCGCACCTTGGCTTGGGCGGCGCAGCGCGGCCTCAGTTCAGCGTGACCTCGCCGATCGGGATCAGGCTCATCAGCGCCGACGGCGATGCCGGCTCGTCGAGGACGACCGGGCCCGGCTCGCGCGCGAGCGGCATCGTGTCGCCGCGACGCGATTCGTCGCGGCGCGTCACGAGCGCGGCCTCGGCACGGCGCAGCGCCTCGGCGATCGTCTCGTTCGGCTGCATCTGGATCGAGCCAACGTTGAGGGCGACGCGCATGATCCGCGGCGCGACCTGCCGATCGTCGAGGCGCGAGACGATGCGCGAGACGACCAGCGCCGAATCGGCGAGTCGGGTGCGCGGCAGGACGACCGCGAAGTCGTCGCCGCCGAGGCGGCCGGCGACGTCGCGCCGGCGCAGCGTCTCGCGCAGCACGGTGCCGATCTGGCGCAGCGCCTCGTCGCCGTTGGTGTGGCCGAGCAGCTCGTTGACGCGACTCATGCGGTCGACGTCGAAGACGATCATCGTCGCCGCGTCGCGCGCCGCCTCGACAGCGCGCTCGGCGAGCTCGTGGAAGTGGCGTCGGTTCGGCAGCTTGGTCAAGTTGTCGACGTCGACGAGGTGGCGCAGCTTTCGCTGCGACGCGATCAGGTGGGCGATGCGCCGCTCGTGGTTCATGACCAGCGAGAGCTGGGTCATCAGGAGCGCGACCGCGGCTATCGTCAGCATCGCGCCGAGCGCGGCATCGGCGGCGCCGACGACCGGGCCGAGAAAGGCGATCGCGACCGCGAGCCACGCCGCCTGCACCAGCGCGCCCGCGACCAGGCCGAGGCGCAGCGTCCTCAGGGTCGAGCTGCTGGCGAAGTCTTCGAGGCGCGAGACGGCGGCGGCGACGTAGAGCGTGAGGCCGACCGAGGCCGCGGCGTAGACCTGCGCCGGAGTCGCGAAGTCGATCGGCGCGAGCCACGTGCCGAGCGTCGCCAGCGCCGCGACGATGAGCGCGACGCGGTCGGCCCACTCGGGGACGCGGGTCGCGCCGCGCGAGTAGAAGCGGCGAATGCCGGCTAGGGTGACGACCGGCCACTGCAGCGCGAAGAAGGCCGCGATCGGCGCGTCCGGGACCGTCCGGGTCGACGATCGCCTGCGAAGACGAGGGCGATGGTGAGGAAGGCGTTCGCCGTCAGCCACCAGTGCGCGCCGCGCCGGCCCTGCTGCTTCAGACCGAGCGACGCCGATGCCCCGCTGGCAAGCAAAAGAATGGTCGCGAAAGCGACGAGCAGGGTCGGCGGATGTAACGGCATGCTCAAATTCTAGGCAGCGGCCCGCGCCCGTAGGGGCCTCTCGACGGGAGCCGCGCAGCGCGCCGGGCGAAAGCGTTACGAGTTGGCACGCGTGCGACGCCGCGTGCCGGCGAGCGCGGCGTTTGTCACTCTTCGCCCGCGACCGGGCCGCTCGTACACTTCCGGTTTCGTTCATCGGCGGCGGCATCCGCGCCGGTACACGCTTCGCAAGCCCAGCGCCCCATGTCGGATCGGACTGAAAGCACGCGTCGGCCGGCGGCGCGCGAGCTGCTCGATTCGTTCTGGCGTGCCGCCGCCTACTGCCTGCATCCGAAGGTGATCGTGCTCTCGCTCGCGCCGCTCGCCATCGTCGGCGGCAGCGCCGCGGCGCTCGGCTACTTCTACTGGGAGCCGGCCGTCGCCGCGGTGCGCGCGACGCTCGACGACTGGACCTTGCTCGATCCGCTCTTCGGCTGGCTGCGCTCGATCGGCGGAGGTGACTGGACCAGCGTCGTCGCGCCGCTCGTGATCGTCGCGTTGGCGGTGCCGGTGTTCGTCGTCGCCTCGCTCTTCGTCGGCGCGCTGCTGATGACGCCGGCAATCGTCGCGCTCGTCGGCGCGCGCCGCTTTCCCGAGCTCGAGAAGCGCCGCGGCGGCGGCTTCTGGACGAGCCTCGTCTGGTCGCTCGGCTGCACCGTGGCGGCACTCGTCGCTCTCGTCGTCAGCATTCCGCTCTGGTTCATTCCGCCGCTGGTGCTCGTGCTGCCGCCGCTGATCTGGGGCTGGCTCACCTACCGCGTCCTGGCGTTCGACGCCGTCGCGCTGCATGCCAGCCGCGCCGAGCGGACGCTTCTCCTGCACGACGAGCGCTGGCCGCTGCTTCGGCATCGGCGTCGTCTGCGGCGCGCTCGGCGCGGCGCCGTCGCTGCTCTGGGCGGTGAGCGCGCTGACCCTGGTCCTCGCGCCGTTCCTGATCCTGGTCTCGATCTGGCTCTACACGCTGGTCTTCGCGCTTCTCGTCGCTCTGGTTCGCGCACTACCTGCTCGCGGCATTGCAGCGGTTGCGCCGAGCCGAGCGCGATGCGCCGTCGGCGCCGGGCATCGCGCCGCCGCCCGCGCTGCCACCCGCCGCCGCAAGGATTCGCCGCATGAAGATCGGACTGATCATCATCGGCGACGAGATCCTCTCGGGCAAGCGCGCCGACAAGCACCTGCCCAAGGTGATCGAGCTGCTCGCCGCGCGCGGCCTCGAGCTCGCGTGGGCGCGCTACGTCGGCGACGACCCGGTGCGCATCACCGCCGACCTGAAGGACGCATTCGCGAGCCGCGAGCTCGTGTTCTCGTGCGGCGGCATCGGCGCCACGCCCGACGATCACACGCGCCAGTGCGCCGCGGCCGCGCTCGGCGTTCCGCTCGCGCTGCATCCCGAGGCGCGCGACTTCGTCATCGAGCGCATGAAGGACGTCGCGCGCGAGCAGGGCACGACCTTCGATCCCGATCGCGACGACAACACGCCATCGCCTCAACATGGCGATGTTTCCGGCCGGCGCCGAGATCATCCCGAATCCGTACAACAAGATCGCCGGCTTCGCGGTACGCTCGGGCGACGGCGGCGTCTTCTTCGTGCCGGGCTTTCCGGTGATGGCGTGGCCGATGATCGAGTGGGTGCTCGACCATCATTTCGCTCACCTGCATTCGGCCGCGGCCACGCGCGAACGCTCGGTCATCGTCTTCGGCGCGATGGAGGCGGCGCTGACGCCGCTGATGGAAACGATCGAGTCGGCGTTTCCGGGAATCAAGGTCTTCAGCCTGCCGAGCGTCGACCATCCCGAATGGGGCCGGCACATCGAGCTCGGCGTCAAAGGCGACTCCGATCTGCTCGATCGCGCCTACCGCCGACTGATCGAAGGCCTGAAAGCAGGGCAATGCCGAGCTCGGCCCCGAACTGGTGCGCTAGACGGGCGTAGGCCCAATTCCGGTGCTCTGCGTATGCACCATGCCTATCCGCCTGCGGCCACCCTGTCACTGGCACGCTTTCTGCTAAATTCCGTGCGCGATTTTGGGGCCCCGATCGGGGGCCTGTCGATCGCGCCCCCCTCACCGAATTCCAAAGCCTGGGAGATTTATTGATGGCCAAGACCGTCGCCGACGTGATGAACATGGTGAAAGACAGCGAGGTCAAGTTCGTCGACTTCCGCTTCACCGACACCCGCGGCAAGGAGCAGCACGTCACCGTGCCGATCTCGGCCTTCAACGAAGACAAGTTCACCGGCGGCCATGCCTTCGACGGCTCGTCGATCGCCGGCTGGAAGGGCATCGAGGCATCGGACATGCAGCTGATGCCCGATCCCGACACCGCCAACATCGATCCGTTCTACGAAGAGCCGACGCTGATCCTGACCTGCGACGTGGTCGAGCCCGGCGACGGCAAGCCCTACGAGCGCGACCCGCGCTCGCTCGCCAAGCGCGCCGAGGCCTACATGAAGGCATCGGGCCTCGGCGACGCCGCCTACTTCGGTCCCGAGCCCGAGTTCTTCATCTTCGACAGCGTCCGCTGGCAGGTCGACATGTCAGGGCTGCTTCTGCAAGATCGAATCCGAAGAGGCGTCGTGGAACTCGGGCAAGGAGTACGAGCACGGCAACTCCGGCTATCGCCCGACCGTCAAGGGCGGCTACTTCCCGACCCCGCCGGTCGATTCGCTCCAGGACATGCGCTCCGAGATGTGCCTGATCCTCGAATCGCTCGGCATCCCGGTCGAGGTGCATCACCACGAGGTGCGCGCAGGCACAAAACGAGATCGGCACCAAGTTCTCGACGCTGGTGCAGCGCGCCGACTGGCTGCAGCTGCAGAAGTACGTGATCCAGAACGTCGCCCACTCGTACGGCAAGACCGTGACCTTCATGCCGAAGCCGATCGTCGGCGACAACGGCTCGGGAATGCACGTGCACCAGTCGGTGTGGAAAGGCGGCAAGAACCTGTTCGCCGGCGACGGCTACGCCGGCCTGTCGGAGTTCGCGCTGTACTACATCGGCGGCATCATCAAGCACGCGCGCGCGCTGAACGCGATCACGAACCCGGGAACCAACAGCTACAAGCGTCTGGTGCCGGGCTTCGAGGCGCCGGTCAAGCTCGCCTACAGCGCGAAGAACCGCTCGGCGTCGGTCCGCATTCCGTACGTCGCCAATCCGAAGGGCCGGCGCATCGAGGTGCGCTTTCCCGGATCCGCTCGCCAATCCGTACCTGGCGTTCACCGGCCTGCTGATGGCCGGCCTCGACGGGGTCGAGAACAAGATCCATCCGGGCGAAGCGGCGACCAAGGACCTGTACCACCTGCCGCCCGAGGAAGACGCGAAGATCCCGACCGTCTGCTCGAGCCTCGAGCAGGCGCTCGAGTACCTCGACAAGGGTCGCGCCTTCCTGACCAAGGGCGGCGTCTTCACCGACACCTACATCGACGCCTACATCGAGCTGAAGATGCAGGAAGTCACGCGCTTCCGCATGACGACCCATCCGGTCGAGTTCGACATGTACTACTCGTCGTAGGCGAACGGCTTCGCCAGGACGGACAGCGGGGACGGCGATGCCGTCCCCTTCTCTTTTGGTTTGAGGCAAAGCGAGAAGTGCGATGGCATCGCCGCCTTCTCGACGTCTCGTGGTGGCGCACCGCTGCGAGACAATGCGGCCAGCCTGTCGGCGCGGCGGCGTCGCCGGGCGTTGTGAGGCCTGGAGACGACGCATGAGCCTGCCCACCCGCTTTTCCCGCTGCGCCGCGGCGATCCTCGCCTGCGGCGCGGCGTTCTCGGCACTCGGCGCCGACGACAGCCCGACGCCAGCGTGATGTATCGCTGCCCGGGCAACGACTACAAGAACACGATCACCGCCAAGGAAGCGGAGCGCCTCGGCTGCAAGCAGCTCGAGGGCGCGCCGGTCACGGTCATCCAGATGACCAAGCCGCGCCCGGGCACCGGCAGTCCCGGCGGCCGGCGCCAGCGGCGTCCGCGTCGATCCGGTGGCGCAGCGGGCGCGCGACAGCGATGCCCGCCGCATCCTCGAGGCTGAGCTGAAGACCGAAGAGGACAAGCTCGCCGCGATGCAGAAGGAATTCAACAACGGCGAGCCCGAGCGCCTGGGCGACGAGAAGAACTACCAGAAGTACCTCGACCGGGTCGAGCGACATGCGCGCCGCGATCGCGCGCAAGCAGGTCGACATCGCCGCGATCCAGCGCGAGATCAAGAAGCTGCCGCCGCCGCAACCGTGATCGCGCCGGCCCCGCCTCCGCCATCGCCGGGGTCGCCGACACGCCACGCGGCGGCCCAGGCCGCGCTCGACCTGCTGGCGACGATGGTCGCCGTGGTCACGCCGGAAGGCGAATGCGAGTTCGCCAACTCGTCGTTCGAGAACGTCCTCGGCCTGTCGCGCCGGACGATGTCGCGCGGCGCTGGTCTTCGACTGGTTCGTCGACGCACAGGTGCTGCGCGACACCGTCGTCGCGGTGAGCAACAACGCCTTTTCGACCAGCCGGCTCGAGGCGCTGCTGAAGCGCCCGTCGGCCGCTCCCGGCGACGTGCTGCCGGTGCACGTCACGGTGAACCAGATCGACGGCTCGAGGAACGTCGTCTTCGAGCTGGTCGAGATCGAGCAGCAGAACCGCCAGGAGCGCGAGGAGCGCGCTCTCGAGCAGGCCGAAGCGACCAAGGAGCTGATCAGGAACCTCGCCCACGAGATCAAGAATCCGCTCGGCGGCATCCGCGGCGCCGCGCAGCTGCTCGAGATGGAGGTCGAGTCGCGCGACGCTGACGGAATACACGCAGGTCATCATCAAGGAGGCCGACCGGCTGCAGTTGCTGGTCGACCGGCTGCTCGCGCCGCACAGGAAGCCCCACGTCGTCGGCAACGTCAACATCCACGAGGTGTGCGAGCGCGTGCGCGCGCTGATCCTGGCCGAGTTCCCGCGCGGCCTGGTCACCGATCGCGACTACGACACCTCGATTCCCGAGTTCAGCGGCGATCGCGAGCAGCTGATCCAGGCGGTCCTCAACATCACCCGCAACGCCGCCGAATCGCTGGCCGAGCAGATCGAGCTCGGCACCGCCCGGATCGCCTTGCGCACGCGCGTCGTCCGCCAGGCGACGCTCGGCAAACACCGCTATCGTCTGGCACTGGAATTGCATATCGAGGACAACGGGCCGGGCGTCCCGGAGTCGATTGCGCGAGAGGATCTTCTTTCCGCTCGTGTCGGGCCGCGAAGGCGGATCCGGGCTCGGTCTCACGCTTGCCCGAACATTCATCCAGCAGCACCATGGCACCGTCGAGTTCGAAAGCGAGCCCGGGCGAACGATCTTCAAGATCGTCATTCCACTAGGCTGACCGACTCGCAGCCGCATGAAACCCATCTGGATCGTCGACGACGATCAGTCGATCCGCTTCGTGCTCGAGAAGGCGTTGACGCGCGAGGAGTTCGCGGTCCGCAGCTTCACCAACTCGCGCGACGTCCTCGCCGCGCTCGAGGACGACGAGCCGCAGGTGCTGGTCTCCGACATCCGCATGCCCGGTGGCTCGGGCATCGAGCTGCTCAACAAGATCAAGGCCAAGCACCGCGACCTGCCGGTCATCATCATGACCGCGTACTCCGACCTCGACAGCGCGGTGAGCGCGTTCCAGGGAGGCGCCTTCGACTACCTGCCCAAGCCGTTCGACGTGCCCAAGGCGGTCGACCTGATCCGGCGCGCGGTCGAGGAGAGCCTGCACGAAGGCAGCGACGACGCGCCGGTGGCGCAGGTGCCCGAGATCCTCGGCCAGGCGCCGGCGATGCAGGACGTGTTTCGCGCCATCGGCCGGCTCAGCCAGAGCATCGTCACGGTCCTCATCACCGGCGAGTCGGGCTCCGGCAAGGAGCTCGTCGCCAACGCGCTGCACAAGCACAGCCCGCGCGCGAGCGGCCCGTTCGTCGCCATCAACACCGCGGCCATCCCGAAGGACCTGCTCGAGTCGGAGCTGTTCGGCCACGAGCGCGGCGCCTTCACCGGCGCGCAGACGACGCGGCGCGGCCGCTTCGAGCAGGCCGACGGCGGCACGCTCTTCCTCGACGAGATCGGCGACATGCCGTTCGACCTGCAGACGCGGCTGCTGCGCGTCCTCGCCGACGGCCAGTTCTACCGCGTCGGCGGCCACAACCCGATGAAGAGCAACGTGCGCGTGATCGCCGCGACGCACCAGGATCTGGAGCAGCGGGTCAAGGCCGGCGCCTTTCGCGAGGATCTGTTCCACCGCCTCAACGTCATCCGGCTGCGCCTGCCGGCATTGCGCGAGCGGATCGAGGACATCGCCCCGCTGGCGCGCTTTTTCCTGCAGAAGAGCGCGCGCGAGCTCGGCGTCGAGGGCAAGCGCACTGACCGACGCGGCGATTGCCCGGCTGATCGTGTTCGACTACCCCGGCAACGTTCGCCAGCTCGAGAACATCTGCCACTGGCTGACGGTGATGGCGCCGGCGCAGCTTGTCGACGCCAAGGACCTGCCGCCCGAGCTGCAGCCGCGCGCGCCGGCACGCGCGGTCGCCGGCGACGGCACGGTGGCCGGAACTTCCGCCGCGGCCGTGCCGAGCCCGATGCCGGCCGACGGCACGGGCGCCCCCGCGGCAGCGGCTCAGTCGCAGCCGCCCGCTGCCAGCGCCGAGGCCCGCCCGGCCGATGGCGCGGACCGTGGCTGGCTCGGCGGCCTCGAGCGCCAGGCGCGCGAGCTCCTGCGCTCGGGCCAGCCGATGGTCTGGGAGACGCTGACGCGCGAGTTCGAGGCGCAGCTGATCCGCTCGGCGCTCGAGCTCACGCGCGGCCGGCGGATCGAGGCGGCGCACAAGCTCGGCATCGGCCGCAACACGATCACGCGCAAGATCCAGGAACTCGGCCTCGACGACAAATAGTTCGTACCGCGGCATGTGCCATGCCGCGGACCGGGGAACTTCGGCGCAAGGCGCGCCGCACGGCGTGCGCAGGCCGACGAACGGCCGGGTCGCCGGCGTGCGCCTGCGCCAGAATCGGCAGCGACGAGGCGACCCATGAACATGCGCATCTCTTCCCTCGCCGCCGCACTGGCGCTCGTCGTCGCGCTGCCCGCCGCGGCGCAGTCGAGCGACGGCGGCATCATGTACCGCTGTCCCGGCAACGACTACAGCAACACCATTTCGGCGAGCGAGGCCGAGAAGCGCAAGTGCAAGAAGGTCGAAAACGCGGCGGTGACGGTCATCCAGTCGGCCGACGCGGCGTCGGCCCCGCCGCCGCCGCCGGCACCTCCCGCCGCGCTCGAGACGACGTCACGCGTCGACTCCGAGGCATTGCGCGCTCGCGCCAGCAACGCCCGGCGCGCGCTCGAGGGCAAGCTCAAGAGCGAGGAAACGAAGCTCTCGGCGCTCGAGCAGGAATTCAACGGCGGCGAGCCCGAGCGTCACATCGACGAGTTCGACTTCCAGAAGTACCTCGACCGCGTCGCTGGCATGCGCTCGGAGATCACGCGCAAGCAGATCGAGATCGCCGAGCTGCGGCGCGAGCTTCAGAAGCTGCCGTCGAACCGCTGAGCGATCCGGCTTCGTCGGATGTGACGGCTGCTCCTAGATGTGCAGCCAGGCGAGAACGCCGACCGCCATGCCGAGCGTTGCCAGGCCGTAGACGCCGTACTGCAGCTGCAGGCTCCTGGTGAGCAGCGCGATCGCCGCCAGCGCGATCGAGATCTGCAGCGCGGTCGTCGCCTGGGCCCAGCGGTGATGCTGGTGGATCTGCTCGTCGCTCTTCTTGCTCCACTCCTCGGACTCGCGCTCGAACTTCTCGGCGTCCTTCTTGACCAGCTCCTTCTCGCCCTTGTAGCGCTTGACCTCGTCGACGTAGAACGCCTTGCGCGGCTCGGGCGCAAGCTCGATCGCCAGCTCGGCGAGGTTCTGCTTGCTGCTCTTGGCCTGGTAGTAGTTCCACTGGTTCGACGCTTCGGTCTTCTTGATCGCCGACTCGTTCTTGTAGAGGCCGGCGTTGGCCTGCGTCAGGCCACCCATGTAGGCGAACAAGGCGCCGACGGTGGCGATGATCGCGGTCGCCACGGCGAGCCGGCCGGCCATGCCGTGCGGCTCGGCCAGCGACTCGTGCTCGAGGGCGTGGTCGTGCGGTCCGTGAACGTGAAAGCCCTCTTCCGACATATCAATCTCCCGGGGTCAGTTTCTTGTAGGTGGTGAAGGCGTAGCGCAACGCCGTCGGCGCTCTGGTGCGGCTCGCGCGCGGTCTGCGCGAAGCGGCTTCGCTGCCACGCCGGAAAGAAAGTGTCGGCAGGGAACTCGGCGTCGATCTCGGTCAGCAGCAGCTCGTCGGCGAGCGGCAGGGCGAGGGCGTAGATCTGCGCGCCGCCGATGACGTAGACGCGCGGCGCGCCGGCCGCGAGCGCGAGCGCTTCGTCGAGCGATAGCGCGACTTCGCCGCCCGGCGCGCGAAAGCTCCGGTCACGTGTGACGACGATGTTGGTCCGGCCGGGCAGGGCGCGGCCGATCGAATCCCAGGTCTTTCGGCCCATCACGATCGGCGCGCCCATCGTGATCCGCTTGAAGCGCGGCAGGTCGTCGGGAAGGCGGACCAGCAGCTCGCCGCGAGCGGCCGATGCCGCCGTCGCGGGCGACGGCGGCGATCAGGCTGACGAGCGGGGCGCGGCATGGCCGGGATTGTCGCCGCCGCGGCCGCGATAATCGTGACCGATCCAGCCCTTCGAGAGCCGCCTTGAAATCGCCTTCCGCCGCCGACCCCGAAGCGCTCGCCGCCTGGCGCGCCGCCGCCGCACGCTCGGCGCCCGGCGCCGACCTCGCCGCGCTCGACTGGCACACGCCCGACGGCATCGTCGTCAAGCCGCTCTACACCGCGGCCGACGTGAAGGGCCTGCCGACGACCGACACGTTGCCCGGGTTCCCGCCCTACATCCGCGGTCCGCAGGCGACGATGTACGCGGTCCGGCCGTGGACGATCCGCCAGTACGCGGGGTTTTCCACCGCCGAGGCGTCGAACGACTTCTATCGCAAGGCGCTCGCCGGCGGCGCCCAGGGCATCAGCGTCGCCTTCGACCTCGCCACCCACCGCGGCTACGACAGCGACCATCCGCGCGTCGTCGGCGACGTCGGCAAGGCCGGCGTCGCGATCGATTCGGTCGAGGACATGAAGATCCTGTTCGACCGGATTCCGCTCGACACGGTGAGCGTGTCGATGACGATGAACGGCGCCGTGCTGCCGGTGCTGGCCGGCTACGTCGTCGCCGCCGAAGAGCAGGGCGTGGCGCAGGACAAGCTTTCAGGAACGATCCAGAACGACATCCTGAAAGAGTTCATGGTGAGCAACACCTACATCTATCCGCCGGCGCCCGAGCATGCGGATCGTGGGCGACATCATCGAGTACACGGCAGCGCACATGCCGAAGTTCAACTCGATCTCGATCTCGGGCTATCACATCCAGGAAGCGGGAGCGAACCAGACGCTCGAGCTGGCGCTGACGCTGGCCGACGGTCGCGAGTACGTTCGCACCGCGATCGCCAAGGGGCTCGACGTCGACGCCTTCGCCGGCCGGCTCAGCTTCTTCTGGGCGATCGGCATGAACTTCTACCTCGAGATCGCCAAGATGCGCGCGGCGCGCGGCCTCTGGCACAAGATCATGCAGGAGTTCAAGCCGAAGCAGGCCAAGAGCTCGATGCTGCGCACCCACTGCCAGACCTCGGGCTGGACGCTCACCGCGCAGGACCCGTACAACAACGTCGTGCGCACGACGATCGAGGCGATGGCCGCGGTCTTCGGCGGTACGCAAAGCCTGCACACCAACGCGCTCGACGAGGCGATCGCGCTGCCGAGCGAGTTCAGCGCCCGGATCGCCAGGAACACCCAGCTCGTGATCCAGGAAGAGACCCACATCACGTCGATCGTCGACCCGTGGGCCGGCAGCTACGCGATGGAGTCGCTGACCCAGCAGATGGCCGACGCCGCCTGGAAGATCATCGAGGAGATCGAGGCGATGGGCGGCATGACCCAGGCCGTGCAGAGCGGCTGGGCCAAGCTCAAGATCGAGGCGAGCGCGGCCGAGAAGCAGGCGCGAATCGATTCCGGCCAGGACGTGATCGTCGGCGTCAACAAGTACCAGCTCGGCGAGGAGGCGGCGATCGACACGCTCGACGTCGACAACCACATGGTGCGCGACAACCAGGTCGCGCGCCTGCGCGCAGCTGCGCGCCACGCGCGACGAGGCCGGCGGTGCGCGCCGCGCTCGCCGCGCTCACCGCCTCGCGCCGAAAGCGGCGCCGGCAACCTGCTCGATCTCTCGATCAAGGCGGTGCGCCTGCGCGCCACCGTCGGCGAGGTGAGCGATGCGCTCGAGGCCGCCTGGGGGCGGCACCGCGCCGACACGCAGAAGGTCTCGGGCGTCTACGCCGCGGCCTACGACAGCGCCGCCGGCTGGGAGCAGCTCAAGGAGCGAGATCGCCGCCTTCGCCGAGGCCGAGGGGCGCCGCCCGCGCGTGATGATCGCCAAGCTCGGCCAGGACGGCCACGACCGCGGCGCCAAGGTCGTCGCCAGCGCCTTCGCCGACCTCGGCTTCGACGTCGACATCGGCCCGCTGTTCCAGACCGCCGAGGAGTGCGCGCGCCAGGCGATCGAGAACGACGTCCACGCGGTCGGCGTGTCGACCCTCGCCGCCGGCCACAAGACGCTGGTGCCGGCGGTGATCGAGGCGCTGCGCCAGCAGGGCGCCGACGACATCGTCGTCTTCGTCGGCGGCGTCATTCCGCGCGGCGACTACGAGTTTCTGTACGACGCCGGCGTCAAGGGCATCTACGGTCCGGGAACGCCGATCCCGGCGAGCGCGAAGGACGTGCTCGAGCAGATCAAGCGCTCGCTGGCCGAGCACCGCGCGGCGGCGCCGCGTCGCGATGCTGCCGCCAGCTGATCAGAGCCCTGCTCGACGCGGTGCTCGCCGCACCCGGCGAGCGCCAGCGACGCGCGGTCGCCAAGGCGATCACGCTGCTCGAGTCGACGCGCGCCGACCATCGCGCAGCGCGCCGACGCCTTCCTCACCGCCTTGCCGGAGCCGGCGCAGCCGGCGTTTCGGCTCGGCATCTCGGGCGTCCCCGGGGTCGGCAAGTCGACCTTCATCGAGACCCTCGGCCTGCAGCTCATCGCCGGCGGCGAACGCGTCGCGGTGCTCGCGGTCGACCCGAGCTCGAGCGTCTCCGGCGGCTCGATCCTCGGCGACAAGACGCGCATGGAGCGGCTCTCGGTCGACCCCGGCGCGTTCGTCCGGCCGAGCCCGAGCGGCGGCACGCTCGGCGGCGTGGCGACGGCGACGCGCGAGGCGATCCGCGTCGTCGAGGCCGCGGGCTACGGCATCGTCGTCGTCGAGACCGTCGGCGTCGGCCAGAGCGAGGCCGCGGTCGCCGGCATGACCGACATGTTCGTGCTCCTGCAGCTGCCCAACGCCGGCGACGACCTGCAGGCGATCAAGAAGGGCGTGATGGAGCTCGCCGACCTGGTCGTCGTCAACAAGGCCGACCTCGATCCGCGCGGCGGCGGCGCGCGCCGTCGGCCAGATCGAATCGGCGCTCCATCTCGTCGCCCGTCGCGCGCGGCGATGCCTGGACGCCGCGCGTGCTGGCGACGAGCGCGCTCGCCGCCGACCAGGTCGCCGCCGTGTGGCAGGTCGTGGCGTCGTTTCGCGCGGCGCAGGACGCGCACGGCGCCTTCGCCGAGCGGCGCCGCGGCCAGGCGCGCGCCTGGCTCTGGGAGCGCATCGACAGCCGGCCTGCGCCAGGCGTTTCGCGCCCATCCCCAGGTGCGCGCGCAGCTTGCCGACACGCTGGCCGCGGTCGAGGCCGGCCGGCTGCCGGTGTCGGTCGCGGCGCGGCGCCTGCTCGACGAGCGCCGGCGTCGACGCGGCACGACGCCCACATTGACTCGAGAGACCCACAGCCATGCACGACATCATCCAGCAGCTCGAAGCCAAGCGCGCCGCGCGCCCGCCTCGGCGGCGGCCAGAAGCGCATCGACGCGCAGCACGCCAAGGGCAAGCTGACCGCGCGCGAGCGCATCGACCTGCTGCTCGACGCCGGCTCGTTCGAGGAATGGGACATGTTCGTCGAGCACCGCAGCAACGACTTCGGCATGGCAGGCCAAACGTTCTCCGGGCGACGGCGTCGTCACCGGCTACGGCATGATCAACGGCCGGCTGGTCTTCGTCTTCAGCCAGGACTTCACCGTCTTCGGCGGCTCGCTCTCGGAGGCGCACGCCGAGAAGATCTGCAAGGTGATGGACCAGGCGATGAAGGTCGGCGCGCCGGTCATCGGCCTCAACGACTCGGGCGGCGCGCGCATCCAGGAGGGCGTCGCCTCGCTCGGCGGCTACGCCGAGGTCTTCCTGCGGAACGTCCTCGCCTCGGGCGTCGTGCCGCAGATCAGCGTGATCATGGGCCCGTGCGCCGGCGGCGCGGTCTATTCGCCGGCGATGACCGACTTCATCTTCATGGTCAAGGACAGCTCCTACATGTTCGTCACCGGCCCCGACGTGGTGAAGACGGTGACCCACGAGGAGGTGAGCGCCGAGGACCTCGGCGGCGCGCTCGCGCACACGACCACGAGCGGGCGTCGCCGACCTCGCGTTCGAGAACGACGTCGAGGCGCTCGCTGATGCTGCGCCGCTTCTTCGACTACCTGCCGCTCGAACAACCGCGAGAAGCCGCCGCGTCGCGCCCGAGCGACGACCCGGCCGAGCGGACGAGCTGTCGCTCGACACGCTGGTGCCCGACAACCCGAACAAGCCCTACGACATCAAGGAGCTGATCCTGAAGATCGTCGACGACGGCGACTTCTTCGAGATCCAGCCCGAGTACGCCAAGAACATCGTCATCGGCTTCGCCCGCATGGACGGCGCAGGCGGTCGGCATCGTCGCCAACCAGCCGCTGGTGCTCGCCGGCTGCCTCGACATCAAGAGCTCGATCAAGGCGGCGCGCTTCGTGCGCTTCTGCGACGCCTTCAACATCCCGATCGTCACCTTCGTCGACGTGCCCGGCTTCATGCCCGGCACCGAGCAGGAGTACGGCGGCATCATCAAGCACGGCGCCAAGCTGCTCTTCGCCTACGCCGAGTGCACCGTGCCGAAGATCACCGTCATCACCCGCAAGGCCTACGGCGGCGCCTACGACGTGATGAGCTCCAAGCACCTGCGCGGCGACGTCAACTTCGCCTGGCCGACCGCCGAGATCGCGGTGATGGGCGCCAAGGGCGCGGTCGAGATCATCTTCCGCGACGAGAAGGGCGACCCGGCCAAGCTCGCCGCGCGCGAGGCCGAGTACAAGGCGAAGTTCGCCAACCCGTTCATCGCCGGCGCGCGCGGCTACATCGACGACGTGATCATGCCGCACGAGACGCGCAAGCGCATCTGCCGCTCGCTGGCGATGCTCGCGCGACAAGAAGCTCGACAACCCGTGGCGCAAGCACGGCAACATTCCGCTCTGAGCTCAGGCGACGACAGGCCCATGTTCAAGAAGATCCTGATCGCCAACCGCGGCGAGATCGCCTGCCGCGTCATCAAGACCGCGCGCCAGATGGGCATCGCGACGGTCGCGGTCTATTCCGAGGCCGACCGCGACGCGCTGCCACGTGGAGCTGGCCGACGAGGCGGTCTGCATCGGCGCCGGCGCCGAGCCGCGAGTCCTACCTGTCGATGGACAAGATCATCGCCGCCTGCAAGCAGACCGGCGCCGAGGCGGTCCATCCGGGCTACGGCTTCCTGTCCGAGAACGAGGAGTTCGCGCGCCGGCGTCGAGGAGGAAGGCATCGTCTTCATCGGCCCGAAGCACGCACGCCATCGCCGCGATGGGCGACAAGATCGCCTCGAAGAAGCTCGCGGCACGAGGCCGGCGGTCAACACCATCCCCGGCTACAACGAGCGCGATCGAGACGCGCCGAGCAGGCCGTCGAGATCGCCAGGAAGATCGGCTATCCGGTGATGATCAAGGCCTCCGCCGGCGGCGGCGGCAAGGGCCTGCGCGTGGCCTGCGACGACAGGCGAGGCCGCCGAGGGCTTCGCGTCGTGCCGCAACGAGGCCAAGGCAACGCTTCGGCGACGACCGCGTCTTCATCGAGAAGTTCATCGAGGAGCCGCGCCACATCGAGATCCAGGTGCTCGGCGACGCGCACGGCAACGTGGTCTACCTGTGCGAGCGCGAGTGCTCGATCCAGCGCCGCCACCAGAAGGTGATCGAGGAGGCGCCCAGCCCCTTCCTCGACGACGCGACCCGCAAGGCCATGGGCGAGCAGGCCGTGGCGCTGGCCAAGGCGGTGAACTACCAGTCCGCCGGCACGGTCGAGTTCGTCGTCGGCAAGGACAAGAGCTTCTACTTCCTCGAGATGAACACCCGCCTGCAGGTCGAGCACCCGGTCACCGAGTGATCACCGGGCTCGACCTGGTCGAGCTGATGATCCGCGTCGCCGCCGGCGAGAAGCTGCCTTCACGCAGGACGAGGTCCGCGCGCAAGGGCTGGGCGATCGAATGCCGGATCAACGCCGAGGACCCGTTGCGCGGCTTCCTGCCCTCGACCGGCCGGCTGGTGCGCTTCCTGCCGCCGCGCGACAGTGCGCCGGCGGCCGCAGCCGGCGGACGCCGGCGTGCGCGTCGACACCGGCGTGTACGAGGGCGGCGAGATCTCGATGTACTACGACTCGATGATCGCCAAGCTGATCGCCTGCGGCACCGACCGCGCCGAGGCGATCGCGCCGCATGCGCGAGGCGCTCGAACGCTTCGTGATCCGCGGCATCTCGAGCGAACATCGCCGTTCCAGGCGGCGCTGCTCGCGCACCCGCGGTTCGTCGCCGGCGACTTCAACACCGGCTTCATCGCCGAGGAGTATCCGCACGGCTTCGGCGCGGTGACGGTCGCGCACCGCGACCGCGATTTCCTGCTCGCGCTCGCGGCGGCGTTCGAGCGGCGGCTGCTGGCGCGCTCGTCGGGCCTGACCGGCCAGTTGCCGCGGCCACGAGCTGCGCCTCGGCGAGGCGTTCGTCGTCGTCGAGACCGATGCCGCCGGCAAGCGCAGCGAGACGCCGGTCGAGGTGAAGGTCGAGGGCAGCGACTTCCTGGTGACCCTCGGCGGTCGGACGCGCCGGATCTCGTTCGCGAGCGCGCTCGCCGACATCGCCGTCCACGGCACGTCGACGCAGGCCCTTCGGGCCCAGATCGAGCGCGCCGGCCTGGCGCTGCGCGTCGTCCACGACGGCGCGCGGGTCGAGGTCCGCGTGATGACGCCGCGCGCCGCCGAGCTGCAGGCGCTGATGCCGTTCAAGCCGCCGCCCGACCTGTCGCGCTTCCTGCTCTCG
>CAVXZM010000015.1:0-142515 GCA_963766315.1 uncultured beta proteobacterium
GAGAAAGCGTCGTCAAATCAACGACTTGGAACTTGTCTCACCGCACTGCGCTGCACCTTGATGCACGTTAGCGGGAGATTGTCCTGGCGGAGCCGGAGTCGTCCGAACGAACGGCCGAAACCCGCGCCAGTGCTCGATTCAGCGCGGCGGAACTGCAAGGCGCGTCCCCGGATGTGCCCCTAGGCGCAGAGGCTATGGCGGACCCGTCCGGGATCGAACCCTGCGAGGCGTCGCCTAGACTCGCGTACCCCCAAATGAGGCGCGTAGTCCAAATGAACATCCGCGTCGGAGAACTCTCTGGCAGCGACGCAACCGATCGCCTGCGCGAAACCGTCGAGAAATTCAATCAGGAGGCGAGTCGCCAAACCCAGAAGATGATCATCCTCACCTGGGTGATCGCCGGCCTCACTGCGCTGCTATTCGTTGGTCTGTGCGTTCAGATCTGGCTCGACTTGTCGCGGCACGCCGCGTGACCTGAGAAAAAGGCCCCGCCATGAACCCCGTCGAATACGGCTTCTGGAACTACACCTTGCATAGCTGGCAAGCGTGGGCAAGCCTGGCGGTACGCCCTGTTCCTCGGGCTCGTGGTCTATTGGGCGATCCTCAAGAAACGAGGGCCCGACCGCGCGTGGGTCAATGCCGTAGTACTGCTCGGCTTCGGCTGGGTGTTTGTGCGCCAGTTCCAGACGTGGCCCGTGATGTACGAGATTCATCAGAACCCCGAAGTCCCGCGCTGGTGGTGGTGGCAGTTCGTCGCATCGACGGCGGTCGCCGTTGTCGTCAGCCTCTACGCAATGCGTGAGGCAGGGCAGCGTCTGTGGCGCCTCTTCGAGGCGAAGCGCGCAGACGGCCGGTAAAAGTCACCGGGCCTCTGACCCCCGGTTCGGGGTCTGCGTCCTCTAGCGCGACCCCCTCAAGCGCTGGAGTTTGCATCAGGGGTTACACGAGCCGACCACGGGGTAGCATGCCGGCCCATGGGAATCAAGTCCATGGTCCATCGCCTCGGCGCGGCCTACATGCGCAAGACCGCGGCGGCGACCGCCGCGTCGCAGCAGTTCAGGCGCCACAACGAGCGCCCCGCCGAGTACGGCTCCGTCTTCCGGTCGATCAACCGCTGCGCGCCGAAGACGGTGCTCGACGTTGGCAGCGGCACGACCGCCCTGCCCGCCCTCATCAACGACTGCGGCTGCGTCGTCACCGCGATCGACAACGTGAGCGACTATTGGCCGGCCGGAATGTTCAATCGGCACTGGCATGTCGAGGACGACGACATTACGCGGACCACGCGCACCGGTTCGTTCAACATGGTGACGTGCATCAGCGTCCTCGAGCACATAAAGGACCACCCGGGCGCAGTGCGCAAGATCATGGCGCTGCTGAAGCCTGGCGGGCACCTCGTCTTGGCCGGGCCCTACACTGAGCGCGAGTTCATCGAGGACACTACCAGAATGCCGGACGCCGATCCGGCCAGCGCGAAGCTGCCGTATATGTGCCGGTCGTACAGCCGGCGCGAGTTGGACGCATGGCTGGCGACGACCGGCGGCGAGCTCCTCGACGCCGAATACTGGCGCGCTTGGTCGGGCCGCCATTGGGCGCAGGGGGAACGCATAGCGCCGCCCCAGCCATCGACCCTGGCCGGCGCCCGCAACAGTGCGTCCTACCTGATCCGCAAGCAATAAAAGACTCATCGTCTGGCCGCGCGATTGATCGGACTCAGCCACAGAGGGTGGGCCTCGCGTAGAGGCGCTAACGGAGTGGCCGCGCGGACCACGTTCGGTACGGTCCATCACGTGCCCACCAGCCTGAAGCCGCGCAAGGCGGCGAGCGCCTTGGCCTCGCCGGACGTAGCGCCGGGTGCACTCGCGCCGATCGCGTCCGCGTAGCGCGCAGCGTTGCGCTGCGCCTCGGCCGGATCGACGCCGCTCTCGATGTCCAACGCCAAAAGCTCAGCCGGCGTCGGCCGTTCGCCGTAGTCGAGGCGCGCGAGCACGGCATCAAGTGCGGGGGCACATCACTTCGTCGGCGGCGTTGCTGCCGTCGTCGTCGTGCCGCTCGTCGAGGTTGCCGAACGAGACGTGCGCCGGGTTGCTGACCAGCGTCACACCCCTGCACTCGACCAAACTTGTGAGTGCGTTGCGAACAATTTGGTCGTCCTTCAACCCGGAGACAAGCGTGATGCCCATCCGCTCGGCCCACGACGCACCGCTCGGCCGTGCGAACCCGAGCAGCTTGCCCGCAGGCACCGCCGCGACCGCAGAGACGATGCTCGCGAGGTTCGCCGGCACGCCCAGGTAGTCGCCGCTGCCCGAAGTCTTCTTCGTCGTCATCGCAAGATAGTCGGACGGCGCCATCGCGATCGCAATGTCGCTGCCACCACGCATCGCGATCTCTGCCGACATCCTCGCGACCGAGTCGCCCGCCGTCTCACCAGCGACCGCCACGAAGGGCATGTAGTTGCCGCTCGCGCTCAAGCTCTGGAAGATCAGCTTGTCCACCGCATCGAGCAAGCCACCGATCAGGATGCCGTCGAGGATCAACCGAAGCTCGGACGCGTCGTCCAAGACTTGCTTCGACGTTTCGACCCAATGCGCGATCGTCGGCACCACCAGCGTTACCGGCGTCGTCTCGACCGTCGATTGCGCTTTCGCGGCCAGTTCAGCGCTCTGCACCGCTGCCGCGTTGCCGCCGGCCGCGTAGCCGACGCGCGTGAACGTGATCGAATTGCCCGAGTCCACGCGTCGCACCGGCAGCAACGTGATCAGCCTGCCCAGCGCGCCGCTGTAGACGCTCGTCATGCCGATGTTCGTCGGTGGCAAGTCGGCGCCCGTGAGCGGCACAGCGGCCGCGCGAATGCTCATGTCCGCCACCATCGCGCGATGACTGTTCGATTCCCTCGTCCCGCGATGACGGCATCGGCAACTTGGCTAAGACGCGGGCCATGGCCCGAGACAGATGCACTGGTGCCGCTGCGACGCGCGCCCTTCTGCTCCAACTCGAAGACGCGAGCCTGTAGCGCCTCGATGCGTTCCTTGCTCGCGCCGAGTCCCTTGTCCACGCTAGAGCCGATGCGAGAAAGTTCGGCTTTCACAGCCGCTGCGAGATCGTTGTCCATTGCTTCACCTCGAAAGATTGCGCGAGGTGAACGGACAGTGCCGAGCCTCGCGTGTTGCGTAAGCGACCGCGCGACGTGCGTGGCCGATGAGTGCATAACGTCGAGTGCCCGGCATCCCTGCCAAGCGTGCAGCCGTCGCGACATCCCTGCCTCGTCCGACTCACTTGCGCCTATCGTATCGATGTGTTGAAAATTTTCAACAGATTCAATGCGCATTCGGCGGTGGCTCGGCCACTGCGACGTGCGCCAGGACGCGACGCACGCCATCGGCCGAGACGTGCGTGAGCGCGACGACAGGCGAAGGGCTCATCGGGCCGATCGTCACCTCGACGCCGAGACTGTCGCCAGCGTCGAGCGCGATCGAGTCGAAGCCCTCGATGTCGCCGAGCGTGTCGAGCAACTGGCGTGCGGCCGCGATCATCGCCTGCCGTGCGGCGGTCAACTTCGCCGGGTTTGCCGTTTCGAGAAACATGGTGTTGTGCTCCTTGGTGGTGACGGGTAGTCGTCAGCGACGAGGACCGCCAGGACGGGCAATCGGCGTGGCGAAGGGGAAGCATCGGACGCGGGCGCGATCGTTCGCCACGCGCCCGCCTCGCAAGCCTGCGGGGTGCGTGCGCGAGGGGAATGGGGGAAGCAACTCTCTACAGACTTTCGCTGGAAACCTAGCGCAGCCGTTTCTGCACACCGCCCCCCGTTTTTCCGTTTTTCGTTTAAGCCCGGCACACTGGCGCGCATGAAAAAGCCCACCGCCCCCGACTCCGCCGTCGTCGTCCCGATCCAGCGCCCGCCGTCGCATCACAGGCGACCGCGCCGGGTGCCGGTGTCGTCGCCGACGCTCGATCCGCCCGCCGACTTCCCGATGTCGGCGTCGGCGCGGGCCGAGTGGGTCAGGATCGCGCCGAGCTTGGTGATGATCGGCGTCGATCTCAGCCTCGACAGGTCGATCGTCCTCGCGTACTGCGAATCGGTCGGCCAGCTTGCCGACGCGCGCGCGGCATGGGAGGCGCTGGGCAAGCCCTCGACCATCGAGCAACCGAAGCTCGGCCTGCGCCGGCATCCCTTCGTCGCCCTCATCGGCGCGCTGGGGCATGACGTGGCGAAGTACGCCGACGCGCTCGGTCTGTCGCCTCGGGGTCGCAAGCGCCTCGGCGTCGTCGCAGTGACGGCGCCGCCCGCTGACGCGAACGGCCGATATTTCGACGACTGAAAACTCTAGAGAAGGTCTAGGGTTCACGCCTCGCCCTCCGCTGCGAGGTACGCGCGCCCGGCCTGGGTCAGCGTCCATCGCCCGCGCCGGATGTTCTTCGTGTCGCGGTATTGCCTGCGAGCCAGCAACCCCGCCGCCTCTGCGCTGCGCTGCAAGGCGACCGCCTCTGCGCTGCGCGACAGCAGCCGGCCCACGCCGAACTCGGATTGGGCCGCGCAGGAAACAACCTCGCCGCGTTGCTCGGCGTCGGCGACCAGCGCGAGCAGATCGGCCATGGTGGTGCTCGGCGACGTGCCCCGGCCGCGTCGCTGCCACTTCGCATCGCGGGCCGGCACCGGTGCAGGCTCCGCCGGGTGATCGGTCGCGAGCCAGTCGCGCATGCGGCGCCAGCAGCCATCCGGATCGGCGAGCACGACGAGGGAAGGCGGCGCGAAGCTCATCAGCGGTTCCCGATCGCGAGGGAACCGATGGGAACCAGCGGTTCCGGCCGCAGGCGTCCAACCGCCGCAGCCGCCGAGCAAAGCGACAGCGGCTGGCGAGCGGTCCTCCGGTTCCTTCTCTTAGTAGGGGAACCGGGCTTTGGGAACCAGCTCGAACGCCTGGGGATCACCGCAACCTCGCGAGTCCGAGAACGGTGCAGATCAGTTCCCGGCTGGGGAACCGGGGGAACGCGCCGTCGTTTGTCGTACAGCAGGCCGTCACTTCATCGTGCGGATCAGATCCAGGAGGCGCTCCCTCTTGCCGCCGAGCGCAAGCACGACCCTGTTCGCGCTGGTCGCGCCGTCACGAACTGCGGCCAGCACGCGCAGGGTGTCCGCCTCGTCGGCGCGGACTTGCGCACCGCTCGCGGCCTCGGGTATCAGGTCGCAGAGCGCACGCGAATGTCGACATTCTCGAGCGGATCGATCGCCTCGAAGATCACGACGTCGCTATCGACCTTCAGGTAGTCGGTGTCCGTCTCGAAACGGCGCTTCGCGTCGCGCTCGGCATCGGCGGCAAGGTGAACGGTGCGAGCGCGCGTCTTCGCATCGACGACGTAGATCACCTGATGCGCGTCCGCCTCCCAAGCGCCCGCGCCGCGCGTCGAGCCGGCGTTTCCCTTCGCCGGGTGCGCGATCAGCAGCGTCGGCACATCGAATCGCTCGCGCAACATCGCGAGCGCCTGCGACGCTTCTGCATTGGCGTTTTCGTCTTCCGGCGATCATGGCGTTGCGGGTGTCGAGGATGACGAACGGCCGGGCGATGAAGCGGTTGCCGGTCACCAGCGGACACGTTCTCGACGCCGAGCTCGAGCAATCGTCGGCAGGCCTCGACGATCTCCTCGGCCGCAGGAGCACGGCCTGCACGAACTTGATCCGCTCGCGCACGTCGTCGAACCCGACAGCGGCCACAGCGGCGCGCCATCGCCGGCGCGGTGAGCTTGGCCTGCTCGCGTCCTCGGCGATGTAGACGACGTTACTGCGCAGCTTCGGGCGCAGCGGGTGATCGGCGCGGCACAGATGCGCGGCCAGGCGCGAGCGGATCGCGATCGTCGATTTCCCGCAGCCTCTCGGTCCCGTGAGCACGACTTGGCCCGCCTGCATCACGCCGTCGATCACCATCTCCGGCGCGTTCGGCGTGCCATCGAAGTCGAGGTACTTGTGCAGCGGGTGCGGCTCGACGGGGAACGAGTGCACCGACGCGCCACCGTCTCGGTTGTCGTCACGCTGTCCTCGCGATCTTCTCGGCCGCCGCAGCGGCACGTTGACGCCCGCCCGCCAGCGCGGGCATCAGGTCGTTCGTCGTCGCCGGGCGTCGGGGATGACGAACGTGACGCAGACGGCGATCGCGGCCGCCTGCGAGCCTCCAGCCCGTTCGGCCGTCGTTGTCGCCGGCGATCAGGATGGCCGCCTCGGGGAACCTCGCAGCGCCGCCGGCCGCGGCCACGAGGTTGCCGGCCGAGAAGGCGACGACGACGGGCAGCGCCCGCGCTTCGTGGACCGTGGCGGCAGTGGCGAAGCCTTCGGCGACGAGACGAGATCGTCGTCGAGGTTGCAGTCGTCGAGCGAGCGCGGCGCCGACAGCGCGGGCGCCGGATAGAAACGCTTCGCGCCGTCGGACGCGATCCGCTGCGCGTTCACGAGCTCGCCGGCCGGAAACTCTAAAGTCACTTTAGAGTTTTCGCCGACGAACATCGGCACGACGAGCCAGCCGTCGCGGTCGGTCCGCGGGCTCCATGCGGCATGCAGCGCTTGCGCATGAGGTACGGGTGATCGGCCGGCGCCGGCAGCGCCTCATTCCAGATTGCACGCGCCCGCCGTGCAGCTTCGGCGTGGCGCTCGGCCTCGGTGCTCTGCGCCTGGGCGCGTGCGGCAGCAGCGCGAGCCTCGGCGTCGAGCGTGCGCGATCGCGGGCGAGGCTCGCGCTCGCGCTCGAACCACGTGCCCGCGCACCGATGGCAGTACGCGATCGCGCCCTCGGGCCTCTGCGTCACGGACAACGCCTTGTCCTTCGGCTTCGCACACTGCGGACAAGGCTGCCGCGCCGGGCCGTTCCAGTCGATCGCGGCGGGCGTCATGGCGCACCCTCTGCGGCGGGCTTGCGGCGCTGCTTGATCTGGTACGGCGACAACAGATGCTCGGCGACCACGCGCACGCCGGCCTTCGGCTCGCCGGTTTTCTTGTCGAGCCAGCCCTGCACGCCAGCGCGGCCGGAGAGCGCAACGTCGTCGCCCTTCTTCAATCGCGCCAACTGCTCGGCTGCGCCGTTGAATGCGATGACGTTCGCGAAGCCGGGCTCAGTCGCCGTCCTGGGCGAACGTGACCTTGGCGACGGTGAAGGGCTTGCCGCTCGCGCCGGTCTTCTGGATCGGGTCGGAGCCGACGATCCGGCCACTCAGCAGCACCGTCAGCATGACGCGCTCCAGGCCGGAGTAGCATGCGCTGGCGCGTTCTTGTCTTCGTGGTGGTGATGGTCCGGACGGCCCCTGACCGGGGCCGTTCTCACGTCCAGGCGGTCCTCGCCGGTAGTCGATCGCGAGCGCGATCTCGTCGTCGATCACGTTGTCGACGACGATCGGATCGTCGGCCGCGTCGCCGAGTCTCGCCAGCGTTGCGCGAACCCGCCCGACGACGAGGGCAAGCTCGTCGTCGGTTAATCGGGCGGTGCTCACGCGGCCTCCGCTTGCGCGGGGGCCTTTGTCGTTCGGGTCGGCTTCTCCGGCTCCGGCTTCACCACGTCGAGCGGCGGTCGCTTGCGACGCTCCGCCATCACCGCGGCCTGGCCCGCGTCGTCGTCGCGCATGTTCGCCATGTGCGTGCGAACCTCGGAGAGCCGCAGTCGAGTGAACCTCGTTCCCTTGCGTACCGGCCTCGGAGTGAAGCTCGGATCGTTCTTGAGCCAGTCCCAGATCGTCTGCGGCAGGACGCCGTAGGAAGCGGCGGTCTGATCGATCGTGAGCAAGGCTTCGCCCACGGGGGGCAGCACGAACAAGGCGGACTGCGCGAGGGCGAGAGCCTTCGCTTCGGGCGCTTTCGCTTTCGCTTGCGCTTTTGGGGGGACTGCCATACCGGGAAACTCCGGCGAGAACACACCCGACGCCGATCCGGGCGTCGTCGCGGTGGTCTCTCACGGGAGCCCCTTGCGGGGAATCTCGGGGGTATGGAACCGTCTCGGTTTTGCTGCTCACGCAGCGAGCCGACACGGGTGGTCTGTCGCGAGTCTAAATCGGTTTTATGCGGCCAGCGCGAACACGTTGCCCTGGCGCAGCGTGTCGAGGTGGTCGGCCCACCACTGCATCATCTTGCGGCGATCGGCGACGTAGCGCGCGGCGTTGTAGGCGCGCGAGACTTCATCTCCAGGGAGATGCGCTAGCTGCACCTCGATGTGCTCGTGCGGGAAGCCCTGCTCGTGCAGGATCGTCGAGGCGACGCCTCGGAACCCGTGCCCCGTCATCCGGTTCGCGTAGCCCATGCGCCGGAGCGCCATCAGGATCGCGCCGTTGCTCATGGCCTTCTCGTGGTCGCGCTCGCCGGGGAACACCCGGTTCGAGATGCTGCGCAACTCGTGCAGGCATCGCAGCGCATCGACGGCCTGCGCCGACAGCGGGACGATGTGCGCCGTCCGCATCTTCATGCGCTCCTTGGGGATGCGCCACTCGGCGGCGTCGAGGTCGAACTCGTCCCAGGTCGCCTCGATCAACTCCGACGTGCGCACGAACGTGAGCGCCATCAACTGCAACGCGGCGCGCGTGTACGGGTTGCCGGGATAGGACGCCATCTTGCGCAATAGCTCTGGCATCTCCTTCGCGTCGAGCCTCGCGTAGTTCGTCGCCACGCGCTGACGCAGCACGTCGGCCGGCTTCACATCCAGGGCGGTGTTGCGCTCCACGAAGTCATGGGCGACGGCGAACCGCATGATCTGCGAGCACGTCTGCAAACACGCTTGAGCGAGTGTCCGAGAGCGCCTCGCGCCTCGATCTGCTTGGCCACGTTCACGAACGCTCTGCGACTTCAACTCGGACACAGGCAGGCGACCGATCGGCGGGGAAACACGTCAGCCTCAAGCCTGCGGGGGATCACATAGTCGGCATGGCGCGGCGACTTCGGCGCCCTTCCACTGCTCGAACCACGCCCCCGCGCGACCGCCTCGAAGGTGTTGCCGTTCGCAGTCTGCTCGGCGATCTTCTGCTCGCGCTTGTGCTCTGAGGGGTCGATGTTCTGCGCGATCAGCTTGCGCGCCGCGTCCCTGCCCTGGCGCGCTTCGGCGAGCGTCACCTCGGGATAGACGCCGAGCGCGAGACGCTTCTCGACCCCGCCGTAGCAGTGCTTGCGGCGCAGGTAGCGGCCACCGGCCGGCGTCACCTCCAGGTACATGCCGAGCGAGTCGGCGAAGCGCTTGCGCGGTCGATCAGGGGGGCATGCGGCCTTCTTGCAGGCGATGTCGGTCAGCATCGCGACGGCACCGCCAAGTAACGGCGCGATCGTGAACTCGACGGCACCGTCGACCACATCGAGCGCAACGCGGTAGCCAAGCGCGCGCAACTGGCGCAACTGGTCGCGCATCAGGTCGTGGTTCACGCGGTCGGCGATCTTCGTCAGGATCGCCGTGATTGCCTGCTCGTCGGGGTGTCGAGCGGCGCTCGGGGTCGGGTCACTCATTGGGGGTCTTCTCTCCGTGGTGCCCCAGCGAATCCGGGGGCATGCCCCCCGATGTACCAGACTGCGCCCCGCTGTCAACCGAGCCAAGGCGTGCTAGTCGGACACTGCGAGGGCTTGTTTACGGGGGCACGGAGGCTTTTTGAGGGGTGCAAGGCGACCTGTGCAGATCGATCCTTGGCGGAGCCGCAGGGATTCGAACCCTCGATGCAGGTTTTGCCCACATACTCCCTTAGCAGGGGAGCACCTTCGGCCACTCGGTCACAGCTCCGTCGGGCGCGATTCTAGCGGCTCGACCTCCGCGCGCCGGCGCTTCGCCGGCGGTCAGCCCTTGGCCGGCGCCTGATCCAGATCGAACGCCTTGTGCAGCGCCCGCACCGCGAGCTCCATGTACTTCTCGTCGAGCACGACGCTGGTCTTGATCTCGCTCGTCGTGATCATCTGGATGTTGATGCCCTCCTCGCTCAGCGCGGCGAACATCTTGCTCGCGACGCCGACGTGCGAGCGCATGCCGATGCCGACGATGCTCACCTTGCAGATCCGGTCGTCGCCGAGCAGGCCGGCGGCGCCGGTCTTCGGGATCACCGCTTCCTTCATCAGCGCCATCGTGCGCGCGTAGTCGTTGCGGTGCACCGTGAACGAGAAGTCGGTGCGGCCGTCGTGCGAGACGTTCTGGATGATCACGTCGACATCGATGTTCGCGTCGGCGACCGGGCCGAGGATCAGGTGCGCGATCCCGGGCTTGTCGGTCACGCCCATCAGGCTGATCTTGGCTTCGTCGCGGTTGAAGGCGATGCCGGACACGACGGCTTGTTCCATCTTGACGTCTTCCTCGAAGGTGATGAGGGTACCCGAGCGCGCCTCTTCGGCGATCTCGATGTCCCACGGCGTGAAGCTCGAGAGCACGCGCAGCGGCACGCGGTACTTGCCGGCGAACTCGACCGAGCGGATCTGCAGCACCTTCGAGCCGAGGCTCGCCATCTCGAGCATCTCCTCGAAGCTGATGGTGGTGAGGCGCCGGGCGTCGGCGACGATGCGCGGGTCGGTGGTGTAGACGCCGTCGACGTCGGTGTAGATCAGGCACTCGTCGGCCTTGAGCGCCGCGGCGATCGCCACCGCCGAGGTGTCCGAGCCGCCGCGTCCGAGCGTCGTGATGTGGCCGTCGGGATCGACGCCCTGGAAGCCGGTGATGACGACCACCTTGCCCGCGGCGAGGTCGGCGCGAACGCGGACGTCGTCGATGCTCTGGATGCGCGCCTTGGTGTAGGCGACGTCGGTCGCGATCGGCACCTGCCAGCCGGCGTAGCTGACGGCGGCAACGCCCTCGGCCTGCAGGGCGAGCGCGAGCAGCCCGACCGAGACCTGCTCGCCGGTCGCGGCGATCATGTCGAGCTCGCGCAGCGCCGGTGCCGTCGCGGTCTCGGGTGCGACCTGCTTCGCGAGCGCGAGCAGCCGGTTGGTCTCGCCGCTCATCGCCGAAGGCACGACGACCAGCTGATGGCCCGCCCTCACCCACTTGGCGACCCGGCGCGCGACGCTCTGGATGCGCTCGGGCGAGCCCATCGACGTGCCGCCGTACTTGTGAACGATCAATGCCATGGGAAAAGCGGCGCGTCTCGATGCGGCCGGAACGGCGCACGGCGCGCCCGGCGCCGAAGAAGGACAGCGATTCTAGCCAGCGGCCGTCGGCCAGGCCGCTTCGGCGCGGCAGCCACGTCAGCGCGACCTGAGGCTCGGCGGCGGCGGCGACGGCACGCGCATCGACGCCGAGCCCGGGAACGAAGACGATCTGTTCGGCGCTGCAGACGACCAGCCCGGCGCGCGCCGGCTCGGCGATGCCGGCGCTCTGGAACTGGAGCTTGAGGCTGCGTGGCGGTCGCGCCGCGCCGGCCTGGAAACGGTCGCCCGGGCGACGCGCGCGAACGACGAGGCGCGCCGCCGTCCGCGTCGAGACGCCGCCACGCGCAACGACCTCGACGCGAAACGCGCCGCGCCAGGCAGCGACCTCGTGCAGGCCGGGCCGGCTCAAGTCGATGGTCAAAGGCTCGGCGTCGTGGGTCGCCGCGGCCGAGCCGGCCGCGAAGCCAAGACGGCCGCGGTAGCTGTGCAGCTCGCCGCCGGGGACGGGCCAGCGCCGCGCGCCCGTCGGGAGCGCCTGCGCCAGCAGGCGTTCGACCAGCGTCGCCGGTGCCGGCGCGCCGAGCGCGAGCGCCAGCCAGCGACGCAGCGCCGGTCGCTGGCGCACCTCGGGCAGGCCCGCCATGCCGCGAGATCGAAGTCGGCCCCGCGCAGCGATGCTCGTCAGATCGGCGGCGGCCATCGCATCGATCGCGCCGGCCGCCTGCTGCGCCCACGCGGGCGGCGTTCGCCAGCGTCACTTCGGCGTCCGGAAACGCCGCCAGCAAGGACGGCCAGACCTGGCGGCGCAGGCGGTTGCGCGCCAGGCGGACGTCGTCGTTGCTCTCGTCGTCGAGCCAGCGCAGCCGATGCGTGCGCGCGTAGCCCTCGATCGCCTCGCGCGGCGTTTCGAGCCAGGGCCGCACCCAAGTGACGCCGTCGCGACGTACCCGCTTCGGCATTGCCGAGAGCGCGGCGACGCCGCCGCCGCGCAGTGCCTGGAGCAGAAAGGTCTCGGCCTGGTCGCGGCGATGGTGGCCGAGGAGGACGAGGTCGACGCCGCGCGCGAGCGCCATCCGGCGCAGGGCGCGGTAGCGCACCTTGCGCGCCCACGCCTCGATGCTGTCGCCGGGCTGCGGTCGCTCCACGATTCGCTCGGCGACGAACTCGATCGGCTTGCCGGCGCGCGCCCAGCGCCGCACAGCGGTCCAGGCAATGCGCCAGCCAGGCGTCGGCGTTCGCGCTCAGGCCGTGATGGACGTGCAGCGCGAGCACCGAGATGCCGAGCGGCGCGGCGGCGGCCAGCGTCGCGTGCAGCAGCGCGGTCGAATCGCGCCCGCCGCTGTAGGCGACGGCGACCCGTTGCGCCGGGCTTTCGGCGTCAGCGCGCCGTGGTGTCGCTGAAGCGGCCGTAGGACTGCAGCCGGTCGTAGCGGCGCTGCATCAGCTCCTTCACCGGCAGGTCGCTCACCTGCCGGAAAGCATCGTTCAGCGCGCGCTTGAGGAAGGCGGCCATCTGCTTGGCGTCGCGATGCGCGCCGCCGACCGGCTCGTTGACGATCTTGTCGACCAGGCCGAGCGCCTTCAGGCGATGCGCGGTGATGCCGAGCTGCTCGGCGGCGTCGGCCGCGCGCTCGGCCGTCTTCCAGAGGATCGAGGCGCAGCCTTCGGGCGAGATCACCGAGTAGATCGAGTACTGCAGCATCAGCAGCTGATCGCCGACGCTGATCGCCAGCGCGCCGCCCGAGCCGCCCTCGCCGATGATGGTGACGATGATCGGCACCTCGAGCTGCGCCATCTCGAAGATGTTGCGGCCGATCGCCTCCGACTGGCCGCGCTCCTCGGCGCCGATGCCCGGGATAGGCGCCCGGCGTGTCGACGAACGAGAACACCGGCAGGCCGAACTTCTCGGCCAGCTTCATCAGCCGCAGCGCCTTGCGGTAGCCCTCGGGCCGCGACATGCCGAAGTTGCGCGCCGCCCGCTCCTTGGTGTCGCGCCCTTTCTGGTGGCCGAAGACGATGCACGCCTGGCCGTTGAAGCGCGCCAGGCCGCCGACGATCGACTGGTCGTCGGCGAAGGCGCGGTCGCCGTGCAGCTCCTGGAAATCGGTGAACACCTCGTTGACGTAGTCGAGCGTGTACGGCCGCTGCGGATGGCGCGCGATCTGCGTCACCTGCCACGGCGTCAGGCCCGAGTAGATGTCCTTGGTGAGGAGCAGGCTCTTCTTGCTCAGGCGATCGATCTCTTCCGAGATGTCGACCGCCGATTCGTTCTGCACGTAGCGCAGCTCTTCGATCTTCGCTTCGAGCTCGGCGACGGGCTGCTCGAATTCCAGGAAATGTCTCTTCGTCATCGTTGTCAGTAGCTGACCGGTAACGGGTCGATGCTGCGCCAAATGTACCAAGTGGCGACCGACCGGAACGGCGCCCAGGCGTCGCCGACCTCGCGCGCCTCGGCGCGCGAGACCGGCTCGCCGCTGAAGTAGTTGACGCTGATGCCCTTGATCAGGCCGATGTCGTCGAGCGGCAGCACGTTCGGGCGCAGCAGGTGGAAGATCAGGAACATCTCGGCGGTCCAGCGGCCGATGCCGCGGATGCCGACCAGCTCCTCGATGATCTCCTCGTCGTCCATCTGGCGCCACTGCGACGGCCGCACCGCGCCCGACTGGAAATGCTCGGCCAGGTCGCACAGGTACTCGACCTTGCGTGCCGAGAGCCCCGCGGCGCGAATGTGCGGCGCGTCGAGCGCGAGCACGGCATTCGGCGCGAGGCGATGCGCCGGGCCGGCGGTCAGGGCGACGAAGCGGTCCCAGACCGCCTGCGCCGCCTTGACCGAGATCTGCTGGCCGACGATCGAGCGCGCCAGCGTCGTGAAGGCGTCGCCGCGGCTTTCGAGTCGGCCGTCGCCGAGACGCGGGATGAGCTTCTTCATCACCCGGTCGCGCTTGACCAGGTGCTTGCAGGCGTCGTCCCAGAAGTCGGCGACGCGGGACCGGCTCGGCAGCGCTCGGCACGGTCAGCCCTTCACCCAGGTCGTGCCTTGCGCCGTGTCCTTCAGGACGACGCCCTGGCCCGCCAGGTCGCTGCGGATCGCGTCCGAGCGGGCATAGTCGCCGCGCGCCTTGGCGGCGCGCCGCTCTTCGATCAGCGCCGCGATGCGAGCTCTCGTCGAGGCCGGCGCCGGCCTGCAGAAAGGCACGCGGCGGCTGCTGCAGCACGCCGAGCGTCGCGCCGAGGCCCTTCAGCAGCGCCGCGTCGCGTCGGGCTCTTGCTGCGGTTCACTTCCGCGGCGAGCTCGAACAGGACCGCCACCGCGATCGGCGTGTTGAAGTCGTCGTTCATCGCCGCGCGAAAGGCCGCGGCGCGCCGATCGCTCCAGTCGACGACCGCGGGTGCGTCGAGCGGCGACCGCATCGAGCGCGGTGTAGAGCCGGCGCAGCGCGCTCTTCGCGTCGTCGAGGTTGGCGTCGCTGAAGTTGACCGCGCTGCGGTAGTGGGTGCGGACCATGAAGAAGCGGATCGTCTCGCCGTCGAAGCGCTTCAGCACGTCGCGGATGGTGAAGAAGTTGCCGAGCGACTTCGACATCTTCTCGTCGCCGTTGTTGAGCAGCCCGTTGTGCATCCAGACGTTGACGAACTGGCCGCCGTTCGCGCCCTCGCTCTGCGCGATCTCGTTCTCGTGATGCGGGAACTGCAGGTCCTGGCCGCCGCCATGGATGTCGAAGTGCGCGCCGAGCAGCGCCTTGCACATCGCCGAGCACTCGATGTGCCAGCCCGGGCGACCCGGTCCGTACGGCGCCGGCCACTTGGCGTCCTCGGGCTCGCTCTCCTTGGCCGCCTTCCACATCACGAAGTCGAGCGGATCGTCCTTGCCCTCGAGCACGGCGACGCGCTCGCCGGCGCGCAGCTGATCGAGCGACTTGCCCGAGAGCTTGCCGTAGCCGGGGAACTTGCGCACCGCGAAGTTGACGTCGCCGTTCGGGCTGCGATAGCCGAGGCCCTTGCTCCTCGAGCGTGGCGATCATCTCGAGCATCTGCGGCACGTACTCGGTCGCCCGCGGCTGATGCGTCGGCCGCTCGAGGCCGAGCGCATCGGTGTCCTGCTGCAGCGCCTCGATCATCTCGTCGGTGAGGGCGCGGATCGAGATGCCGCGCTCGAGCGCGCGGCGGATGATCTTGTCGTCGATGTCGGTGATGTTGCGCACGTAGGTGACGCGAAACCCGAGCGTCTTCAGCCAGCGCTGGGCGACGTCGAACGCGAGCATGAAGCGCGCGTGGCCCATGTGGCAGAGGTCGTAGATCGTGATGCCGCAGACGTAGAGCCGGACGTGACCGGGCTCGATCGGCGTGAAGATCTCGGTCGCCCGCGTCAGCGTGTTGTGGATGCGAAGTGTCATGCAGCGGGGGGCCTGCTTCCGCACCTCTCGCCGCTTCGCTGAGCGCGTCGAGAAGGGCTGTCGGCATCGTGTGCGTACCCTACAATCGATTCAGTATAGCGGCCCTCCACCGCGCAAAATCAGCGCCGAGCGCCACGCCGAGCGCGCCGTTTTCTACCGATGCAATTCAGGATCTTCGCCGCCCGGTTGCTGCTCGGCGCCGCCTTGACGGCGCCCGTTTTCGCCGATGAGCTGAGCGAGGTGACGCGACTGCATCACGCCGGCCAGACCGCCGCGGCGCTCGAGCGCGCCGATCGGACGCTCGCCACCCAGCCGAAGGATGCGCAGATGCGATTCCTGAAGTCGGTGATCCTCGCCGACACCGGCCGGGCGAGCGAGGCGCAGGCGCTGCTGGAGCAGATCGCGCAGGACTATCCCGAGCTCGCCGAGCCGCACAACAACCTGGCCGCGCTCTACGCCGCCGCCGGCGAGTACGGCAAGTCGCGCGCCGAGCTCGAAGAGGCGATCCGGCTCAATCCCGCGTACGCCCCGGCGCACGAGAATCTCGGCGACGTCTATGCCCTGCTCGCAAGCCAGTCGTACGGCCGCGCCCTTCGTCTCGAGCCCGCGAGCGTGAGCCTGCCGAAGAAGCTCGCGCTGGTGCGCCAGCTGGTCGCGCCGGCCGCGCTGGCGGCCGCTCCGCCGGCGTCGGCGGCGCGGCGATAGTCTCGACCTTCCCTTTTCCCTCACCTCGGAGTTCCTTCAGATGCAGATCTCTTTCTCGCGCCTCGCATCCGTGCTGGTGGCCGCCCTCGCCTTCGCCGCGAGCGCGCCTGCGCTCGCCCAGAAGGTCAAGTTCGTCACCTCGGCCGGCGACATCGTCGTCGAGGTCGACGCCGCGAAGTCGCCGAAGACCGTGGCCAACTTCCTCGAGTACGTGAAGGCCGGCCACTACGACGGCACGATCTTCCATCGCGTCATCGCCAACTTCATGATCCAGGGCGGCGGCATGACGCCGGACATGAAGGAGAAGCAGACGCGTCCGCCGGTCGTCCTCGAGAGCAAGAACGGCCTCACCAACCAGCGCGGCACGATCGCCATGGCGCGAACCTCCGACCCGAACTCGGCGACGGCGCAGTTCTTCATCAACGTCAAGGACAACGACTTCCTGAACCAGGACAAGGCGCGCGACGGCAACGGCTACGCCGTCTTCGGCAAGGTGATCGAAGGCATGGACGTGGTCGACAAGATCAGGGTCACGCCGACCGGCCCGGGCGACGTCCCGGTGCAGCCGGTCATCATCAAGAAAGCAACCGTGGAGAAATGACGATGAGACAAGTCGGATCTGGAAACCAGCGCGGGAACGATCCGCGTCGAGCTCGACGACGAGAAGGCGCCCGAGACGGTCAAGAACTTCCTCACCAACGTCGAGAACGGCCACTACGATGGCACCGTGTTCCACCGCGTCATCAAGGGCTTCATGGTCCAGGGCGGCGGCTTCGAGCCCGGCATGAGCCAGAAGCCGACCGGCTCGACGATCCAGAACGAGGCCAGCAACGGCCTGAAGAACGACAAGTACACGCTGGCGATGGCGCGCACCTCGGCGCCGCACTCGGCGACCGCGCAGTTCTTCATCAATGCCGCCGACAACGAGTTCCTCAACTTCAAGTCGGAGACGCCGCAGGGCTGGGGCTACGCCGTCTTCGGCCGCGTCGTCTCGGGCCAGGACGTCGTCGACGCGATCGAGCGCGTGCGCACCGGCAACCGCGGCGGCCACGCCGACGTCCCGCTCGAGGACGTGACGCTCACCCGCGCGACGGTCGTCTCGTGACCACGGCCGCCGGCGTCGCCTGAGGCGGCGCCGGCGCGCCTTCTCCCATGGCCATGTCGATCGCCACCGAAGCGACGCCGACCTTCGTTGCGCCGGCGCACTGGCGCGCCATCGACCTGCTCTCCGATCTGCACCTGGCCGAGAACACGCCGCGCGCGTTCGACGCCTGGGCCGCGCACATGCTGCACACCCGCGCCGACGCGGTCTTCATCCTCGGCGACCTGTTCGAGGTCTGGATCGGCGACGACATGGCCGAGCGCGGCTTCGAGGCGCGCTGCGTCGACGTACTGAGCGCCGCCGCGGCGCGCGACGACGGTCGCGTTCCTGCCCGGCAACCGCGACTTCCTCGTCGGCGACGCGATGCTCGTGCGACGCCGGCGTCGCCCGCCTCGCCGATCCGACCGTCGTCGTCGCCTTCGGCACGCGGGTCGTGGTGTCGCACGGCGACGCGCTCTGCATCGACGATGTCGCCTACCAGCGCTATCGCTCGGTCGTGCGCCGGCCCGGCCTGCAGCGCGCGTTCGGTGTCCTTCCGTTCGGCGTGCGCAGCGCCGTCGGCCGAGCCCTGCGCCGACGCAGCGCGCGGCGCGAGCCGCCCGCCGGCGGAGCGTTCATCGACGTCGATCCACAGGCGACCGTGGCCCTGCTGCGCGGCGCCGATGCGCCGACGCTGGTCCACGGCCACACCCACGCGCCGCGCAGCCACGACCTCGGCGCCGGCCTGGTTCGCCACGTCCTCAGCGACTGGGAGCTCGACGGCAGCAGCCGGCCGCGCGCCGAGGTCGTTCGCTGGAGCGCGCGCGGCTTCGAGCGGATCGCGCCCGAAATGGCGCCGGCGGCGACAACGACGGCGTCGCCCGCGCCGTGAGCAGCTGGTGGCGCCGCTGGCGCACGGCGCGCACGCTCGAACGACGGGCGATTCCCGAGCCGCTCTGGCAGCTGACGCTCGCGCGCTATCCGTTCCTCGCCGCGCGCAGCCCCGCGAGGCTGGCGCAGCTGCGCGACATGGCGACCCTCTTTCTGGCGCAGAAGGAATTCACCGGCGCGCGCGGCCTCGAGGTCACGCGACGAGATGGCGGTGGCGATCGCCGCGCAGGCCTGCCTGCCCGCGCTCGAGCTCGGCCTCGAATGGCTCGACGGCTTCGTCGGCATCGTCGTCCATGAAGATGCGGTCGTCGCCCGGCGCGAGGTCGAGGACGACGACGGCATCGTCCACGCCTACGACGAGGAGCTGAGCGGCGAGGCGATGAGCGGCGGCCCGGTGATGCTCGCCTGGCGCGACGTCGACGAGGCGGGCGAATCGGCCGCTGCCGGCTACAACGTCGTGGTGCACGAGTTCGCCCACGTCATCGACATGCGCGGCGGCGTCACCGCGGGCCTGGACGACGTCGATCCCGAGAGCGAGCGCGGCCATCTGGCTGCACGCGCTGGCCGACGAGTACGAGGCCTTCCTGGAACGCGTCGACGCCGACGAGGAGACCTTCCTCGACCCCTACGCCGCCGAGGCGCTGGAGGAGTTCTTCGCCGTCGCTGCGGAAGCGTTCTTCGTCGCCCCGGACGATCTGGAGCGCGAGGAGCCGCGGCACCTACCGGCTGCTGAAGGAGTTCTTCAGGCAGGACCCGGCGCGCAAAACGTGAAGGGGGCCATCGGCCCCCTTCTGCTCCCGTTCGACGACGCGGCTACGCCGTCGCCGGCTCGGCCTTGGGCTTGTCGCTCTTCTTGGCCGGCTGGATGTCGAGCAGCGGCTTGCCGTCGGCATCGACGTCGACCGTCAGCCGGCCGCCCTCGACCAGGCGGCCGAACAGCAGCTCGTCGGCCAGGGCGCGACGGATCGTGTCCTGGATCAGGCGCTGCATCGGTCGGGCGCCCATCAGCGGATCGAAGCCCTTCTTCGCGAGCTGCTTCCGCAGCGCGTCGGTGAAGGTGACCTCGACCTTCTTCTCGGCCAGCTGGCCCTCGAGCTCGAGCAGGAACTTGTCGACCACGCGCAGGATGATCTCCTCGTCGAGCGACTTGAAGCTGACCGTGGCGTCGAGGCGGTTTCGGAACTCGGGCGTGAACAGCCGCTTGATGTCGGCCATCTCGTCGCCCTGCTCGCGCGAGTTCAGGAAGCCGATCGTCGCCTTGTTCATCGTCTCGGCGCCGGCGTTGGTCGTCATGATGATGATGACGCTGCGGAAGTCGGCCTTCCTGCCGTTGTTGTCGGTCAGCGTGCCGTGGTCCATGACCTGCAGCAGCACGTTGAAGACGTCGGGGTGCGCCTTCTCGATCTCGTCGAGCAGGAGCACGGCGTGCGGCTTCTTCGAGATCGCCTCGGTCAGCAGGCCGCCCTGGTCGAAGCCGACGTAGCCCGGCGGCGCGCCGATCAGGCGGCTCACCGCGTGGCGCTCCATGTACTCGCTCATGTCGAAGCGGATCAGGTCGACGCCGAGGATGAACGCGAGCTGCTTGGCGACCTCGGTCTTGCCGACGCCGGTCGGGCCGCTGAACAGGAACGAGCCGATCGGCTTGTCGGGCCGGCCGAGGCCCGAGCGCGCCATCTTGATCGCCGCGGCGAGCGCGTCGATCGCCGGGTCCTGGCCGAAGACGACGCTCTTCAGGTCGCGGTCGAGCGTCTTCAGCTTCGAGCGGTCGTCGCTCGACACCGAGGCGGGCGGGATGCGCGCGATCTTGGCGACGATCTCCTCGACTTCCGAGCGCGTGATCGTCTTCTTCTGCTTGTTCTTGGGCAGGATGCGTTGCGCCGCGCCGGCTTCGTCGATCACGTCGATCGCCTTGTCGGGCAGATGGCGGTCGTTGATGAACTTGGCCGAGAGCTCGGCCGCGGCCTGCAGCGCCGCCGGCGCGTACTTGACGCTGTGGTGCTCCTCGAAGCGCGACTTCAGGCCCTTCAGGATCTCGACCGTCTGCTCGATCGAGGGCTCGACCACGTCGACCTTCTGGAAGCGCCGCGACAGCGCCGCGTCCTTCTCGAAGATGCCGCGGTATTCGGTGAAGGTGGTCGCGCCGATGCACTTCATCGCCCCCGAGCTGAGCGCGGGCTTCAGGAGATTGCTCGCGTCGAGCGTTCCGCCCGAGGCGGCGCCGGCGCCGATCAGGGTGTGGATCTCGTCGATGAAGAGGATCGCGTTCGGCTGGTCCTTGAGGTTCTTCAGAACGCCCTTCAGGCGCTGCTCGAAGTCGCCGCGGTACTTGGTGCCGGCGAGCAAGCGCGCCCATGTCGAGCGCGTAGACGACCGACTCGGCGAGCACCTCGGGCACTTCCGACTGCGTGATCCGCCAGGCCAGGCCCTCGGCGATCGCGGTCTTGCCGACGCCGGCCTCGCCGACCAGCAGCGGGTTGTTCTTCCGCCGGCGGCAGAGGATCTGGATCACGCGCTCGACCTCGTGCTCGCGGCCGATCAGCGGATCGATCTTGCCGTCGCGGGCGAGCTGGTTCAGGTTCTGCGTGAACTGGTCGAGCGGCGAGCCCTTGCCGTCGGACTCTTCCTTCTCGCTTTCGGTGCTCGCGCCGCCGCCCTCGCCCGGCTTGGCGGACTCGGGCGGATCGCTCTTCTTGATGCCGTGGGCGATGAAGTTGACGACGTCGAGGCGGGTCACGCCCTGCTGGTGCAGGTAGTAGACGGCGTGCGAATCCTTCTCGCCGAAGATCGCCACCAGCACGTTCGCGCCGGTCACTTCCTTCTTGCCGCTGCCGGTCGACTGGACGTGCATGATCGCGCGCTGGATGACGCGCTGGAAGCCGAGCGTCGGCTGCGTGTCGACCTCGTCGGCACCGCCGACGGTGGGCGTGTTTTCCTTGATGAAGCCGAGCAGGCTCTTGCGCAGGTCGTCGAGATTGGCGGAGCAGGCGCGCAGCACCTCAGCGGCCGACGGGTTGTCGAGCAGCGCCATCAGCAGGTGCTCGACGGTGATGAACTCGTGGCGCTGCTGGCGTGCCTCGACGAACGCCATGTGCAGACTGACTTCCAGCTCTTGCGCGATCATGCAGACTCCATAGTGCATTGCAGCGGATGCCCGCCGCGTCTTGCGGCGGCGAGCACCAGTTCGACCTTGGTCCCGGCGACGTCCTTCGAGTAGACGCCACACACGCCGCGGCCGTCGTGGTGGATCTTCAGCATGATTTGCGTTGCCGTCTCGAGGTCCCGGTTGAAATACTCCTGCAGGACCATCACGACGAACTCCATCGGGGTGTAGTCGTCGTTGAGCAGGATCACCTGGTACATCGGCGGCGGCTCGGTCTTTTGCTCCTTGCGCTCGGCGACAACCGCGCCCTGCCCGTCGTCGGGCCGGACGACCGGGACGGGAGGCTTCTCTGCGGGCATGAATTCATTCTATCGAGTTGGCGCTCTCACGCTTCGGTCGAATGCATATAGCCCCCGGGTCTTTTTTCACAAGGCCCGGTCGCATCGCCCGGCCTGCCTGTTCGGCGAGGCCATGGCGTGCCGCAAGTCGCGTTTGTCGGCCGCGGCGCGGCCGGCGTCCCTCCCGGGGCGCCGACAGCGCCCTTGCGCGCTACATGTTGTCGATCATCACCTGGCCGAAGCCCGAGCACGAGACCTGGGTCGCGCCATCGAGGAGGCGAGCGAAGTCGTAGGTCACCTTCTTCGACAGGATCGACTTCTCCATCGAGGAGATGATCAGGTCGGCGGCAGCGTCCCAGCCCATATGGCGCAGCATCATCTCGGCCGAAAGGATCTCCGAGCCCGGGTTGACGTAGTCCTTGCCGGCGTATTTCGGCGCCGTGCCGTGGGTCGCCTCGAACATCGCCACCGAGTCGCTCAGGTTGGCGCCCGGCGCGATGCCGATGCCGCCCACCTGCGCGGCGAGCGCATCGGAGACGTAGTCGCCGTTGAGGTTGAGCGTCGCGATCACGGAATACTCGGCCGGGCGCAGCAGGATCTGCTGCAGGAAGGCGTCGGCGATGACGTCCTTGACGATGATCTCCTTGCCGCTCTTGGGATTCTTGAACTTCGCCCACGGGCCGCCGTCGATCGGCTGGGCGCCGAATTCCTTGGCGGCCAGGCCGTAGCCCCAGTCGCGAAAGCCGCCCTCGGTGAACTTCATGATGTTGCCCTTGTGGACCAGCGTCACCGAGGGCTTGTCGTGGTCGATCGCGTACTGGATCGCCTTTCGCACCAGACGCTCGGTGCCTTCGCGCGAAACGGGCTTGATGCCGATCCCCGAGGTGTTGGGGAAGCGGATCTTCTTGACGCCGAAGTCGTCCTGCAGGATCTTGATCAGGCGCTTGGCCTTCTCGCTCTCGGCCTCGAACTCGATCCCGGCGTAGATGTCCTCCGAGTTCTCGCGGAAGATGACCATGTTGGTCTTCTCCGGCTCCTTGACCGGCGAGGGAACGCCCTTGAAATACTGGATCGGCCGCAGGCAGACGTAGAGGTCGAGCTCCTGGCGCAGGGCGACGTTGAGCGAGCGGATGCCGCCGCCGACCGGCGTGGTGAGCGGCCCCTTGATCGAGACCACGTAGTCGCGCACCGCATCGAGCGTCTCGGGCGGCAGCCAGACGTCGGCGCCGTAGACCCGAGTCGATTTCTCGCCCGCGTAGACCTCCATCCAGTGGATCTTCTTCTTGCCGCCGTAGGCCTTGGCCACCGCGGCGTCGACGACCTTGATCATCACCGGCGTGATGTCTAGGCCGGTGCCGTCGCCCTCGATGAAGGGGATGATCGGCTGGTCAGGCACGAGCAGCGAGAAATCGGGATTGACCTTGATCTTTTGCCCGCCCTCGGGCACCTGGATGTGCTGATACATGAAAATGGGGCTCCGTTGCTCGCGCCGTGAAGAATGCAGCGGGAAATTCTAAGTCGGATGACGCATCATGAATGACAGATGGAGTCGCTGGATCGGGTCGCTCGCGCTGCTCGTCTCGGCGGTCGCGTGGGCACAGGACGGGCCGCAGCGGCTGCCCCAGATCCGTCTCAATGCCGGCATCCACAACATCAACGCCGAGCTCGCGTCGACGCCGGAGCAACGCGAGATCGGCCTGATGTTTCGCCCGGTGATGGCGGCCAACGACGGCATGTTGTTCGTCTTCGAGCGCGCCGGCCAGCAGTGCTTCTGGATGAAGAACACGCTGATCCCGCTCTCGGTCGCCTTCATTGCCGACGACGGCAGCGTCGTCAACATCGAGGCGATGAAGGCGCAGACGCTGGACGGCCACTGCTCGATCCAGCCGGTGCGCTACGTTCTCGAGATGAACGACGGCTGGTTCGCCAAGCGCGGCATCAAGCCGGGCAGCAAGCTGCACGGCGCGCCGTTCGCCAACTAGGCTTCGACCGTCCCGCAGATCACGAGGGATCCCGCCCGGAGCCGGCGAGATCCTTCATCGCTCAGCCGAAGTTCTTGGCGGCGAAATCCCAGTTGGCGAGCGACGTCATGAACGTCTCCGCCCACTTCGGACGCTGGTTGCGGTAGTCGATGTAGTAGGCGTGCTCCCAGACGTCGATCGTCAGGAGCGGCGTGTCGCCGGTGGTGAGCGGCGTTCCTGCCGCGCCCATGTTGACGATGTCGACGCTGCCGTCGCCCTTCTTCACCAGCCAGGTCCAGCCCGAGCCGAAGTTGCCGACGGCGCTCTTCTGGAACGCTTCCTTGAACGCCGGATAGCCGCCCCACTTGGTCTTGATCGCATCGGCGAGCTTGCCCTTGGGCTCGCCGCCGCCACCCGGCTTCATGCAGTTCCAGAAGAAGGTGTGGTTCCAGATCTGCGCCGCGTTGTTGTAGATCCCGCCGCTTGCCTTCTTGACGATGTCCTCGAGGGCCATCGACTCGAATTCGGTGCCCTTTTGCAGGTTGTTGAGGTTGTCGACGTACGCCTTGTGGTGCTTGCCGTAGTGGTACTCGAGCGTCTCCTGGCTGAGGTGCGGCGCGAGCGCGTCCTTGGCATACGGAAGCGGGGGCAAAGTGTGTTCCATGACAGTCCTCTCGAGAGCACGTTGGGATCGATCGACGATTGTAGGCAGCTTGCCTCGGCTCGCTGAGGGCAAGCTCAATGCCCGGCCGGTCGCACGCTCAGCGACGTCGTCACGAGCTCGGCGCTGCCGTCGACGAGGCGCGCCGAAACACGGCTGCCGACGGCCAGCGCCGCCACGGTCGTGACCGGCTTGCCGTCGGTATCGAGGAGGAGCGCGTAGCCGCGGCCGAGAACGCGCGCCGGATCGAGCGCGTGCAGCCGCACGGCGGCGGCATCGATGCGTCCGGCAAGGCGCGCGCGGGCGATCGCCAACGCGTGGCGCGCGCGAGCTTCGGCGGCGTCGCCGCGGGCGCGACCGGCGGCCAACGCCCGCAGCGGCGCCGCCGCCAGGCGCTGCGCCAGCAGGTCGAGGACGTGGGCGCGCCGGCCGACGCTTTCGCTCGGCCGTGCCAGACGCAGCGCCAGCCGGTCGAGGCGTTGTGCCTGGGTGTCGAGCACCGCCGCGGCACGCCGCGCGAGGAGCAGCTCGAGCCGCTCGAGCGCCTTCTGCAACGGCGCCGTCGCCGGGGCAACGAGTTCGGCGGCAGCGGTGGGCGTCGGCGCGCGCAGGTCGGCGGCGAGATCGGCGAGGGTCACGTCGGTCTCGTGGCCGACGCCGCTCACGACATGCATCGGCGCGGCCCGAATCGCGCGCACGACGCGTTCGTCGTTGAACGCCCAGAGGTCCTCGAGCGAGCCGCCGCCCCGACAGACGACCAGGACCTCGACCTCGTTGCGCGCGCCCGCGAGCGCGATTGCCGCACACAGCGCCGCCGGCGCGTCGCTGCCCTGCACGACGCTCGGGTAGATCACCACCCGAACGTGCGGCGAACGCCGGGCGAGGGTCGTCGCGACGTCGTGCAGAGCAGCGCCCGCGAGCGACGTGACGACGCCGACCGCGCTCGGGTGACTCGGCAGCGGCCGCTTCGACGCGGCGTCGAAGAGGCCCTCTGCGGCGAGGCGCGCGCGCAGGCGCAGGAACCGCTCGTACAGCGCGCCCGCGCCGGCGTCCTGCATCGACTCGGTGATGAACTGCAGCTCGCCGCGCGGCTCGTAGACCGACAGCCGGCCGCGCAGCTCGACACGCTGGCCGTCGACAGGCGCGAACGCGAGCAGCGAGGCGGCGCGCCGGAACATGGCGCAGCGCAGCGAGGCGGTGCCGGCCGGATCCTTGAGCGTGAAGTAGCAGTGCCCGCTCGCTGCCCGCGAAAAGCCCGAAATCTCGCCGCTCACCGAGCACGCGGCAAAGCCCTGCTCGAGCAGCGACGTGACCGCGCCGACGAGGCCGGCGACGCTCCACGCGCCGCTGCCGCGACGCCCTTGCACTTCCTCAACCATCGACAAAGCAACGGCCGGCGCGGCGCGACAACTCCACAGCCGCGCCAACACTGGCGCTATCGACCGATGTCCGGCCGCGGGGCGCATCTCGTCGATGCAACTCGTTGATTAAAAAGAAGATTTTCATGCCGTATTTTTGGGCACAGGGGGCTGCAACCTCACTCGCACTGGTTCGGCGGCCGGTCACGGGCGAGTTGTCCACAAAGTTCTCCACCACGACCGGGGATGGCCGAAGCGCGAGAACGGGAGCCTTTCACAGGACGCCGCGAGGCGCGGTCCGAAGCGGCGGCAGGCGCCGGAGCGCACGCCATAATTCACGCCGACCGGTGCAACTTTGCCACCTTGTCGACGGAAAGGGCCATATTGCTTTCGATCATACAAGCCGCCGGTTGGCCGATCTGGCCACTCCTCATCTGCTCGATCGCCGCCTTGGCCTTGATCATCGAACGCTTCTCGAGCCTGCGCATTTCGCGCGTCGCTCCGACCCGCCTGGTCGACGAGGTCATCTCGGTCACGCGCGCCCACTTGCCGGCGCCCGACGTCGTCAACAAGCTGTCGCACAACTCGGTGCTCGGCACGGTGCTCGCCGCCGGGCTGCGCGCGGTGATCGCCGAGCCGCGCATCACGGAAAGCGGCTTGCGTGCGTCGTTCGAGTCGGCAGGTCGGGCCGCCGTCCATCGCCTCGAGCGCTACCTCAACACCCTCGGCACGATCGCCTCGGCGGCGCCGCTGCTGGGACTGATGGGCACCGTGATCGGCATGATCGAGATCTTCGGCTCGCAGGCACCGGGCGGAGGCAACAACCCGGCGCTGCTCGCGCACGGCATCTCGGTGGCGCTCTACAACACCGCCTTCGGCCTGATGATCGCGATCCCGGCGCTGATGTTCTATCGCTATTTCCGCGGCCTGGTCGACGCCTACACGCTCGAGATGGAGCAGGCGTCGGATCGCCTGGTGCCGCACCTGATGCGCTTCGCCGTGCCGCGCGGCGGCTGATCGGATGGCACTCAACTTCAGGCGCCAGCGTCCCGAGGAACCGGAGATCAACCTGATCCCGTTCATCGACGTGCTGCTCGTCATCCTGATCTTCCTGATGCTCTCGACGACGTACTCGAAGTTCACCGAGCTGCAGATCAACCTGCCGATCGCCGACGCCGACCAGGCGCGCGACCGGCCGCACGAGATCGTCGTCGCGGTCGGCGCCGACGGCCGCTACGCGGTCAACAAGAAGCCGATCGACGGACGCAGCGTCGAAGCCCTGGCGGCCGAGCTGATCGCCGTCGCCGGCGACTCGCACGACATGGTCCTGATCGTCTCGGCGGACGCGACCACGGCGCACCAGAGCGTCATCAACGTCATGGATGCCGCCCGCCGGGCCGGCCTCGCCAAGCTCACTTTCGCGACCCAGTCGTCGGCCGGCGCGGCGCGCTGAGACCGTGGCGATGCCGGCGCCAGCGCCGCTCCGCGATCGCCTCGCCCAGGCGCTGCAGCGGGCCTGGGACGGCCGCGGCGCGATCAGCACGGCGCTCCTTCCCGCCGCGTGGGGCTTCGCCGCCGTCGCATCGTTGCGCCGACGTCTCTTCGTGCACGGCGTGCGCGAGACGGCGCGGCTGCCGGTGCCGGTCGTGGTGGTCGGCAATCTCGTCGCCGGCGGCGCCGGCAAGACGCCGACGGTCATCGCGATCGCCGCACTGCTGCGCGAGCGCGGCTACGTGCCGGGAATCGTCTCGCGCGGCTACCGTCGCTCGAGCACCGGCATCGTCGCGGTCGAAGCCGGCGCGGCGGCGGCACGCGTCGGCGACGAGGCGCTGCTGCTGCAACGTCGCACCGGCGCGCCGGTCGTCGTCGGCGCCGACCGGGTCGGCGCCGGCCACGCGCTGCTGCAGGCCCATCCCGAGGTCGACGTCGTGCTGAGCGACGACGGTCTGCAGCATCTCGCCCTCGAGCGCGACGTCGAGGTCATCGTCTTCGACGAGCGCGGCGCCGGCAACGGCCGGCTGCTCCCGGCGGGGCCGCTGCGCGAGCGCGTTCCGGCGCGGCTCGCTGCGCGCCAGCTCGTGCTCTACAACGCCCCTGCGGCGACGACGCCCCTGCCCGGCTTCATGGCACAGCGCTCGCTCGCCGGTGTCGTCGCGCTCGCCGACTGGTGGACCGGCGAGCCCGCGACGGCCGCCGCGCTCGCGGCATTGCGCGATCGCGAGGTCGTCGCCGTCGCAGGCCTGGCCCGGCCTGAGCGCTTCTTCGCGCTGCTGCGCGCCGCAGGCCTGCGGATCGTCGAATGCGCGCTCGGCGACCATGACGACTTCGCGCGCTTGCCGTGGCCTGCGTCGGCGAGCGACGTCGTCCTGACCGAGAAGGATGCGGTCAAGCTGCCGCCGTCGCGCCGGATCGGCGCGCGCGTCTGGGTAGCGCGGCTAGACTTCGCACTCGAAGCGGCGTTCGGCGCGGCCCTGCTCGCGCTGCTGCCGCCACCCCGTGGCGACGCGATCGCCGCGTCGCTGCCATCGACCGACCCGCATGGAAACGCGCTTGCTTGAGTTGCTCGTCTGTCCGCTCTGCAAAGGGCCGCTGCAGCATTGGCGGCCGCCGCAGCACGAGCGCCAGGAGCTCGTCTGCAGCGCCGACGGCCTGGCCTTCCCGGTGCGCGACGGCATCCCGGTGATGCTCGAAGGCGAGGCGCGTCCGCTCGGCCACGAGACCGGGCCGACCGCTGCGCCCGCCGCCCCGACCTGAGCGGCGTGAGGTTCACCGTCCTGATTCCGGCCCGGCTCGCCTCGACGCGCCTGCCGAGAAAGGCGCTGGCCGAGATCGGCGGCCTGCCGATGATCGTTCGCGTCGCGCGGCGCGCGGCGCTGTCGCGCGCCAGCCGCGGTCGTCGTCGCCGCCGACGATGCCGAGATCGTCGCCGCTTGCAGCGCGCACGGCGTCGCCGCGATCCTGACCTCGGCCGACCATGCCAACGGCAGCGATCGCATCGCCGAGGCATGCGCGACGCTGGCCCTCGACGACGCCGAGATCGTCGTCAACGTGCAGGGCGACGAGCCGCTGATCGAGCCCGGTCTGATCGACGCCTGCGCCGCGCTCCTGGCCGAGCGCGGCGATTGCGTCATGAGCACGGCGGCGCATCCGATCGTCGCGCGCGCCGACTTCGACAACGCCAACATCGTCAAGGTCGTCGTCGACGCCATGGGGCGAGCGCTCTACTTCTCGCGCGCGCCGATTCCCTGGCCGCGCGACGAGGCTGCGGCGGAGGCGATCGCGACCATGGCCGACCGCGCCGCTGCGCCACGTCGGCCTCTACGCCTACCGCGCCGGCTTCCTGCGCCGCTTTCCGCGGCTGGCGCACAGCCCGCTCGAGCAGATCGAGCGGCTCGAGCAGCTGCGCGTCCTCTGGCACGGCGAACGAATCGCCGTGCACGTCAGCGCCTCCGAGCCCGGCATCGGCGTCGACACCGCCGAAGATCTGGCGCGCGCGACGAGCAGCTCGTCGCGGCCGGCGCTGGTGCGGGTTTTGCCTGAGCCGACGATGGCCGAGGTAAAAGTCGCCGCCACCTATTATTCCGGCCTACCCGTGGCCATCCATCGAGCCTGAAGCCAATGAGACTGATCCTGCTGGGAGCCCCGGGCGCGGGCAAGGGAACGCAAGCGGCGTTCATCTGCAAGCGCTTCGGCATTCCGCAGATCTCGACCGGCGACATGCTGCGCGCCGCGGTCAAGGCCGGAACGCCGCTCGGCCTGGCGGCCAAGAAGGTGATGGATTCCGGCTCCCTGGTCAGCGACGACATCATCATCGGCCTGGTCAAGGAGCGCATCGCGATGCCCGACTGCGAGCGCGGCTTCCTGTTCGACGGCTTCCCGCGCACCATCGTCCAGGCCGACGCCATGAAGGCGGCCGACGTCAGGCTCGACTACGTGCTCGAGATCGACGTCCCCGACTCGGCGATCGTCGACCGCATGAGCGGCCGGCGCGTCCACCCGGCGTCGGGTCGCACTTATCACGTGCACTTCAACCCGCCCAAGGTCGACGGCGTCGACGACGTCACCGGCGAGCCGCTGATCCAGCGTGTCGACGACGAGGAAGAGACGGTCAAGAAGCGCCTCGCGGTCTATGCCGCCCAGACCCGGCCGCTGGTCGAGTACTACCAGCGCTGGGCTGCCTCGGGCGACGCCGTGGCGCCGGCCTACCGCAAGATCGACGGCACCGGCAGTGTCGACGACATCACCGCCCGAGCGCTCGCCGCGCTCGCTTGAAGGAGATTCGCATGGAGATCAAGGGCAAGGTATTCATCGTCACCGGCGGCGCGTCCGGTCTCGGCGAAGGCACGGCGCGGATGCTGGCCGGCGAAGGCGCGACGGTCGTCGTCGCCGACCTCCAGGCCGAGCGTGGCGCAGCGGTCGCGGCCGAGCTCGGCGGGCGCTTCGTCCGCTGCGACGTCAGCCAGGAAAGCGATGCGCAGCAGGTGGTCGCCGCGGCCGTCGGCCTGGGCAAGTTGGTCGGGCTGATCAACTGCGCCGGCATCGGCCCGGCGTCGCGAACCGTCGGCCGCGAAGGGGCGCACCCGCTCGCCCTCTTCACCAAGACGATCACCGTCAACCTGATCGGCAGCTTCAACATGATCCGCCTTGCCGCCGAGGCGATGGGCAAGAACGAGCCCGAGCCGACCGGCGAGCGCGGCGTGTTGATCTCGACCGCGAGCGTCGCCGCCTACGACGGCCAGATCGGCCAGGCCGCCTATTCGGCGTCGAAGGGCGGCATCGTCGGCATGACCTTGCCGATCGCGCGCGACCTCGCCAAGGTCGGCATTCGCAACATGACGATCGCGCCGGGGATCTTCGGCACGCCGATGCTCTTCACCATGCCGGCCGAGGTGCAGCAGGCGCTCGCCGCCAGCGTGCCCTTCCCGAGCCGCCTCGGCACGCCCGCCGACTACGCCAAGCTCGTGCACCAGATCGTGACGAACGAAATGCTGAACGGCGAAGTGATCCGCCTCGACGGCGCGATCCGCATGGCTCCGAAATAGGCGCCTGCGGCGCCTATTCGGCTGCCCCTGACAGGACTGCTCCCTCCCCGCTTCGCTCCCCTCCCTCCGGAGAGGGAGGGGCCGGCCCCGCTGGGGCCGCTTTTACGTCGAGAAAGAGGTAAGCGTGGTCTCACGACCCTCTCGTCAGTTCGATCTTCTTCAAGGCTGATCGAGTCCCGCCAACCCGGCGACGTCACCCTCGCGTTGGATCACTGCCAGCCAGGCCCTGAGTTCGTCGTCGCTGGCGTTGAGCAGTCGCGCGGGAAGCGATCGGTCGTTGGCCTTGGCCAGCATGTTGTGCAGGCCCAGATGCGCGACGAGCAGGAAGTACATGGATGCGAGCAACTCGGCGTGCCGGTCAGGGTGGCTGCGGGCGTAGCGGTGGAGTTCTTCGATCGCGCGGCCGAGCTTTTCCGCGACATAGGCCAGGGGGACGCCCTCGCGCTCCTGCCGTGCCGTGTACGCAGGTCCGTTCGCGTCCAGCGGGATTTCGTCGTCCATGATGTCGTGGCAGCAGTCAGTGAAGGGGCTGCGCGCAGCAATGTTTGTACTTTCGCCCGCTGCCGCACGGGCAAGGGTCGTTCCTGCCAATCTTCGCAGTAGCGCGGCGCCGTGAGGCGATCGCCGGCGCGCGCGAGTAGAGCAGTCGAGCAGGCTCGAAGTGACGATAGATCCGCGTCAGCCCGGCGATCATCTCGGCAATGAGTTGCTCGCGCTTGTCGCCCTCGATCGGCGGCGGGCGCATCTCCGGATCCGGATCATCCTCGTGGGCCAACATCATCATGGGCAGCACGGAGCCGCCGTGCGCGTCGCTGTTCAGGAGTTCGCGCCAGCCGTCGGGGCGCTTCTGCACGCCGCGCATGAAGCCGAGAGCCCAGTCGTTGCCTCGGACCATCCCGGTCTCGTCCTCGAGCAGCACCGGCAGGTAGACGTCCGGTTTCCCGAGGGTGCGCTGCAGCTCCGCGGCGATCGTGTTCCAGTGCCGCATGAGCAGTCCGACGATGTCGCTGGCCTGCTCTCGCGAGTCGAAGACCACGTCGTCGCCCAGGATCTCTTTCAGGCCCTCGCTGGGTGATGTCAGCTCGGGACCGCAGATCAGCGCGGCGAAGTGGCCGTCGATCCATTCGCAGTTCACTCCTGGCGGTCCTGTCTTCTCCAGGAAGCTGCCGAGACGGTCGAACTCTTCGTCGGTCAAGGGCTCGTGGGTGGCTGTGGTGAGCATGTGACGCAGCGGTGGCAGGGCGTGTCGCGGCAGGTCTCGCGTCGTGACGACCGCGGAGTGCGGCCGCAGACCATCGTCGCTTGGTATTTTGCCCGGCGCCCGCGGACTGCCGCTCTCAGATGTCGAGCACGTGGCGCAGCAGAGCGAAGCCGACGCGCCAACTCGTGCCGTCGCCGGTGTCAATGGTCGCCGTGCGCTGATTGATGCGCACGATGGTGCCGACCTGCGTCTGCAAGTAGCGATCCTCGAAGGCAACCTTCTCGCCACAACGGAAATCGGCTCGACTGTCGCGCGGCGGCTGCGGCTGCGGCGGCGCCGGGGCGGGCTTCGATTCGGTCGGCAGCGGTGGTTCGATGGCCACATACGGCAGCTTCCACTCGCGCCGCGTACCCTCCTCGTGGAGCGTGAGCTGCGCGTCCCTCAGCGCCACCACCTTGCCGCTGCGCATCTGGCCGTCACGCTGGTCGAGGAAGCGTACCGTCTGCCCCAGGTGCAGGTTAACGCGCACCTGCAGGATGCGCCGGGGGTCCGCCATCAGTCGCTCGATGATCGTGCTGAGCTGGAACAGCTCCAGGCCGCTGGCGCGGCTGAGCACTTCAATCAGCTTCGGGTCAACACCGTGCGGAATCACGCCGCCTTCCTCTGCATCTAGCGAGAGTGCCGATCTTCGACGGCAGCAGCTCGTCGGTGCGGTTGATGGGATGACCGGCGATGCGGCCGAGCACCTCGCGCAAGTAGCCCTCCGGATCGAGCCCGCTGAGCTTGACCGTCTCGATCAGACTGTAGATCGCCGCGGCGCGCTGTCCTCCGGCACCGGATCGCATGAAGAGGGAGTTCTTGCGTCCGAGGCTGACGCCGCGCAGCGCCCGCTCGGCGGCGGCGTTGCCGATCTCGATGCGGCCGTCTCGCAGATAGCGCGTCAATGCCTGCTAGCGCGTGAGGCTGTAAGAAAGAGTGCGGCTAGGCGGCGCCGCGACGCGCGTACAGGGCCCAGAGGCGGGCCAGGTCGGCGGTGCCGTCTGCGCCTTGGACGGTTTTGAACGTCGCCTGCGCCTTCGCCTTGTCGCCGGCGACGAGCTGGCCGATGCCGAGGTGCAGCTTGGCGTCCTCGGGGCGCTTGAGCGCACCCTTGGCGATGCCCTCCTGCATCAGCTGCACGCCCTTGGCGGCGTCGCCGGCGTAGACCAGCCTCATGCCGAGGACGAGCATCGGGTCGCCGCTCTTGGCGGCGGCCGCCTGGCGCTCGTCTTCGGCGCGCGACGCCACGTCCTCGGCGAGCTTCTTGTCGACCAGGGCCTTGAGGCGCTTGGCCCGGTCGGCTTGTGCGCCGGTGCTCAGCGCGCCGCTGCTGATGCCCTTGTCGATCACCTGCTTGCCTTCGCTGGCGAGGTCGGCCTGCAGCGCGAGCTGCGCCATCTCCATGAAGTCGGCCGGCGCGGTCATGCTGCCGGTGGCGAGCGACAGGCGATAGGCGTCGAGCGACGAGCCGGTCGGAGAAGTTGGGCTTGCGCTGCATGCGGCTCAGCAGGTCGACCCAGTACTCCTTCTTCGGGTAGTACGTCACCAGCTTTTCCATCGCGAAGACGTAGGCGTTGTTGTCGCCCTGCTTGAGCGCCGCGTTGAGCAGCAGCTTCAGGCGATCCTCGGCCGGCGGCGTTCCGGCGCGCTCGGCGCTCTGGATCTCGGCCGTCAGCTCCTTGACGGCGCCGGCGAAATCGCCGCTCAGGTACTGGCTCTGGATCAGCATCGTGCGGATCGCGGGACTGGTGCCGCCTTCGCTGCACATAGCGCTGCGACCACTGCATCGACTTCGCGTACTGCTGCGAGCGGTAATAGCGTGCTCGCGATCGACTCCATCATGCGCAGCTTGTCCGGACCCGAGACGCGCCCCGAGCCGCTCAGCGCCTCGAACGAGCGCGCGGCGGTGTCGGCGTCGCCGGCGCCCGACGCGGCGGCGATCCGCATCCGCTCGATCATGTAGGTCTCGTTGGCGTTGCGCGCTCCCGCCACTTCGGCGTCGTGCACCTTGCCGAGCGCCTCCTTGTAGCGCGCCGCTCTTGATCAGCTCCTGGGCCGCCTGCAGAGGCTTGCCGATCTCGGGGCGCAGCGTCTCCTGGGCGAGCGCGCCGCCGCCCAGCGCGACGCCGAGCGCGACCAGCCCGGCAGCGCAGGCGGCGCGCGCCCGGCTACTTGACGAACTGTTCATTGCCGACCATTCCGAGCTTGGTGATGCCGAGGCGCTGCGCCGACGCGAGCACCGTCGCCACCGATTTGTATTCGACCAGCTTGTTCGGGCCGGATGTGCACTTCCGGCTGATCGGCCTCGGCGGCGGCACGCGACAGCCGCCCTTCGAGCGCGCCGCGGTCCGGCACCGCCTCGCCGTTCCAGGACACGGTGCCGTCGAAATCGATGTCGATCGTCACCACCACCGGCTCCTTGAGCGGCGGCGGCGGCGTGCCGACCGGCATGTTGAGATTGACCGCGTGCAGCTGCACCGGGATCGTGATGATCAGCATGATGATCAGGACCAGCATCACGTCGATCAGCGGCGTGGTGTTGATGTCCATCATCACCTCGGGCTCGCCGCCGCCGCTCGTGCCTACGTTCATTGCCATGGTTCGGCTCCTCAGCCCTTCGGCGGTGGTTCGGTCACGAAGCTGACCTTCTGGATCGCCGCGCGCGTGGCCTGGAACAGCACCCGGCCGATCGATTCGTAGCGCGCCTGGCCGTCGCCGCGGATGTGCACCTCGGGCTGCGGCTTCATCGTCGCGATCTTGCTCAGGCGCAGGAACAGCGCGTCGGTGTCGGGCACCAGCTGCTGGTTCCAGAAGATGTCGCCGTCCTTGTTGACCGAGATGTCGATGTTCTCGGGCTTGGTCTGGCGCGGGATGTTGCGTTTCCTTCGGCAGCTGCACCGGGACCGTGTGCGTGACGACCGGGATCGTGATCAGGAAGATGATCAGCAGCACCAGCATCACGTCGACCAGCGGCGTGGTGTTGATGGTGGAGACGACTTCGTCCTCGTCGCCTGCCCGAGCCGACGTTCATGGCCATGGCGATGCTCCTCGGCTTCAGCGCTGGACCGGGACTGCGCCGATGCGCGGCGCCCATCAGCACGCCGTGCAGGTCGGCGCCGAAGCGGCGCACCGCCTCCATCGTCACCTTGTTGCGGCGGACCAGCCAGTTGTAGCCGAGCACCGCCGGCACCGCGACCGCCAGGCCGATCGCCGTCATGATCAGCGCCTCGCCGACCGGGCCGGCGACCTTGTCGATCGACGCCTGGCCGGCGATGCCGATCGCCGTCAGCGCGTGGTAGATGCCCCAGACCGTGCCGAACAGGCCGACGAACGGCGCCGTCGAGCCGACCGTCGCGAGGAACGCCAGGCCGTCCTGCAGGCGGCTCTGGATGTCGTCGAGGCTGCGCTGCACGCTCATCGAGACCCAGGAGTTGTGGTCGATGTTTTCGGTCAGCGCGCCTTCGTGATGCTCGCTCGCCTCGATGCCGCTGTCGGCGATGAAGCGGAAGGCGCCGCCTGCCTTCAGCGTCTGGGCGCCGTCGCGCAGGGTCTTCGACTTGAAGAACGTCCGCTGCGCGCCCTTGGCTTCGGAGCTGAGCTTCAGGCTCTCGTAGAGCTTGGTGATAAGGATGTACCAGCTGCCCATGCTCATCAGGACGAGGATGATCAGCGTGCCGCGGGCGACGAAGTCGCCCTGCTCCCAGAGGGCGCTCAGGCCGTACGGGTTGTCGACGGTCTCCTTGGCCATCGGCGAGGCGATCATCGGCGCCGGTGCGGGCGCCGATGCATCGGCAGCCGGCGGCGCTGCCGCGGCGGCGGTTGCGTCCGGCGCCGACGCAGGCTGGGCGGGCGCGGCAAGCGGCGACAGGATCAAGGCGCAGAAGGCCAGCGGCGCAAGCGCGGTGACGAGGCGTGCCGAGAGGGAGTGGTGGTGACGCATGAAGATTCTTTCTTGAAAGGATTTCGAAGGATCTTTCAGCCGATGACGGAGCTCGGTTCTCACGAGCCCAGCGACCTCATTCCAGCTTGTAGCCAAACGGCACGGTAACGGTGACGTCGTGCCCCTGGCCTTGGCACTTGTACTCACCGACGATACGGATGCTGTTGCGCGCGAAGATGGGGTGCGACGCGCGAATGGCGCGGATGTCCTTGACCTCGCCGGATGCCGTCAGCGTGAACTGGATCGTGGCGTCCCCGCGCTCGATCCCCTGCCGGATCGCGTCGCGCGGGTACGCGACATCGCCCATCACCGAGTTGTAATTCGAGCAGACGACGCCGGCCGACATCACGGCGGGCGCCGGAGCAGGCGCCGCCGCCACGACCGGCGGCGGGGCCGGCGCGATCGTCACGGGCGCCGGAGGTGGCGTTGGTGTCGTCGCGGTGATGGTCGGCGCGGGCGGCGGGTTGGCGATCTGGATCTCCGGCGGCGGAATGAACGGCGGCGGCGGCGCCTCGAGCTTGGGCGGCGGCGGCAACGACGATCTCCGGCGGCGGCGGCGGCTTCTTGATCTCTTCGATGACCTTGGTCTCGATCGGCGCGCGGACGACGTCGACGACCTTCCGGGCAAGCCCTGTCACCAGGGCGTAGACCACCAGGACGTGGAACAGGATGACAACGCTGATGCCGACAACGTGGCGTTTCGGATCGGCCTGTCGCTGCGAATAGTTCATCGCTCTGGGATCTCCAGATCTGAGGAAGACAAGAAATAGGGCCGAACGTTAGCATCGACCGGCTTGTGGCCGAACGGCGCGACTTCTGCCAGGCGCCCGCCTTTCATGCGGACCGAAATGCTAGCCGTGAGCAAGCGGCGTTCCAGACGCCGAACGATCCAAGGGCCGGGATCGCAGGTGCGTGCGGCGTGGCCGCGGATCAGCGCGGAAAAAAGCAAGAAAAAATGTCAATGCAGATGAGGTCAGGAACGGCCCAACGCGGCAGGTCGATCTCTCGTCCGGGTCTCGTCGATGCGCTAATCCACCGTCGTCTTGCGCTCTAAGGGCCTCCGCATCGAGGGATCGACACGATGCCGAGGCCAGTAGAGAGCGTGCGCGGCACAGCCGTACCCACCAGGCTGGCCGACAGTTCTTTCATCCCAATCCAGGTAAAAGGGTGCTCGCAGGCGGCGATCGCCCGCGAGCACCCATGACCTGAATCCGTCTGGGAATCAGAACGCGTAGGTTGCGCCCACCGAGAAGAACCGCCCGACTGCGCCCGCCTGATGCATCGACGGGTTGTAAGGCAGGTTGCCGCCGCCGTAGGTGTTCAGATCCAGCGGGGGCTGCCGGTCGAACACGTTGTCGATGGCACCGCGCACCGTCAAGTTCTTGGTGACTTTATAGGCGGCGGTCAGGTTCAGCGTCGTGAACGAATGCACCGTGCAAGCCGACGGGTCGGTCGGGGCTCCGGACGGGATCCAGGCCGCAAAGTAGCCACCCGCGTTGACCCCGTCTTCGCAAGTCAGGACCGGCACTCCCGCGTTCGAGCCTGACGGATCCGTCAGGCTGAAGGCCGAGATGTAGTTCACGATGCCCGTCACTTGCAGAGGACCGCGCTCATAGGTCAAGGTGAACGCCGCCCTGTCCTTGGGATTGCCCGTGTTGCCACCGATCACTGCCGGCCCGTGCGTTCCCGCCAGCTGGTAGGCCACCCCTCCCGTGGTCAGGATGTAGCTCATCGTGTGCGACCAGTCGACTCCGGCGATGAGGTTCCCGTTTTCGCCCATGCCAAGCTTGTACTTGCTGTCGATCTCCCATCCGCTCACCTTGGTCGAGTTTGCGTTCACGTACTGAACCGGGATGTACAGGATCGGGCCGACCGCAGGAGTGCAGCCGACGGTGCCGCCGGCCCCGTCGGAGCAATCACTGAGGACTGGCGCACCTCGCACCGCGTTGGCCGGGTCACCTGTGCCTTGCACGATTTGGTTCTTGATCTCGATCTGATAGAAGTCGAGGGTGCTGCTCCAGCTCTTGGTCGGCTCCACGATGAAGCCAACGGTCTTCGAGGTCGACTTCTCCGGCTCGAGGTGCGGATTCGAGGCGTTGTTGTAGATGACGTTGTAGTTGCACGCCGCGACAACGTTGCCCGCGGTCTTTGCACTGCCGTCCGCGCAAAGCAGTGGGTCGGCGCCCGTACCCGCAGAGAAGCTCTGACCTGCCTGGCCACTCTCGTTCGGGTTCGGTGCTCGGAATCCCTTGCCGTACGTGCCACGAAGGGCGAATTCCGGAACCGGCGTGTACTTGAACCCAGCCGAAGGAGTCGTCGCCGACACATCATGGTCGAAGCGATCGTAGCGAAGGTGGCCGTCGAGTTCGAGCGTCTTGAGCACCGGCGCGACAACTTCGAGGTACGCGGCGGAGTCGGACTGCGTTCCGGTTGCGTACGCGTTGTTGCCAGCGATGATGCCCTGCGCGACGAGATCCGGTGCCTTTTGATCCATCTTGCGGTGGATATATTGCGCGCCGATGTTGAGCGCCAGATCACCGCCGTCGAGCTTCATCAGGCTGCGCGTGCCCGCTACCTCGGCATACGCCAGGTCGGACGTGCTCGTCGCGAAGGCGGAGGGGTACACGTTGCCGATGTCAGCCGCCGTGTTGCCTCCGGTAATCAGCCAAGGATTGGTCGCACGGTTCAACGCGTCATTCAGAGCCGGCACGTTGGTCGAGCCGAACTGGCCCTTCTTGGTCTGCACCCTGCTCGCCCCCGCCGCACCGGTGACGGTCCAGTCAGCGACGATGCCGTTGATATCGGCCGCGAAGCGATACGAGTCGCTGTCGAACGTGTAGTTGCCCGCCGGGGCATCCAGGGCGACGCCGCGAATCCGCGCTGCCGCGCCGAGCGTGTTTCCGGGATAGTTGGCCGGTACCGTGACCGCAGGGATCGCTGTGCCAACGATGTGCGGCGCGACGCCCGCCGAACCCGCGATATTCCCCGAGAAGCTCGTCGGATAGACGGTGAGACCGTTCGCGGTCGAGCTGGCGTTGTACTGCTCGCCCTTGCTCTCGAGCACGGATGCCTTCAGGCCGAGGGTCCACGTCTCGCCCAGCCTCTGCGTGTAGCTTCCCAGGAGGTTGAGGTTTTCCGTCTTCGGCTGGACTTCGGCAAATGGACTGGTGAACGCGCACGAGCCCGCCGTCAGCAGGGCGAAGTTGCAAGCGCCGTTGTAGGCCGCGTTGGGCGTCTGCGGGTTCGCATAGAAATCGGTCGTTGCCGCCGAGAACGCTCCCGGTCCCTGCAGATAGACCGTGCCGTAAGTCGGGGGCACCGGCACGTGCGAACTAATCACGCCTGGGGTCTGGTTGATGCCGCCGATGCCGGTCTGGTCAAGATTCGACCAGGGACCCTTACCCTGGCGCTGGTGCTGGTAGATCGGGTCCTGGTGGCGATATTCGAGGTTGACATAGGCGTTCCAGCGATCGGTGTCGAGATTGCCGGCACCGCCGATGGCCGATGCGTGTGCGGTGGTTCCGCCTCCCTTTTGCGTGGTGCCGATATCCCCGGTGATGGACGCACCGCTGAAGTTGTGCTTCAGGATGATGTTCACGACGCCGGCGATCGCATCCGAGCCGTAGACGGCAGACGCAGAGTCCTTCAGGACTTCAATCCGTTCAACGGCGTCGAACGGGATGCTCGAAATATCGACGAACGAGCGCTGACCGTCGTCCGAGAGGGGAAAGGGCGCCATCCGGTGGCCGTCGATCAGCACCAGCGTCGCCGATGTGTTCAGGCCGCGTAGGGAGATGCCTGTCGCGCTGCCCGCGAAGGCGCCGGGAAATGCGTTGCTGAGGGTGCCTTGGCCGTTGGCAGGCAGCGCCTGGAGGACCTCCGAGATCGACGTATAGCCGGACCTCTTGATCTCGGCCTCGGTGATGATCTGTACCGGGCTCGGCGTCTCTGAGTCCGTGCGCTTGATGTTCGAACCGGTCACGGTCACAGTTTGTAGCGACTGCTGCGCAGCCTGTTGCGCAAGCGCCAACTGTCCCGCGCTCAGCAAAACGCCGCCGCAGGCAACCATCAGCCCCGTACAGAGCTTCGTCTTCTTCAGCATGAAATTCCCCCTCAGTGAAAGATTTGATCGAAAGATCGATAGACCCCCGGCCAAGTCAGCGTGTCATGTGCCAATCTTGTGAACCCACGCGACGCGCTGATTAAGGCGTGTAAAGGAATTGTCATGTGCCGCAACGCGGCATTTTTGTCAGGGTATCTCCCGATCGCGCGCCTGGCGGCTTGCTGCGTAGGACGGTGCCAGCAGAGGCAGACGCCTTTTGCAGGTCCCTCCCGAACCGGGCCCTATGGCGTGGAAGCGACATCCCGTCGATCCAGCTTTACATGGCACGGGCTCCGACGCCGACCGCGCGCTCGTGCGCCGTTGGCGTCCTGCAACACGCGGTACCGGCCGGCTGCCGGCTGTCCGTGTTTTTTTGGCGGTTCAGGCCCAACCGATCAAGGCGTCGCGTCCGTCGACGAGCAGCCGCGCCCGCGCTCCTACCGGCAGGCTTACCTTGGTCGGCACATGGCCGAAGGCGAGGCCGGTCAGGATCGGCGTTCGCGTCGCTGCGCGCACGCGCGCGAGCATCGCCGCGACGCCGTAGCCGCGGTCGAGCGGCGACTTCCGAAAGCCGGTGACGGCGCCGAGCACGACGGCCCTCTGCGCATCGAGGACCCCGGCCTGGTGCAGCTGCAGCAGATTGCGCTCGACCCGGTACGGGTGCTCGTTGACGTCTTCGAGGAAGAGGATGCCTTTGCGGATCCCCGGCCAGTGCGGCGTCGCGAGCAGCGAGTTGACGATCGACAGGTTGCCGCCCCAGAGGGTGCCGCGCACCTCGAGGCCGTCGAAGCCGCCCTCGGTGCGAAAGCCGATCGCCTCGAGCTCGCCCGACATCGCCTCGACAAAGCACGCCTGGGTCACGTCGTCGACGCCGCCTTCCGCGTCGCTCTTGCCGAAGTCGTCGCAGGCGAGCGGGCCGGCCCAGGTGATGCCGCCGGCGTGGGCCAGCAGGCCGAGCTGGAGCGAAGTCATGTCGCTCATGCCGACCCAGCGCGTGCCGCTCGTCGACGCTGCGGGCGATGCGCTTCCAGTCGATCCGATCGAGCAGCCGCGACAGGCCATAGCCGCCGCGCGTCGCCAGGGCGACGCTCGGCCGGGCCGCGGCGACGCGATCGAGCGCGGCCAGGCGCGCGTCGTCGTCGCCGGCGAAGCGCTGCGCCTTCAGCGTCGCCGCCGGGTCGATCGCGACGTCAAAGCCGAGCGCGGCGAGGCGTTTGGCGGCGCGCCGCAGCGGCACCACCGAACGCAACGCCCCTGCCGGCGAGAACAGCAGCAGGCCGCGCGAGGCCTCGCTCATCGCGGCGCCTTGTCGTCGATCTCGAGCGATTCGCCGGCCGGGATCGGCTCGCTCGGCGAAGTCGGTGTCGGCGAGTGGCGCGGCGCCCGCGCGGCGCTGGCGGTAGCGCTCGCGCTTCTCGACGAAGAACGAGCGCAGCACCACGCCGGCGGCTTCGCCGAGCAGGCCGCCCTCGACGCTGGTGTGATGGTTCAGCGCGGCGTTGCCGAAGACGTCGATCACCGAGCCGGCGGCGCCCGCCTTGGGATCGCGCGCGCCGTAGACGACGCGCTTGACGCGCGCATGCAGCAACGCCATCGCGCACATCGCGCACGGCTCGAGCGTGACGTAGACCTCGCATTCGGGCAGCCGGTAGTTGCCGAGCAGGTGCGCCGCATGGCGCAGCGCGACGATCTCGGCGTGGGCGGTCGGGTCGTGGTCGGTGACCGGACGGTTGTAGCCGGTCGCGACCACCTGGCGCCCGCCCGGCGTGTCGCGCACGATCACCGCGCCGACCGGCACTTCGCCGACCAGCCAGGCGTTCTGCGCCTGGTCGAGCGCCAGGCGCATCATGGCTTCGTCGGCCGCGGTCATCAGGGGTCGGCGCTCTGGTTGCGCTCGCGCTCCCTGCTGCAGGGCACGCTCGACCCCGGCGCGTGTCTGCTGCTCGATGGCCTGGACCTGCTGCGGCACCGGTGCGCTCGCCTCGACCGCCGCGCACGCCAGGCAGGCCCTGCGAAACGACGCTGCCGGTGGCCTGCAACTGGCGCTTCGCGACCATCCCGACCACCGCGAGCACGACCACCAGCGAGAGCACCCCGAAGATCGCTTTCACGCGCTCACTCCCACTCGATCGTCGCCGGCGGCTTCGACGAGACATCGTACGTGACGCGATTGATGCCGCGCACCTCGTTGATGATCCGGGTCGAGACCTTCTTCAGCAGCGCATAGGGCAGCTCGGCCCAGTCGGCGGTCATGAAGTCGCTGGTCTGCACGGCGCGCAGCGCGACCACGTAGTCGTAGGTTCGGCCGTCGCCCATGACGCCGACGCTCTTCACCGGCAGGAACACGGCGAAGGCCTGGCTGGTCAGGTCGTACCAGCTCTTCCGGCTCGCCGGGTCGATCGTCGCGCGCAGCTCCTCGATGAAGATCGCGTCGGCGCGGCGCAGCAGCTCGGCGTACTCGCGCTTGACCTCGCCGAGGATGCGAACGCCGAGGCCCGGGCCCGGGGAACGGATGGCGGTAGACCATCGCGTGCGGCAGGCCGAGCGCGACGCCGAGCTCGCGCACCTCGTCCTTGAACAGCTCGCGCAGCGGCTCGAGCAGCTTCAGGCCGAGCGTCGCCGGCAGGCCGCCGACGTTGTGGTGGCTCTTGATCGTGATCGCCTTCTTGGTCTTGGCGCCGCCCGACTCGATCACGTCGGGATAGATCGTTCCCTGCGCCAGCCACTTGGCCTGCTTCAGCTTGCGCGGCCTCGCGCGTGAAGACGTCGACGAACTCGCTGCCGATGATCTTGCGCTTGGCTTCGGGGTCGGTGACGCCGGCGAGCTGGCCGAGGAAGCGCTCGCTGGCGTCGACCGCGATCACCTTCATGTGGCGATGCTCGGCGAACATGTCCATGACGAGCCGGCCTTCGTCGAGGCGAAGCAGGCCGTGGTCGACGAAGACGCAGGTCAGCCGGTCGCCGATCGCCTTGTGGATCAGCGCCGCGGCGACGCTCGAATCGACGCCGCCCGACAGGCCGAGGATCACCTCGTCGTCGCCGACCTGCTCGCGGATGCGCGCGACCGCCTCGTCGATGTAGTTGCCCATCACCCAGTCGGGCCTGGCGCCGCAGATCTCGAGGACGAAGCGGTTCGAGCAGCTCCCTGCCCTTCAGCGTGTGCGTCACTTCGGGGTGGAACTGGACGCCGTAGTAGCCGCGCTCCTCGTCGGCCATGCCGGCGATCGGGCAGCTCGGCGTCGACGCCATCAGCGTGAAGCCGGGCGGCAGCGCCGTGACCTTGTCGCCGTGGCTCATCCAGACCTTGAGCATGCCGTGGCCTTCGCTGGTCGCGAAGTCCTCGATCAGCTCGAGCAGGCGCGTGTGGCCGCGCGCCCGGACCTCGGCGTAGCCGAACTCGCGATGCGTGCTCGCCTCGACCTCGCCGCCGAGCTGCACCGCCATCGTGAACATGCCGTAGCAGATGCCGAGCACCGGAACGCCGAGCTCGAACACCGCCTTCGGCGCGCGCAGCTCGTGCTCCTCGTAGGTCGAGGCATGGCTGCCGGAGAGGATGATTCCCTTGGGCGCGAACTCGCGCACGAACTCGTCGCTGACGTCGTTCGGATGGATCTCGCAGAAGACGTGCGCTTCGCGAACGCGCCGGGCGATCAGCTGCGTGACCTGCGAGCCGAAGTCGAGGATCAGGATCTTGTCGTGCATGGCATCGAGTGTCATACGACCGAAGCGACGGCGTCGGCGCGCCGCGCTGCGCGGCTGCGCCGCTCGGCCCGGAAGTGGCGCAGCGCGACGAGCATCGACGCCGCCTGCAAGAGTGCGCAGAAGTAGAACGGCGCGCCGATGCGCCAGTCGCCGCGCGGCAGGTGCGAGACCAGTGCCAGCAGCGGCGCCGCGATCACCGGCGCGAGCACCGCCATCATGCTGTTGATCGAGCCGACCGCGCCCGCCGTCCGCCCTTGCGTGGTCGGATCGGCGGCGTTCGAGATCAGGCTCTGCACCGCCGCCGACGACGGTGAAGCCGAGGACGTTGAACGCCATCACCGCGAGCATCATCCAGCCCTCGGGCGCGGCGCCCCAGGCGATGTAGCACAGGCTCGACGACACCAGGCCGATGATCGTCAGCCGCTGCGGCGAGAAGCGCTTGAGCAGGCGGCTCAGCAGGACTCCCTGCACGAGCACCGACATCACGCCGACGGACGAACAGCGACCAGCCGTTTTGCGTCGGCCCCCAGCCGAACTTGAACGTCGTGTAGAGGACCCAGGAGGTGTGGGTATGAACTGCGCGAGCGCCGCTCAGGGCGACGACGCCGACCAGCAGGCCGACGCCCTTCATCTGGCCGAGGCCGCGCAGCGATGCGATCGGATTGGCCTCGCGCAGCACGAACGGCCGGCGGCGCTCGACCGGCAGCGACTCGGGCAGCACGAAATAGCCGTAGATCCAGTTGACGAGGGCCAGGCCGCCGGCGACGAAGAACGGCAGGTGCAGGCTGATGCCGCCCAGCAGGCCACCGATGACCGGGCCGAGGATGAAGCCCATGCCGAACATGGCGCCGAGCTTGCCGAAGCTCTTGGCGCGCTCCGCGGGCGGGGTGATGTCGGCGACGTAGGCGTTGGCGACCGAGACGTTCGACTGCATCGCGCCGCTGAACAGGCGCACGGCCAGCAGCATCCAGAGCGCGGTCGCCAGCCCGGTCACGAAAAAGCTCAGCGCCAGGCCGCTGAAGCCGATCAGCAGCACCGGCCGGCGCCCGTAGCGGTCGGAGAGCCGTCCGAGAATCGGCGCGCCGAAGAAATTGGCGACGCCGAAAGCGATCGCGACGGCGCCGTACCAGAACGCCTGCTCGGTCTGCGACGACGTGAAGGTGCCGACGAGCAGCGGCAGCACCGGGATGATCAGGCCGATCGCGACCATGTCGATCAGCACCGTGATCATGATGAAAGGCATCGCCGCTTGGCGCCTTCGGGCGATCGCCGGCGCGCTGGCGTCGGAGCTCACGCGACTGCCTCCAGACCGACTACCCGTCACGCCGCGCCGGACTGCGGCGCGCGCGAGCGCCTGGTCAGTCGACAGCAGAGGAAGCTTCAGCGACATGGCGAGCCAAAGGTAGGCCGCGTCATAGCAGCGAGAGGCCGTCGTCGATCGCGAGAGTCAGCGCGGCCCGCGTTTGCGCCGGCGCCGGGTTGGTCAGTTCGACACGGGTACGGATCGCGTCGAGGACGCTCCACGTGAGGAGCGCGTCCGCCGGCGTGATCCGATTGCGCTTCACGCCGTTGGCGATGATGTTTCCGCATTCCCAGAGCCAGAGATCCGGCGCATGGGGCACGAGCGAGCCGCGGCGGATGCGGACGAACACCTCGCGCGACGCCGGCGACGCTTCGTCGGGGAGAAGCCAGGTTGCCGTCACCGACGCGTCGAGAACGACGGCCGAATGGCTCACTCGCGACCTTCGTCGCGCAGTTCCTTCCAACCCGGCCCCGGCCTGACGCGCGATCGCAGCTCATCGAGCGCCCGGAGCTCGCGCTCGATCTGCTCGTCGCTGATGACGACCCGCTGCACCGGCAGCATGCGCACGATCTCCTTGCCGTGGCGCGTGATGCGCACTTCCTCACCGGCCTCGACAGCATCGATGAGCTGGGAAAACTTCTGCTTGGCTTCGAAGATTCCGGCAGTGCGCATGATTCTGTCCAGAAAAGCGAGAACTGGCCAGATTATAGCCGGTCGTCATTCGGCGCGGTAGTTCGGCGCTTCCTTGGTGATCTGGACGTCGTGGACATGGCTCTCGCGCATTCCGGACGACGTGATCTCGACGAACTCGGCCTTGGCGTGCATCTCGGCGATGCTGGCGCAGCCGCAGTAGTGCATCGCGGCACGCAGGCCGCCCGCCATCTGGAAGACGATGCCGACGACCGAGCCCTTGTACGGCACCTGGCCCTCGATGCCTTCGGGAACCAGCTTGGCGCCGCCGATCGATCCGGCGGTGCTCGCCTCGCCTTCCTGGAAATAGCGGTCGGCCGAGCCCTGCTGCATCGCGCCGATCGAGCCCATGCCGCGGTAGCTCTTGTAGGTGCGGCCTTGGTAGAGGATCACCTCGCCCGGCGCCTCTTCGGTGCCGGCGAAGGCGCCGCCCATCATCACCGTGTCGGCGCCGGCGGCGATCGCCTTGGCGAGGTCGCCCGAGAAGCGGACGCCGCCGTCGGCGATCAGCGGAACGCCGCTGCCGGCGAGCGCCTTGGCGACGGCGTCGATCGCCATCACCTGCGGCACGCCGACGCCGGTGACGATGCGGGTGGTGCAGATCGAGCCCGGGCCGATGCCGATCTTGACCGCGTCGGCGCCGGCCTCGACCAGGTCGAGCGCCGCCTGGCCGGTGGCGATGTTGCCGGCGATGACGTCGACGTTCGGGAAGTTGCGCTTGACCCAGCGCACCCGCTCGACGACGCCGGCGCTGTGGCCGTGCGCGGTGTCGACGACGAGCACGTCGACGCCGGCCTTCACCAGCAGCTCGGCGCGCTCCTCGGTGCCGTCGCCGACGCCGATCGCGGCGCCGACGCGGAGCTTGCCGTGGGCGTCGCGCGCGGCGTTCGGAAAGCTGGTCTGCTTGGTGATGTCCTTGACGGTCATCAGGCCGCGCAGCTCGAAGGCGTCGTTGACGACCAGCACGCGCTCGAGCTTTTCGCGGTGCATCAGCGCCTTGCCCTCGGCCAGCGTCGCGCCTTCGCGCACGCTGACCAGGCGATCGCTGCGGCGTCATGATCTCCTTCACCGGCGCATCGAGCCGGGTCTCGAAGCGCAGGTCGCGGTTGGTGACGATGCCGACCACGACCTTGCCCTGCAGCACCGGAAAGCCGGAGATGCCGTGCGCCTGGGCGAGCGCGATCACCTCGCGCACCGTCATCTCGGGCGCGACCGTGATCGGGTCGCGCAGCACGCCCGACTCGTAGCGCTTGACCTTGGCGACCTCGGCCGCCTGCTGCTTGGGCGTCGAGGTTCTTGTGGACGATGCCGATGCCGCCTTCCTGCGCCAGGGCGATCGCCAGGCGCGCTTCGGTCACGGTATCCATCGCCGCCGAGACGAGCGGCAGATTGAGGCGGATGTTTCGCGAGAGCGCGGTCTGCAGGTCGGTGTCGCGCGGCAGGACGGTCGAAAATGCCGGGACCAGCAGCACGTCGTCGAAGGTCAGCGCTTTGCCCAGAAGGCGCATGGGAATAGCTCCGGACGCAAAAGTGAATTATACGGATGCGAGGTGCAAAGTACCGCTTTGCGCACCGTCCGTTACGCCACGCGCACAGGCGCCGCCGCTACACTCGCCGCCACTTTCCATGCAGTGCATCACGACCATGGCTCGACCGTACGCCGCCCTGCTTGCCCTCCTCGCGGCGAGCCTGCTTGCCTTTCCTGCCGAGGCGCAATGGAAGTGGAAGGACAAGGGCGGTCACGTCCAGTACAGCGACCTGCCGCCACCGCCCGGCACCGCCGACCAGGACATCCTGATGCGGCCGAGCGCGCGCCGCAGCGGTCGCGGCGCCGGCGGCTTCGGCGTCGGCCGCGTCGGCCGTCGCCGCCGCTGCGCCGGCGGCGTCGCGCGCCGTCGACCCCGAGCTCGAGGCCAAGCGCAAGAAGGCCGAGGCCGATGCGGCGGCCAAGACGAAGGCCGAGCAGGAGCGCGTCGCCGCCGCCAAGGCGGAAAACTGCACCCGCGCCAAGTCCCAGCTGATGACGCTCGAAAGCGGCATGCGGATCGTCCGCGCCAATGCGACCACCGGCGAGCGCGAGTACCTCGACGACCAGCAGCGCGCCGACGAAGCGAAGCGCGTCAAAGAAGTGGTCGCGGCCGACTGCAAGTAGTCCGGCTCAGCGCCGCGCTCCGCGCCGGCGTTCGCCGCGCGCGCAAGCGCCGCGCTTCGTTCGGGTCCATCGCCAGCGGCCGGTAGATCTCGACCCGGTCGCCGTCGCGAAGACGCGCGTCGAGCGCGCACGGCCGGCCCCAGACACCGATCGCCTGAACGCTGACGTCGAGCTCGGGAAAGCGCTCGAGCAGGCCGCTGGCGCGGATCGCGTCGATCGCCGTCGCCGCCTCGGGCAGCTCGAGCGCCACTTCGGCGGCGACACCGTCGCGCGGGCTGCACGCGACCGCGACGTGCAGGGCGATGCCGGCCGGCGCCGCGCTAGCGGGGTCCATGGACCTGCTCGGCGCGGCGCACGAACGAGTCGACGAAGGTGTCGGCGATGCGGTCGAAGACCGGGCTGATCGCCTTCTCGAGAACGACGTTGGCAAAGGCGTAGCGCATCTCGAACTCGATCTTGCACGCCTCGCCGTCGGTCGCCTGCGCTCCGCCCGGAAGCGGCAGAGCGATGAAGCGCCAGAGGCCGTCGAGGAGCGAGAACGGTCCATCGACGAGGCCGATCTGCACCGACTCGGTCGGGAACGTGGACGTTCGTGGTGGTGAAGGCATGGCGAATGCCGGAATAGGCGAGGTGCAATCGCGCGGTCAGCCCGTCGGGCTCGCGGCTCAGGACCTCGACCCGCTCGCACCAGGGCAGGAACTCGGGGTACTTCTCGATGTCGGTGACCAGTTGGTAGATCTCGTGCGGCGAGTACCAGAGCAGCACCGACTTGTTGACCTGCTTCATACAATCCGCAAATTGTAGGAGTCGCTCGTTGTCGATCGCCGAGAACCGCCGCGCCAGATTCGACTACCACATCGAGGAGCGTCACGAAGCCGGAATGGTGCTCGCCGGCTGGGAGATCAAGGCCATCCGCGAGGGCCAGGTCCAGCTGACCGACGGCTATGTCGTGATCAAGGGCGGCGAGCTCTGGCTGATCGGCTGCCGCATCAACCCGCTGCGCAGCGCCTCGACCCACGTCCAGCCCGAGGCCGACCGGACCAAGAAGCTCCTGATGCACAAGGAAGAGATCCGGCGCCTGATCGGCAAGGTCGAGCAGAAGGGCTTCACGCTGGTGCCGCTCGACCTGCACTACAAGGGCGGCCGGGTCAAGGCCGAGATCGGTCTCGCCAAGGGCAAGGCCGAGCACGACAAGCGCAACACCGAGAAAAAGCGCGACTGGGAGCGCGAGCACGGCCGGCTGATGCGGCACAAGGTGTCGGCGCCGGCGAAGCAGTGATGACAGCGAAGGAAGCGCACATGACCGTCGAGATCGAACCCGCCGCAGCAGCAGCACCGGCGCGCCTGCGCGAGATCGGCGAGTTGCCCGGCGCCGGCCGGACTGCCCCTGATCGGCAACCTGCTGCAGATCGACAAGCCGCGCATCCATCGCCAGGTCGAGCGCTGGAGCGACGCGAGTTCGGGCCCTACTTCCGCATCCAGCTCGGTGCCGCGCAAGATCTTCGTCGTCGCCGACCACGCGGCGATCGGCGCGATCCTGCGCGACCGGCCGGACGGCTTTCGAAGGACTCGGCGCCTGAGCCAGATCTCCCAGGAGATCGGCCTTCCGCCGGGCGTCTTCGGCGCCGAGGGCGAAGCCTGGCGGCGCCAGCGCAAGATGGTGATGGCGGGCTTCGATCCGCGTCACCTGCGCGCCTACTTCCCTTCGCTGGTCAAGGTCTGCGACCGGCTCGAGCGGCGCTGGCGCGCGGCGGCAAGCGCAGGCACGGCGATCGACCTGCAGAGCGACCTGATGCGTTTCACCGTCGACACGATCTCGGGCCTCGCGTTCGGCGCCGACGTCAACACGCTCGGCTCCGACGAGGAGGTCATCCAGACGCATCTGGACAAGATCTTCCCGGCGCTGTTTCGTCGCATGCTCGCGCCGCTGCCGACCTGGCGCTGGTGGAAGTCCGGCCGCCGATCGCGAGCTCGATCGCAGCATCGTCGCGGTCGCCGAAGCGATCGACGGCTTCATCGCGTCGGCCCGGCGACGTCTCGCCGACGATCCTGAACGGCGTGCCGCGCCGCACAACCTGCTCGAGGCGATGCTCGTCGCTGCCGACGATCCCGGCTCGGGAATCACCGACCGCGAGGTCGCCGGCAACGTCATGACGATGCTGCTCGCGGGCGAGGACACGACCGCCAACACGCTCGCCTGGGCCATCTGGCTGCTGACCCGCCATCCCGTCGCCCTGACGCGGGCACGCGCCGAGATCGATGCCATCGGCCCGGCCGCCGACTGGACCTCCGAGCGGCTCGCCGATCTCGCTATGTCGAGGCCTGCGCCAACGAGACGATGCGGCTGAAGCCGGTCGCGCCTTTCCTCATGATGCAGGCGCTGCGCGACACGACCGTCGCCGACATCCGCGTCCCGGCCGAGACGCTGATCTGGGCCAACATGCGCCACGACTCGGTGGGCGAGCAGCACTTTGCCCGCGCCGCCGACTTCGATCCCGAGCGCTGGCTCGCGTTCCGAGGCCGGAGCGCGAGCCACGTCGGTCAACCGGGTCGCGATGCCGTTCGGCGCCGGGCCGCGCGTCTGCCCGGGGCGCCAGCTCGCGATGCTCGAGATCAAGATGGCGCTGGCGACGCTGCTCGGCCGCTTCGAGATCGATAGCGTCAGCACCGCCGACGCCGGCGAGCCCGACGAGCTGATGTCGTTCACGATGACGCCATCGCCGCTGACGATGCGCCTGCGCGCGCGCGGCTGACGCGCCTCAGGCGGCGTCGAGCGCCGGCAGCGCCTGCAGGCAATCGGCGATCAGGTCGTCGATCGCCTCGAGGCCGATCGAGAAGCGCACGACCGTGCCGCGCTCGGCGCCCGTTCCGGCCATGCGCGCAGCGGGCAGGTCGTACGGGACCACCAGGCTGGTCGGCCCGGCCCACGAGTAGCCGATCCGAAAAAGCTTCAGCGCGTCGACGAAGGCGTCGACCTGCCGGCTCGCGTAGCGCCGCTGGAACACGATCGAGAACAGTCCGGCGGCGTCGCTGCACAGACGCGCCCAGTTCTCGTGGCCGGGCGATCCCGGCAACGCCGGATGCAGCACCCGCGCGACCTCGGCGCGCGTCGCCCACCACTCGGCCAGCGTGCGGCCCGCTCGCCCTTGCGCCGCGTAGCGCAGCGGCAGCGACGGCAGCGAGCGCAGCACCAGCTCGGCGTCGTTGCCGGCGACGCCGTGGCCGATCCGCATGTGCGCCGTACTTCAGGCGCAAGTGCAGGGCCTCGTCGCGCGTCGTCACCGAACCCATCAGGACGTCTGCCCCGCCCGACGGGTACTTGGTGAGCGCCTGGACCGAGATGTCGACGCCGCACCGCGCCGCGTCTTCGCCGCCGAGCGCGAACGGGTCGAACGCCAGGCCCGCGCCCCAGGTGTTGTCGATCGCGACGATCGCTCGGCCCTCGCGGGCGATGGCGATCAGCGCCGGCAGGTCGGGGAACTCCATCGTCACCGAGCCCGCGGCCTCGAGCCAGACCAGGCGCGTCGCCGGCGTCATCGCCTCGGCCAGCGACTCGGGCCGCATCGCGTCGTAGAAACGATGCGCGATGCCCCAGTGCGCGAGCTCGTTGCGCGCGAATTCCTTGCTCGGGCCGTAGGCGTTGTCGGGGATCAGGACCTCGTCGCCGCTCTTCAGCAGCGCCATGTCGACCAGCGTGATCGCCGCCAGGCCGCTCGGCGCGAGCAGCGTCTGCAGCCCGCCTTCGAGCGTGGCGATGCGCTCCTCGAGGGTGAACGTCGTCGGCGTTCCGTTCAGGCCGTAGGTGTAGCCGGTCTTGTCCTTCCAGCTGCGCGCCCTCAGTGCCGCGACACTCTTGAAGATGACCGTCGACGCCTTGTGCACCGCCGGTTGCACGGCTGCGAAGCCGGCCGGTGGCTGGTAGCCATGGGCGATCAGTGACGTGCTGCTCGGCGGCCTTTTCTTCATGGCGTGACGAACGTGCCTCAGACCGGCATCGCGACCAGGTCGTGGCCGTCGGCAGCGACGATTCGTGCGCGCGTGAACTCGCCGGTCCTGAGCGTCTTCGACGCCTTGTCGGGCGCGAGCAGGCGGACCCGGCCGTCGATCTCGGGCGCGTCGGCGTAGCTGCGTCCCCAGCCGCCCTTGCGGCCGAGCGCCGGCGCCGAGTCGACCAGCACCTGCATCGTCGCGCCGACGCGCTCCTGCAGCTTCGCCGTCGACATCGCTTCGGCCACCTTCATGAAGCGCGCGCGCCGCTCCTCGCGCACCTCGGCCGGCAGCATGCCGGGCAGATCGTTGGCGAGCGCGCCGGCGACCGGCGAATAGGCGAAGCAGCCGGCGCGATCGATCCGCGCCTCGCGCATGAAGTCGAGCAGGTGCTCGAACTCGGCCTCGGTCTCGCCCGGAAAGCCGGCGATGAAGGTGCTGCGAACGACCAGCTCGGGGCAGATCTCGCGCCAGCGCGCCAGGCGCTCGAGGTTCTTCTCGCCGCTCGCCGGGCGCTTCATCCGGCGCAGCACGTCGGGGTGCGAATGCTGGAACGGCACGTCGAGGTACGGCAGGATGGCGCCGGTCGCCATCAGCGGCAGCACCGCGTCGACGTGCGGATAGGGATAGACGTAGTGCAGCCGGACCCAGGCGCCGTGCGGCGCGGCGATCTCGGCCAGGCGCTCGCAGAGCGCCAGCAGCTGGGTCTTCACCGGCCGGCCGTTCCAGAAGCCGGTGCGATAGCGCGCATCGACGCCGTAGGCGCTGGTGTCCTGGCTGATGACGAGCAGCTCCTTGACGCCCGACTCGAACAGCGCCGCTGCCTCGCCGAGGACGTCGCCGATCGGCCGCGAGACCAGGTCGCCGCGCAGGCTCGGGATGATGCAGAAGGTGCAGCGGTGGTTGCAGCCCTCGCTGATCTTCAGGTAGGCGTAGTGCTTCGGCGTCAGCTTGATGCCGATCGCCGGCGGCGCGGGAACGAGGTCGAGAAAGGGGTCGTGCGGCTTGGGCACGTGGGCGTGGACGGCGTCCATCACCTCGTCGGTCGCGTGCGGGCCGGTCACGGCGAGGACGCTCGGATGCATCTGGCGCACCAGGTTGCCGCCGTCCGCGCCCGACTTGGCGCCGAGGCAGCCGGTGACGATCACCCGGCCGTTTTCGGCCAGCGCCTCGCCGATCGTGTCGAGGCTTTCCTTGACCGCGTCGTCGATGAAGCCGCAGGTGTTGACGATCACGAGATCGGCGCCGGCGAAGCTCTTCGAGGTCGCGTAGCCCTCGGCGCTCAGGCGCGTCAGGATCAGCTCGGAGTCGGTCAGCGCCTTGGGGCAGCCGAGCGAGACGAAGCCGATCTTCGGCACGGCGCTGGCGAGTCGGCGGGAGGTCCAGCGCTTCAGGGGTCATCGCGCCATTTTCGCCGATCGGCAGCCGCGCCTGACCGCGGTGTGGTCAAGGCCGGCCGCGAGCGGCGGCGCGGCGCGTCAGCGCTTGGTCGACGCGGCGCGGCTGCCGGCGACCGGGAAGATCGTCTCGGCCTGCTTGTTCAGCTGCTCCTGCATCTTCATGAAGACCTGGCGCGACTGCTCGAGGTAGTTGCCCATCAGGTTCTGCACCACCGGCGCCTGGCCGCTCAGGAACTGCGACCACATCTCCGGGCTTTGCAGCTTGGGATCGTAGAGGCCCTTCGACTGCTCGGCGATGCGCGCCTGCACGTCGGTGAAGGTCTGCAGGTTCTTCTCGAGGTACGAGCCCATCATGCCCTGCATCGCGTGGCCGTAGAAGCGGATGATCTGGGCCAGCATCGAGGTCGAGAACATCGGCACGCCGCCGGTCTCTTCCTCGAGGATGATCTGCAGCAGGATGCTGCGCGTCAGGTCCTCGCCGGTCTTGGCGTCGCGGACCTCGAAGTCGGTGCCCTTCAGCACCATCGCCTTGACGTCGGTGAGCGTGATGTAGCTCGAGACCTCGGTGTCGTAGAGACGCCGGTTCGGGTACTTCTTGAGGATGCGTAGCCCCGGTCGCGTGGGCGCGACGGTGCTGGGGGTGCCGGCGCGGCGAGTCTGGGCCATCGAGTTTCCTGCGATCGAAGCCGATTCTAGGAGCAGCGAGCAGCGCCTTCGAAGGGGTTTTCCCCGTCGCACCCCGGCACACGCAAGCGCCGCGTGGACCGCCCGACCCCCAAAAACGACGCACGCGCAGGCGCTTTGTCGCCCTCCGGGAACGGTAGACTTTTTGGAGGAGGCTGGACACGACGATGATTTCCCTTGACTCGATTTGCACATGGACCCGGGCCCGATGGGTCACCTACTTCGCGTTGGGCCTAGCGGCGATGCTGGTCGTCGACGCCGGCGCGAAGGCTGCCGAGCCGCTGATTCCGATCGGCGCCTTCGCGCGCGGCGAGCAGTTCGGCGCGCCGGTGCTCTCGCCCGACGGCGAGCACATGGTGGTGAACCGACGCATCGAGATCGATGGACGCGACGTTACCGTCATGGTCGTCTATTCGCTCGCCGACATGAAACCGACCGCCACCGTGCGGCCGGCGCGGTTCGAAATCCCGATCGGCTATGAATGGGTGACGAACCGCCGCCTCGCCGTGATCGGTGGCATCGAATCCGGCACCCTGGAGCCACCGCTCGCGACCGGTGAGGTCTATGCGATGGATCTGGACGGCCAACACCAGGAGTACCTCTACGGCTACAAGCCCGGCGTTCGTCGCATGTCCGTGATGGTGTCCGACGAAGGTTGGGGCTGGATCGCGCACGTGCCGGCGAGCCTCAACGGGCACCTCTTCCTGACCGAGAACCTGTACGGCGTAAAGGAGCGAAACAGCTTGCTCTACGACGTCGACACCGTGACCGCGCGCCGCCGCCTGGTCGCCGAGATCGGCATGAAGGACTTCAGCTTTCTGGTCCAGCACGACGACAAGCCGCGCTTCGCCTACGGCTCGGCGACCGATTCAGTCGACTTGGCGGTGTTCCGGCGCGACGATGCCAAGGGTCAATGGAAGGAGATCGCCGGCAGCGACAAGGCCAACCTGTTGCCGATCGCGATCTCCGGCGACGACCTGGAATTCATCGCGACCGTCGGCGAAGACGGCGGTGCCCGCAAGCTGGTGCGCCAGTCTCTCGCCGACGACAAGCGCGCGACGCTGGCCGAAGACACGGTCGGCAGCATCGATATGTTCGAGTGGACGGCCTACCCATCGATCCCGTTCGCGGCGGCGACGGCGGTCGGCACGCCGAAGCTTCGCTACCTCGACAATTCCCGCGCGGAGGCCCAGCTTCATCGGACGCTGAGCGCCCAATTCCCGGGGAGCTACGTTCATTTCGCGAGCTTCTCGCGCGACGGCAGCAAGCTCATCTTCCTGGTGCAAAGCGACCGCGATCCTGGCGCGTACTACCTGTTCGATCGCGCTGCCAACCGGGCGACGCTGCTGTTGGAGAGAAGACCCTGGATCAAGCCGGAGCAAATGGCCGAGCGCCGGGCCGTCGCCTTCAAGGCCGGCGACGCGGTCGAGCTGCATGGCTACCTCACGTTGCCCGCGGCGCGCCGCGACGGCGCCAAGCCGCCCCTGATCCTGGTTCCTCACGGCGGGCCGCACGGCGTCGCCGACGATTGGTTCTTCGACAACGAAGCGCAGTTCCTCGCCAGTCGCGGCTATGCGGTCCTGCAAGTGAACTATCGCGGCTCGGACGGACGCGGCATGGCATTTCGCCGCGCCGGGTATCGCCAATGGGGCGGTCGCATCCAGGACGATCTGGCCGACGGCGTGCGCTGGGCCGTCGCCCAGGGCCTGGTCGATGGCACCCGCGCGTGCGTGTATGGCAGCAGCTTCGGCGCCTACTCGGCAATGATGATGTCGATCCGCTTTCCCGGGATGTTCAAGTGCGCGGTCGGCTACGCCGGCATCTACGACCTGGCGCAACTCTACGAGGATGAAGAAATACGCTTCAGCAAGCAGGGAACCAACTATCTCAGCGAGGCGATCGGTCGGGACGCCGGCGAGCTCGCCGCCAACTCGCCCGCGCGCCTCGCCGACAAGCTGACGATCCCGGTGCTGCTCGTACATGGCGGCGAGGACAAGCGTGCCCCGCCCGTCCATGCCCGACTGATGCGCACCGCATTGACGAAGGCCGGCCGGCCGCCGGAATGGATGTACGTCGAGGGCGAGGGCCATGGCTTCTACGCCGAGAAGAGCCGCGTCGCGTTCTACGAGCAGCTCGAGGCCTTTCTGGCCAAGCATCTCGGCCAGTGACGACGCCCGACGGGCGCGCGGTCGCGATTCAAGCGCCGCGCTTGGCGACCAGCGTCAGGATGTCGTAGCTGGCGACGACCTCGTCGTTCTGGTTGGTGACCTCGACGTCCCAGGCGACGACGCCCTGCCCTTGGCCCTTGCGCGTCCTTGCGGTTGCGGTCGATCTTGCGCTTGCAGGTGAGGCGCGCGCGGATCGTGTCGCCGATCGCGACCGGCTTGACGAAGCGCAGCGTGTCGAGCCCGTAGTTGGCGAGCACCGGCCCGGGCGCCGGCGAGACGAACAAGCCCGCCGCCGCGGAGAGCACGAAATAGCCGTGGGCGATGCGCTGGCCGAACGCCGACTCCTTGGCCGCGACCTCGTCGAAGTGCATGTAGAAGAAGTCGCCCGAGATGCCGCCGAAGGCGACGATGTCGGCCTCGCTGACGGTGCGACGATGGGTGAGCAGCGAGTCGCCGATCGCGAGCTCCTCGAAGTGCTTGCGAAACGGATGGACGTCGCCTTCGTTCAGCGTCGCGCCGCGAACGTACTCGCCGGTCACCGCGGTCAGCATCGTCGGCGAGCCCTGGACCGCCGCGCGCTGCAGGAAGTGCTTGACGGCGCGGATGCCGCCGAGCTCCTCGCCGCCGCCGGCGCGCCCCGGGCCGCCGTGCTTCAGCATCGGCAAGGGCGAGCCGTGGCCGGTCGATTCGACCGCGGCCTCGCGATCGAGGACGAGGAGCCGCCCGTGCCACGCCGCCATCTGCGGGATCGCCTTGGCGGCGACCTTCGGGTCGTGCGTGACCAGCGTCGCGACCAGGCTGCCGCGGCCGCGCGCGGCGAGCGCCAGCGCTTCGTCGAAGTCGTCGTACGGCATCAGCGTCGAGACCGGGCCGAACGCCTCGACGTCGTGGACGGCGTCGTTGGTCATCGCGTCGCGGCAGATGAGCAGGGTCGGCGCGAAGAAAGCGCCGCCGGCGACGCCTTCGCCGAGCGGCGCAAAGCCGTCGCCGGCGCCGAAGACGATCTCGTTGCCCTCGGCGAGCAGCGCGACGCGCTCGGCGACGTCGGCCTGCTGCGCCTTCGACGCCAGCGCGCCCATCTTCACGCCCTCGACCGCCGGGTCGCCGACGCTGACCTTGGCCAGCCGCTCGCGCAGCTTCGCGGCGAGCGCGTCGAGATGGCGGCGCGGCACGATCGCGCGCCGGATCGCGGTGCACTTCTGGCCCGCCTTCATCGTCATCTCGCGCGCCACTTCCTTGACGAAGAGGTCGAACTCCTCGTCGCCCGGCGCGACGTCGGGGCCGAGGATCGCGGCGTTGAGCGAGTCGGCCTCGGCGTTGAACGGGATCGAGCGCGCCAGCAGGTTCTTGTTGCCGCGCAGCTTCAACGCCGTGTCGGCCGAGCCGGTGAAGGTGACGACGTCGCTCGACTCGAGCCGGTCGAGCAGGTCGCCGGTCGAGCCGATGACGAGCTGCAGGCTGCCCGGCGGGCAGCAGGCCCGAGCCCATCATCATCCGCACCAGCGCTTCGGTCAGATAGCTCGTCGCGGTCGCCGGCTTGGCGATGCACGGCATGCCGGCGAGAAAGGTCGGCGCGAACTTCTCGAGCAGGCCCCAGACCGGGAAGTTGAAGGCGTTGATGTGCACCGCGACGCCGCCGCGCGGCACCAGGATGTGGGTGCCGGCGAAGTGGCCCTTCTTGCCGAGCATCACCGGCGGCCCTTCGTGGAGCAGGTTGCCCGAGGGCAGTTCGTTGCCGGCCATCGAGGCGTAGGCGTAGAGCGTGCCGGTGCCGCCTTCGATGTCGACCCAGCTGTCGTTGCGCGTCGCGCCGGTGTGGCGCGAGATCGCGTAGAGCTCTTCCTTCCTGCTCGTTGACGTACGCGGCGAGCGCCTTCAGCCGCGCCGCGCGCTGCTGGAAGTCGAGCGCCGAGCAGCGCCGGGCCGCCGGTCTTGCGGGCAAACGACGAGCGCCTCGCCGAAATCGATCTCGTCGGCGTGCGCGTGGTGGATCGTCGCGCCGTCGATGGCGCTCGCCAGCGACGGCGCCGGCGCGGCTGCCGATCCAGCGATCGGCGATCAGGCTTTGCAGGATGAAAGGTCGGACATGCGTGCCTTGATTCAGGGCTGGTAGTGCCAGGCGCCGTTCTCGATCTTGACCATCACGCGGGCGCGCTGGTCGAGGCCGAGGTGGTCGCTCGGCGACATGTTGAAGATGCCGTGCGCGCCCTGCACTTCGCGCGCCTGTCTCGAGCGCGTCGCGCAGCGCGGCGCGAAATTCGGCGGTTCCGGGCTGCGCCTTCTTCAGCGCCTGCGCCGCGGCGATCGCCATCAGCCGGCCGGCGTCCCAGGCATGCGCGCCGAAGGTCGAGACCGACCCCTTGCCGTAGGCCGCCTCGTACTTGCCGACGTACTCGAGCGCGCTCGCCCGCACCGGGTTGGTGCGGCGGCAGCTGCGCCGCGACCAGCACCGGGCCCGCCGGCAGGATACGTGCCGTCGACGTCCTTGCCGCCGACGCGCAGGAAGTCGTTGTTGGCGACGCCGTGCGTCTGGTAGTACTTGCCGGCGTAGCCGCGCTCCTTGAGCGTTCGCTGCGGCAGCACCGCCGGCGTCCCCGAGGCGGCGATCAGGATCGCGTCGGGCTTGGCGGAGACGAGCTTCAGCACCTGGCCGGTGACCGAGGTGTCGGTGCGCGCGTAGCGCTCGTTGGCGACGATCGTCAGGCCCTTGACCGGCGCGATCTTGGCGAACTCGCGATACCAGCCTTCGCCGTAGGCGTCGTTGAAGCCGATGAAGCCGACCGTCTTGACGCCCGCCGCGGCCATGTGGGTGGCGATCGCGAGCGACATCATGATGTCGTTCTGCGGCGTCTTGAAGACCCACTTGCGCTTGGCGTCGACCGGCTCGACGATCGCCGCCGAGGCGGCCATCGAGATCATCGGCGTCTGCGACTCGGCGGCGACGTCGATCATCGCCAGCGAGTTCGGCGTCGTCGTCGAGCCGAGCAGGACGTCGACCTTGCTTTCGGTGACGAGCTTTCTGGCGTTGGCGACCGCCGTCGTCGTGTCGGAGGCGTCGTCGAGGACGATGTAGTTCACCTTCTGGCCGCCGATCGTCTGCGGCATCAGGGCGATCGTGTTCTTCTCCGGAATGCCGAGCGAGGCGGCCGGCCCGGTCGCCGAGACGGTCACGCCGACGTTGATGTCGGCTGTCGCGAGCGTGGCGGCCGCGGCGAGGCCGACGGCGACGAGGGCGTTTGCGGGCGAGGGGCATGCGGGGTCTCCGTTGTGGTGTTCGAATCGGATGGCGGCTTTCTTGCGGCCCGGCGCGCGCACCGCGCCGATGCCGCCGAAGAACAGGTCGGCGACGACCGGCGCCAGGTCGGCGTGGCTGAGCTCGCCCTTGCGGCTGCAGCCAGGTGAACATCCAGTTCATCATGCCGAACAGCAGCATCGCCAGCGGCTTGTCGAGCGCGCGCCGGCGAGCGCCGGACGCGCCGCGACGATCGCGTCGGCGAAGGCGGCGACGACCTTGCGCTGGCCGCCGAGGACGCGCTTTTTCTCGGCGGGCTTCAGGAAGCGGACGTCTTCGGTCAGGACGCGGTGCTCGGCCTGCGAGCCGGCGTAGGCGGCGAGAAAGGCCGTCGATCAGGCGGCGCAGGCGCGGCTCGGGGGCGAGCCTGGCGGCGTCGACCTCGGCGATCAGCGCCAGCGAGCCGGGCGACGTGCGCTTCGGCGATCTCGGCCAGCAGCTGGTGCTTGTCGCGCACGTAGTGATAGAGCGACGGCTTGGAGACGCCGCAGGCCTCGGCGACCTCGTTCATCGAGGTCGCGGTGTAGCCGTTCTTCGCGAACAGCTCGGCGGCGCGGGCGAGGATCGTCTCGCGCTGCAGCTCGTAGCCTCGGGCGCGTCCGCGCGGCATGCGTCTATCGTTCGTCGAAGGAGAGGACCACCCGCTCGGTCAGCGGGTGCGACTGGCAGGTGAGGACGAAGCCGGCGGCGACCTCGTGCTTCTCGAGCGCGAAGTTGCGCGCCATGCGCACCTCGCCTTCGAGCAGCTTGGCGCGGCAGGTGCAGCAGACGCCCGACTTGCACGAGAACGGCACCTCGAGCCCGGCGGCGGCGGCGGCGTCGAGGACGTTGCCCTGCTCGGCGTGGAAATCGATCTCGCGGCTGCACGCCGTCGCGGATGATGACGACGCGCGCGTCGGCGGCGTCGCCCTCGCGCGGCGCCTGCAGCGCGGCCCGGCCCGGCCCGGCTTCGTCGGGGATGCCGAAGCGCTCGATGTGGATGTGCTCGGGCGCGACGCCGGCGGCCGAGCAGCGCCGCCTCGGCCTCGTCGTTGACGCCGTGCGGGCCGCAGACGAAGGCGTGGTCGATGCTGCCGGCGTCGACCAGCGTCGCCAGGAACTCGCCGATCTTGTCGCGGCCGAGCCGGCCGCTGTAGAGCGGCAGGTCGGTCGCCTCCTGCGAGAACACCATGTGCAGCGTCAGGCGCGAGAGGTAGCGGTTCTTCAGGTCCTCGAGCTCTTCCATGAACATGGTCGAGCGCTGCTTGCGGTTGCCGTAGATCAGCGTGAAGCGCGACTCCGGCTCGGCGGCGAGCACCGTCTTCATGATCGACAGGATCGGCGTGATGCCGCTGCCGCCGGCGATGCCGAGGTAGTGGCGCGCCGCGCTCGCGATCGAGCGGCACGAAGAAGCGCCCCTCGGGCGTCATCACCTCGAGCGTGTCGCCGGCCTTCAGCGTCTCGTTGAGCCAGGTCGAGAACACGCCGCCCGGCACCTTGCGGATGCCGACGCGCAGCTCGCCGTCGGCGGCGCCGGCGCAGATCGAGTACGAGCGGCGCTGCTCGCTGCCGGCGATCGTCTCCTTCAGCGTCAGGTGCTGGCCCTGGGTGAAGCGGAACTGCTCGCGCGAGCTCGGCGGGCACGTCGAACGAGACGACGACCGCCTCGTCGGTCTCGGGGCGGACGCTCTTGACGCGCAGCGGATGGAAGTGAAGCGCCATCGGGCTCGATCAGATCGGCTTGAAGTGCTCGAACGGCTCGCCGCAGGCTGCGGCAGCGCCAGAGCGCCTTGCAGGCGGTGGAGCCGAAGGCGGCGAGGCGCTCGGTGTTGCATGCTCTCGCAGCGCGGGCAGGCGAGCCGGCGCGACCGGGCGCGGCACGAAGCGCATCGCGACGCCGCGCGCGGCATCGGCCGGGCCCGGCGGCGCGATGCCGTAGCCGCGCAGCTTGTCGCTTGCCCTCGGCGCTGATCCAGTCGGTGGTCCAGGCGGGCGCGCGCTGCATGCGCGACGCGCGCCGGGCCGAGGCCCGCGCCGTCGAGCGCGGCGACGATGCTCTGCTCGATCACCTCGGTCGCCGGGCAGCCGGAATAGGTCGGCGTGACGACGACGTCGAGCCCGTCGCCGCTCCTCGACCACGTCGCGGACGATGCCGAGGTCGACGACCGAGACGACCGGCACCTCGGGGTCGAGCACCGTCGCGAGCACCGCCCAGGCGTGCTCGCGGCGCGAGCTGGCGGCGACCCGCAACGGCGGCGCCGCGAGCATCGTGCCGAACGCGGCGTCGATCACCACACGCCGCCCGGAAACGCGCGCTGCAGGTGCTGCATCTCGGCCAGCACGTAGCCGAGGTGCTCGCTGTGGCGGCCGACCTTGCCGGTGCTGCGAAACGGCCGATCGGCCGGCAGCGCCAGGCCGGCGGCGGCGAGGACGCCGCCGAATTCCGAACGCCAGTCGTCGCGCAGCTCCGACCAGCGCGGGCCGAGGCGCGCCGCGGCGGCCTCATCGTCGACCGCGTCGCCTTCGAAGATCTCGGCCATGTAGGGCCAGAGCAGATCGAGCGCCGCCTTCAGCCGCGCCGCCGATTCGGCCGTGCCGTCGCCGAGGCGGACGATCCAGTCGGCGGCGTGCTCCTGGTGGTAGCGCGCTTCCTTCACCGCCTTGCCGGCGATCGCCGCCAGCTCGGCGTCGCTCGAGCTCTCGAGGCGCTGCCAGAGCAGGCGCAGGAACGCGGCGACGGCGAGATTGCGCAGCATCGTCACCGCGAAGTCGCCGCGCGGCAGCTCGACCAGCGTGCAGTTGCGAAAGTCGCGCTCGTCGCGCAGGAAGGCGAGCTCGTCTTCGCCGTGGCGCTCGCCGCCGTGCTCGGCCTCGAGCTCGCCGGCGCGGGTCAGCACCGCGCGCGCCTGGCCGACCAGGTCGAGCGCCATGTTGGTGAGGGCGATGTCTTCCTCGACGATCGGCGCGTGGCCGCACCACTCGGCGAGGCGCTGGGCGAGGATCAGGCAGGTGTCGCCGATGCGCAGCAGGTACTGCACCGACGGATGCGGCGAGACGGTGATCGAAGCAGACGGCATCGCTGCGCTCACATGTGGTCGAGCGACTTCGGCAGCTCGTAGAAGGTCGGGTGGCGGTAGACCTTGTCTTCCATCGGATCGAAGTACGACGCCTTCTCGCCCGGATCGCTCGCCGTGATCTGGTCGGAGCGGATGACCCAGATGCTGGTGCCTTCCTGGCGCCGCGTGTAGACGTCGCGCGCGAGCTGGATCGCCATCTGCGGATCGGCGGCATGCAGGCTGCCGCAATGCTTGTGGTCGAGGCCGGCCTTGCTGCGGACGAACACTTCCCAGAGCGGCCACTCGGCCTTGTGCGGCGTGACGGGCGTGCTCATGCCGCCTCCTTGAGCAGTGTCTGCTTCGCGGCATGCGCCATCGCCGCCTCGCGCACCCAGGCGCCGTCTTCCCAGGCCTTGACCCGGGCGCCGAGGCGCTCGCGGTTGCACGGCCCCTCGCCGCCGACGACCTGCCAGAACTCGTTCCAGTCGATGGCGCCGAAGTCGTAGTGGCCGCGCGCCTCGTTCCAGCGCAGGTCCGGATCGGGCAGCGTGACGCCGAGGATCTTCGCCTGCTCGGCCGTCGCGTCGATGAACTTCTGGCGCAGGTCGTCGTTGCTGATCCGCTTGATGCCCCACTTCATCGACTGCTCGGAGTTCGGCGACTCGCTGTCGGGCGGCCCGAACATCATGATGCTCGGCCACCACCAGCGGTCGACCGCGTCCTGGACCATCGCCTTTTGCGCCGCGCTGCCGTGGCTCATCATCGTCAGCAGCGACTCGAAGCCCTGGCGCTGGTGGAACGACTCCTCGCGGCAGATGCGGACCATCGCCCGCGCGTACGGCGCGTACGAGCAGCGGCAGAGCGGCACCTGGTTCATGATCGCCGCGCCGTCGACCAGCCAGCCGATCGTTCCCATGTCGGCCCAGGTCAGCGTCGGGTAGTTGAAGATCGAGCTGTACTTGGCCTTGCCCGAATGCAGCGCGTCGAACAGCTGGTCGCGCGACGTGCCGAGCGTCTCGGCGGCGGAATAGAGATAGAGCCCGTGGCCCGCTTCGTCCTGCACCTTGGCGAGCAGGATCGCCTTGCGCTTCAGCGTCGGCGCGCGGCTGATCCAGTTGCCCTCGGGCAGCATGCCGACGATCTCCGAGTGCGCGTGCTGGCTGATCTGGCGCACCAGCGTCTTGCGGTAGTGCTCGGGCATCCAGTCCTTGGCCTCGATGAAGTCGCCGGCGTCGATGCGGGCATCGAACGCGGCCTGGTGCGCCAGCTCGTCGGCGGAGCGGACGGCCTTCGGCGCGCCCTCCTCCTTGCCCATCGTGTCCATCGCTTGCGTGTACATGGCGTCCGTCCTATTTCTTGCGCTGGTCGATCACCCGCCGGGCCTTGCCGACGAGCGTGCGTTCGAGCGTGTCGGGCAGGCCGACGTCGACCGTCGTCGTGATGCCGATCATGGTCTTGATGCGCTGGCGCAGCCACGCCCGCGAGCTCGCCGCGGTCGGCGCCGGCGTGCGCCGGCAGCACCTCGCAGCGCACCTCGACCGCGTCGAGGTTGCCCTCGCGCGTGACGACCAGCTGGTATTGCCCGGAGAGCTGGCCGTGGCCGAGGACGATCTCCTCGATCTGGGTCGGGAACAGGTTGACGCCGCGGATGATCAGCATGTCGTCGCTGCGGCCGACGATCTTGCCCATGCGGCGCATCGCGCGCGCGGTCGGCGGCAGGAGGCGCGTCAGGTCGCGCGTGCGATAGCGGATCACCGGCAGCGCCTCCTTGGTCAGCGTCGTGAAGACGAGCTCGCCTTCCTCGCCGTCGGCCAGCACCGCGCCGCTCTCGGGATCGATGATCTCGGGATAGAAGTGGTCTTCCCAGACGACCGGGCCGTCCTTGGTCTCGACGCACTCGCTCGCCACGCCCGGGCCCATCACCTCGGAGAGGCCGTAGATGTCGACCGCGTCGATGCCGGCGTGGCTCTCGATTTCCTTCCGCATCGCCTCGGTCCACGGCTCGGCGCCGAAGATGCCGACCTCGAGGCTGGTCGAGCGTCGGATCGATCCCCTGGCGCGTCAGCTCCTCGATCAGCACCTGCATGTACGAGGGCGTGACCATGATGATGTTCGGCTTCAGGTCCTGGATCAGCTGCACCTGCTTCTCGGTCTGGCCGCCCGACATCGGAATCACGGTGCAGCCGGCGCGCTCGGCGCCGTAGTGCGCGCCCAGGCCGCCGGTGAAGAGGCCGTAGCCGTAGGCGACGTGGACCATGTCGCCGGGCCGGCCGCCGGCGGCGCGGATCGAGCGCGCGACCAGGTCGGCCCAGGTGTCGATGTCGTGCAGCGTGTAGCCGACGACCGTGGGCTTGCCGGTCGTTCCCGACGAGGCGTGGATGCGCGCGACACGCTCGCGCGGCACGGCGAACATGCCGAACGGGTAGTTGTCGCGCAGGTCGGTCTTGACCGTGAACGGGAACTTGGCCAGGTCGGCGAGCTCCTTCAGGTCGCCGGGATGGACGCCCTTGGCGTCGAACGCGCGCCGGTAGTGGGCGACGTTGTCGTAGGCGTGCCTGACGCTCCACTGCATGCGCTCGAGCTGCAGCGCGCGCAGCTCGTCGACGCTGGCGCGCTCGATCGGCTCGAGCTCGCCGGGAAGGGGACGCAACGCGGTCATGCCGGCTCCTTCGTCACCGCGTGCGGCGGCATGACGGTGCGATCGCCGAGGCGCGCCGAGCGGCCGCGGACCAGGGCGACGCGAACGCCGTGCTGGTTGGTGACCATCATGTCGTAGACGCCGGTCCGGCCGGCGAGCGACACCTCGACGGCGTCGGCGGTGAGCACGTCGCCGCGATGCGCCGGCGCGAGGAAGTCGACCGTCAAGCCCGGCGGCGACGGTGAGCCGGTTGCGCGAGTTGCAGGCGAACGCGAACGCCGAATCGGCAAGCGTCGTGATGAAGCCGCCGTGGCAGATCTCGTGGCCGTTCAGCATGTCGTCGCGCACCGTCATCTCGAGCCGCGCGCGTGCCGGCGCCGAGCGCGAGGATGCGCATGCCGAGCCCCTGCGAGGCGCGGTCGGCGGCGAACATGTGCGCGCCGACCTCTTGCGGCGAAGGCACGCCGGCGGGCAATGAAGACGAAGCGGTCATCGTTACGTGCCTGCTAGCGATCGCCGAAGACCGGGGCGCGCTTGGCCATGAACGCGGCCACGCCTTCGCGGAAGTCGGGCGCGGCGCCGAGCGTTCGCTGCACATCGGCCTCGAGGCCGAGCGCGGCGGCCAGATCGAGCTGCTGCGACGCGTCGAGCGCCTGGCGCGTCGCCACCAGCGCACGCGTCGGCATCGCGGCGAGGCGGGCGGCGAGCGCTTCGACCTCGGCGCTGAAGCACGGCGTCGTCGACGCACTTCCAGATCAGGCCCGAGGCGCACCGCGTCTTCGGCGCCGAGCTTGTCGCCGAGCATCGCCAGCGCCAGCGCGTTGGCGCGGCCGACCAGGCGCGGCAGGAGCCAGGTGCCGCCGCAATCGGGAACCAGGCCGATCTTGGCGAACGCCTGGATGAAGCTCGCCGAGCGCGCGGCGACGACGATGTCGCAGCAGCAGCGCGAAGTTCGCGCCCGGCGCCGGCGGCGACGCCGTTGACCGCCGCGACCACGGGCACCGGCATCGAGCGGATGCGCAGGGCGAGCGGCTTGTAGAAGCGCTCGATCGCCGAGCCGACGTCGGTCTGCGGCGCGCCGATCTCGCTGCTCGGCGCGACGGCAGGGTCGGCAAGGTCCTGGCCGGCGCAAAAGCCGCGGCCGGTGCCGGTGACGACGACGCAGCGCACCTCGCGATCGGCGGCGGCGGCGTCGAGCGCAGCGCGCAACTCGCCGTGCATCTCGCCGGTGAAGCTGTTCAACGCCTGCGGCCGATTCAGCGCCAGGGTGCGGACGCTCCCCGAATGACTGACGCGAACGAGCGGCTCTGCCATGGCGATGTCTCCTCTCCGGAGTGCGCGACGAGCGCAGCAAAACATCATCGACCGACCGGTAGGTAAAGTATAGCTGCGGCGCCGACCTGCGGCAAGCGCGATTGCGCGCGGCTAGGAGTCTGGGCGGCAGACCGGGCGCGACTCTGCTGTAGGGAGTTGTTGAGGACTCGATGTTGGTTGAACGTCGAGTTCAGGGTAGCGAGCGTGCGTTGGATCGATCGGCAGGTAAGCGGTTGATCGGGCAAGGCTGAGCGCAGGGTGTCTTGAGCGCTCAAGCGGCCTGCATCGCTGCCATTCGCCGCAGGTTCAGCGCCAGGCACACGAGCTTCCACTCCGCTCTGACGCGGTGCAGCCCGCGCAAGCTGAACTGTCTGAACCCGAGCACGTTCTTGATCCAGCCGTTGGGTGGCTCGGCGATCCACTTGCGGCGTCGGTAGGCCTGCCGGGCTTGATCGGTCTGCAGCTTGGCTGCCATTGCCGCGGTGTGAGGTGATCGTTCGGGATCGAAGCGCAGCGCCTGCTTGCCCTCGCGTCCGAGTGCCACCACCAGATCGCAACCGCTGCCGGCCAAGGCCTCGAACACTGCCTCGGACTTGTAGCCCGTGTCGGCCAGCACCTGCTCGGGCAAGCTGCCCAGGTGGTCCTGCACGGCCCGCAGCATCGTCGGCAGCTCAGCCGCGTCGCTGGCGCAGTTGGTCAGCTCCGCGGCCACGATGATGTGCGCCGCGTCGTCGACCGCGGTCTGTGCGTTGTAGCTGGCGTCGAAGCCGCCGCCGGCGCGCTTCATGATGCGGCTGTCGGGGTCGGTGAAGTTGTCTTGCGCCTTGTCCTCGGGCACGCCGAACTCGCGCTTGTAGCGCCCGCCGGGCTGCGTGGGCAGGGGCTTTTGATCGTCGTGGATCGCTACGCCCGCGCTCGAGGTCGGCGTCGCGCTGGCGTTGCTCCAGGCGCTGGCGGGCCTCGGCGATGGCTGCAAGCCGCGCCTCGCGCCGAGCGATCTCGGCGGGGATGTCGAGCTCGGGCTCGTTCTGCTCGGCTTCGTCGGCCTGCTTGGCGCGCTTCAGGAGCGCATCGATCTGCGCCTTGAGTTCCGCCTCGGCCTTGAGCATGTGGCCGTAGCTCATCGCCTTGTGGCGGCTGGCGTTGGCCTTGACCTTGGTGCCGTCCACCGCGATCGTGCCCAGCTTGACCAGACCCATCTCGCGCGCCAGCCGCACGACCTGCACGAACAGCTCCGACAGCTCCTTGAGGTGCAAGGCCCGGAAGTCGCGGATCGTGCGGTGCGCCGGGAAGTTGCCCGCTGCCAGCACCCTGAAGGCCACGTCCTCGGAGAGCTTCCTGGCGATCTTGCGCGAGCTGAACACGCCCGTGGCGTAGCCGTACACCAGCACCTTGACCATCATGGCCGGGTGAAACGGCTGGTTGCGCGGGCCGTCCTTGTCGTAGCGGGCGTGGAACGCGCTCAGATCGAGCGTGTCAACGGTGTCGCCGATGAAGTGCGCCAGGTGCCCTTCGGGCAGCCAGTCCTGGATCGCCTCGGGCAGCAGCAGCATCTGCTGCGGTTCGTAGGGTAGGTAGTTCGCGGCCATGGCCGCCAAACGTACCTCATCCCTCAACCGCAGTCAGGGACTTCCCTTCTGCCGCCCAGACTCAGCGGCGCGCCAGGAAGGCGAGCAGACGACGTTCGCCGGCACTCAGGCCGGCGCGCCGGGCGACGGCCTCGAACTCGGTCACGAGCGGCTCGTCGGGCGCAGTCGCGAGCACCTCGAGGACGCGCGGATGGACGTACGACTTCTTGCACACGGCGATCGTGTTGCCGAGCCGCTTGGCGACCTCGGCGAGCAGCTCCTTCGCGCTCAGCCGGCGCTCGGGCTCGGCGCCCTGCCCGACCCAGAGCTCGAGCGCGTGCACGGTGCCGTGCCAGGTGCGAAAGTCCTTGGCCGTGAACTCGGCGCCGCTGACGGCGCGGATGTAGTCGTTGACGTCGGCCGAGCCGACGACGTGGACGTCGCCGGCGTCGTCGACGTACTGGAACAGGTCCTGCCCGGCATCGCCTGACAGCGCCGGACGACGCGCGCGACGCGCGGATCGTCGAGCGCGACCTCGTGCTCCTTGCCGCTCTTGCCGCGAAACCTCAGGCGCAGCCGCGTCCCCGAGACCGCGGCGTGGCGGTTGCGCAGCGTCGTCAGGCCGAACGAGCGGTTGGCGCGCGCGTATTCCTCGTTGCCGATGCGCACGAAGGTCGTGTCGAGCAGGCGAACGATCGTCGCCAGCACGGTCGTCGCGGCCCGGCGTCGTGCCGACCGGGCCGGCGAGGTCGGCCTTGACGCGCTTCCTGATGCGCGGCAGCGCGGCGCCGAACTCGAGCATGCGCTCGAACTTGTCGGCGTCCTTGGCGACGCGCCAGTCGGGGTGGTAGCGGTACTGCTTCCTGCCGCGCGCGTCGCGCCCGGTCGCTTGCAGGTGGCCGTTGGCGCGGGTACAGATCCAGACGTCCTCGTACGCCGGCGGAATCGCCAGGGCGCGAATCCGGCGCAGCTCGGCGGCGCGACGAATGCGCTTGCCGTCGACGCCGCGGTAGACGAAGCCGTCATCGACGCGGATGCGGCGAATCCCCGGCGTCGCGTCGCTGACCCAGACCAGACCCGGGGGCGCTGCCTCGTCGCCGGCGGCGGAGCCGGACGGCGCATCGGCTCGCGTGCACATGCGCCGCGCCCGAGTCCTTCATCGCGCCGCGGCGACCGCGGGCGGCGCGCTGCCCGGCGGCTCGCGCACCGGCGCCGCCGGGCCACGCGGCGAGGCCGGATCGTCGATCGGCGGCGGCACGCCGCGCGGGTTCTCCGGCGTCGGCGGCAAGGGTGTCGGCGGCAACGGTGTCGGCGGGCGGGGATCGTCGTCAGGCAAGGCGGGAGATCGTTGGCGGGAACGGTGGCATCGGGCAAGTCACATGCCGCGACGACTGCGCGGGCGCACCCTTGCCTGCACGGCGCGGCCGCAAAGGGCTGCTTCGCGTCCCGGCATTCCTCAATGACCACTCGCTCATCGCGGCAGCACCCGGGCGATCACCGAACGCATGGCGCACGCGTCTCGCGCGCCTGCTGCGCCAGACGTTCGGCCTGAAGCGCTGCGCGACGGCCAGGAGGCGGTGATCGGCCATGTGATGGCCGGCGAGCCGACGCTCGCGGTGATGCCGACCGGCGCCGGCAAGTCGCTCTGCTATCAGCTGCCCGCTCTGCTGCTGCCAGGAACGACGCTGGTCGTCTCGCCGCTGATCGCGCTGATGAAGGATCAATGCGACAAGCTGCGCGAGCTCGGCATCGCCGCCGTCCAGCTCAACAGCGGCGTCGCCGCCGACGAGCTCGGCGCGGCCGAGGCGGCGCTCGCCGCGGGCGCGGCCAGGATCGTCTTCACCACGCCGGAGCGGCTCGCCGACCCGGCCTTCGTCGACTGGTCGCGTCGCGGCCGGTCAGCCTCGTCGTCGTCGACGAGGCGCATTGCATCTCGCAGTGGGGACACGACTTTCGGCCGGCGTTCCTCGAGATCGGCAGCGCCCTGCCGCGCCTCGGCAAGCCGCGCATCCTGGCGCTGACCGCGACCGCGACCGACGCGGTCATCGCCGACATCGCGCGCCAGCTCGGCGTCGGCCGCTTCGCCGTCGTCAACACCGGCATGTACCGGCCGAACCTGCACTACCGCGTCGTTCAGGTGACCAACGAGAGCGACAAGCTCGAGCGCGTCGTCGCGTTGGTCGCGGCGAGCGCGGGCGCGGGCCTGGTCTACGCCGCGACGGTAAAGGCGGCGACCGCGGTGCACGCGGCGCTGGTCGAAGCCGGCGTCGGCGCGGTGCTCTATCACGGCAAGCTGGGCGCGGCGCAACGCCATGCGCAGCAGGAAGCCTTCATGGCGGGCGAGGCGCGCGTCATGGTCGCGACCAACGCGTTCGGCCTCGGCATCGACAAGGCCGACACGCGCTTCGTCGTCCACTACCAGATGCCGGGCGGGCTCGACGCCTACTACCAGGAGTCGGGCCGCGCCGGACGCGACGGCGAGAGCGCCGACTGCACCCTGCTCTTCCTGCACAGCGACCAGGCGGTGCAGCGCTTCTTCCTCGCCGGCCGCTATCCGGGCCGCGAAGACGTCGCCGAGCTGTACGGCGCGCTGCAAGACGAACCCGAGAGCGGCGCTTCCTGGACGCTCGACGGCCTGCAGGCGGCGCTCGACCGGCCGAAGGCGAAGCTGCAGGTCGCGCTGCGCCTGCTGCGTCATCGCGGCGTCGTCAAGCAGGATCGCGACGGTCGGCTCAAGCTCACGCGCGCCGGGCTCGACAGCGCGGCGCTCGAGCAGCTGCTGCTCGCCTACCGCGACAAGCGCGAGAGCGACCGCGCGATGCTCGAGCGCATGGTCTTCTATGGCCAGACCGGCCACTGCCGCTGGCGTGTCCTGCTCGACAACTTCGGCGAGGCGGAGGGCTTCGGGTCGTGCGGGACGTGCGACAACTGCCTGCGCATCGCGGCCGCGCGCACCACGGCCGAAGACGAGGATCGCGTCGCCGCGAGCGCCGCCAACGGCAGCGCTGTCGCCGCCGCGCCCGCACGCCATTGCCGGCGCTCGGCGATCGCGTCAAGGTGCCGCGCTACGGCCGCGGCATCGTCGACGCGGTCGATGCCGAAGGCATCACGGTGTGCTTTCCCGAGGGCTCGCGGCGCGTCTTCCTGGCGGCGTTCGTGCGGCGCGTTGCGGACCCGCGGCCTCGCGCCCAGGCTGCAAAAGTTACCGCAAGCGCTGCCTGAAGTCGGCGCCGTGGCCGCTCGTCGCCACTCCGCTGAACGCTCGGTGCCCGGCGATTTCGCTCGACCAGCGCTTTGGCACAGGTGTTGCTCTCGTGCTCCTTCAACGACGCGCATCGACGTCCCGACGAAGCCCCTTCCACCGCCATCCGCGATCACACCGAACGATGAATTTTCCGACTCTCCAGCCGCGCCAGCGTCAGCAGCACACCGTCACGCCAAGGCTGCAGCACGCAGTGCGCCTGCTGCAGCTGTCATCGCTCGACTTCGCGCAGGAAGTGCACGACGCGATGGGCCGCAATCCCTTTCTCGAGGTCGAGGACTCGCCGCACGACGCGGCCCACGTCGATACCGGCGCCGCGGCCGGCGACAGCGAGCCGCGCGGCATCGACCTCGAGGCGATGGCGCCGATCGCCGACGCGCCGTACGAGCGCGAGAGCTGGCAGCAGTCGTCGTCGGGCCTGCGCCAGCAGAACAGCGAGAGCGATGTCGGCGCGCTCGACATGATCGCCGCCGACGTCGGCCTGCGCCAGCATCTGCACGGCCAGATCAACGTGTTGCCGCTCGGCCAGCGCGATCACGCGCTGGCCTGCGCGATCGTCGAATCGCTCGACGACGACGGCTACCTGCGCGTCGCCCTCGACGAGCTCGCCGCGACCAGCGGCATGACGCCGGCGGTCGAGCCGGTCGAGATGCAGATCGCGCTCAAGCGCGTTCAGTCGCTCGACCCGCCCGGCATCGGCGCGCGCAACGTCGCCGAGTGCCTGACGCTGCAGCTGCCGGCGATCGTCGACGCCGACGAGCGCGAGCTTGCCCGGGCGATCATCGCCGAGCATCTCGATCGGCTCGCCCAGCACGACGTCCAGGGCCTGGCGCGTCTGCTCAAGCGAACGCCGCTGGCGATCGAGGCGGCGTGCGAGCGCATCCGCCACCTCAGCCCGCGGCCGGGCTGGAACGTCGAGCCGACGGCGACCCAGTTCATCACCCCCGACGTGATCGTGCGCAAGGTGCGCGGCCGCTGGACGGCGACGCTCAATCGCGCCGTCGTGCCGCGCGTCAAGCTGAACCAGGCCTATGCGTCGCTGTTCCAGGAGCATCGCGAGGACCAGCACGGCGAGCTCGCGCAGCATCTGCAGGAGGCGCGCTGGACGGTAAAGAACGTGCAGCAGCGCTTCTCGACCATCCTGATGGTGGCCGAGGCGATCCTCAAGCGCCAGCAGCACTTCCTCGAGTTCGGGCCGATGGCGATGAAGCCGCTCGGCCTGCGCGAGATCGCCACCGAGCTCGGGCTGCACGAGTCGACGGTTTCGCGCGTCACGAACAACAAGTACATGGCGACGCCGGTCGGCGTGTTCGAGCTCAAGTACTTCTTCTCGCGCGAGATGGCGACGGCGAGCGGCGGCGCGTGCTCGGCCACCGCGATCCGCGGCGTGATCAAGGGAATGATCGACGCCGAGAACCCGACCGACCCGCTCTCCGATGCGCAGATCGCGCGCCTGCTCGTTCGCCAGGGCCTGAAGGTGGCGCGGCGCACGGTCACCAAGTACCGCCAGTTGCTCAAGGTGGCGTCGGTCGAGCGGCGCCGCCGCATCGGCCGGCCGGCCGTTGCCGAGGCGCTCGCCTGAGCGTCTTGCCGCCCTCGTCCTCGCGCGCGGCGGCACGCCGATTGCCGCCGCGGCGATTGACGTTGCGCGCGCTCGCCGCAGCGAGGAGTCGGAACTGATCGTGGCTGCCCAATCGGATCGTGGTCCTTCCACCGGGGTCGTCGATCCCGCCCGAGCGACGCCGGATGACGCTTCCGTGCGCGTCTATCGCCGACGCGGCACCGGTCCTCATCTGGAGCGCCACGCTCGCCGGCGCCAACGACTGGTTCAGCCCGTCGTGGGCCGCCTACACCGGCCGCCCGGCGCACGAGCTCCAGGGCGACGGCTGGACCCGAGCCGTCCACCCGGAAGACCTCGACCGCTGCCTCGGCATCCGCGCGACCAGCTTCGAGGCTCGGGCGCCGTTCGCGATGGACCTGCGCCTGCGTCGCCACGACGGCCGATACCGCTGGATGCTCGACAACGGCGTGCCCCGCCTCGGCAGCGACGGCGCGGCGGTCGGCTACGTCGGCAGCTGCGTCGACATCCACGAGCGAAAGGAGCTCGAGGAGTCGCTCGCCGAGCGGACCCAGCAGCTTCGCCTGGCCGAGCGGCGCCAGGGCCAGTTCCTGGCGACGCTCTCGCACGAGCTGCGCAATCCGCTCGCGCCGATTGCCAACGCCGCGAGCGTGCTCCGGACGCTCGAGCACACCAATCCGATCCTGGTCCGGCTGCGCGAGATCCTCGAGCGCCAGGTCGGCCGGCTCGGCCACTTGATCGAGGAGCTGATCGACGTCACCCGCGCGGCGCAGGGGCAGATCTCGCTCGTGCGCGAGCAGGTCTCGGTCGAGAGCATCGTCCAGGCCGCGGTCGCAGCCGATCACGACAAGCTCACCGCCGGCGGCCACCGGCTCGAGGTCGACGTTCCCGAGGAGCGCATCTTCGTCCGCGGCGACCGCGGCCGGCTGGCGCAGGCGCTGGCGCACCTGATCGCCAATGCCGCCAAGTTCACATTCGAGCCGAGCACGATCGCGATCACCGTGCGGCGCGCCGCCAAGACGGTGCAGATCTCGGTCAAGGACAGCGGCGAAGGGATCGATCCGAAATTCCTGCCGCACGCGTTCGAGCTGTTCGCGCAGCAGGACCAGACGCTGGCGCGAACGCTCGGCGGCCTCGGCGTCGGCCTGACCCTGGCGCGCCGGATCGCCCAGCTGCACGGCGGCGACGTCGAGGGCTTCAGCGAAGGCCCGGGCCACGGCAGCGAATTCGTTCTCTGGCTGCCGACCGTCGAGCCCGATGCCGCATCTCAGTCGGCGGAAGCCGGCGTGCCGCGCCTGGCCGAGAGCTACCGCGTCCTGATCGTCGAGGACGACGCCGACGCGCTCGAAAGCCTGCGCCTGCAGATGGAGCTCTGGGGCACCGAGGTCAGCACGGCACGCAACGCCGAGGAAGCTCTCGTCGGTCGCCGAGCGGGTGCGGCCGCAGATCGTCCTGTGCGACATCGGCCTGCCCGGCATGGACGGCTTTCGCCTGGTCGAGCCGTTGCGCGCGACGCTGCAAGGAGCGCCGGTGGTCTTCGCCGCGGTCACGGGCTATGCCAGCAGCGACGACCAGCAGCGCGCCCTCGACGCCGGCTTCGACTCGTTCTTCGTCAAGCCGCTCAATCCCGGCAGCCTCGCCAACCTGCTGCGCTCGTACGCCGCGCGTCCCGCCTGAGGCGGCAGGCCGCGCGGTTCAGCGCACTTCGTCGAGAGCGCCCGGCTCGCTCAGCGTCTCGCCGTCGTCGGCGGCGTATTCCTTGAGGCGGTTGTAGAGCGTCTTCAGGCTGATGCCGAGCGTCGCCGCGGTCTTCTCCTTGTGCCGGCCGAGATGCTCGAGCGTGGCCAGGGTCAGCAGCCGCTCGACTTCGGCCAGCGTCGCACCGACGCGCACCGTGACCGTCGGCGCGACGCTGCTCGCCGCGGCGACGCCGCCCGCGTGCGGCAGGCAATCGTCTTCGATCGTCGTTCCCGGCGTCATCACGTAGGCGCGGTAGATGACGTTGCGCAGCTCGCGCACGTTGCCGGGCCAGCGGTAGGCCGCGAGGCGCTCGAGCACCTCCGGGGCGAGACGCTTGACGGCACCCTCGCGCTCGCCGATCTGGGCCAGGAAGTGCTCGGCGATCAGCGGCAGGTCGTCGATGCGATCGCGCAGCGGCGGCAGGTGGATCGGGAAGACGTTGAGGCGATACAGCAGGTCCTCGCGCAGCTTGCCGCGGATGACCGCCTCGTTCGGGTTGCGATTGGTCGCGGCGATGATCCGTACGTCGGTCTCCTGGACCTGGGTCGAGCCGACGCGCATGAACGTGCCCGACTCGAGCACGCGCAGCAGCTTGACCTGGAGGTCGAGCGGCATCTCGGTGATCTCGTCGAGGAAGAGCGTGCCGCCGTTGGTGCGCTCGAAGAAGCCCAGGTGCTGGCGATCGGCACCGGTGAAGCTGCCCTTCTCGTGGCCGAAGATCTCGCTCTCCATCAGGTGCGGCGAGATCGCGCCGCAGTTGACGGCGAGAAACGGATGGCTGCCGCGTCGGCTGAGATCGTGCACGGTGCGGGCGACGATCTCCTTGCCCGTGCCGCTCTCGCCGGTGACGAAGACCGACACCGCCGTCGCCGCGACGCGGACGATCTGCTGGTAGACACGCCGCATCGGCGCCGAGCGCCCCCAGAGGGCGGCGAAGTGGCCGTCCCGCTCGAGCGTCGCGTTCAGGTCGCCGGCCGCGGCCTTCAGCGCCGAAGGCTTGGTCACGCGCGAAAGCACGCCCTGCAGCTGCTTCAGGCTCATCGGCTTGATGAGGTAGTCGGCCGCGCCGAGGCGCAACGCCTGGATCGAGGTGTCGAGGCTGGCGTGGCCGGTGATCAGCACCAGCTCGGCATTGGGTATCTGCTTGACGTCGTTGAACAGCTCCATGCCGCTGCCGTCGGGCAGCATCAGGTCGAGCAGGATGATGTCCGGCTCCTGGAGCGCGATCTGGCGCCGCGCGTCGCGCAACGAGCCGGCGGTGGCGACGGTGAAGCCTTCGTTGGCGATCAGCATCGCCATCGTTTCCGCGGCATCGGAATCGTCGTCGACGAGCAGAGCGTGCGGCACTCGGAAAAGCCTCCCCAAGGCAGTCGATCAGTATGGCATCGCGGCGATCGGTTGCGCCAGCGTCGATCGCTAGGGGCGCGCTGCCCCGGCCAGCAGCCTTCGCGTGCCCGATTCCGACGTCGGACGACGCCTACGGCGCGCGCAGCGGCAGGTCGGCGTGCCAGCCGACGACGAGCACGAGCACCGCGTAGCCAAGCACGTAGGCGACGGCGACGTGCCAGCCGCCGGCGAGCCAGGCGCGCACCGAGCGCGCCTCGGGAAACTGCGTTCCGAGGGCAACCCCTGCGGAAGAGCCGAACCAGATCATCGAGCCGCCGAAGCCGACGGCGTAGGCGAGAAAGCCCCAGTCGTAGCCGCCCTGCTGCAAGGCGAGCGCGGTGAGCGGGATGTTGTCGAACACCGCCGAGACGAAGCCCAGGCCGAGCGCGACCCACGTCGACGCCGCGGGAAGCGCCTCGACCGGCATCAGCGATGCGGCCAGCACCAGCGAGACGAGAAAGACCGCGCCGCGCGTCGCCGAAGGCAGCACGCTCCAGTCGGGTCGGGCGAGCGGCGCGCAGACGAACAACGCCGCCCAGACCGCCATGCCGATGAGGGGCAGGCGCCCCAGCCAGTCGCCATGGCCGAGGTTGCCCCACAGGTTGCTGGCGATCGCCGCCGCCAGGATCGCGCACGACGGTGCCGAGGCGAGCCGGATCGACGCGCACGCCGGCAGGTGCGTCCTTGACGATCGGCTGCAACGCATGCTGCTGGCGCGCCGCGACGGTGCCGAAGAAGAGCAGTGCCGGAATCGCCGCGACGTAGGCCTCGAACACCGCGCGCGGCGAGACGCCGGCGATCCACATCATCGTCGTCGTGGTGTCGCCGACGACGCTGCCGGCACCGCCGCCGTTGGACGCCGCGACGATCGCCGCGAGAAAGCCGACGTGGACGCGCCCGCGGTAGAGCGCCGTCGCCATGGTGCCGCCGATCATCGCCGCAGCGATGTTGTCGAGGAAGCTCGAGAGCACGAACACCATCGCCAGCATCGCCAGGCCGCCCTTCCAGTCGTCGGGCAGGAAGCGCGGCAGGATCAGCGGCACCCTGCTTTCCTCGAAGTGACGGGCAAGGAGCGCGAAGCCGACGATGAGCAGGAACAGGTTGGCCGCGAGCACCCATTCGTCGCCGAGATGACGGGCGAGCCCGGCGAGCCCGGGGTGGCCGCGAAACGACGAGAAGGCGAGCTGGTAGGCGACGATGACCGCCAGGCCGACGACCGCAACGCGCAGCGAATGGCCGTGCAGGACGGCGACGCCGAGCAGGACCGCCGCGAACAGGATGAAGTCGATCGGGATGCCGAGCAAGGTGGGACCGACGGAATGCATGATCGTGTTCGTCATCGGGTGAGCCATGAGTGAAGGACTGGAGCCGACGCCAAATCCTTCGATCTGGGGCTGGGAGGAGAGCCGCGGCAATGTCTGGCAAGCGTCCGCGCTCAGGCGCTTCCTCCGGATTGAAAGCGCTCGATCGCCACGTTCGCGTTGAACAGCATCCGCTCCCTGCCGAGCCGCTCATACAGGTCGGCGCGCTTCACGACCTCGAGCACGCCGGGGTTGAGTCCGACCAGCCAGACCACGATGCCGCGTTCGGTGGTGCGCTTCTCGCCTTCGATCAGCGCCTGCAATGCCGAGTATTCGATGTCGGGGACGCGGCTCAGGTCCAGCGCCAATACCTTCGGCTGGTGCAAGGTCACCAGCGCGCTGATCTGCTCGGCGACGTTTTGCGCATTGGCGAAGAACAGGCGACCCACCGGCCGCAGGATCAACAGGCCCTCGAAGGTCTCGTCGTCCGGGTACTCGGACGAGAGCGGCCGCAGAACGTCGGTACCGCGCTTGCGGCCGATGACCTCCACCGGAGGGTTCGCCGTCTGACGCGACAGGCCAAGGAGCGACAGGATGATCGCGATCACGATGCCTTGCAGCGTGCCGAAGGTCAGCACGCCCAGGGCGGCCGCGACGGCCCAGCGGAACTCCATCGTCCGCACCTTGCGGATGGCAACGAACTCCGCCGGGCTGGATCAGCCCGACCGAGTAGACGATCACGACCGCCGCCAGGGTCGCGTTCGGCAGCAGTCCCAGGAGCGGCGCGAGCAGCAGCATGGTCGCGAGCGCGGCGCCGGCCGTGACCAGCGACGCCAACTGCGAACGACCGCCGGCAGCGCGCACGACCGCGGTTTGCGAGGTTCCGCCACCGGCCGGCATGGCGCCGAGCAGCGAGCCTGCCAGGTTGGCGGCACCGACCGCGATCAGTTCGCGGTTCGGGTCGACGGCGGGATCCTCGGGTCGCGCGAAGGCGCGAGCCGCGGCGATCGACTCGGTGAAGCTCATCAGCGCGATCCCGACTGCGCCGGGCACGAGGACTTGCACGAGCGCGAGGTCCGGCAGCGTCAGCGAAGGGAAGCCTTGCGGGATCAAGCCGACCGTCGACACGCCAAGTGCCTTCAGGCCGAGCAGCCAGGACGCCGCGATGCCTCCGCCGACGGCCACCAAGGGCGCCGGCGAATGCGGCCACAGGCGCTCCATGCCGATCAGCACGAGCAGCGTCGCCGCCGCGACGGCGAGCGTGGCCAGCGACGAGTCGGGAATGTGCTGCGCGACGGAGAGGAGGTCGGCGAAGAATCCGTGCTTGTGGATGTGGATGCCCAGCAGCTTGGGGATCTGGTCGAGCACGATGACCAGGCCGATGCCGGCCTTGAAGCCCGTCAGGACCGGCGTCGAGATGAAGCTGGCGACGAAGCCCAGGCGCATCAGCCGGGCCACCAGCAACATCGCGCCGACAAGAGCGGTCAGCGTGGCCGTGGCGACGAGGAGCCGCGCGGGATCGCCGTCGGGCACTGCCAGCCCGAGCTCGGTGCCTGCCAGGATCGCCAACGTGGTCGTCGAGCTGACGCTCAGCACCCGTGACGATCCGAGGAAGGCATAGACCGCCATCGGCACGAAGGAGGTATAGAGGCCAACGGCGACGGGCAGGCCGGCGACCGTTGCATACGCCATCGCCTTCGGCAGCACGACCGCGGCCGCGGTCAGACCGGCAACGATGTCGAAACGCTTCGTCGAGGTCACGCTAGTCGCTCCAAGTCGATCCCTGCCTATGCGGCCGTGCCATGAGCCGTGCCGTATCGCGATGCTGATTCGCCGGCATATCAAAGGCGCGACCATCGGCGCGTCGTCAATAGCGCGCGAGAGCGCGATCGGCTATCTTCGCCGAAGATGTAGGCTTCGCGCCTCGGGGTGCACCCGCTTAGGGAGAAGGGGCGCCGGCGGCGCAGGCCGAGATTCAGTATGACAGCGGTGAAGGCCTCGGGACGCCGGACGACGTTTCCACCCGCCGTGGTCGCAAAAACATCGGGAGAACCAAGCATGGGCAGAGCAAAGAAACGCGGTGCGGCGGACATTCCCCAGCGGCAAACGCCGGTGGCGGCGACTCGAATTCGAGGCGCGGCGCCAGCAAAGGGGCGCCGCTTTCGCGCAAGGCCTACGACGAGGCGCTTCGAAAATTGCACGCCGAGCTGGTCCAGCTGCAGTTCTGGGTCCAGAAGAACGGACTCAAGGTGTGCATCATCTTCGAGGGCCGCGACGGTGCCGGCAAGGGCGGCACGATCAAGGCGCTGACCGAGCGGGTCAGCCCGCGCGTGTTTCGCGTCGTCGCCTTGCCCGCGCCGACCGAGCGCGAGAAAAGCCAGATGTACATCCAGCGCTACATGCTGCATCTTCCGGCGGCGGGCGAGATCGTGATCTTCGACCGCAGCTGGTACAACCGCGCCGGCGTGGAGCGCGTCATGGGGTTCACCAGCGAGGCACAGGTCAAGCGCTTCCTCGCCATGACGCCGGCGGTCGAGAAAGCGATCGTCGAGTCCGGAGTCATCCTGCTCAAGTACTGGCTCGAGGTCACCCCCGAGGAGCAGACCGCGCGCCTCAAGGATCGCATCGACGACGGCCGCAAGCTCTGGAAGCTGACACCGATGGACCTGAAGTCGTACAGCCGCTGGTTCGATTATTCGGTCGCGCGCGACGACATGTTCAAGGCGACGGATTCGTCATGGGCTCCCTGGTTCGCGGTCCACTCGAACGACAAGCGACGCGCCCGGCTGAGCGTCATCAGCCACATCCTGTCGAGCATTCCGTTCAAGCATCAGCCGCGCGCCAAGATCATCCTGCCCAAGCGCCAGGCGCGCGGCGCCTACCGGGAAAGCAACTACCCGTTCAAGTTCATTCCCGAGGTGTCCTGACGTGCCCCACGGGCATCAGCCTTTCAGCCGGCAGGCGGCGCTTCGCAACGGCACGCCGGTGCGGATTCGCAGCGTTCGCCCGGACGACAAGGACAAGGTCGTCGCCGCGTTCGGCAGGCTCGACCAAGAGTCGATCTACACCCGCTTCTTCTCGTTCAAGAAGGAGTTCAGCGACGTCGATCTCGAGCTGCTGCACGGAGACACGGGCCGAGCGAGACATGGCGCTGGCGGTGACGATCGGCGCCGACGCCGACGAAATCGTCATCGCCGGCTGCCGCTACGTCGTCGTGCCGGCCCCGGACGGCGAGTTGGCCGCCGAGGTGGCGTTCACGGTCGAGGAGGACTACCAGGCGCAGGGCATCGCCGGCATGCTTCTCGCGGCGCTGATGGAAATCGGGCGCGCGAACGGCATCGCGCGCTTCGAGGCCGACGTGCTGGCGAGCAACGCGGCGATGCTGGGAGTCTTCAGGCGCAGCGGCTTGGCGCTGACGACGAGACGCCAAGGCGGCGTGCTTCACCTCACCATGGAGCTCCGCCCGAGCGGCGGCGGCCGATAGGACAACCGATGAACCAAGCTCACGAAAGCGATCCTGCCGTCGCGACGCTGATCGACGAGATCGAGCGGCACGGCGAGGGGCGACTGCTCGATCCGATCGATCGCACCTCCGAGATCCTGTTCGGCCTGTTCATGGTGCTCACCTTCACCGGCACCCTGAGCGTCGCCACGCGCCGGCCGTCAAGACGTCAAGCTGATGCTGATCGCGGCGATCGGCTGCAACACCGCCTGGGGCTTCGTCGACGGCGTGATGTTCGTCTTGCGCAACCTCGTCGTCCGCGCCCGCGACGCGACATTCGCCACGGCGATCCGCGCCGCTCGCCGCAACGAGGACGCGCACCACCTGATCGCAAGCCAGATCGGGACGATGGCCGCCGGACTCGATGCCCCGGCACTCGAGCGGGTTCGCCGCTGGATCGTCGACCAGCCGCCGCCGGTCGCCGGCCGGGTGGAGTTGACGGCGCGTGATCTGCGCTCTGCCGTCGGCGTGTTCCTGCTCGTCTTCGCGTCGACGTTTCCGGTCGTGCTGCCGTTCCTCTTCACCGCCAATCTGCAATTGGCGATGCGCCTGTCGGCGGCGATCGCGATCGTCATGATGTTTCTGAGCGGCTACCGGTGGGGCCGCTACGGCGGGCTTTCGCCATGGCGGTCGGGCATCGCTCTGGTGCTGCTCGGCGTGCTCGTCGAGGCCGTAGTCATCGCGCTCGGCGGCTGACGCGCCGAGGGCCGGCGATCACTCACCGAAACCCTGGGGAGAAGGAAGATGACGAACGACCCCGAAAGCCACAGCTCCAAGCGCTGGTACGTTCACCTCGAACAGATCGACCGGGAGATCGCCAGCCTCGCGGTGCTGTGCAAGATTCCGCTGCTCGATCCCGGCGTCATCGAGCGCGTCCTGAACAACGACACGCTCGTCTGCGGCACCCAGAATCCGCGCGCCTTCGAGAAGCTGCGCTCGCTGCTCATGATGCACTACTCGGTGCGCGAGAAGGCGCTGGTCGCACTCGGTCAAGCGGAGACGCTGGCCCTCGTCGGCGAGATCGTCGCGCGACTGCGAACGCGCTTCGGCGACAAGCTGGGGGGGCCACCGGCCTGAGCCGGGAAGCGGTACACGAATCAATCTTGGGGGCACCAGGGTTCGATTACCTTGACCGAGGTGACAGCGCCATCGGCGATGCCCGGGCCGCAGGGCCCGGCCGGAACTCCACTCGAAAGTGCTACCCGCCGACGGCGTCACATCCGAGGCAGATCTGGCGATCGTCCTACCGGACGACGAGCCCGAGGTCCTAGATTCGGGCCCGGGTATCGACGCATGGTCCTCACGATTTTCATCGCCTGGATGGCGCTCGGCGTGCTCGCCGTGCTGTTCAACTACTGTTGCTCGCTTGTCAGCAACGGACCAGAGCGCACGCTCGAGGACGATGACTTCACGCCCGAACCACCCAGCCCGGCGAGGCCGGCGCGCTCGGGTGACCTCACTTGGGCGGACTCCTGCAGCGCGTGACGCTTTGAACGCATGAGGGCGGCGATAGCCCCGGCGAAGGGCTGACGTCGAGGCCACAGGCGCTATCCTTTGGCCGTTCAGACTTCCCGCCCTCGCAAGCCGGCGTGCGGCCGATCAGAGCATGGTGACCGTGACGGCATACGAAGCGCTGCAGTCAAGGCTGCGCTCCGCGCCCCGGAGGTGGCTCGTCACGGGAGTCGCCGGTTTCATCGGCTCGAACCTCCTGGAGACACTGCTCGCCCTGGAGCAGGAGGTCGTCGGCCTCGACAACTTCGCCACCGGACACCAGCGCAATCTCGACCAGGTCCGCTCGACGCTGAGCCAGGCGCAGTGGTCTCGCTTCAGGTTCATCAACGGCGACATTCGCGCCCTCGACGATTGCCGGCGCGCATGCGAGGACGGTCGACATCGTTCTCCACCAGGCCGCCATCGGCAGCGTGCCGCGATCGATCGCCGATCCCGATCACGACCAACGCCGTCAACATCGACGGCTTCCTGAACATGCTGGTCGCTGCCCGCGATGCCAAGGTCGGGCGCTTCGTCTATGCCGCGAGCAGCTCGACCTACGGCGATCACCCGGGACTGCCGAAGGTGGAGGAGCGGATCGGCGCGCCCCTGTCGCCCTACGCGGTGACGAAATACGTGAACGAGCTCTACGCCGATGTCTTTGCCCGCAGCTACGGCGTGACCCAGGTGGGCCTCCGCTACTTCAACGTGTTCGGCCCGCGCCAGGATCCCGAGGGCGCCTACGCCGCGGTGATTCCGAAGTGGATCGCCGCCTTGATCGAGGGGCGCCCGGTGCACGTGTACGGCGACGGCAGCACGAGCCGCGACTTCTGCTACGTCGCCAACGCCGTGCAGGCCAACCTGCTGGCGGCTTGCACCGAGGATCCGCAGGCCCTCAATCAGGTCTACAACGTCGCCGTCGGCGACCGCACCACGCTCAACGAGTTGGTCGCGCTCCTGCGCGAGAAGCTGACGCAGCTGGTCCCGAACTTCGCCGCCGAGGAGCCCATCCACGGCGCCTTTCGGGCCGGCGACGTGCAGCACTCGCAGGCCGACATCGCCAAGGCGGTGCGCCTGCTCGGCTATCGGCCGAGCCACCGGGTCGGCGAGGGCCTGGCCGAGGCGATGCCTTGGTATGTCCGGGCCACCGCCGCGGAATCGAGCGCCACCTGAGGTCGCCTCCTCAGCGTGGCGCCGATAGAAGCGCCGCCGCAGTCGAGATCAGCGGCCAGGTGAGCGTCGCGCCGGTACCGTCGATGGCGTCCTTGCCGACCTCAGCGCTGACACTCGCGTCGAACAGCGAGAGCGCGCGATCCAGCGAGCGCAGATGATTGCTGCGCGCGTGCACGCAGTACTCGACGAGCGCGGGGGCCAGCGCCGAAGCCGCCATCAAGGCGGCGCAGGCAGGTAGCCCATCGGGAATGATCACGAAGCGCCTCGCCGCGGCGCTCAGCATCAGGCCCACCATCATCGCCACCTCGAACCCGCCCAGGGCGGCCAGCTGCTCGATCGGATCGGTCAGCTCGATATGGCGTTGGCGCGCGCTTTCCAGGACCAGGACCGTGTGGTCGAGGAGGCCTTCGGGCATCGACGGGCTGGCGTCGAGGAACTCCCAGACCGGCACCTTCGACAGCGCCGACAGGACCAGGGCGGCGCTTTGCGCGGAGCCGACGCCGATGCCGGCGCAGGCAACGGCATTGCCGTCGAGCGACTCGCCGATCTCGATGCCGGCGCGGATCGCCGCCTGGACCTGCTCGATCGACATCGCCTTGCCAAGGCGCGGATTGCGGGTTCCGTGGGCGATCTTGCGAGCGTGCAGGTGCTCGTGCGGCTCCACCGGCTCGGCGATGCCGCTGTCCACCACCATCAGGCTGAGCCCCTGCAGCCGGGCAAGCGAGGCGAGCGGCAGTTGCTCGGTGACGAGGCAATGGACCGTGGCGGCGGTGCTTCGCGTTTCGTTGCCGGCGATGTTGTCGACGACCAGGCCGTGGTCGGCTGCAAAGATGATCAGGTGCGGCGTGGAAAAGCGCGGCTCGACCGTGCTTTGAATCAGCCCCACCTGCAGGGCGAGTTGCTCGACCGGGTCCAGCGGCCCGCTCGGATCGCCCACATGACGCAATCTCGCCCGCAGCTCACTTTCGAGCGCCGGCATTGCCAACCGGAGGGACCAACACCTTCTGGATAGCCATGAACTCTGAAGACTCTCCGCGGGACAGCTGAGAGGACGATACCGGGTCGCCTACACGACCAAGGTCAGGCCGAGGCAAGCCGGACGCCTAGGTTCGCGGCTGAAACGGGCATCGCCATCGCCGCCCCAGCCTTGCTCCATCAGGTCGCCGCAATCCGAAAACCGAACTCGGTTCAGCACACAGCGAGCTCGCGGCACACGCTCGCCTCGCCGTCGGGGTGTCGGAAAACTTTACAACATGACCCCCCCGCGAACGCGGGAATTGGAGAAATTTGCTAGGCAAATCAGTGGGTTAGCGAGCCGGGCACAGGCCGTGCATTCATGTCGACGCAACTTCACTCAAAGAGGCTGCCGCATCGTGAACTTAGCCAAGCACTTATCGGTTTCCCTGATCGCACTCTCGGCCGGTGCGGCGTCGGCCGGCGAGTTTTATACCTGAACGTCCGGCAACCTCTGGATGAACGCTCCGAATTTCCAGAACGCCGTCATGTCACGGGCTACAGCTACGGCGCAGGCTCCGGCCAGTTCGTCGGCAATTTCACCTCGGCAGCAGCGCCGACCGACGACTCGCTGGTGAAGTTCTTTTGCGTCGAGATCGCCCAACACGCTGTGATCCCCGGGCCGACTACCTACAGCCTGGACAGCACGGTCGGCGCATGGACCAGCGCCACCGTCTACAGCAATCTGCAGCAAGCTCTACGACATCGCCTATCCCAACCCGGCGCTGGGCGACTTCTGGAACGGTCGTCGCAAACGGCCTTCGGCGATCTCAATTCCACGGCCTAGCGGCGGCCTTCCAGCTCGCCGTTTGGGAGATCGTGTTCGACACGGACCTCGACGTGACCAGCGGCTCCAGCGGTGCGTTCAAGGATCTCGCCGGCCACTCCACCGGGGTGGCGCAGGCTCAGAGTTGGCTCGACGGCGTAGCGTCTTATGTCGGCACGGGCTATACAGAGCTGGAATCTGTACCGACTCGAGAACGCCAGCGCCCAGGACTACGTGACCGCCACGCGCACCGTACCCGAGCCCGGCTCGCTCGCGCTCGTCGGCCTGGCCCTGGCAGGGCTCGGCTTCGTGCGTCGTCGCCAAGGCTGATCCATTGCCTCTCACGAAAAAGGGCCCGCGACGGGCCCTTTTTCATTGGCGAACTATCCCCCGCCAACACCGAAATCCGACGCGAATCGGCTCGCGACCGATGGCAAATTGACGATCTGCGACAACCTTGTCGCGGTCGCTGCCCTTGGCCGCTTGGGCTTTCTGTGATGATGTTCGCGCCATCCCGGCGAGATGTGAACGTTCTCCGAGAGACTCGCACCCCGCGGTGAGATCGGCACGGCTTGCGTGCCGCCCCGCGGGGCGACCCGGACCGGCGGACTGCGCGACCTACGCGTCACCCTGTGGAGCATTTGTCATGCGCGTATCGCCTTTTGCCGTGAAACCAAGCATGACGAAGCGGACAGCCGGCACGGCGGCCGCCCTCTTGGTTGCCCTCCTCGTCTCGGTGGGCTGCTCCGACAACGACCCCGAAAAGCCGCTCGCTTCGGCACGAGAGTATCTGCAGAAGAACGACCTCAAGTCGGCCACGATCCAGGTCAAGAACGCGCTGCAGATCAAGCCTGACCTGGGCGAAGCGCGTTTCCTCCTCGGCACGATCCTGCTCCGGGAAGGCAACGCCAGCGCCGCGGAAATCGAACTGCGCAAGGCGCTGGCTGCCAAATATCCAGAGAAGCGGGTCGTCCCCGAGCTGGCGATTTCGCTCTTGATGCAGGGACAGAACCAGAAGCTGGTGGACGAGTTCGGCGAGGCCCGACTCGAAGACGCCGGCGCCGATGCGAGTCTGCAGACCACGTTGGCGGCTGCGTATGGCGCACTCGGCAAGGCCGAGCTCTTCGAAGCCGCCCTGACCGCGGCGCTCAAGGCCGACCCCCATCACTCCCCGGCGCTCATCCTTCGGGCACGGCAAAAGGCAGCGGACCGGGATTTCGACGGCGCCCTGGCGACTGTCGAAGAGGTGCTGGCGAGCGATGCTCGCAACGTCGATGCCTGGACGCTCAAGGGCGACTTGTTGCTCTACGCCAAAGGCAACGCGGACGATGGCCTTGCTGCCTATCGCAAGGCGGTTGAAGTGCGGCCCGATTCCGTGCCCGCTCACTTCGCGCTGATGACGGCGCTGCTGCAACAGGACAAGCTCGACGATGCAGCCAAGCAGCTCTCGGAGCTGAAGCAAGTCGCCGCCGGCCATCCCCGGACCCGCTATCTCGAGGCGCAGCTCGCCTACAAGAAGAAGGACTACAAGCTCGCCCGGGAGCTGGCGCAACGGCTCCTCCTGACCTCCCCCAGCCCGCGCAACCTGGAGCTGGCGGGCCTCGTGGAGCTGCAGCTCAATTCGCTGGATCAGGCGGAGGGGTATCTGGCAGGAGCAGTCCGCGCCGCGCCCGAGCTCCGCCTGGCGCGCCGCCTGCTGGTCACGACCTACCTTCGCTCGGGCCAGCCGGCCAAGGCGCTGGCGACGCTCAACGATGCGATGGGCAAGGACGGTCTGGATCCCGAGCCTGTTCACGGTCGCGGGCCAGGCCTACCTGCAAAACGGCGACGCGAAGACGGCCGAAGAGTATTTCGCCAAGGCGTTGAAGCTCGATCCGAACAACGCCCGCAAACAAACCGCCCTGGCGGTGACCCACTTGGCAGGTGGCGAAACGACATCCGCCCTCGACGAACTGCAGAACATCGCCGACTCGGACAAGGGAACCTCCGCCGACCTGGCATTGATCAGCGCCGAGCTGCGGCGCGGCGAATTTCGCGGCAGCGCTCGCGGCGATCGCCAGACTCGAGGCAAAGCAGCCCGATAAGCCGCTGGCGGCCGACCTCCGCGGGCGCGTTCAGCTGGCCCAGAAGGACACCGCTGCGGCGCGCAGGAGCTTCGAGCAGGCGTTGACGATCGACCCCAGCTACTTCTCGGCCGCAGCCAGTCTCGCTGCCCTCGACATGGCCGAAAAGAAGCCGGATGAGGCCCGGAAACGATTCGAGAAGCTGCTCGCGACCAACCCGAAGAACAGCCAGGCGTTGCTCGCGCTCGCCGAGCTCGCTGCCGCGCGCGGCGCCAGCACGGCGGAGGTCGCCGGTCTCCTCAACAACGCGATCCAGGCCAACCCGGCCGAAGCGGCGCCACGACTGGTGCTGATCGAGCTCTACCTCGGCGCCAGGGACGGCAAGCAGGCGATGGCAGCGGCCCAGAACGCGGTGACCACGCTGCCGAACAGCCCGGAGCTTCTCGATGCGCTCGGCCGCGCCCAACTCCAAGCCGGGGAAACGAACCAGGCCATCGCGACCTTCGGCAAGCTGGCGGCCCTGAAGCCGCTCTTGCCCATGCCGCAGCTTCGCCTGGCGGCGGCACACATGACCAACAAGGATCCGCAGGCCGCGGAGCAAAGCCTGCGCAAGGCCCTCGAGCTCAAGCCGGGCGATGCGCAGATCCAGCGCGGCCTGATCTTCGTGCTCCTGGAGAGAAGAAGGTCGAGGAAGCCATGGCGATCGCGCGAGGCGTGCAGAAGCAACGACCCAAGGAAGGCGTGGGGTTCGCCTTGGAAGGCGACATCCGGGCGTCGCAGAAGGACTGGGACGCGGCGACCGCTGCCTACCGAGCGGGGCTGCGGGTCGAGCCGTCGACGGATCTGGCGATCAAGCTTCACGCCGCCACGACGACGGCCGGCAAGGCCGGCGAAGCTGACCGCTTTGCCGCGACCTGGATGAACGCGCATCCGAAGGACGCGGCGTTCCTGACCTACCTGGGCGACTCGGCACTCGCCCGCAAGGACTACGCGGCGGCGGAGAAGCACTACCTCGCCGCGCTGCAGATCCGGCCCGACATCGCCTCGGCGCTGAACAATCTCGCCTGGATCACTCAACAGTTGCACAAGCCGGGCGCCATCGCCTATGCCGAGAAGGCGAACGCCGTCGCCCCCAACCAGCCGGCGTTCATGGACACGCTGGCCATGCTGCTGTCCGAAAAGGGTGATCACGCCCGGGCCGTGGCGTTGGAGCAGAAGGCACTCGAGCGCCAGCCGGAAGATGCGACCTTCAGGTTGAATCTGGCGAAGATCTACATTGCCGCGGGCGAGAAACTGCACGCCAAGACCGAACTCGATGCGGTCGCCAAGCTCGGTGACAAGCATCCTCTGTACCCGGAGGCGAGCGCGCTGCTCAAAACGCTGTAGTCGATGCGGGGCAGTTGCAGGTGATCTTGCGCCGCCGGCGAGATCGGATGCATCATTGCCAGCCCGGAGATTGCGGACGCCAGGGCGCAGGCTCTGGCAGCAGAGGCGTGTGACTTCGACTGCACAGGCACCAGGCGTTGATCCCTCCTATCCCGCTTATGAGCAGGAGGCGCTGCTGCTCGTCGAGCTCTTGCGCAGCTCACGACTTTCGCTGCTCTATGCCGAGCCGGGCACCGACAAGACCGCTCTTCTCCGGTTTGGGTTGATCCCGCTGCTGTGCCGCCGCGCGGGCGACCGCGTCGTTCCGGCAGTCGTTCGGGCCTCGGGGGTCGTCGTCCCCTTCCCCGACCGGCGAAGCCGCTCCTCGGCGCGCGCTTCGAAGCGGCGAAGAGAGATCGTCGTCTACTTTGACCGCTGGAGCGAATCGCCTCTGGCCGCATTGCGGGAAGCCCTCTACGAAGCCGTGGCCGCGGATCCGACGGACCGGTTGCAGAGCAACGCGCGCCTGAGCGGGATCCTTGAAGATCTGAGCCGGCAGTTCGACGCCCATTTGATCGTCCTCCTCGACCGCTTCGAGGACCTGCGCCAGGCTTCGTCGGACGAGGCGGCGATCGATCAATTCGCGAACGAATTGGCCGAAGCCATCAACCAGCCGCAGCTCCCGGCGAGCTTCCTGATTGCACTTGCAGAAGAGGCGAGGCCGCGACTGGCGGATCTTCGAAGCCGCATCGCCGGATTCGACGACTCGTCGCTGAAGCTGGCGCCGCCGCGAGAATTCCAGCAGGCGGTGGCGCCGACATCGCGCCAGGACCCGGCAGTTCCGGCATCCGTTGAAACCCTGCCCGTCTTGACCGAAGCAGTGATCCTGCCCGACGCCGAGCCGATGCCGACTCCGCCCGTCGCGCAGGTGAGCCGAGTACCCGGCAAGAAGAAGATCAAGCATGCGCCGCTTCCGCGGGTCGAGGTCAAGACCGAAGACGTCTACGCGATGATCGAAACGGCGTTGTCGCGCATCGTATCGAAGGCAACTAGCGCCACTGGGGACACCCGGGAAGAAGACCCTCGGGAATTGGTAAGAAGTGACGACCAAGGTCTCGTCACTCAACAGCCGGTCAAGGACCGAGCGTGCGACTTGCCACCACGCCCGGACTCTGGTTTGCAAGCCTCTCACGCCTCGGCGCGCGGGAGAGGTCTCCAGGAAGCAATCGAACGGATGGAACGGCGTCTGCGCACGCTCTCCGAAGGTCGACGAGATCCATAGCCCTGGAGACGTCCGGCAGGGGTCGCGATCTTTCCGTCAGGACGACAAACTGCCGCGCGAGGAAGTCGCGGCCGTCGACAGCGCGTCGCGTGAGTCGTCCGCCTGTAGCTGACCTTCCAGCGTGTTAACCCTGATGGGGATCCTACGCGGCAGTCGACGCAGATGCCAAAGCGTAGCTAACGGTGTGCACGCTCGGCGTGCTCGATGCGGACCCTCGTGTGCGGACAGAAGACGGCAGCGCGGATCCTTGAATTGCGAAGTCACAACAAGCGGATGTGACTTATTCACGCCTCATCCCCGATCCCGGGGGCTGACGTCCGGTAGGCCCTTGCCTACATTCGACTGCGGCATCGCCTCACGCAGGACGCCGCTCCCCTCTCTGATCACGCCTCCGCAGGCCAGGAATGATTCGCCTGTTCAAGCACCATTTTCACCGCGAAATCCTGCTTCAGGTCGCGACTGACCTGTTGCTGATTTCGATGGTGTTCCTTGGCGCATACGGGGTGCTGCTCTGGCAGGGCGATCACGACGCCGTTCCGGCCACGCATGGACTGACGCTTGTAGCGGGGCTTCTGTTCATCAACACGGCTACTGGCCTGTATCGGCCGGCGGCGAAACGTTCGCTTGGTCATGCGATCACCCGGGCGCTGCTGGCACTCATCTTCGCGCTGCTGCTGTCATACGCCGTTTTCGGCATGGTCCCATCCGAGGTAGGAAACCGTGAGGAGTTCAGATGGCTGACGATGCTGTGCATCGCCGGCATCGTTGCGCATCGGGTTTACGCGGGTCTTGGCGACGAGGCCAAACCGCACTCGCGCGTCCTGATCTTTGGCGCCGGAGCGCCCGCCCAGTTGGTCGCCCAGTCGATTTCGCTCGCGAATCCGCGCATCGAGGTCGTCGGCTTCGTGCCGGGCCCCAACGAATCCCACACCATCGTCGATTCCGCTCAAGTGCTGAGCGGGGCGGGTTCGTTGAAGGAGCGAGCCAAGGCTCTCGGCGTCGACGAGATCGTCGTCGCGATCAGCGACCGACGCGGCGGCGCGCTGCCCTTGCGCGAATTGCTCGACTGCAAGATCGTCGGGGTGAAGGTCTCTGACCTGTCGACGTACTTCGAGAAAATGCTGGGCCAAATTCGCATCGACCAGCTTCATGCGGGGTGGCTCATCTTCGGCAACGGGTTCCATCAGGGCGCGTTCCGAAACGCCGCCAAGCGCCTCTTCGACATCGTCTGGTCATGCGTGCTGCTGTTGCTCGCAGCGCCGATCCTGCTGCTGACGGCCGTGTGCATCGTTTTCGAAAGCAAGGGACCTGTCTTCTACCGTCAGGAACGCGTCGGCCAAGATGGGCGAGCGTTTTCGGTGTTGAAGTTCCGCAGCATGCGGGTCGACGCCGAGAAAGACGGCGCCCCCCAGTGGGCGCTCGCCAAGGACGATCGCGTGACGCGCGTAGGATCGGTGATCCGCCGCTTTCGGATCGACGAGTTTCCGCAACTGCTGAACGTGCTCAAGGGCGAGATGAGCCTCGTCGGACCGAGGCCGGAGCGGCCTTTCTTCGTCGAGCAACTTACGGCAGAAATTCCCTTCTATGCCGTGCGGCATAGCGTCAAGCCAGGAGTGACGGGGTGGGCCCAGGTTCGATATCAGTACGGCGCTTCCGTCGAGGACTCCCTGCAGAAACTTCAGTACGATCTGTACTACGTCAAGAATCACTCGCTGCTCCTGGACATCTTGGTCCTCTTCGAGACCATTGGGGTTGTGCTGTCCGGGCAAAGGCGCTCGTTGACGCGCAAGGCTCGGCTGACGCGGTGGGCTGCCGGGCGCGATCCCATCGCATTGAGCATTGATGCACAGCCAGGGCATTGAACTGTCGACCTGGAGCGCGCTGCTCGCCGCTCTGGCCTATACCGCTCTTGGCCATACGCCTGGTGCGCTTTGGCAACTTCAGCCCTCAGAAGGTCGGGCGTCATTGCTGTTCGGAGCCGCGGTCGTGGCCAGCGCCGCCTGGGGCTGGGCAAGCGTCGTAGGCACCTATCTGGGCCCCTGCCGAACCTTGTTACCCAGGCTGTTCGACCTGCTGCGATACGCGTTCTGGTTCGCGTTCGTGCTTAGCGTACTTGCGCCGGCCATCACGCAGCGCCGCGAGCGGGGCATCGCGCTTCTGATCCCGATCGCGGCGATCCTGGTCACGCTTGGCATCGCGATCGCTGGCGCTCGGGTCGGCGCCCTCCCTCGAGCGGCGTGGCGGCGATCAGGTTCGCACTTTTCGAAGCGCTCGCGCTGCCCGTCTTTGGCCTCATCCTCGTCGAGCAGCTGTTTCGAAACGTCGCCGAGGAGTCGCGCTGGAACGCCAAGCCACTTTGCCTTGGCCTCGGCGTGATCTTCTTTTTCGACCTGTATGTCTACTCCCAGGCGGCCTTGTTCGGCGAGCTCGACATCAACGCCGTCAGCATCCGTGCCGGTATCCACGCCTTTGCGGTACCGCTTCTTTTCATGTCGTCGCGGCGCCGCAGCGACTGGATCACCCGGCTGAAGGTGTCGCGAGCCGCGGCATTCCATACGACGGCGCTGGTCCTGGCCGGCATCTATCTGCTCTTCGTCGCGGCGGTCGGCTACTACATCCGGTTCTTCGGCGGCGAGTGGGGCGCCGCCTTGCAGCTGGCCCTTCTCTTCGTCGCCGCCATCGGACTGGTCGTCTTCGCGGTGTCCGGGGCCATGCGCTCGCGGCTGCGGGTGCTGGTCGGCAAGCATTTCTTCAACTACCGCTACGACTATCGCGAGGAGTGGCTCCGGTTCACGGCGATGCTGTCCGTGAAGAGCTCGCCGACCGAAATGGGCGTGCTGGTCGTTCGAGCGATGGCCGACCTGGTCGAAAGTCCTTCGGGAGCGTCTGTGGATGCGTGAAGCCGGGACGTAACGAATACGTTCAGTCCGCGCGCTGGAATTCCCCGGCTCTGGTCGACCGAGGAACCGGTCGACTCGTCGCTTTCCCAGTTCCTGCTTCGGACCGGCTGGATCATTGACCTGGAGAGGTTCCGTGTCCGGGACCGAGCACTATGCCGGGCTTGCCCTTCCGCTGTGGCTGCAGTCGGCGACCCAGTTCTGGCTGGTGATTCCCCTGATCGTCGGCGATGAGTTGCTTGGCTTCGTGACACTCGGCTCGCCACGCACGCCAGTCGACGTCAACTGGGAGGTCACCGACCTGCTCAAGACGGCGAGCCGCCAGGCGGCTGGCTTCCTGGCCCAGGTGTTGACCACCGAAGCCCTGCTCGAGGCTCGCAAGTTCGACGCCTTCAACAGGATGTCGGCCTTTGTTGTCCACGACCTCAAGAACATCGTGGCCCAATTGAGCCTCATGCTGAGCAATGCCAAGCGTCTCCATGCCAATCCAGAATTTCAGCAGGACATGATGGCGACGGTCGAGCACTCGCTCGAGAAGATGCGCCAGCTGATGCTGCAGCTGCGCGAAGGTGAAGCGCCCGCTGCGGGCAAGAGCGGGGTCGACCTGGTGCCGATCGTTCGGCGCATCGAAGGCGTCGTCGCGGGCCGCGGTCGGACAATCGACATTCAAGTGGTCGATGCCGTCGTCACGCGCGGCCACGAGGCCCGAATCGAACGGGTGATCGGCCACGTCGTGCAGAATGCGCTCGACGCCACGCAAGATGACGACAAGGTCTGGCTCAGGCTCTGCCGCCACAGCGGTCAGGCGCTGATCGAAGATTGGCGACACCGGCACCGGCATGTCGCAGGAATACGTGCAGACCGCGTTGTTCAAGCCCTTTCACACGACCAAGGAAGCGGGGCTGGGTATCGGCGCTTACGAAAGCTACCAGTATGTTCGCGAGCTGGGTGGAAGCATCTCCGTTGACAGCGCACCCGGTCGGGGGACGGTGATGTCGATCGCGCTGCCGCTCTTCGAGTCGCACGAGGCTTCCGCTCTGCAGATGTCGAGCGCCAAATGAACGCCGACAAGCCGCCACCCTTGCTCATCGTCGAAGACGACCTGGCGCTGCAAAAGCAGATCAAATGGTCGCTCGACCGATTCGAGACCGTGACTGCGGCGGACCGGGAAAGCGCGCTCGTGCAATGCCGAAGACACGGCCCCGCCGTGGTGACGATGGACCTCGGCCTGCCGCCCGATCCGGATTCGGTGTCGGAAGGATTCAGGTTGCTCGAGGAGTTGCTCGGGATCGATCCGGACATCAAGGTGATCGTTCTCACGGGCCAGAACGATCAGGCCAATGCCCTTCGCGCGGTCGCGCTCGGCGCCTATGACTTCTTCGCCAAGCCGTTCGACCCGGAGCTGCTCGGCCTGACCATCGATCGGGCTTATCGCCTGTCGGCGCTGCAAGCCGAGAACCGCCGCCTGCAGATGCTGCACCAGCCGGACGCGCTGGCCGGGTCTGATGACCCGCGACGCGGAGATGCTCCGCATCTGTCGAACGATCGAAAAGATCGCGTCCGAGCAGCGTCAGCGTCCTTCTCCTCGGCGAGAGCGGAACCGGCAAGGAGGTGCTGGCCCAGGGGCTGCATCAAGCCTCGAAGCGAAGCGGCAAGTTCGTCGCGATCAACTGCGCCGCGATCCCGGAGAACCTGCTCGAGAGCGAGCTCTTCGGCTACGAGAAGGGCGCCTTCACCGGTGCCTCGAAGACCACGGTCGGCAAGATCGAAACGGCCGACGGCGGCACGCTGATGCTCGACGAGATCGGCGACCTGCCGTACCCGCTGCAATCGAAGCTGCTGCGCTTTCTGCAGGAGCGAAAGATCGAGCGCGTCGGCGGGCGGCAGGAGATCGCCGTCGACGTGCGCGTCGTCTGCGCGACGCACCAGGACCTGAAGAGCCTGATCGGCGAAAAGCGATTCCGTGAAGACCTCTACTACCGGATCGCCGAGATCGTCGTCAACGTGCCTCGGCTTGTCGGCGCGCAAGGGCGACGCGGTGCTTGCTGGCCCATGCCTTCCTGCGCCGCTTCGCGGCGGAACACCATCGCAGCTCGCTCAGCTTTCAGCGACGAGGCACTGCAGGCGATCGAGGCCCACGAGTGGCCGGGCAACGTGCGCGAGCTCCTGAACGCCGTCAAGCGGGCGGCGATCATGGCCGAAGGGCAGCGGATCGACTGCGACGACCTGGGGCTCGCTCCGGAGCGACGACAATCCCGGTGAGGCTGACGCAGACCACGCTGGACCTGCGCACCGTGCGAGAAAAGGCGGAACGGGTCGCGGTGATCACGGCGCTGGCCCGCGTCGATGGCAATATCGTGAAGGCGTCCGAGCTCCTTGGCGTCAGCCGCCCGACCCTGTACGACCTGCTGCACCGACTGTCGATCAAGCAGTGAGCCTCGCCTTTTCAACGCCAAAGCGACGTCCCGACGTGAACAGCATCCTCCGAAGTCTCGCCTTGTCGCTCGCGCTGGCCGGGCTGCTCCTGGCCGGCTGCAGCCGAGGAGCAGCCGGCGGCGCTGGTCGCGTCGGCGAAGGACTATCCTCGCCAAGAAGGACAGCCGCGCGGCGGTGATCCAGCTGAAGAGCGCGCTGCAAAAGCAGCCCGACCTGGCGGAGGCGCGCTTTTTGCTCGGCCGCACGCTCCTGGAGGACGGCGACGCCGTGTCGGGCGAAGTCGAGTTGCGCAAGGCGCTCGACCTCAAGTATCCGCAGGAGTCCGTGCTGCCGCTTCTGGTCCGCGCCCTGGTCCAGCAGGGCAAGGCGCAGCGAGCGATCCAGGACTACGGCAGCGATCCAATACTCGCCGAGCCGGCGGCGGCGGCGGAACTGAAGACAGCCTTGCCGGCAGCCTACGCCCAACAAGGCGACAACACCAAGGCGCAGACGGCGCTCGACGATGCCCTGCGCGCGGCGCCGGACTTCGCCCCCGCGCTCCTGTTGCAGAGCCCGGCTGAAGATCGCCGCCAACGACGTCGACGGCGCTTTTGCGCTGCTCGACCGGGTCATCGCCAAGGATCCTGCCAACTACGAAGCGCTGCAGCTCAAGGGCGACCTGCTCTTCCTCGTCAAGGGCGATGCTGATGCCGCGCTGAAGATACAGCGCCAGGCGCTGGCTGCGCGTCCCGATTGGTTGCCGGCGCAAGCGAGCGTCCTCGAGATCCTGCTGGCGCCGCCGCGATCTGGCGGCAGCCAAGACGGAGATCGAACAGCTGAAGAAGACTCCATCCCAACCATCCGCAAACCCGCTACTTCGAGGCCCGCCTCGCCTTCCTGAACCACGACTACAAGGCGGCCCGCGAGCTGCTCCAGCCGGTCGTCGCCGCCGCGCCCGACAACCTCAGGGTCCTCCTTCTGGCCGGCGCCACGGAACTACAAGCCGGATCGCTTGCCCAGGCCGAGAGCTTCGCGTCAAAAGCGGTGCAGCGGTTTCCCGACGCGACGGCCGCGCGGCGCCTGCTGGCCCAGATCCAGATCCGCTCGGGTGAGCCGCAAAAGGCCCAGGAAACGCTTCAGCCGCTGGTCGCAAAGGGCCGAGTTGACGCCGAGACACTCAACCTCGCCGCGCAGGCAGCGATGCAACTGGGCGATGCGGCAAGTGCCGAGTCGTATTTCACGCGCGCGGCGAAGGTCAAGCCCGACGATCCGCGCAGCCGCACGGCGTTGGCGCTGGTCCAGTCTGCGAAGGGTCACACCGATGTCGCCTTCGCCCAACTGGAGGAGATCTCGGCTTCGGATCCGGGCACCATCGCCGACATGGCGATCATCAGCGCCCGGATGCGTCAGCGCGACTTCGAAGCGGCGCTGAAGGCGGTCGATTCGCTGGAGCGCAAGCAGCCCGGAAAGCCGTTTGCGGCGCAGCTGCGGGGCCAGATCCAGATGGCCCGCAAAGACGCCGTCGCCGCACGGCAGAGCTTCGAGAGCGCGCTGAGCATCGACCCGCTCTACTATCCTGCCGCCGCCAGCCTCGCGGCGCTCGACCTGCACGACAAGAAGCCCGACGAGGCGCGAAAGCGCTTCGACAAGCTGCTCGCCGCCGATCCCAAGGACATCCGGGCGCTGCTCGCGATCGCCGAGTTGCGGGCGCAGGCAGGCGCCAGCAAAGAGGAGATCGCCGGCTCTCCTCGTCAACGCGATCAAACTCAATCCCACTGTCGCAGCACCCCGCGCTTGCATACTGGTCGACCTGCAACCTGCGGAGCAAGGACAACCGGGCTGCTCTCTCGGTGGCCCAGGAAGGCGTCGCCGCCATGCCGGACAGCCTGAAATGCTCGATGCGCTCGGCCGCGCCCAGCTGGCGTCCGGCGACAGCACTCAGGCAATCAGCACATTCAGCAAGCTTGCCGCCATGCAGCCGCGATCGCCGGAGCCGCGGATGCGTCTGGCCGAGGCTTACATGGCAGCCAACAACCAGGCCGCGGCGCGCGACAGCCTCAACCGTGCCCTCGAAGTCGCGCCCAAATTCTTGCCGGCACAGCGTGGCTCTGATCATGCTGGAACTGTGCGGCCGGACGACCGGACCAGGCGCTGGCGGTCGCTCGCAGGGTGCAGAGCGAGTCGACCCGACCAGAGCGCCGGCTACGTGTTCGCCGGTGACATCGAGGCATCCCGGAAGAACTGGGACGCTGCGGCCGCGGCCTATCGCGCCGCGCTGAGGCCGCGAGACGTCCACCGAAGTGGCCGTCAAGCTGTACGGCGCTCTCGGCTTGGCCAAGAAGAATGCCGAAGCAGACGCTTTCGCAGCCCGGTGGATCAAGGAGCATCCGCAGGACGCGGCATTTCCGCAGCTTACCTCGGCGATCTCGCACATCTCGAAACTCGACTTTCCTCGCGCCGAAGCCGAATACCTCGCGGTGCTCAAGCTGCAGCCCGACAACGCGGTCGCGCTCAACAACCTGGCGTGGGTCACCAACAAGTTGAAGAAGCCGGGGCGATCGCCTACGCAGAGAAGGCCAACGCGCTGCAGCCCGAACAGCCGGCCTTCATGGACACGCTGGCGACGGTCCTCGCCGACGCCGGCCAGGTCAGCAAGGCGCTGGAGATCGAGAAGAAAGCGATCGCGCTGCAGCCCGACAATCCCGCTCGTTCAGACTGAACCTGGCCAAGCTCTACATCAAGGCAGGCGACAAGTCGCAGGCCAGGAAGGAACTCGACCGGCTGGCGAAGCTGGGCGACAAGTTCGCCGACCAGGCCGAGGTCGGCGAATTGCTCAAGACGCTGTAGCGCTCGCCGTCGCGCCTCAGAGCCCTCGCTAGTGCCCAATCGTCGCCAGGTGGTCGGTCTGCTCGGCCTGGTGGCCGCCCTGCCGGCACAGGCCGGCCTGGTCGACATCATCGCCGACGCCAAGCGGTCGATCGCCGCGGTCGGCTCCTTCAACGCGCTCGACAATCCGCGCTTCGGGTTTCGGGGCACCGGATTCGTCGTCGGCGACGGCAATCTGCTGGTCACCAACGCGCATGTCCTGCCGCCATCCCCGGCAGGCGACAGCCGGTCGGCCCTGGTGGTCCAGTTCTCCACCGAGGCGGGGCTGCTCGAGACGCGTCCGGCCACCGTCGCCAAGCTCGACGCCACGCACGACCTGGCCCTGCTTCGCTTCGAAGGCATCCGCTGCCGGCCTTTCGGATCGCCGATAGCGAAGGACATCCACGAGGGACTGTCGGTCGCGTTCATCGGCTTTCCGATCGGCGGCGTGCTCGGTTTCGGCCGGTGACGCATCGCGGCATCATCTCCTCGATCACTGCCGTCGCGCTGCCGCCGCCGAACTCGCAGCAGTTGAACGAGAAGACGCGCGCCGGCTGCGCGAGGGCAGCTTCGACATCTACCAGCTCGACGCGACCGCGTACCCGGCAACAGCGGCGGCCCGGTGCTCGACGCCGAGACGGGCGAGGTGGTCGGCGTGATCAACATGGTGCTCGTCAAAAGCACCAAGGAGTCGGCGCTCAGCCAGCCGACCGGGATCAGCTACGCGATTCCCGCCCGCTTCATCGACGAACTGATCGACGGCAGGTGATGCTCTCCCGCGGCCACATGGCGGCGCCCGATGTCGAGCCCCTCGCGCTTGAGCGTGTCGCGCACCATGCGGCTGTCGGCAAAGGGTTGCGCAGGTTGACCTCATCGATGCGCCTTATCGGCCGCAGGCCGCCCTCCGCGGCAGCGCGTGGCAGGCACTAGACGTTGCCTCGGCTGACGCGCACCAGCCCGGCTTGGCGCGTCAGGGGCTGTGCGTGATTGCGGTCGATCATCGCTTCGCGCTCAGCATGCCGGCCTTGGTGAGCGCATCGGCCAAAAAAGATTCTCCAACGCGAGCTATCCGATTCTTGGCGTGCAGCGCTTTCTGGTCCGCCTTCGGCGGCGACGCCGACTCGGCGTTCGGTGGTCATCGGTGCTCTCCTTGGCACCCTCTGTATCATTCCTCGCTCATCGCTGGCGCGCATTCGTTGCGCACCTCGAACCTTGCCGCGAAAATTGTTGCACCCTGTCGTACTCACAAACGTCGCTCGCACTTATCGCATGGATGCAGTGGAAGTGCCCGCGCTCCTCGACATCAATTTGGTCATGCTGCCGAACCGATTTACCGTGCTTTCCGGGCCTTCGGGCAGCGGGAAGACGACGCTGCTGAACCTGATCGGTTGCATCGATCGCCCGGACAGCGGGACGATCATGGTCGGCGGTAAGCGGTGCAGAAACTGTCCGACGACGAGCTCTCAGACTTTCGCGCCCAACATCTCGGCTTCGTCTTCCAGAACTTCAATCTCCTCCCGGTGTTGACGGCGTACGAGAACGTCGAGTACCCGCTGGTGATGGCGCGCATGCCGCACCGGAAGCGCCGCCAGCGCGTCGTCGTCTCCTCGCCGCCGTCGGTCTGGGCGATTTCGGCTCGCCACCGCCCGGGGCAGCTGTCCGGGCGGGCAGCGCCAGCGGGTGGCGATCGCGCGCGCCTTGGCCGTCGAAGCCTCAACTCGTCCTTGCCGACGAGCCGACGGCCAACCTCGACAGCCAGACCGGCGTCGAGATCATCGAGTTGATGCGGCGGATGCAGCAGATGCATCAGGTGTCGTTCATCTTCTCCTCGCATGACCCCAAGGTGCTGGAGGAGGCCGACGACGCGATTCATATCCGGGACGGGCGCATCGTGTCGGTCGAGCGGCGCCGGAATCCGAGCGAGACGCAGATCGTGAGGACCTCTTCGTCGCGCTGCGCAACCTGTCGCGCAATCGTCGCCGTTCGTTGACGACGTTGCTTCGCCATGGTGCTCGGCCTGGTTGCGGTCTTCTGTTCGGTGGATATCATCCGCGACATCACCTATCAGCTGCAGTCGGACTATGTCCAGCGCACAGGTCATCTCCAGATCCAGCGCAAGGGCTACTTACTGTATGGCAGCGGGAATCCGGCGCTCTACGGCATTCCGGCGACTGCGAGAAATCGTTTCGCGCCTAAAGAACGACCCCGCTCTGGCGCCGGTGCTGGCGGTCGTGACGCCGACCTTGCATTCGGCGGCATCGCCGGCAATTTCGCCGCAGGGGTGTCGCGAACGGTCTACGCCAGCGGCGTTGTCGTCGAGGATCAGCTCGCGATGGCGGAATGGAACGACTATCACCGGCGGGTGCTGAGGCGGCACCTGGCACTGTCCGGGACCGCGCCGGATGCCGCGGTGATCGGCACAGGCGTGGCGCGCGTGCTTGGCCTTGTGCGCTGCGCTCGGGGTTTCGGACTGCGCCGCTGCCAAGGATCCCACGCCTTCGGCTTCCGCGAGCGGCGCGGCCCTGCCGGACGACATCGCGTCGCTCGCTGCAACGGGTCGAAGCGCCTCCGGCGCCAAGGAGGATGTGTCGCATCCCCGCATCGAGATCCTTGCCTCGAACGCGCACGGCGCGCCCAATGTCACCGCGGTCAACGTGGTCCGGGCCGAGTTCCAGGGCATCAAGGAACTCGATGATGTCTACGTTGCGCTCCATTTGGCGCAAGCGCAACGGCTCATCTTCGGCAATGATCCGCCGCAGGTCACGGCGATCGCGATCCAGTTGCACCATACGGCGCAACTGCCGGAGGCGCGCGCTCGGCTGGAGACACTCCTCGCCGAGGCAAAACGGGACGACCTCGAGGTGCTCGACTACGAAACCCTCAATCCCTTTTACGGCCAAACGCTATCGATGTTCGCCGCGATCTTCGGCTTCGTCTCGGTCCTGATCGGTGCCGTCGTTCTCTTCACGATCGGCAACACCATGAGCATGACCGTCGTCGAGCGCACCGTCGAGATCGGAACCGTCCGGGCGCTGGGCCTGCGGCGTCGCGGTGTGCGCCAGATGTTCTTCATCGAAGGAGTCGTCCTTGGCTCGGTCGGGTGTGTCATAGGCGTCGTCGTCGCGATGCTGCTTGCCTGGCTCGTAAACGCATTGGGGCTCACCTGGACGCCTCCGGCGCGGATCGAGCCCGCGCCGTTTGCCGTGCGCGTTGCCGGGGAGTACATGATGATCTTGTCGGCCGCCTTCGGGCTCGTCCTTGTGGCATCGCTCTCGGCGATCCTTCCGGCGGCGCGCGCTTCACGTATGAATATCGTCGACGCCCTTCGCCACGTATGAAGAGTCATCGGCGATCTATCACCAGGAGAGCCTTCCTTGGCGCGCTGCTCGTCGTCTCCTCGGGAGCCGTGAGCGGCGCTGGGGCTGCGCCCGACGCGCAGGCGATCCTGGTCGCGAGCGATGCGGTGCGCAACCCGGCGCGACCGTTCGCCGTGGTGTTGACGCTGATCGAATACCGCAACCGCAAGCAGACCGACACCAATACGCTCGAGGTCTATTCGAAGGCCGATAGCGTCGGCGGTCAGTACCGAAGCCTGATCCGCTTCGTCAACCCGCCGCGCGATACGAACAAGCTGATGCTGAAGAACGGCAACGACCTCTGGTTCTTCGACCCCGCGAGCAAGGCCAGCATCCGGCTGTCGCCGCAGCAGCGCCTGCTCGGCCAGGCGGCCAACGGCGACGTGATCACCGTCAACCTGGCCAAGGACTATCACGCCGAGATTCTCGGTGAGGAGGAAATCGCCGATGGCGAGCGCGTCAACCGGAATTGCTTCCGCTTGCGTCTCGCCCAGCATTCTCCCGATGTCACCTACGACCACATCGAGATGTGGATCGAGGCAGGCTCGTCGCGGCCCGTCAAGGCGCACTTCTTCTCGGAGAGCGACCGACTGTTGAAGACCGCGTACTACCGCAAGTTCCAGAACCAGCTCGGTCAGGAACGGCCGACCGAGATCGTCATCATCGACGGACTCGATCCGAATTGGGTGACGGTCATGCGTTACAGTGAATATGCGTGGCGCGACGTCCCGGATTCGTGGTTGCAGCGCGACTACCTGCCCCGATTCAAGCCGGAGTGAAGATGCGTCAGATCGCGACTGCGGTGGGCCTCGCCTTGCTGGCAACGCTACCCGTCATGGCTGCCGATGCGCCGAGCGACCCATCGCCCGATGCGGGCGCGCTTTCCCTCGCGGATGAGGCGCCGACCGTCAAGGCGGCGCCGCAATCCTGGCGACTCTTCGGCGAGGGTGCGCTCGCGCGATCGTGGTTGCGCAACCCTTCGGCGTCGGGCAACGAGGGCCGGGCATCGATCGACTTCCGCTACGACGGCTCGGTCGTGCCTCAGCTGCGTGCGGTGTTTTCCGACCGGCTCGACCTGATCCATCGCAACGGGGACCTGGAACCCCATGACGACAACGTCAATACGCTGCGCGAGGCGTACGTCAGCTGGCATGCGACGCCGGATCTGATCGGCGACGTCGGCCGCGTCAACCTGCGCTATGGAGCCGCCTTCGGCTACAACCCGACCGACTACTTCAAGGGCAACGCACTTCGCACCGTCGTCTCGATTGATCCCGTGAGCTTGCGCGAGAACCGCCAGGGGACGGTCGTTGTCCAGGGACAAAAGCTTTGGAGCGACAGTTCGGTGTCGGCGGCGTTCTCGCCAAAGCTCAGCGATTCACCCCCGAGCAGCTCGACTTTTTCGCTCAATTTCGGGGCGACCAATCCGAGCAATCGTTGGCTTCTCGCTGCCAGTCACAAGTTCACTGAAGAGCTCAATCCGCAGCTGGTGGTGTTCGGCGGAGAGCACATGTCGACCCAGGCGGGCTTGAACGTGTCGGGCTTGGTCAACCGTGCCACGGTTGCCTACCTGGAATTTTCGGGGGGGCGCGGTCCTTCGATGATCACGCCAGGCCCAAGGACTCAGCGAACCGGAAGAGGGTCAACAGCGAGGCGCCGCGGGCCTCACCTACACGACCAACTTCAACCTCTCGCTCACCGCCGAGTTCGAATACAACAGCGCCGCTCCGAGCCATGCAGACTGGCAGGCGTTGACCGCCGGTGCACCCCTCGATTCGCTGCGCCTGTTGAGCTTTGCGCGCGCGCAACAGGACCTTCCGGTTCGTCGCGCGATTTTCCTCTATGCGTCATGGCGGGATATGGTCGTCCGCAACTTCGACCTGTCGGCGTTCGTCCGACACGACACGGATTCGCGCAGCCGCGAGCAATGGATCGAGGCGGGCTACCACTGGAGCAAGACCGAGATCGCGATGCGGTGGCAGCAATACGCGGGCTCCTCATCTTCGGCCTACGGCTTTGTTCCGCTTGCACGTCGCGCCGAGATCCTGTTTCGCGCTTTTCTCTAGGGCTCTCGGGCCACGCCCATTCGGCGACGAGCTCTGTCGTTACGCTCTTCCAAGGGCGAGCGCGCGCTCAACCACATCTTTTGTGTCATGTCAACCGAAGGGTTGACGAGCGGGCGCTATGGTCGCGGAAAATTACCGACGAGCTCTCTTGAGGGCTCGACTCGTGTCAGGTAAGTCTTCCGCGACAGCTCGAGGCACAGGTCCCTATCGGGGACTGGCTCGGCGGGTGGACTGGCCTGGCGACTATCGCCAATTGGAGCGGGAGGACCCCACCATTGACTCAACAAGCTCAAATACCGCTTGAATCGAATCGCCTGCACTCGATGTCGCTCGACCAGGCAGTCACCGCCGCGCAGCCTGCCGAGCCGCCGAACCAGAGGTTGCTCACGATTCGAGCCGCAGACTCAGAAGGGCATCGCAGCTCGGCCCATGTCTTGGTCAGTCGCATGTACGCCCGTCGCGGCTACAGCACCGCTCCACTTGCCGAACCACAGCCGGGTCGGGTGACGCTGATCGGCGAAGACCACGATGTCGCCCGCGGGACGATCACGATCGGCTTCAACGGCGCGCAGCCGCTTCTGGCGGACGAGTGCTTTTCCGACGTGCTGGGCGGACTGCGTCGCCAAGGCTTGGTGCTGTGCGAGTTCATCAAGCTTGCCATCGACGGCGTCGGCCGCTCGCGACGCGTTCTCGCATCGCTGTTTCACTCTGCTTTCCTCTATGCCCACGAGATCGCGAGCTGCGACCGAGTCGTGATCGAGGTCAACCCGCGCCATGTCCACTTCTACGAGAGGATGCTCGGGTTTGCCGTGCTGGCCGGCGAGCGGCTCAATCACCGGGTCAATGCGCCCGCGGTGCTCATGTCGCTCGACCTCACCTATGCGGCGCGACAAATCTCAAGAATTCGAAGCCAGACCCCTGAGAGGGCGAGCGCAGAGCGCTCGCTCTATCGCAACTCTTTTTCTCACGACGAGGCCGAGGGCATCGTTCGTCGACTGCGACTGAGCGCGCAGTTCTGACTCTCTTCTGCGGAGCCGTCAGCGCTTCGCTCCGATTCGACTGGTTACAACTCGTGGCCGGAACGCGCGTCGAATCCGCCGATGATGATGTGAACCGCCGGACGCATCCGCGGAGCCCCTAGGGCACTCGGACTTGAATTGACCAGCAGCGCGACGAGTTCGCGCGACACGAGGAACGAGATTGAGCGAAGACACCATCATCAGCGCCGTTGTCGAATCTGAAAAAAAGCCGCGTTCGATGCTCTCTCAGCCCTACGGAGTGCCGGCCAAGCTCGACTTAAGTGTTGATGGCGAGGGCTCCCTGCGCCTCTTTAACATTCGGGCTGCCGACACCGAGGGGCAACGGAGTTCGGCGAACATTCTGATCAACCGTCGCTATTCATGGCGCGGCTATGACGTGCCTTCGCTGCCGGATGCCGACACCCTCGACCGCATCACCCTCGTGGCGAGCGACGAGGACACGACCATCGGCACCTTGAGCATCGGTTTCGACGGCGCTGGGGGGCTGTTCGTCGAGGAGCTGTTTCCCGCGTGAGGTGCGGGCGCTGCGCGATTCGGGTCGCTCAATCTGCGAGTTCACCAAGCTGGCGATGGACGCCGTCCTTGGCTCCAAGCGCGTGCTGGCATCGCTCTTTCATGTCGCCTACATCTATGCATATCGGGTCAAGGGCTTCGATTGCTTGCTCGTGGAAGTCAACCCCCGTCATGTGCGCTACTACGAAAGAATTCTCGGCTTCAAGGTGATGGGACCCGAGCGCACGAACCATCGCGTGAACGCGCCGGCGGTGCTGCTTTGCCTCGATTTCGCGCACACCGAAGAGCAGATCCGCAAGTTCGGCGGCTGCCCTGAGTCGTCCGTGACCGAGCGGTCGCTCTATCCCTACTCTTTCTCGGTCGACGAGGAGGCAGGCATCGTCGGCACGACTGAAGTTCACCGCAGACATGACGCGCCCGGCCCGATACCAGCACTGATATGGTCGTGAACTGCCCCCGGTAATGTGGGCAATCATCCCGGAAGGCAACTCGGTCGGGGGCGGGGTGAAGCTGCTGCTTGAACTCCCGAGCGGCGTCAAGTAGTTCGAGTTGCTGCACCTCTTGCGCGGGCCATGCCCATGCGCCGCGGTGTCCGACATCACGGTTCCCGCCGGGTGGTGAGCTTCGAGCAACTCCTGCCGCCGAAGTGCTTGCGCCAGGAATAGATCATCTGCTCGCTGACGTTGTCCTTCTGCCCTTCTTGGCCGCCTCGGCCACGCTCGTGCGGTCAGCCTCCCATGGCCAACCGCTAGGCTACCGTCGTGAAGCCCAAAATGGATCCCGAACCAGTCAGGATCCATTCCTTCCAGGGCACCCCTCAACTCTTGGACTTACCTTCGCGGCGGCGCGAAAAGCCCAGGGCGACAAGCGCGAGACCGGCGAGCGCGAGACCCGACGGTTCGGGAACATTAAATACAGTATTGGCAGTACCGGTGGAAACTGCGTTCGAACCAATTATCGGGTTGACCCCTTCGAACTGTCCCGACGTCAGCGCAATGTTATAAAATGGCACCGGAGACACGAAGAAATTGCTGCCGGCGGCTGTCAAGGAAAATTGAGCCGTCTGGCCAAAAGAGCCGCAATTGTTGCCGCCAGTGCAGGTCTGCATCCCGTTTCCCGTGACAATGGTGGACGTGCCGAGGAGGATGTCATCCAGATTACCGGCAACGGGATAGGGGATAGTTCCGTTAGCTGGCCCAATAGGGAATGTTGTTTTAGGAGTGCGCGGGTCGAGAAACAGACTCAAGCTCCCAGAAGTGAGAGTGAAGGTGGTGGTACCGCCCGAGGTGCTAAATGTACCTACCCCAGTCTCTAGGACATACAGCCCGTAGTTCACGCCAAGTCCACTCTCACCCGCATCGTAGGTGTGTGGCGTAACCGTGTCGTCCAGACTGAAGTTACCGCCAATGAAGAGCAGACTGACGGAGAAGTTGTTCGGCGAAGTAAACGTATAGGTTTCGTTGTACTGTCCGCCCAAGTCATTTGCGTTAAAGGGCGTGACTGATCCCGACAGCGCCCCCGGATTCACGGTGTAAACTGGAAATAGGGGCGTCGCGCTCGCTTGAACTGCGACTGCCATGGCGCCTGCGGCAAGCGCAGCGGAGAACAGCGGCTTGAGGTTCATGTCTTGCTCCTGGCGTGACTAAAGGCGATGAGAGGTGCGGGGCTCACTTAAGCAACGTGTATGCCAAGGTCAGAAATCTCTTCAAAATCAACGGCTTGAAGTTGATCCAAGTTGATACGTAACGCTCTATGTAAAGAGTTCCGACAAGTGATTTGGGCAGCCAACTGAGAGCTTGACGCTGTCGCCGTTCAAGCCTCAACATCGCTCCATCTCGGATCGAGCGTTTCTCGAAGAATGACAGGCCCGAGAGACGGGTAGAAGCACGATCGCTCCTGCAGTCCTCAGCCGACACCTGCCTTTGGTAGCGTCGCTTTGGCCAGAGTGTTGGAAGGCAGCCGAACGAGCGTTACTGACCCTCACGCTTACCTTGCCCAACTGATCATCCGGCTCACGCAAGTGGAAGCGGTGTCTTCGTCGTTCCGGACGAACCCTGCAACATGTTGTCTCGGAAGGTTGCGATTTCGAAAGCGCTTTAGCTTGGCCAGTCATGACGTCTTTGACTATGACGCCAGTGTTTCTCGAAACCTGGGATGGGTTTCTGCGGACGAACAGGTCAAGCTGCGTGGGGCGCGAATCGCAATCGCCGGTCTGGGGGGCGTCGGTGGCTCGCACCTTTTGACGCTCGCACGCTTGGGTGTCGGCGCATTTAACATCGCCGACTTCGATCGTTTCGCGCCTCATAACATCAACCGTCAGGTGGGGGCCTTCGTCTCGTCCCTTGGGCAACCCAAGGTCCAGGTGATGGCTAGGCTGGCGGCTGACATCAATCCCCACGTCGAAATCGATCCCTTTCCAGACGGCGTGACGCCGGAGAACGTAGATGCTTTCCTGCGGAACGTGGCAGTTTACGTTGACGGGATAGATTTCTTCGCTATGGACGCACGCCGGATGCTTTTCGCAGCGTGCCGGGAGCGCGGAATACCCGCGCTCACAGCCGCCCCGTTGGGAATGGGGGTTTCGTTTCTGTATTTTCCTCCGGACAGAATGAGTTTCGAAGAGTACTTCAGACTCGAAGGCTGCGACAGCAACGAACAGTTCGCCCGGTTTATTGCGGGCCTTTCGCCGGCAATGCTGCAGCGGCACTACTTGGTCGTCGCTGAATCGGTCAACTTCAGCGAACGGCGTGGCCCGTCCACAGTGATGGCTTGTGAGCTGTGCGCCGGCGTCATGGGGACCGCGGTATTGAAAGTGCTTCTCGGGCGACGCCCGCCAAGAGCTGCGCCGTGGGCGATGCAGTTTGACGCCTACCGCCAACGGTTGGTGTTCACTTGGCGCCCGTTTGGCAACGCGAATCCGCTACAGCAAGTTCTTCTTATGCTGATCCGATCGAAACTACGGGTCGCCCGCCAGCTTGACCGGTGAAGGGCGCTCCCTTCATACCGGTATTCTTGTCGTCTCCGGCGGCCGGGCGACCGAACCCAACTACGACTCGCCAAAGACTACCGATTGCGAACCCTGTCCCGTGCTCGGGGGATGGACTGAGATTCGGCGATAGTGTGCAATAGCCCGCTGCCGAGAGTCGCGCCAGCAGATCTCAAAAGCGATGTGTCTCCGTCGAACGTGTCGGCCATGCTGTCTCAGCCGAAAGAGGGCAAGTCACTCTCCCCCGGGAGCAAACTGCTCTGCCCATCGACTGGGCTTCTGGTCCATGTTCGACCCCTTGCGGAGGTATACGCCCATGAATTTTTTCCGCTTTACTGCTCGGATGCTGCTCGCCTTCGCCGTAGGCTTGCTGGCGGCCTGCGCGACGTCCTCCTTTTCGCCGGCGCCTACCTCGGCGTCGGATGCGGACTACACCTACCTCATCGGCCCCGGCGATATCCTGAACATCATCGTCTGGCGCAATCCCGAGTTGTCGATGTCGGTTCCGGTACGTCCCGACGGCAAGATAACCACGCCGCTGGTCGACGAACTGGTCGCGCAAGGCAAGAATTCCGATCGAGGTCGCCCGGGACATTGAAAAGCTGCTCGGCAAGTATGTTCGCGACCCGGTCGTGACCGTCGTAGTGACTAGCTTCGTCGGGCCATACAGCGAGCAGATTCGAGTCGTCGGCGAGGCCAGCAAGCCGCAATCCCTTCCCTACCGCCAGAAAATGACGCTTGCTCGACGTCATGATCGCCGTCGGCGGCCTCACGGACTTTGCGGCAGGCAACAGCGCGACGATTCTGCGGGGCGGTGCGGGCGGGACCCAGTATTCCGTTCGACTCAAGGACCTGATTCGAAGGGGGGACGTCTCAGCCAACGTCGAGATGAGGCCCGGCGACATTCTCATCATCCCGCAAAGCTTCTTCTAGGCCCTGTTCCTTTCGTAGTTTCACGTCTAGGGAAGCTCATGGCGCTCGCGCAACCCGCTCCAAATGCAATGAGAGAGGCTGTCAGCCAAATCTCCGATGCCCTGCGAGGGAATGTGGAAATACCGCTGGCCGGGGCTGTCTGGTCTGGTGGGTGGCGGCAGTCGTTGCGGTAACGATCGCATTCAAGATCCCTAACCAGTACGAGGCGAGCGCGCGAATCTATGTCGATACTCAGTCGATCCTGAAGCCGCTGATGACCGGCTTGGCAATTCAGCCTAATGTCGATCAGCAGGTTGCAATGCTGAGCCGCACCCTTATCAGCCGCCCAAACATCGAGAAACTCGTTCGAATGGCCGACCTTGACCTGAAGAACGAATCCAAGCAGCAGCAGGAAGCACAGATCGAAACCTTGATGAAGGTTCTCGAGATCAAGAGCACGAATCGGGACAACCTTTACACGTTGTCGTACCGTGACGAGGAGGCCGACCGTGCCCGGCGAGTGGTTCAGTCACTGGTATCGATCTTCGTCGATTCGAGACTGAGCAGCAGTCGTACCGACGCCGATTCGGCGAAGGTCTTCATCAACGAGCAAATCAAGGCGTACGAGGCCAAGCTTCAGCTCGCAGAGACGCGCCTGAAGGAGTTCCGGCTGCGCAACATCGATCTGCAGAACGGCGATGGCCAGGACTCCGCGACCCGCATAAGTGACTTGGCGACCCAGCTGGGGCAGGCCAAGCTGGAGCTCCGCGAAGCCGAAACTGCGCGCGACAGCGCCCGCCAGCAACTCGCCGCCGAGAAGTCGGCCGGCGCGAGCACTGCGACCCAAAGTCTGCTCCAGGAGTCGGCACTGTCGGTGTCGACGCCTGAGATCGACGCACGAATCGAAGCGCAGAAGAAGAACCTCGACAACCTCCTCCAGCGCTTCACCGAGCAGCATCCGGAGGTCATCAGCGCGCGGCACCTGGTGAAAGAGCTCGAGGAGCAACGGCAAAAGGAAGCGGCCGAGCTTCGCAAGAATGCGATGGCGGCGCCAACGGTCAATGGTGGCGGCAGCAACAGCCTGGCCTATCAGGAGCTGGCGCGGATGCTCGCTTCGGCGGAGGTTCAAGTTGCCTCGCTACGGGCGCGGGTCGGCGAGTACACCGCTCGCTACAACCAAGCACGCGCCATGCTGAAGACCGCGCCGCAGATAGAGGCGGAAGTCGGCACAGCTGAACCGCGACTACGCGATCAACAAGAAGAACTACGAGGATTTGGTGGCACGGCGCCAGTCCGCGGCGATGTCCGGCGACCTCGACTCGGCATCGGGGGTGGCCGATTTTCGCTTGATCGATCCGCCACGCGTGTCGCCGAAACCCGTATCGCCGAACCGGCTGTTGCTTCTGCCGGCCGCCTTCTTGGCGGCACTCGCGCGCAGGGCTCTTGACCGCCTTCGCGCCAGCCAGCTCCGACCCGTCTTCGAGCGAGCCAGCGATCTGCGCGAAAAATCGACCTCCCGTTGCTCGGCGTCGTATCACTCGTTCTAAGCGACGCGGAAAAGCGCCGTGAACGTTTCGACAGAGTCCGGTTTCTGGCCGCCACGAGCATGCTGCTCGTCGTCTTCGCGGCGGTGTTGATCGCGCACGACGATCGTTCCCCAAGGCCTAGCCATGGCCAGTTTGATTGAACAGGCCGCTGAACGGCTCGAGCAGCTTCGCCAAGCGGGCATCGAGGTCCCGGAGATCCGCACAGGCCTCGTCGGAACTGCGGACGCGGCCGGGCCGGTACCGACTTCGACTGGCCTGCCTGGGCCCCAGGCCGATCGGCCCGTGGTGACAGGGAATCCCGCACCGATCGAACCCAGTCCTGTCGGCTGTCCAGCCGAACGCTCACGTCCGCGTTGCCCCCCTCGCAGTCACAACGCATCGAGTTCGATCTCGCCGCGTTGGCGGCGGCTAACATCGTCACGCCGACCGCACCTCGATCGCAGGTCGCCGACGAGTTCCGAGTCGTCAAGCGGCCCTTGCTCACCAACGCCAAGGGGAAGGGAGCAAAACGCGCCGGCAAACGCCAATCTCATCATGGTGACCAGTGCTGTCGCTGGCGAAGGCAAGAGCTTTACGTCGATCAATCTGGCGATGAGCATCGCCGCCGAGCTTGACCATACGGTCATGCTCGTCGATGCCGATTTGGCCAGGCCGTCATTGCCGCGCATGCTCGGCGTGGACGAGGGCCCTGGCCTGCTCGACTTGCTCGACGGCACCGCGGAAATGTCGAGTGTTCTGCTCGAGAACGAATGTCGAGAAACTAACTTTCCTTCGTAGCGGCACGCCGCACCCGCGGGCGACCGAATTGCTCGCCAGCGAGGCAATGCTGCGCTTGCTGGACGACATGTCCAAGCGCTACAGCGACCGCATCATCATCTTCGATTCACCGCCGTTGCTCCTGACGACCGAAGCACGCGCGTTGGCGGCGTATATGGGACAGATCGTCTTCGTCGTCCGCGCCGGCAACACGCTGCAATCTGCCGTGCAGCACGCTTTGTCGACGATCGAGGCCTGCCCCGTGAAGATGATGCTCCTCAACCAGTCACGGCCCGAGAAACACAGCATCTACGGCGAGTACGGCTTGGGCTACGGCTATGCGTACGGCTACGGCTACGGTTCTAAGGGAAATGACACCTGATCGCTCGCGCACCCGCGCCGAGCTCCTCTGATGCGAGCCGTCACGCGCTGCGGCGCCGTCATGGGTGCCAGCATCGTCGCGCTTGCCGCCGCAGATGTTCACGCCCAGGCAGATGCGCCATCGGACGCCACCGGCCGCGGCTTCAGCGTGGTTCCGGGGTTCACCGTGAGCGAGACGCTCACCGACAACAGCCGGCTCACCACCACCGACCGACAGTCCGACTTGGTGAGCCAGGTCACGCCTTCGATCCACATAAACAGCACCGGCGGGCGGGTGCGCGGATTCCTCGACTATTCGTTGAACGGCCTTCTCTACGCCAGGAGTTCTGAGGCCAACGAGCTGCAGAACTCCCTCAATTCGGTCGTGAACGTCGAGGCCATCGAAAGCTGGGCGTTCATCGATGCCAGCGCCTTCATCAGTCAGCAGTCCATCTCGGCATTCGGCACGCAGTCGGCTGACTCGACCCTGATCAACGGCAATCGCACCGAAGTTCGGACCTTCACGGTTTCGCCGTATGTGAAAGGACGACTGGCGGGGTCCGCCGACTACGAAGCGCGGCTGACCCAGAGCTGGACCCGCAACTCGACCACCGAGGAGGCGAACTACAACAGTTCACTGGCGGCGTTGCACGTCGAAAGCGACAGAGGCCTGCACGTCGTGAACTGGTCGGCGGACGCATCGTTTCAGGTCTACGACTACACCGTCGGCCGCCGAACGGAGGACGACCGCGTCCGTGGGACGCTGTATTTCACGGTCAATCCGCAGCTGCGTCTCTCGCTGATCGGCGGCCTCGAGTCGAGCAATATTTCGAGTGTCCAAAAAGAGACGCATTCAACGCCGGGCGCCGGCATCGAATGGTCTCCAACCGAACGAACCAAACTTTCGGGTCAATACGAGAAGCGCTTCTTCGGTAGCTCGCATTCGCTCAGCTTCGAGCACCGAACACCTCGGACGGTATGGAGCTACAGCGACACGCAGGATATCGAAACCGGCTTCGGCCAGCCTGCCGCGGGACAATTGGGGACGGCCTACGACCTGTTCTTTACTCAATTCGCGTCGGTCCAGCCCGATCCGATATTGCGCGCCAACCTCGTCGATCAATTCTTGCGAGCGAATGGCATCGCTCCCACGGCGCAAGTCTTCTCGGGATCGCTCGCCACGGCCCCTACCCGCCAACGACGTCAGGATCTCTCTTTCGCGTTCGTGGGAATCCGTGACACGGCCACGGTCGCGGGGTCGCAGACCCGAGGTGTCCGCATCGACCCCCTGAGCACCGCGGTCGACGACTTCGCGAACAACAACCTCGTTCGCCAGCGCGGGCTGAGTCTTAGCCTGGCGCATCGCATGACCCCCGTGGCGGCGCTCAACCTGATCGCCTCGGTCGACCGAACAAGTGGCAGTGACGGCTTCTCAGGCGACGACCCTCCGCTCTGATCCGTCTATATTGGACGGACCAGTTCGGGCCGCGCGGTGACTACTCCCTCGGGATCCGTCATTCCAGCTTCAGCAGCCTCACCAAGTCCCTATACAGAGAACGGCGTGACGGCCACCCTCGCCTGCGATTCTGAAATGTACGAAGCCTTCTACGGCTTGAGCAGCCACCCGTTCCAGCTCAATCCCGACCCGCACTTCTTCTTCGGCAGCAAGCAGCACCGGCGCGCCAAAGCGTACCTCGAGTACGGCGTCTCGCGCCACGAAGGCTTCATCGTCATCACCGGCGAGATCGGTGCCGGCAAGACGACGGTGCTGCGCGGCCTGCTCAACAGTCTCGAGCAAAGCGCCATCGTCACCGGCCATCTCGTGACGACCCAATTGGACGCGGAGGACACGCTAAGAATGGTCGCGGCCGCGTTCGGCTTTCAGGCCAAAGGAAGCTCGAAGGCCGAGCTCCTGTCGTCGCTCGAGGCCTTTCTTCTCTCGCATGCCCGCCAAGGTAGACGTTGCCTGCTGATCGTCGACGAGGCGCAGAACCTGCACCGCGCGCGCGGTCGAGGAGCTGCGCATGCTGTCGAACTTCCAACTCGGCAACCATTCGCTGCTGCAGAGTTTCCTGGTCGGCCAGCCCGAGTTTCGCCAGATCCTGCAACGGCCCGAGATGGAGCAGTTCCGGCAGAGAGTTTCGGCGACCTGCCACATCGGGCCGCTCGATCAGGGCGAGACCGAAGGCTACATCCTGCATCGCTTGAAATGTGCGGGCTCGACCGGCGAGCCTGACTTCGAGCCCGGTGCGTTTCCAGCCATCCATGCCGCGAGCCACGGCATTCCGCGCCGCATCAACTCGATTTGCGATCGACTCTTGCTGCTCGGCTTCATGGAAGGCCGCAAACATCTGACGCTGGCCGATGTCGAGACGGTGCTATTGGACTTTGCGGGTGAGCTCTCCGCCCCGGAGAAGGTGTCGGTTCCGCTGAACGGAAGCGGCTCAGAGCTGGCACGCCTGAGCGAGAGGCTTGGACGTGGACGTCACGTTGCCGTTGCGCCAGCTCGACCCGAACGTTCGGTGCGGCAATGGCCCACGACCTGGGGAAGATCGATTTCCAGGACATCGACGGACGCCTCCAGCGACTCGAACTCGGCCTAGTGCGACTCGAACGCCTCAGCGTCCATTCGGTCAGGACGCTCCAGGCTCTCGTCGCCGCGCTCACTCGACCGCGTGACGACTCCGCCCCATGACCACCGTTCCTCAAGCGATGACGGGTCCGATCATGTGCGTCGTCGGCGCCCGGCCCAACTTCATGAAGATGGCGCCGCTGCTGCGCGCGCTCGCGACACACTCGCCCCCCCTGCCCGCGCTCCTCGTCCACACCGGCCAGCACTACGACCATGGGATGAGCGAGCAACTGTTCGCAGATCTCGCGCTGCCGCAACCGGACATCAACCTCGAGGTGGGCTCGGCCAGCCACGCGGTCCAGACGGCCGAGGTCATGCGCCGCTTCGAGCCGGCACTCGAGGACCATCGGCCGGCCTGCGTGGTCGTCGTCGGCGACGTCAACTCAACCCTGGCTTGTGCGCTCGTCGCGGTCAAGAGGGGCGTGCCGGTCGCCCACGTCGAGGCTGGCCTGCGGAGCTTTGACCGGCAGATGCCCGAAGAGATCAACCGTGTTCTCACCGACCAGATCTCCGACCGCCTCTACACCACCGAGCGCAGCGCCGCCGTCAACCTCGAACGCGAAGGCGTCGACGCAAAGCGCGATCGTCTTCGTCGGCAATGTGATGATCGACTCGTTGCAGAGCCATCGATCGCAGTCGCGGCCCGCGTCGCTCACGCTGGAGCAGCACGGGCTGGACCCGGCGCTGTTGAACCAGCCCGAGGGCTATGGGCTGGTGACGTTGCATCGGCCTTCCAACGTCGACAGCGCCGATGCCCTGGGCCGGATACTGGCCGTACTGAGCGAGGTGTCGCTCAAGCTGCCGTTGGTGTTCGCACTGCATCCGCGCACGCGGGGCAACATCGACCGCTTCGGCCTCGGCGACCTCGTTGCCTCCGGCCGCTTCGCCATCCTGCCGCCGCAGGGCTACCTGGAAATGCTGGGCCTGTTGGCGGGCGCCGCGCTGGTGCTGACCGATTCGGGAGGCGTGCAGGAAGAAACCACGGCCTTGGGGGTTCCGTGCCTGACGCTTCGCGACAGCACCGAGCGACCGATCACCGTCGAACAGGGAACCAACACCGTCGTCGGGACGAGCCGGTCCGCCATCCTCGCCGGCGTCGACGGGGTCCTGGCGGGCCGCGGCAAGCGCGGTCGCGTCCCCGAGCTCTGGGACGGGCACGCCGCGCAGCGCATTGCGGCCGACCTGGGGCAATGGCTCGCGGCGACGCTCGCTCGCCGCTGCGGCGTGATGTCCGACATGGCGACGGCAACGATCACGAACGCCTTGACGATCGACGTCGAGGACTACTTTCAGGTCTCGGCGTTCGCGCCCCACATCGCGCGAAGCGACTGGGAGCGACGCGAGTGCCGGGTCGAACGCAATGTCGAGCGCATCCTCGCCATGCTCGCCGCGCACGAGGTCAAGGCCACCTTCTTCACCCTCGGCTGGATCGCCGAGCGCTACCCGCAAGTGGTGCGCGCCATCGTTGCCGACGGACACGAGCTGGCGAGCCACGGCTACGGTCACCAGCGCGTCAGCGATCTCACTCGCGATGAGTTCGGGACCGACATCCGGCGCGCGAAGACGATCCTCGAAGATCTATCGGGCGCCGCCGTCGTCGGCTACCGTGCTCCCAGCTTTTCGATAGTCGCCACCAACCTGTGGGCGCTCGACAGCGTGGCCGAGGCCGGCTATCGCTACAGCTCGAGCATCTATCCGATCCGTCACGACCACTACGGCATGCCCGATGCGCCGCGTTTCGCGCACCGGGTCAACGCCGGCCTGATCGAGATACCCGCAACGACCTTGCGAGTCCTGCGTCGCAATCTGCCCTCCAGCGGTGGCGGCTACTTCAGGCTGCTCCCCTACGCCGCGTCGCGATGGATGCTCAGGCGGGTCAACGCCATCGACGGCCAGGCGGCGGTCTTCTATTTCCACCCTTGGGAGATCGATGCCGATCAGCCAAGAGTCCAGGGAATCGGCGTCAAGACGCACTTTCGACACTACCTCAACCTCGGCCGGATGGAACACCGCCTGCAGAGGCTGCTCGGCGACTTCGCCTGGGGGCGGATGGACGAGGTCTTTCTCCCAGGTCTGGAGCACTTGCCTTCGACCCGGCACTGAACAGGCCTGACCGATGGTGCCTTCGATCCTGCGATTGACGCTCGGCGACGCCGCCAATGCGGCGCGGTGGGACGCCTTCGTCGCGGCCTGTCCGCAAGCCACGTTCTTTCATCGCGCCGGCTGGCAAGCGGTGCTCAGCCAGATCTTTCGCCACGAGACTCATTTCCTCTATCGCCGAGGTCGATGGCCGCATCGTGGGGGTGCTGCCGCTGGCGCGCGTGAAGAGCCTGTTGTTCGGCCACTCGCTGGTCGGCCTGCCCTTCGCGGTCTATGGCGGCGCCGTCGGAACGCATCCCGAGGCGGTCGATGCGCTCGAGCGACATGCCCAGGAGCTCGCCCGGCGCCTGGGCGTCGACCATCTCGAGCTTCGCAACGTCGCGCCGCGCCACGCAGACTGGCCGCTTGCAAGACCTGTACGTCACCTTTCGCAAGGCCATCCTGCCTGACGACGAGGCCAATCTGCTCGCCATCCCGCGCAAGCAGCGGGCGATGGTCCGAAAAGGCATCGCCAGGGGCCTGCGCAGCGAGATCGACGCCGGCGTCGACCGCTTCTTCTCGCTCTATGCCAGCAATGTCCATCGGCACGGGACGCCGGGCCTGCCCAAGCGGTACTTCGAGGCATTGCGGCGCGAGTTCGGTGCCGACTGCGACGTCCAGACCGTCGTCGGCGCTGATGGGCGCGCCCTGAGCAGCGTACTTACTTTCTACTTCCGCGACGAAGTCTTGCCCTATTACGCAGGTGACGATCCGACGGCGCGTGACTTCGCGGCCAACGACTTCAAGTACTGGGAGCTGATGCGCCGGGCCTGCCAGCGCGGCTGCAAGGTCTTCGACTACGGCCGCAGCAAGCGCGGCTCCGGCTCGTATTCGTTCAAGAAGAACTGGGGCTTCGAGCCACAGCCGCTGCACTACGAATACTGCCTGTACAAACGCGATTCCGTCCCCCAGAACAACCCAGCGAACGCGAAGTACAGGCTCTTGATCGAAGCCTGGCGGCGGATGCCGATTCGCGTCGCCAATTGGATCGGGCCGATGGTCGTCCGCAATCTGGGTTGACGCGATGACATCGGCACTTCGCACTTCGCGCATATCGCGGCTGCCTGCGCCGTGGCGCCGGGCGCTGCCGGCGTTCCTGCTGGTGTTGGTCGCGCTTCTCGCCATCTACTACGACACGGCCAAGGTGATGGTCGCGATCTGGGCACGCTCCGACACGTTCGCGCATGCGTTCCTGGTGCTACCGATCGTGCTTTGGCTGGTTTGGCGGCAGCGCCACGCGCTGGCGGTGCTGGAGCCGAAGCCGTGCCCGTGGCTGCTGGTGCCGATGGCGGCGCTGGCGTTCGCATGGCTCCTGGGCGACCTCGTCTCCGTCAATTCGGTCACGCAGCTGGCGATGACGGCGCTTCTCGTGCTGGCGGTACCGGCGGTGCTCGGCCTACAGGTCGCGAGCGCCATCGCGTTTCCGCTGGCGTTCACTGTTCTTTGCGGTTCCCCTCGGCGAGTTCCTCTTGCCGCAGCTGATGTCGTGGACCGCGGACTTCACGGTGCTGGCGCTGCAGGCGACCGGAATTCCCGTCTATCGCGAGGGCAACCAGTTCACCATTCCGTCGGGAAACTGGTCGGTCGTCGAGGCCTGCAGCGGGGTGCGCTACCTTATCGCCTCCTTCATGGTCGGGACACTGTTCGCCTACCTGAACTACCGTTCTCCGAGGCGGCGCTGGATTTTTGCGGCGGTTTCCCTCGTCGTACCGCTCGTCGCCAACTGGGTTCGTGCCTACCTCATCGTCTTGCTCGGCCACCTTTCCGGCAACAAGACTGGCGGTCGGCGCCGACCACCTCATCTACGGATGGGTGTTTTTCGGGTTGGTTATCGGTCTGGTGTATGCGATAGGCATTCTTTGGGCCGAGCCTGAGGAGTCCGCCGAACGCTGCTGGCGACCACGACGCCGGCGCCACCGACCGTCCCGCTTCCAAGGCTCGAGAAGTTCTGGCAGGCTGGCGCAGCGGCCGTGCTGCTTGGGATTGCCCCGCATCTGCTGCTCTGGCAATTCGGCAGCGTCGCGGACACAGTCGCGACCGCAGTTGACGGCAGCAACCGAGCTCTCCGGTGGCTGGCAGGTGAGTGACGCAATCCGCTAAGCGACTGGAAGCCGGCATTCGCGAATCCGTCGGCGCAATTGATGTCGACGTATGAGTCGCAGGACCGCGAGGTTGGCGTATACATCGGCTATTACCGAGCGCAAAACTATCGCCGCAAGCTGGTCAGTTCCGACAACGAGCTGGTCAGGTCGAACGACCCGACGTGGGCGCTTAGTGTCGGCCGGCGGCAGTCGCACGCTTCAATTGTCTTCACAGACGCTGCGCGTCCGCACGGCGCTCGTTGCGCCGCATATCCAGTCCAGGCAGATCGGAACAGCGATTGCTTGCCTGGCAGATCTACTGGGTCGGCTGACAGACTCACGGCGAGCGATCAGTGGGCAAAGGTCTACGGCGCCTTCGATCGTCTATTTGGACGAAGCGACGACAGCGCCGTGATCATTCTCTACGCTCTCGACGAGCCGAGCGGTAGTGCAAGCCCAGTGCTCGAATCGTTCGCGCGGGCCAACCTCGGCGCCGTCGTCGCCCAATTGCGCAAGAACCGTGACGCCGTTCAGGGCCAGCGTCGCGACAAACACCTACGAGATTCCTTGGGAGACAAGAAAATGACGACGGTCGCGGTCATCGGTCTCGGCTATGTCGGCCTGCCCCTGGTGGTGGCATTCGGAACGCAGATGCGAACCATCGGCTTCGACATTTCGCCTGCCAAGGTCGCAAGCATGCCAGCGAGGGATTGATCCTTCGCGCGAGCTCGAGCGACAGCGAAGTCCGCGCGGCACGCCAAGCAATCTACACGTCTGATGCCAGCCTGCTCGGCGAAGCGGACATCATCCTGGTGGCCGTGCCAACGCCGGTCGACGATGCCCACATACCCGACTTCCGCCCGCTGATCGGCGCCAGCATCAGCGTCGGGCGCCACATGAAGAAGGGCGCGACGGTCGTCTATGAGTCGACGGTCTATCCCGGGCGCGACCGAAGAGGTCTGCATCCCGGTGCTCGAGCGCGAATCGGGTCTGCGATGGAAAAAGGACTTCTTCGTCGGCTACTCGCCCGAGCGCATCAACCCGGGCGACAAGGAACATACGCTGACCAAGATCCTGAAGATCGTCTCCGGCGACACGCCGGAGACGCTGGAACGCGTCGCCAGACTCTACGAGCGGATCGTCGTTCCAGGCGTCCACCGCGCGTCTTCGATCAAGGCCGCGGAAGCGGCGAAGGTGATCGAGAACACGCAGCGCGATCTCAACGTCGCGCTGATGAACGAGCTGGCGATCATCTTCGATCGGCTGGGCATCGATACCGGCGAAGTGCTGGCGGCGGCGGGGACGAAATGGAACTTCCTGAAGTTCAAGCCCGGGCTGGTCGGCGGTCACTGCATCGGCGTTGATCCGTACTACCTCACCCACAAGGCGCAGATGCTCGGCTACCACCCGCAGGTCATCCTCGCCGGCCGGCATATCAACGACAGCATGGGCAAGTTCATCGCCGAGCAGACCATCAAGCAAATGATCGCTGCGGGCAGCGTCGATCAAGGGCGCGAAGGTCAACGTCCTGGGTCTGACCTTCAAGGAGGATTGCGGCGACCTTCGCAATTCGAAGGTCATCGACATCATCAACGAGCTGCAAGACCTATGGCGTCGACATCTTCGTCACCGACCCGCAGGCGAGAGCCGAGGAGGCCATGCACGAATACGGTGTCCGATTGCACTCGTGGGCCGAGTTGCCGCAGCGCGGACGCCATCGTGGCAGCAGTCGCGCACAAGGAATACGCTGCGATGTCGGCCGATCAGTTCAGCCGCAAGATCGTGCCCGGCGGTTCTTTCATCGACGTCAAGTCCGCTTTCGATCCGGCATCGCTGCAAGCCGCCGGGCTGCGGGTTTGGCGCCTGTGAGCGCAAGCCCAGAGCCGGAAAGCGATCCGGCGCATCACAAGGTCGTCGTCCTTCACCGGCGCTCTCGACTTCGCGGTCCGCAAGGGCATCGTCGAGGTCGACAAGGCGATTCCTAGGCTGGTTTGGCTGGCGCACCTGCACGCGCCTCCCAGGGCGATGCGACAGATGCTTCGCAACCAGCGGCCGAATCTGTCCCGCCATGGGCGGCGCTGGATCGCGCATCGGCTCGATGCCCAGTGGCGGCGGCGCGGGCGAAGTCACGTGCCACGCAGATCGGCGCCGGGACCGGGCAGCAAGTACTCCACCGCAGCCCTTTGCCGCCGCCTGAATGCTTTCGGCGCCCGGGGCGACGGATCTCGACGCGCCCGCCTCCATGGAGATGGTTGGCGACAGGGCGTCGGCCAAGAGTTCTCGGATCTCGCGTTTCAGCCGAAATGCCCGGGTCTGACGTGAACCGCGACTGCCGACCGCTGATCCTGCATGTCATCCACCACTTGCTCGTCGGCGGCATGGAGAACGGCCTGGTGAACCTGATCAACCACTTGCCGGCGGAGCGCTTTCGCCATGCGGTCGCTTGCATTGAAGATTTTTCCGATTTCCGTCAAAGAATCGAGCGGACCGATGTGGACGTCTTCGCGCTGCAACGCTCCCGCGTCGGCGCCTCGGGAGTGCGACGCGAGATCTACCGGATTTGCCGGCGGCTGCGCCCGGCGCTCGTCCACTCGCGCAACCAGTCCGGCCTCGACGCGCTGCTGCCGGCGCGCCTGGCCGGCGTAAGGCGCAGCGTGCATAGCGAGCATGGCTGGGACGTCGACAACCTCGACGGCAGCCGATGGAAGCCCAGGCTGTTGCGCCGCCTGCATTCCCCGCTGGTCGACGAGTACATCACCGTGTCGAAAGATCTCCAGCGATTCCTCGCGGAGCGCATCGGCATCGCGCCACACCGCATCACGCAGATCTACAACGGCGTTGACATCGACCGCTTCGCACCCTCCCCCACGCCCGCCGCAACCTTTCTGCCGGCGGGTTTCGAGGGCGACACCAGGGTGCGCATCGGCAGCGTCGGCCGGATCCAACCCGTGAAGGACCATTCGACGCTCCTGCAAGCACTCGCGAAGGTGGTCACGCGACGGCCGGACCTTCGAGCGAGCGCTCGACTGATCCTAATCGGCGACGGCCCATTGCGGGACGCGATGCGCGATCAGACACAGGCGCTCGGAATCGCCAACATCACGTGGCTCCCAGGCTCTTCGAACTGCGTGCCGGAAATGCTGCGGGCACTCGACCTGTTTGTGCTGCCATCGCTCAACGAGGGCATCTCGAACACCATCCTCGAAGCAATGGCGACCGGCCTTCCCGTACTGGCGACGGCAGTGGGCGGAAATGTCGAACTGGTGGAGGATGGCGTGACCGGCCGGCTCTTCGATGTGCGCGATTCATCGACTTTGGCCTCGCGACTCGAGGAGTATCTGGTCGACGTGCGAATGAGAAAACGGCATGGTGCCGCCGCCCGCCAATCCGCCGTGCGCCGGTTCAGCCTGGCGACGATGGTTAGCAGCTACGGCGCTGTGTATGGGCGTCTGTGCGACATCGAAGGAGGTCCGGCATGAGACCGAGTGAACTGCATGACCGCTCCTCAAGATCGAACGCCCTTGGTGTTTTTTCTCCCCTACCATTCACGGTAGGCATGGCGCCGATGCAGATCGCAGCGCACATCCCGCCCGTTCTGCGCCGCCTTGCACGCGACTTCGAAGTCAATCAGTAGGTCCTGGCCCATGTGCGGTATTACCGGCATTTTCGACACTCGTTATCGGCGGGAGATCGATCTCGGCGTGTTGCGGCGCATGAACGAGTCACAGCACCACCGCGGCCCCGACGAAGGCAGCGTCCACGTCGAGAACGGCCTCGGCCTCGGCCATCGTCGGCTCTCGATCATCGACATCGCGACTGGGCAGCAGCCGATCTGCAACGAGGACGGCTCAGTCGTCCTCATCTACAACGGCGAGATCTACAACTATCGGGAGCTGATTCCCGAGCTGCTGGCGCTCGGCCATGTGTTTCGGACCAAGAGCGATACCGAGGTCGTCGTCCACGCCTGGGAGGCGTGGGGCGAGGATTGCGTGAAGCGCTTCCGCGGCATGTTCGCGTTCGCGCTCTGGGACCGCAACCGCGACACTCTGTTCCTCGCGCGCGACCGTCTCGGCGTGAAGCCACTCCACTACGCCCTGCTCGACGACGGCACGCTGCTGTTCGGCTCCGAGCTCAAGTCGCTACTCGCCCACGGCGGGCTCCGGCGCGAGATCGATCCTCTTGCGGTCGAGGAGTACTTCGCGCTCGGCTACGTCGCCGAGCCACGCTGCATCTTCCGGCAGGCGCGAAAGCTTTCGCCGGGTCACACGCTCTGCATCCGGCGCGGCCAACCGATGCCGGCTTCGCGCGAGTACTGGGACGTCCGGTTCAGATCAGGTTCCGCGACCAGCGTCGAGGATGCCTGCGCCGAGCTGATCGAGCGGCTTCGTGAGTCCGTGCGGCTGCGGCTGATCTCCGAAGTGCCGCTCGGCGCCTTTCTCTCCGGCGGCGTCGATTCGAGCGCCGTCGTCGCGACCATGGCCGGCCTATCCGGCGAGCCCGTCAACACCTGCTCAATCGCTTTCGACGATCCCGCGTTCGACGAGGCTGCCTTCGCGCAAACCGTTGCCGATCGCTATCGGACGCGGCACTTCGTCGAGACGGTCAAGAGCGACGATTTCGATCTGATCGACACCTTGGCGACGCTATACGACGAGCCCTATGCCGACAGCTCCGCGATCCCGACCTACCGGGTCTGCCAGCTCGCGCGCAAGCACGTCACGGTGGCGCTGTCGGGCGACGGCGGCGACGAGAGCTTCGGCGGCTACCGTCGCTATCGACTGCATCTGATGGAGGAGCGCTTGCGCGCCGGCCTGCCCCTGACCGTGCGCGCACCGCTCTTCGGCCTGCTCGGCCGCGTCTACCCGAAGGCCGACTGGGCGCCTCGCGTGCTGCGCGCCAAGACGACCTTCGAGGGGATGGCCCGCGGCTCGGTGGAGGCCTACTTTCACGGCATGTCGATCGTTCGCGGACCGATGCGCAAGCAGCTGTTCAGCGACGCATTCCGGCGCCAGCTCGGCGGGTACGCGGCCCAAGAGGTCTTCGACCGACATGCACGCGCGCAGACACCGACGATCCGCTCGCGCTGATCCAGTACCTCGACCTCAAGACCTATCTGGTCGGCGACATCAACACCAAGGTCGATCGCGCGAGCATGGCGCATTCGCTCGAAGTGCGCGAGCCGCTGATGGATCACGAGCTGGTCGAGTGGTTGGCCGGCTTGCCGCCCTCCTTCAAGATTCGGGGCCAGGAGGGCAAATACCTTCTCAAGAAGGCGATGGAGCCGATGCTGCCGCGCGACATCCTGTACCGCCCGAAAATGGGTTTCGCGGTGCCGCTGGCGCGCTGGTTCCGCGGTCCGCTCAAGGAGCGCGTCCGCCAGGCCGTGCTCGGACCGCGTCTCGAAGCGACCGGCTGGTTCAACCGGGATTGCCTCGAGAGCCTGATCGACGCTCACCAGTCGGGCGCGCGCGACTACAGCGCACCCCTCTGGACGCTGCTGATGTTCGAGGCGTTCCTGCGCCGAGTGGCGGATGTCGGCGACGGCACAGCGATCCCCGAACCTCCCCGAAGTGAGGCAATCGCGTCGTGAACGACTTGCGTGTCCTTCATGTGCTCGACCACTCGCTTCCACTGCACAGCGGGTACACGTTCCGCACCTTGGCCATCCTGCGCGAGCAGCGCCGGCTCGGTTGGGAGACCCTGCAGCTGACAAGCCCCAAGCAGGGTCCAAGCGAAATCGCCGAGGAAGCGGTCGACGGCTGGAACTTCCACCGCACGCCGAGCGCCGCGGGGGCGGGACTGGTCAAGCAGATGCGGCTGACCGCGGGGCGAATCCACGATCTCGTAGAGGCGGAAGCGCCCGATCTCATCCATGCTCATTCGCCGGTCCTGAACGCGCTTCCCAGCTTGTGGACCGGCAGGCGACACCGAATCCCGGTGATCTACGAGGTGCGTGCCTCGTGGGAAGACGCCGCCGTCGACCACGGCTCGACCACCGAGGGCAGCCTGCGCTACCGCGCCTCGCGCTCGCTCGAGAGCTTCGCGCTGCGCCGAGCCGACGCTGTGGTAACGATCTGCGAAGGCTTGCGTCAGGACATCATCTCCCGCGGTATCGCCGCTGAGGGCGTCACCGTCGTGCCGAACGCAGTCGACACCGCGACGTTCCGCTTCGGCGAGGTGGGCAACCCAGCACTGCGCCGCGCGCTCGGTCTCGAAGGTGCAACGGTGCTCGGCTTCGCCGGCTCGTTCTACGGCTACGAGGGCCTGTCACTCCTGCTCGAAGCTGTGCGCAGCCTGTTGCCGCAACGACCGGAGCTACGCGTCCTGCTGCTCGGCGGTGGCCCCGAGGAATCTGCGCTGAAGGCACAGGCTGCCGGGCTCGGCATCCTTGATCGGGTGGTCTTCGCCGGGCGCGTTCCCCATCAGGAGGTGCAGCGCTACTACGAGTTGATCGACGTGCTCGCGTATCCCAGGCTGGCCACCCCATTGACCGAGCGCGTAACGCCGCTCAAGCCCCTAGAAGCGATGGCCCAGGGACGCATGTTCGTCGCCTCCGACGTCGGCGGGCATCGCGAGTTGATCCGCGACGGCGAAACCGGTTTCCTGTTCCAGGCCGGAAGCGTCGATGCGCTGGCGCGGATCATCGACACGCTCCTGCTGCACCGCGACCGCTGGCCCGCGATCCAGGCGAAGGCCCGGCGCCACGTCGAGACCGAGCGGACCTGGGCGAAGAGCGTCGCGAACTATCGCCAGGCGTACGAGCGCGCCCTGTCGCGGCACGGCCGCAGCGTTGCTCGCCGCGCTCTGAGGATCGAATCGTGTGCGGCATCCACGGCATCTATCGTTTTGACGGCGCGCGCCCTTCGGCGCAGACGCTGGCCGCGATGGGCGAGCGGACGCGTCATCGAGGCCCGGACGACGCCGGGATCCATATCGATGGCCCGTGTGGCATCGCCATGCGGCGGCTCTCGATCATCGACCTCGAAGGTGGCCATCAGCCGCTATCGAACGCCGACGGAACGCTCTGGCTCGTTTGCAACGGCGAGATCTACAACTTCCGGGAGCTCCGTTCGGAGCTGCAAGCGAAAGGCTACGCCTTCAAGACCGGTTCTGACTGCGAGGTCCTGCTCAACCTCTACGACGCCGAGGGTGACGCGTTCGTAGAGCGCCTCAACGGAATGTTCGACTTCGCGCTTTGGGATGCGCGCCGCCAGCGCCTGCTGATCGGTCGCGACCGGCTTGGCGTCAAGCCCCTCTATGTGCTGCAGGACGGAGCTCAACTTGCTTTCGCAAGCGAGGCCAAGGCCCTGCTGGCCATGCCTGGCCAACGCGCCGAGCTCGACCGCGGCGTGCTCGCCGACTACCTGCATCTGGGCTACGTCGCCGCACCGGCCTGCATCTTCAAGGGGTTGCGCAAGCTGCCGCCGGCGACGCTGCTCTCGGTCGAGGCAGGGAAGGTTCGCCAATGGCGCTACTGGCGATTGCCCGAACGCGTCGACACGGCGACCAGCGAGGCCGAGTGGTCGCACCGTGTCCTTGTCCAGCTCGAGGAGTCGGTTCGCATGCAGATGGTCGCCGACGTACCGATCGGCGCGTTCCTTTCCGGCGGCGTCGATTCGAGCGCCGTCGTCGGCTTCATGGCGCGGCACTCGAGCCAGCCGATTCGTACTTATGCAATCGGCTTCGCCGGAGGCAAGGCCGAAGCGCTCTACAACGAGCTTCCCTATGCGCGCCGCGTCGCCGAACTGTTCGGCACGCGGCACCGGGAGATCGTCGTCAAGCCGGACGTGGTCGCGCTCATGCCGAAGCTGTTGTGGCACATGGACGAGCCGCTCTCGGACACCGCCTTCATCACCACCTTCCTGGTCTCGGAATTCGCACGCCAGGACGTCAAGGTGATTCTTTCCGGCGTCGGCGGTGACGAGCTGTTCGGCGGCTATCGGCGCTATCTGGGGCCCCTGTATGCGGAGCGTTACCAGCGCCTGCCGCAATGGGCGCGCAGCGCCACGTCGTTCGCCGCGGCGCGCCTTCCTTCTGATCGGCATTCGCCGGTGCTGAACGCAATGCGCCTGGCGAAGGGCTTCGTCGGCTCGGCGGAGATGAACGCGGACGATCGCTATCGCAGCCACGTCCAGATCCTGGATCGCGAGCGGGTCGCGGCTCTGCTTCTCGCGCCGTCGTCGGCGGCGGTCGATGCGCTCGGCGCCGCGTTCTCGACCGCGCGCCAGGACGACGAGCTCAATCGCCTGTTCGCGGTCGACGGCGAAACCCAGCTGCCGGACGACCTGCTCATGCTCACCGACCGCATGAGCATGGCCGTCTCGCTCGAATGCCGGGTTCCCTTGCTGGACCACGAACTGGTCGAGCTCGCCGCATCGATTCCAGCCTCGATCAAGGTCTCGGGCGGCCGCCTCAAGTCCCTGCTCAAGCGATCGCTCGGCGGTCTGCTTCCGCCAGACATCCTCGATCGCCCCAAGCGTGGTTTCGGAACGCCCATGGGTGCCTGGCTGAAGAAGGAGCTCGCGCCGACCCTGCGGCGCCTTCTCGCCCCGGAAGTCGTCCGCGAACGACGGCTCTTCCATGTCGAAGCCGTCCAGCGCCTGCTCGCCGATCACCAGAGCAACCGCATCGACGGCACGGATCCGCTGCTGGCGCTGATGAACCTCGAGATCTGGAGCCGGATGTACCTCGACGGCCGCGAGCCGAGCGACGTTGCGGACGAGCTCGAAGGGCTTGCGGCGTGAACATCCTGTTCATTTGCCACCGTTTCCCGTTCCCTCCTGCTCGCGGCGGAAAGATCAGGCCATTCAACATCATTCGCCACCTGCACGGACAGGGACATCGGGTCACGGTCTGCTCGCTCGTTCGCTCCGAGGCTGAAGCCGAGGCTGGCCGAGGCATCGCGCCGTATTGTTCGGCCTTCGAGATGGGACACGTGCGCGAGCCTGTGCAGTACACGCGGATGGTGGCCCGCTTGCCACTCGCAACCCCGTCGTCGATGGGGTACTTCTATTCGCCTGAACTGCAGGCCAAGGTGCGCGGTCTGCTCGCCACCCAGGACTGGGGGCTGATCTTCGTCCACTGCTCGTCAGTGGCGCAATACGTCGAGCACGTGAGCAGTGTTCCCAAGATCCTGGACTTCGGCGACATGGATTCACAGAAGTGGCTGGAGTACGCGCACCACAAGCCGTTCCCGCTATCGCTCGGCTATCTCCTCGAGGGCAGCAAAAATGCTTTGGGCCGAAAAGCGCCTGGCGCGCCTTTTCGACCTGTGCACCGCGACGACGCGAGCCGAGTGGCAAACGCTTCAGGGCTACGACACCGGCGTGGCCAGCGATTGGTTCCCGAACGGCGTCGACGCCGAGTACTTCAGCCAGGTCGACGCGCCGCATGACCCGGACACGATCAGCTTCATCGGCCGCATGGACTACTACCCCAACCAGGAGTGCATGGCACGTTTCTGCAATGAAGTCATGGCCGCTGCTGCAAGGCCAGACGTCCGTCGATGAAACTGCTGATCGTCGGCGCCGAGCCATCCCCGGCGGTGCGCATGCTGGAGCGCATCGACGGCGTCACGGTCACGGGCTCCGTGCCCGATGTCCGGCCGTTTGTTCGCGGCTCCGTGCTCATGGTCGCGCCGCTCGCGATCGCGCGGGGCACCCAGAACAAGATCCTCGAGGCGATGGCGATGGGCGTGCCGGTGGTCACCAGTTCAATTGCCGCAGGTGGCGTCGACGCGATCCCCGAACAGCACTTGCTGGTGGCCGATACACCGCAGGACACCGCCGATGCGATCCTGCGCGTGATCGACAACCCGGCAGAGCGCGCCCGCCTGGCCGAAGCCGGCCGGGCTCGCATGCTGAGTCACCACGCTTGGGCCGGTTCGATGAAGCGACTGGACGCCATCGTCGCCAGCTGCGTGGCCCGCTTCTCCCGGCAACAGGGTCAGTTCGCATGAAGATCAGCATCTTCGGTCTCGGCTACGTCGGCGCCGTGTCGCTGGCCTGCCTGGCGCGCGATGGCCACGACGTCATCGGCGTGGACATCGACCGCACCAAGCTCGACCTCATTGCCGACGGCAGGACTCCAGTGGTGGAGGACGGCATGGTCGAACTGATGCAAACGGTGGCCTCCAGCCGCCGCGTCACGGTCACCGACGATGCGCGAGCCGCGGTGCGCGACAGCGATCTCTCGCTGGTCTGCGTTGGCACGCCTTCGGCAGCGAACGGCAGCCAGGACCAGGGTGCGATCGTTGCGCCTGGCCGCCGAGATCGGCCAGGCTCTTGCGGAAAAGTCCAGTGCGCATGTCGTCGTGTTTCGCTCCACCGTCGTGCCCGGGACGGTGGAAGACGTGCTGCGCCCGATTGTGGAAAGGGAATCCGGCAAGCGCGACGGCCGGGACTTTTATCTCTGCTTCCAGCCCGAGTTCCTGCGCGAGGGCTCGTCGATCCGCGACTACGACAAGCCGCCCTTCACCATCATCGGCGCCAACCACGATCATCCGGTGGAGCAGCTGCGCGCCCTCTTCGGGCACCTGCCGTGCAAGCTGATCCGCACCACCGTGCGCTCGGCCGAGATGATGAAGTACTGCTGCAACAACTTCCATGCGCTGAAGATCACCTTCGCCAACGAAACCGCTCGCCTTTGCGAAGCGCTCGGCGTCGACGCCTTCGAGGTCATGGACCTGGTGTGCCAGGACACGCAGCTCAACATCTCGCGCGCCTACCTGAAGCCGGGTTTCGCCTTCGGCGGCTCGTGCCTGCCCAAGGACCTGCGTGCCACCAGCTATCTGGCCAAGACTCACGATGTCGATCTACCAATGCTCGGCGGGATCCTGAAGTCGAACGAAGAGCACCTTGCGGTGGCCCTGCGCAAGCTGCTGTCCTCCGGAAAGAGACGGATCGGATTCATTGGCCTGTCCTTCAAGACTGGCACCGACGATCTGCGCGAAAGCCCGCTTGTCACGCTGGCCGAGCAGCTCATCGGCAAGGGCATGCAGCTTTCCATCTACGATCCCGAGGTGCACATGGCCTCGCTGCTCGGCGCCAACCGCCGCTATATCGAGAAGCATCTGCCGCACATCGGCGAGTTGCTGCAGCCTGAGATCGAGCGGGTCATCGCCCAGTCCGACCTGCTGGTGGTCGGTCTCACCGGAAGCGCGGTGGCCCGGGACCTGGCGCGCTGCTGCCGGGCGGATCAGACCGTGCTCGACCTGGTCAACCTCGGCAACCGTGCCGACATCGCGGCCCGGGTCGAGGGCCTGTGTTGGTAGGCGTGAACGTGCCGCGCGTGTGCATCGTCGGCCCGCTGCCGCCGCCATCAGGCGGCATGGCAAACCAGTGCGAACAGCTCGTTCGCCTGCTCGGTGGCGATGGCATCAGCGTCGAGCTGGTACGCAACAACGCGCCCTACCGGCCCGCCTGGACAGGACGCTTGCCGATCTTGCGCGCCGGCTTCCGGCTGGCGCCCTACTGCGTGCGCCTCTGGCGTGCGGCCGGGCGCTCCCAGGTGATCCACGTATTTGCCAATTCAGGATGGGCATGGCACATGTTTGCCACCCCCGCGCTCTTGGTCGCACGCCTGCGCGGTGTCGCCGTCATCGTCAACTACCGGGGCGGGCATGCCGACAGTTTCCTGGCACGAGCGCCCGGCCACGTCCTGCGGCTTCTCCGCTTCGCCACGCTGCGGGTGACGCCCTCGCGCTTCTTGCAGCGGGTCTTTTCGAAGTACGGCCTTGAGGCGGAAGTCGTTCCCAACATCATCGACCTCACCCGGTTCGAGCCGGTGCGACCGCGCGACTTCGGCAACGCGCCGCACATCGTCGTGGCGCGAAATCTCGAGCCCATCTACGACATCGCCACCGCAATCAACGCGCTGGTGCATGTGCGCCGATGCTTTGCCGATGCCACGCTCACGGTCGCCGGAAGCGGCCCGGAGCTCGAAAGGTTGCAGGCTCTGGTTGCGCAGCTGGATCTCGAAGGCGCGGTGCACTTTTCGGGCCGCCTTGAAAATTCTGCAATGCCGCAGCTCTATGCGCTGGCAGACTGCGTCGTCAACCCGAGTACCGTCGACAACATGCCGATCTCGCTGCTCGAAGCCTTCGCCAGCGGCCTGCCGGTGGTCAGCACGGACGCGGGTGGCATCCCCGAGATCCTCGCACATGACGTCTCGGGCCTGCTCGTACCCGTGGGCGACTCGGAGGGCATGGGACGCGCGGTGTGCCGCGTGCTTCAGGACCGTGCGCTCGCCGCCCGGCTGTCTGCAGCCGGGCGCGCCGAGGCCGAGAAGTACGCGTGGCCTCGCGTACGGACCCTATGGCTCGACGCCTATCGCCGCGCCGCTGCCGCGCGAGAGGCAGCGTGAGCTTCTACACCGCCGTGTGTTCGCGGGCGCTGTTTCCGCTGCACGAGCGGCTCAAGGGCCACGCTTCGGTCGCCGTACGCGAGCGCCTCGAGACCAGCCAGTGGTGGCCGCGTTTGGCTATCGAGGACGATCGCATCGTCCGCCTGCGCCGCTTCCTGATCGATGCGGGCACGCGGGTGCCCTACTACCACGACCTGTTCCGTCAACACCGCTTCGACCCGAGCGACATGCAATCCGTGGCCGACCTAGGGCGCTTGCCTCTGCTCGGCAAGCCGGAAATCCGCACCCATGTCGAACGCCTCAAGGCCACGGGGCACGGCCGGCTGAAGCGCTACAACACCGGCGGCTCTTCGGGCGAGCCGTTGATCTTCTTCATCGGAAGAGACCGCGTCACGCACGACGTGGCTGCCAAATGGCGAGCCACACGCTGGTGGGGCGTGGACATCGGCGACCCTGAAATGGTGGTCTGGGGATCGCCAATCGAGCTGGGCGCGCAGGATCGCATCCGCGGGATCCGCGACAAGGTGCTGCGCACGGAACTGCTGCCGGCCTTCGAGATGTCCGATGCCAAGCTCGATGGCTTCATTGCCGCCATCCGCCGCCGCCGACCGCGGATGCTATTCGGCTACCCCTCGGCCTTGAGCCACATCGCCCGCCATGCCGAGAAGCGCGGCACTGCGTTGGACGACCTGGGCATCAAGGTCGCATTCGTGACCAGCGAGTTGCTGTACGACGACCAGCGCGCGACGATCGGTCGCGTCTTCGGCTGCCAGGTGGCCAACGGCTACGGCAGTCGCGACGCCGGGTTCATTGCGCACGAATGCGCGTCCGGCGGCATGCACTTGACGGCTGAGGACATCGTCGTCGAGACTGTCGGCGCGGACGGCCTGCCCGTTCCCGAAGGCCAGCCGGGCGAGATCGTTGTCACTCACCTCGCCACGCGCGACTTTCCGTTCATCCGCTACCGGACAGGAGACTTCGCTGTGCTCGACGCCGGAACCTGCGCCTGCGGGCGGGGCCTGCCGTTGATCAAGGAACTGCAGGGCCGCAGCACTGATCTTCGTGGTGGCCGCCGACGGCACCGTGATGCACGGGCTGGCGCTGATCTACATCCTGCGCGACGTGCCAGGCGTGCAGTCGTTCAGGATCGTGCAGGAAACTGTTCAACACACGACCGTGCAACTGGTCGTCGACGACACCTTCGAACGCGCCCGCAGCGGCGAGATCGTCGCCGCCTTCCAGCGCCGGCTCGGTGCGTCGGTGCGGGTGGACCTTCAGTTCACGGACCATATCGGCGTCGAGCCGTCGGGCAAATTCCGGTACGTGGTCAGCCGCGTTACCGCCGCACTGCAGTGAGCGGCTGTCATGCGTGACGTCGTAGTACTCGCCGTTGTGCTGCTCGGGTGCCTGGCCACCTTGCGTCGGCCCTGGATCGGCGTGATCCTGTGGACGTGGATCAGCATCATGAACCCGCACCGCTACACCTACGGATTCGCCTACGAAGCTCCGGTGGCGGCGATGGCGGCAGGGTGCACCCTGCTCGGCCTCGTGCTGGCAAAGTCCGAACGCTCATCGCCGTTCAAGAGCAGCGCGATCGTGGTCTTCTTCCTCTTCATGGTATGGATGACGGTGTCGTGGCTCATGGGGCTCGACGTCGCGGGTGACTACGACCAATGGAGCAAGGTCATGAAGGTCGACTTCATGGTGCTGGTGGGTCTGATGTTGCTGCACAGCAAGAAGCACGTGCTCGCGCTGGCGTCGGTAAGTGCCGGCTCGTTGATGCTGCTGGGCATCAAAGGTGGCATCTTCACGCTTCTGGGAGGCGGTGGTGAACGCGTCTGGGGCCCGCCCAATACCTTCATCGAGGATAACAACGAGTTCGGTCTGGCACTGATCATGACCATTCCGCTCTTGCACTTCCTGCAGCTGCAGCTGCAGAGCCGATGGGCCCGCTGGGCGATGACCTCTGGCATGGTGCTCTGCGCGGTAGCCGCGATCGGCACCCAGTCGCGCGGCGCCCTCCTGGCCATCTCGGCGATGACGGTCTTGTTCTGGTGGCGCGGCAAGAACCGCATCGTGAGTGGGGTGCTGATCGCGGTGATGGCCGTCTCGCTGGTGGCGTTCATGCCCGACACTTGGCTGAGCCGGATGAACACGATCGAGACGTATGAGAGCGACGAGTCAGCCCAGGGGCGACTCGCGGCGTGGTCGGCGGCCTGGAACATGGCCTTCGATTACCCGACCGGGATTGGCTTCAACCAGGATAGGCAGGCCCTGTTCGACAAGTACTCGCACAACCCGGCGGCCGGCGCGCGAGCGGCGCACAGCATCTACTTCCAGGTGCTCGGCAACCACGGTTTCACGGGCTTAGCGCTGTACCTGCTGATCTGGTTCATCACCTTCAAACAGGCCGGCTGGCTGCGCAAGAGCGCGAATGGGATTGGCGAGGCGCGCTGGTGCGCCGAGCTCGGCGCGATGGCGCAAGTGTCGCTGGTCGGCTTTTTCGTCGGTGGTGCGTTCCTCAGCCTCGCTTATTTCGATTTGCCTTACGACATCATGACGATGGTCGCGATCGCTCGGCTCTGGGTGATGAAGAAGGCATGGCTGAGCGAGCCCGTGCATGCGGATCGCAATTGGGACGCGCCGCCCATGGCGACCCTGGCGCGTGCGGAATGACCCTGCTACGGTCCCTGCTCAGACTCGCATCTCCGGCCGGACCGCGGGGACGGCTGTTGGTCCTGGTCTTGCACCGCGTGCTTCCTGGCCCTGACCCACTGTATCCGGAGGCTATGGATGCCGAGCGCTTCACCGAAATGTGTCGCTGGGTCGATTCGATGTTCAACGTCTTGCCGCTCGACGGCGCAACGCAGCACTTGCGCGCGGGGACGCTGCCCGAGCGCGCGTTGGCGATCACGTTCGACGACGGGTACGCCGACAACCGACATGTGGCACTGCCCATCCTGCAGCGCCTGGGCCTGCCGGCGACCGTGTTCGTGACCACCGGATTTCTGGACGGCGGCTGCATGTGGAACGATATCGTCATCGAGTCCTTCCGCCGCGCAAGCGGGCCCGTCGCCGACTTGCGTGACCTCATCCCGCAAACCGGAGCGGTACGTTTCGATCTGACAACGCCAATGCAGCGTCGTTCCGCGCTGGAAGCAGTGATCGCCGCCCTGAAGTATCTCGATCTCACCGACCGGCTTGGCGCGGCTCGAGGGGTTGCGGAGCGGCTGGGCGTCGCCGTGCCCACCGGCCTGATGATGACGTCGCGTGATGTGGTTGACCTTCGCCGCGGCGGGCTGCAGGTGGGAGCGCATACCGTGTCACACCCAATCCTGGCCAAACTGCCAGTCGACGAAATGCGCCGCGAGATGAAGGACAGCAAGGAGTTTCTCGAACGTTTGATCGGCGAAAGCATTCGCTTGTTCGCATATCCCAACGGGAAGCCGGGTGAGGATTACAGCGCCGATACCATCGCGTTGGTCAAAGAACTAGGGTTCGATGCGGCGCTGAGCACCGTGCGCGGTGCGGCCACCCGGGACACCGATCCGTTCCAGATCCCGCGCTTCACGCCGTGGGACCGATCAAAGGGGCGATTCGGCGTACGGATGTTGTCCACGCTACTGATCTCGACGACCGTTCTCCCGCGCAGGGCGAACTACCCCGTCGACGCAACAGCGCGCCTGTAGCCTGTGGAGCACCTAGCGATGCCAAACGAGTTCCGGAACCTTCGATGTTTGCTCTCTGGTGTCACCTATCCGATGCCAGTGGGCCTCGATCGCCTCGGGTTGACAGAAAAGCCGTCTGGCCTGCGTCTGAGAGGCAGTGACGATTGCATCGAATTGCGCCCGGGGTCGGGTGTCGCGAGTCTGCCGCAGGTCACAATGGGAAGAATTTGCGCAAGTCACCCTGGAAATGCAAAGGGTCCCGGGTTTATCGGCGAAGCGCTCAGCGCCCGTTGGCGGCTATGAGTTACAGCCGTATCAGCAACTCCACGTTGCCGTTCTGCAGACATGCCTTGCCGCAGAACGCCGAGGCACGGTCTCTTACCTCGGCGATGACGAGGTAGCCTGGATACCCTCAGACCGTGGACGTATCGAAGACGGGAATCCGGACGCCGGACTCGAATTTCGCGCCGCAGGTCGCTTGGCCAGTGATGGTTCTGGCGCACAACGAAGAGCGGCACATCGCGGGCTGTCTAGACAGCATTTTCACGGCCGACCCTGACCGAGAGTTCGAGGTCTACGTGATGGCCAACGGTTGCACCGACCGCACCGAGGCTATCGTCCGGGACTATGGCCGAAAGCGGCCCCAGGTTCACCTGGTGTCGATCGCACTGGGTGACAAATGCAATGCCTGGAATGTCTTCATGCACGATATCGTCGCTAACGCCTGCCCCGGCCGTAACATCTACTTCTTCATGGACGGCGACGCGACTGCCGCGCCCAATGCGTTCAAGGCGCTGGCACGCGGGCTGGACAACACGCCGTATGCGAATGCCGCCGCGGCAGTGCCGCTGGCTGGCCGCAACGCCGAGCGCGACGCGGCGACGATGCTCGTCGAGCACGCGCTGGTGGCCAACCTGTATGCGCTCCGCGGCAGCTTCGTCGAGAGGCTGCTGGAACGGGGCGTGCGCGTACCGTTGAAGATGGAAGGCGACGATGGGATGATCGGGGCGTTCGTCAAATGGGATCTGGAGCCGACGCGAGGCACTGACGACAAGCGCGTCGTCGTTTGCCCTGATGCCGGCTTTCGCTTCGAGCCGTTCACGCCACGGCGGCTGAGCGACTGGAAGGCCTATTGGAAGCGCGCCGTGCGTTATGGTCGCCGCAACTATGAGTTCCGGCTGCTCGGTCCCCTGATTGAGTCCGAAGGGATGTCGGCGGTCCCAACGGACGTGACCGAGATCTACGACGGTGCCGCAACGCTGGCCTTGCGCTGGCAGGGCCGTACACGTTGACAAACTGGGTCGCGCTTCGCCAGATGCGGGCGATCGGGCGGCAACGCAGCAAGCCAGCCTGACGCCTCGGCCGGAATCGTCGATGCTTTTTAGCCGGACAAAGGCAGATGCAAACGGGTGTCCTCAAATCGATCGCCGCTTGGAGCATCGCCCGCGACCTGAAGCTCCCGTACGCTCACCTCGAGCGCGTGAGCGAGTTGTCTTTCCTGCGCCAGCTCTTGCAGCAACTGCAGATTGATTGCGTCCTCGACGTCGGGGCCAACATCGGCCAGTTCGCGAGCGAGCTGCGCGCCATCGGCTACCGTGGGCACATCGTGTCTTTCGAGCCTGTCGCGAGTGTCTATGCGTCGTTGCAGAAGCGGTTCGCGCAAGATCACAAATGGCGGGGTTTTCAGATGGGGCTGGGCGCTTCCGCGGAGACCATGACCATCACGGTCCCGAAGCTCACCGTGCTGAGCTCGCTCCTCGAGTCCGCCAAGGACGAGCGCGGAGCCAGGAAGGAGTCGGTTGCCATCAAACGGCTCGACCAGATCCTTCCCGACCTTCGGCGTGAGCTCGGCATCTCGCGCGTGTTTCTCAAGATGGATACGCAGGGCTACGACCTCGCGGTATTCGACGGGGCTGCCGCCTGCGTCGATGGCATCGTCGGCATCCAGTCCGAAGTGTCGGTTCAGCCGCTGTATCGGAACATGCCGCACTACCTGGAATCGCTCCGCATGTACGAAGCGGCGGGCTTCGAATTATTCAACCTGTCGGTCGTGAACAGAGCGCAGTCAGGCGGTCTGGTTGAGCTCAACTGTTTCATGCGGCGCCCCGGGTAGCTCTACTCAATGAGAACAAGGTTGTCCTGGCCGTCGACACCGAGTTCAGCGTCGGCGGCGCCTTCCAAGCGCCATAGTCGGTGCCGCCGATTCGCGCTCAGAATGTGCTTTGCGAGGGTGCGTGTCGATTGAGGGACTGTCTTACCCTCCTCGACGCCTGCCCGTGAGAGGCGTGGGTGCCGCCTTCTTTGTCGAGGCGCTCCAGGCGGCCTACTTCGGTGATGCGCCCAGGGAAGGAATCGCACGCGTATCGCTGCCGCAGGCCACGTTGTGCTGCACCTGCGCCTGGATAGACGTGGGTCGACGACGGTGCACCGGCAGCAACGACTGGCCGAGGTCAAGCGGATCGATGACCTGCGCGGCCGGCCCGTGGAGGAGCTGGTGTTTGCGCCCGACCGACTCAACCAGCGTCGGCTGGGCGCCATCTGCCACTATTTACACGACCACGCCGACCGTTTTGAGGTCACGACAATGGACCCCCTTCAGCGTGCTGCGACGCGCTGCAGCCTTCGGCCGACCCGCTGCTCGGCGTTCCGAGGCGCATGGCGCCGGCCCGTGTGGTGTAGAACAAGCTCAACGAACTGAATGTTCTTTAACGTGAAGGGGGCCCATCGGTTGTCAGTTTTCGCTGTGACTCAGTTTGAGAATAACTGCGAAGTACCGCCTGACGCTGACAACTCAAGGAGCTCAGCCGAGTGAACAGCCATGAATAGCCGGATTCACGTTTGCGCGTCGACTGAGAATAGTTCGCCTGAGTCTTGCGGCCGGCAGCCTGCACGGTGATCATGAGCGAGACATCACCGACGCCGAAGGTTAGCCCCATCTCGGCTGAGAACTTGTGGGAGGTGGGCACGTTCCTTCAGGAGCATTTGAATCATCGCTTTTCGCCGGAGCGCTGGGTCGAATCGGTTACGCACCGATGGGCCGCCGATGTACCCAACTACGGGATGCAGTTGCGCGACGCCGATTGCTTGGTGGGCGTACTGCTGGCCATCTACTCCGATCAGGTGATCAACGGCCACCCTGAACGCTTTTGCAACCCCCACAGCTGGTGCGTATTGGAGTCGCACCGGCGGCACGCCATCCGCCTGGTGCTACAGCTGGTCGGTCAGCCCGGGTACCACTACACGATGCTTACTCCGAATCCGACAGTGACCGAAGTGTTCCGCAGCCTGAAGTTCAAGGACTTGGACAATCTGGTGCACTTGTATCCGAATCTACCCAGCTTACGAACGCTGAAGCCGGGCACCTTCGCGGTTACGGCCCCTGACCAAATAGCCGGCCGTCTCCGCGGCACTGCACTGTCCGAGTATGAGTCCCATCGCAGCATCCCTTGGCTGCGCCATGCTGCATTCGGCGACTCGGAGCATACCTGTCTGGCTATCTACAAGCCGCTTCGCCTGAAGCGTCTACCCGTCGCGTGGGTAATGCATCTAAGCGATCCAGCCGTCTTCATCAGCCTCGGTGGGCTCCTGCGCCAGTCCCTGCTGGGGCAGGGCTTCGTGGCGATGCGCGTCGAAGCGCGCTGGCTGCCGACGAGGGCTGCGGGTGTCTCGTTTCCCATGGAGCGGCATCAGCCGAAGCTCTTCATGAGCAGGACACTGCTCGAGTCGCAAATTCGCGACGTGTACAGCGAGTTGATGTCGCTCGACGTCTAGCGCCATCGCGGAGGAAGCTGGGTGAGTGACGAGACTTTGAGCCGTTCGGTATCGACTGCCGCACCGTTGGCTTCCGTGGTCACGACCGCTGAGCTTGGACATGCGCGCCTCTGCCCTGTTGTGATTCAGGGGCCGAGTGGTCCCTTGATAGGTTACTACCACTCGCCCGCGACCGATATCGAGCCGAAAGGGGGCGTCTTAGTCGTGCCCGCATTTGCTGAAGAGATGAACCGCTGCCGTTCGATGGTCGCCATCCAAGCCCGTGCCCTCGCGGCGCTGGGCCATGGCGTCTTGATCCTGGACCCTTCGGGGACGGGAGACAGCGCCGATGATTTCAACAACGCCACATGGGAGCGGTGGCGAGAGGATTTGCGCCGTGGCGCCCTATGGCTCGAGTCGCAAGGGCTTGGCTGCCACACCTTGTGGGGAGTACGCCTGGGCGCCATCATGGCCACGGAATTGGCAGCGCTACTGCCCGAGGTGCGCCGCGTATTGTTGTGGCAGCCCGTCGTCTCCGGCAAGATGTACTGGACACAGTTCCTGCGTATCCGTATTGCGGCGGAGATGGGCCAAGCCGGTGGCGTAAAGACCACCGAGGAACTGCGTCAGCGCTCAGCACGGGGCGATGTGGTGGAGGTCTCCGGCTTCGAAGTCGGTGCTGAATTGGCCCAACATCTGGACAGACTGGCATTGCTCGATATCGCGCTGCCACCGGGCGTGCACGTCGACTGGTTCGAGGTGGTCGCCGACTCCGCGGCGGTAATGCCGAACGCCAACGCTAAGTCGGCCGAGTCGCTGCTCCGCCGGGGTGTGCCCGTGAACCTGGTCACAGTGACGGGCCCGGCTTTCTGGGCGCTGCACGAACGAGCGGTCGCTCCTGCACTGGTGCAGGCCACGACGCGGGTCGCTCGCGACTGGTCAATACCCACAGCCACCCCATCGGAGCCACCAGCGCGGTCCCCTGCCGCCGCGTTGCACGAGTGCCCCGTTGCCTTCGCCTGCTTGGGCGAGGATTTGTCAGGCGTCCTTCACCGGGGCGGTAATGAATCGACGGTGGGTGTCATCATTGTCGTGGCTGGAGGCCCGCAATACCGAACAGGCGCGCACCGCCAATTCGTGAGGCTGGCGCGGATGTTCGCCGCCCGCGGCTACCCGGTGCTGCGATTTGATCTCCGCGGCATGGGTGATAGCAGTGGCGAATTCCTGGGATACCACCACTCACGGCCGGACATTCGGTGCCGCAATGGACGAACTCCAGCGCCAAGTGCCGACGATCGCGCATGTGATGCTTTTCGGGGAATGCGAGGCGGCCAGCGGGATCCTCTTCTATGCGTACCAGGACTCACGCGTGCACAAGGTGGCGCTCGTGAATCCCTGGGTCCGGACCGACGAAGGCCGTGCTGAAGCCATCTTGAAACACTACTATCGTGACCGCCTACTGTCGCGCAAGTTCTGGGCCGACATCGCGCATGGACGACTACGCATCGGCAGTTCGATCGTCTCCTTCGTAGAGGTGCTGACCACGTTTCTGAAGGGGCGCAAGTCCCTTCGCGCCGGCTCTCACGGCGGTGCCGGACGACCTTGACGGCATGCCGCTCGTGGCTAAAACGGCCGAAGGCCTTCGGCGCTTCAAGGGCCAAGTCTTACTACTGATGAGCGGTCCGACTACATCGCGCGCGAGTTCGATGAGGTCACGAAGTCATCTCAAGCGTGGGAGGGACTACTCGACAATCCACGTGTGCATCGCGTGGACATCGCCGGCGCAGATCACACATTCTCGCGTATTGAGTGGAAAATCCAAGCACATCAGGCGCTGATCCGCTGGTTGGCAGCCTAAGCGATGGGCGCGCCGGATGCCTAATGCGATGTGGCGTTGTCGAATATGAAAGTATTGGAAGTTTGAGGACCCTCAAGCCCACTGCATTGTCATCGAGGTGGTCCAGTCGACGAGATGCGCCGCGAGATGAGGGACTAGCAAGGAGTTTCTCGAACGCCAGAGTACCCCACGGAGGCCCGACTTGTACTGACGAAGTCGATCCTTGAGCGCAGCCCAGAGGAGGTACGCCTTGCCTCTATGCGTTGGTGCGAAGGCGGTGACTGTGAGGACGGAATCGCCTAGTTCGACTCAAATTGCGCTTGTAGGCATTCTGCCCTGGGCCCAGGTGGTAGCGTTCCAATCTCCCCTTCCGGCGAACAAGCCCTCGATGAGATGGCGATTCAAGTACGTGCCGGGTGAACAGTGGCGGACACTTTCATCGAAGTCGGTAAGCGTCCGGTGAACCCATCTTGAACTGAGCGGGTGAGGCGATAACGATCATGTCCACGTAGAACTTAAGTGGACACGATGGCAAGCGAGCAGACGGCGAGACGGCGACGGCTACAGCCCGGAGATGAAGGCGCAGGTGCTGGGCGAGTGCGACGCGCCAGGTGCGTCGGTGGCGAAGGTGGCGATGTCGTACGGCATCAACGCCAACGTCGTCCATGGCTGGCGCAAGCTTGCGCGCGGCGGCAGCAATGCGGCCGTGGTCAAGGCGCCGGGAGTTCGTTCCCGTGGCCTTGGAGGAAGCGGCTGTGGCGCGCAGTAGTGAGCGCGGCATCGAAGTCGAGTTGCGCCGCGGCGCCGTGACGATGAAGCTCACCTGGCCGCTGTCGGCGGCGAGCCGACTTCGCCGCCTGGACCCGCGAGCTCCTTCGGTGATCCGGGTCGATGCGGTGTGGCTGGCCGACCGAGCCGCTGGACATGCGTTCGGGGACCGAGTCGGCGCTGACCCGCGTCGTCAACGTCTTCGGCGCGGCCCGGCCGCATCATGCCTACCTGTTCGCCAACCGCCGAGCCAACCGCATGAAGGTGCTGGTGCACGACGGCATCGGCGTGTGGCTGGCGGCGCGCCGCCTCAACAGCGGCAAGTTCGTCTGGCCCAGGAACGCTGCCCCGACCCTGACGCTGAGCGAGCGCAGCTCGATGCCCTGGTGCTCGGGCTGCCGTGGCAACGCATCGGAGAGGCTGGCGTCATCACCGTGCTGTAGAGCGCCGCAGTCGAGCAATTGCGGAAGCTCCTGATGTACGAGCGATGCATCGAGGGCACGATCACGTTCCGTGATCGACGCGACGCAACTGAGCCAGCTCGACGCGCCGCAACTGCGCGAGATGGTCAGCTCGCTCGCTGAGTACCGTCGTTGCCAAGGACCGCGAGATCGCGTTCAAGCAGGCGACGATCGACAAGATCACGCACGAGATCGCCGTGCTCAAGCGGCTGAAGTTCGCTGCCAAAAGCGAAGCACTTCAACGCCGAGCAGAAGAGCCTGCTCGAAGAGACGATCGACGCCGACCTGGCCGCGCTGCAGGCCGAGCTCGACAAGGTCGTGCCCGACGAGCAGGTCAAGGGCGAGAAAAAGGCGCCCAAGCGCCAGGCGCTGCCGGCGAACCTGCCGCGCCGCGAGATCCTCCACGAGCCCGAGAGCACCACCTGCAGCTGCGGCTGTGCGCTCAAGCGCATCGGCGAGGATGTGGCTGAGAAGCTCGACTACGTGCCCGGCGTGTTCACCGTCGAGCGTCACGTGCGCGGCAAGTGGGTCTGTGCCGAGTGCGAGACGCTGGTCCAGGCGCCCGTGGCACCGCACATCATCGACAAGGGGCTGCCCACCACCGGACTGCTGGCGCAGGTGCTGGTGGCCAAGTACCTCGATCACCTGCCGCTGTACCGGCAGGAACACATCTTCGAGCGCGCGGGTCTGGCGATTGCGCGCTCGACGCTGGCGCAGTGGGTCGGCGAGTGCGGCGCCCAGCTACAGCCGTTGGTCGACGCGCTGACGGCCGAGCTGCGCAGGCACGACGTGCTGCACGCCGACGAGACGCCGGTGGCGATGCTCAAGCCGGGCCACGGCAAGACACACCGGGCGTACCTGTGGAGCTATTGCACGACGCCGCTACAACCCGACCAGGGCGGTCGTCTTCGACTTCGCCGACAGCCGCGCCGGGCAGCATGCGCGCGACTTCCTCGGGCTGCCCGGAGACGACGGCTGGCACGGCAAGCTGGTCTGCGACGACTACTCGGGCTACAAGCAGCTGCTTGACGCTGGGCGTGACCGAGGCCGGATGCCTGGCCCACGCCCGGCGCAAGTTCTACGACCTGTGGGCCAATCACAAGAGCCAGCTGGCCGAGGAAGCGCTCAAGTACTTCGTGACAGCTGTACGAGGTCGAGCGCGAGGTGCACGACCTCGACCCCGACGAGCGACGACGGATCCGGCAAGCTCAAGGCGCGGCCCGTGGCCGACGCACTCGGCAAGTGGCTGCAGTTGCAGCGGCACAAGGTCCCCGACGGCTCGGCCACGGCCAAGGCGATCGACTACAGCCTGGGTCGCTGGGCAGCGCTGACGCGCTACCTCGACGATGGCGATCTGCC